>CAVQIK010000015.1:0-628919 GCA_963712535.1 uncultured delta proteobacterium | reverse complement strand
TCAGGGCGACCGCCGTGGCCCCCGCGTAGTCGTACTGCTCCAGCTTGGTGATGATGAGCAGCGGCACGATCTCGGTCTTCATCGGCATGTTGCCGGAGATGAAGACCACCGAGCCGTACTCGCCCGACGGCCCGCGCGAACGCCAGCGCGAAGCCGGTGAGCAGCGCCGGCGCGACCGTGGGGAAGATCACGCGGGTGAAGGTCTGCCAGCGCCGGCGCGCCGAGGCTCGCCGCCGCCTCCTCGACCTCGACTTCGAGGTCGTCGAGCACCGGCTGCACCGTCCGCACCACGAACGGCAGGCCGATGAAGATCAGCGCCACGGTGATGCCGAGCCAGGTGTAGGACACCTTGATGCCCAGCGGCTCGAGGTAGCGGCCCGACCCAGCCGTTCGGCGGCGTAGAGCGTGCGTCAGCGCGATGCCCGCGACCGCCGTCGGCAGCGCGAACGGCAGATCGACCATCGCGTCCACCAGCCGCCGGCCCGGGAAACCGGTAGCGCACCAGCACCCAGGCGACGAGCAGCCCGAAGACCGTGTTGACGCAGGCGGCGACGAACGAGGCGCCGAAGGTCACGCGGTACGAGGCCAGCACCCGCGGGTTGGTGACGGTGTGCCCAGAACGCGGCCCACGAGAGGTCCGCCGTCCGCGTGAAGACGGTCGCCAGCGGGAGGAGCACCATCAGGCTGAGGTAGGTGCAGGTGATGCCCAGGGACAGGCCGAACCCCGGGAGCACGCTTCGCGAGGTTCGTCCGCATCGTCATCCCTTCGTAGGGGTAGACCGCGCCGGGGCTAGCGCCCCGGCTGGTAGATCTGGTCGAACAGCGCCGCCGTCGGCGAAGTGCGTCGTCCTGCGCCTTCTTCCAGCCGCCGAACACCTCGTCCATCGGTGAACAGCTGCGACCTTGGGGAACTGCGACGCGTACTTCGGCCGCCACCGTCGGCGAGCCGCGGGCGGTAGAAGTGCTTGGCCGCGATCTCCTGCCCGTCGTCGGTGTAGAGGTACTCGAGATAGGCCTGGGCGACGGCCTTGGTGCCGTGCTTGTCCGCCACCTTGTCCACCACCGCGACCGGCGGCTCGGCGAGGATGCTGAGCGACGGCGCGACGATCTCGAACTTGCCCGGCGCCCAGCTCCTTGATCGCCAGCAGCGCCTCGTTCTCCCACGCGATCAGCACGTCGCCGATGCCGCGCTCCACGAACGTCGTCGTCGAGCCGCGCGCGCCGGCGTCGAGCACCGGCACGTTCTTGTAGAGCTTGGCCGACGAAGCGCCTTCGCGCTGTCGGCCTCGTTGCCGCCCGGCTGGCGCAGCGCCCAGGCCCACGCCGCGAGGTAGTTCCAGCGCGCGCCGCCCGAGGTCTTCGGGTTCGGCGTGATCACCGAGACGCCCGGCTTGGCCAGGTCGCCCCAGTCCTTGATGCCCTTGGGGTTCCCCTTGCGCACGAGGAACACGATCGTCGACGTGTAGGGCGAGCTGTTGTTGGGCAGCCGCGTCTGCCAGTTGGCCGGCAGCAGCCCGGCCTTCTCGGCGATCTGGTCGATGTCGTAGGCCAGCGCGAGCGTCACGACGTCGGCCTCGAGGCCGTCGATGACCGAGCGGGCCTGCTTGCCCGAGCCGCCGTGCGACTGCCGGATGGTCACGTCCTGGCCGGTCTTCCCCTTCCAGTAGCGCGGCGAACTGCTGGTTGAAGTCCTCGTACAGCTCGCGCGTCGGGTCGTACGACACGTTGAGCAGCGTCACCGGCTTCGGCGCGCCCTGGCGCCGGCGGCCGGACCGCCAGCGCGGCGCAGGCGAGGATGAGCGAGCGAAGCGCGAGTCGAGTGCGCATGGTCATGAGTGCTTCCTCTGAGTCGAGTCGTCGGGATCAGAAGGAGTGCTGGACGCGGGTGACGACGAAATTCTCCGGCTCGCGGTCGCCGCGTGGCGGTGCCGCCGTCGAACGTGGTGTGCTCGTAGTCGATGACGACCTTGATCGCCTTGGCCAGAGTACCAGTTCACGCCGACCGCCCAACGCCTTGGCCTTGCTCGGCGTGCTGGCCGGGTTGGCGTACGCCGGGAACGTGGCGTCGTCGATGCGTGAGCTCGCCGTAGCGCGCGGCGAGCTCGACGGCGCCGAAGGTGCCGGCCTTGGGATCGAACGGCTTCTTGGGCGTGGCGCTGCGGAACCACGAGTTCTTCTCGCCGGTGAGGAAGAACGAGCCGGTGGCCTGCCACGCCGTGTGCTCGAGCTTGAGCGTGTCGACGTCGCGCGGCTCACTTCCTGCCACGACAGGATGTACTCGCCGTGCAGGCCGAGCGGCCGGTGTAGAAGTAGGCCTGCGGCGCGAGGCGCTGGCGCGCTGCCGTTGGCGAAGACGTTGTTCGCCGGCGTGGTGCGTGCTGCTGAGGTAGCGGAACACGGTCTGCTGGCCCGGCGTGCGGTAGCTCGCGAGCTGCGGCGCCGGCGGTGGTGCCGCGCTCGATGCCGGTGCTCGCCCGCGACGCCGACGCCAAGGCCCGTCGAGCGAGCCGCGTCTTGAACGGCTGGAGGAAGACGCGCGCCGCGAAGTCCTTGGCGTCGCTCACGTCGCCGTCGCCGTTGCCGAGGTCGGGCACGCCGTTGAAGACGCCGGCCTGCGTAGGCGACAGACGCCGCTGTCGAGATGTCGCCCGAGAGCTGAAGGCCGACGTCGCGGTTCGGGCGCGAGGTTGGTCGGCCAGCGCGCGCTCGGCGAAGACGATGTCGCTCGCCGACTGCAGCCGCTCGAGGTCGACCGGCGGCTTGAACTTGCCGACGCGGACCGCGAACGCGGGCGAGAACTTTCACGTCGGAGTAGGCGTCGAACAGCGTCGTCGTGGCCCTGGCCGAAGTCGGGCATGAGGCGGAAGTCGAAGTACTTGCCGACGGTGGCCTCGAGGATCGGGCCGGGCCCGACGGAGGAAGAACGTTGTCGGTGACCGGGAACGCGCTGCTCGGCAGAAAGAAGCGGCCGTCCGCCTGGACGTAGCCCGGAACCGGACGGCGTACTTCCCGTCCGCCGACTTGATGCTGAAGCCGTCCTTCGCTGGCGGTGGCCGACGACCTTGTCCTTGGCCGCCGTCGTCGACGCTGTCCGCCGCGAGCTCGCGGAGACGCTGGAGGATGCGGATCTGCTGGTCGAGCTCATCCACCCGCTGCTTCGAGGGTCGCTGTCCGGGGTGGTCCCGTCCTGTTGCGCCGACGGCCTGTGGCGCTGTCGCCACACTTCCCGAGGCCAGAATGATGCCGCTGACACGCAGTCCGGACCGCTCGCATCGTCGGCCTCCCGTGAGCTGTCGTAGTGGCGGACTTCCGGCGGTCCGGTCAGTCCCTGGACCTGGCGTCCGCTGCCGTGTCCTGTAGCGTCGATCTGTGTCAACACGGACTTTCTCACGTCGTTCCAGCTGCACGACCCGGCCGTCGTGGATCACCAGCTCGATCGATCCGTAGCGGATCGCCCGGAGGGCCTGCCCCAGCTCCCGGAGAGCAGCGGCGGGAGTGGGAGCGAATGCAACCGCGGAGTCGGGTCTGGCTGCACAGGGTAGAGTGGCCATGACCCTATTTATCCTATCTAGTTGATAGAGTAAATAGGCAAAGCGCGTGCCAGAGGATGACGGACGGTGTCAGTGGCAGCGCTGATGGGCTAGCTGGCGAGCTCACTTGGCGGCGGAGGGCGGCGAGGCTGGTCCCGTCCAGCACGCGAGCGGTGGCGTCCCGGACCTCCTTCATCGCGAGGCGCACGCCGCACACCGCCTCGTTCGGGCAATCGGCGCAGCGCACGTAGGCCGTCTGGCTGGCGCACGGGACCGGGCGCGAGCGGCCCGTCGAACATCCGGACGATCTGGCCCAGGTAGATGTCGGTCGGGTCACGCGCGAGGAGGTAGCCCCCGCCCTTCCCTTTCCGGCTCTGCAGGATGCCGTGGTTCTTGAGGCCCAGCAGGATGAGCTCGAGAAACTTGGGCGGGATCTGCTCCGTCGCGGGCCAGGTCCGCGATGCGCATCGGCTCGTCGCGCCCGTGGTCGGCGAGCGCGAGGAGGGCCTTGATGGCGTACTTGGCCTTCTTGGACAGCATGGCGGCTCTACATGTACCCGTCGCGCCGGAGGGTCTCCAGCCCGCCGCCGTCGTCCTTGTCCTGCGCCCGGCCCGAGCGCTCGGCGATGTTGGCGAACTTGCCGGTCTTCAGCTCGACGATGATCTCGTCCACGTTGCGCGGCGTCGGACTCGACCGGCTTGGTGCAGGGCCAGCAGCCGAGCGAGCGGTAGCGCTTGCCGTCGCCCTGGTTGTAGTAGAGCGACACGGTCGGGATGTTCTCCCGCTCGATGTACTCCCAGATGTTGAGCTCGGTCCAGTCGAGCAGCGGGTGAATCCGCAGGTGGGTGCCGGGCGCGAACTCGGTCTTGTACTGGTTCCAGAACTCGGGCGGCTGGTCGCCGACGTCCCAGTGCGACTGCGCGGTTGCGGGGCGAGAAGTAGCGCTCCTTCGAGCGGCTGCCCTCCTCGTCGGCGCGGGCGCCGACGATGACGCCGGTGTACGGCTCGGTGTTCTGGTCCAGCTCGTAGGCCCGCTTGGCGTGGTTGAGCCGGTACCGGGGCCACTCGCCGCTGAGCGTCTTCTTGAGCGCCTCGGTCTTGAGCAGCCTGCAGCAGGTGATGCGGTCGACCGTGCCGTCGGGGAAGGTCCGCTTGTCCTCGCAGCGCCTGCCGGTTCTGGCCGTAGATCATGGTCAGGTTCCACTCGAGCGGCGAGCCGGTCCCGGTAGTCGATCATCTCCGGGATCTTGAACGAGGTGTCGATGTGGACCAGCGGGAATCGGCACGTGCCCGAAGAACGCCTTGCGGGCCAGCCAGAGCAGGACGGTGCTGTCCTTCCCGATCGACCAGAGCATGCACGAGGTTCTTGAAGTTGGCGTACGCCTCCCGGAGGATGTGCACGCTCCGGTTTTCGAGCTGGTCGAGATGGTCCATCGTCCCTGCAGTCAGCAGTCCGCCTCCCACGCGCTCCAGGACCGCCGCCGACGCATTGGTCGACGGTCAGAGAGCGCGGGTGTCGAGCGTCAGCTCCGGGCGCTCGGGCGGCTCGTACGGGTCGTCGATCCCCGTGAAGTTGCTGAATCTCCCCGCGCCGCGCGCGGGCGTACAGTCCCTTCACGTCGCGCCGCTCGCACTCCTCGAGCGGGGTCGCGACGTAGATCTCGACGAAGTTGCGGCAGAGCCGCCGGACGAACTCGCGGGACTCGCGGTACGGCGAGACGAAGCGACGCGACCACGGTCACCCCGTGCGCGGCCAGCCGGCTGGCCAGGTAGCCCGTCCGCCGCAGGTGCTCGTCCCGCTCGCGCGCGGGTGAAGCCGGTGCTGGGAAACAGCTCGCGGATCGCGTCGCCGTCGAGGTACTCGACCGTCCACGCCCGCGGCGCTCCAGCGCCTCGTGCACCCGGGTGGCGATGGTGCTCTTCCCCGAGCCGGAGAGGCCGGTGAACCAGAGCACCGCGAGCCCGCGCGAGGTCGCGTGCCGGCACTCACAGCCCGATGACGAAGCTGGGGTTCCGGAGGTCCGGCTTGTTGTAGATCAGCGGCGACGGCCGCTCGCCGTCGCCGCCCGGACTGGCGATAGATGCAATCGCCGGCCGCCACGTCCCATTCCATGGTCGGGCCGAGGCGCGGGATAGATGTCGGCCTTGCCCTCGGCGACCCAGCAGAACTTGAGCGAGCTCCCGGCCTTGACCCGCCGCGCCACCGGGATCGTCTTGAGATACTCCTCCAGCTCCGGCGACGGATGCGACAGGCTCTCGACCACCGTGAGCGGCGTGCCGGGCGCGGGCGCGGTGGAGTAGATGCGCTCCGGCGCGCCACCCTTCTCCTCCCGCCAGGCCCCCTCGCCCTTGGCCGGCCCAGTACAGCAGGTCGAGCGCCGGCGCCAGCACCACGCCGAACACGGGCTCGCCCTCCTCGATCAGCGCCGACGTTGACCGTGAACTCGCCGCGCCGCTTGATGAACTCCTTGGTGCCGTCGAGCGGATCCACCAGCCAGAACCGGCGCCAGCCCCGGCGGGCCTCGAAGTCCGCGGCGGCCGCCTCCTCCGAGATGACCGGAGTCGTCGGATCGAGCCGGTCGAGCCCGTCGACCAGGATGCGGTGCGCCACCTCGTCCGCGAGCGGTGACCGGGCTCCGGTCGTCCTTCTCGCGCACGCCCGCGTCCGCGGGCGCGTCGTAGTACGCTCATCGTCGCCCGGCCGGCCTCACGCGCGAGGTCGATGACCGCGGACGCGAAGCTCGGGCGCTCACCATGGGCGGAAGATGATCGCCCTTGTCCTGCAGGTGCGCCTTGAGCCGGTCCACCGCCTCGGGGACGGCGCCGCCGGGGAGCTGGAGGTCGCACGGCCAGGTCGGTCGTGATGGTGTCGCCGGCCCAGATCGTCTCGATCCAGTCCGGCTGGACCGCGGTCTTGATGACCTCGAGGTCGTCCTGGGTCAGCTCGGCGGCGGTCACGATCAGGATCATGCCGGCATCGAGCATCAGGTTGGCGACCTCGGCCAGCCGGCGCATGTGCTCGAGCCGGTTCTCCGGCTTGCGCTCGATGTCGGCGTCCACGCCGTAGAGCACGTTGCCGATGCCGAGGAAGTAGACCACCTGGCCGTCCTCGAACAGCTTGCCCTCGAGCGCCTTGGCGAGGCCCTTCCGGTCGGCCTCGTGCTCGCCGGTGATGAGGATGAGCGCGGCCTTCTGGCTGTACTTCTCCGCCCGGCGCTCGGGCTGGATGATGCTGGGCTCCCACTTGTAGTTCCGCAGCAGCACCTTGTCGCGGACCGAGGTCTGCCGGTCGGGCAGCGCCTCGCGCACGATGCCGCCGCCGCGGATCTCGTAGTCGTCCACGATGACGAACCGGCTGGTGGCGGCGATCGTCCTCCGCCAGGTCGAAGGCGATGGCGCGGTCGAGCTTGAGCATGCACTCGGCCACGTCGTGGCGCTCGATCCGGTCCTGCTGCTCGGTGGCGTCGAGAGTCGAGGCATCCATGACGCGCAGGACCTCCTCGACCCGCGCCGGTCACCCGGGCGGTGCCGAGCTTGAGGAGGTAGTCCTTCTGCTTGACCATCGGCTCGCTTGCCGAGCCAGAACAGACTCACCCGGAGCCGGGTGGTCACCTGGGGACGCGGCTCGGTCGCGAGCGTCGCCAGCTCGCCGCGGGCGACGTAGATCTGCTCCGTGCAGCGTGAAGCCGACGGCCTGCCCGGCCTCCGCCC
Organism: uncultured delta proteobacterium; assembly: GCA_963712535.1. Classification (GTDB taxonomy): domain Bacteria; phylum Desulfobacterota; class SM23-61; order SM23-61; family SM23-61; genus CAVQIK01. Next base: position 621,677 of record CAVQIK010000015.1, on the reverse strand, counting down.
GAGTCTGGACCGGGCGGTTGAAGGCCTCGATGCGTCTTCACCCGGCTCTTCTTGCCCGACGGGTAGAAGATCACCTCGTCGCCGACCTGCAGCGTGCCGGTCTCGATCGTCCCGGCGACGATGCGCCGGTCGTCGCCCTGCTTGGTGAACTTGTAGACGTCCTGGACCGGCATCCGGAACGGCCGGTCCACCGGCGCGGGCTCGCTGCGGAAGCGCGTCCAGCGCCTCGAGCACGGTCGGGCCCGTCGTACCACGGCAGGCTGCCGCGAGCGGTCGGCGATGTTGTCGCCGCTCGCGCCCGGACACCGGGATGAAGCACGCGGGCCGGATCCCGATCTGGTCGAGGAACGCGCCGTACTCCCGGACGATGCGCTCGAAGACCGCTGGTCCCAGTCCGACCAGGTCCATCTTGTTCACCACCACGGCGAGCTGCCGGATGCCGAGCATGCGACATCATGTAGCCGTGGCGGCGGGAGTTCTCCTGCACGCCCTTCGGCGGCGTCGATCACCAGCAGCGCGGCCTCGGCGCGGGCGGCGCCGGTGACCATGTTCTTCAGGAACTCGATGTGGCCCGGGCGCGTCGATGATGATGTAGTGGCCGCTGGCGCGTCTTGAAGAACACCCGGGCGGCGTCGATCGTGATGCCCTGCGCCTGCTCGTCCTTGAGCGCGTCGAGCAGGAAGGCGTACTCGAACGGCTTGCGAGTTGCGCTCGCACTGCGCCCGGACCTGCTCGAGCTTCCCCTCGGGGAGCGAGTCGGTGTCGGCCAGCAGGCGGCCGATGACCGTGCTCTTGCCGTGGTCGACGTGGCCGCCGATCACGATGTTCATCCGCTGGGTGCCGCGACGGGCGCGGCCACGCGCGGTTCTGGGGGGCGATCGAAGACGACATGGCGTGTAACGTTCCTCCGCGACGTCGAAGCGCCGCCGGCCGGGCGCGACCCGTTTCGCAGGCGGCCCGGACGTCGGGCCGGCCTGCGTCAGCGAATGGCGTACCATGCCGCTGTCAACGCCGATTGTCCTGAGGACTCGATTCAGGACGAAGATGCTACCTGCGGCGGCATGGAGGAGCCGATCACTGCTCCTCCGCCGCGTAGTCGTACGGATAGTAGTAGTCGCCTTCCTTCGCGACCTCGCCACCCGGATCGTTCAGCACCGTTCCGACGACGCGCGCACCGACGTTGGCGAGCTGCTGGCAGGCCCGCTGGGCGGCGTTCTTGTCGGTGGTGCCCGGCCCGGACGACCAGCAGGACGCCGTCGGTGAGCGACGCCACGATGCCGGCATCCGCGGTCGCCAGCACGGGCGGGGTGTCGAGCACGATGATATCGAACTGCTCCCTCAGCTCCTGGAGCAGCACCCGCATGCGGGTCCCGCTCAGCAGGTTGGCGGCGTTCGATCGGCAGCGCACCGCAGGGCAGCACCGAGAGCCCCGCCACCGACGTCTCGCGGATCGCGGGAAGGCGGCGGACGCGCCTGGAGCGTTCGAGGCGGTGAGCAGCTCCATCAGGCCCGGGGCGCGCGGGACGTGGAAGAGCCCGTGGACCCGCGGCCGGCGGATGTCGCAGTCGACCAGCAGCACGCGGAGCCCGTCGTAGGCCAGCGTCACCGCCAGGTTCGCCGCCGTGAGCGTCTTGCCTTCACCGGGCGCCGCGCTCGTGACCACCAGGGTCTTGAGCGCCTCGCCGCCGTCGGACCAGATCAGACTGGTCCGCAGGTTCCGGAACGCCTCGATGCCGATCGAGAAGGTCTGGTCGCCGGACATCGGCGAACCGCGCCGGCGGCCTTGCCCTTGCCCGCGCCGAGCAGCCCGCGGAGACGGGACCGCGCCGTGGCGCGAGCCGCCGCTGATCCGCGGGATGACCGCGAGGCCGGGCACGTGGAGCACGGCCTCGAGGTCCTCCGGACGGCGGACCGAGGTGTTGAGCGCCTCGAGCAGTATAGGCGACGCATGAGGCCGAGCACGAGCCCGAGCAAGAGTCCGAGCGCCAGCTTGAGCGCGGACGCGGTGAGCAGCGGGCGCGTACGGGACGGCCGCCAGTGTCACCACGTCGATGTCACCGGCTTCGACCTCCTCGGCCATGCGGGCCTTGCTGTAGTCCGGCCGCAGGTCGTCGCCCAGGCTCGCGAGCGCGTCCACCCGGCGGTTGAGCCGCATCTCCTCCTCGGCCATCGCCGGCAGCACCTGGATGGAGGCGGCGCTCTGGCTCTTCAGCGCGTTGAGCGCATCCATGCGGGCATCGAGTGTCCGCGATCTGGCTCGCCACGGCGTCCACCAGCTTGTCCTGCGTCGTGCCCGCAAGCCCCTGAAGCTGGATCAAGTCCGGGTTGGTGGCGGACGCCTTCCAGGGGCCCGTCGTCATCGAGTCCAGCCGGTCCTGGTAGACCAGAAGCTGATGGTAGAGGGTCGCCGATCGCCGGATTGTCGCCGATGCCGCGGCGCGGTGCCGAGCGCGCGAATGCGCCTCGTCGCGCGTCGCGTCGTCGCCCGACTTGAGCTGCTGCTGCAGCGTGGTGAAGGTCTTCCGGTCGGCATCGAGCTCGGCCGATCCGGGTCTCGATCTGGAGCTGGGTCTGCCTGCTCGGCCTCGAGCTTGTCGGCGCTGCTGCGCGAGCTGTTGCCGGCTCCGGAAGGTGGCGAGCTCGGCCTGGGCCCGGGCCAGCATGCTGTCGGTCTGCGCCAACTGCTCGCGCGAGGAACTCCCGGCGCCGACGCGAGCGCTCGCGCGCCCACTGGACGTTCAGGGCCTGGAACGACTGGACGGTCGAGTTGACGACGCGCTGCGCGGGATGCGGATCATACGCGGTATAGCCGACGTCGATGACGTCGGTCTCCGTGCGCGGGTCACCTCGAGCACCGCCCAGGAGCCCGTCGATGGCCAGCTCCCGGCCGCCGATGCCCAGGGTCGCGGTCTCGAGCGAGGGCCGCGAGCGGACGCTGAACTGGACCACGCCCAGATTGATCAGCTGGCCGTAGGGGGCCGTGACCGTGCGGTCCGCTCGGCGCGCGACGACGTCGTTGAGACGGAACGTCAGCACGACCGAGTCACCGGCGGCGCGCGGATCGACCGCACGCCGTCTCAGCTCGCTCGAGTGGGAACTCCGGCGTCCAGCTGGCGAGCTGGAGCCCGAGGATATCCACCACCACGCCGGCCACCGTGCGGCTCCTGATCAGCTCGACGATGGAGAGCAGCGGATCGGTCGTCTTGGCCAGGCCCGGCGCCGCATCGTCGTCGCCGGTGAGCGTCGCGCCGCTCCCCCGCGAAGCGGATCATGGCGCCGGCCTGATAGGTGGCGGCGCTCGCGCGAGGCCAGAAACAGTCCGATGGAGCGCCCCGACCAGCGTCATCGCCAGAATGAGCTGATAGCGCCGCCGCAGGACGGTCAGAACCTGCCGGAAAGTGATCGCTCGCCGACCTTCCTGCGCCTCGATAGGGCCGAAAAGCGCCGTCGGTCGAGCCCGGCAGCATGCGGTTGGGCGGAGGCAAAGGAGGCATAGGCTACCTATGGGCGGCTATAGCGGTCAATCAGCAGAGCGATCGACGCGATCGAGCCGATGACGCCGAGGGCCGGGAGCACGAAATCCTTGAAGAAGTTCCTCTTCCGATCGACACGATCTGGTCACCGGACCGGAGTGGCGTGGTTCCAGGAGACCCCTTCGTATCCGTCAGATCGATGACGAACTGTTGCTGCTGGCCGCCCGGCGTCTGCCGAATCAGGCGAACGCGGTTGTTCGCCGCGTCCTTGCTCGGGCCGCCGGCCCGGGCCATCGCCTCGCCGATGGTCGTCTCGGGACGAGCGCGAAGACCGGCCGGCCGGGTCACCTCGCCCGACACGGCCAAACGCATGAGCGGCTCCATAACGAACTGCGGGTTGTCCTCGAACTGCGAGAGGAACGTGCGAACGTTGCTCTCGGCCTTGGCGAACGGCACTCCGGCCACCTTGACCGTCCGAAACAGCGGATGGGTGATCGTGCCGTCCGGCGCGATCACATAGTCGCCGCTGAACTCCGGCTTCCTCCAGACGGTGATGCGCACCGAATCCCCTGGCGTCAGGACGTTTTGAACCCCGGTGGGGGCGGGCTCCTGCGCGATCAGCGCCACCGGAAGGGTCAGAACGAGCCAGACGAACGCAAGACTCGCAGTCACAGTGCGCATAGGCCTCGTGGCGACGCAAGAAGGGTGGTCGATCCCCACGGAGCCAGGCGCTCCAGGTCGGGAAGCCCAGTGGCAAAGCAGGTTCCATGCCCCGGTGCTGCCCAAGCACGTAATTTATCATGGCCTTGGCGCCAGGGCATGTGGCGCCTACGGCGCCAAGTGCGGCCGCGGCCAAGAGGCGCGCCGGGAGGGGTGCCGCATCTCAGGTGTTGCGCAGAGTCCACACTCGCGGCGGCTTACGCGGCGTCAAGCGGCGACGACACAAAACGACGACCGGCCGGAGGCAACTGCCCCCGGCCGGTCGTGCTGCCGGTTCTGGGTGATCAGTTTCGGTAGCAGCCCTTCGCGGCCGCAGCGCCAAGACCGGATGCCAAGTCCCGGAGCGACTGCACGTTGGAACTGTTTGCCATGAACTGGTCGTCAGCGCGCCACATGTAGAGGCCACATCCCGCCTTGCCGAGCAGCAAGCCCCAGTCACGGACCTGCTGCGGCGTCATCCGGCAGTTCGGGGCATAGGTGCCCTTACCGCCCTGGCCCGGACCGTCACAGGTATAGTTCCCGTCCTTGTCCTGCACGCCTCCATCCAGGATGTTGATCCCGAACATGATGGCGTGATGGTCACGCTGCGCCATCGCGAGTCCCGCATCGCGGAACGTGGTGACGTCGCCGCGGCGCCAGTCATACTGGTCGATGATGAAGTCGCACACGTAGTAGCTGTTCGTCGGCTCGAACATGTCATGCTGGTGTGCAACGCCGGCGGCGAGCGTCGGGAACATTTGCTTCACCACGCCGCAGAGGGTGTCTACCCTGGCCTTGGTCATGGTCCCTTTGGGACCCCAGGTGTTGCCGCCGCCGGAGGCGCCGCCCCACACGTACGGCTCGTCCATCACGCTGCTGCCGACAATCGTGCCGTCGGCCACGGCTTGAGCCACAGCCTGGCGAATGGTCGCGGTGTTGTAGGTCTCCATCTTGGCGCGCCACTTGGATTCGTCGAACTGGAAGACGCCGTCTATCGTGCTCATGTAGTCCGAGTGGGCCCCGCCGGTCAGGTTCACGATCAGCCTGTACCCGCCGGTCCTCGCCGCGTTGATCCGGGGAATAAGCACGGACGCGGTCATGCCGTCGGCGGTCATGGTCATGGGCGGCGTGAGCGAGCCGAACCGGCTGAGCTGCTGCGACATCCCGAACGGCAGGCCCGCCCCGGTGGGGATCGGGGACGGCGTCGGCGTCGGAGTGGGGGAGGAGAGGGTGAGTGCAGCGGTATCGGCCACGCCGTTGGCCGAAGCGACGACCCGGTAGCTCCCTGGCGTGACGCCCGCCGTGTAGAGGCCGCTCGACGTGACAGTGCCGCCGGTCGAGCTGAAGGTCACCTGTACCGGCACGCTGTCGCCGAGGCTGTTGCGGCCGTAGGCACTGAACTGCTTGTTGGTGCCGATGGTCATGGAGTAGCTGGCCGGCTTCACCACGACGTCGGTCAGCGTGGGGGTCGAGGTCGGCGTCGACAGGGTCACCGGCGCCGTGTCGGCAAGGCCGCTGGCCGAGGCGATCACGCGGTAGGTGCCTGCCGTCGACCCGGCAGTGTACACGCCGCTGGCGCTAATGGCACCGCCGGTCGCGCTGAAGGTGGCTTGCACCGCCACGCTATCGCCGAGGCTGTTGCGGCCGTAGGCCCGGAACTGCTTGGTGCCGCCGGTCGGCAATGTGTAGGTGGACGGCCTTACGATCACCTGGGTGAGCGTCGGCGCGGTTCCCGGCGGCGTGATGGTGACCTGCGCCGTGTCGGCCAGAGCGCCACCGACCCACCTTGCCACTACAGTGAACGTGCCCGAACTTGAGCCGGCCTGATAGGCGCCGCCGGCATCGATCGAGCCGCCCGTGGCGTCCCACGTGACGCCGGCCGCGGCCGAGGACCCGTCTGCAAGGAGCGCCATCGCCGTGAACGTGCGGCTCGCCCCCGACTCGAGCGACGCCGTGCCGGGCGAGATCTGAATGCCGACCACGTCGGAGGGTGGAGAGACGACCGTGACCGTCGAGGTGTCGGGTCGCTGGTGGCCGTGTCCACGACCCACGACCTTATAGGTCCCGGGGGCTGTCGCGGAAAATACGCCGTCGGCGGTGATGGACCCGCCGGACGACTTCCACGTCAACCGAGTCGAGACCAGCTTGCCGCCGGCGGTCTCGGAATGGAAGCGAATTCTCTGCTTGGTTTGGATCGTCGCGGCCGCAGGGACAACCGTCGTCAGTTCAGTCAGCTGAGGCAAACCGGTGTCTGGCCCCGTAGCCTCATCGTTGCAGGCGGCCAGCAACAGCAGCACGGGGACCATCCTCAATGTTCGCGAGATGGCCAGCCTGCGCGCAAGCTTGTGCTTGTACGTCATCCGTTGCTCTCCTCAGCGACGCTCCTTCTGCGTTGCGCCCAACCATTCCCTTCCTCGGCCTCCACCCTTGGGCTGGTGCAACCTATTCTGGGAGATATGTCTGAGAAGTCAAGCACATATTTTTGACAGTCATCGTCACATCGCACATGAGACATAGAGATTTATGTTCATAGTACTCAGCAGCTAGTGTTCATCGTCAAACTTGAATTGTAACGATTTCACTGTCTCATTCTTTGTCATTGGTGGCAGGGTATACACTGCCAGTTAACCCGCTGCCACGGTCTGCATTCCTCCGCCATGATGTTCGACGGCAGCGCAGGTATACTTCTCGCTGCCCGGCGCCCGCTTAGGCGAGGAGGCGGGGCCCGACCCGTCATCTCGCAACCCGTCGGCCAAGTTACCGTTCGTTCCGGGGAGACCGCCCAGTTGAAGATCGCCTACATCATCACGCGGGCCGATCCAATCGGCGGCGCCCAGATCCACGTCCGCGACCTGGCGACCGCCATGCAGGCACGGGGACACGCGGTCCTCGTGCTCACGGGCGGCCACGGGCCCTTTCTCGACGATCTCCGTGCCCGGAACATCCGCACGATCGTGCTCGAGCATCTCACGGTGCCCATCCGACCCCTGCAGGACCTTCGCGCACTGCGTGAAACGCAGCGCGCGCTCGAGGCCTTCAGGCCGGACTTGGTCGCTACCCACTCGGCGAAAGCGGGGGTAGTCGGACGCATGGCCGCGCGGCTGCTGGGCGTGCCGGTCACGGTCACCACGCACGGCTGGTCGTTCACGACGGGCGTGCCGCCGATGCGCGCCGCCGTGTATCGCTGGATCGAGCGGGTCACCGGTCCGTTTGCCGCCGACATGACCATCACAGTCTCGGAATACGACCGCCAACTGGCGTTGAAGGCCGGCATCCTGTCCCAGGACAAGATGGTGACCGTACACAACGGCATGCCCGACGTGCCGCCGTCGCTGCGTGCCAGGCCCGATGGCGCGCCTGTCCGCCTGGTGATGGTGGCGCGTTTCGGCGCCCAGAAGGACCACCCGACCCTCCTGCGCGCCCTCGCCGACCTCCGCGACGTGCCCTGGGACCTCGACCTGATCGGAGAAGGCCCGCTGATGGCGCAGACCCGGGACCTCGCCGCGTCACTCGGGATCGCCGAACGGGTGCGGTTCCTCGGTCAGCGCATGGACGTGGATCGGCTGCTGGCCGCCGCGCACATCAGCGTGCTGGCAACGAACTGGGAAGGCCTTCCCTTGAGCATACTCGAGGCGATGCGTGCAGGACTGCCCATGGCCGCTTCAGACGTCGGAGGCGTGAGTGAGAGCGTGCGTGATGGAGAGACCGGGTATCTGGTGCCGCCGGGACACGTCGGCGCGCTGCGCGATCGCCTTCGATCGCTGCTCACCGACAGCGGGCTGCGCGCGAGGATGGGGGCTGCGGGGCGCGAGGTCTACGAGCGGGAGTTCACACTGGACCGCAGCGTGAGCCGGACACTTGAAGTCTACAACAAGGTGCTCAAGCGGGACGCGGGGGGAGTGACGACCGACGTCAGGCCGGAGCACGCCGGCTCCAGTTCGGGCGTGGCCGGCAACTGAGGTGAGGAACGGCGAGCCGGGTGGAACGGAGCTGCAACAGCAACGGGCGGCTCGAGCCGAAGTGACTCGAACCGCCCGCGTCGCTCACTCGCACCGGTCCTGCGCGAACGCTCGAGCTAGGGCCGCTTGCAGCTCTTACGGGCCGCCGCGTTGGTCGCCGCCGCCACGTCCCGGAAGGCGTCCTGGTTGGCCTGTTTGGTGATGTATGCGTTGTCGTAGCGCCACATGAACATCGCGCATCCGCCGGCGGCCGCGAGGGTACGGCCCCACGACCGGACCTGATCGGGAGTCATGTTACAGTTGGGGGCGTAGGTTCCCTTGCCGATACCCGGGCAGTCCCAGCTCCCGCTCTTGTCCTTGGTCCCGCCATCCAGAACGTTGAGGCTGAACGCGGGCTGGACGCCATCCTTGCGAGCCTGGTCCAGAACGATGTCTCGCCACGCAGCCACGTTGCCCTCACTCACCCACCAGCTGTACTGATAGCGTACCCAGTCCACCTTGGTGAAGCGCGAGGTCGTCTGCCAAATCTTGTAGGCAGGGGGGCCGACGTTTACGCCTTGGGGGAGCGTCGGGAAGATGCCCTTCGCGTAGACCGCCATCTGGTCGAGCAGCGCCTTGGTGACGTTGCCACCCCACTTCACCGTCTCCGGCTCGTCCATCATGGTGTTGCCCAGGACGATGCCATCGGACACTGCCTGTGCGATGGCGTTCCGGATCGTCGCCGTGTTGAACCGGGACATCTGCGACTTCCACTTGTTGACATCGAACTTACCGTTCGTCATGTACTGCTTCGACGACCCGCCGGTCATGGCGAGGACGATGGTCTGGCCCTTTTGCCGCGCCGTGGCGATCACTGTGAGCACCGCACCCGGATCGAGGCTCACCTGGCTTCCGGTGAACGGGGCCGCGCCGGCGCTGAGCGTCGTCGAGTTGGCCCAGAGACTGGTGGGGCCGTAGGGGATGCCCGAGGTGATGCTGGCGAGGGGAGTGGCGGTCGCCGGGACGGCATCGGTGCTGCTCGTGGTGGTCGGTACGGATTCAGCGGAGGTGGGGTCGGTGACGTCGGTGCTGCTGCAAGCGGTGCCAAGGAGCACCACGAACAGCCCGGCCACGAAAGCTCGGAGCCGCGTCGGACGTAGAACATGTGAGAGCGCGAGAATCATGTTGGAGTATCCCTGTTCCAAAGATTCAGTGAGCGACACGCGCGACAGGCGAGGAGCCCGCGCTCGGCACGGCCAAAGCGGTGGCTCGTCGTCAGAGGTCCTGACGCGCAGGGTTGGACCGCCGACCGCCAACGCGGTCAGGCTGGCCTAGCCCGAAGTGAGTGTGTGTGAGTGGTTCGCTGGGACGAACTAGATTAAGTCCCCAGAGCGAGGGAATGGTCGCCGGGATAAGCGCCATCTCATTATCAGTGGTGCCTCGCGCGACACAAAAGTCGTGACGCGCGTCACGAATGTCAAGGCCAGCGGGCCTCTGACACCGGTTCCCTACCCGTTCGAGTTTCGAACGGCCGTCAAGAAATCGACACTTGGTCCTCCAGACGCATGAATCGCAGCGTTGCCGCGGCATGTGCTCGGCGTTTCTTCGGCATCCCAGCAGGCACGCGACCGCACGTACCTGGCGGGTTTTCTCCACGGTTGCCAGACCAGCTACGGCCGGCGGCAACTGCGCCGGGGCTTGGTCGCGAGCAGAGAGGCGACGTCGTGAAACGCGTCCCGATTGGCGGATTTCGACATGAACGCGTCGTCATAGTGCCACATGAGCGTGAAGCACCCGGACGGACCGATGGCCTTGCCGTAGGTGCGCACCTGATCCGCGCTCATCCGGCAGTTGGGCTTGTAGGTTCCCTTGCCCGTTGCACTGCAGTCCCAGCTCCCCTGGGTGTCCTTGATGCCGCCATCGAGGAGGTTGAGGCTGAACGCTGGCGTGACGCCATCCTTGTGTGCCTGATCCAGCACCGCACTCCGCCACGCGCCGACGTTGCCGGACGTGACCCACCAGTTGTACTGGTAGCGCACCCAGTCAACCTCGTGAAAGCGCTCAGACGCACGCCAGCGGTACCCCGGCGGTCCGACATTGACGCCCACGGGCAAGGAGGGAAAGATGCCCTTGGCGTAGACCGCCATGTCGTCGAGTAACGCCTTGCTGACATTGTCGCCCCACTTGGGGGTCTCGGGCTCGTCCATCATCACGTTGCCGACGACGGTCCCGTCCGACACCCCAGCGGCCACGGCATTGCGGATGCTCGATGTCGTGAAGCTGTTCATCCGCCGCTTCCACTTCGACACGTCGAACTTCCCGTTGGTCTTGTAGTCGCTCGAGGGGCCACCCGTCATCGCCAGCACGAGGCGCTGCCGCTTGCTTCGCGCGTTGTTGATGCGGGCAACGATGCTGCTCGCCGTGACCTGCTCCTGACTCAGTGTGAACGGTGCCGGGCCCATCTCGAACGTGTTCAGGGTCGCCCACAGGCCGATGGGTCCGTAGGGCAGGCCGGAATAGGTGGTGCTCGCCAGCGTGGAAGTGAGCGAATCGACGAGCGGGAGGCTGTCTCCCAGTGAGCTGTCGGTGGTGTTGGTAATCGAGGGGCCGTCGGTTGGCGCCGCGGGGTCTTCCGTGTCGTTGCACGCGGCGCCGGCGAGCACCGCGAGCGTGGCAACAGTGAACCAGCGGCCGGCAGTGGCGCAGGCACGAATCATGGTGGACAAGTTCCCGATGCAGGATTCGGTGGTGGTCGTGCGCACCAGGCGACGGGGCAGCGCGGGGCGCGGCCGCGGCGGAGGCTCGTCGTCAGAGCGATCCTGACGCGCATGGGGCAGCGCCGATCGCCGCGGGGACGCGGACGAGCGGCTCTCGGCCCCGATGAATGTGAAGTGTGAGGGTGGTGCGCTGGGACCTACGGAGTATTACCCAGGGCGAGGGAATGGCCGCCGGAATAACGCCATCTCTTTTCCGTGATGCCTCGCGCACCCGAAGTCAGAGCGGGAGTCCGGCTTGTCAATAGCCGAACCGGGTCGAATGTCCGCGCCGGCTCAGATCTCCCAGTTCGACATCACGATGCCCTGCCGCGGCGGCGCTGCGGGAAGCCGTCGAGGATCATCCGGAGATCGGTCCAGTGCACCCGGTAGCCGGCGCCGACGAGACGCAGGTACGCGTCGGCGAACTCGGTCTGACAGCGGATCGGCGATCCGACCCACCCGCTCGGCCGCGGCGCTCGCCTGGAGCGCCTCGAGCAGCCGGTCGAACGCCTCGAGCGAGCGCGGCCACCAGCTTGAGTACCCGCAACTCGTCCTTGGGCCGTCCGGCGGCGAGCGGCGTCGAGTGCCAGAGCGCGAAGCCGATGAGCTCGCCGCCGTCCCGCACCAGGGTGGTGTCGCCGATGCGGAGATCGCGCGTGAGGGTGATCTCGCGGGTGAAGTCGACGCCGGGCGCGAGCTCGTCGGTCAAGCCGCCGGCACTCCTCGATGCGTGCGGTCGAGCAGACGGCCCGCCGCCGAGAGCAGCTCCGGGCGCCGCGCCGGTCCGCCGCGGGAACGTCGCGGACCAGCGTGACGGTGAGGTGACCCGGCACCAGGCCGATGCGGCTGTAGAAGCCGATGTTCTCCACCGTCCGCGGCATCGTCTCCAGGCCGATGGTGCGTGGCGCCCTGCGCCCGGAGCCAGTCGACGCCCGTGCGCACCATCGTCGAGCCGAGGCCCTCACCCTGCCGATCGGGCCGAACCGCCAGCGGACCCATCCAGCCTTCGGTGCCGGAGCGGTGCACCATGTTGAAGGCGACCATGCTGCCCATCGGCATCGCGCCAGACCATGGCGCCGTCACCCGCGTCCTCGAGCGCGTAGCGCCAGACCAGCGGTATTGAGCTGCGGCACCCGCACGCCCACCAGGCCGTCGCGGCTGTACCGGTCGGTGAACGCGTCGGCGAAGACCCGATTGAGCGAGTCGATGTCGCGGGCGGCGGGCCGGTCGGGGCCGCGCACGCTCGCGATCAGGCCGCCACATCATGCCCTCCGAGCGGCTCGTCGCTGCACGGTCGGGACGCCTCGCGTCGGGTCGAACGTCACCCGCACGACCCGGTCGAACCCCTCGCGCACCGAGTCGACGTGGGTGATGAGAATGACCTGCGGGAACCGGTCGGCGAGGCTCCGCAGCAGGTCGACCACGGCGGCGCGGCGCTCCTCGTCGAGCGATCCGAAGATCTCGTCGAGGATGAGCAGCGAGAGCGGCTGGCCGGCGCGCTCGGCGATCATCTGGCTGATCGCCAGGCGCAGCGCGAGGTTGGCGACGTCCTCCTCGCCGCCGGAGATGACCGCCTTGGGATCGCCGTCGTCGAGCAGCGGTGGCGCAGTAGTCCTCGTCGAGCTCGAGATCGGTGTAGCGGCCGTTGGTGAGGTCGCGCAGGAACCCGGAGGCGAGCTCCGAGCAGGTCGGGTCGGAGGCCGGCGTTGAGCTCGGTGCGCAGGTCGGTGAGCGCGCGGTCGAGCTCCTGATGCAAGCGCGAGGTCCGCCCGCGGCCGCGGCGACCTCGCGCTCGCGGGCCGACCGCTCGGCCCGGCGCCGGGCCACTCGCCTCGCACCGCCTCGGTGGCGGCGCTGGTTTCGCTCGCGGGCGCGGACCAGCGTCAGCTCCGCCTCGCGCCGGGCCCGTCTCCGCCGCCGTCTCGCGTCCCGCAGCCTCGCGGAAGGCCGCCTCGGTGTACCCGAGCGCCTCGAGGTCGCGCCTGGAGCTCGCGCGACGGCCGTCGCCGCGCCTGGCGCTGCGATCACCGCGCGCCGTCTCGAGCTCGGCGGTCGATCGCGGCGGCGCGATCGCCGACGCACGCGCAGCCGCTCGGCCTGGAGCGCGAGCGGCTCGAGCTCGCTTGATCTCAGTCAGCACTGCCTCGTGACGGGCTGCGTCGTATTCGCGCCGGCCACGTGGATCCAGAGCGCCCTCAAGCTCCGTCGATGCGGAGCCGAGCCGTTCCCGCTCCTCGCCCAGTCGTCCCTCTCCTGCGCCTGCGCGTTGAGCCGGCCGAGCTCGGCGGTCGCCTCGGAGAGCTCGCGCTCGAGCGCCGCGCGCCGGTGCTCGGCCGCGTCCAGCTCCCGGCGGCTCCGGCTGCAGCTGCTCGATGCGCTGCTTGTAGAAGTTGCCGTTGGAGACGACCTCCTCGATCTGCCGGTCGAGTAGCCGAGCACCTTGTCGATACTCGGCGCCGAGCGGACGCGCGCAGGTCGGGCAGACCCCGTCGGGGCCGGCGTCGACGATGAGCTGGCGCTGGTCCTTGAGCTCCTGGTACTGGTCCAGCAGACCCTGACGCTTGGTCTGGGCATCCTGCGTGTCACGCACCCAGGCGGTCCGCAGCGTTCTCGCCGTCGAGCGTCGACGCCGGTGAGCGTCGCCCGCACGTCGCTGACCCGGGCTCGCGCGGCCTCGAGCTGCGCCGGCGTCCGGCGGGCGCGGCGAGCCGCTCCTCGACCGACCCGAGGTGCGCGCCGGACGTCCTCGAGCTGGCGCGAGGAGTCCCTGCCGGCTCGGCATGCGACTCGGCCTGCGCGCTCGAGCGCGCCGACCTCCTCCCGCAGCGGCCGAGCGGAGCGAGCCGCTCGCGCGACCTCCTCGAGCTTGCCGGCGCCGCCGTCCCGGCCTCGGCCAGCTCGCGCGCCAAGCCGCTCGACCCGCTCGGCGGCCGCCGCGACCCGATGGTCCGCGACGCGGAGCTCCGCCTCGAGCGCGAGCGCCGCCTCCCGGAGACGCTGGAGCTCCTCCCAGCGGGGCCGGACCTCGGCCAGCCGTCGCGTCCGCGGCCGCCGCGAGCCGCGATGGTGGCCTGCTCGGCCGCGCGGGCGGCGGCCAGTCGCGTCCCGCGCGCGCGGCCTCGCGCGGCATCGAGCTCGGCCGAGATCGCCGAGACCGGCCCGCAGCGCGTCGATGCCGGGCGCGAAGCGCCGAGCGCCGCTCCTTGAGCCGGTCCTGCGCCGCGCGGATTCGCTCGTAACCGAGCACGCGCGACAGGAACTGGGCGCGCTCCGGCGCCGATCATCGCCGCCATCACGGCCAGCTCCTTCTGGCCCGGTGAAGTAGGTGTTGAAGAACTCGTCCCGCGTCATGCCGAGGAGCCGGGTGACCCGCTCGGTCACGGCGCCGATGCGAGTTGGCGATCGGCGAGGGGTCGCCGTCCTGGTACAGCTCCGCGCCGTTCAGCGTGCGCACGACGCGGTACTGGTGCGGGCCGAGGCGTAAACTCCAGCTCGACCTCGACCCGCGCGCGCGGGCGGCGCCCCGCGCCGACGGATCGTGTCGCGGCTGCCTCGCGCGGCGGGCATGCCGTACATGGCCCAGGCGATGGCCTCGAGGATGGTCGTCTTGCCGGCGCCGTTGGGGCCGACGATGCCCGGTGAGGCCCGCGCCCGAGCTCGAGGTCGGTGTGCTCGTGCTGGCGGAAGTTGCAGCAGGCGGAGGCGGTGGATCTGCATCAGGTCCGGCCAGGTCGCGCTCGACGCTGTCCATCAGCTCGCTCGCCCAGGCGCACGAACGCCTCGCGGTCGAGCTCCGCCGGCAAGGGCCGCCGCTCGAGGTAGGACCGGCACCAGCTCGGGCAGGGTCTGGCGCCGGCCGGGCGCGCCCGACGCCCACGGTCGCGGTGGATCTCGGGCCGGCGCAGGTCCAGATGGAAGTGGAGTGCCGCGGTCTTGAGCGCGCGGATGGCGGCGTGATCGAGCTCGCGCGCGACGTGGCGCGGGATGTTGTGGACCCGGAGCCGGACGATCTTGTCGGTGACGCCCCCGGGGATCGCCGCCACCCGCTCGGCGATCAGGCGTCCACCGCGGCGGCCTGAGAGCCCCTCGGCCTCGATCGGCTCGAGGTCGAGGATCTCGCGCGCGAGCGGCACCGGCTGCCGCTCGACCGTGCCGCGGTCCAGGTCGACGAGGAGCCAGCCCTTGCCGTCGAGCGCCATGGTCGGACTCGTCCACGCAGCTCGCCCCAGAGGTTGGGGCTCACGTACTCGAGCGACGCCCGCGTACCAGACTCGGGGCGCCACCTGGTGCTGCACGTGGTAGTGGCCCGAGCGCCACGTAGCTCCACTCGCGGCGCCGACAGCTCCGCGCAGGCCGAGCAGCGCCCCGCCGTACTCGGCGCCGCTCCGGTCGAAGGGGAACACGCCTTCGACCTCCCCGTGCAGCACCAGCACGCGGTAGCGCTCGGCGCCTTCGGGCCGGAGCACCGGGCGCGTGCCGCTCGATGCAGCGCCTGGTGCGGCACGGCCAGCACGGTCAGATCGAGCGCGGGATACACGAACCGTCGCGCCTCGTCGCTGGCGACGTCGACGCCGAGCTCCTCGAAGAGCCGGAGGATGCGAGCCGGTCTCGGTCGAGCGCGGCGTATCGTGGTTGCCGGCGATGAGCACGATCGGCGCGCCCGGCAAGCGCCTCCCGGAGCCGCTGGAACTGCCGGAAGGCGAAGACGATCGCGGCGTTGGTGGGGCGGACGGAGTGGAACAGGTCGCCGGCCACGACGACCGCGTCGGGACGCGCCGCGATGACGCCGTCGATCGCGACGCGGAACGCCTGGGCGACGTCGGCCTCACGCTGATTGATGCCGGCCGGGGTCTGTCGGTGGTACTGCCGGATGCCGAGGTGGGGATCGGCGATGTGGGCGAGTTTCACCCTCGAAATGTCTCGCCGCCGGCGGATTAATCAAGGTCTGTCACGCACATGAAACGGGCGACCCGGCAACGAGTTAGCGCCCTGGTCACGGGGGCTCCGGCGGGGAGGGCGACGGGGCTATTGCTGGGGAGAGGCCGCGGACCACAGGCTCCGAGAGCGGGTCGGGCGACTACCGGTGGTCACGCGCACCGAGCGGCGGGTTCGGGTGGGGACGCTGAGCCGGAGCGACCTACTGGCCGCGCACGAACCGCGCCTGGAGGCGAGCTGGAAGGCCGAGCGGGCGCTCGATCTGCCGACCTTCCGCCGCACGCCGGTCCGCGAGTGCGGCGGGCGGCAGAGGCCACGCATGGGTCGCCTACGCCGTCCGAGCGGCTTCCCGAGGTGGGGCGACCTCCGCCCTGCCCTTCCAGTCCTTCAGGACCGCGCGCACAGTGGTCCACGGAAATCCGTCGAGCAGCGAGCGGAAGCGGGACTCGCAGCGTGCCAGGTTCAGGTAGTGACGGACGTAGTTGAACCGGCCCAGACCCCGCACCCTGGGCTGCCCGGGATCGATTTCCCAGGGATGCAGATAGAACACGTAGGGCGTGCCGGACCGCACGATCCGGGCGACTCCGGCGCCCCACACGGCATAGGGCAGCATCCGGAAGTATCCTCCTCCTCCCCATGGCACGCCGCGACGGCCGAGCGGCAGGCACGAGATGCACACCTCGTGGAAGCCCGGACGCAGCTCGACGATGGGCCGTCCCGCGCCGACCCCGGTCAGCCGGCCATAGCGATCGTGCGCCACGGTCGGGAAGACGGACGAGTCGTACTCGAAGCCGAGCTCCTGCAGGATGGTCACGGCCCAGTCGGTGATCGAGAAGCAGGGGGCGCGATACCCCAGGACACGCTGGCCGGCGAGGTCCTCGAGCACACCCTTGCAGCGGGCGACGTCCGCCCGAAACTGGTCCTCGGTCAGCGTGTACACCAGGTCGTGGCCGTATCCGTGCGAGGCGATCTCGTGTCCGCCCGCGGCGATCCGCCGCACGAGCTCGGGGTGACGCTCGGCGACCCATCCGAGGATGAAGAAGGTGGCGCGCAGCCGGCGTTCCGCGAGGAGCTCGAGGATCCGATCGGTGTTTCGCTCGACCCGCCGTTCGCGACCTTCCCAGGTCTCGCGCGGGACCACCGGCTTCAGGTTCTCGACCTGAAACCAGTCCTCCACATCCACGGACATGGCGACCCCCGGCGAACGCTCCTGCATCAGGCGCTCCTCACAGCAGGCGATGTCCGCGCTTCACGAACTCGCGCACGTGCTGGTCTCCTGGGAAGGAGAAGTAGCTCGCACCCGCCATGTCCAGCGGCACGCGCGAGGTAGTCCCGAGGCGCACCTGCTCGAGAACCTGGATGAGCAGGTGGGCGCCGGCCTGCTTCGAGGTGCTGATCACCCGGTCGAGGGAATCGTTCGCCGTGATGGGCACGGACGCGGTGCCCAGGACGGCCCCGGCATCGAGGCGCTCCGCCATCTCGTGGACCGTAACGGTGACATTGGGCTCCCCGTGAAGCATCTGCCAGAAGGTGGGCATCATGCCGCGGTACACGGGGAGTCGGCCCGAGTGGATGTTGATGCAGCCCAGGCGCGGCACCCGCAGGATGTCGGCCCGGAAGATCTCGGGCGCCGCAACCGAGACGATCACGTCCGGCGCCAGTCGACGTACCTCCTCCACATACTCGGGCGCGTTCACCGAGGTCGCGGGCAGCATGGGGATGGACCGCTCGGCGGCCAACCGGGCGATGGAGCGCCCGCTCAGGCGCGCGCGGACGAACCGGCTGCCGAGCCGCGCGACACCGGTGATTCCGTACAGCCGGGTGAGACGGCGGAGGGTCTTCCAGATCGGCTCGTGCCAGGGCCGGTCGATGGTGATCCCGCAGATCTCCATGGTCTCGGCGGGATACTCGCGGAGGAAGACCTCGAAGAACCGGATGACGTACAGCGGATCGTCCTCGGTGACGAACAGGACGCGAAGGCGATCGGGCATGGCCGGTCGTCATCCCTCCCAAACGGGTGCGCGATGCGGGGGCCGCTCCGAGCGGGCGCCACGACCGCGTGAAGGAACATAACCTGGCGCGTGCGTCAGACGCCGTAGTCATCCCCGGTCCGGCGGACCGCCGGCACGGGCCGTCGCGCGGCAACGACCTCGCCGGCCACGCGGCGGCCCAGGCAGCCGCGAAAGAAGGCCAGCGGATCGTCCGGGCGTTCCCGGCGGGTGGCGCCGAGGGCCCGGCGGACGTCGTCCTCGCGCCGTCCGTCCACCAGCGCGCGCACCGCGTCGGCGCTGACGCGGCGATCGAGGCGCGAAGCTGGCGCGCCACCGCGTCGGCGAAGGGCAGCTCCGCCGCCGGCGGGAATCGCTCGATCGCCCTCGCGGCTCGTGAGCACCGGCGGCCGCGGAAACCGGACGAAGATCGGCTGGGTGAAGTGCGGATGCCGGATCATCAGCTCGCCCTTGGGCAGCGTCGCGAGCTTGATCTTGGTGGCGGGCGAGAGCGTGGCGTAGCCCGGCGTCGCGAGCTCGTCCATGTCCATGCGGCCGTACACGCCGGTGCCGGCGTTGCCCACCACCCGGCGCTGCACCTGGGAGCGGAACTGCTGGGCCGAGAACAGCACCAGGCCCAGGTACCGGCCCGCGCTCGGAGAGGTCGAGCAGCATCTTGCGCACGTAGGTGTCCTGGCCGTCGGCCGGGGCGTACTTGTTGAGCTCGTCCACGAACACCACGACGTGATCGACGCCGAGGTCCCGGCGCTCGAGATGCTCGCGCAGCTTGGAGACGACGCGGGCGAAGACCAGGTCCTGCGCCAGCGGATCGAGGCCGGCCACGTCCACCACGTGGACGCTGCGGTCCGTGAACGCGCCCCACGGCAGGTCGCTGGCGGCGCCGTCGTCGGTGACCAGGCCCTTGGACCGCGTCGAGATGTTGCTCAGGCGGTTGCGCACCTTCCGGATGGTGGCGACGTGGTGGGTCTTCCAGACCTCGCCGCCCTTCCCCAGCGCCTCCATGAAGTCGAAGATCGCGCGGAAGAACTCCTCGAGGTCGGCGAAGCTCTGCACCATGAACGGCCGCGCCGCGCAGCATGTCGTCCTGGTACTCCCGCCCCACGACCCGCTCGGCGAGGAAGTCGATGAAGGCGTCGGCCTTGGCGTCCACGTCGTCCCGGTTGAGCACCACCTCGGCGTAGTCGAGCACCTCGCGCAGCCCCCAGACCAGCGGCTGGGTGTTGGCCGCGAGCGCCTCGTTGCGTGCGCAGGGTGTTGAGGTTGACGCCATCGGCCTTGAACGGCGCGTAGTAGCTGACACTCGTGCGAACGGCTCCGGGCGGAGACCGAGCCGGCGCGTACAGCCGGCGGTCCTCGTCGCCGAGGGTCGGCCGGCTGGTCGAGGAAGCAGAGGTCGGGGCCCTTGACGTTGAAGCAGACGGCGGCGACCGACCCCTTGTGGCGGCGGAAAGGTCTGGAAGATGCTCGCACAGCAGGAACTCGACCGCGCTGGTCTTGGTCGCGAGGCCGGAGACGCCGGTGATGTTGAGGTGCGCGGCCTCGGGCCCGAGCAGGAAATCGCAGTCGAGGTAGACCGGCGACTCGAGCCCGCCGGCGCGTAGAGGCCGACCGGAATCCCGGTCGGGCGCTCGCCCCGGTGGTGTACGCGTCCATCCGCAGCGCCAGCACCACGTCGGCGTCGGAGGCGAGCCAGACCGAGCCGAGCGGCACCGGCTGCAGCGGCTCCTCGGGGATCTGCCGGAGCACGGCGGCGGTGAAGAGCCGAATCTCGGCGCGATGCGCTCGGCTCGGCGCCAGCCGCGGCGGCGGGATCACCGTCGGCGCCGATCACGGCGTGCATGGGCGTCACCAGGTCGGAGTAGGCGAAGCCGTCGGTGACGACGCCGAACACGGTCCGGCCGTCCTCCTCGACCCGCACGATCGCGCCGATGCCGATCGGCGATGTCGCGCGCGGTCCAGAAATGGAACTGGTGGGGGGTGGACGGCTTGAGCTCGGTGGCGACGACGCGGCCGAGCGGAGGCTGGCTTTGGGGCATGTCCCAATGTGGCGGGCGGGCGGTCAATTCAGTAGGGGTGGCCGACGGTCTTCAGGCGGGACGGCGGACATCCCACCCGCAGATAGCTCTCCACCGAGTGGATGCCGTAGAGCAGGCGGTCCCAGCGGCGGATCGGGCGTGCTGATCGGCGCGCGCTCGGCGAGGATGCGCCGAGAGATCGCGTCGGCCGACGCCGGCGTTCCGTTCTCGGGCGCGACCTCCACGCGCACCAAGCCGTGGAACACGTCCTTCCCCTCCCAGGGCCAGAGCCGCAGGGCCCACTGGTGGACCGGGGCAAGGCTCCGCGACTCCGGGGCGTACACCGACGGTCCGGTGAGCGACGGGGAGGCGCAGAAAACGCTCCAGGTCCGCACCTTCGAACGGCAAGGTGGCATGGCTGCTGGACACCGCCGACCATCCGCGGCAGTCGGCCGCCCAGCGGGGACTGTCGCTCAAGCTGCCGTCGACGAGCAACCATCCGTCCGAGCCACCGCGGTATCGGTCACCCAAGACGAGCGCCAAGCGAGCCCCGGGCGCGGTCGAGCGACCGGCCGGCATTAAGCAGATCCCGCAGCGGATGCGCGGGCTCGTCGGTCGGGAGAGCCACGGTCTCCAGGCCCGGTGGCAGGTTCCCTGCGGCAGCCAGCGCCTCCGGACGCCCGAGGAAGAGGCGGCGGCGCGCCTCCATCACCGTCGCGAGCCGACGATCGCGGCGCTCACGGACCGCCGCGGCGACTTCCCCGAGAACCGACGGAGCGGCACCCGCATACGCCACCAGCTCCGAGCGCTGGACGCCGTCGAGAAAGGCGAGCGGGTCCGGCCACGCCTCCGCCGCGCCGACCGGGTGCCAGCCGAGCTCGGCGTCCTCGAGCAGCCGTGCCGGCCGGATGCAGGCTTCCTCCGTCCGGCCGCCGCTGGACTCGGGCCCCACGGCGGCGGGCGTGAGACCCCGCACCGCCAAGAGGCGGCGAAGCTGGCCTGAATCGACTATGCCGGTTGACACGAGAAGGATTGTAGCGATACCGACGCGGAAGCTGCAGTGAATACCAGGCGTTCCGTCTTACATCTCATCCTCGAACGCCGTAAACGGCGGCACATTGGCCAGCCAGAACCCGCCGAGTCCGCCCTGCTGATCCACCTCGACGTAGAAGTTGTCGGCCACCCGCACGACCTCCACGGGCCGACGCGGGCCGATCCGAAGGTGAAACAGGCTCTCGGAGCGTTGGTCTCGACCGACAGCGTGGTGTCCACCTCGACCGAGGCGACGCCCGGGCGGGAGGGCCGCGAGGGCAACACCACGCGCCCGTCGGTCAGACGCGCCGGAATCTGAAGACTCCGAGCTGGTGGTCACCTCCGGCCACACCACCACGTCGAGGCCGCAGATGACCCCGTTGTTCACGTCGAGCACCGCCACCGAGCCCTCGGCGTCGGTCAGCTCGACGGTTCCGGTGAGCCCGCCGCTCTTCCGGTTGCCCTTGAAGGCACCGGACAGGATGTCCGTTTCGGGGTCCCACCGCCACCCGATCGGCGGCAGGCCTCCCGTGAGCGGCTCGACGCGCGCTTCGACGTTCACCGTCGCGGCCTCAGGCCGCACGCGCGGATGCGAGCCGATGGATCAATCCGAAGATCTTCTCCAGGGCTCTCTCCAGCTCGGTGTCGGATACGGCGTAGCTGAGCCGCACCCAACGGTCGTCGGCAAAGGCGCCGCCGGGCACCAGCGCCACGCCCTCCTGCTTCATGAGCTGCTCGCAGAACGCGCTGCCGGTCAGCGGCTCCTGCTCGCGGATGCCGTCCACGCGGAAGAAGAAGTAGAACGCGCCGTGCGGCTCGACGAACTCGACGCCCGGCGCCTCGCGCGCGGAACCGCTCGACCAGAGTAGTCGCGGCGGCGGCGGAACGCGGCCACCATCCGGGTGACCTCCGCGTCCACCTTCTCGTCCGTGAAGGCGGTGGCCGCGGCCCACATGGCCGGCTGGTTGGCGCCGGTCGTGGTGTGGGACTGGAGCGCCGCCATGGCCTTGGTGAGGTGCGGCGGCGCCAGGGCGGCGCCGATGCGCCACCCGGTCATCGCGTAGGCCTTGCTCGCGCCATAGATGATGACGGTGCGCTCGAGCAGGTCGTCGGGAAGATCGAGGAGCGACGGCGCCGGTCCGGGGCCGTAGTCGTCGCTTCGCAAATTGCTCAACGGAGACAAAAACTGCTGGAGGAGATAGCCATGGGCCATGTGGATCATGACCCCGTCGAAACCCGCTCTCTTGGCTCTTTTGGCTGCGGTGAGGAAGTCCTGGATCAGTTCTTCAATCTCAGTCACACTCAATTCCTGCGGGGTTTCGCCGTTCAGCCTCGGAATGGGAGATGGGGCGACCGGCATCGCGCCGATAATGTCCGAATGGGTTCTCCTTCCCCCGTGGGCGATCTGAATGACAATTTTGGCTCCTGCCGAATGGACGGAATCGGTTAACCTCTTGAGCCCGGGCACCAATTTGTCGTCGTAGATTCCCAGCATGTGGTCGAAGATCTTCCCAAGGGGATGGACATACGTGAATTCAACGTCAATCAGACCAACTCCCCCCCGGGCCCGGGCGGTGTAATAGTCGATCAACCGGTCCGTCACCGCCCCCCCGATGGTCGCGTACGCCGTGCACATGGGAGGCATGACCACCCTGTTCTCCACAGACATTGAATGGATCGTAATAGGCGAAAACAGACGGGGGTATGCATGATTCGTCATCTTCTTTTGACTCCTTTCCACAACTCCTGGCTTTATGATTCTGCCGTGCCTTCCGGATCGGACCCGGCCGCCTCTCTGATCTTTGTCAAGATATATGCCCGGAGGAGGTACTTGCGGCCTTATAGAGCGTCGCGCGTAGTAGAACTCCTGGCCCCATTCAGTAAGAATAATGGCATCCGCCATCCATGGTGTCCATGATCCCGGCGGTACCTCGGCGCTCACAAATTATTCCCCGAGATATGCTTTCTTGATCTCTTCTCTTTGCGACAAATCCTTCGCCGGGCCCTCCAGGACCATGCTGCCGGTTTCCAGGACGTAGCCGCGGTGGGCATATTTGAGGGCGATTCGGGCGTTCTGCTCCACCAGCAGGATCGTCGTTCCCTGCTGGTTGATCTCTTTGAGGACGCGGAAGAGTTCGTACATCAGGAAGGGAGCAAGGCCCATGGAGGGTTCGTCGAGGAGGATCATCGTCCCGCCGGTCATCATGGCCCGGGCCACGGCGAGCATCTGCTGCTCTCCGCCGCTCAGGGTATCGGCCATCTGGTTGCGGCGTTCCTCCAGCCGGGGAAAGAGCTCGAAGATCCGCTTGGCCTTCTGCTGAACTTTTTGGGCATCATCCTGGGAATAGGCGGCCAGCTTCAGATTTTCCCAGACGGTCAGGTTCCCGAAGATCCTTCGTCCTTCGGGAACCAGAGAGATGCCGAGTCGGCTCACCACCTGGTGGGCCGCAAAGCGGGTGAGGTCCTGTCCTTGAAAGGTCATCCGCCCGGAACGGTACATCGGGGCCTCCGGAGGAGGAAGGCGCATGATGCTCATGAGGGTCGTCGATTTCCCCGCCCCGTTGGCGCCGATCAGGGTCACGATCTCCCCTTCTTTCACGTGAAAGGTGATCCCGTGAAGGGCCTCGATCGGGCCGTAGGCCACGTGAAGATTTTCGACCGAGAGGAGCATCAATCTTCCTCTTTTCCCAGGTAGGCCTCCACCACCCGGGGGTTCCCCTGGATCTCCTCGGGTGTTCCGCGGGCGATGGTCGCTCCGAAATCCAGCACATGGATGTACTCGCAGAGGTTCATCACCACCCGCATCTCATGTTCGATGAGCCAGATGGTCAGGTTGAATTCCTTGCGGATCCACCGGATGAGGTCGATGAGGGCTTGTTTCTCTCCCAGGTTCATTCCGGCGGAGGGTTCATCCAGAAGGAGCAGCTTGGGGCGCACCGCCAGGGCCCGGGCGATCTCCACCTTGCGCTGCAGGCCGTAGGGCAGGTTCTTGGCCAGCTCCCGCCGGTATTCCTTGAGTCCCATGAGCTTCAGGATTTCATCGCCCGTGCGGTCGATCCCCGCTTCCGCTTTCCGGTAACGGGAAGTCTGGAGCAGGACATCCAGAATTCCGTAGCCTAAATGATAGTTGTGGGCGACGCGGATGTTGTCCAGGACCGTCATTTCAGGCCACAGGCGGATATTCTGAAAAGTCCTGGCGACCCCTTGGGCGGTGACCTGATGGGGTCGCAGGCCGACCAGACTCCGCCCCTGGATTTTCACCTCGCCCTGGGAGGGATGGTAGACGCCGCAGACCAGGTTGAAGATCGTCGTCTTCCCGGCTCCGTTGGGCCCGATCAGGCCCATCAGCTCTCCCCCCTGGAATTCCAGGTTGAAATCCGAGACGGCCTTCAGCCCTCCAAAAAGATGGGTCAGCCCGCGGACCTCAAAGAGCGGCACGAGTTTCCTCCCGGGACCTGAAGATCCGTCTTCAGGCGGGGAAAACGTCCGTAAGCTCCCGCTGGCCCAGCAGCCCCTCGGTCCGGAACATCATCAGGAGAAAAAGGATCAAAGGCACAACCACCCACTTGATGACCTGCAGCGGCCGCAGGACTTCAAGCATGAGGGTGAAGAGAACCGCGCTGAGGACCGACCCGCTCAGCGAACCCATCCCCCCCAGATAGACCATCACCAGGGCCTCGGTGGATTTCATGATGGTGAAGCTGCCGGGGTTGATGTACCCCAGGATGTGAGCGAACAGGCCGCCGGCCACCCCGGCCAGGCCGGAGGAGAGCATGAAGGCAACCATTTTCGCCCGGCGGGTGTTGACGCCCATGATCTCGGCCGCGATCTCATCCTCCCGGATGGCGATGATCCCTTTGCCGTAGGTGGAGGAGACGAACCGCTGGATCAGCAGCGAGGGTCAAAAAGACGAAGATCCAGGTCCAGATCATCATCCAGGGGATGTCGGCCACATTCTTCATCTCGTTCACCACCCGGCTCATCCCCATGAAGCCGCGGGCCCCCCCGATCGTCTGGATGTTCTCGATGGCGCTCTTGACGATGTAATTGACCGCCAGGGTGATGATGGCCAGGTAGTCTCCCCGGGTCCGGAAGGAGGGGATGGCCACCAAGCAGGCCCACGACCGCTGCCACGAGGCCGCCCATGATGAGAATGAAGGGAAAGAGCCAGGGGGACCATTCGGGGGAGAGGAGGTTCGGTCCGAAGACCGAGCCCTTGGTGAAAAACCAGACCGTCAGGAGGGACGAGGTGTAGGCCCCGATGGCCATGAATCCCGCATGACCGCAGGAAAACTCCCCCATGTAGCCGTTGACCAGGTTGAGGCTCGCGGACATGATGATGTTCACGCCCATGAACATGATCACCAGCTGGGCGTAGGAGCTCAGCGACCCGGTCCAGGAAAGGCCCACGATGAGAACGAAAAAGAAACATGCCAGAAGGGCTAGCGAATGCCTTCTCATTCCGCCGCTCTCCCTTCTCGAATTATTTCATTCCGCAATCCGCAATCCGAAATCCGCAATATTTTAATTCCGACTTCCGCCTTGTCGGTCATACTTTCGTCCGCCGGGCGACGCCGAAGATCCCCGTGGGGCGGAAGGTCAGGATCAGCAGCAGGACTCCGAAGGCGATCAGGTCCCGGTAGGTGGAGGGAAACAGGGTGGCCACGAAAATCTCCGTGAACCCCAGGATGAAGCCGCCCACGAAGGCGCCCCGGATCTCCCCGATCCCTCCGACCACGGCCGAGATGAAGGCTTTCCAGCCGACCAGGGCTCCCATGTAGGGTTCGAGGACCGGGTAGGAAATGGCGAAGAGGATTCCGGCCACCGCCGCCATGGAAGACCCCAGGACAAAGGTCATGACGATGATGGTGTCCGTCGGGAATCCCCATCAGGGGAACCGCGACCCGGTCATAGGAGATGGCCCGCATGGCCATGCCCCACTTGGTCTTCAGGACGACGGTCTGGAGGAAGATGAAGACGAGAAGGTCACCACGATCACGATGATCTTTACGTTGGTGAAATTCACCCCCCCCACGCTGTAAAGAACCTTGGGGATCAGTTCGGGAAAGCTCTTTCGGCTGGCCCCGAGCGAGAGCCAGGTTTCCGTTTTCCAGCAGCAGCCCCACCATTAAGGCCGTGATCACCACGTAGAGACGGCTGACCCCCTTGCGGCGCAGGGGGCGGTAGGCCACCCGTTCGATCGTAACCCCCACGCCGGCGGTGAGAATCATCGTCAGCAGGAAGGTCAGGAAGAGGACCAGGCCCCCCGGACATCGCCCAGGGCAGCTTGAAGGGCATAGGCTCCCAGCAGGAAGGTGGAGATGAAGAACCCGATGTACGCCCCCACCATGAAGACGTCGCCGTGGGCAAAATTGATGAGCAGGAGGACTCCGTAAACCATGGTGTAGCCCAGGGCGATGAGGGCATAAAAACTTCCCCACTGAAGGGCATTAATGACGTTCTGCAAAAACATGGAGAGGTCCAACGATCAACCTCCAAAAACAACGCAAGGCGCAAGGCGCGAGAGCGCAAGGGGTTACGACGAAAGACGGGGATTTGATGCTTCGTCTTTTCTCCTCACCCCTCCCCCTCACCACTTACGTCTTGGCCTTCCGTTACTACTTGCGCTCTGCGGCGCCTCACGGTTTTTGTTACGGACAGACCATCTTGTGAAACTCGAACTTGCCGGCCTGGCTGATCTTCACCACGATCGCGCACTTGACCGGGTCGCCGGTCTTCCCGTCGAAGGACATCTTGCCGGTGATCCCGTCGAACTCCTTGATCTGTGGCCAACTGGTCCCGGATGGCCTTCCGGTCCTTCTTCACGTCCCCCGTCAGACCGTCGGTATTCTGAATCGCCTGGAGAAGAAGACGGGCCGCATCCCAGGTCAGGGCAGCCACCGCATCCGGTTCATATCCGTACTTCGCTTTGTACTGATCGATAAATTCCTTGGTCGGCGCCCTTCGCCCCCGGGGCGGCATAGTGGGTGCTGAAGAAGCTGCCCGATACAGTCCTTGCCGCAGAGGGTCATCAGCTCCGCCGAATCCCAGGAGTCGCTCCCCAGGATGGGCTTCTTCCACCCCATCTCGTGGGCCTGTTTCACGATCAGAGGGACCTCGTCGTAATACTGGGGGGTGAAGAGGATGTCCGCTTTGGAGGCCACAATCTTGGTGAGCTGGGCGCTGAAGTCCCGGTCCTTGGTGGTGAAGGTCTCAAAAGCCGCCACCGAACCTTTGCCGTGGATCTTTTCGAAGGCCTCTTTGAAGAACTCGGCCAGCCCCTTGGGATAATCGCTGGCGATGTCGTACAGGACGGCCGCCTTCTTGGCCTTCAACTCCTCGGTGGCGAACTTGGCCAGCACCGGCCCCTGGAAAGGATCCAGGAAACAGGCCCGGAAGACCCAGGGTCGGTTGGCGGTGGTCTTGGGATTGGTGGACCAGCCGGTGATCAGGACGCACTGGTTCGTGTCCGCGACCTCGCCGGCGGGGATGGCCTGCTTGCTGGCCTGTGGCCCGATGATGCCCAGAACCTGGTCCTGAGTGATCAGCTTGAGGGCCGCGGCCGCCGCGGATTCGGCCTTGGCCTCATTGTCCTCATAGATAAAGTTCAGCATATAGGATTTGTTGCCAACCTTCAAGCCGCCTTTCTTGTTGATCTGCTCTTTCAGCATTTCGCCGGTGAATTTGGAGGCTTCTCCGACCTTGGGGATGTCGCCGGTGAGTTCGATGTCGAACCCGATCTTGATCACGTCCGCCGCCCCGGCCGGGTTTAACAGGCAGATTCCCAGCCCCAGAAACACCAAAGTCAGCCAAAATTTCCTCTTCATTTTGCGCCTCCTTTCAGGAGTTGAGGGTGTTGAAGCACCTTGCTTATCCCCAGGGAATTCCACCGCGCCTCCATCCGCTAACGGCGCTTCCACTTTTTCGGCGATGATAAATCGATTGTGCCTATTTGCCGAGCGAGATGTCAACATGAAAAAATCTAAACGCCCTAAATGGAAGGAGTCCATCTTTGCAGCCTTGCGAAGTGAAGGCTTGTCGAGTTGCAGGTATTTCGGCGGGCTGAGCTTTATCGGCGGGAGAAAGCAGGGGGGATGGTTGAGCGGAAAGGCCGAAGTGGGATTTAAGAGGATACGAGCAGTTCTAGGCCCCGGGGACCCTCCTTTTTCATCAGGTTTCCCTTGACTTGTTTGTTCTGGCAGGTCTTCATCAGAAGATGGAAGGGATCGACCATATCATTAACTTATGCCAAGAATCTCGTCTGCTAGAAGGCAGGTAAGGTGCAAGAACGTATTGACTCTTTTAGACCCTTCATGCTATGGAAACCCCGATATGTGCATCCACAACTACAGGAGGCCATCGGATGAAAGGAAGAATCTTCAAAAATCTAATTTCACTCATGTGCCGTCAATGAAATGGGCCCCGTGTTTGCAGCCTTGCCCAGTTTAGGCTTGCCGAGTTGCACGTATTTCGGCGGGCTAAGCTTTATCGGCAGGGAAAGCAGGCGGCATCAAGGACATGCGCATAAATAAAATGGATCAGTTTTGGATTAAAACATGAGCGTTAATAGCAGGGAACAACTTCCCAATATTCGTCGGCACCTGATAGTTTTCGCGACCGTAATTGCCTTGAAAAACCTGGACCGCTCAAAGCGATTGACTTTCGCCAGCTCAAGGTGGCCAGCCCGTGCGAGGACCCAGGGGCAAGGGCGGTGCGCGCAGAAACCCTGAGGCAGGTTTCGATTCTTGGACCGGGCGAAACCACTGCCGCCGTAACCTCCCCGGCTCAGGCTTTGTAGCCCCGCTTCTGGGTCTGAAAGGGGCTTCCGCCTATTCTCGCGGAAACCCGAAGGAATCTTCTGCAGCAACAGCACTCCCAGAACCACGAGGATTCCCAAAATGATCGGGCTGAAAATCCGGATGGGAATCAGGGAATGCATTTTTCCCCCCAAGTATAGCCCAAGCCCAATGCCGGGCAATGCCCACAAGAAGAGTTCGAGCACCCATGGCGTCCACAACTTCGCGATCCCGTGTCCGGCAATCGTTGCGCTGTAGGTAAACAAGAAGAAAAGCTGCAGCGTCGCCCGAAAATACCCCGGCGACCACCGCCGGAGGGTCCCATAAATAATGACCGGCGGCCCGCTGGTATTGTAGGCCCCTCCCAAAATGCCAGCGACAAAGCCAAAGGCGAAGGCATACCGCTCGCGACCGAGATGGGGCATGCGGGGAGCCGTAAGGCTGTAAAGGCCGTAAAACACCAAAATCAAACCGAGAAGTTGTTTCACAATGCGCTCCGGCGCGGAATGCAGCAGAAGCACCCCAAAGGGGATTCCAGCGAGAGAAGACAGGGCGAGCCTCCACGCGGACTGAAAATCGACCTTCTCCCGGTTCGCCGCGAAAATGATCAGGCTCATCGTGACCCCGGCAAAGGCCACGACGGGCGAGGCTGTAGGCAGGCTCATGACCATCCCCAGCAAGGGGATCCCGAGGAGTGCATCGCCGAACCCGACGGCGGAGCGGAGGAAAGCGCAGAGAAACAGAACCGCAGCGGTAGAGACCATGAGGCTTGTCGTTTCCACAGCGAACAATTCTACTGAAGGCCGGGATGGTTTGTCCAGCCGTTTTGGGGAAACCTTCACTCCCGTTGGATTACTCCGGGTGTTAAGCCGTGCCTTGATACGAAGCCCCGTTGCCGTCGTCGTACTTCCGATCAGATTGATAATCGTTTCATGGCTTACCAACGGTCGGCCTCGCCAATTTTGCGTGATGGAGGAAAACATTCGGTGCTCAATCTTGTTCCACTTGCTCGTGCCCGGCGGGAAGTGACTGACCTGGATGCGCAGTCCCGTCCTATCCGCCAAACGCTGACAGCCGATTTTCCACAAGCGCGAGCGACTGCTGTTGCTACCCCCTGCGTCCGCCATGATCGGCGCAAGCCCTTGCCCTCTCCCCCGTTCGAGGAAGAGGGCCGGGGTGAGGGGGCTTACATCGGAGCAAATACCTCCACGAATTTGTGACTCAGGAACCCAGCATCATTCGGACATCGCAAGGCCGTCATTCCGTCCAGTCGAATCCGGCCAAGCTCCCGCCGGAATCCAGAAATCTCCCCAACAGATCCTGCCTGGTCTCACAGGAATGGCGGCCCTGGAATTTCATCGGTTTTTCTTGAGCAGGCGCCGTCAATGGAACCCGGCCCGCCACACATGCTACGCGGGCGATTCAGCCGCCGCGTTCTCACCGGCGATTCGGCCGAGGATAATCCCCCGATTCATGCCCACGAATTCGATCCCACCCACCGTCTCGCCTCCGCCATAGAGCCCGGGAATCGCATTTCCGTGAACGTCAAGGATCTGAGCTTTCTCGTTTACGGCAAGCCCTCCGCAGGTGTCATGAACGTAAAGGCTGACCCACGCGGCGGAGAAAGGCGGGGTTTCGATCTTACTCCTCAGGAGGTTTTTGGGTTTGTCGAATTCGGGGTCCTTCCCTTCGGCCACGTAGGAATTGTATTTCTGGACGGTGTCCTGGAGGGCGTCTCCCGGGACCTGAATCAGTTTCGCGAGTTCGACGAGAGTCGGCGCGGTGAAGGCGCAGCCCTTCTCCGTCTGCGGAGGAGCCAGATTCCATTTGTGCTTTTTTACGGCAGTGTCGTCGAAGATCGTCCACAGCACATGGCCTTCTTGGGCGAAAAACGCGTCGAACATGGAGTAGCTCCCATAGGAAGCAACATCCTGCTCCTTGAAGAACCGTTTCCCGCCCTTGTTGACGAAGATGAAATCGCCCCACCGCGACCCTGCCATTTCCAGACCCGGAGCGCCGTAAGGCGAGTTCAGCGGGAACTGGTAGTGTTTGGTCCCGAACATGCGCCTGAACAGCGCGCTGTCGTTCGCCCGGTCGCTGATCAAAATGGCGCCGGCTTCCAAGCCCGCAATGATGCCGCTGCCGTCCGGGTTGACAAAAGGCACCCCTGTGCCCTGGACATCTTTGATCCTCGAATCGAAAAGCCCCCGGAGAAATCGGTTCCCCTTCCAGCTCCCCGTTCCCAGGATGACGGCCTTTTTGGCCCGGAAAAACAATTTTTTGTTATCCGCATTTGCTTCGACCCCCAGGACCCTGCCGGAATTTCCCCCCTGACGGATAATCCTGGTCATTTTGTGTTCCGGGAGAATTTTGACCCCTTTGGATCGCGCGAAGGCTTCCAGCGGTTTGATCACCCCTGCCCCGCTGGTCGTCTCTCCCCCTCTTCTGGCCAGGCGCCCGGGTCCTTCCTTCTCCCATCGCACGTTGTGGTACGGGTGGCGCTGGTGGAGGGAATCCATCGCCCCGCCGCCGCTGATCGAATCCCAGAACCGGACCCCATGAGCCTCGAGCCAGTCGAAGGTGCCGGGGTTCATGTCACAGAAAACCCGAAGGATCGAGTGGTCGCTTCTCTTGTTGTTTAAGAATTTGTGGGGATACCATTCCCGGCCTCCATTCTTGTAGTTGCCAACCAACTCCTTCTTCTTGGTATCTACCGAAATGACCGGTTGACCTCGCCGCTGAAACGCCTTGGCTTGAGCATTGATATACTCAAACTGCGCATTCCGATCCGGATGCTGCGTGCCCTCAATCGTCTTGGCATTCCCCTGAAGGCTGTACTGCATCTTATGCAACAGGTCGGCCACCTTGCGGTCGGCAATCCGGTATCCCGCCCGCTGCAGCTCCACGGCCAAGCGCCGCGTACTCTTGCACGTCCATCGCAAGGGAGACTCCGGGTCCCCTCGCGTGGTCGGCTCCACCAATTCGTCCAGCGCCTTGATGATGTCAGGCGCATGGAAGATCACTGGCTTTCGCCCCCCGCCGGCCTTTCGAATCCGCCCCGTTGGAGCTGCTACCAATCGGTGCCTTCCAGTCCGGGCTCAACGGTTGATCGTCTCTGAGAGTCCGTGCTGTGGCAAAAGGTTCCCTGAGCCCCTGCTCGAAGGCGCCTTCCAGGAACGAAGATTCTAAGCTGGCAGCTGGGCTTTAGCCTCCCCGTTTCAGCCAGGGGGCGGGTAAATCCATGAGGATCACACTCAGGTGCAATTCCAGGCTCAGGGCGATCAAGGTCAGTTCGACCCGCCGTTGGAGTTTGAGGTTGTTGCGATAGAAACTTTGCAAGAGAACAAAAGCCAGGAAGAGGGTGAGAATGAAGTTGAGGATGGCGGTGGGTTCGTGTTTAAAGCAGTGATCCAGGGACCAGTAGGTCGCCAGGGTATGAAACAGATCATTCTCGATCTCCCACCGGCCATGGCCGATTCGCCAAAGAAGGCGGGGAGAGAGTCGGGCGGCAGGTAAGGTCGTCACCCACTCCCAATGATGGGTTTCCTCTTCGGGGACCCAGCCATAGCCGCGACGATGTCGGCGGGTGATGACCTCCTCCGTACGCAGAACCCGCAAGGGGACCTGGATTCCCTCGGCCGAGGTGAACCCCTCGGCATCCCAGGCCCGGATCTTTTGGTTCCGTTCTTCCCAGACCTGAGGCCCCGTTAGGGAGAATACCCCCTGGGCATCCTGGAATAAAACCCGATCCTCGTCCTTCAGAACCGTAATGACGTCTTTGCCCAGGCGGAGACAAAGATTAAAAAAAGGCGCATTGAAGTAGAGGGCATCGGCCAAAACCACGCCAAAGAAACGGCCATAGGATTTCACCACCCGCCGCAAAAGACGATGGGCCGCAGTCAGCTCCCCTTCCCCGGGCCGCAGCATCTCCACGTCCAACGGGATGGCGGTCGGGAAGCCCACGAGGTAGAACGACCACCCCCCGGTGATAATACTCCACGACCTCCTTTCCTTTAATCGAGGAGACGGCGCTCCGAGCATTGGGGACAGCAACGCTGACGAGAGGGAAAAAAACTCATGTCCGTCCAGGACCCCCACCCGAAAAGGCCAGCCGTTCTTCAGCCCTTTGTTGCGCCCCCATCTGATGGTTGATCCCCGAAAGCATCGCCCGCAACTGGTTGGGGTCCATCAAGCTCAAGACCTGCCCCATGCGGTCGGCACTCGGCTTCTTCGGCCCGATCAGCCGTTCCATTCTCCGGGGCTGGCGCAGCTGCCCCTCCATGGCATTCAAACTGCGCTGCCGCAGGACAAAGAGGAAAAAGACACTCCCCCAGATGGCCCCCAGGGGAATGCGCGGTCGCCGGCGCAGGTCTTTCAGCTGGAGCCATTCTCGCGCCGAAATCAAAGACCTTCTCGATATACCGGCAGAAGCGGTTCATCATGGCCGTTTCCCCCTGACCTGCTGCTTCTCCTGGAAGAATCGCTGGTAGCAGGCCTCCGAGACCTTTTCCATTAACCCCCAGACCTCCTGGTAGGTGTCCACCCATTGGCGCACCTTGGTCTCCAGGATTGGGGGACATGGATCATCTTGCGCTTTCCTGCCACTCGCAGGGCCAGATAAAGTCCGGGGTGGAGTTCCCCTCGGCTGCATTTGCATCCGGCCTTGCCGCATACTCGGGGCATGGAGACCAGGGAGCCGATGAGCAGGGACTTCTGGTGGAGCAGTTTGGCCAAGCGCGAGCGGGCCTGGCGTTCCTTGACCGGCAGGTAGCCACGGTGGCGCATGGGAGGAGCCTCCTTTCATTCTGATATATATACATATATCAGAATGAAAGGACAAGAGTCAAGTTTTTTCGAATGCGAATTTGCTCTCCTATCCAAATTTATCTAAACCGGCGGGAGTAACGTGGGCTTAAATATTGCCTCCTTTTCAGGGATGGAGAATTGAATGTGCCGCCTCCCCGTGTTAATGAATTCTAAAAAATTTAAGGAAATGCCTCTGGAGTTCCAGAATTCTTTAATCGAGGCAGGTAAAGAGGGCCAGGTATCGGCATACGAACAATGTCAAAAGGGAATGGAAAAGTTCCTCGTGGGGATGAAAGAAAAAGGAATGGAGATTTTTTCTTTGTCCGGTGAAGAAAAAAAACGGTGGAGGGATGCGAATCGGAACATTCTGGTCAACTATAGTGAACGGCTTAAGTAAGTCGACATCCAGTTGCCTCTTATTGACTTATGTCTCGCCGTAAAATCCCCCCTGCCCCCCTTTGATAAAGGGGGGTTTGGGGGGATTTACCAGGGATTGCCCATGCAATGTCCACTTTCTTTGGTCGGGCACTATACATGGAACGGACGGGAGCGATCGGAAAGGAATGGGTGGAGGAAATAGGTAAAGTGAAGTGAGAACCAAGGATCTCTCACAAGAAGGACAATTTTATCTGCGTTTCTGCCGTCTTAGAATGATGGTTGGGGGCTCAAAACTGCCGTTCCAAAGTCAGAGGTAACACTCAGAAGCCGACCGGAGCATAGCCAAGAAGCATCGGTATGGCCAAAGAAATCCAAGGTACGAAGGTAATAATAAGCAGTGCGATGATCATGATGATGAAATAGGGCATGATGGGTTTTACCACCTGCGTTACACTGACTTTTCCCACGCTGCACGCTACGAGCAGACAGAGGCCAATGGGTGGCAGAAGGAATCCCACCCCGATATTGGCCACAATAATCGTGCCGAAGTGGATCGGGTCGAGCCCGAGTTTGGTGGCCACCGGCATCAAAAGGGGAGCAAGAATAATAACTGCTGGCGCTCCTTCCAATACCGCGCCTACGAATAGCAATATCACGTTGACGAGGATCAAAAAAATCCAGGGAGTGGTGGAAACTCTGGTGATCCACCCGAGCATAACCATGGGGAGTTGCTCCCGTGTTGTAACCCAGGCGAACAATGTCGCCGTCCCGACCAAAAACATGATTGCTCCAGTGATTACGGCCGTCCGCAAGAGAATCGGGATGAGATCTTTGGGCTTGGTCTCGCGATAGACAACCATGGAAATGACGCCCGCGTAGAGGACAGCGACAACAGCCCCTTCCGTAGCCGTAAAGGCCCCGATGCGGATTCCCCCCAGGATAATCACGGGGATCATTAGAGCCAGAACTGCTCGGTAGAAACTCCTGGAAATTTGTTTCAGCCCGCTTCTTGGCTCCCGATCCTGGTTCCCCCGCCTGGCCTCCAGGTACACTACCAACATAAGCCCCAGAGCCATGACTACCGCCGGCCCGATCCCCGCGAAAAAAAGGTTGGCCACGGATAGGTTGGCAACTTCACCCAGTACGATCATGGTGATGCAAGGAGGGATCAGGATATCCATCCCTCCGGAGGCGGCAATGATTGCGGTTGCCTTCTCCGCGGTATACCCTTTGCGTTTCATCGTCGGAATCATGGCGGCCCCGATGGCCGCTGTATCCGCAGTGGAAGAACCGGATATCCCTGACATGATCATGGTCGATACCACAACGACATGCCCCAACCCGCCTCGAATATGCCCCACTAAAGAGCTGGCCAAGTCAAGGATCCTCTTGGAGATACCCCCCGTCTCCATCAATTCGCCAGCCAGTACATAAAGGGGTATGGCGAGAAGGGTGAAGGAGTCCGCCCCCGTCAGTATTCTTTGGGCAACCGCCATCAGGGGAACTCCATCGAGGAGGAGGTACACCGTTCCTGCGACTCCCAGGCCGAAGGCAATGGGCAATCCAAAAGTAATCAAGACAAAAAACACAAGAAAAAAAACCACGGCTTTTTCCCCAGGAGCTTAAGGCATGAAGATTCATGCTCTGAGCCTGTTTTCTAAGATGACCCGCGTCCGGGAAGTGAATTTCTACGTTGGGTCTTCCAAGCGGCGGGCAAAAATCTCACCCGCTTTTTTGCAGAAAATCATGCCCACATGGAACAGCATGAAAGACGACCCAATGGAAATAGCCAAATAGATATAACTCATGGGAATCTGCAGAGATGCGGAAACCTGCGTGCTTAACATAGGCAACATGAGGATGCCGTTATAGATCATTACGATCAGGAACACAGCAGTGATAACCATCAAAGAGAGTTCCCAAATGGCGCGCGTCCTTCGGGGCAGCCTGGAGGTTACGATTTCAAGGACAAAATGTCCTTTGGCTCTTATGGCTAAGGCGCTTCCGAAGAAAGTCAGCCAGATCAGACAGCTCCGGGCTAATTCTTCGGTCCAGGACAACGGATCCTGGAGGATGTAGCGGAAAAATACCTGGAGAAAAACACTCACCACAATGACCACCAGGAGGGCCAAAATTAAACCGTCTTCTATCCGGTTTACAATTCTTTCAACTTTTTCCAACATATCCTGCCTATGGTTCTTATGGTTTCATTCAGGGTATCACAGGCCCATCCAGCCTCGATGCCCATCCTGGAGCCCAGGCTGGATGGGATGGGCCATTTCCTTTTCTTGACTCTTTAAAAACCAATTGCTGAAATTCTCTGGATTACACGGTTTATTTGACCGCTTGAATCTGTTCGATCAGACCCTTCGGTAGT
This sequence comes from uncultured delta proteobacterium, assembly GCA_963712535.1. Classification (GTDB taxonomy): domain Bacteria; phylum Desulfobacterota; class SM23-61; order SM23-61; family SM23-61; genus CAVQIK01. Next base: position 585,463 of record CAVQIK010000015.1, on the reverse strand, counting down.
TTGCCCTTGTATTTGTCCCAGATGGGTTTTACTCTCTCCCGGAAAGGCTCAAGATTGGGAACATCGTTTATTTGGACTCCCGCGGCCTTCAGTTTTTGCATGGTGTCGTTCTCTTCCGAGTTCCAAAGCTTCCGTTCATAAAGGCTAGTTTCTTTCGCGGCTTCCAGGATGGCACTCTGATATTCCTTGGGCAGTTTATTCCAGAAGTTTAGGCTCATGATAATAATGTCCGGCGTTCGGAAATGATGGGTCAAGGAGAAATACTTGGCCACTTCAAAGTGCTTCATGTGATAATAGGCAATCGGTGCATTCTCTGCCCCATCAATGACGCCCTGTTGCAAGCTGCTGTAGACCTCGGCGTATTCCACAGGAACCGCCCCCGCTCCTAAGGCGTTGATGCTATCGATCATGACCGTGCTCTGGGGAACCCGGATCTTCAATCCCTTCATGTCGTCGATGGTCTTGATGGGCCTCTTGGAGTTATAGAAACTGCGGGAACCGGCGTCATAATAAAAAAGGCCGATTAGCTTGATTTTTGTCAAATCTTTCAGCAGTCCCTGCCCGATCGGTCCATCGATCACTTTATACATGTGTTCTTTGTCCCGAAAGAGAAAGGGCAGCGTGAATACATCGAACGCGTTGTAAAAAGTACCGACGTTGGCGGTCATGGTTTCGGTCATCTCCAGGGTCCCCATCTGGCAACTTTCGACCGCGTCTCTACCCTTCCCCAGCTGTGAACTGGCAAAATTCTGGACCTCGATCTCGCCGTTGGTTTTCTTGGCCACCAATTGGGAAAAGTATTGGTCACTCCGGAACATGGGGTGAGTGGCGCTGTTCAGTTCGTTGAATCGAATCACGAATTTGGCCTTGCCGTAAGACTCTGCCGGCCAAAACTGGAAAGTGGCAGCCAAAAAAAGACTCAAAAGCAGATACCGAACCCATGAATGTTTCATCTCCACTCCTCCTTTTTCACATTAAGTTTTACTTAACCCCTTGTGCAGGGAAAGTAATTGGGGCGATTCAGAGCTCCCGACATGTATATTAATCATAGATTGACTCCTTGCTCCCCTAAAGTTTTCTGCAGAAGCGACACGTCTAATTTTCTGGGAGAAATTTCATTACGGATGGCCAGAGCGGCCGCCGTACCTGCGGCTTCACCGGTCGCCGAGCAAACCGGTATAAGGCGAAGCTGTCCCATGGCCTCTTCTTCCGCGGAAATGCAGCGCCCGGCTACTAGAAGATTCTCCACTCTTTGGGGAAGGATAGAACCGTAGGGCAGCCTCATCTCGGCATTGGCATAGGGCTTGACCACTGTGTCGGCAAACTTTTTCTTCCTTACTTCCTCCAGGGAAGGAACTGCTTCACCGAGGATCTGCCGGGTGGCCCGCACGCCCACTTGAGTTGCTGTATATTCAATCCTCGATTTTTCAAACCCCGACACTCTGCTCTTCAGGAAAATGGCCAGTTTCATAGCGTGCTCCCGGGTTATGACTTCTGCCCGGGTTAAATCCTTGGGGTTCGTCCCGTCCATGTCCAGAAGGTTCCCCGACCACACGTTGAGCTCGTCCTCATAAACCAACTTTTCCAGACTTACCCCGGGGGCTCCAAAATCGCGGAAGACGCCGAGGTCGAAAGACAGCTCCCCTTTATCGATGGCCTCTTTGACTATTTCTCGAACCCTACCCCAGGTTCTAAGCTCTTCCAAAGCCCGCTTCACGTTTACTCCAACCAGGTTGAACATCATGGTCATGGGTTTCTTAACCAACCGGAATGGCGCACCGGAGAAAGCGGCCACATCGGCGTCCCCTGTGGCATCGACTACGATCTGAGCCAGAATGGCTCGCCGCCCGGCCTTATTTTCAACGATAACCCCCTTGATAAGACCCCCCTCTGTTATACTGCCAACAATATAGGTATGCAGGAGGAAATCAACGCGGTGTTCCTGCAACATGTGAAAAAGCTCGTATTTCACAACCTCAGGGTCCAGGGCGTTTAACTCTATCTCTTCTCCTGAATTTTCACAACGTGCATAAACGGATTTTTCCTTTAGCCGCCGGCAGATCTCAATATTAAGGCCATTATTAAGGGGCGGCGTAGTAATCACCAGTGCTGCAGTGACCAGACCGCCGAGAAAACCGTACTTCTCCAGAAGCATGACCTTCACTCCGTTCCTGGCGGCTGAAATGGCGGCGGCCACACCGGCGAAACCTCCACCACAAACCAGTAGATCCACGTTGGCAATAACCGGGATCTTCCTCTCCGGTTCAGAAATCCATTCCATTTTCAGCCTCCTGCTCCTAAATCATCCCTTCCTATCAAGCGGGCGCATGGGCCATGGCCCAAGAATATTCTCCTCTCTCCTACCTGTCAAGAATGTCTATTGTGTCCCCCCAATTCCTCTTCCCCGCCCGAACCCTTGGCTCTCAATTGAATTACTTAAGGGCATTCCTCACTTCCCCACGGTCGCAGCTAATAAAGGAATGAATGCCCGGTCTTCCGGCAATCCATTTTTGATTCGGGTACAATTTCATAATTTCAGGAGCGTCCCCTTCCTCAAGCACTTTCGTTGAAAGGCTTTATGTGGCCAGCCTCAAGGGCCGGTAAGGTCCGCTCCTGAGTAACGGCGCATCGCCGCCGATATGCGCCTGTGGCCCTGACTCGGAGCTGCCTTGACCAAGGCGCGGGAGGATCATCGTAGGCAAGCCAAATCTAAACAGGGTTTTCCTGGCGAACTTTGCGACTTTGCGTGAAATGGTAGGAGGGATTTTGAATTTGCAGGTGTCGATGAAGGCCCGGCGGTAAGCCCCGCCGGGGCTGGCCTCGATTAGTAGGATTGGTCGGAATTGTTGCGCTAGCTGATCACCCCGCATTTCTTGTTCCCTCAATTTTGGAATGCAAGTTGGTTTGAATCCCAGAGAGACTTTGCAGGGGAAATCTAAAATTTAGCGCATCATAGCAGAAAATTCGGGCCAGGGCAAAATATTAAAGTGAGGAGGTAGGGGAGAATAAAGAAACGAATCAAAGGGTGAGTTGTGAGGGGCAAGTGGTTGAGAACCAAACAAATACAAATAAACCCTCTGGAACTACAAGGAGCCAGGACCAGAGCCGAGGCGGCAGAGGAATTTCAATCTTCAATAGCTGGAAGGATAGCGGCTCGCAACAAAGAAAGATCTACTTCGATTATTTCCCATACGCGGTCAAGTTTGATCCCTAAATAGTCATGTACAAGGATATTGCGGAAACCGGCGATATTCCGCCAGAGGAATTTCTGGATGCCGGGCCTCCTGAACTCCTCCGATAATCGCTCCGTGGATTCAGCTAAGGTCTGTAATTCCCTCAAGACCGCGCTTTGGGTCTTTCGATCCTTCAAAAATGCTTCGCGTCCTTCCGATGTAAAGCGTTCGATCCAGTTTACACATTCCAGGATATGATCCAAAAAGATCCGATCACTTTTCATAAAGGAATCGCCTCTTGCAGGATCACTTGACGCAAAGGTTCCCGGATGGCATCTAGTTCGACCACATCTACCCGCCGTCCAAGGAACTGCTCGAGGTCAGCAACAAGTCCACCGGGGAACCAAGGTGTGGTTGGCCCGGTAACCTCAACGAGCAGATCCACATCACTTTCTTCCCTGCTTTCTCCCCGGGCAGCAGAGCCAAACACTCGAATTCTGGCGACTCCATGCTTGGCAGCGATTCGCAGGATCTCTTCACGTTTTTCCCTAAGCAAAATTTCGATTCCCATAGCTAACACCATACTCGCGCCAAGGCGCAAAAGACACAAAGATCAAATATCTGCCGTAAACAAATTCTTCAAATTTTAACTGTCTGTTCAGGTCGCCTCTTGGCGATCTTAGCGCCTTTGCGTGACCGTTTCACGGCAAATTGCACTGGAAACTCTGATGCATGGAAACGGTATAAGAGATAACCCGAAACCAACCGAATCATAACAGAAAATTTCAGCCAAGGCAAAGAATACGTACGTGGTGGGGGTTAGCGACCGATAATGTAAGGCCAAGATGCAAAGTGAGAATACCGTGAGAGTGACGAGGGAGGGGTGAAAAGCAAACCGACGTATTATGTTGGAGCTTTAGATGGTATCTTGTCTTATATTCGGGACTTGAGAATGGCGGTTACGAAGTCTTTGGAGGAGGGAATATATCTCCACATCCATTCTATGAAAGTGACCGCCAAAAAGAAGAAGGCCGGGTAAGAAGCCGGCCTTCATTCATTTTCATCACAAAAATCAAACAAATCTACATGAATCCCCTTGGTGGGAGGTGAGAGCTTCAGGGGTACATTTCCGGGTTTTCCTTCAGCTCCTTTATAAAATCTTCTATCGTCCTCTCGATCGGGTACTGGTCGATCCAGCCGAATTCCTCCCGCGCGCAGCGGGTGTCGATGGGCTTGGAGAGACCCTTGATGATCTCCACTTTGTCCATCTCCGGGGCAAACTCCAGCCTGGCCTTCGGGAGGAACTTCTTGATATTATCAACCAGCTCCTGGGCGGAAAGATAGAGGCCCCCCACGATATAAACTCCCATCTTGATCTTTTCCAGAGGGGCTTCGGCGCATTTGACAATGCTGAGGGCCGCGTCTTTATAATACATGGCCGCGCAGCGGGTTTCGGGGGTCACCCAGATCTTGAAAAGATTTCCCTTGAAGGCCTCCTCAATCGCCCAGGCGTTATACTGGACGATTCCGGGTGTTCTTACCCCTGGGCCAATGATGGCGGGATAACGGACGCCGCGAAAATCCAGGCCGAATTTTCGTTTGTAGAAGCGGCCCATGAGCTCTCCGAAGACTTTGGTGCAGCCGTAGAAGAGGGTCGGCCGCTGAAGGGTGTAATCGTCGATCACCGGTTCCTGGATGTCCAGCCCATACGTAGCCAGGGTGCTGCTCAGAATGACTTTCTTCACGCCCAGGATCCGCGCGGCTTCCAGGACGTGAAAGGTTCCTTGGGCGTTCACCCGGAAGGAGCTCCAGGGATCCGCGTCGGAGGGGACGGAAAGCATGGCGCCGAGATGGTAAATGACGTCGATCTTCTGCTGTTTCACCACGTTGAAGACGTGGGAGTAATTGGAGACGTCCCCCTTGATAACCGTGACCTTGTCTTCCACGCCCTTGAGAAGAGTCTTGCGGTCATTAATGTCAAAAACGATCGGGCGTTCTCCTTTTTTGGCGAGGACCCTTGCGACTTCCGCCCCGATAAATCCAGTTCCCCCGGTAATCAGTATGGCCATCGTCTTTCTCCTTTCTTCGAATAAAACCACACCCCCACTCCTCCCCTTCTTCCACCCGCGGGATGGAGTCGGGCTCGTTCACTCTTTCAGCCCCCCGGCTCTTTTCCCCAGTATAAATTTTTCAATCGCTCGAGAAATTCTCGATCCCGTTTTTGAACGACCTCATCCAGTTCCTCTTTCGAGAAGTCGGCCGCATAGTCGTAAAAACCTTTCCCGGTCTTCACCCCGAGATTTCCCTGGGAAAATAGCTTCCGCAGAATCCCCGGAGGCTCAATCGAGCTTTGGATGTGCGGGAGCAAGTTTTCAAAAACCCGATACCAGGTGTCGATTCCTCCCAGGTCCACCGTGAGCAGAGGGCCGATGCTGGCCAGCCGGAATCCGAAACTCCCCTTCACCGCCCGATCGATATCGGCCGCGCTGGCGATCCCTTTTTCGTAGAGATCCATGACCTCCCGGGCCATCGCGATCTGGATTCGGTTGACAATGAAGCCGGGCAGTTCCTTAGTGACTTTCACCGGCATTTTTTTAATTCGAGCCAGCAGCTGGTAAGCCGTCTCCAGCGTCTCTTCGCTGGTTTCCTCTCCCTTCACGACCTCTACGGTCGGTACGATGTGCGGAGGGTTGAACCAATGGGTGACCACCAGCCGGGATTTATTCCTTACCCGCACCCCCATTTGCTTCAAAGTCAAGGAAGAGGTGTTGCTGGCGAGAATGGCATGGCTGGACGCAAGAGCTTCCATCTTCCCAAAAAGCTCCTGCTTCAGGTCCAGCTTCTCGGGGGAAGCCTCGACGATGAAATCGCTCCCCTCCACCGCCTCCTTCAAATCGATGGTGGTTGATAATTTTTTGAGCGCGCCCGGAATCGCCCCAGCCTTGATAAGCCCCGCCTCCGCAAAGAGGGCCAGGTTTTTTTCAATATGCGCCCGGGCGGTGTCCAGGATGCCTTCCTGGATATCGTACAGCCGAACCGGGTACCCGCCGGTGAGGAAGCTCTGGGCAATTCCATGGCCCATAATCCCGGCGCCAAGGACCGAGATCGTCCGGATCTCCTCGACCTTCATAAAAGACCTCCTTCATGGTTTCAATCCGGCTTTGCTGCCTTCCCGAGTTCTTCTCCCCCATCAGCGGCCTGGAGGGCGAGGAAGGGCAATCACTCCTCGAATAATATCATCTTCTCCTCCCTTTTTGGTTTTTCAGGGGTTCGGGGGCGCGAACACCCCTTTGGTCTAAAACCCAATTGCAGATGTCTTTCGAGGTCCCGGCGTTAAAAAATTCATTCGACGCGGGGATGGCTGTGGGTAGGCTCAAAATATAGAAATATCGCTTATTTTGTCAAGCAATTTTTCAGGTGGTAACGAGGTGGTTTGCCTGGGGAAATTGGGGTTGGAATGAGTGTTTAAATAGGAGAGAGCTGGAATTTCCGTTTTCCGAGCTTTCCCAGGATCTCCCCGATCATCTTCTCGTGTTCCAGATAGACAGAAGGACTATTTTCACGGGAAAGGAATGGGGCTAGGCTGTCAATAGATAGATATTAATCAAGAGCAGGCAACGCTGTTTACTTTCTGAACTCAATTATTGAAGGATTTTGAGAATCATGCGAGAGTACAAACGATATTGTTCGAGACGGTGTGGCATCGCCGGAACCGGGCGTAAACAGAAAAAAATGAAACCTGCGATATCTGAAGAAATCGGCGTCCTCAACTAATAAATATCTCGGCGGGGGGAATGAAGCGCATCTTCTACGGCTGGTACCTGGTTGGCGCCGGTTGCGCCATGCAGTTTGTCCAGTCCACGCTATTCCTGCAGTCCTTCGGCACTTACGTTGCCGTGCTGCGCGATGACCGCGGCTGGTCCAAGACCGAGCTCTCAGGCGCTGCCGCGCTGCACCAGGTCGAGGCCGCGATCCTCGGACCGCTGCTCGGCTGGTTCATCGACCGCTTTGGGCCGCAGTGGGTGATCCGCTTCGGCGTGGTCATGTTCGGCGCGGGTTTCATCCTGCTCAGCTACGTCGATTCGCTGCTCGCCTTCTACGGCGCGTTTATTGTCACCGCTCTCGGGGGCAGCCTGTGCGGCTTCTTTCCGCTCAACGTCGCACTGATCCACTGGTTCGAGCGCCACCGCGCCCGCGCGCTCTCTTCAATGCAGATCGGCATGGCGCTGGGTGGCCTCGCCCTGCCCGTAGTTGCCTGGGTGCTCGCTACCTGGGGCTGGCGCGCCACCGCCTTCGGCTCCGGGATCATCATCATCGCGGTCTGCCTGCCGCTTTCTTTTGTTATCCGGCGCCGCCCTGAGGACATTGGCGAAGTGATGGATGGGATCGGCGCTCGTTTCCGGGATCCGGTTTCGGAGCCTAAAAAACAGAGCAATGAAACCACCCGCGACTTCACCGCGGGCGAGGCGCTGCGCACCAAGGCGTTCTGGCTACTGTCACTCGGCCACGGCTTCGCGCTGTTCGTCGTCACTGGCGTCAACACACATGCCATCACGCACATGAAGGAGGGCCTCGGCTACACCATCGAGGCGGCCTCGTTCGCCATTATGCTGCAGACGGTGGCCCAGCTCGGTGGCGTGGGCCTGGGAGCCTGGATCGGCGACCGGTTTGATAAGCGCATTCTTTGCGCGCTCTGCATGCTGGGCCACATGAGCGGGCTGCTCTTTCTCACGTACGCCACGGGGCCCGCGATGATCGTCGCCTACGCCATCCTGCACGGGACCGCCTGGGGACTGCGGGGGCCTTTCATGCAGGCGATTCGTGCCGACTACTTCGGCCGAAGTGCGATCGGCATCATCCTCGGGCTTTCCTTCATGATCACCCATATCGGCCAGATCGGCGGCCCGATGATCGCGGGCGTCCTTGCCGACATGACCGGCAACTACCAAGCGGGATTCACCACGCTCGCCCTCCTTGCGGGTATGGGCTCGGCGTTCTTCCTGCTTGCGAAGCGGCCAGCGCGCCCGATGCGAGCGGCAGCGTAAAGATTCGACGAGGGTGGGCAACATCCTGCGATACCATTGGTTCACCGGAGGTCCCCAATTTACCCCTTGCACCTACAAGTCAATACGGAGAGCCATGGAGAAGAGTTGATAATTACGGATTGAAAGCGATTACGCCCGGCCTCTCCGTTTTTCCAATCGGCCGCGGGTTGGAAAATACGTGAGCAGGCCGTTGTTCGGCGTCATCCTCGTTTTGTTGTCAGTTTGATGGACTTGAACTCCTCGAAAAGAGGTCTTAGGACGGCATAGAATTCCGCATGGAGACGTTGCATGGTGTCCTGGCGGAGTTTTCCGTTTGTCAGTTGATCAGAGAACGAAGCCGCCATGGCCGCAACACCGTCGTCTGCGGTGGCCCCAAATGCCTGGTTGTAAGTTCTTCCGATTTCCTCAACGTGAGTAGCGCCGTGATCTTTGAAGTAGGTCATTGTAAAGAACCGCGCATCGGACCCGATATCCATATTGCAGTTCTTCGTGATGGCGATGAGGACCAGTTCAACCATGATTGCGCGAATGTGGTTGATGTAGACCGTCATGTCTATTGCTGAACGAGCCGGGTCATTGCACGCCTGCCGAAGTTGCTCCCAGACCTTTTCACGCTCAGGCGAGAAAAGGGCATTCAGTGAGGCCGCGCAGTATTCGTCCACATCTTCTTTTTGAAGAACATATCTCCTCCTTCCGCCGGACGACAGTGCTCATCCGCCAGGGTCGAAACATACAGCTCTTGGCAGAATATGTCAACGGACCATTTCAGGAAGAAGTCACCATTTTTCCAGAAACTTTTCGCTGTCCTGCCGAATTTAACTCTTTCCACCTACTTATCTGCAATCGCAGGATGATCTAAAACTTGATGATTACTGAAGGAAGTAAACAAAACAGGCAGAGCCATAATGACCCTGCCTGCTTCCTCTGCCAATCAAGATAAAGGGGATGTTCGGCTCTGCCCGGAGGCTATTCCGCCCTCGGCAGACGAAAAGACCGCCGCAGTGCAGGTCAACCCCGCCCCTTTCACTCCGGGTGGACGATTTTCCGCACATAAACATCGTAACGAAAGTTCGGGCTATTGGTGGGATTGTGGCAAACGCGGCATCCGTTCTTCCGCATGCTCCAGGTCTTTCCGGGGGTCGGGATGGGCCTCCGCGGGCCCGTGGCACGCTTCGCACTGGACGTTTTCGAATCGGGCGCGAGGGTCTTACAAAGATTCATACCCTGTTGTATGGCAGGGCACGCAAGTGGGGTCGGAGGCTTTATTCTTTTCGACCAATGTCCCGTAGGCCCGGGCATGGGCCGTTCCCTGCCAGTGCTCGTACTCCCGGGGATGGCAGGGCATGCAACTCTTTTCCCCCATGAAGGCGAGGAACTCGGGAACGGAGATCGGGAAGGAGAAATCGGCCTTTACCTGGGCAAGGATTGTGGCCGTTGCCGGGGGCTGAAGGGCACACGGCAATTGGTCCTTATACTGAGCGACCCAGGCTTGGACTTCGGACTTCTCCTGGTAATCCGCCTTCATGGGGATCACCCGGTATTTGGAGAAGAGCCTCCCCCGCGATCTTTATTCCCATGCGGCTCCGGGGATTTGACGTACCAAGGCCAGTAAACGATCCCTGCTTGCCTCCGGATGCGTTACCATCAGGGTTGGGTTTCTCATGACGCCCACAGTATCATAGGGTAACTATTTTGTCAAAATATTTACTGCGTCTGTATTAGTAGGCTGGCAGCTGCAGCAATCGACCGGACAAGTTGAACGCGTTTCGCCGTTATTGCAGGAATTGTCGCCACAGTAAGGCTGAGGCGTACCTGATGCAACAAGATGAAGCACGGCATCCCCTGAAAACGGAGCGGTGAATGAATTGTTGCCCGCCCGAGCATTTACGCTGCCGCTTGAAAGTGCGCCCGAAACAGGATTGAGCCATTCGTAAGAATAGGATCCCGGCTGAAGATTTACGGTGTTGGTTCCGCCCCGCGGGAAATACGCGACATATTCAACTCCCGGCAAAGCCAGACAGGAATTATAGTCTGCCACAAGCTCAAGATGCGGCGCCATTTTCCAGTACTCTGTTTTAGTTGTGAAGAAATTATACAATGTCTCCAGCTGTTCCGGCCTCCATATCTTTATCTTGGATGAATCAAACCCCCATACCGCAGTATGCACAAATCCGGCTGAAAAGAATCCTCCGGCAGTCGCGATCTTCCAGGCTTTTTTCCTGGTTGTGTTCTGCGTATGCGACTGGCGCGTGTAGAAACCCGGGTCGCTTGTTTCCGCGCCGCTTTCGTACTGATAACCAAATTCCGAGTTGATGACAGGTTTTTCCCCGCCATGCAACCATTCATCGGCAATGCTGTCTTCCATGCCGGCAGCCTCAAATTCCCAACCATACCCGGTCCAGGTAGCAGTGTAATCGGTTCCCTGCCAATTTAACGGATAATATGTGACTCCATTTTCATCCCAGGTACTATAATGCACTCCCTGGTTATTCTGGACAATGTTTAAATTAACATAACTGCCAGCCCACAACGGCCAGACGATCTGTGGCAGCCTTTGCGTGAAACTGCCATAAGAGCTAAATGGTATATTGCTACACCTGCCGTTTGATATCCAGGTTGAAGGATGGACTCCAATCGGATGAATTGGATCAATATTCCTTATTTTTGCCGCGACCCTGCGCGCCCAATCAACATCGCACGAGTCGTATACATAATCATTATAAGGCCAGCGCTCAAATTCGTTGGTCACAGTCCACATAAATAAATTCGTGCGAGTCTTGTAGCGGTTGACCAGCGTGTTAATCCAATTATCTTCATATCCCGTGTTTCCCCACATGCCAACCCCGCCCGTAGCATCATAACCCCAGATGATCAGCTCTATATTAATGTTTTTGCTTTGCGCATAATCAAATACCCAGTCCAGTTTCTGCAAAACTGCCGTATTTATTTCCATGAATTTTGGGCTCTCGGGTGTGCCGCCGAATGGCCAAAACCCAGCAGTTATCGCCATAATACGGATATAGTTAAATTTGTGGGCGCTGCGCGAATCTATAAAAGCTTGGATCACAGACTGGCTCTGGCCAACAAGAGAGTAGGCGGTATCGCCCATGGGAAAATATCTGTCGTTGTCATCATACTTGAAGCTATGGGGATATTGCGTGTCAATGCGAATATAACCGCTAGCCGCCATGCTTGCGGGAATATTAATTACAAAAGCGGCCAAAATAAATAAAAAACAGACAGCCCAAAAAGAGCACATTTGTATAGTTATTTTTGACATAAATATTTTTTTCATTTTTTTGTTATCCTTTATTGAGTTACGCAGGTTAGACATGGGTCGTACGCCGGCACAAGCATTTTTACTTTATCGGAGCAATCCTTTGAGCAGGTATTTTTTCCTGTTCCCAGGAGGCTGGGCAAATATTCCTCCAGATCTTTTTCCAGGCGCGCTAGGTTTTGCGAAGTGGGAGTGATAATCGTGCATTTTTTGATTCTTGCGTTTTTGTTAATTTCATAAAAATAAATTAGATCCTTCTGGAAAACCCATTTCATAAATCCTCCAGAAGTTCAAAGTAGGTTATTGACTCGGTCATTTACAGGTAGGAAAACAACAATGCCAAGGTATCATGATCTCCCATTTGGGACAATAGGAAAATTGTAGGGTACGTGCCACTTTCTGCAATTCGCCAAAATTCTAGAAATGAAAAGTATATCCTAACCTCGATTGCCAGTTGAAATCTACACCGTCTGCCAAAACTTGTCACTCGAAGAGTACAGGAAGAAGTCAACACATCGATTCTTCCCCTTTCTGCAGATGCTTCGGTTCCGCAAAGCGCCTTTTACCAAGCCCAGGTGGCCGATAAGTTCGTGATGTCTACAGAGTTCCTGACCAGGGGTCTTGAGGGGGAAATTTCTAGCGCGGTCGCAGAAATGATTCAAGCCAATTTCTTGCGGAAGCAAGCGGCAGCAGTTTAGGAGTGCGTTGGCGAGAAATCACGACAAACGGGATCACATGCCTTGGTGCCGAGAATGCGACACGACCCAAAATACCGCACTCTGGGCCGCTCGGATCTAGTCTGGAACTAGTGATTTTTAGCAAATTCCTCAATAATTACTGGTGGCGGTGCAGGGAATCGAACCCCGGACACTGCGGATATGAGCCGCATGCTCTAGCCATCTGAGCTACACCGCCACATTTCGGGCAGGAATGAATTATGTTTTATGATTGACGATTTTGGCGGGGTTGTCAATATGAAATAGAAATTTGTTAGTGGGTCCGTGGATCGTCCTGGCTACGAGAGAAGCCTGTGGGTACCCAAGTTTGAAATCTACTGCTTTCGCGCAGGACTGCATCTTGGCAGATCGCCTCATGGCCGGACGCCGCTAGGGCGCGACGTGGAGGATTTAAACGCATCCTGGACTCCCGCGTTCGACTGAGCTCACGCCGAAGTCTTTCGCGGGAGTGACGGATATTTTGGAGCGGCGGTTATTTGACCAAGAGGTAATCCGGCTTGACGTGCTTCATGGCCTTGAAGATGTTTTCCTTGACGCCCCGGTGGTCTCCATCCAATTTCTTGATGAGGTCCTTGATATATTGCCTCTTCGTATTTTTAGCGGTCGGGCATGGATTTTCGACCACCGGGAGGTTTTCCTCCCGGGCAAATCTCTTGAGAAGGGACTCCTCTATGTAGGCTAGAGGCCGCATGAGGAAAAAATCTCCCTTGAAGAAAGACTGGTACGGGAGCATGGTGCTGATTTCGCGGGCAAAGAAGATGTTCAACAGAAGGGTCTCGATCATGTCGTCTTTGTTGTGGGCGAGAGCAACCTTGTTGCACTTGTATTCTCGCGCCAATTCAAAGAGCCGCCTCCTCCTGAGCCGTGAGCAGAGGAAGCACGGGCTGGCTTTGCGGTTAAAGTCGCTGTGCGCCAGGGGGCCAATGTTGGTCTCCAGGATCTGATGATTGCAGCCTTCCTCTTCAAAATACTTTTTCATTTTCGCCGCGGATTCTCCTCCTGGTCTCCTCAAACCCCATATCCACGTACACGGCCAGTAGGAATTCGGGCTTGGGGACGAAGAGGAGCGGGCCGGAGAGCAGCTTCAGGAGAGTCAGGCTGTCCGCTCCGCCGGAGACGCCCACCAGAACGCGGTCGCCTTTCGAAAGCATTCCATGCTTCAGAATGGCCTGTTCGGTTCGTTTGCGGAGATGAAGATGAAGTTTGCTCATTTTTTAATAGAACCACAGAGAACACGGAGAGGGGTAGCCGTAAAAAAAGAACACTAATCTGCATCTAAGGGGCGATTGCGAGGGGTCGCCCTACAGACCTAATGGATGCAGATGAACTAGGTACGACAAAAATTTTTTGACTTTTAAAGAGACGCTCCGCTCCCGTCCTCCCAATAGAGCAGACAAACGGAACGGTGTCAAGAATTCGGCTCAGCGAAAGCCATCAGGTGGTAGACGAGGCCAAAGAGCTTCCACCCCTCCGGCAGGTGATGGGTGAAGAAGCTATGCAGGGTGAGGGGTTTTGGGTCCGGGTCTACGTGGGAGTAGGTTTTCAGGATTTGGCAAAAGACCTTTTCGGGGTTGGGAGCGGCCTGCGCCAGGCGTAGGGTTTCCGTGAACGGGATCAGGTCGTCGTCCTCCCCGTGGGCCAGGATTAACTCCGCCTCCAGGTGGCGGTAAACCCGATTGACGGAAAGATCCTCGACCGTTGAACGGATGAATGGCGAAAGTCTACCGAAGAAGGCTTCCGTTTGCGCTGGGTCGGCATGGGCGAGAAGATTCAAAATGTTCCTTCCCTCTTCCCCCAGTTGAGGCACCAACGGGTCAATCGCCGCTTTCTCGTCCCGAAGCTTCAGGTCCAGAATACGTCGGAGCACCTCCCGATCCGGGGGAGACTCCACCAGGTCGAGGTTGTTGGCCAGGAAGACCCATTTCCCGTACTCCTGGGGCGGGCGGTAGTACCTCTTCCCTCCGAAATCAGAGTACCCCGTTGCCAGATAGGAGAGGACGTTCCTCAGGTCGTAGTACCCCCCGAAAGAGACGACAAAACGAACACTGGAGCGGATTTCAGGCCGGCACGCGGCAATGATCGTCGGCCCGGCCCCGTAGCTGAAGCCGAAAAGCCCGCACGAATCCGGCGCGGTCTCCCCCCGGGAGATGAAATTTTCAAATGCCGCCTGGATTTCATCCGCGTCTTTGGGGGAGATGCGGAAGGAACGCATCCCCTCAAAATCCGGGACGAAGACAGCAAAACCTGCCCGGCAGAGAATCCCGGCAAACCGCTTCAGGCGCGGGTCATCTTTCCCCGTGTCGATCACCCCATGATTCAACAGTATCCCGCTGCCTTTCCGTCCGGGAGCCGGGAGGTAAAGGTCAGCCTTCACGTTTCCCTGGGGACCCCTGTAAGAAACCTCTCTTAACCTGGGTGCTGCCGTAAAAGTTTCCAGCCACCCCCGGGAGTCGAAGTTCAGGAGCTCAGTCACCACGAGGACGCTCCAAAAGCTGCGGGCCAGGGAGGAGGCGAAAAGGAGGAAGATGAGCGCCACGACGGAGAAGATGAGGAAAACCTTTTGTCGGCTCATCCGTACCTCGTACCCTCAATCGGAATCTTCCGGATGAAGGTTGCGGGCGAGGTCGGCGAACTGCTCGAGCGACAAAGTCTCTCCTCTGGCGTCCGGGGGAATCCGGGAAGCGGAGATAGCCTCCTGGATTTCATGCCGCGACAGGCGGGAAAAACTTCCGGCCTGCAGAGCCCTGGTCAGAGTCTTCCTGCGGTAGTTGAAAGCGGAACGGATAACCTCCCGCAACGCTCCCTCATCTTCGATGGGGACGCTCGGCTCCGGCAGGATTTCAAACTTCACCACGGCCGATTCCACTTTGGGCGGGGGGTGAAAAGACCCTGGGGCTACGAAGAAAGCGATGCTCGGACGGCTGTAAAGCTGGGACCAGACGGCGAGAGGACCGTAATCCCTCGTCGCCGGCCTTGCAACTACTCTTCGGGCCACCTCTCTCTGCAGCATTAAGACTATAAGGGAAAAATACTCCCTCTCTCTCAGCAGCCGAAATATCATCGGGCTGGAGATCTCGTAGGGCAGGTTGGCCACCACCTTCATTTTTCTTTTCCACGTGCCAAAAAGGGGCGCGAATTCGAATCGCAAGGCGTCGCCCAAAATTACTTCCACCCGATCCGTCCCGGAAAAGCGCACCCGCAGGGCCTGCGCCAGCCTCGGAGTCGATCTCGAGGGCGTACACCTTTTTCACCAGTTGCGCCAGCGGGGCCGTGAGGCTCCCCAGCCCGCCGCCGATTTCCACTACGATATCGTTTGGGTCGAGCGAAGCTTCGTCCACGATTTTGCGGAGAACGTTGGGGTCCTGGACAAAATTCTGCCCCAGGTTTTTTCTAGGCCGGATATTCAGCGCCTTAAGCTCTCTGCGAAGGGAGGGCAATTCTGTCCAACCGTTTTCGTTTCCTCTCCCGGTAGAGGATGACGAACCTTTTGGTGAGAAAGTAAGAAGGAGGGATGGAAAGAAGACCCAGGACCATTCCCCCGGTAAGGAGGGGAAACGCAATCTCCCATCCAAGATCCAGCAGATAAGATCCCGACAATCCCGAGAAGTCAACGAAAGGCCTCTCAACCCCCAGGATGACCTGCCCCAATCGGTAATCCAGAACATAGATAAACGGAAGCACAAAGGGGTTCGCAATCCAACAACCCAAGGCGGCGGCCAACTTGCTCTTCCGCAGGAGGAGAGCTATCCCCACGGCGAGGACCGTGTGCAAGGGAACGGTGGGGGTGAACCCGATGAAGACCCCGACCGCCATGCCCCCGGCCACCTCCTCGGGCTGCCCCCGCAATCGCAGGAGCCGAAGAGAAAGCAGGCGCAATTTCCGCTTCCAGGGTGCTTTGCGGGTTCTGCCGGCGGGATTTTTCAGGCTTTCTCTTTCCATCTCATACCGGACCCCGCTTTCGCGGGAATGACTTTGAAGAGCTTTCAATCGTCTAACGCTTTTTCCGTTTTCTAGCGGGTGCCGGATCACGCCGGCGGAATTCGGGAATAAGCGTTGAGCTCCAAGTCGGCACGGCAACCCTCCGCAAGAAGGTGGAACCCGGCTGCGGCGACCATGGCGGCGTTGTCGGTGCAGAGAGCGGGCGGGGGGATGTGTACCGCGACGTGAGAAGTTGCTCCCGCCCCGGAAAACTTCTCCCGGAGACGGGAATTGCAGGCCACGCCTCCGGAAACGACCATCTCCCGGACGTTCTCCTGCCTCGCGGCCCGGAACGCTTTCGTTACCAGGGTGTCCACCACCGCCTCCTGAAAGGAAGCCGCGATGTTACGGATCTGAAGCGGAGAGGGCTTCTCCCTGAGGCTCTTCACGTGGTTGAGAACCGCGGTCTTAAGTCCGCTGAAGCTGAAGTCCAGGGAATCGGGTTCGAGCAACGGGCGTGGGAAGGCGATCGCCGATGGGTCCCCTTCCCTGCTTAGCCGGTCGATGACTCCCCCTCCCGGATACCCAAGTTCCAGCAGTTTGGCGACTTTGTCGAAGGCTTCTCCGGCGGCGTCATCGCGCGTCCGCCCGATCACCGTCATCCGGGTCCGGCTTTCCACCCGGAAAAGGCTGGTATGACCGCCGGATACGACCAGCGCGAGGAAAGGAAAAACAATGGAAGGGACCGAGAGAAACCCCGCGGCCACATGGCTCAGAAGATGATTGACTCCCACAAGGGGAACCCCGAGAACGTAGGACAGGGACTTGGCCGCCGCGACTCCGATCAGCAGGGAACCGACGAGTCCCGGTCCCTGGGTCACGGCGATCGCGTCGATCCCGGCGAGTCTCACCCCGGAGTTGGAACAAGCCTCCTCGATGACCGGGAGGATCGCCTCGACGTGCTTGCGGGAGGCAAGCTCCGGGACAACTCCCCCGTACTTTCCGTGCAACGATACCTGGGAGGCGACGACGCTGGAGAGGATCTCGCGGCCGTCCTGCACGACCGCGGCGGCGGTTTCATCGCAGGAGGACTCAATGCCCAAGAACTTTCATTCGAACACTTATCTCAACAGGGTGCATGGTTCGAGCCATGTCCCCCGCACCATAGCCCTCACCGAAGCGGTGAAAAAATTGACGTTATCCCCCGTCACGTCGGTGACCCATCCGGAGGGCCAGGAATTTTCAGAGTGCGGGGAATTTCTGCCGGCTCGGCGAGAACTGATTCAACGGCTTTCGCTCGGTGACGAAAAGATTCAGGCCTGATCCCCGATCAGGCCTTCCCCCGGTGCGATCGAGGGAACGCACCCTACATTTTGTAAATTTATTATTTCTTTGTATTAGCTTATCTCTTCATCCGGCAGATCTCCCTGACCGCTCGGACAAGGGCCTGGGAATCTTCCGGAGAGTTGAAAAAACCGAAACTGGCCCTGACGGTTCCCGCGGGAAAGGTTTTGATCATGCGGTGGACGTGGGGCGCGCAATGCAGGCCTGCTCGAACCAGAATATCATATACCTCGTCGAGAAGGAAGCCCACCTGCCCGGGGTGGATCGAGTCCACGTTGAAAGAGACGATGCGGAATCCGGTCTTCCTCCGTCCGGAGGACCGTAAACCCGGACCCGCGGAATCTTCTTCAGCCCCCGAAGGACGTGCCGGGTGAGGCCCTTTTCTTTCTTCCAAATTTTATCAATCCCTTCCTTCCGCACAAATGCGACGCCGGCCCCCAACCCCGCGATTCCGGGGGTGTTCAGGGTCCCGCTCTCAAGCCGATGGGGCATTCCCAGGGGCTGTTCCTCTTTTTCCGACTCCGTTCCCGTTCCTCCTTCTTTCAGCGGGCGCAGGTCGATGCCTTCGCCGACGTAGAGGAAACCCGTGCCGGGGGGGCCGTAGAGGGACTTGTGCCCCGGGCAGGCCAGGAGGTCGATTTTCATTTTCTGCACGTCGATCGGAATCAGGCCGGCGGTCTGGGCCGCATCCACGAGGAAGAGAATCCCCCGGGAGCGGGCCAGCTCTCCCACCTCTTCAATCGGGAGAATCGTCCCCAAAACGTTCGAGGCGTGGGTGAGGACAATAAGCCTGGTTTTCCTCTTCAGGTTTCTCCTGAGCGCCCGGAGAGACAGGTTTCCGCCGCGGGAACAGGGCGCCTGATAAAAACCGACTCCCGACGCTTCCAATCTCCGCAGGGGCCGAATAACCGAGTTGTGCTCCAGGGAAGAGGTGACCGCCAGGTCCCCCGGGGACAAGATTCCTTTCAGCCCCAGGTTGATCGCCTCCGTCGCGTTTGCGGTGAAGATCACCCGCTCGGGTCGGGGAAGATTAAAGAGCAGGGAGATCTCTTCCCGGGTATCCGTCAGGATTCTGCTGGCTTTCCTCGCCATCTTGTGGTCGGACCGACCGGGGTTGGCCCCGGTGCGGCGCAGGACCTCATTGATTCTGCGGTACACGACCTCAGGTTTTGGGAACGAGGTGGCCCCGTGGTCAAGATAAATCGACACGATGAAACTCCTCGTCCATATTGTACAGCGATTCTGCTGATTGGGTAACGATAAAGGAGATGGGAAAGGTTGCCGGCGCGGAAAGCGGTTCGGCGTAGGGGCGGGTTTGAAACCCGCCCGTACGGGAGTTCGGAGTGGCAAAGATTTTTTCTCCGAACTAAATTACTCTTCGAGGCGGCCGTTAATTCCCCAGGACGGAAGCCATCCGGAAGATAGGCAGGTACATGGCAATGACCAGAGCGCCGATCGCGGTGCCCAGGAAAACCATGAGAATCGGCTCCAAGAGGGAAGTCAGGGCTGCCACCGCGGTGTCGACTTCCTCGTCGTAAAAATCCGCAATCCGGGAAAGCATGGTATCCAACTGCCCGGTAGATTCCCCGACGGAGATCATCTGCACGACCATGGGAGGGAAGATCCCGCTCGTCCCCAGCGGCTCGGCTACCGTCTTCCCTTCCCCGATACTCGCCCGGGTTCTCAGAATCGCTTTCTCGATGGTCTTGTTGCCCGACGTGCGGGCCACAATCTCGAGGCCTTCCAGGATGGGAACGCCGCTGGAGAGCATGGTGCTGAGCGTTCGGGTGAACTTGGCGATGGCCACTTTCCTGATCAGGGATCCGAAAATCGGGATTTTGAGCAGGTAATCGTCGACTTTGGCCCTTCCCGGATCGGTCCGGTAGTAGCCCCGGAATCCCAGGTACCCCCCGACCAGGATGATCGCGAAGGCCCACCAGTAATTCCGCATCATATCGCTGAGGTTGATGACCATCTGGGTGAACGCGGGAAGCGTTCCCCCCATGTCCGCGAACATCTTCTGGAAGACCGGGATTACAAAAACCAGAAGAGATCCGATCACCAGCAGGGCCACCGCCAGGACGGCGCCCGGGTACACCATGGCCCCTTTCACTTTCCTTTTCAGGTTCATCGTTTTTTCGATGTATTTTGCCAGCCGGTCGAGGATGGTATCCAGAATACCGCCCGCTTCCCCCGCGGCCACGAGGTTGCAGAACAGGTCGTTGAAGACCGCCGGCTGCTTGCGGAGAGCGTCGGCGAAAGTGGAGCCCGCCTCGACGTCCCCTTTCACCTTGATCAGAATTTCCTTGAAATATTTATTATCCTGCTGGCTGGAGAGAATTTCCAGGCACTGAACGAGGGGAAGCCCGGCGTCGATCATCGTGGCGAACTGGCGGGTGAAGACGACGATCTCCTTCTCCCTGACTCTCTTTCGCTGCAGGAAGGAAAGGCCCTTGAGGACGTCTTTCGGTTTAGCCTGGATTTTCGTCGCCAGGATCTGCTGCCGGCGAAGCTGCGTCCGGACGGAAGCCTCATTGCTGGCCTCCATCTCTCCCTTTTCGATTACTCCCTTGCGGGACCGTCCCTCCCAGATGTACACTTCCGCCATATTTCCTCCGTCTTCCCACAGTCTCAATCTTCCACTGTGGTTTTTAGGACCTCCTCTACCGTGGTGATTCCGTCCCTGAGTTTCTGCAGCGCGGCCTGGCGCAGCGTCTTCATTCCGAGCTGGATCGCTCCCTTCTTGATTTCCCCTGCCGAACCTCCCTGCAGGATCAGCTCCCGGATCTCGTCCCGCACGGGCAATACCTCATAGAGGGCCACCCGGCCCTTGTAGCCGGTCTGGTTGCACCGCGCGCAGCCGGAGCCTTTGTAACAGGTGAACCCGTGCAGTTCATCCGGGGCGACTCCGAGGTTCACGAGCATCTGGGGCGAAACCTGGACCACCTGCCGGCACCCCTCGCAGATCTTCCTGGCCAGCCGCTGGGCCACGATGAGATTCACCGCGGACGCCACGAGGAACGGCTCGATCCCCATGTTCAAGAGCCGGCTGATGGTGCTGGGGGCGTCGTTCGTGTGGAGGGTGCTCAGGACCAGGTGTCCCGTGAGGGCGGCCTTGATGGCGATCTCCGCGGTCTCGAAATCCCGGACCTCTCCCACCATGATGATATCCGGGTCCTGGCGCAGGAACGAACGCAGGCAGTTGGCGAAGCTCAGGCCGATCTCCTCGTGGATCTGGACCTGGTTGATTCCCATGAGGTTGAACTCCACCGGGTCCTCGGCCGTGGAGATGTTGTCCGTAATCTGGTTCAGCTCGGTCAGGGCCGAATAGAGGGTCGTGGTTTTCCCGCTTCCCGTGGGCCCGGTCACCAGGACCATGCCGAAAGGTTTATGAATGGCCTCTTTGAATTCCTGGAGCGGGTTTTCCTCGAAGCCGAGCTTGGTCATGTCCAGCTGCAGGGTGGATTTGTCCAGCAGACGCATGACCACTTTCTCGCCGAAAAGGGTCGGGAGGACCGAGACCCGGAAATCCATCTCTTTGTCCTTGCCCAGCTTCACCTTGATCCGGCCGTCCTGGGGCAGCCGCCGTCTCGGCGATGTCCAGCTTGGACATGATCTTCACCCGGGAAGTCATGGCGTTCTTCAATTTCATCGGGGGAGTCATGAACTGGTGCAGCACCCCGTCGATGCGCAGCCGGACCCGGAAAACCTTCTCGTACGGTTCGATATGGATATCGCTGGCCTGCCGTTTGATGGCCTCGTTCAGGATGAGGTTGACCAGCTTGATGACCGGCGCGTCTTCCGAGGCCTGCTGGAGCTCGCTGACGTCGACGTCTTCCGAGTCATCGAGGAGCTCCATCCCTTCCCCTTCTTCGATCGTACCCATGATCTCGGAAAGGGTATCCGTCGGGTCGTAGAACCGGTCGATGGAAGCCTTGATGGCGCTTTCCGTGGAGACAAAGACTTCCACGTGGCAGCCGGCGAGAAACTTGATATCGTCGATGGCCAGGATGTTGGAAGGATCGCTCATGGCCACGCGCAGGGTGGAACCGATTCGCTTGATGGGGATGGCCTGGTATTTGAAAATCACATCCGCGGGGATCATTTTCATGGCTTCCGGGTCGATCTGGACTTCATTCAAGTCGATGGCCGGAACGCCGTAATGCCTGCTCAGGAAGGAGACGAGGTTTTTTTCCGAGATGATGCCGAGTTTTACCAGAGAGGACCCGAGCTTGTTGCCGGAGATCTTCTGCTCCTGGAGGGCCTCATCAAGCTGTTTGGGGGTAATCAGCCCGTTATTGACTAAGAGTTCCCCCAACCGCCCGCTCATCCGCCTATCACTCCGTGATTAAATGGGTTTTTAGAATATAGAAGGTGACAGAGGAAAGCCAAAAAATTTCCCCTGCCAAGAGGATTATCGTCAAGCGCGGCGATAATCTGAAATATTACAGGATCTTTGTTTAGACACCCCTTCGCGAAAACCCCCGCTTTCGACACGGTCAAATCCGCCCGGTCTTTCATGACGGCAAACATTTATTTTGCGGGTAATCTCGGGCCGTTCTTCCTTCGGGTCTGACGTCGGATGGCTGATGTCCGGGGGATACGTCCGAATCACGATTTTTTATTGACATCCATGAACAAAGAAGCTACTTTCATTCCCTGAATCTTCGGCCGGGATTTGCGGACGGGGAGCAAAGCTCGAATAAAATTGGCCTGTTTGCGCGTGGTATGGAGAAAGGTGAGATAGGGGGCCGGGGTCGTTTCATCCTGGCGCTCGCCTCTGCGGGAGGGGTTGGGTATTTTCCTTGGATCCCCGGCACGGCGGGCACGGCCGTCGGCCTGCTCGTCTTTTTTATCTACGCGCCCCTCCCTCCCGGCTTGTACTTCCTCAGCACCGCGGCATTTGTCGCCCTGGCCTGCTGGGTCGCGGAAAAAGCCCAGAGGATCCTGGGCGAAACCGACAGTCCGAAGATCGTTATCGACGAGGTAGCGGGCTTTTTGATCACCATGGCTTTCCTGCCCCGTACCCTCACGATCCTGGTCGCCGGATTCCTTTTTTTCAGGGTTTTGGATATAATGAAGCCGCCTCCGGCGGGGGCGATCGACCGACGAATGAAGAGCGGAGCGGGGGTCGTGTTGGATGACGCGGTAGCCGGAATTTATGCGAATCTCCTCCTTCGCCTGATTGTTTACTGGCATCCGGGTTTCTGATCTTTTCGTGGAAAGTTTCTCCCGGTCGGAGTGAGAAGATCATGAAAATCGAAATCATCACCATCGGGAACGAAATCACCTCCGGCGAAATCGTGGACACGAACGCGGCTTTTATGGCCGGAGAGCTTGCGGGAGCGGGCCTGGAGGTGATCTTCATCACGACGACCGGCGACGACTCCTGGCGCATCGAAGATGCCCTTCATCGGGCGCAGGACCGGGCTGAGGCAGTCATTGTCAGCGGGGGGCTCGGACCCACCAAGGACGACATCACCGCCGTATCCGCGGCAAAGGCCCTGGGCCTCCACCTCGTTGTGAATAAGGAAGTGCTGGACGGGCTCCGGAAGCGGTTTTCGGAGAGGGGGATGGAGATGCCCGTCTCCAACGAGAAGCAGGCCTTTTTCCCGCAGCAGTCTGAGATCATCCCAAACCCGCTCGGCACCGCGTGCGGGTTCGCCGTCCGTCGCGCCGGTAAGATTTTCATCTTTCTCCCGGGGGTGCCGCGGGAACTGGAATACCTGTTCCGGGAGAACGTGATCCCCCTTTTGCAAAAGGAAAGGAAAGATAGAATCCTCGCCCGATCCACCACGCTGAAAGTGTTCGGTTACACGGAATCCGCGATCGCCGACCTGCTGAAAGACATCGACCCGGGAGAGTTTTCGGCTTCGCTGGCTTACCTCCCCCGATTTCCCGAGAACCACGTGAAGATCACGGTTAAAGGAAATCCGGCCGAAGACGTGGAAGGGCGCCTGAACGAGCTGGAGGGCATCATACGCGAAAAGCTGGGGGGGCGGGTCATTGCCGCCGGTCGGGAAACGCTGGAAGAGATCGTGGGCAGCCTGCTTACGTCGAATCAGGCGACGTTGGCAGTCGCGGAGTCTTGCACAGGGGGCCTCATCGGGCATCGCCTCACCCAGGTGCCGGGGAGTTCCGCCTACTTTGAGAGAGGGGTTGTGGTTTACAGCAATGCGGCCAAGACGCAGATGCTTGGGGTCCCCGAACCCCTCATCGAGGCCAAGGGGGCGGTGAGCGCGGAAGTTGCCGAAAAAATGGCCGAAGGAGTCCGACGGGCCGGCAACACCACCCTCGGCCTGGCGGTTACCGGAATCGCCGGGCCGGACGGGGGCTCGGAAGAAAAACCCGTCGGCACCGTCTTCATCGCTCTTTCCGGGCCGGAGGGGACCGTCTCGAAGGGGTATCGATTCTTCGGCGACCGGGACCGGATCAAGACGATCTCGGCCTACACGGCGATCGACTGGGTGCGAAGGTATTTCTTGAACGTTTTACCCGGACTGTCCAGGACGCCCCCGGCATAATCGTGTTTTTATTTAAGGCATTCAAGTGCATTTAAGACATTTGAGGCATTCCTGGTAATTATGCCTATGATCCGTTCTTTTATTGCCATTGAAATCCCCCCGGACCTCAAGTCGCGGATGGAGGAGCTGCAGCGGGACCTGCGGCGCACGGACGCGGATGTGAAGTGGGTGCGCCCCGAGGGGGTCCACCTCACGCTGAAATTCCTGGGCTATATCCAGGAAGAGGACGTGGAAAGGATTTCGCAGGCGGTGGGACCGGTGGTCTCTGCCTGGGAGCCTTTCGAGGTATCGGTGAAAGGAATGGGAGGGTTTCCCTCCAGCCGGAGCCCCCGTGTCGTCTGGGTGGGTGTTGAACGGGGGAAAGAGCAACTTCAATCACTGCAGCAGGCCATCGAGACGAAGACGGCCGAGCTCTCCTTTCCTTCCGAGAACCGGCCCTTCTCCCCCCATCTGACCTTGGGGAGGGTGCGCTCCCCGCGCGGGAAGGCGGCCCTGGCCCGGGCTCTGGAAGAACATAAAGAAGCGGAGGTCGGAGGTTTCCGGGCGGATGAAGTCTTTCTCTTCCGGAGTGAACTGAAGCCCACCGGGGCCGTTTACACCAAGCTGCGAAATTTCGAGATGAAAAAGGCGTAAAATAATTGACCACGGAGGACACAGAGGACCGAGAGCTTGAATTGAAGAAGCCAAAGGGCAACGTATCCAGGGAAGTCAATATGCCTCTCTGAACCCAGGAGGGGTCGATAAAATTTCCCGGAAATCCCTCCCAACCTCCCTTTTCCAAAGGGAGGAGATAGACTTTTCCCCCTTTGAAAAAGCGGGATAAAGGGGGATTTCTGAGGCGGCCCTACCCCGTTCGGAGATGTTATTAAAAGGTTACAAATCTTTGATTTTTCTAAAAACCTCGGTGACCTCTGTGGTTCATTTTTTCAATTAATTAAAAGGAGGCGGTATGCCAGCGGAGAGCCAGAAGGAAAAAGCCATTGAGCTTGCGGTCAGTCAAATCGAGCGCCAATTCGGGAAGGGGTCCATCATGCGCCTGGGAACGGACGCCGTTCTCCCCGAAATCCCGGTCATTCCCACTGGCTCGCTCGCCTTGGATATCGCCCTGGGCGTCGGGGGGATCCCCCGGGGAAGGGTCGTGGAGATCTTCGGCCCGGAGGCCTCGGGCAAGACCACCCTGGCGCTCCATATCGTCGCCGAAGCGCAGAAGAAAGGGCGGCATCGCCGGATTCATCGACGCGGAACACGCCCTGGACGTGGGCTATGCCCAGAAGCTGGGGGTGAAGACCGACGACCTTCTCATCTCCCAGCCGGACACGGGAGAACAGGCCCTGGAGATCACCGACATGCTGGTGCGCAGCGGGGCCATCGACGTCGTGGTCATCGACTCCGTGGCCGCCCTGGTCCCCAAGGCCGAACTGGAGGGGGAGATGGGCGACGCCCACATGGGCCTTCAGGCGCGGCTCATGTCCCAGGCGCTGCGAAAGCTGACCTCCACCATCAGCAAGTCGAACACCTGCGTGATCTTCATCAACCAGATCCGGATGAAGATCGGCGTGTTCATGGGCAACCCGGAGACGACCACGGGAGGAAACGCGCTGAAATTCTACGCTTCCGTCCGCCTGGACATCCGCAGGATCGGGGCGATCAAGGACGGACAGGACGTAATCGGGAACCGGACCAAGGTCAAGGTCGTGAAGAACAAGATGGCTCCCCCTTTCAAGGAAGTGGAGTTCGACATCATGTACGGCGAAGGCATCTCCCGCGAAGGAGACCTCATCGACCTCGCGGTGGAAAAGGAAATCGTCGAGAAGAGCGGGGCCTGGTTTTCCTTCGACGGCGAGCGGATCGGCCAGGGCCGGGAAAATGCCAAGATTTTTCTGCGGGAACACCCGGAAATCGCCCGAGGCATTGAAGATAAGGTCAAGGAGACCTACGGCCTGATTAAGAAGGCAAAAGAGGATTGATCTTCCGGAAACCGCGCCCCGTCCCCCACTCCCGCACTTCCCAGCCGAAAAGCGGAATGAAGTCCCCGGAGGAGGACTTCGCCTATGCTCTTCGCCTCCTCGGCGCCCGTGATTACAGCCTCGAGGGCCTGAGGCGAAAGCTCCTGGGGAAAGGAGTAGCGGCTCCCGAGGTGGAAGGGATCCTCCGCAGGCTGGAGTCTCTTGGCTTTTTGGATGACGAGCGTTACGCCCGGCGGCTGGCCTCTTACTGCACGAAGGAGAAGCTCTGGGGGCCGCGGCGGGTCGCGCAGAAACTGCTTGGAAAAGGGAATTCCGTCCGAAATGGCCCTGCCCGTTGCCGATGCGGCGGCGCAGGAGGGGTCCTCCCGGGAGCGGCTGCAAAAGGTCCTCGGCTCGAAGCTGAAAGGACAAAGGCTGGAGGGAATCTCGCCGCGGGAAAAGAAACGCCTGGCAAATCTCCTTTTCCGCCGGGGGTTTCCGTGGGATGATATAATGGAAGTTCTGCAGGAATGGAGGAGGTTTTACGGAAGAATGATCACCGGAAGCGAGATTCGCCAGAAATTCTTGACTTACTTTCGAAAGCAAGGGGCACACGATCGCCCCCAGCTCCTCCCTCGTCCCCCAAAAGGACCCTACCCTGCTCTTCACCAACGCCGGCATGGTCCAGTTTAAGAACTACTTCACCGGAGAGGAAAAGGCCCCCTTCCCCCGCGCCACGACTTCCCAGAAGTGCGTGCGCGCCGGCGGAAAGCACAACGACCTGGAGAACGTGGGCTACACGGCCCGGCACCACACTTTTTTCGAGATGCTGGGAAACTTTTCCTTCGGCGATTATTTCAAGGAAGGGGCCATCGCCTTGGCCTGGGAATTCCTGACCGGGACGCTTCGGCTGCCCCCGGAAAAACTCTGGGTGACGATTCACGAGGGAGAGAAGTCCCTGGGCCTCGGGCCCGATGAGGAGGCCCGCGGGTTCTGGAAACGCTTCGTCGCGGAAGACCGGATCCGGGAATTTCCCACCAAGGATAATTTCTGGCAGATGGGCGACACCGGCCCGTGCGGGCCGTGTTCGGAGATCATCATCGACCAGGGACCGGGCGTCGGCTGCGGGCGCCCCGAGTGCGGCCTCGGGTGCGACTGCGACCGGTACCTGGAACTCTGGAACCTCGTCTTCATGCAGTTCGAACGCTTTCCCGACGGGACGCTGAAACCCCTCCCCAAGCCCAGCATCGACACCGGCATGGGGCTCGAACGAATCACCGCCGTCGTCCAGGGGGTGGAAAGCAACTACGACACCGACCTTTTCGGGGACATTCTCGCGGGCCATTGAAAGCCTGGCCGGGAAAAAGTACCTGCCCGCCTCCCCGCAAGGCGTCTCCTTCCGGGTGATCGCCGACCACAGCCGGGCGGCGACCTTTCTCATCGGCGACGGAATTCTCCCTTCCAACGAAGGGAGAGGATACGTGCTTCGCAGAATCATGCGGCGGGCCATCCGTCACGGGAAGAAGCTGGGAATCCAGGACGCCTTCCTCTATCGGCTCACCGACCAGGTGATTGAAGGGATGCGGGATGCCTACCCCGAACTGCTGAGCGCCCGGGAGATGATCCGGAAAGTCATCGCCAACGAAGAAGATCGCTTTTCCGAAACCCTGAATACGGGCCTGCGCCTCTGGGGCGAAGAGATCGGCAAGCTCCGGAGCCGGGGATCCCGGGAAATCCCGGGAGGACTCATCTTCAAGCTCTACGACACCTACGGCTTCCCCCTCGACCTCACCGAGGAGATCGCTCGGGATGAAGGGTTCTCCCTCGACCGAGCGGGTTTCGAGGCGGCCATGGAAACTCAGCGGGAACGGGCCCGCGAATCCTGGAAGGGCTCGGGGGATGAAGCCCTGCGGGAGAAGTACAAGTCCCTGGCCGCGCAGAACGTCAGGACGGAATTCGTGGGGTACGAGGAACTGGAGGCCGAAGGCACGATCCTGAAGATCCTGAAGGGCGACGCCGAAGTCCAGGCGGCAGGAGAGGGAGAAGAGGTTGAGGTGATCACCGACCGCACGCCTTTTTACGGGGAAGCGGGCGGCCAGGTCGGAGATCAGGGGGTGATCGCCCGGGACGGGGCCCGGATGGAAGTTTCCCGCGCCCTGCGGCCGCTGGCCGACGTGATCACCCACCATGGGACCGTGAAATCCGGCGAGCTTCGCGTCGGGGACCGGCTCCGCCTTCGAGTGAACCCGGAGACCCGCTTCGACACCGCGCTTAATCACACGGCGACCCACCTTCTCCAGGCGGCCCTGCAGCAGGTCCTGGGGGAGCACGTCAAACAGGCCGGCTCCCTGGTCGCCCCGGACCGTCTTCGTTTCGACTACACCCATTTTTCTCCGCTTTCGGACGAAGAAATCGACCGGGTCGAGGAGATCGTCAACTCGCGCATCCGGGAGAACCTGGAAGTGGGGGTATCTCAGATACCGTACAAAGAGGCCCTGCAAAGTGGCGCCATGGCTCTCTTCGGCGAAAAATACGGGGATATCGTCCGGCTGGTCCGGGTCGGGAAGATAAGCGCGGAGCTTTGCGGCGGGACCCACAGCCGCCGAAGCGGAGACATCGGCCTTTTCAAAATCATCTCGGAGACGGGGATCGCCTCGGGAGTCCGCCGGATCGAGGCGGTCACCGGGCGCGAGGCCTGGCGCGCCGTCAAAGGGCAGGAGGCGGAACTCAGGGCTGTTGCCGATGCCGTGAAAGCCAAGCCGGGCGAAGTGGCGGACCGGGTGCAGCGGATTCTGCGCCAGCAGAGAGAAACGGAAAGAGCCCTCGAGGCGCTTCAGGCCAAGATCTCTTCCGGCCAGACCCGGGACTTGACCTCTTCCGCCAGGGACATCAAAGGCGTCCGGGTTCTCTCAACCCTCGTGGAAGCGCGGGACGCCAGGACCCTGCGGGAAATCGCCGACCGCCTCCGGGACCGGATCGGCTCGGGGATCGTCCTTCTCGGCGCAAAGGGCGACGGCAAGGCCATGCTCCTCTGCACGGTCACCCCGGACCTGGCTGATCAATACCCGGCACAGAAACTGGTGAAGGAAGTGGCTCAATACGTGGGGGGCACCGGCGGAGGCCGGCCCGACATGGCCCAGGCAGGCGGGACCAAAGTGGAAGGATTATCGCAGGCCCTGGAAAAAATCTACGAGCTGATTTGACCGGTCCCCATCCAAAAAATCCCCTTCCCCCTTCGACGGGGGAGGGCGAGGGTGGGGGTGATAAACCAATTCCGCCTTTCAACCGTGGCTTTTCTTCGATCTTGCTTCTTTCTCCCTCTTCTTGCTGTCTTCCCGTTCGATCTTTTCCCTGCAGTTCTTGATCAAAGGGTTGACCTTCCGCTCCATTCCGCTGTCCGGGTATTTCTTCAGAATATCTTCAAACCGGCCGAGGGCCCCCCGGTAGTGGCCCATGCGGTAATAGAAGTGCCCCACGTAAAACTCATGTTCGGCCAGCTGAAGCAGGCAAAGCTGCATTTTGGTCTTCGCGTCGGAGGCGTACTTCGTTTGCGGGAAATTTTCCACCAGGTACCGGAACTGTTCCAGGGCTTTTTCCAGGACCGTCTGGTCGCGGTCGACGGTGAGCATCTGTTTGAAATGGCACATGCCTACCTGGTAGGTAGCGTAGGGGATCTCGGCGTGGATGGGATGGAGCTTCCTGAACTCTTCGTAGAGGACGATCGCTTCGGCGTAATTCTTGTCGAAATAGAGGGCGTCAGCCGCCCGCAGCTCGGCGAGCGGGGTGTAGGTGCTTAAGGGAAACTCCTCTTTGAATTTCTTGAAGGCTTCGGCGGCCTCCGTGTACTTCTTTTTTTCAAGAAGCTGCAGGGCCGCGTTGTACATGCCCTGGGGGGTCTTCTCCGGCTCCTTCTTCGTCCAGAGAAGGCCGCATCCGCCTGCGGCGAGGAACAATCCCGACAAGAGGAATGCCAGCATCCATCTAAAGGCCGCGCCTCTAAATTTTTCCACCATGTCCCGCTTCTCTCACCCCCTAACCAAAAATTATCCAATCCTAATACCATCCGGGATTGAAGTCAAATGAAATCAGGCAAACGAAAAAAATGGGAAACGAAGGCCGGAACTCAAAGGAGCGTCGTCCCCTCGGACCCTCAGCATCTCGCTACAGAATTCCTCCATCCAGGTGAATGACCTTGCCGGTTATGTACGAAGCCTTTTCCGACGCGAGAAAGACCACCACGTTGCCGATGTCTTCGGGGTAGGCAATCCGGCCGAGGGGGGTGGATTGCAGGCGGGTCTTCAGGCGTTCCTCTCCCATGGCTCGCATGAGCCGGTCGCCCATGTCCGTTTTCACGATACCCGGCGCGACGGCGTTCACGCGGATGCCGTTGGGCCCCTCTTCCTTGGCGAGGACTTTGGTCAAAGCCTCCACCCCGGATTTCGCCACCGCGTACGGGGAATGGCCCGCCTGCCTCATGCTGGCGGCAATCGAAGAGATGTTGATGATGTTCCCTTTCTTCTTCTGGTGCATATACTCCAGGACCGTTTTCGAACAGTGGAAGACGGAATTGAGGTTTGTCGCCAGGACCCGGTTCCATTCCTCGACTTCGGTTTTTTCGACAAAATTCCCCCGGGAGGCGATCCCCGCGTTGTTCACCAGGATGTCGATCCGGCCGAAGGCCTGAAAGGCCTGTTTCATCAGCTCCCGTGCGGCGTCGAAATTGGACACGTCCCCCGGAAAGGCCATTGCCTTCCGGCCGAGTTCTTTGACTCTGGCCACCACTTCCTCTGCTGCTTTTTCGTCCTTGCGGTAATTGACCACCAGGTCGGCCCCGGCGCCGGCCAGGGCCAGACAGATCCCCCTTCCAATTCCTCGGGAACCCCCGGTGACGACCGCCACTTGCCTTTTAAGATCCATTCTCGCTCAATCCTCCCAGGAAATCTTCTTGCTCATAGCTCGGAGCAGAAGGTAGAGAGATATCCCATATCTCGGCCCTCGGCTCTCTGGGCGCATGCTTTCACGCACAGTATTTTGGTTGAATATTCGCCTTCACCCAGGCAATGATGTCTTCCGTCGAAGTTCCAGGGGTGAAGACCGCCTGAATTCCCTGACCTTGCAGCCAGGGAATGTCCTCCCGGGGGATAATCCCTCCGCAAAAGACTTTGATGTCACATGACTGATTTTCCTTCAGAAGCTCGACCACCTTTGGGAAAAGATATTTGTGGGCGCCTGAAAGGAGACTCAGGCCGACGGCGTCCACGTCTTCCTGGATGGCCGCGCTCACGATCTGCTCGGGGGTCTGGTGAAGTCCGGTGTAAACAACCTCGAACCCCCCATCCCGCAGCGCGCGAGCAACGACTTTCGCCCCGCGGTCATGGCCATCCAGTCCGGGCTTGGCGATCAAGATCCGCAATTTCCGTTCCATCTTTCCTCCCACGACAATTTTCACCGCAGAGGGCGCAGAGAACGCAGAAAAAAATGAATATGGAAACACCTGAGTAACGGAATCAATTTAGAAGGAGTTTTCGTTCTACGGTTTTTCGATTTTATATTTATTCACTCTGCGACCTCCGCGTCCTCTGCGGTGAAATTTTAGAACATTCCCGGGTCGCGGTGCACCCCGAATACCTCCCGGAAAACGTCGCAGACCTCCTGGAGCGTGGCGTACTCTTTTACCGCCGCCAGGATCGGCGGCATCAGGTTCTCAGAACCCTGGGCCGCTCTTTTCAGGTCCGCCAGGCAAATTTGGACGCGCGGGTTGTTCCGGGTTCGTTTCGTATCCTGGAGGCGGGCGACCTGGCGTGTTTCCACTTCCGGGTCGATCTTCAGGTACTCGATGTCCTTCTCCCCTTCCATCTCGTACCGGTTCACTCCGACGACGATCCTTTCCCGCCGCTCCAGCTGTTTCTGGTAGGCGTAGGCCGCGTTGGCGATCTCCTGCTGAGGATAGCCGATCTCGATGGCCCGGATGATCCCGCCCAGTTCATCGATCTTGCGGATGTACTTGGAGGCCTCTTCTTCCATCCGGTTGGTCAAGGCTTCGACGAAATAGGACCCGCCCAGCGGGTCAATGGTGTTCACCACCCCAGTCTCCTCGGCGATAATCTGCTGGGTTCGAAGGGCGATCGTCGCGGCCTCCTGGGTGGGGACCGCGTAAACTTCATCCAGGGAGTTCGTGTGCAGGGACTGGGTTCCCCCCAGGACGGCGGCCAGGCCTTCAAACGCCGTCCGCACGACGTTGTTATAAGGCTGCTGGGCGGTGAGGGAACACCCCGCGGTCTGGGTGTGAAAACGCAGCATCCAGGAGCGCGGGTTCCGGGCCTTGAAACGCTCCCGCATGATCTTGGCCCAAAGCCTCCGGGCCGCACGGAATTTGGCGATCTCCTCGAAGAAATCGATGTGGGAGTTGAAGAAAAAGGAGAGCCGGGGGGCGAAGTCATCGACTTTCAAACCCCGGTCAACGCAGGCCTGAACGTACCCGATCCCGTCGGCCAGGGTGAAGGCCAGCTCCTGGACGGCGGTGGACCCCGCCTCTCGGATGTGATAGCCGCTGATGCTGATCGTGTTCCAGCGGGGGACTTCCCGGGTGCAATATTCCACTGTGTCCACGATGATCCGCACGGAAGGCCTCGGGGGGAGCATGAAGGTCTTCTGGGCGATGAACTCCTTGAGCATATCATTCTGGATCGTGCCCCCGATCTCCTTCCTGCTGACGCCTTGCTTCTCCGCGACGGCGATATACATGGCGAGGAGGATCGCCGCCGGGGGGTTTATGGTCATGGACGTGGTCACTCGCTCCAGGGGGATCCCGTCAAAAAGGATTTCCATGTCTTTCAGAGTATCGATGGCTACTCCGCACTGGCCGACCTCTCCCCGGGACCTGGGGCTGTCCGAGTCGTATCCCATCAGGGTCGGATAGTGAAAGGCGACGGAGAGCCCCGTCTGCCCTTGGGAGAGAAGGTATTTGTACCTCTGATTGGTGTCTTCGGCGCTCCCAAAGCCGGAGAACATCCGCATCGTCCAGAGGCGGCCCCGGTACATGGACGGCTGGACGCCGCGAGTGAAGGGGTACTGTCCCGGGAAGCCGACATCGTGCATGAAATCGGTGTGCGGAATCTTATCTGGAGTGTATAAGGGTTCGATCTCCAGGTCCGACACGGTCGAGAATCGGGGCAGACGCTCCGGGTTCTGCTTCAAAGAGGGTCGACAGCAGCTTTCATCCCATGATTCTCTCGCCCGGATGATCTCCTTCAGCTCTTTTTCATCCATCCTGCCCTCCGGCACTTTCCCGGATTCCGTTAATGACTCCTATGGAGTTGCCTCTATCCGGGATACGGAATAACCCTGGATTTCCAAAAAGAACCGCGCGTTCTGTTGGACTTCCGCGCGGTCCGCGCACGCGGTCAAACACCCGTTGATGATAAGAACCATGTCCGCCTTTTCTTCCCAGGGCACCCAATCAACCGCCGTTCCCAAAATCTCACGGATCCCCTGGGCCAGAAAGCCCCTGTCTGTGACCGGGTTGCAGCCCCCGCAGAATTTAATCGACAGCCGGGGAACGAACGCTTCCCCCCGGGATCTTCTTTCCTCCTCGAGCCATCCCCGGATTTTACCGCCCGCCTGCCGGGCAGCTTCCAATTCGCCGTTCAAATCAGTTGAGAAATATTATCCCAAGGTTCATTCAAGGCGCCGTGGGATTTGGGGGGTCTATTTTGCGTAGTCGAAAAAACCTTTTCCGGTTTTTCTCCCGAAGTGGCCGGCACGGACCAGTTTCCGAAGAAGCGGACATGGACGGTATTTAGAATCTCCCAGTTCTCTGTGGAGGTTATCCTGCACCATCAGGAGCGTATCGAGGCCAATCAGGTCGGCGAGCGCGAGGGGGCCGATCGGGTGGTTGGCTCCCAGCATCATGCCCTTGTCGATGTCCTCGGCCGAAGCAACCCCTTCCTGCAGGGCGAAAATCGCCTCGTTGATCATGGGGACCAGGATCCGGTTCACCGCAAACCCTGGAGCTTCGTTCACTGCGATGGGGGTCTTGCCCATCTTCTCCGCCAGGTCCCGCACGACCTTGTAGGTCTCCTGAGAGGTGGATTGTCCCTTGATGATCTCCACCAGCTTCATCACCGGAACGGGGTTGAAGAAGTGCATCCCGATCACTTTTTCAGGACGCTGGGTCGCGGAAGCGATCTCGGTGATGGAAAGGCCGGAGGTGTTGGACGCAAGGATGGTCTCCTTCGAGCAGAGCTGGTCCAGCTCCTTGTACACCTGTTTTTTCAAATCCATATTTTCAATGATAGCCTCGATCACCAGGTCTGCCCCTTTGACGGCTTCCGCCAGGCTCACATAACCTTTTACCCGGCGAAGGGCTTCGTCGGCCTGGCCCTGGCTCATTTTGCCCTTTCCGATGGCCCGGTCGTAGTTTTTCCGGATCGTATTCAAACCCCCCTGGACAAACCGGTCCTCGATATCCCGCATGTTTACTTCGCATCCGGCCTCGGCGGAGACCTGAGCAATCCCCGCCCCCATCAAGCCCGCCCCCAGAACACAAACCTTCTTTATCTCCATCTTCGCTCCTTTAATCAATTTTATTGGACGCAGATTTACGCGGAAAATACGGATAAGGAATCAACGCGCCGAGACAAAAATCTTTTTTCCCAAGATGTGTTCAGAAATAGTCTTTCTTTTCTGAATTTTTATCTGCGTCTATCTGCGTCCCGATCAAATTAAATTACATTCTTTCCACGATCATGGACATCCCCATCCCGCCGCCGATGCAGAGGGTAGCCAGCCCCATCTTGGCCCCTCTTCTCGCCATCTCGTAAAGAAGGGTGATGACGATCCTGGCCCCGGTGGAGCCCACGGGATGCCCGAGGGCGATCCCGCTTCCGTTCACGTTTACGATCTCCCTCTTGAGTCCCAGCCCTTTTTCGCAGGCCATGTACTGCCCGGCAAAAGCTTCGTTGACCTCGATGAGCTCTATATCCTGGAGGGTCAGCT
This sequence comes from uncultured delta proteobacterium, assembly GCA_963712535.1. Classification (GTDB taxonomy): domain Bacteria; phylum Desulfobacterota; class SM23-61; order SM23-61; family SM23-61; genus CAVQIK01. Next base: position 550,502 of record CAVQIK010000015.1, on the reverse strand, counting down.
TGGCCCGCTGGAGGGCCTTCTGGGTGGCCGGAACGGGACCGTACCCGAAAAATTCCGGCTCCAGGGCCGCCCAAGCATAGGAAACGACGCGGCCCATCGGCTTGAGCCCCAGTTTCTGCGCCTTCGCGCCGGACATCAGAACCACCGCCGAGGCCCCATCGTTTATCCCGGAAGAGTTCCCCGCCGTAACTGTGCCCCCCTTCTTGAAGACCGTCGGCAGCTTGGCCAGGTCCTCCCGGGTGAGGTTCTTCCGGGGATGCTCATCCGTGTCGAACATCTTGGGAGGGCCTTTGCGCTGTGGGATGGGAACAGGCACGATCTCGTCTTTAAACTTGCCTTCGGCGATCGCCTTGCTTGCGAGGGCGTGGCTGCGGAACGCCACCTCGTCCTGCTCTTCCCGGGTAATCTTGTACTTCTCGGCCAGGAGCTCGGTGGCCGTGCCCATAAGCATGCCGCTCAAGGGGTCTGTCAGCACCTCCCAGACCGTGTCCGCCATCTGCCCGTGCTGCAGCCGCTGCCCCCACCGTGCGGTCTTGAGCATGTAGGGGGCGGAAGACATGGTTTCCACGCCGCCCGCAATGATGACGTCGGCTTCTCCCAGCTTGATCATCTGGGCCCCGGAGGCGATGGCCTGCATGGCCGAGCTGCACTGGCGCTGGACCGTGAAAGCCGGCACGCTCACCGGCAAGCCCATCTTCAAGGCCGCGGTGCGCGCGGTGTTGGGCTCATCGGTCCTCTGGATGCAATGCCCGAGGATTACTTCCTCCACCATCTCCTTGCCCACCTTCGCGCGTTTCAGCGCTTCTTCCATCGGGAAAACCGCGAGCTGGTGTCCCAGGAAATCCTTCAGCGAGCCCCCGAAGTCCCCGATGGCCGTCCGGGCCCCGCCCATGATGTAAACGTCTCTATCTTGCATGCATTCCTCCCTTGTCTAGTGCGAGTGTGAGTGTAGTACGAGTGCGAATGACCCTTCGGTCACTGACACTCACACTCAAACTGACACTTTTTTCATTTTCCCTTGAACTGGGCGGGCCTCTTCTCCAGAAAGGCCTTAGCCCCCTCATCCTTATCTTCCGTGCTGAAGCAGACTCCCTGGGAAGAAGCTTCCAGGTCAAGCCCTTCCCGCAGAGACATCCCCAGTCCCTGGTTGATCGCCTTCTTGGCCATTCGGATGGCCACCGGCCCTTTCGTGAGGATCTTTTTCATAAGCTTCCGGGCTTCCTCCACGGCCTGCCCCTTGGGGACCACCCTCTCCACCAGCCCGATCCGGAGGGCTTCCTGGGCGTTGATCCGCTCGTCCGCGAAGATAATCTCCTTGGCTTTTCCCGGCCCGATCAGGCGCGGAAGCCGCTGCGTCCCCCCGTACCCCGGGATCAATCCCAGGGTCACTTCGGGCTGTCCGAACAGGGCGTTCTCAGCGGCGATGCGGATGTCGCAGGACATGGCCAGCTCGTTGCCGCCCCCCAGGGCAAAGCCGTTAATCGCAGCGATCACCGGCCGGTCAAAGGCCTCGACTTTGTCGAAGATCCGCTGCCCCCGGGCCATGAACCCGACCGCCTCCCTTCCCTTCACTTGCTGGAATTCGGTGATGTCGGCACCGGCCACGAAAGATTTTTCGCCCCCGCCCGTGATGATCACCCCTTTGACCTCCGGGTTGGCCGAGAGTTTATCGAAAATCTGGTCGAGCTGGGTCAAAGTGGGGGCATTCAGGGCGTTGAGCGAGGAGGGGTTGTCAATCGTAACGAGCGCGATCCCCTCTTCGACCTGAAAACGGACATATTCTTTCTCCATAACGGAACCTCCTTGGATAGCTGACAAAAATCAACGCCGATCACGAATAAATCTGTTTGATCATTACAAATACGCCAAATGATTGTCAAGGAATTTTCGGGCGATGCGGGGGCGCCTTGGAAAACGAAAGCCGCCGAAGTAGTTGGGAATGTGGAGGGAAAAACTGGTTCTGTTCTTTACGACTAAAGGGCGGCACTCCTTTCTTTCATTGGCTCGCTCATGGAGGGCGGCTACGGCAAACGAGGAAGCGGCTTAAGTGCAGAGGCTACAATCTCCTTAAGAAGATCCCCGCTCTTCTGTCCCCTTCGCCCTTCTTTCGAGCCCTCCGCGTACCAGAGGGTGTCGCCCGTGTCGGGCGCCACGCACTTCACGCTCAGTCGGTAGGAGTCCCTGAACCGGCTGAACTCCAGTACCCGGCAAAGGACGATGCCCTGAACTTTCAACAGGTCCGCTATTTTTTTGAAGGCCTGCTCGTTGAAGGAAGGGTCCTTGCCGAGGCCCTCCTTTTTCAGCACCTGAGACACCATCCCCGCGTCCTTCACCTTGTAGCCTTTCCGCAGCAGCTCCGCTTCGACATATTGGGCAAATTGGACCTGGGGATCAAGGTTAATCACGGCCAGATTGGAATGGGTTCCCGGTTGAAAATCCCGGCCCAGGACAAAATCCTTTTTCACCCTCGCGTTGAAGCAACCCGCCAGGGCAGGAAACAGCAGAACCACGGCAGTGAGGAAAACTCTGGATTTCAATCTTTAAGCTCCGGCATCACCAGTTCATTTGATAAGAATTGAAGCTTCATTTCTTTTGAACGAGTATAATTCAGATGAATTGAAATGGCAATGGGAGGCGGTTTCATATTTTGGAAAACGACTCGGGCTTCTTCGGAGAAATGTGCATACTTGGGGCTCGACCCCATGTTCTTTGATGCTCACTGGAAAACCACGACTTCAATTTGAAAGAATCTCCGTATAAAGGACGGACGCAAAATCACACCGCAACTATGGCGACCCCAAGACCAACCCTTCGTCCCCCACGGCAAGGTATTGGGTGCCTGACCAGGCTACGCTTCGTAAGACATCTGAAATCCCCGAGGCCTGCACTGTCCACGCCACCCCGTCGGGAGAGGTAAGGATCGTCCCGCCGTCTCCCACTGCCGCGAACTGCGTGCCGGACCAGGCAACCTTCCCAAAATGGTAGGATTTCAGTGTCCAGTTGTTCCCCAGGGAGGCTTTGGTTACCGTAACCGTGGCCCTCCCCGAAATGCCCCCTGACGTCGCGGTGATGGTCGTTGAACCGATGCCGGAGCCTGTGGCGAAACCTTGTGAGCCAGCTCCAGGTTGCCCCCGCAGTTACATCCTGCGTCGTGCGTCCGAAAAAGTCCCCGTGGCAATAAACTGCTGGGTAGTTCCAATTAAAATGGCCGAGTTACCCGAGGATACTCTGATCGAAGTAAGCCTCTTGGAGTCTCCGTCGCTTCTATCACCGCCCAATTAAAAAGGGTCAAAACACCAAGCAGGAGCATCGTCCCTATTGTGAATGCGGCGACAGTTTTTTGGGGCATATGACCTCTGAGGAGGCAGGGCGGGGATTGCTCCTCGCGTTTCGTCGCGCCACCGGCTGTTCACTCTCCGTTTGGGAGATCTCCGCCGGACAATTCCAAAGCGATCCTTCAGGATTCTTAGCTTGCCAATCTGTCCAAATATAGCACATACGGGAAATCTTCACTCACGATTGTTTCTTTCTTTCAAATCGGGTGCATGATTTGCACAGCCCCGCGCGCGGATTTCAGGAAAAATCGTTGCTTAAATATTTGGGGATCATCTCCAATTTAGTTGAAGGGAAAAGTGCTTTATAGGCAAATTGTACTGTGATTCCAAGGGTCGGAAGGAAAGGCAGATTCCGCCGCAATCATGAGGCATCCGTCTCCCTGTCGGGTCTGGCGGGGGTGTCCTTCTCCCCTTTGAAGCTCGGCTTTTTCGACCCCCGCGGAGCATCACGGAATGCCAGTAGCTCCTTGTTGGCCGAGCTACATCCCGCCGATGCTTGCGGCGGAATCTGCCTTTCCTTCCGACCCTTGTGAGGCTTTCACGCAAAATTCGATCAACTAAATTGGAGATGATCCTTATTTGGAAAAGATCAGTTGAAAATTGATCCTGGCCAAAATATTTCAGGGCAGATGGTTTGATCAGCCAAAAGGGAGGTTTGGGGTGGGATGGAAACTTTTTGTGGAAGGGGGGGGGCCGTGGAAGACGATCAAAAGGGTGAAGACAAGAGGATGCTTAGTTTCCAGGAAAGTCTCTAGGGTACTCAATTACCCGAATTTCCTCGTTCAGTTGTGTAGTAGGTACTGCTCTTCTGAGATATGGTAAATGTCTGGCCGGCCACCGTCATTTTTCCTTTCCGAGACGAGGAACTTGTATAGGTCTTTTCTCCGATATTTCGGAATCCATACCAAATGGTATTTGCATTCCCACTTTGTATGGCTTAAACTCTGCTTGTGGTCCATTGAAAGCCTCCTGGTTCTTGAACTTTGAGCGGCTCACCCTGGGAGGCTTTCTCATTTTTACCGTTTTGTCAATTCCCGGAAATGTCAAACTTCAATAGTCACCCCGGCAGAGCCGGGGGTTTACCAGAATGAAATTAATTCTTTCGTAATTTCAATGGGATAAACTTGCACCTAATTGGACAGCACTGATAAATTTACTTATATTTTCCGGTCCAAAGCTTCAACCTGACGATGAAAACCTCTAACAGCATTTTACACATACCCGAAACTTTGACATGGCTCTCGGCGCTATTCGCCCATTTTATCGGGGCTTCTTTGATCTTAAGACCGAGTTTTCTGGAAATAGAAATAATTTCCACATCAAAAGCCCATCGGCAAATAGTTTGTCTTGGAAACACGGCCGCTGTCGCCTTTTTTGAAAACATTTTAAAACCAGCCTGCGAATCGGCAACGTTAAGCGGGACGAGGGTATGTACGGCAAAACGAAAAACTCCTCCCAAAAAATCACGCAAAAAAGTTTGTTTTACGACAATATTCGCGTCTTTAATGCGTCTTGAACCAATAACCACATCATAGCCCTTCTGAAAGTACGGGAAAAATCCTGCGATCTGGTCCACGGTGGTGGAATTGTCGGCATCCATAAACAGTCTGTACTTGCCTGCAGCTTCAAGCATACCCTGCCTAACTACCCAGCCCTTCCCGCGATTTTCCTTGTTGCTGATCAGCCTTAACCCTTTGATTTGTGAGACCAGTCCCCGCACAACTTCCACCGTGGCATCTCTTGAGCCATCATCCACCACCAAAATCTCGTAATCGTAAGACTGCCCTGACAAATACCTATCGATGGACCAAAGAGTTTTTTCTATTCTCTTTTCTTCATTGTACGCAGGAATAATCACTGAAATATGCATATTTCTAAGGATAACACAAAAGTTAAATAAGTTAAGCTGCCTCATTTCCTAAATCAAAGGTCCGGAATGTGATCTTCCGGTTCCCCTCTGTGGAGAGACAACGCAATCCTTAAATAATACCTGAAGACAAACTACAATATAAGCTTCAAGCCTTTCGCGCCCAGAATAAAAACAATGAGCGAAGGAAAATCTCTGTATCGCGGCTGTATCTCTATGAGCAGGAAAATCCCAAAATGGGCCATAATTATCAGCAGAAGCAGGAAATAGCTTTTATTTATATCTTCCTTTCGCCATATTATTGAAAAGATTCCCAGCCACAGCATTACAAAACCTGCAATAAAATATCCCCTTTCCAGCTTTAACAGCTTTTCCCCGAGGTCGTCAAAGAGGATCTTACTCCCCAATATTTCGATGTTCTTATTGAATAAGTGTCCAAATCCCCAATTGAGCCAATCAAATCCAGCCCACATATAATATTGTTTAACATAAAAGAGCTTTAAAAGTTTTATTGGATCGGAAATCCTTTCGACGATGATTTCCTTGGCCAAGCGGTCCCTGGCGGCGCGATCTTTAATCGGAATTAACTTTCGAACGTCATTATCCGAATACATGCCTTTGGTTTCATAATTCAAGCCGGTTACAAACTTCCATAAAGGAAAGTCGTTGGCAAGCCCGCGTTTATTTATACCGGTTAATGATATCAAAGAAGAAAGCAATAAACCGATTAAAAAATATGTTGAAACGGTCAATACCGCGCTTTTAACATAATTGCCGACGACCGCTTTATCTTTATAATATCTACATAGTTCTAGTATGCTCAAGGTTGAAATTGCTGCAATAACCAAGATTCCTTGCGGGCGCATCATGTTTCCTAGCGCTAATAATACTCCTGAAGTCACACTCCTGAAGAAAGAACATTGTAACTCACCTGTTCGGAATTGACTGATGAAAACATATATTCCTGCAATTGTGAAAAGGTTAAAAATATGTTGGTTCGTCAGGACTGAAGCTAAAAAATAAGTCGCCGGATAAGACATATATAGTAATGCAATGATCCTTGCATGTTTTTCAAGTGAATAATTTTTGGCAAATAAATAAACAAAGAGATTAACTCCTGCAATACAGGCGCAATTGACCAGCATTAGAGGCAAAAGGCCGCTTCCAAACACTTTGATGAGGCCTGCATAATACAAAGCGATTCCTGTCTGATAGGCCCAGGTTCTGAAATGCGGGTCATTTGAAAAGAGTGAAAAATCACCTTGTGCAGCGGATTTTGCCGCTTCATAAAACAGCTCGAAATCCGAGAACGGCACGGTATGAACATTGATGGCAATTATCGCTTTCAGTGAAAAGGAAGTCAAGAACAAGACTATTATAAAAACGAAATCGCCCGGTTTGATAAAAACAACGGCAGAAAAGACAATCACGAAAATTACTGCGAAAAATAATAAATAAATAAATAGTCCGTTTGTTACACAAGCAATACAGTTTAAAAGAAGCAGAAAGGTGATATAGGCCAACGAACAGAATAAAAAAAGCCTTACCAGGGTGTTTTTTCTATCGGCCATTTTTACCTTCCAGCTCGTTTGGGAAAAGTTAGCAGGCTTAAACCAAGGGCGATCGAAGTAACCTCTCAAAAGCCAATTGATGTAGGTCGCTCTCCCATCGCATTCCTTTTGCTTTTAAGCATGATGTTTTATACTGATCAGCATAAAAAGCGGGGTGCTGAAGCCATAGATATCTAATAGCTATCGTTAGTCATGACCTCCACCAGAGGTGGAGGTATGAAAACCGTGAACCGCTCAAAGCGGATTGAAATGGGCACCACCTAAAGGTGGTGTCACTCTTGGAACAGATTCATCTGATCGAGCCGACGATCCTCTTTTTCCTGAGCCCTTATATACTCCCGGATCGTCTGCTCATCCATCCCAACCGTGGAAACAAAATACCCTCTGGCCCAGAAATGTTGCCCGGTAAAGTTCTTCCTCTTCCCAAGGTATACCCGCGCAATTTGGATGGCACTCTTCCCCTTGAGAAACCCTACCACTTGCGAAACGGAATACTTGGGAGGAATCGAGATCAGCATGTGTACATGGTCGGCCTTGAGATGCCCTTCTAAAATCTGACTCTCCTTCTGAGAGGCAAGGTCCTTGAACCATGGCCCAAGGTATTTCCGCAACTCTGTATATAGCTCTTTTTTCCGATATTTGGGAATCCATACCAAATGGTACTTGCATTCCCACTTTGTATGGCTTAAACTCTGCTTGTCGTCCACTGAAAGCCTCCTGGTTCTTGAACTTTGAGCGGTTCACCCTGGGAGGCTTTCTCATTTCTATCGCTTTGTCAATTCCCGGAAATGTTCGAGTAGATAGGAGCCTTCCGTGACTACAGGACAAAGTTTGTCTTCTCGGTTGCCGCCTGCTTTCGCGGCGGTGCCACAATATCTCGTCCATATCTCGGTGGGTCTCCTATCCCTCACAGAACCGGACAAGCGGCTTTCCCATACATCCGGCTCTTCGGTCGGTCCTTCAGTTCGCCTCCGCTCTACGACACGGGTTCAGGTCTTTGCGGAGCCTGACTTTAGGCCACTCTACCCAGGCCAAGGCCTTGTTGAAGCTCGCCCAGGTGTATGCCCTGCGCTGGCTCTTGCGGTTGAGCCATTTGAACCAGATTTGCGTGGCGCGATAGGCATAGTAGCTGCACCTTTCCAGGTTATCCGTTATGGCGTAATAGCTCAGATGACCCAGCACTCGACTCCGTGCCTGCCTGAGCATCTCTCCTTTCTTCAGTACATTCCGGGCTCTCCTCGCCCAGTCGGTGAACCTCGCCAAGCTTTGCCCCAGCTTCTTTCGACTGGTCCGGCGCTTGACCTTGAAGTATCCCTCCCTGATCTTCCCACCGTAATGCGTAAATCCCAGAAAGGTGAACTCCTTCGGTTTCTCGCCCCGCTGGTACGCTTTCTCCCTGGCAAATCGCCCGAATTCAATGCATCGCGTCTTCTCCTCCGCCAGTTCCAGCCCAAACCTCCCGAGCCGATCCTTAAGGCTCCGTTGAAAACTCTCTGCATCTTCCTGGTACTGAAAGCAGGCCACAAAGTCGTCAGCGAAGCGAAAGTAATACGCTTCCCCTCGACCCTGCCTGCTTACCCGCCGGCTGAACCACAGGTCCAGCGCATAATGCAGGTAGATATTCGACAGCAGGGGAGACAGGATCGACCCCTGGGGGGTCCCTTCCTCACTCGCGTGAACCAGGCCGTCCTCCAGGATGCCACTCTTGAGCATCCGTCCGATCAGCCGGATCACCCGCTCGTCTCCTATCCGATGCCGCAGAAACTTGATCATCCACTCATGGCTGACCTTATCAAAGAACCCTCTGATATCAGCCTCCACCCCCTAGTTGACCTTCTTCTGCTGGATCGTCCGCCCCAGCGCGTCCAGACATTGGTGCTGATTGCGCCCCGGTCGGTATCCGTAACTGCTGTCCTCGAATACGGCCTCGTAGATCGGCTCCAGCGTCCGTTTGGTCGCTTCCTCCACAATCTTGTCTTCCAGATTGCTGATCCCAAGCGGCCTACCCTTCTCGCTGCCCGCCTTCGGGATATAACTCCGTCTCTTCGGCCCCGGACGGTACCCCATCCGCTTCAGCCTCGCCGACAGGTCCCGAAGGTTCTCTTCGAGGTTCTTCCCGTATTCTTCTTTGGTTACGCCATCCACTCCAGTCGCCTTATGAGCTCCCAGCGTGTCGTAGCAGGCCCGCAAGTTGTCCCCATCGAAGATGTGGTGATACAGGCTCGTAAATACCAAGCCCGGCTCCTTGCGCGCCTTCTCCCCTATCCGGGTCAGATCCGTTCCCACCGCTTCTCCACTCTTTGCATAGTGCCAGTGTTTCTCCTTTCCCGGTTGACCCACCGTGGGGACCTTCGCTCAGCGGGGGTTAGCCGCCTCATCGCTAGGCCATTGCAGCTCTCCGGTCCCCATCACTCGCGACGCGGCCATCTCCCACCCTCTTCTTACATTGGGCAGGATACTCGGGTACTTCCCTTGCGGATGATTCCCCAAGAGCTCCTTGATCGTCGCTCGCCTGGTTACTTGCCTGCCGTTGTGCAGCTCGATGCCGTCTTCGACCCCGGGGCGTCGGCTTCGTGCTCGTCCCTATCGCACTCACCGCCTGGCCTGCGCCTGTTTGAAAAAAATCGGCCCGCTTCCCATATCTATAATTCTCGGGGCTACGTGTCAGATTCAGGGCTACACCCTTCACCTCGCTGCTCTCGCTTGTCTTCCTTTCCGGCTTGCGCCTTCAGTCATTACACTACTGGGCGGCTGACTAACCTTACCCAGGAGGGCTTATGCGCTTAGCGCACTCCCTCTCGACAGACAACCATTGCCAGGTTGCCTCAAACTTTATTAGTCACCCCGGCAGAGCCGGGGGTTTACCAGAATGAAATTAAAAAGGGTCAAAACACCAAGCAGGAGCATCGTCCCTATTGTGAATGCGGCGACAGTTTTTGGGGGCATATGACCTCTGAGGAGGCAGGGCGGGGATTGCTCCTCGCGTATCGTCGCGCCACCGGCTGTTCACTCCCCGTTTGGGAGATCTCCGTCGGACAATTCCAAAGCGATCCTTCAGGATTCTTAGCTTGCCAATCTGTCCAAATATAGCACATACGGGAGATCTTCACTCTCGATTGTTTCTTTCTTTCAAATCGGGTGCATGATTTGCACGGCCCCGCGCGTGGATTTCAGGAAAAATCGTTGCTTAAATATTTGGGGATCATCTCCAATTTAGTTGAAGGAAAAAGTGCTTTATAGGCAAATTGTGCTGTGATTCCAGGGGTCGGAAGGAAAGGCAGATTCCGCCGCAATCATGAGGCATCCGTCTCCCTGTCGGGTCTGGCGGGGGTGTCCTTCTCCCCTTTGAAGCTCGGCTTTTTCGACCCCCGCGGAGCATCCCGGAATGCCAGTAGCTCCTTGTTGGCCGAGCTACATCCCGCCGATGCTTGCGGCGGAATCTGCCTTTCCTTCCGACCCTTGTGAGGCTTTCACGCAAAATTCGATCAACTAAATTGGAGATGATCCATATTTGGAAAAGATCAGTTGAAAATTGATCCTGGCCAAAATATTTCAGGGCAGATGGTTTGATCAGCCAAAAGGGAGGTTTGGGGTGGGATGGAAACTTTTTGCGGAAGGGGGGGTCCGTGCAAGACGATCAAAAGGGTGAAGACAAGAGGATGCTTAGTTTCTAGGAAAGCCTCTAGGGTACTCAATTACCCTAATTTCCTCGTTCAGTTGTGTAGTAGGTACTGCTTTTCTGAGATATGGTAAATGTCTGGCCGGCCACCGTCATTTTTCCTTTTCGAGACGAGGAACTTGAATTGGCATTAACCGAATAGTTCACCGTTCCGTTTCCCATCCCGCTGCTGTTAGAGGTGATTACCAACCAGGAAACATTGCTCACTGCCGTCCAGATACAGTCCGGCTGGCTTGAAACGCTCAATGTTCTTGGGCCACCCAGGAAGCCGACGGACTGCGAAGCGGGTGAAATACTGTACTGGCACGTTACTGTAGGGCTGTAGGAGATTTCATTGGAATACTCGCTTTCAATACCCGCGGCGTCGCGAGCAGTGACGGCAAAGTAGTAGGTGGTGCCATCTTGAAGATTTGAGAGGGTGAATGTGGTGTTTTTCCCGGCATCATCTTTAAATTGGTAGCTACGACTGGAAGTCCCGTAATACAACCTGAATCCAGTAACGTGTGGATCCGTTGGGGGGTCCCAAGCCAAGGTTACTTGGGCGGCGTTTAAACCTGGCGGCGAGAAAAGAATAAGAGAAATCAAGGCAAATAGGCAAGTTAGAATTAGAAGGGAAATCCGAGAAATTCGACCGTGGAAGGTATTACCAAACATAGGGATCCTCCTCTAACCTATGAATGCGACCGCCTTAATTTCTGCCAATTTATTTGAATTATCGTCCAAGAATAGGATTTCTTAAGCAGATTGTAAGGTTGAGGAAAAGGTGATGAATACTCCGAATCCTTGCATAATTTGCCAGAATGCTGGCTCGGACTACAGGAAGTACTCTTTGCCCGTCTTCCCCAGTGAGGCCTATTGAATCATGATTCTTGGGCAAAACGATTCCTGAACCTGCCCGCATCTCTCACGTGGGGGCCATTATCACTTGGGCGGCGGGCTGCTTTGAATCTTCATTGTCGAGGCCATGGTATGATCTTCACCGAATTGAAAGGAAAGATCTTGGCCGGGGGAAGTGGATTGGCGGAGGCGGCGATCCTCACCGGGATGCGGAAGAGCGACCTTCTGAATTTGAAGTGGACAGAATACAAGCGGGATTCCCGAAGGCTTTATTTCTATGAGAAGAAAAAGGGGAAGATGACTGACAAGATCCTGGACGATGACATGATCCAGCTTTTGGAAAGCATCCCCCGGGGAGAGACGAATACGTCTTTGCCCCGCCTAACGGAGGATCACTGAAGAGCGTTACCCGATCCTTCAGAACCGTTCTGAAACGGGCAGGGATCAAACTCCCCTTCCCTCTCGCTAGTAGTAAGAATTAGTAAGAAGCGGCCCAAAAAAAGCCTCCCCATTTCTGAGGAGGCTTTCAGTGCCTGAGAATCTCAGGCTAATCTGGTCGGGGCGACTGGATTTGAACCATCGACCACCTGAACCCCATTCACCCCAAAACGCTTTTCACGGCCCTTCCCTCTTTTTCATCCCCATTCAAAAAACCCCTTGACTTTCAAATAAATACCCTCTATTCTCTCATCATACCTTTGCATTTCTTTTCATGGCTTACAGCCCTTTTTCTTGTACCCCAACTTGTACCCCGTGAGAAAAAAGGGGCAACGGCAGCGAATACGTGACGACCTTCCAGATGTGCAGCCTATTTCATTGTACCCCGCTTGTACCCCGTTACGAGAAAGGACGGCCGAAGCATGAACCTGACGGATTTGCAGATACGCAGGCTGAAAGCAAAGGCAAGGAGGTACGAGGTCCTGGACCATGAAGGAATGTACCTCCGGATCATGCCCACGGGCCAGAAGAGTTTCATCTATCGATACCTCTTCGAGGGAAGGCCCCGCCGCCTGACCCTGGGGATTTATCACCCCTCCCCCGGGGTGACAGAATCCGAGGGTGCCTCACCCGTTGGTAAATTGCCCTTTCTTACTCTCGCCGATGCACGGGGAAGGCACGCGGAGGCAAGGGCAAAGCTCTCCCATGGCATCGACCCGGGCGCGGAGAAAAGGGCAGCATTGCAGACCCGGAAGGCGGCGCCGATCTTCGAGGACTTCATAAAAGAATTTTGGGAAGTGGAGCTCCAGAAGAAAAAATCCGGCCCTGAGACCCTGCGAGTGCTTCAAAAGGACATTCTTTCCACCTGGGGCAATCGAAAGGTTGTGGACATAAAGCGGCGAGAGATCGTCTTGCTTTTGGATGCCGTGAGGGAGCGCGGCCCTGTCATTGCAAACCGCGTCCATGGGGCACTCACCCGACTTTTCAATTTTGCGGCCGAGCGCGGGGTGATCGAGGACAGCCCGTGCACGAGGATCAGGAAGACAGCCGAGGCGGGGCGAAGCCGAGTTTTGGGTGATGAGGAGATTAAAATTTTGTGGGCGGCATTGGACCTAGGCAATAAGCAAATCGACGTTTGGCCTCTTTCAAAGTTGGCGTTGAAGTTGATCCTTCTCACCGGCCAGCGGCCCGGCGAGGTGTGCGGAATGGCCTGGGCGGAGATCGGGAAGATCGTTTCTGGGCTATCCCGGCTGAACGCATGAAGAACGGCGAGGCACACCGGGTGCCCCTTTGCCCCATGGCCCTGGAAGTCATAGGGGCGGCGCGCCCCTACTCTAGTGATTCCGCATTCGTCTTTCAGTCCTCCTTCAAGAAGGGCTTCCCTGAAACCGTGAGGGCTCTGAGCCGAGCGATTATCAGGCATTCGGGGGAAATGGGTTTCCAGGAACGCTTCACCCCCCATGATTTACGGCGAACGATGAGAACTCGCCTCGCCGAGCTTGGGGTTTCTGACATAGTGGCTGAGAGGGTCCTGGGCCACAAACTTCAAGGGATGCTCGCCGTTTATAACAGGGTTTTTGAATGCTTCTTCCACTTGAACCAACTGCGTATAAAACTTCCACATCTCTGCCGGATCTCTACCCACCAGGTTCGTGCGCAATAAATATCGGCCCTCGCGCCGTCGACCTGGCGGAGCCGATCCCTCCGCAAGGCAAATTGGAAAGGCTCCTCCTTTTCGGGAACGTTGATGTTCACCAGCCTCCATCCGGAGGAGATTGCTGTTTCGCCGCCCCCAGCTTCAGCAGCAACTCGTCCCGGCTGAGTTTCATCTCCTTCAACTCATGCAATCGCCTCCACAAACGCCGCAATTGTCGCCGCCGCATCGACCGTTCCTTCTCACCCGATCCCACTCGCGCCAGCACGTAAACTTCGTTATCTTGGGGCAACAGTTTGACCTCTACTCCCTCCCGGACCTGATGCCAGGGCCGCTCCGTCAACGCCTGCTCATATCGGCTCAACCGCCCTTTCGGCGTGCCTACCACGTAATACACCGCAGGCTCGCTGCAGCGCATCTGCTCCAAAACCTCTTCCGTCGGAATCCCTCGATCCATGACCCAAATGCGCTCGGCCTTCCCATACTGCTCCTCAATCTTCTGCAGAAAACCCCCCAGCGCTCGTGCAGTCCGCCGTATTGCCGGCCATCACCTCGTAGGCCAACGGAAACCCTCCGGCGTAACAATCAGGGCAATCACCACTTGTACGCAATCAAACCGCTTGTCCCGGCTGTAACCGTATTTCCGCTTGTCGCCTTCGGCGAACGGCGGATCGCTCTCAAAATAGGTACTCGTGAGATCGTAAAGTTCTCGATCAGCCGGTCCAAAGGATAAAGCTTGTGAATCTCTCACCAGCTCAAAACCCGCCCCTAAGAGATCCGCCATCGCGCTATTCTCAATCCCGATGAAGCCGCCACTCGCTGCCCGGATCCAAGAAGCGATAACAACTCAGAGCCTGGAAAATGAGATCCCAGCGCGTCCCCTTCCGGCTGGGCGGCAACCTCTCCTTTCTTTTTTTTTTTCTTTTTTTTTTTTTTTTTCTTTTTTCTGCTGTAGTAAGAATTAGTAAGAAGCGGCCAAAAAAAAGCCTCCCCATTTCTGAGGAGGCTTTCAGTGCCTGAGAATCTCAGGCTAATCTGGTCGGGGCGACTGGATTTGAACCAGCGACCACCTGAACCCCATTCAGGTACGCTACCAGACTGCGCTACGCCCCGGTTCATTCATAAATAACACTAACCGCGACAGACTGTCAATCTAAATGCGGAATTCGAAATGCGGAATGAAAACCCCCGATCCCGATGCGTTCTCCCCTGTTCGGTTCAGCTCAGGATCCCGCGGAGGTCCTGCAGATCTTTTTTCAGCCGGAGGAGACCGTCATAATATTTTTTCTCCGGCAGCTCGAGCTTCAGTTGTTTCTCCCGCGCTCCTTTCACTTCCTGCAATCGTTTCTTGGCCCCCGCGATGGTGAACTTCTCCTTGTACAGGAGCTTCTTGACTTCCAGGATCAGCTCCAGGTCTCTTTTCCGGTACAGGCGCTGTTTGGAGTTCGTGCGCACCGGGTTGATGATCTTGAACTCGGACTCCCAGTAGCGCAGAACGTAAGGCTCAACCCCGGTAATCTGACTCACTTCGCCGATCTTGAAATAGAGTTTCTCGGGAATGGAAGGCTGAGATTTCTTTTCCATAACTCCGACCGCCCTTCCTTTCCGGCGGAAAAGACCCTAGACGCTGGTGTTCAAGGATTTGCGCAAGACCTGGCTGGGTTTGAAAGTTAAGACCCGCCGGGCCGAGATCTGGATTTCCGTTCCGGTTTGGGGGTTCCTCCCCTTCCGGGAACGCTTCTGGCGGACGACGAAATTACCGAAACCGGATATCTTAATTTTCTCCCCGCCCTCCAAGGTTTCCTTCATGAGGTCGAAAACCAAGTCCACGATCTCCGCAGATTCCTTCCGGGAAAAACCAATCTTCTCATAAATCGTTTCCACGAGATCTGCTTTGGTCATGAGCTTCCCCTCCTTTCAAGGTGCAGTTGTTCATTCCTCTAAAAATCTTCTTCGGATTTCAGCGAAGCGTCCCGCCGTACTCCCGGGCCAGGAGCTGAACCACTTTATCGTGGAAGACGTTCACTTCCTGGTCCGTGAGCGTCCGGTCCTCCCGTTGATAGATCAGCCGGAAAGCCACGCTCTTTTTCCCCGCCGGAACGGGGCTGCCCTGGTAGAGATCAAAAATTCGTATTTCTTTGATCAGGCCCTCGTTCGCCTTCCACATCGACGCCAGGAGATCGCCCGCGGCGATCTTATCATCCACGACGAGAGCCAGGTCCCGGGTCACCGCGGGGTAACGCGGCAATGGAGTAAAGACGCGCCGATCCGTAACCTTTTCCGACACCTTTTGAAAATCCAGCTCGAAGAGAAACACCCTCTGTTTTAAATCGTAGAGCTCGTTCACCCGGGAATTCAGTTCCCCCATCACTCCCAGACTCTCTCCCGCCGCTTCCACCCGGCAGGATTTCCCCGGATGTAAAAAGGGGATTCCGGAGTCCGGAAGGAAATGAACGCCGGCGAGGCCCATTCCATCGAGGAGCTCTTCGAGAACGCCTTTCAGGTCGAAAAAGTCGCACTCCGCTTTGGGCCTCGCCCAGGACTCCTCCTCCCGCAATCCCGAGAGGAGCCCCGAGAGCGTCTCCACTTCTTCCGGGAGGCTCTCCGCCTGCCCCGGGAAAAAGACCCTCCCGAGCTCGAAAAACTTCAGGTTGAAGTTCTGCCGGTGGGTGTTCGTCCGGGCCGTGTGCAGGAGCCCGGGGAGGAGCGAGGTGCGCATGACCGACTGATCTTCGCCAAGCGGATTCTGAATCGGGAGGGCGCGGGACCTCCGGTCTCCCGGAGGAATCCCCAGGTCTTTTACCGCCTGCGGGGACATGAAGCTGTAGGTGATCACTTCCCAAAACCCGAAAGAGGCCATTAAATTCTTCGCCCGCTCGGAAGCCTTCTCGATCCGGGTCTTCTTCTCGGGACAGACCCTGCCCTTGGGGAGCGTAGTCGGGATCCGGTGAAAACCGTGCAAACGCGCGACCTCTTCAATGAGGTCAATCTCCCGGGTCAGGTCAACCCGGTAGGTTGCGGGGGTAACGGTGAGGGCTTCTTCGCCGTCGCCGCGGAAGGCCATCTCAAGCCCCCCCAGATAATTTTCAACCTTTTCCCGGTCCAGGACGGTGCCGAGGATCTGATTCACCCGGGCAATCCTCAGGCGGATTTCCCTGGGTGCGATCTTGAGGGGATAATTGTCCACGGCGCCCCGTGCAACCGCTCCCTTGCCCAACTCGGCCATTAAGCCAGCCGCCCGTTCGGCCGCGCGGAGCGATCCGTTGGGATCAATCCCCCGCTCGAAACGGATGGAGGCTTCCGTGCCAAGGCCCAGCCGTTTCGAGGTGCGCCGAACGCCCATGGGTTCAAAATAAGCGCTCTCCAGAAGGATATTGACCGTCTCCGCCTGAACCTCGGAGTTCAGCCCGCCCATGATGCCCGCGAGGGCAACGGGTTTCTTCCCGTCGCAGATCATCAGGGCCTCGGGCGGCATGGACCGGGAAACGCCGTCCAAGGTGGTGAAAGCCTGGCCCGGAGGGGCCGTCCGGACCACAATCCTCTTTTCTTCCAGTTGGTCGAAATCGAAGGCATGGAGGGGCTGCCCCATCTCCAGCATGACGTAATTGGTCACGTCCACGATATTGTTGATCCCCCGGACCCCCTGCGCTTCCAACCGGCGGCGCATCCAAAAAGGAGAGGGAGCGATCTTGATTCCCAGGATCAGCTTGGCAACGTAACGGGGGCAGAGGTCGGCTCGGTCGAGGGTCACTGACGTGAGGCCTTCGGCACTCTCCACCCCTTCGATTCTGGGGATCTCGGGGAGGCGAAGCCGCTGCCCGGTCAGAGCGGCCACTTCCCGTGCGATCCCGAGGAGGCAGAGGCAGTCGGACCGATTCGGGGTGATGTTTACTTCCAGGACCCAGTCTTCCAGGGGGAGAGCGCGCTCCAGGGGGGTGCCCAGCGGCAGGTGGTCGTCCAGGATCATGATCCCGGATGCTTCCCCGGTGAGCCCCAGCTCTTTCTCCGAGCAGAGCATCCCTTCCGACAGCACGCCCTGAAAATCATTTCTTCCGATCTTTTCCCCGCCGGGGAGGACGGCCCCCTCGACTGCGAGGGCGACTCGTTCGCCCGCCTTCACGTTGGGAGCTCCGCAGACGATCGAGTAATCCCGCTTGCCGTCGGTCACCCTGCAGATGGAGAGATGGTCGCTCTTGGGGTGGCGCCGGAAGGAGTCCAGGAGGGCCACCACCACGCCGCGGAACTCCGGCTCCACCCGAGTCAGGCTTTCAACCTCCAGCCCGGAATGGGTCAGGAGGTCCGCGAGCTCAACGGGGGGAAGGGTCACATTGACGTAATCTTTTAGCCACTCTAAACTGATCTTCATTTTATTTCATTGGGACAAGATGAACGCGGATAGACGCGGATCATTCCTATGAAAATTTTCTTACACAGCAGCTAAAACTGCTTTAAAAATTGAATATTATTCTCGAAAAAAAGGCGAATGTCATTCAGGCCCACCCGGAGCATGGCAATGCGTTCCACTCCCAATCCGAAAGCGAAACCGCTGAATTCTTCAGGGTCGTATCCGACGAAACGGAAGACCTCCGGGTCGATCATCCCGGAGCCCAGGATTTCAAGCCATCCGCTCTTCTTGCAAACCGGGCAGCCCTGGCCGCGGCAGATGACGCACTGGATGTCCACCTCGGCGCTGGGTTCGGTAAAAGGAAAGAAGCTGGGCCGGAAACGCATCTGCACCTCCGGTCCGAAAAACTGATGCACGAAAAAAGTGAGCGTGCCCTTGAGGTCCGCGAAGGTTACCTCGCGATCCACGATAAACCCTTCGACCTGGTGGAACATGGGACTGTGCGTCGGGTCGGAATCGTGCCGGTAAACCCGTCCGGGGGCGATCACCCGGAGCGGCGGTCTCCGGCTTTCCATGGTGCGCACCTGCACGGGAGAAGTGTGGGTGCGAAGGACCACGTTGGGGGAGATGTAAAGAGTGTCTTGCATGTCCCGCGCCGGATGGTTTTTGGGAAAGTTCAGGGCTTCAAAATTGTAGTAGTCCAGTTCCACTTCCGGGCCTTGGGAAACCTCAAAGCCAAGACGTTCGAAGATCTCCACGATCTCTTCGTTCACCTGGGTGATGAGATGCTTGCTTCCGCGGGCGGGCTTTCGGCCGGGCAGGGTGAAATCCACCGTGTCTCGCGCGATCCGCTGGCTTTTCAGGCGGGAGCGTTCCTTATCCGACGCTTCTTCGGCCGTTTTTTCGAGGGAGGACTTTACCCGGTTTCCAAGCTGGCCCAAGAGCGGGCGCTGGTCCGCCGGAAGCTTCCCCATTTCCCTGAGAACCTGGGTCACCAATCCTTTACGCCCCAGGTACTTGGTCCGGACGGCCTGGACCTGGGTTTCCTCAGCGGCTGCCCCGAGCTCCGACAGCCCTTGCGCCTCCAGCCGTTCCAGGTCCCCCTTCATTCTTTCGGCGTCGGTCATGCGCGCTGCCCTTTGGCAATCTCCACCATCTTGGCGAACCCCGCCGGGTCCGAGAAGGCCAGTTCGGCCAGAATTTTACGGTCGATTTCGACCTGGGCTTTGTTCAACCCGGAGATCAGCTGGCTGTAGGTAAGGTCGTGGGACCTGGCCGCGGCGTTGATCCGGGTGATCCATAGGGATCGGAAGGTCCTCTTCTTCGTCCTTCGATCCCGGTAGGAAAATTTGCGGGCGCGGTCCACGGCATCCGCCGCGATGCGGTAAAGCCGTCCCCGCGAGCCCCGGTACCCTTTTGCGGCTTCCAGGATCCGCTTTCTCCGTCTCCGGGTTTTCACACTTTTATTGGCTCTGGGCATCTCGATACTCCTCTGTACAGCCGGAAATTCCCGTCTTCCGGAATTTAATTTTTACATGAACGGAATAAGCCTTTTTACGTTCTTCACATCTCTTTCGCTCAGCAGCTCCGATTTGCGGAGGGTGCGCTTTCGCTTGGTTGTCTTGGAGGAAAGAAGATGGCTGGCGTAAGCCTTGTAGTGTTTGACCTTTCCGGTCCCGGTAACCCGAAACCGTTTTGCCGCTCCTCGATTTGTTTTCAATTTTGGCATTTTACGAAGCTCCTATGAGAAATTACTTTAATTCCGGTATAGGCACGCTCCCCGGGGGAATTCGTCATCCGGCCCGGTTGTCCGAAGACAGAGAGATCATTCCGAGTAAAACACAGCGAGCTTATTGAGCTTTGGGGGCCAGAATGGTGACCATATTCCGGCCTTCCAGACGCGGAGGCTGCTCCACCACGACCAGCTCCTTGATTCCGTCGATAAACCGATTGATGAGTTCCCTCCCATGCTCCGGGTAGGCCATTTCCCGTCCGCGAAAAAGCACCGAGACCTTGACCTTGTTGCCCTCGGTGAGAAACCGCTTGGCATGGCGAAGCTTGAACTCGAAATCGTGTTCCTCCGTGCGGGGCCGCAGTTTGACCTCCTTCACGTGGATGACGGTCTGATGCTTCCTTGCGTCATGAGTCCGCTTGCTCTGCTGGTACTTGTATTTGCCGTAGTTCATGA
This sequence comes from uncultured delta proteobacterium, assembly GCA_963712535.1. Classification (GTDB taxonomy): domain Bacteria; phylum Desulfobacterota; class SM23-61; order SM23-61; family SM23-61; genus CAVQIK01. The sequence goes on along the minus strand of CAVQIK010000015.1, from coordinate 530,588 downwards.
TCCGGCAGACGGGAGGCGTCGCGTTGGGGGCCACCTCCACGAGGTCCAGCCCCTGCTCCTCGGCGATGCGCATCGCCTCCTTGAGCGGCACGACCCCCACTTGTGCGCCGTCCGAACCGATCACCCGAACCTCTGGAGCTCGGATGCCCCAATTGATCCCCACGGTTTCCTTAGCGATACGATTCACCTCCTATGGCTGATTCTTCTTTCAGTTTGGCGATAAACTCCTCGACTTTCATGGGGGGTAAACTCTTCCCGGTGCGGGCCCGGGGAGCCAACAGCTCCTGTTTCACTTCCCGGTCCCCGATCACCACCATGTAAGGGATTTTCTGCATCTCCGCCTCGCGGATCTTCAGGCCGAGCTTCTCGTTTCGAAAATCCTTCTCCGCCCGGAGCCCCGCCTCGATCAGTTTCTGGTAAACCTTTTCCGCATAGGGGATCTGCGGGTCCGTGACGGTGAGCAGGATGGCCTGCACCGGCGCCAGCCAGGTCGGGAAGGCTCCGGCGTAATGCTCGGTGAGGACGCCGATGAAACGCTCCATCGCCCCGAGAATGACCCGGTGGACCATCACCGGCCGATGTTTCTCGCCGTCGGCTCCGATGTAGGTCAGGTCAAAACGATCGGGCATGGTAAAGTCGACCTGAATGGTCGCGCATTGCCACTCCCGCTTGATGGCATCCCGGAGCTTCACGTCGATCTTGGGGCCGTAAAAGGCGCCCTCGCCCTCGTTCACCTGATAGGGAAGGGAACTCTCTTCCAGGGCGGAGCGAAGGGCGTGAGTGGCTCGGTCCCAGTCCTCATCCGAGCCGATGGTGGACTTCTCGGGGCGGGTGCTGATCTCCAGCTCGTAAGGGAAATCGAAGATCTTCATCACGTCCCGCACGAAATCGAGGATCCCCTTGATCTCCGCGTTCAGCTGCTCGGGCGTACAGAGGATATGGGCATCGTCCTGGGTGAACCCCCGCACTCGCAGGAGGCCGTGAAGCTCTCCTGACTTCTCGTGCCGGTGGACCGTGCCTAGCTCGAAGTAGCGGAGCGGGAGGTCCCGGTAGCAGCGGATCTTGGATTTGTAGATCAGCATGTGGGCAAGGCAGTTCATCGGCTTGATCCCGTACCCCTGCCCTTCCACCTCGGTGAAGTACATTTTATCCCGGTAGTTGTCGTAATGGCCCGAACGCTTCCACAGGTCGAGCTTCAGGATCTGCGGCCCGATGACCAGCTGGTACCCCCGTTTCAGATGCTCCCGCTTCTCGAAATCCTCCAGCAGCATGCGCAGGAGCGCCCCCTTGGGGTGATACAGCACCAGCCCGGCGCCGGCCTCTTCGTTGATCGAGAAGAGATCGAGTTCCCGGCCCAGCTTTCGATGGTCCCGGCGGCGGGCTTCCTCGAGGAGAAACAGGTGCTTCTCCAGCTCATCCTCGGAGGGGAAGGCGGTCCCGTAAATCCTCTGGAGCATCTTGTTCCGTTCATCCCCCCTCCAGTACGCCCCGGCCACGCTGGTCAGCTTGAACGATTTGATTTTTCCGGTGGAAGGGAGGTGCGGCCCGCGGCAGAGGTCGATGAACTCACCCTGCTGGTATAAGGTGACCTCGGGATCGGAGATCTCTTGGATGAGCTCAACCTTGTAGGGTTCTTCGCGCTCTCGGAAAATGCGGAGGGCTTCTTCGCGGGAGACCCGCCGCCGCTGGATGGGGAGGTCCCGCTCGACGAGCTCTTTCATCTTCCGCTCGATATCCGGAAAGTCTTCCGGAGAAAAACCCCGGGCAATATCGAAATCGTAATAGAACCCTTCTTTAATGGCGGGGCCGATGGTCACCCTGGCTTCCGGGAAAAGGGCTTGGACAGCTTGGGCCATGAGATGGGAGGTGCTGTGCCTGAGCACTTCCATCCCCGCTTCGGAGGAGGAACTGACCCACTCGATGAGACCGTCCTTCTCCAAAGTTGACTGCAGGTCCGCGATACGCCCGTCAACCTTTGCCGCCACGGCCTGGTTTTCTTCCCCCGCCTGCGAACGTATTTTCAGGAGTTCCTGAAGGGAGATTCCCCGGGTGTAACGGCCTGCGGGCCCGTTCTTAAAACGAATTTCGATCTCTTCCATGGATTCTTTTCGCAACTCACCAGGGGCCCAGAAATAAGAAAAGGCACCACCCGTACGCTGCATGATGCCTTTTCACTGGGGGTTAAATTTTGAGTTGCCTCGAAGTTGGATTCTGGTAGGCACGAGGGGATTTGAACCCCTGACTTCTACCGCGTCAAGGTAGCGCTCTCCCCCTGAGCTACGTGCCTAAAATGATTTCAAAATTAAATATTTTTACCAAGGGGTTAAAAAATTGTCAAGCAAAATGTCGGGCTTACTGCGGATTATTCATGTGCTCTATGAAAAAGGGGGCCTTTTCCTTTTCTTCCACCGGAAAATTACCCGCCGGTCGGCCGACTCGCCGTATTTCAAAATTTTAATTCCTTTTCCGATATATTGCAAGCCCGAAATCACCGTCGTGACGGCGGCGGCGGCGATCATCACGAGTTTCAAGGGCGGCAGCCCGGAGGGGTAAAGGAGCGCGGCTCCGATCGTAAGCAGTTGAAAGAGAGTCGTCAGCTTGCTGGCGATCGAAGGGCGGATCTTGGGCCGGCGGGAATTCAGGCGCAAAACCACCAGCCCGGCGACGATGATTACATCCCGGAGGATGACCAGACCCATGAGCCAGGGCGGGATCAGCTGCAAGACGCCCAGAGCGACAAACGAGGCGGTCATGAGAAGCTTATCCGCCGCAGGGTCCAGATATGCGCCGAACACCGAGCGCTGACCGAGAAGCCGGGCCAGGGCGCCGTCAACGGCATCGGTCAGGGCCGCGATGACAAAGACAATGAAGGCCGTTTCATACCGCTGGCGAGTCAAAAGAAGAATGAGCGGAATGATGAATACGATTCGGGCTATGCTGAAAAGATTGGGAAGCGTCAGCATGGGGAAAAAGTCCTCAGGGCTGCAAATGAACCCTGGACTCCAGACCTCCGGACATCGATTTGGGAACACCTCTCGGAGTCTTTGACTCCAGGATCGGTGCAGGGGCGCTCTATCGCAAGTTTTAAGCCTTTCAGCGGGGGAAAACTTGAAGGTCCAGGGTGTTAAACGTGCCGCCGAGGACTTTCACGGTGAATTCGGAAAACTTCTTCCGGCTGACCTCCCGGGAAAAAGAATGGGCGCTCCCTTTGATCTCCAGATCCATTTTCACTAGGCTCTCCGAGAAGCCCCGTTCTTGAACTGCTTCGACCCCCGGGATTTGTCCCAGCACTGAATTCTTGAATTTCCGCAGGTCCTCCGCGCCGGTCAACCCGAAAATGGTGAGTTCAATCGTGGTCGAAGCGTCAACCCTCTTCTGGAAATTCTTGATGATGTCTTCGGTCAACTTCTCGGCCACTTTGGCGCTGGCCTTCCGGATGGCTTCCGAACCCGCGGTAACTTCTTCGATGTGCACCGCGGCAGCGTTGCCGGAAGCCGACGAAAGAACCCGGGCATCATCGACCTGGATGGCCCGCAGGGTGATATTCGCCTGGGCTGATTTCATCGAAGTCCCGCCGATGGGGCCTCCGGATTTGGCCGAGACTTTTCCCACGATCACGACCTCGGCATCCACCTGTTTTGCTATTGCTGCGGCCGCCCCGTCATCCAATTCCGCCACCCGGAGAGCCGGCGGGATTTTCAAGCTTTGCCCCTGGACATTGGGGGCGAGCATTTCGAAGCCTTTCTCCCGAAGCTTGTCCAGGATCGTATTCTCGGCGATGCCCAGGGCCGCCTCTTCCTTCTCTTCTCCCCAGCGGAAAAAGTAAGCTTGCCGGCCGACATTCTGTTCCGCGACCAGCACCGTCATTCTCGGTTTGTCGACTTGCCTGGCGAGGACACCCAGGTCTTGCAGGTGTTTCTCCAGGTCCCCCATGGCCACGGCTGCCTGGAGGGTGACCTGGTGGAGGGGAGTTTCGGGATTTTCGGACAAGATGCGGTAATTCTGGATGTAACCCTGGCTCTGGGCGTAAATGCGGTCCCGCAGGATCTGGAAATGTTGGGCCATCGCCTCTGAGGACACCAGCGTCCCGACCGCCTGCTCCACCGCTTTCCGCAGCGCGTCTTCGATCGCCTGCTCACGGGCTATCCCCCGGTCCCCGTCGACGACTTCCCCAACGCCCTCTGCGGTAATCGTCCGGCCCTGCTGCCCAAAAGCCGGAGACAATCCGGCCAAGAAGACGAGAACAGCCAAGCTGAAAAACTTTATATATTTGTGTTCGTCCGTTTTCATCGTTTCCAAATAATAAACCAGGCATGATGATAACCCGGCATTGACCCGTACTCCCCCGGTCGGGGATATTTTTGTTCGAATTTCGGTATTCTTGAACCCTCCCCTATTTTAGTTTCCCAAAAGACCACAAACGGATTCGGTTGTCAAGGTCGCCGAGAACCGTTCCCATTGAGGACCCGCACTTCAGTCTTCCGACTTCTCTTGCCTGCGTTGATTCCAAGTACTCCTGCCGGGTCCCTTGCGGCGCATTTCTCCATCTGAATCCTGGCTTGAAGGAGAGTTGGCATCCAAATGGATTTCGGCTGATCAAGACCTGCTAACGTATGCAAAAAATGGGCCTTTTTTACCAAACCATTTTCCGGGAGAAAACCAAACAGACGAAATGGAGGATTCTCCATAAGTCGCCTGCCCGGCAAATGTTATTTTGGCGTTCGCGATGGCGGAAGAAAAGCGTGAGCGTCGGGAGCCCGTTATCCTGGTTTTCGATCATGGCATTTTTTCAACACTGACTCAAAAATTCCTCGACGGCTGACCCGACCTCCCCTTCCCGATCCTGCTCCGCCGGGAACCACCTGATCTCCGGGTCGCTTTTAAACCACGTGACCTGGCGTTTGGCGTACCGCCGGGTGTCGCGCTTTGTCCAAAGGACCGCCCGTCGGGAAATCGATCTCCCCCCGCAGGTAAGAGACGATATGCCTGTACCCGAGCGACCGCATGGACCTCAGCGCCGGGGAGTACCCCCGGGACAACAGAGATCGAACTTCTTCCACCCATCCCCTCTCCACCATCTTTTCCACCCGGGACTCGATGCGCGCGTACAGTTCCTCTCTTTCGCAAAGAAGGCCGATTTTCAGCACCGAGTACGGATTTTCCCGGAACCCATGCTCTCCCTGAAATTGAGAAATGGGCCTTTGGGTTTGCGCGCATACTTCGAGGGCCCGGATCACCCGAAAGGTGTCGTGGGGATGAATTCGCGCGGCTGCCGCCGGGTCCACAGTCTCAAGCTCCCTGTGCAGCCCCTCGCCGCCCTCCGCTTCGGCTCTCTGGCGCAGGCTGGACCTGAGGCCGGGGTCTCCCCCGGGGCCGTGGAAAAGGCCCCGGGTGAGCACTTTAAGGTACAGGCCGGTCCCTCCGGCCACGAACGCGGGAGTTCTCTCCTGGTCGAGGCGGCGAATGACCCTGTCCGCATGGCTCCGGAAGAGAGCGGCGCTGTATTCTTCATCGGGGTCGAGGATATCGATCAAATGGTGGGGAACCAAACGTCTCTCGTCCATGGTGGGTTTGGCGGTTCCGATGTCGAGACCCCGGTAAACCTGGACCGAGTCCGCACTGATGATCTCCCCATGGAATTTCACCGCCAGGGACAGGCCGAGGGAGGTCTTCCCTGTTGCCGTGGGTCCGACGATGGCCACCAGTTTTGGTTTTTTCATAAACTGATTTGCCACAGAGGGCACAGAGGACACAGAGAATTTGGAAACTTAGAATTGGGGATCTCTTGCCATTCCTTATGAGGATCGGTTCGCAGTTTTTGGGTTCACTTGTTGGTTTCCTCTGTGTCCTCTGTGATCTCTGTGGCAGAAATCTTTTTATTTTCTTCCGAACATCTTTCCCAGGTCCTCATGGGTGATCTTCAGCAGGGTGGGTCTTCCGTGGGGGCAGTGGGAGGGAGTCGCGCACTTCAGGAGCTCGGCGAGAAGAGCCTGGGCCTCTTCCCGCCCCAGGATGCGAAATGCCTGAATCGCGCCGTGACAGGCCATCATCTTCAAGAGGGGATCAAACGAACGCCCCAGCGCGGCGCCCGGGCCCCAGGATGAAATCTCCCCGATCATGTTCCTCAAGACCTTCACCGGCTCCGAGCCGGCCAGAATCTTCGGGGTGGTCTTCACCCAGAAAGTTTTCCTTCCCGAGGGTTCCATTTCAAAGCCCATCCTGTCGAGATCGGACAGGTGCTCTTCGATGAGGTTCGCTTCATCGGCCGGCAGTTCGAGGCCAAGCGGAATGAGAAGGGGCTGCCTGGCGATCGCGCCCCCGGAAAACTCGCCCGAAAGCTTCTCCAGGACAACCCGTTCATGGGCGGCGTGCTGATCCACCAGGATCAGGCCTTCGGGCCCGGAAAAAATCAGGTACGTCTGCTGGACTTGTCCCAGGAACGCGGGCGCCGGCCCAGTCGGCGGGACTTCGAAATTGGGTTCGGCCCTGAAAGACGGCGGAAAGGAGAACGGGAATGGAGTTTTCTCCTCCCGCACCGGGTAACCCGGCAGGGGTTCTCGAACACCGGGTTCGGTTCTGTTCAAAGGCCCCGATAGCCAGGGAGTTCTCTCGAGCATTCCGCGGATTGCCCCGATCACCCGGCGGTGCACCCCTTCGGAATCGGAAAATTTGACTTCCCACTTGCTGGGGTGAACGTTCACGTCCACCTCGGAGGGAGCAATTTCGACGAAGAGCAGCGCCACGGGGTAGCGCTCCCGGGGGATCAAGTTGCGGTAGCTTTCCATGACCGCATGGGACAGCATTCGATCCCGCACGGGCCGCCGGTTTACGAAGAGGTAAATCCCGCGCGCGTTCGGGCGGTTGAAATCCGGGTCGCCGGCGTAACCCGTCACTTCCGCCTCGCCGTTTCGGGATTCGAAAAAATGCATCCTTCCCCCCGCCTCTTTTCCCAGAGCCTCGGCGATCCGCGAAATGGGCTCCTTCCGGACGGGGTAATGGGCCAGGAGCTTTCCTTCGTGCAGGAGCTGAAATTGAACCCGCGGGTTGGCCAGGGCGATTTTGGCCACCACCTCGCCGATATGGCCGAGTTCGGTCCCTGAGGTCTTCAGAAATTTCATTCGGGCGGGAACATTGAAGAAGAGGTCGCGGACTTCCACCGATGTGCCCGGGGAGCAGCCCGACTCCTCGGAGGCTGCCGGGGAGCCTCCCTCGACTCTGACCTCAATCCCGGAAATCGGGCCGTCTCTCCGGGTTGTGACTTTCATCCGCGATACCGCAGCGATAGAACTTAAGGCTTCGCCGCGAAACCCGAAGGTTCGGATGGCGAAAAGATCTTCGATGTGCGCGATCTTGCTGGTGGTGTACCGCTGGAGTGCCAGGAGGGCTTCTTCCGGGGCCATCCCCTCCCCGTCATCGGTGACCCGGATGAGCTTCCGCCCCCCTGCCTGGACTTCCACTTTCACCCAACGGCTTCCAGCATCGAGGGAATTCTCAACCAGCTCTTTCACTACCGAAGCCGGTCTCTCGACCACTTCGCCGGCTGCGATTTTGCCGATAAGTTCGGGGGGGAGGGGCTTGATCATATCCTGGGCCGGGGTTGGGAGTCGATCGGGCCGATCCGCCGGTCCGACCGATCCGTCCGATCAGTTGCCAACTCCCAACTTACCCTCACATGGCGCCTTTCCCCAGCAGAATCGCGGGGATGGTTCGCAACACGATCTTCATATCGAGCCAGATCGACCAGTTGTCGATGTATTCCAGGTCCAGCTTCATCCACTCCTGGAAGTCGATGTGATTCCGCCCGCTCACCTGCCACAGGCCGGTGATCCCGGGCTTCATGCTCAGCCTTCTCCTCTCCCACCCTTTGCACCGCTCCACCTCTTCCGCCGGAAGCGGGCGCGGGCCGACGAAACTCATGCTCCCCCCAAGGACGTTCAATACCTGCGGGAGCTCGTCCAGGCTGGTCTTCCTGAGGAAACGTCCCACGCGGGTGATCCGGGGGTCGTTCTTCATCTTGAAGACCGGCCCGTTCATGAGGTTAAAGCGGGCCAGCTCCACTTTCCTCGTCTCCGCTTTTTCGTGCATGGAGCGGAATTTGTAAAGCGTGAACTTTCTCCCGTTCAGGCCGCAGCGGACCTGGCGGTACAGGGCCGGCCCCGGGCTGTCCAACCGGATCAAAAGGGTGATCACGAGGAACAAGGGCGAGAGGAGGACGATGAGAACGAGGCTTCCGAGAAAATCAAAGATTCGACGGAGCGAGAGAAGCAGTTCATTGGCCGGAGTGGTGGAAAAGGTCAGCAGGGAGAATCCGTCCAGGTCTTCCAGGTGGGTCCGGGAGATGACATGGGGGAAAAAATTCAGGACCACCCGCGTGGTTATGCCCCGCTCTTCGCAGGCCAGCAGCAGGTTTTCCATTTTCTTGAGCTCGTCCTGGGGGACGGTGAAGACAACTTCATCGATTACTTCTCTTTCCAGAAGTTGAGGAAGGTCCCGCGCGCTGCCCAAAACGGGGCGGCCGTCCACGACGGCAGGCGAGTTCGAATCATCGGGCGAAAGAAACCCCAGGACCCGAAACCCTAGGTCTTTGTGCCTTTCGATCCCACGGGCCATCTCCCGCGCGTCTTCGCCGACTCCCACGATCAGGATAAAGATAGCGTTTTCGCTGTGTCGGCTTACCACCGGAATCACTTTCCGGAGGAGGAGGCGGAACGCGGTCACCAGAATCACATCGAAGACGGCAAAGGAGAGGAGAAAAATACGGCTGACAAACTGGTATTTGGCAGCAAAGACAAAAAAGCCAAGGAAGAATGAGGAGAGGAAAACCGCCTTCAAAACGGCCCAGGTCTCTTTCCAGAACCCCGGGCCCCTCCAGTAGCGGTAAAGGCCCAGGAGGTAAAAGAGGAGGGACCAGATGGGAACCACGGCCCAGAACAGGTTTACGTACCAGGAGAAAGGAAAAAGGATGCGGATGGAATCCTGGGGCAGGACCCCCCGGAACCAGTAGGCGCAGAGAAAGGCCAGACCCGTGGCCGAAAGGTCCCCGGCGTAAAGCAGCAGGGCTCGGATTTTGTTTCGTTTTGTTATCATTCTTGCCGGAACGAGAAAATTATCATCAGTATAGACGATAAAAGGCTGGTTGGAAAGTTTTTTTGGGAAAGAGGATCAAAGGGGAAGTCTTTCGTGACGGGGACCCGATATCGATATCGCCGGAAACTTCACCCGAGGCTTTCGAGATCGCTCTGGACCATTTCCTCCACCAGGTCCGCAAACCCGTACCGGTTTGCCCAGCCCAGCTTTTCCCTGGATTTGGCGGCGTCGGCAACCAGGTCGTGGACCTCCGCCGGCCGATAGTACGTAGGGTCCACGATCACGTGTTCTTGAAAATTCAGCCCAAGCCGGCGGAAAGCGATTTCCGTGAACTCCCTCACCGAATGGCTCTCCCCCGTGCCCACGACAAAATCCTCAGGCGAGTCCCGCTGCAGCATCAGCCACATGGCCAGAACGTAATCCTTGGCATGCCCCCAATCCCTCTTGGCCTCCAAATTACCGAGGCGCAGTTCCCGGGCCAGGCCTTTCTTGATGCGGGCCGCGTGAGAGGTGATCTTCCGGGTCACGAATTCAAACCCCCGCCGGGGCGACTCGTGGTTGAACAGGATGCCGTTTACAGCAAAGAGGCCATACGTCTCCCGGTAGTTGCGGACCAGGTGATAGCCGGTCAATTTCGAAATGCCGTAGGCCGAGCGCGGGCGAAAGGGGGTGGTTTCATTCTGGGGCGGGGGGGCGTTCCCGAACATCTCGCTCGAAGCGGCGAAATAGAAGCGGCAGGACGGGACCAGCGCCCGAATGGCCGAGAGCATGTGATGCGTCCCGTTGATGTTCGTCATCAGGGTGGAGAATTCGTCTTCGAAGGAGTTGGCGACGAAGCTCTGGGCGGCAAGGTGGTAGCACTCCGCGGGATTCACCTCCCTCACCACGTTGAAAACGCTCGCGAAGCTTTCGATCGAGCCGGCGTGGATTTTAACTTTCGCCAGGATCGGCTTGATCCTCGACATCCGGTGCTCGGTGTCCTCGATCGCGGCACGGCGGACGACGCCGTGAACCTCGTACCCCTTCGCCAGCAACAATTCCGCGAGGTAGCTGCCGTCCTGCCCGGTAATCCCGGTAATCAACGCTCGTTTCACTCTTCAATCCTCATCGCCCGCGGGGTTCCTGTAGCCCGTTGCCGTTTCAGGTTGGTTATCCCCTGGCGGGTGAAAAATAGGCCCGATAGCGCAGGTATACCGTCTTCAGGATGGAATAGACCGTGCTTTCGTAGAAAACGAACTGGACCATGGTGTTGGGGTCCAGGAGCGCCGCCCGGGGCAGGCGCGCGTCGAATTTGGCCAGCTCTCCCCGGAACGCCCGAAGCGAAGAGAGCGAGTTTCCATTTTCCCTGATCCAGTTGGGCATCAGAAAAGCCCGGGTGAAGTAACGCAGGCCGCGAAATCGGAACTCGGCCAGCAATTCCGGGTCGAGTCCCGTCTTTTTTCCATATTCATACAGCCGGTCAAAGATCCGGGTCCCCTGGAAAGCGTTTTGGTAGGAGGTCCTCCCGTCCTGCCCCTCATGCCTCCGCTCCACGTACTGCGGCTCCTTGATGTAGCCGATCCGGGGATACGAAAGGATACACTGGAGGGCGAACTCGTAGTCGCCGTAAGGCGTCCCTTCAAAGGCCCCCAGCTCTTTGGCTTTGGCGATTTCGAAGATCGTGCCGCTCCCGCAGGAGGGAAAAACGGTGAGGCCCCCCCGGGTCCGGCAGAGGTTTTCCAGCCACCAGGACTGGGGGACGACTTCCTCGAGCCCCTGGGACAGGCTGCGCCCGGCCTTCTCCCCTTCCTTCCGGGATTCGGCACCGGAGAAGACGGCCTTTACTCCGTGTTCCCGAAGGATCCGGGCGGCCTTGGAAAGGTGCCGGGGGTCGATGAAATAGTCGTCATCCGTAAGGTAATGCCCGAACTCTCCGGCCGCATATTCGTAGAGAAGCTTCCGGTAATTGGGGCCGCTCCCCAGGTTTTTTTCGTTCCGGAAGTAGCGGAAGCGGGGGTCCGAAAGGTACTTCTGAACGGTATTCTCCGTCCCATCCGTTGAGGCGTTGTCCGAGACGATGACCTCGAAGTTGGAATAGTCCTGCCCCAGGGCGGAGTCAATCGCGTCTCCGAGGTAATGCACCCGGTTGTACGTCGGAATGAGAACGCTGATCTTGGGAAAGCCGGCCGAGTGTACCGCCATGCTATTCGGGACAAGCCTTTCTTTTCAGATATTCCCCGGCAACGAAAAACGACTGCAGGGGGTTGGAAATGGTGACCGGAAGGGAGACTCCGATCAAAGCCCAACAAACCCCCAGGGTGCCATACCGTTCCCCCAAGAATAAGGCCAGGGGCACAAAACAGGCGGCGGCAATCCCCACGAACACGACCTGGAGTTTCAGGTGCCCGGTTCCGTTCAGGAAGACGGAAAAACAGTTATTCCATCCATAAATCAACCCCCACACTCCCAACCATAGGAAAAGAGGAAGAGAGTCGATCTTCTTGCCGGTCCAGAGGTAAACAATGAAGTCTCCCGCGACCAGCATGCCTGCGATGCCCCCCATAAAGATCAGGAGCGTGTAGCGGACGGTCTTCCGGAGCATTCTTTCCATCCAGACGAAATCCCTGGATTCCACCGATTCCGTGTAAGCCGACCATACGGGCAAAAGGATGGCGAAATGGAAGCTCGCCAGGACCAGGTAGATCCTTTTCACCAGGAAGTAATCCCCCACCGTTTCCAGCCCCAGCACTTTGCTGACCACGAAATAGTCCGCGTTCAGCAGGAAGGTGGAAAAAATCTGCAAAAGGGCGAACTGGGCGCTCTTCTTCCAGAGCTCTTTCACTCGCGCCAGCAGGGCTTCCCAATGGGAAAAACCGCAGCGGCCATCCCCGGATTCTCAAGAAAAAGAGAAAAGAAACGACGGATGCGCCCAAGGTGATGGCAAAAAACATGAGGTTTATGAAGAAAAATGAAAAACTTGAGAAGACGAATACCACCGTCAGGCAAGAGGAGAGAAAGCTTCGATAAGCCGTTCAAAAGGGCGTTCCAATGGCTTTCCTGGTAGGCAAAGAAACCCGGAATTATAGATGTTGAAGGCCACGTTGAAAGCCAGGATGGAAGCCCCGATCACCACCAGCGATGAACCATCGGCAATCATCTCCGGATTGCTGGAATTAAAAAGCACATCCCAGGGAATCGAGGCCTTGACCAGGAAAAATAATGCCGTGAGGAGGACGGCCGCCAGAAGAAACCAGTAAAAGATGGAAAAAAAATAGAGCCGATTCTGTTCTTCCCCCCGGCTCCTGCCGTAGCCCTGGGCCATCCTATTCCGCAGCGCGTTTCCGAATCCAAAGTCAAATCCGTTGATGAGAATCCCATTCAGGGACATCAATATGGACCACAGCCCGAATTCCGCCGGGGAAAAATAGCGGGCCAGGACTCCGGCCAGAATCAGCCCAACCGCCAGGGTGACCCCGGTCGAACCCAGAAGGGACAAAGAACCGACTCGGATCCCCTTTCTGCGCTTTTCGCCGATATCGCTTTTCATTTCCGCCCAACGACCGCTGATGTCTTGTGGAGGCTATTTTAGCCCCTCAACCGGAATTTTGTACAGAGCTTTTGCGCATGCCATCCCTTTCGGGGGCGGAGCCACCCGCATTGCCTCAAATGTCCTAAGAGGTTCCTGAAACTATTTTGGCCGCTGAATTAAGAAAATCATTGCATTAAAATGAGTATCAATAATATAAATATGATGTAAAAAGATGTTGCCGCTCCCTGACATAGCAGAATCAACCGGTGTAGAAAAACGTCAGGAATCGTATTTCTGGTAAGGGAACAGCGGGCATCATTTCGTTACGAACGAATTCCGGTGATCCATCGATCGCTGCAAAAAGGGGCGGGTTGCGATTGTCTTGGTTTTCAATGATGGGAAATCGGTTGGGGGGAATGCGGCGGCGGCCGGTCTATCTTCTCTTGTCTCTGCTCCTGGCAATCACCGGCTACTTCGCCGTATGCCAAGTCATAAAATGGTTGCCTTTCACCGAGGATAAACGGGTTGACTACCGGGACATTTCCTATGATAGTTCCCATGATCCGAATCCCTGGCAAGTTAAGGTCAAGAGCGAGGACCCTGGGGAATTTGACCGAGCAGAGATCGAGATCAGTTTTCAGCTGCTCGTTGACTCCATAGAAGATTACGACAACGTCTTCCAGACCGCCCCCTGGAACGAAGGCATACGGCTTGAGCTCGCGAAGCCTGCCAACCTAGCCTTCGTGATTCCCGAAAAAAGGGGAGGGCCCGGCAGTATCCGGGGATTCTACCTTACCCAGCAATTGCAATTTCGCAAATGGTACAGGGTGAGACTCCGGATTAACCCTGAACAGCGCTTCCAGGCATGGTTGAACGATTTTCCGGCCATCGATATCCAGGATGCCGGCTGGGCGTATGCGGTTTCGGAGGTAGCCCTGGGGACAGGCTTCAACCGGACGAGGCCTTTTCATGGAAAAATAGCAGACTTTACTATCCGCTACCAAACCTGGAAGCCAGAGGCCCGCTTCTTGTTGCCCCTCTTGTTTGTACGGGCTTTATTCGTTGTGCTTTCGGTCATCCTGGCCGCCCCTCTTTGCTTCTATTCTGCGCGATGGGCCGGCCCAGCCATCATGCGCTGGATTGAACCGCCGGTTGGCAATGGGAACCTCCTTCTTGGCCATTTTCTCATCTGCAGCGGGGGGCTGATCAAGCTTTTAATCCAATCCGCAGAATTTTCTGCTCGGCAACTCTCTGCCAGCCCCCCCGTCCTCTTTAATGATTGGACCCTCAGATTCGTTTTTCCCTCCAAGCCGTCCGACTTGGCCACGTATGGATTTGGAATACTGGTTTTGCCGGTTTACTATGCCATCGCCTACCTATTCCTGCGTTTCGCCGAAGGAAAAGCCTATCGGTTCTTTGCCCATGTGGGCGAGAAGCAGAGGACCATCGCATGGTACCTAGGTTTTCTGGTCTGCGGAAACTTGCTGGTTGTTTTTTTAAATCGCCTTTTGGGGGGCGGACCCCTTCTTTTATTACCGAGCCTGCTGTGGCTCTGCCTCTTTTTTACGCCTTGGTACTTGGCTCCGAGAGCTATCTCGCCCTACATAGCAAAGACGGGCAGGCGGTCTTCTGAGGAGCCGGCCCTTTGAAGCTCGGGAATTTTCATATTCCGGCCGCTGTCGCTGCCGTCGCCATTCTGGCCCTCTTCTTCCACATGGGTATGCTGTTCTGGCCCTATCTCAACGGCACCATGCGCATTTCCAATGATTACCTCGGTATCCCGGGAGAGACGAAGATCGACAGTACCTACGTTTCCAACCCTGAATACGTCCTTTCCAGACTTGCTCAAGAGAATCCCGTGGGAGGCTCTGACAGAAGTTCCAAGATAGCCGCCACCAGCCTGTCTGCCGAGGGGGAGTTCGGACCCCTCCGTCTAAAGTTCCTCGAATTCCAAGAATTTATTAAAAAAACCGCCTGGAGCTGGAATACCAAACCCAATGCGGCTGGATCATGCACCATCACAATACGATGCTTGCGCCCATCAACGAAGATACGCCGGGCAGGGCGGTTACCGATATCAACCACCAGTACGGGTGGCTGAATACCTTAATGATGGGCCATCTCATGAAATGGACCGGAGGGATAAGCTTCCAGTATTATCTGCGGGTCCTATACGCATTTTACCCGATCTATTACGCCCTCTTTCTCGGGACCGTTTTCCTGCTCACCCGCAGCCCGATTTTCGTCCTGTTGACGGCGCTGGTTTCTTTCGCTCTCCTCCAGATGCCGAATCCCATCCACATCCTGCTCGCCCCCGGATTCAACCCTTTGCGACAGATCTTCTACCTTCCGGTCACCCTTTTTCTTTTCTTCTACTTCCGAAGAGGAAACTTACTTTGTTTAATACTTGCCGGACTATGGTCCCTGGTGGCGGCCTGAGCAACCGGAATTCGGCGTATTCGTTCTCGCGGTGTTCGCCGCCTGCTTGACGGTGCGTATGTTTCACCAGAAGGAGAAGGCCAACGGCCGCCAGGCAGCCGTTATCGCCGTGACCGCCGGTCTCGCCCTGGCGCTGCTGTTTTTCGCCAAGATGGGAAATAATCCCATGGGGCATTATTACCTCCGCGGTATCTCCGGGCCGCCTATGGACAAGGCGATCATGGCGGCTGCGCTGCTTCTCCTCAGCGCAGGCTATGCCTTCCTCCTCAAGGCCCTCAATTTCCGGGATCCTCTGAAGTATGTGGTGCTCTATCCGTTCATTTACTCGCAAGGGGTTTTCCTCTATTATGTGTGGAACTCCGCTCCCAACCACTTTTTCAGCATCGCTTCGCCGATGGTCTTTACCGCAATCCTCTTCCTCAAGCTCGGACTGGAAGCGAACGGACCCAGGCCGTACGCGAGACCGGCCTTGGCGATCCTCGCCGTCCTCGTTTTTCTCGGTGTTTATCTGCCCTCCGGGGCGGCCTATTATCGCGAGAAGGAGAAATACGAAAAAATATTCGAAGACCGCCGGGTTTTTGAGTGGAATTTGTCCACCGCGAAGTTCAAGACGACCATGGACCCTCATTTCGTGTATGAAGCGGTCGAGCGGATCCAGCGGTATCGCCCGAGGCAAAGGCGATCTTCATCATCTCGAAATACGATAACCTGCTTCCCTTTATAGCCGCACGGTACAGCGCCATGCCTTTCAGCGAGGTGGCCACCAGTCTCCTGACCCGGCGGGAGGTCCATCTCTGTATCGAGGCCATCCTCAGCGGAAACCCGGAATTCATTTTCGTGGACACGGAACTCGTTGAAAATCCTTTTGGCCCGGGAATCGACTCCCTCCATCCCATGTACCTTTTGGCTTCCCAGTACTTCGATCTTCACCCTAAGCTCAAGATGCTTCAGGAGCTGACCCGGGTATATCTCGGGGTGATTCATCGTTATGAAGTCTGGGAAAAGGGACCTCTCCTGTCCGTGTGCCGGAGAAAACAGGGATGAGTGAGAATCTATGAGGAGCCAGGACTTTAATCCATTGAAGAGCAGACGTGCTTTATGGACGGGGCAGTTCCTGCTGTCCGGGCTGGGTCTGGCCACGGCCGTCTGGTCCTTGACGGATTATCTCAAGAGCGTCCTTTGGGGAGCCCGAGATTTTGGCCTCTACCCCTGGACCTACATTTTCTTCCACCCCGTGGAAGGCAACCTGCCCAATTATATTATTATTTGCGTCTTTATGGGTTGTATAGCCCTGCTGCTTTATCTGCTTTCGTATTCTCGTGTTTCGGGGCGGTTGGACGGCAATTTGGATGGCCCGCGCCTCCTCTTAGCTTGGGGAAGCCTGATCCTCTCCGCAATCCTCCTGGTTTCAATCTGGTTTCTATTTTCTTCGAAGGGCCGAGTAATCTTTTCACTCGGGGTCGCCGGTTTGCCCCTTCTCTGGCTTGCACCTCGGTTCGCAGCTCTCGTCCTGCCCCATGCTCCCCTGATCCGCTATGGGTGTCCCCTGATCTGCGGAATACTTCTTCTGTGGGCGGGTAGCGAGCAGCTTGCCTTCTTCCGCATGCCGGTTTACCTCATGAATGAATATGCAGATCTATACGGTGAGACCCGAATCAGGGAGCGGTTGGTGGAAAATCAAGCTTTCCTGGAAAGTATTACCGAAGAAGATATGAAGGCCACGAAGGTCTTCCTCGATCTCCTCCCTTTCCTGGGATACCATTCCTACCCTGAGGTGGGGGAAGGAAATCCTTTTGTCCTCTTTCGGCGGTTCGACCTGGAGCCGGCCCGCAGTTACCTGTTGACGCTCACCTCTAAAACCATGAGCCCGGGGTCCGATGATCAAGCACGATACAGAGATTTGGCCGCCTCCCTTCCGCGGCCAACGTACGGCGGCATAATTTCCGGGGAGAGATCCCTGACTCCTCCCAAGCGGCAAGTCTTCTACCCCGGCTCGAACGGTTGGACGTGGAGGCGATCAAAGTATTCTACCTGGCCAATCTTTACGAACATAGCCACCAGAACATGGGAAGGGGGCAGATTAACCACATCGGGCATATTCTCAATCCCTTGAATGAATACGAGCTGGGCAAACCCCTTCGGGATCTTTACCTTCAGTACGGCTTGGGCAATACCCTGCTCATGAAATGGATCATGGACCGATTCGGCGGGATTTCGCTGCAGAATTACTACCGGACGTATTTTCTTTACTCGCTTTACTTCCTTCTTTTTTTGGCCATGTCGTTTTACGTCTTTAGGGATTGGCTCTACACGCTGGCGACCTTCAGCGCCCTACCCCTCTGCTTTCTATTCATGGGCTACACCGCCTTCGTGGTGGCTCCGGGAATCGTGCCCAGCATACACCTTCTCGACGCACCGGCCCTGGCATTCCTCCTTTGGTACCTGCGAAGCGGCCGCCGCCTTGCTCTCGCGGCTTCGGTGGCAGCCGCGCTCGTGGCCATTATTCTGAACAGCCAATTTGGCCTGGCGCTTGCCGTTTCCCTATCCCTGGCCCTTGGATTTTTTGCCCTGGAGTGCAAAAAAGGCAAGCAGCGATTCTTCCTCGTCCTCTTCCTCTTTGTTTTTCTGGGAGCCAGCCTGGGCTTGCTCCAAGCCGTCCGGACGGGACAAATCGACTCTATATTCCCCTATTTCCTGAGCGGCCTTTTTTCCTGGCCGGTCCGGCGGAGCCTCGTTGTCCTCACCCTGTTGTATCTGGTAGTTTCTTATGTTTTTCTGCTGATTTTTCGAAGCAATCGATCCGAATTCAAGTATGTCTACATCTTTGTTTTTGCCTATTCCCAGGCTACCCTCCTCTACTTCTTCTGGAGCGGGCTGGTAAACCACCTGCCTCCCGTGCTGCCTTTTCTGTGGCTCCAGTTGCTGCTCATGCTTTTCATGGTTCAGAAGACTCTCGGGAAGGCCAACCCCGTCTGGTCCCTTCGGATTTACCGGGCTGCGGCGGGATCAGCCGTGCTGGCCCTGTTTCTCCTCGCACCGGCCGGCCTCATTTTTTACCGGGAGAAAGGGGGCTTTCTGGATAACTTCATAGACCATCGTGTCTATCGCTGGCCTTTCGAGCGGGGAACCGTCGTGAGCACAATGCCGCCCGGGATCTTTGAAGAAAGCGTAGCCTTGATCCAAACCTATAGCACCGGCCGGGAGAAGGGGATCTACATCCTCTCCAAGTATGACGGACTGCTTCCTTTCCTTGCCCATCGCTTCAGCGCCATGCCGTTCTTTGAACTGTCCAGTTATCTTCTTTCCCCCAGGGAATACAGGCTTGCCCTTCGAACCGTCAAGGAACGCCGGCCTGAGTACCTGTATGTGGACACGAACATTCGCCGCCCGGGCGATTCCTGGAAATCCCTTAACGTAGGCGATAAAAGTTATGCCCTGGAGCGAGCCTCTCGTCTCTCCCGATACGAGCTCTTAGGAAAACTTTTCGACGAGGTGGCCGCAGATTACGAAAAGATCGCGGAGGGAAAACTGATAAGCGTCTACCGGAGGACCCCCGGCCGGTGATCGATCCAGAATACCGTCATAAAACAGCGCGAGGATCCGTGCTCCGATAACCCCGGAAGAAAACCCGTCCGGAAATCGGAATGCCGTTCCCCGGTGGGGGTAGAGGTTCGGGTCGCAGTCTTTTTTTTGGACCTATCCATCATCCTGATTGATTCGGACTCCTTCCACCCGGGCCGTCCGAACTGGGAAGGACCCCGAGGCCCAGGGGTGTTTTCAAGGGCTTCCATACGGAAATCCCGCTGAAATTTAAAATTCCGAGTCCGATGATCGTGACCGGGAGGATCATCACCGCATGGACGATAATCCCGTAGCTCAAGGCCTGCTCCGCAGTCAATCCGAAAAGAGAGAAAGCAATGACGGCCCCGGCCTGAAAGACGCCGATTCCCCCGGGGGCCGAGGGAAGAATCATTCCGAGATTGACGAAGGCCAAGGTGAAATAGGCCAGAGGCCAATCTGCCGGGTATCCCATGGCGGCCAACCCCACCAGAAACACCAGCCCCTCCACACCCCAGACGCTCACGGACAGGAGCGAAACCAGAAGTACGTTCCCATGCCCCCGGAGGAAGGCCAAGGATTCGAACAAATTCCCGACCAGGGAGAGCAAGGGATTAGCGATTTTTGCCGGCAGGAGAGCCGCCAGGCGGCGACTCTGGCCCTGCGCCCAGGAAGGGTACTTCGCTGCCATGCCGATCGCCAGAATCGCCGCTCCGAAGAAAGATCCCCCCAGGACGAGGGAATAGACCACCCCGGAATGGGCTCTTTGAGGGGCGGAGAATAGAGCGCACAAGACAAGCACCCCAACGATCACCAATCCGTCAAAAACACGTTCGATCAGAATCGTGCCCAGCACGCTCACCGTGCTGATGGCTTCTTTGTTCCCCAGAAAAACGGCCCGGAGGAACTCTCCTGCCCGCGCCGGCAGGAGGTTGTTCCCCGTGTATCCGACCAGGACCCCTTCGGTCAGAGTCCGGATCCCCACTCTCTTAATCGGCTTTAGCATGAGCTGCCAGCGCGCTCCCCGGATGAGGAACCCCAAAAGATAAATCAAGATCATGGGCCCCAGCCAGAAGACTTCCAGCTCGGCAAAGGACCGGCGAAGGAGGCCCAGATCTACCTTATAAATTAGCGCCAGGATCAGGCCCAAGCTTAACCCAATGCCCAGCCATCTCGTCCATTTCCGTCTCAATATCTTGTCGCCCTCCCGGACTTTTTATTCCGTGCTTCCTGCCCTTACGGATCGGCCGGACATCGCTCAGCGAAACCGAAACGCCGCAGTCTCCCAGGAGGACCTCAGGGCGGCTTTGGCCAGCTTCCATTTTCGAATGGATACCTCACCCGTGGCCCTCTCCTTTTGATGTACCGGGATTTCATAGACCCTCAATCCCTTCAAAGAGACCATCCCGGAGACGACTACGTTGGGCGCGAACATCCGGTCGGGCAATGAAAAAAAGATTTCCTTCAAAGCCTGGCACCGCATCAGCCGGTAGGGGGAGTTCACATCGAAGACCGTCGACCCGTAGAAGAGGCGAACGATCGTTCGGGAAGCGACGCTTATCAATTTTCTGGCCGACGGCTGTCGAGGCCTTACCCGCCGGCCGATCAGAAAATCATAGTCCGCCCGCCGACCCCATAAGTCCGCGAACCTTTCGGGCGAAATCTCATTATCCGAATCGACCTGAAAAATCCACTCCACGTTGCAGTTTTCCCGATACCCCTGAAGGATCGTCGGCCCGTGGCCGCTGTTTAATTTATCATGGACCACCAGGCGGGGGGTCGCCCGGGCGAGCTCGTTAAGAATCCGGAGCGTGTCGTCCCTGGAACCGTCATTGTAGGCGTGGATTTGGAAGTCGATACCCAACCGCGAAAGTTCTTTCGTCCAGTCTTCAATGACGGTGCGTATGGCGCCGGATTCATTATACACCGGCATGACCAAAGCCAAACGGTCTTTAGACATGAACGTCTCTCCTCGCCTTTAGCTTCTCTTCATATAAGTTGAGCGCGGCCCCGATGACCCGGTCCATATCGTAGTATTTATAATCCCCCAGGCGGCCCCCGAAGAGGACCCCGGAGACCTTTTCCCGTTCGGTCAGGTATTTCTTCAGTTTCTCCTGGTTCTCCGCCGTGTTCACGGGATAATAGGGATGTTCTCCGTCATCCGTCTTGGGGTATTCCCGCATGATCAATGTTTTGTCGGGAGGATAGCGTCTTTCCGGATGCAGATGACGGGGCTCATGAATACGGATATAGGGAACCGACCGTTCCGGATAATTCATGACCGAGGTCCCCTGATAGTCCTCGACGGGGAGAACCTCCTTTTCAAATTCGAGCGTCCTCCACTCGAGCCGGCCGAACCGGTAATCAAAGAAACGGTCGATCGCACCGCTGTAGAGGATCGTGCAAGAGGAGGGGACTTGCCCTCGAATGTCGAAGAAGTCCACCCCCGGGACGAATTCAATTCTTTCATGAGCCAGTAGGCGTTGGAAAATGCGATTGTATCCCTCCCCGGGGATCCCCTGCCAGGGATCGAAGAAATAATTCTCGTCATAGTTCTTGCGCACGGGCAGCCGTTCGATAATGGAAGGGGGCAGGAGTTTGCATTCCTTCTGCCACTGCTTTTCCGTATACCCCCGGATGAAGGCTTCATACAACGGCCGGCCGATCAAAGAAACAGCTTTCTCCTCCAGGTTGCGGGGCTCCGGAATTTTCTCCTTTTCGATCTCCCTTTGTAAAAAAGCATTCACCTCAAAAGGCCGAAGATTGATTCCGTAGAAAGAGTTGATGGTCTCCAGGTTGATTGGCATTTGGTAAACCTTGCCCCCGACCGTGGAAAGGACTTGGTGGCGGTAGCCGTTAAAGGCGGTGTAGGAACAAATATACTTCCAAACCTTTTCCGAGGAAGTATGGAAAATATGGGTTCCGAATTTGTGGAATTCAATCCCCGTTTCCGTGTCGATCCCGGCGGCGCAGTTCCCCCCGGCATGGAGGTTTTTATCTATGACCAGGACTTTCTCCCGGCGGTCATTGGCGATCCGCTCGGCCAGGACCGAACCGAAGAAACCGGCCCCCACGATGAGGTATTTTAGGTTGGAAAGATCCACGTCTGTTCCTCCTATGACTGACTAGGGCGTCCATAACGTAGGATGCTCACGACTAAACCGTTCGTGCTGAGCTTGTGGAAGCATGAACGAGGCATCGGTGCACCCTTCGACAGGCTCAGGGTGAACGGAGTAAGATGTCTAGCCATTATTGGACTCCTTGGTACGTTCGATTATTGCGGTTCTTTGCGCTCATACAGAAATCCCAATTCCGGGATCAAGCGATAATTCTCCAAGACGTAACGGTCGATGCAGGAGGCATAATCCTCCCAATCGAACCGCCCTCCCATAAGCCCCCTGCCCCTCTGCATGAAAACGTACTTGGGCCGGGCCTCCTTCAGCTCCTTACAGGTACGCGGCCCCTCCGGATCTCTTGCCTTCTCCCATTCTGCTTGCCAGGGAAAATAATAAATGGAGTAGGTGGCCGGAAGACGGCGAGCCGTGTAATAAAGGATGGGAAAGCAGAAGAAGGAGGCGATCCGGTCTTCGGGACCGCTCCGGGATTGGATATACTCCCCCACGCCGAGAGCGTATCCTAGATTCGCCTTCTCCGAGGAACCCCAGTAATTCCAGACCGAAGCGGACTTCAGGGAAGCCAGGCAGGCCAAGGCGATCAGGCTGAGGATCAGGATGCGGAATTTTTGCTCTTTCATGAACCAAATGGCGCCGCAGGAAGCGGCCCATGCCACGGCGAATAAGTAAAAAGGCTGGCCGTGACATCCTCCCCCGCGAAGAAACAGAGAAACACAGACCAGGAGGATGGAAAAGATGACTGCCAGCCTCTTCCGGAAGGAGAATGGAAGGAGGAAGACGGGCGCAACGAGACCGAAGATCAGAAAAAACCTCAAAATGAGCTCCCCCTTGTCAAACCATTGGGAGCCGCCCGGGCTTGGGTTCGAACCCATTAGAAACATCCATCCGTCTACCATCAGAAGGGAAGCCTTCCGGAAGCCGCTCATCTCCGGCGTAAGGCCCACGTATTTGGCATAATAGACATTATTGAAGGAAATGGCCAAGTCGAGAAAGCCCCGCCAGCTGGCGTAAAGGCTCAACCAGACGACGTGGACCAGGGGAATGATCACCAGCCCGGCATAAAATAGCGGCGTCCGCAAAATCCTGCCCAGGGCTTTTCGTGAAGCCGAAGAAAAAATTGAGAAAGCCGAGATCAGGGTCAGGCAGATGACGAGGGGGTAAACAGTTGTCAAACTGCCGCATACCCAGAAGGGAAGTGCCAGGGCGCCCCAGAAGATCGGCCATTTTTTCATCTTTGAAGCCTCCACCCCCAACAGGACGGGCAGAAACAAAAGGAAGCTCCAGACGAGAAAACCGTTGGCCCAGTGTGCCTCGGTCCGGAATTGGTTTCCCCACCAGGCGGGGAACCAGCATGAAATAAAGGTAAGGAAGATGGTGGCCGCAATCCACCCTCCGCGGGACTTTGAGAAAACCGGGCTTTTGCTTATCGCCAGCGCGGAGGCCAGAAGCAGGATCGGCTGGACCATACGGTATTGTTGAAAATCCTGATGAGGGAACAGAGTTACGATGGTATGAGCGAGCATGTAGGTCATGGGCATGTGATGCGCGAAGAGGTCCTGGTATAAGGTGTACCCCTGGCTGATCAGCCATCCCACGACGATATTGTCGGTCTCGTCCGGGAACTCCAGCCAGTATCGCATCTGCCAAAACCGAAAAAGCGCGAAAATTGCGCTCAGGACAAAGATCCCGTGTCCTGCCGATAGCTCCCATCCTTTCCAAAACTGAAGGCGAACCAATACCGCCGCGATGAGAAACAACAGGAAGGCTAATATTCCCCCGGAAAACGCCCAACCCAGGGCAGGAAGAAGCGGGACTTTCCTGGCGATGACCATCTCCTCCACCCGGAGGCTCCCCTCGCCCGTATACCAGACCCGGAACTCCAAGCCCTTATTCGTCTCCTCCTCGGTAATGAAAACGTTCTCGCGGAACCACCCCGATTCTTGCCTGGGCAGAGTCCCTTTTTTTAAAAAAATCTGCTTTCCCGCAAAGATCAGATCCCAGGTTCCGCTCTGGTCAGTCGAGGCGGTATACTTCAACTTAAGATCATAGGACCCGGCCTGAAGGTGGGCGTAAGGCCCGTAAGTAATGACTCCGGGTAAATCCTGGCGCGGATAGGCCGCCCTGACTGCGCCTTCCAGCCTTCCCGTTCCTCCGGGGAGCTCAGCCCCGGTAATGCGGAGATCTCCTAAACCGGATACCTGGAGAAGGAGCAGGGCAACCGTAAAGACCCCTAAGACCCGAAATGCTCCATTGAAATTCACCTTTCCATCCAAGACCGGACAAAAAGCCTTCCAGAGCCGAATCCGGTTCCATTTCCTCAGAAAGGAGGAGAAGATTTCCGCCCCGCCTATTCCCCTCCGGATCATACGCCGGAGAAGGAAAAGGCCCGGAACAGCGGTGGAAAAAGCGCTCCCACGACCAGGTAGTCTCCCGCGGGGTTCTTCCGGTACTTTTTGTAACCAAGATAAAAATCGGCTAGCTTCCCCTGAAAGGGTCTGGTCTTGCTGAAACCCGTGCCCAAGGCGAAATCCGACACCTTGTACTGGATCTCTTCATCTCTCACGTCGAGCACAGGTGATTCATCCCCAAAGACTCTTAAATTCTTGGAGCGATCAATGGTCATCCGGAAGTAAATCCATCGGTTGCGCTCCAGGAAATTCGTCAGAATAAATGCCCTGAAACCCTGTGAATTCTTATGTCCCACAACCAAGCCGAGGGTTGAGGGGCGGGCCAGTTCCAGGCGGACTCCGGAATTGGCGGGAGCGGTCTGGAACGCGTTATAGTAGCCGTCGATCTCGGAGACCTTCATCCGGAAACGAATTTGAATCTCCTGGATTTCCCCTGCTCCTTCTTGCAAGACAAGGCCCTCCGGCAGCTTCCCGCTTTGCGAGTCGTTGAAGTAGGACCAGCTGCGCTGGATGTCCTCCACAGTCCGATATTTGAATGCTTCCTGGTGGGCCCAAATCCAGCCGCCCGCTCCCAACAGGCAGGCAAAGAGCAACAGAAAGAACGTTGTATGCTTTTTGAAATGCGGGGGATGCCATATGAAATTTTTTCTGAGTGAACCTTTGTTCTTGGATTGCAGCGAGCTTGCCTGAAAAAAGCAGAGGAAAGGAGAAGGTCACTTTCCGCTGGAGGCGACTTCCTTTAGGAGAATTTCTGCAATCCTCGGACATTCTGATACCCGCTGGACTCCGCCTCGGCTATTTGTCTTTATCAAAATCGTTCTTCATGGCTACGGTGATGATATTCCCCAGTTTCAATGGAATTGAAAACCGATGGCCGAGGGGGATCGGGATCTTCTTAAGCCCCGCCGCCCAGAGCAGGTGTTTCAGCAGATAAAGGAACGGAAAATGATTGTATGATTTGCGGATCTCCAGGATTTTGTACCCGGTCTTCGTCAAAAGAGCAGTCAACGAAAAGGGGCTGAACAGCTGAGGGTGTTGCAGGCAGTAAGCGGGCCATCGGGAGCCCAATACTCTTGCCAGGAGCGAGGATTCATCATGGGTGACCAGGAGGAGAACCCCCCTCCCAGCCATCTTCCTCCGAATTTCCATAAGCGCACTTCGCGGGTCGATCAGATGGTCCAATACGTGGATCAGGACGGCCGTGGAGATTCGGTGATCCGGGATCAGACTATAATCGAACATGTCATCCGAGAGGCAATGTTTCTTGCCAACGAGGACCCTCTTCAACTCTTCGTGAACGGACCGGTTCGGCTCCAGTAGCCAGAAAAACTCGAAATCCCCTTCCCCGCGCAAAACCGGGTAAAGAGCCCGATGTCCGGGCCGATCTCCAGGTAATGCCCTTGGAGGGTGGAAGACCTCCGCAAAGCCTGAAAATATCCTTTTTGCGTCTTTCGCAGGGCCCGCGCCGGCAGGCCGGCCGTATTATCCGGCATTCTGCTGTAGAGCTCAACCAACTGGGCCTCAGAGAA
This sequence comes from uncultured delta proteobacterium, assembly GCA_963712535.1. Lineage (GTDB taxonomy): Bacteria > Desulfobacterota > SM23-61 > SM23-61 > SM23-61 > CAVQIK01. Next base: position 504,925 of record CAVQIK010000015.1, on the reverse strand, counting down.
ATATCTTCTGCAAAAAAGAAGGCCGCATTGCCGGCAACGGATGTAAGAGAAGAAGGCCTTTTCCTGGAAAAACCCGTACCAGTAGGGCCTCAGTTCTTCGAAGGACAATGAAGTCCGCCTCCGGACTTGAGCTCCTTACGACCTCCTGGCGGGGCGGATCGTCACCGCACGCCGGGCACGGGCGGTGGGTATAAAGGGCGGAGGGGCCCCTATCTCTTGCTTCGCCAAATCCATATCCATACCTCCATATTCCCGGCGAAACTTACTCAAGACGCCTGATTTCCACTCTTGGCTGACAGTTGGGGAAAAATTCGACCCAGCTTTAGCCGAATAGATCCTGGTATGCTTTGATCGACAATTTCCAATCATATTGATTCCTCTCGGGGGTCATACAATTCCTTCAATTGGAAAGGGGTCCGGATCATGACAAAAGAAGGATTCTCATGGAGGATGTCTCCCCGGTATCGATTTAAAATCGACGGACTGGCCAGGTCTTCTTTCCGGACCAGGAGAGACAACGCGCTTGTTAAGATGCGGTCTTAGCTCTTTATTCTCGCCCTGGTTCAGCCAGTGAAAGGGTATCAAAGGGACGAGCATAAACTCATCGATCCGGCTCTTCTGGGTTATGAAAACATACTCGTTGAATTCATTGTTCTTGCTCCGGTTATGTTGGTACAGGGCAAACATATCCCGGGTTACGACCCGGCTCTCTTTCAGATATTGAGAAATGAAGGCCATTCCATTGCCCAGGATCAAAACGGGCACTAAATAATGGATCCACATCGCCCAGCCTTTTCCCGCCCTCCGCAGGGCAAGAAATTCCGTGGTCTGGAACCAGAAGATCAGAAGGAAGGGCAAGAAGATCGTATAAGCCTTCATATAGTTGTAGTTGTGGTTGCGGTCAAAATAAGCGGATTTCATAAAGACGAGTAAAACGAACAAAGGCGCCGCCAGCCAAAAGGACCGATCCACGTCTCTCTTTTGCTGAAGAAAAACAAAGAGGAATACCAGTAGTACTCCGGAAACCAGCAGGTTCCCCCAAAAATCCCCTCCGCTCCTTTCCAAAAGCCGGGGGAAGTGCTGGGTATACTCTGAAACATACATATTCAAAATTCCCATCATTTCGGCGGGGGAAGCCCAATGCGGCTGCCAGAACCCCGCATGGCTGAAGCTCTGGAATTGATGGGAGACGAATTGGATCCACTGAAGACTGTGGGGGAGAACGAGCCCGAATCCGACGAGAAAAGAGGCTCCCCAAAAGACGATGGATCTTCCGACCATTTTGGGATTCTTCCAAAAATCCGCGGCCGTCCACAAAAAGAGCAAGGCGAAAACGACCAGGAATCCTTCATTATACACGTTCAGCATGCCCGCGAGAGTAAAGCCGGTCCATAGGATCAGACGGAGAGGTTTTCGCCAAAGCTTTTCTTTGGACAGATCCGGGGAAAGGAAATTCGCTCTCATAGGAAAGTACGGAAAAAGGAGCAGGAAAAGAAAGGGCATGAAAAAAATTTGGACATACTGTCCTTCATAATAAACGTTCAGCAAATTGCTGTTCAGGGCCAAAGAGAAGGAAACCAGCAAGGAAGTGCTTTCCCGAAGCTGCAACAAAAAGCGCGCAAAATAATAGGTCAGACCGCAGAGGATAAGATAACTGACGACCAGGGAAATGAATTGGACGTGAAAGACGTGATCGGAGAGGGTGAGGAAAGCAAACGTCGCCAGAATGGCTCCGTACCCCTGGCGGACGGTTTTCAGCAAAAATTCCGCATCGACATAGGAATTGAAACGAAGAGCGCGCTGGTGTTCTTGCAGGGCTTCGCTCACTTTCGTTTTGTTTACCTGAAAGGCGATTTCTCTTGCGGCCTCCCTCAGGGTGCCCCCCTCCAGGAAAAACTGACCAATCTCCCCGTATCCGGCATGATCGATGCCGACCCGGTAGGGAGTCGTCGGGAATCCCCCTTGGAGAACGGGGGATAAAAAGATCAGCAGGAGGAAAAAAACCATCAGGAAAGTTTTGGCCGTCTGCCCATTCATCCACTTCCGCCGATCCCGGGCGAAAGCGAGGGAAAACTTCTTGCCGGCTGCGGAACCAACGAAGGCGACGGCCGCGACGAGGAGTGAACCATACAGAGAAAAAAAAGCGGGCTTATTCCAGGAGACGACATATACCGCAACGATGGAGAGCGATAGCAAACCCATGGCGGGGGCCAGAGCGAAGAACAAAAGAGGATTCCGAAAATGATCCGGGACCAGCAAAAAGTAGATCCCCATCCCGCTGCCCACCAAGAAGACGTAGATGACGGCCACATCCCGGAAAATTCGAAAGGTTTCGATCCCCCAAGGGAAGGGGTAATTTAAGATCGAAGCGAACGCCCCCAGCCCCACAAGGAGGACATCTTGCAGCTTCCCGTCCATGGCCGGAGCAGGCCTATTCTCCTGAACGGAACGCAGGGTGAGAAAGAGCAAGGAAAGAAATGCTCCGGCGATTCCCCCGCCCAAGATCCCCCAGAGAAGGGACGAAGAGGATCTTTTCTGAATCACCAGTTTTTCCACGCGGATCGTCCCCTTGCCGGAATACCAGACCCGAAACTCCCAAGCCTTATTTACATCTTCCGGAGCGACCGTCAGGGTTTCCACGAGCCGCCCCCCGGAGTGGGGAGGGAGCTTGCCCGACCGAGTCAGAGAAGAGGCCCCCTGGTAAACGAGGTCATAAACCCCGCTGTCAGCGGATGTGGCGCTATACTGCAGCCGGAAATCATAAGATCCTTCCGCAAGGAGAATATAGGGACCATAAATGAGGCAGCCGCTTGGATCCTTTCCCTCCTGGACGATCCGGGCTTGGCCCAGGCGCCCTCCGACGTTTCCTGGAAGTTCGGCCCCGGCTATTTCCAGGACCGGTTTGCCGAGATCCAGCTGGCGGCTGACGGAGAAAAAGAGAGTGAGGGAACAGATGAGCAGGCAGGGAAGGACAACCCCCTTCATTCCTTTAAAGCTCTCCTTCCCTGTATTTCAAGGCAGGATGAACGTCCATCTCCAATAAATCCCGCATGGCTAGGCCTCCGACTTTTCATTTCACGGTCACCGGCTTGAGGGCCAAACCGGGAATGTCCAAGACAACTGAACAGGATGCAGACCGAAACGATGACGGCGCTCGATAGGTTGGGAGCTAAAGTTTTCCCCTATTTTTCCGGCGATTGTGAATGCTTTTCAAATCCGATCTCTTTTCGAACGATAAAGTTCGGCCGGGCTTTGACCTCTTCATAGATCTGGGCAATATACTGCCCCAATATCCCCAAAATCAGAAATAAAAAACCAAAGAGCAATACCATGAGGGAAATGATGGTTCCGTACCCGGCAAAAGGCACTCCCCGCGTGAAGATGTGAACCACGGTATACAGGAGGTAAAGGAGGGAAGCCACGGAAAGGAGCAGGCCAAGAATGGAAATGAAGCGTAGGGGAACATAAGAGTAGGCGAATATTCCCTGGATGGCCAATTGCAGAACCTGAGAAAAATGAGCGTGGGATTTACCGGCAAACCGCCTATTTCTTTCGAATTGCACTCCAATGGATTTAAATCCCGCCCAGACGAACATGCCCCGCATAAAACGGTTCCGTTCGTTCATGTCATTGATGGTCTGATAAACCCTCCGGTCCACCAGCCGGGAGTCGCTCGCGTTGCGGGGAATGAGATTGTTCGTAAGTCTATTGATGAGGAAATAAAACAATTGCGAATTGAGCCGCCGCATCCACCCCTTCCCGGGGCGCTTGCTTACCACGCCGTACACGTGCTCGTATCCTTCCTCCCATTTTTTGATGAATTCAGGAATCATCCCGGGAGGGTCCTGCAGGTTGGCGGTCATGATCATGGCCGCGTCTCCGCTGGCGTACTGGAGGCCCGCGGTCATGCCGCCGTCCATCCGGAAATTCCGCGACAATTGGACGATTCGAAACCGCGGATCGGCCTCGCGGACCTTCAAAAGTTCTTCAAACGTCCGGTCCGTGGAGCCGTTTTCCACGATGACGGCTTCAAAATCGTACCGCGGGTTTTCGGCGAAGACGCCCTGCAACTGGCGGCACAATTCAGAAACCACCTTCTCTTCGTTGTACGCGGGGATAACGATGGAGATCAGTTTTCTCATTTATTTTTAAGGAGTTCGCTGGAAAAAGGGGCGATAGATCTCATGGACGGGAATCATATCGAGGGGATAAACTGAATGCCACATCCAATCGTCCGGTTTAGGAGTTCCTGTCCGGTAGCACCGGGTTGCGTCGGGCGGCGCAGTTAAATGACAGCGGTACAAAAGCGAGATGAAGTGGCCCCTGATTTTTCGGGTCGGGTGAATGATCTCGTTTACCGCGACGGGAGCGGGCTCAAACGCCACTTCGGCCCCCAACTCGCCTCCGGGCCACTGCCTGGATCCGTGTTGCCGCCGTCTCCTTAAAACGGATGATCCCTCCGGGCACATGCCATCCCGGCGGGGGAAAACCGTCGTCCCGCCAGGTCAAAAGCGTGCGCCCCTGGTCATCCTTGATCAGCAGGTCCACGTTGATCAGGGGCGTAATCCGGCTGAGGAAGAGGAAAACCTCTTCCGGCAATCCTTGATGAGGATCAGGGATAGAATTTTCCAGCCTGGCAACAAGATCGCTGCACTCCACACGTTCTCCCCTTTTTTCCGCTTGGAGAAATTTCGGGGGCCTGATTGGGTCGTAACCTATACCTGAAAACCGTCGGCCCTGAAACTCTTTATGCTCTGGAGAGCCCGGGCGACTTCGCGCTCCGTCAAATCGTTCACCCGCAGCATCTCGTGTCCCTCTTTCATCATAATGAGGGCAAGACCCTCCCCTGTTCGTTTCTTATCCTTTTTCATTGCGTTCACAACCCCTCCGGGGTCCAACGCTTCTCTCTTCGGACTCACGATCAGGCTGGGCAGCAAAAGTTTTTGGGCCACATATTCCTGGAACTCGGGAGCGAGCAGCTTTCGAGAACAGGCTACGGTGTTGGCCAGGAGCATGCCCAGGACGATCGCCTGACCGTGAGGGATTTCGAAATTCGAGGTCGCCTCGATAGCGTGCCCGAAACAATGCCCGAAGTTGAGCATGTTTCGCCGCCCCCCGTCGAACTCGTCTTCACAAATGTACTCCTGCTTGATGGAAAGGGAATTCCGAACCGCGATCTGCAGGGCCTCTGGCTCCCGGCGTCCGAGACGGGGGAGCAGATCCATGATCTGCCGGGTCTTGTCCGGACCCCCCATAAGGTGCAGCTTGATGACCTCGCCCAAGCCGCTGAAATAATCCACATCCGCCTGGGTTGAAAGAAAGGGCGTGTAGATGAAGACTTCCGAAGGGGGATAGAAAAGTGCCGATCAGGTTTTTAAAGCCTTTGTAGTTGAGAGACGTTTTGCTCCCGATGCAGCTGTCCGCCTGGGCCAGGAGGGTCGTGGGCACGAAAAGCCAGTTTATCCCCCGGTACAACGTGGACGCGGCAAAGCCCGTGATGTCCTGCAAGATCCCTCCTCCGATGGAGATGAGAGTCATGTTCCTCTTCGCCGAGCGGGCGGTGAGGCGGTCATAGAGTCCTTGAACGGAATCCAGTGACTTCTTCTCTTCATCGATCGGCAGGACGATGACCTCTTCCCCCTCCAGCTTCTTCAAGCAACCCCCGCGGTACAGATCCCACACTTTGTGGTCCACGACGTAACAGCGCTGGGCGATTTTGCCGAACTCTTCGAGAAATCCCGCGTCTTCCGCAAAACGGACAACATAATTGCGGATGTTCGAGGTGATCTTCATCAGAGACATGAGAAACCTCCATCTAACAGGAGAACCTGCCCGGTCATGTAGGTATTCCTGCTGGAGCAAAGGAAGGATACGAATTCGGCGATTTCTTCCGGCTGGGCGAGGCGCTGGAGGGGGATGGTTTTGCCGATCGCCCGGATCTCCTCCTCGCTGTTGTTCTGCCGGGTCATTTCCGTATTCACGTAACCCGGCGCCACCGCATTGACCAAAACGTTGAAGGGGGCCAGTTCCACCGCCAATGTCCGGGTCATTCCGTTCAAGCCCGCTTTGCTCGAGGAGTAAGTGACCCGGCGCGCCTTCGTCACCATGCTCCAGATAGAGCTAATGTTGACGATCCGCCCGTAGCGACGAGACATCATCGTTGGGGCAAGCGAACGCACCAGGCGGAGCGGAGCCAGGAGATTGATTTGCATCGTTTCCTGGATGTCAAGGTCGGAGGCCTCGGTCCCCGCCCCCAGGCGGTTGATGCCGGCGTTGTTCACCACGATGTCTACCGGCTCCTTCAGGGCAGCTAGGTAGGCGTCCATCGACGGATTCGAGGAAAGGTCCATCTCCTGCCGGGTAGGGGCGAGGACGTTCGCCCCTTCCCTCCGGAAGCGGTCGGCGATGGCCCGCCCGATGCCCCGGGAGGCTCCGGTGACCAGGGCTGTCCGCCCTTTCATTCGTACCTCCCTCCTGCCGCCTCAATGACCGTTTTGTACCGGTACTCCAACATTCCGATGCGCTGTTCGTCTTCTTTGGAAATAGCGGCATAGTAATCTCTTTTATTCTTCAGCCAAAGGAGTTCGAAACCCACCGCCTTCATGATTCCTTTGTCCCCGTCCGGCTCCAAGGCGCCCGGGCATCCGAAGATGACCTTCCGGGTTTCAAAGCGGTCCAGGACGCCCGCCGGAAGATCCCGGAAAAACGCAAGGGAGTAAGTAGAAACGCCGCCTCCGATGGCTGTTTCCAGGTTCTTCTTCTTGGCGCTCACCAACAGGTCGCGGGTAATTTCGAAAACCTGGGGGCTGTTGATGTCTTCCCGGGTAAGTCCCAAAGAACCCGTAAGATCCACCCGGCCCATGATGACCCCTTTCAGCAGGCCGATCTCTTTTAGCTTGAGCATCTCATCGAAAGCCCGGCAACCGTTGATGGTTTCAATGTTGACCGCGAAGATCACGTCCTTCCGTTCTTCAACGGGGAAGGCCATTTGGGCTGCGGCCAGGAATTTACTGAGAGCGTAGGCGCTCTCCACCATGGGGGCAACCAGGCGTTCCACGCCAATCACCCGGCATTCATACATGTCCCGCAGGGCTTCGCAACCGCCGATTTTGATGGTTAGCCCAAGACCGGCGGCCATGCAGACCTCCTTCAGGCGGAGCATTTCTTCCAGGCGGGTTCCCTCGGCCTCGAATTCGGCTTTCACCCCGACGACACAATGATTTTCTTTCAGGTCCTTCAGAGTGTCCACCATTCTCTTCTCCAACGCGTTCATGATCATCCTCCTTTTATAATTTTTCAATCGTCCAGCGGTTCGGTATTTGCGGGTTTCCTCTCTTCCAGCCAATCTTTTTCCCGGCCGGAAACACTTCTCTTCCCCCTCCTTCCGCTATTCTGGCAGAGGGTCAATAATCATATTTTCCCGGAATTCCTCCCGGTCCAGGAAGGGCGCCAGGTCCTCCAAGGGCTTGGAAACAATCCTGCCGTCCGGCAAGCTGTGGGACGACTGCTTGGGGGCAAAGGGTTGATCGAGGGCCAGCATCACCTCGCAGATGAACGGCGAGTCTCCCCGCAGCGCTTCGCCGATGGCCGAATCCATTTCCCGGTGATGGGAACAACGCCGGTAGGGGACCCGGTAAGCGGAGGCAATTCTCTCCATTTCCGGAAAGCTGACCCCGCTTTCGGGATCATAACCCACTTTCAGCCCCCCAAAAAAATTCCCGATCGTCTGGCGCATGGAATGATACCCGTCGTTGTTCAGCACGAAAACTTTGATGGGCAGCCGGTGGTGAACGATGGTTTGCAGTTCTTGAAGGTTCATCTGAATGCTTCCATCGCCCGCCAGGCAGACCACCTTTTGGCGTCCCGAGGCGATACAGGCCCCGATGGCCCCGGGCAGATCGTACCCCATGGTGGCACTGCCGGAGTTCGTGTACATCCGCTGGCCCTTTTTCACGACCCCCGCCTGAAACAGGCACACGCAGGCGGAGCCGTTCCCCGCAACCGTAATCTGGCCTTCCGGCAACTGACGGTTCAGGGCCGCGATAAAGCAGTAAGGGTTCACCCGCTCTTTCCTGCTCCCAGTACTCCTGCAGGACGGCGGGATAACGTCTTTTCCGCTCTCCGCACCAGGAGAGCCATTCGCTCTTCATGGGCAGGCCTTCCGGGGAAAGGGCCTCGCGCAGCGCCCGGACCCATTCGGCCACATTCCCCCGGATCGGAAGGTCCGGCCGGACCGTAGGTTTCATCAGCTCCAAAGGATCGATTTCGACGACGATCTTGAAGGCTGCCCGGGCAAACGCTTTCCAGTTGAAGCTGGTCTGCCGAAGGCTCAGGCGGCATCCCAGGGAAAGGAGCAGGTCGGAATTCTGCTGAATAAAATTTCCGGGTCGATCTCCCAAGGACCCCGGCCGGCCGAAGAAATAGGAATTCTCATCGGGGATGCAATCATGGGCGTTCCAGGCGGTGAGGACTGGAATCTTCAACAGTTCCACCAGTTGGAGAAAGTCTTCATGAGCCCCCGATGAACGGATCGCGGACCCGGCGAGCAGCACAGGGCGCCGGGCTGCCCGCAACCTCCCGATGATTTCCTGGACGGTCTCTTCTTTGACCGGAGGGGAAACCTGCTGCGCATCTTCTTCCGGGGCGTAGGGACGGAGCGCCGGTTCAGCAATCTGTGCCCCCTGCACGTTCAGCGGAATATCGATCCAACAGGGTCCCGGCCGGCCGGCGTGGGCCAGGTACAAGGCTCGTTCCAGATGGTACCGGATTTCCCGGGGGTCGGTGACCATGGCGGCATACTTGGTAAGGGGAGCCACCACGCGGGTGATGTCGTACTCCTGGTCTCCCAACTGCCGCATCGGAAGGCCGGTGCTGCGAGCGGTGGTGTCATAGCGAACCTGGCCGGAGATGATCAGCATGGGGATTGAATCCAAATAGCCGCCCAGAACGCCGGTGAGGGCATTCGTCCCGCCCGGGCCGCTGGTTACGGAGACGGCGGCTATCCGGCCGGTCAACCGGGCGTAGCTTTCGGCGGCAATCGCACATGCCTGTTCGTGATGGTTGAAAATGGTTTCCAGCTTGGGGTGCGTGCCCAGGGAAACGTTCAAATGCATGGCTCCGCCCCCGGTAACCATAAAAACGTGGCGGATGCCATGATCCACCAGTTTCTGGGCAACATAATCGGATAATTTCATGCCCACCTCGAAGCCTGGGTTATTTGTCCACCAGTAGAAACTCGCGGTTGATCCGGTCACGGTGGGCGCTGTACCAGTCGTACAGCTCGCCGATCGCTCGATCAAGAGGAGTAAACGTCAGCCCCGGAATCTCCTCCCGCAAACGCCGGTTGTCCCCGCTGTATTCTAGCCCCATTCCCTCCCGCGCGACCCGGATGGGAAGGTCCTTTCGGGAAATCCTGCGGACCTTCTCCGCCACCTCCCGCAGCTCAACCGAGTGATCCGGGGTGACGTTGTAGGCCTTGAACTTCCCGTCATGCTCGATGAAATATTCGATAACCCGTACCAGATCATCGACAAAAATGAAATCAAAGCGCCGGTTCTGTTTGATCGTAATGGGAAGGTCGAATAGAGTTTTACATATGGCGTTGGAAATGAAACGGATCTCGTAATCCTCATATTTCCCGAAAACGGAAAAAGGCCGGAGATCGACCCAGTTTTCCATGCCTTCGATAAAATGGGTGGAAACATACCGGAAGAGGCCGTGTTCATCCGCCGGCAGATGAGCCCCCAAGTAATCTTCCCGCACTTTGACCATCGGATGGCGAACGTCGTAAACGGCCCCCGAACCGACGCAGATGAGCTTTCGAAAACGACGGGCATTGCGAACCAGGTTGAAGAACATCCGGGTATTCACGTAAAGCTGATGCTGGGAGTCCCTGGCGTTCCGGTGGCCGGGTTTGACCGCGCAATGGACCACCACATCCACCGCTCTCTTGCGGAAGAAATCCTCCACGGCTTCTTCGCTGGTCAATTCCAGCTCGCTGTGGGTGGGGGCCAGAACCTCATATTTCCGGGAAAGAGATTCGATGAGATTTCGGCCGATAAAGCCCCGGCCCCCGGTGACGCACACTTTCATGGTGAATTCTTTCTACTTCCATGAGTTCGGACGAAAAGACTGCGGAGGGTGGAAATCATGTACTCCAAATGCCGGTCATTCAGCCCCGGATGAACTCCGATCCAGAAAGTGTCTTTCATAACCCGGTCTGTTTCTTTGAGGTCCCCCACGACCCGGTAAAGGTTTGGAGAAGAACGGATCTCATCGAAGCAAGGTTGTTTTATCAGGTTTCCGGCAAAGAGCATCCGGGTTTGAATGTTCTTCTCCTCCAGATGGCGGACGATTTCGTCCCGGGTGAAACTCGAACCCGCACGGGAAGTCAGCATGAACCCGAACCAGCTGGGCTCGGAATGACCGGTCGGCTGGGGGAGAATGAAGTGCTCCTCCAGGCCTTTCACCCCATCATACAGAATTTGCCAGTTGCGCCGGCGGGCCTCATGAAAGGAATCCAGCTTTTGCATCTGGGCCCATCCGATGGCCGCCTGGGCGGATTTCCCCGAATGGCCACGCATTGCACCCGTCCGAAGTCATCGGGCTCAGCAAGGGCCAGGGCGAACCGGAATTCCGGCCCGGAAGCCCGGTTAGATTGATTTTTCAGCCCGAATATCTTCCCCTGGTAATCCATCCCCCGTTCCTTCGAACTCCTCAATCTCCCGCCGGCAAACCCCGGCGATGTCTTTCCCTTCGCGGAAGGCGCGAACCCAATCCACAAGTTTCTCAATCGCCCGGTCCAGGTTCCACTTCGGACCCCAGCCGAGTTCAAATTTCGCCTTGGAGCAATCCAGCTTGAGAAAACCCGCTTCGTGGGGGTTATCCCCCAAATCGACGGTGTAAGAAGCGCCGCTTCCCCATCTGGCGCATAATTTGTTTACCACCCATTCCACCGTCCTGGCGTCCTGGTCATCGGGCCCGAAGTTCCATCCCTCTGCGTAGCGGGTCCCTGCTTCGCAGAGTTTCCGGGCCAGGAGAAGATAGCCGTGGAGAGGCTCGAATACATGCTGCCACGGCCGAACGGCCCGGGGATTCCGAATGACGACCGGGTCTCCTTTCAAAAGCGCGCGCACGCAATCGGGAACCAGGCGGTCCTTTCCCCAGTCTCCCCCGCCAATGACATTTCCCGCCCGGGCCGAGGCTAAGGCCACGCCATGCCGGTCATATTCGGCAGGGTTGAAGAAAGAATTCCGGTAGGCCGAGGTGACCAGTTCCGAACAGGCCTTGCTGTTGGAATAAGGGTCATACCCGCCCATGGGTTCATTCTCCCGGTAGGCCCATAGCCACTCCCGGTTTTCGTAGCACTTGTCCGTAGTCACATTGATTACGGCTCTCACTGCCTTGCATGCCCTCACCGCCTCCAGCAGGTTCACCGTCCCCATCACGTTGGTCGAATACGTCTCCACCGGGTCGCGGTAAGAATCGCGGACAATGGGCTGCGCGGCAAGGTGAATTACGATCTCCGGCCGGGCGTCTCCCATGGCTTCCTTCAAGGCGCGGCCGTCCCGGACGTCGGCACGGAAGGATTTCACCAGCCGGTGAATGCCGGCCAGCTCGAATAAGCTGGGGCGGGTCGGCGGATCCAGGGCATACCCGGTTACTTCCGCCCCCAGGGAATGAAGCCAGAGGCAGAGCCAAGAACCCTTGAACCCTGTGTGGCCGGTAACAAAGACCTTCTTTTTCCGCCAGAATTTTTTCTCCTGCGAGCTTTTGGTCATGGCGTTTATTTCCACATTTTCCAGGGAGCCTTCCCCGACTGCCATAACTGCTCGAGGTAATTCTTGTGGGGAAGGGTGTCCATGGGATGCCAGAATCCCCGGTGCAGGTAGGCGGAGACCTGTCCATCCCGGGCCAGCCTCTCCATGGGTTCTCTCTCCCAAGTCGTCTGATCGCCTTCGATATAATCCACTACTTTCGGCGAAAGGACGAAAAAACCCCCGTTGATCCATCCTCCGTCCCCTTTTGGCTTTTCCTGGAAGCTGATCACCCTTTCCTGCGCCAGGTTCAACGTGCCGAAGCGACCCGGGGGCTGCACGGCGGTGACCGTAGCGAGCGTCCGCGAGTGGTTGTGGAACTCGACGAGGCGGGTGATATCCACGTCCCCGACGCCATCCCCGTAGGTGAAACAGAATTCTTCGCCTCCCAGGTATGAGCTTACCCGCTTCAGGCGTCCTCCGGTCATGGTGTTCTCGCCGGTGTCGATGAGGGTCACCCTCCAGGGCTCGGCCGTATTCTGGTGGATTTCCATCTTGTTTTGGGAAAGATCGTACGTCAAATCCGACATGTGGAGAAAATAGTTGGCAAAATACTCTTTGATCATGTAACCTTTGTAGCCTAGGCAGATGATGAACTCGTTTATGCCGTGGGCGGAATAGATCTTCATCACGTGCCACAGAATCGGCTTTCCCCCGATTTCCACCATGGGCTTGGGTCTGGCCGAGGTTTCCTCTCCGATCCGGGTCCCCAGACCTCCCGCGAGGATAACCGCTTTCATTCATCTTCTCCCGTTATTTCGCCTAAAAGAAGTATAAGAAATAATACCCAAAATTCCCCAAAAATCAACATTTATCCCCGGTTCCCTCTCTATTCGTCTTAAGCCTATGGCGGGTATTCCCCGCAGGCTTTGGAATTCTCCCGGAGAAATCCATGATCGATAGCGTGAAGATGGAGGTTACCCGGCTAAACGAAATTAAATCCGAGTGAATGGCCCTGCGGAATTTTTAATGCGGCGGGTTCACCAGAGCGCATCACATCAGAACGCGTATGTTGTAAGGAGCCGATCCGGTTCCCATCCATCCGGTCTTTCGGACTCCGTGGATGGTCACCCGACCCAGAGTTTCTTAACGACTCCAAGACGAGCCCGGAGGAAAACCCCGATTCGGAACGACCGCCGGCCTCACCGTACCCACTTTTCCCGGCCAGATTCATTCCAGCAGTTATTTTGCGAGCGTAACCACAAATGCTGCGTCTTCCCGTGCCTGACGCGCATCTTCGAGGGTGTATTCCTCAGTGGGAATAAAGTCGATTTCCCCGGAAAACGAAAGCTCCCTTTCTCTCCTCAATTTCTTGGAAATGGACGCAATCCTTTCCACATGCCTTGCCACGTTCTCCCCGTATTTTCCTTTGTGTTCGACAAGCAGGCTCCCGACGTCATGGAATTTGGGCGGCTCAACGCCCACCGCCCTCAGCATCCCCTTTGAGGCCAGCTCCACGATTTCCTGAGCTTCTCTGACCACGTCAGAGTAAGCTTGCTTGCCCAGAAGCAGGTCGAGGATATCCATTCTGAGCGAAGCTTTTTCGATGAGGCTCCTGGCCAGGTCCCTGCTGGTCAAATTTCGAAGACCTCCCCGGGCCTGAAGTCAGGCTTCAGAACCCAGTACCAGGCGTTGCCCTTCCAGACTCTCCGGGCACCCAGGCTCTCCAGCCGCTGGCGCAGTGTTGCGAGGAGGGCTGAGAAAAAGCCTCCTCGGTCGAAGAGGATCACAGCGTCTTCGACCATGTCCAGGAACAGAGGGCTTCCTCTCCTGGCCTCCTCCCGCGTCTTGAGAAGCGCCGAAATCCTGGTTTGGATCCCTTCTTTCCGGAGGGAGGTCAGAAAAGGCTCGACCGAGTCCTCCACGGCCTCAAATTCGGTGATTCTTTTCATCCGCCCGCTGGGAAGAGCGTCGGCGATGATCAGAAGGTCCAGGTCCGAATCGAAATTCTGGCTTCCGCGGGCCACCGACCCGAAAACGATGACGGAGATGAGCCTTTCACCATAGAAGGCTTGGACCCGGGATAGGAGGAAATCTTCCAGTTCCTTGAATTTTTCCTGAAGCATAGGCTTTCGCCGGGAAATTCAGAACAGAGTCACCGGCTCGACGCTCGCGCCGTCGATCTCGACGGCGACCGACCTTTGCAGGAGGTCAACGGAGATGATCAGCTTCTCTTTCCCCTCCTTTATCTTCAACAAAAAGCCCTCACTGCCCTTCAGGGGCCCATAAACGACCCGCACCATCTGCCCCTCTTTCAGGTACGGGAAAGGAGTAACCGCGGATTTGCCGTTCAGAATGGTCTGGATGGATTCGATTTGGGAGTCCGGAACGGGAAGCGGGCCCCTTTCATTTCCCAATACCTGCACGACCCCGGGAGTCTTCAAGACCTCCAGCCGGTGGTGCGGGTCCAGCGGATTATGCACGAACAGGTATCCCGGGAAGAGCGCCTTCTGGATCTTCTTCTTCCGGTCTTTTCGCCGGCTCCACACCTCGAGCCTGGGGAAGAAGGTCTCGATGCGCTTTTCCGAAAGGCGCTGGTAGACCACTTCTTCATGCCGGCTGCGGGTGTGGACGCAGTACCACAGGGCAATCGATTCGTTCAGATCATCGTTCATAGCTGGCGTTGCGGCAGAGCCGCGGCAATCTAAAAGGTCGTGTCATCCTCGCGGATTAACGATCCCCGCGGTTACTATTTGAGCCGCACTTCATCCTTTATTCTTTTCACGTGTCCGCGGCCGAGGCCCTTCACCTCGCAGCCCAGCTCAAAAAACCTGCGAATCTTCGAATCATCCAGCAGCCCGAAACAGTCGATCACCGCAACCGGCCGACCGCAGAGGGCGACGATTTCATCGGGAGTAAGGCGCCGGTAGGCCTGGTGGCGCACGGCCAGGACGACCGCATCCACCCCGGGAAGGGCTTCCCCGAGGCTGGGCAGGACTCGCAGATCGGTCAGCCTCTCCTGGTTGCGGAAAAATCTGGCCCACGATTTCCCGGGAGCGGGGTAGGAGTCCTGCTTCTCGAATTCCCACCAGTGTTTCACGTAAGGGTCGTGCACCACGATCTCCGCCCCCATCTCGGTGAGCTTCCGGACGATAATTTCCGACCCGCTGTAGCGGGTGTCCCCCACGTCTTCCCGGTAGGAGACCCCCAGAAGGGCGATCTTCGAGGCGGCCACGATCCGCCCCATGTTCCGCAGGGCATCGCGGACGATTTCGGCCACGTGAAGAGCCCGGGTGTCGTTGATGTTGATCGCCAGGGGGGTCATCTTAAAGATCTCATCCTCGAACCCCATCAAGGTGCGGTAGGCCCACACCCCCAGGCCGCCGTCCTTGGGAAGGCAGTATCCCCCGATCCCCGGGCCGGGAAAAATGATGTTGGAATGGGTCGGACGGACCCGGATGGCCTCCAGGACCTTGATGAGGTCCACCCCGTTTCGTTCCGCAAAGAGGCTCCACTCATGAAGGAAGGCGAGGATGGTGGCGCGGTAGGAATTTTCCACGATCTTGCAGGATTCGCTCTCGATCGGCCGGTCGAGGACGGTGAGGGGGAATTTTTTCACGTTGAGGACTTCCGACAGGAACGTTTTCACCCTCGCCCGCGCCTGGGGGTTGATCCCGCTGCAGACCCGCCAGAAATCGCGGATGGAGGCCACGTATTCCCGGCCGGGCATCACTCTTTCGAAAGAATGGGCCAGGAGCGGTTCGGAGTCCTTGAGTCCCCGCCTTTCAAAAGCCTTCTTGATGATCGGGTAGGCGATATACTCCGTCGTGCCCGGCGGGACCGTCGTCTCGATCAGGACCAGGCATTCCGGCCGGATCTTCTCCCCGATGAGCTTGAGGCTTTCCTCCAGGGCCTTGATGTCCGCGTACCCGTCCTCCACCTTCCCCAGGCTCTCTTTCTGGTAATCGCATTGCACGTCGACGACGACCACGTCGGCCAGGGACAGGGCTTCGTGGGTGAAAGTGGCGGTCAGCGTCTTCTTCTCCCGGACACAGCGGCGGATGAGGGGAGCCACCTCAGGGTCTTCCGCCTCGACCGGGGCCACCCCCTCGTTCAAATAGGGGATTTTCCAGAATGATCTCGGGGAGGGCCGCTGCATGCCGATGACGAACTTCGTCGGCCGGCCGGTTCCCGGGTCTACCGTGTCCGCAATGACGCCGGCCATCACCGCTCCCACGAAACCGACCCCCATGACCAGAACGATCTCCCGGCCCATGGAGCGCTGCTCTTCCACCATCCGCCGGATTCGTTCGAATTCCCGGCCATAGTCCTCCTCCCGCGGCAGGCAGTATTCCCGCCCGGCGGGGCAAACGGACACGCTTGGGTCGTCCTTCATCGGGTGCGTTCGGCTGACGGGTTCATTCATCCGGGTCTTTCCTCAATGGCGAGGGGATTTTCTTGGGATGAAAAAAAATAGCATGGAAGATTCTTGAAAGCAAGGAAAAGGATCGGGGGACGGGGAACGAATAAAAAAAGTAATTTAGTTCGGAGTAGTTTAGTTAGGAGTGCAAAAGAAAATAAGGTCGCTCGAAGTTATTTATTTCAGAGGAAGAGGAATCCTGATGAAAGAAATTTTCATTCTGCGTGCGGGCGACCCGCCGGGTCGCCCCTACTCCGAACTCCGTACGGGCATCCCGCGTTTCGCGGGACTGATTGCCCCTACAAACTGCGAACTTCTTCCCCCAAATACTCCGCCAACCCTTCTTCCCAGTTCCTCATCCGGACGCCCGTGAGCTGCTCGTAGCGCGAGAGGTCCAGGACGGAATTCCCGGGCCGTTTGGCCGGCCTTCCCAATTCGGCCGATGAGATGGGAATCACCCGGACCCTGCGGCCGGCCGGGGGCTTTGCCTCCACAATCTTTCGGGCGAAGTCAAACCAGGTACACGAGCCGGAGCTGGTTACGTTCACGATTCCCCGAAATTCAATTTCCAGGAGCCGGAAGATGGCCCCGCTCAGGTCCCGGGTGAAGGTGGGAGATCCTTTTTGATCGTCGACCACTCTCAGCTCATCTTTTTCCGAAGCCAGGCGGAAAATGGTATCGACAAAATTCCTGCCATGGCGGCCGTAAAGCCAGGCGGTCCGCACGATGAGATGGTTCTCCAGGGCCTCTGCAACGTACTTCTCCCCCCGGAGCTTGGACTGCCCGTAAACACTCAAGGGGTTTGGGGAGGCATCTTCCCGGTACGGGAAGGTCCGAATTTCCGTCGAAGACATAATCGGTGCTGAGGTGGATCATCCGGGAACCCGCGCGGGCGCACCCGAGGGCCACGTTCAAGGCGCCTTCCGCGTTCACCGCAAAGGCCCGGTCTCTTTGCGTTTCGCACCCGTCCACGTCGGTGTAGGCCGCGGCGTTGATCACCGCATCCGGACGGCAAACGCCAATCTCCTGCTCGACGCGTTTGCGGTCGGTGATGTCGAAATCCTGAACGTCCTTCCCGCAGCTTTCGTGACTGGCGGAAAGAAGGGAGAGGAGATCCCTGCCGAGCATTCCCCGAGCGCCGAGGAGCAGGATCTTCATCCCAGCCGATCCCCGTACTGCTTCCGGTAGAAGTCGCGATAGGCGCCGCTCTTGATCCTCCTCCACCAGGTCTCGTTTTCCCGATACCAGCGAACCGTCTGGGCCAGGCCTTCCGCAAGGGATACGGAAGGAGACCACCCCAGGGTATTTTTGATTTTTGAAAAGTCGATGGCATACCGGCGATCGTGACCCGGCCGGTCGGTTACATAGCGGATCAGGGATTTCGGCTTGCCGAGGAGGCGGAGAATGGTTTCGGTGATCTCCAGGTTCGTCTTCTCCGCGTTCCCCCCCACGTTGTACACCTCCCCTGCCCTCCCCTTCTCCAGGACCCGCAGCAGGGCGCGGCAATGATCGTCCACGTGGATCCAGTCCCGGATATTCAGCCCGTCTCCGTAAATGGGCAGGGGCTGGTCGTCGACGGCGTTGGTGATGAGGAGCGGGATGAGCTTTTCGGGGAACTGATACGCGCCGTAATTGTTGGAACAGCGGGTGACGACCGCCGGAAGCCCATAGGTCTTGAAGTAGGAACGAACCAGCAGGTCGGCCCCGGCTTTGCTCGCCGCGTAGGGGCTGTTCGGGGCAAGCGGACTCTCTTCGCGGAATTTGGAAGCGTCGGGGGAAAGAGACCCGTAAACTTCATCCGTGGAGACCTGGAGGAATTTCTCGATTTTATGCCGACAGGCTGCCTGAAGCAGGACCTGCACCCCGAGGATGTTCGTCCGGAGGAAGAGGTCCGGATCCTAGATGCTCCGGTCGACATGGGACTCGGCGGCGAAATTGACGATCGCCTCCACCCCGCCGGCGACAACCCGGTCCACCAGCTTGGCCGTCCCCGATGTCCCCCAGGACGAACTCGTAGTCTTTCGAAGGCGGGAGGTCGGCCAGGTTTTCGAGGTTCCCGGCGTAGGTCAGCTTGTCCAGGTTGACGACCTGGTATCTCCCCCTGTTTTCCGGGCCAAGGAGGCAACGGATGAAATTGGACCCGATAAACCCGGCCCCGCCGGTGACGAGGATCTTCATATCCTACCTTTCTGACCACCGTATTTCTTATCCATCCTTCCTCGCCCAATCGTACGGTATCTCGGCTCCATGGGCCGGCAGCCGGTACTCATCCGGCTCTTCATACCTGTACACTTCCGTGGGGCAGTTGATCACCAGGGCTTCGCTGTCGCTGATGCACTTGAACCCATGGTAGACGTAGGCGGGGATCTGCAGAAGGATGGGGTTGTGTTCCCCCATGAAGAATTCGTTGATCTCCCGGAAAGTGGGGGACGCCTCTCTCCCGTCGTACAGGACGACCTTCATCATTCCCTTCACCACGACGAAATTATCCACCTGCTTCTTGTGGTAATGCCAGGCCTTCACGGACCCCGGGTAGGCCGACGTCATATACACCTGGCCGAAGCGGATGAAAATCTCGTCATCCGCCCGAAGCATCTCCATGAGCCGCCCCCGTTCATCGGGGATGACCTTGAGCTCCTTGATCTTAACGCCTTCGATCATATCAAGAACCTTTGGTAGAGAGTTGGAAGTTGAGAGTTGATCGGCCGGATCCGACGGATCGGTCCGATCCAACTCTCAACTCACATCTTATTCGCCCCCGTCTGACACACCAGGTTGCTGGCCCGGAGGAGGGAATCGAAGGTGCCCGCGTCGGTCCACCAGCCCTCCAGGTAATCGTGGGTGAGGGTGCCCCTCCGGATGTATTCGTTATTCACATCCGTGATCTCCAGTTCTCCGCGGCTCGAAGGTTTCAGGGTCTTGATGATCCGAAAAACGTCCGGGTCAAACATGTAAATCCCGATCACCGCGTAATTTGAGGCCGGATCCTTGGGTTTTTCGTCGATGCGAACGACCCGGCCGTCTTCAAATGCGGGCACCCCGAACCGGTGGGCGTCCGGCACCTCCTTGAGCATGATCTTCGCCCCCCGCTCCTGTTTCTCAAAGGCCTGCACGGCCTGCCGGATGTTCGTCTCGATGATGTTGTCGCCCAGGATCACGCATATCTTTTTGCCTTCGGAAAAGTATTCGGCCAGGCTCAAAGCGGCGGCGATCCCCCCTTCTCCCTCCTGGTACGTGTAGTTCACGTGCTTGAGCCCGAATTCCTTCCCGTTCCCGAGGAGGCGGAGAAAATCCCCGGCGTTGTTTCCCCCGGTGACAATCAGGATATCCCGGATCCCCGCGTTGACCAGGGCCTGCAAAGGATAGTAGATCATCGGCTTGTCATGGACGGGCAGAAGATGTTTGTTGGTGATCTTGGTCAAGGGATAAAGACGGGTCCCCAGCCCTCCCGCAAGAATGACTCCTTTCATGATCGCCTCCACTGAGGATTTTCGCCGTAGGACGTAGGGAGTGGTAAGTGGTCAAACCCGGGTCGAAAAATCCAACTTACTGCGTCTCAACGCCTCTCCATATATTCAGACGTAAGCTTTGGGATAGTCTTTCCCGGAAATACGGGATGGTTCTTCGAATTCCTTCCGTCACTTCAATCCGGGGGGACCAGCCCAGGATCGCCGTCGCCCTGGAGATATCCGGCCTGCGCACCCGCGGATCATCCTCCGGAAGCGGCTTCCGGATGACATTGGAGCGGCTGCCGGTGATCTCCATAATTTTTCCGGCAAATTCCAGGATGGAAAACTCCCGCGGGTTCCCAAGGTTTACCGGCTGCGTCTCCTGAGAAAAGAGGAGCCGGGATATCCCTTCAACGAGGTCATCCACGTAGCAGAAACTGCGGGTCTGGAGGCCGTCGCCGTAAACCGTGAGGTCTTCTCCCTGCAAGGCCTGGAGGATAAAGTTGGGAACCACCCGTCCGTCGTTCAAGCGCATCCGCGGCCCGTAGGTATTGAAAATCCTGGCGATCCGGGTCTCCACCCCGTGGTACCGGTGGTAGGCCATGGTGATGGCTTCGGCAAAACGTTTGGCCTCGTCGTAAACTCCGCGGGGCCCGATGGGGTTCACATTCCCCCAGTAGTCTTCTTTCTGGGGATGGGTCAAGGGGTCACCGTAAACCTCGGAAGTGGAGGCCAGAAGGAACCGGGCCCTCTTTTCCTTGGCCAGGCCCAA
The DNA here is from genome assembly GCA_963712535.1 of uncultured delta proteobacterium. GTDB lineage: Bacteria > Desulfobacterota > SM23-61 > SM23-61 > SM23-61 > CAVQIK01. The sequence continues at coordinate 484,528 of CAVQIK010000015.1, read as the reverse complement.
GGCCTTGTGCGTTCCCAGCGAACCTACCTTCAGCGTCTGAATGGGGTAATTGAGGTAATCCACGGGGCTCGCCGGGGAGGCAAAATGGAGAATGGCGTCCAGGGGGCCTTCGACGAAAATGTAGTTGGTGACGTCGTGGTGAATGAAGGAGAACCCCGGCTTGCCGGCTAAATGGGCGATGTTGTCCGTCGTCCCGGTCAGGAGATTGTCCAGGCAGATCACTTCGTGCCCGTCGGCGAGGAAGCGGTCGCAGAGGTGGCTGCCGATGAACCCGGCCCCGCCGGTTATGAGAACTCTCATTCATTCCTCCTGGGGTCCTTCAGAATCCTGCTCCCGCCCTTCCCTTCCCTCCAATGCCGCCGGCTGCTCGCCCTTTCTCTTATTTTATCGGCCGGGCAGGGCCTGAGGTGAAGAGGGCGCCCCCCGGTTTGATCAGGGCCAGTCCGGCCAGAAACCAGAAAAGCAGCGCCGAATCATCCACGAAAAAGTCATCGGAGAGATTGCGAACGAAGAAAGAGATCACCATGATGAAAGCGGCCAGGCTCAGGAATCCGAGCAGAGGATCTTCCTCCTCCCGCGACTTGCGATAATAATATCTCAAAATCCGGTAAAGGAAAAAACAAAAAAGAACAAGCCCCTGCACCCCCGTCTGGAAGGCAAGGTTCAGGAATATGTTATGGGCGTGCCAGAACTGCGCGCCCTTGTAGCTCAGGTAAAATTCTCTGTATTTTGTGACAAAACTCCGCTGGCCGAAACCCAGCATCCGGAAGGGGTTCTTCCGTATCTCCTCCAGGGAGAATTTTGTCAGTTCCCACCGGGCCCCTCCGGTCTCGATCGGCTTTCCCTGCGTCGCCGGCCCCGGTATGGAAATGTCGTGGCGGAGAATTCCCGATGGAGCAAAGAGAAAGAAACCTAATCCCGCAAGCCCCGCGCAGATCAGCAGGGCCCTCCGGGGCAGGAACCTCCAGCCGGTCAGGAGGACCAGGACCGCCGCAGCCACCCACGACCCGCGGGAGTGGGTAATGTACAGGCAGATGAAGTTCAGGACCGCGAGAAGGGAAAGAATCAGCCGCTGAGTCCTCTCGCGGGCTAAAAATGCCGCGGCCAGAATATAGGGGATGACGGTCAGGAGGTAAGTGGCGAAGGTCCCGAAACCGGAATGCAAAGACCCGGCCCGAACATTGTAACTGAGCCACTCGCCCCCGTCGCGCTGAAAATCGAAGATCCCGTAGCTCACCATGAGGACATTTCCGGCCAAAAGGGCGACAAGAATATATTTGACTTGCCCCGGACGGACGTTGCTCACCACCAGGTAGAAGAGCAAAACCCCGAGAACCCACTCCCCGATGAACTCTTCCAGGCTGTATCTCCGGTCCACGGCCGTGGCGACCGAAAAAGCGGCCACGACGGTGAATAGAATGAGCGGCCAATCGGCCGGGGTGCGGGAAAACAGAGCCCTGCGGTTCACGAACATCTTCACGACCCAGAGTCCGAGCGGAATCCCGAGGCTGAAGGCCCGGATACTCTCGGTGTGCGCAATTGGGAGAAAAACCACCAGCACGCACAGGCAGAAGAGGAGAAAACCGTCAATAAAGCGAAGGGCTGCCGCCCTGTCCCTCTTCAGGCCGAAGCTCCTCTCTTCCGGAACCATTCCCAGGTCGCGGCCAATCCGTCCTCCAGCCCCACCTTCACCTCGTATCCCAGGGCGGCCCGGGCCAGGCGGGTGCAGGAAAGAGAGTGGCGGACCTCGCCGCTCCGGGGCGGCTCATGCCGGGGGGAAATTTTCTTCCCGGCGATCCCCTGCAGGGCAGCGAGGAGTTCGTTCACCGCGATCTGCCTCTCGCAGGCCACGTTGAACACCCCGCCGGATATGCCGGGTTTTTCCATGGCCAGGAGGTTCGCCCGGACGATATTTTCGACGTAGGTGAAATCGCGGGTCTGGAGCCCGTCGCCGTAGATGACCGGCTGCTCTCCCCGGAGGAGCGCCAGGATGAACTTGGGCACGACCGCGGCATAAATGGACTGAGGGTCCTGGCGGGGCCCGAAGACATTGAAATACCGGAGGGAAACGGTCTCCAGTTGGTACAGGCTGGAAAAAATCTTTCCGTACACCTCTCCGGCGTATTTGGAGGCGGCATACGGGGATTCCGGGTGGGCGGGGAGGCTCTCTTCTTTGGGAAGGCTCTCCTCAGGGTCGGAGGAGACATTGCCGTACACCGAAGAAGAGGAGGCGTAAATGAGCCGTTTCACCCCTGCTTCCCTGGCGGCCTGGAGCAGATTCAACGTGCCGGTGGCGTTGATTCGGTGGGAGGTGAGGGGGTCTTCGACCGATCTCTGCACGGACCCGAGAGCCGCGAGGTGGAAGACGAAAGAAGCGCCCTCGCAGGCGGCCCGGCAGGTCGGCATGTCGGAGATATCTCCGCGGACAAACTCCGCCCGATCTCCAAGGCGAATCCGATGCCGCCCGGTTTCGGGGATTTGCGCCCCGGGCAAAGAGCAGCCGGCCGCCTCTTCCAGGTTCTTCACCTTTCCGGTGCTCAGGTCATCCAGAACCCTCACCCGTAAAACCCTCTCCAAGGAGGGCCTGGGCCAGGTGAGAGCCGATGAATCCGGCTCCCCCGGTCACAAGAACCGTCGCGCTTTCTTTTCCGCTCATTCGATCTCCTCTCGTAGCGGCAAGGCGCCGGGCTCTTGTCCGCCGTGAACTGAAATTTAAGAAACCCAAATGGAAATAATGTACTAGAAAACAAATGCAGGGGCGGCCCCCCATGGCCGCCCGAAAGATGGGCAACCACAGAGGGCTGCCCCTACAATTCGAAACCACCCTGGATAAATCAACGATGTTTATTCATCGATTTTTGTTCCTCCATGTCGCTCTGTGTTCTTCATGAGTGTCCATGAGCCCATGCAGCGAAAAATGGACCCCCGCGAGGAGCTCCTCGCCTACCGCGCGCCGCGCGAATTCCCCGGTCATGAGGGTCCCGTTCGTAGTCAGGGCACAGCGCGCCCCGCGGTCCCGTATGGCTGACAGGATCTCCGGGAGGTCGTCCCTCACCAGCGGCTCTCCCCCGGTCAAATCGTAATCGGCCCCTTCGAGGCGATTGACGACCCTGGAAATAATCTCCACGCTGGAGAGCTCATCCAGGCCATGGTCTTCCCGCGCCTCTCCGCCATAATAAAAACACATCCGGCAGCGAAGGTTGCACCGCCGGGTGAGGTCCAGGCTCACATGGTTCGGCGCGCGCGCCCACCCCAGGGGGGCATAGGCATGGAATAACAGGTTTTTTACCCAACGATCAACGGGTAATCGCATCGCCCAAAGATTCCTGCCCAGATCCCGCGGATATTTTTTTTGCGTTCATCCCGCAAATACATGGTCCTTCAGTCTTGACGATTTCCTTCACCGCCCGAAAGACGTCTTCCACAGGTATGAGGTCGGCCTGCCTGCCTTTCCGCAAGGCCAAGTGACCGTCTCCCCAGGGGGACCAGAGTTTCGGGTCGGTCTTTCCGAAGAGCCCGACCGTGGGAGTGCCAACGGCCGTGGCAAAATGCATGGGCCCGCCGTCCGGGCTCACAAAAGCCCGGCACAGCAGTTGAATGGCCCCGAGCCGCTTGAAGTTCGCGGTCGGGAAGAGGAAAACCCCGGCGCCGGCCCTGCGCCGGACTTCTTCCGCCCGCCATTCGTCCCCCGGCCCCCAGGTCAGGACCACTGCTTTCCTTTCCTCCCGGACCAGCCGGGCTGCGAGCTCGGCAAACCTCGCCGGTTCCCACCGGTTGGCGGGGATGCGGCTGCTGAGGTGAAACCCGATGAGGTTCCGGCGATTGATCCGGTTCTCCGCGAGGAAAACCTCAGCCGCCCTCTTCTCCTCCTCGGGGATAGAGGCGGCCAGATGTTTCTCCGCCGGGGGCACGCCGAGCTGTCCCACCAGGTGCAGAGCTTTTTCAACTTCGTGGCGGTCGGGGGGAGGAGAGGCCTGGAGGTTGTAGAAGAAGCCGAACCTTCGGTCTCGGTCTCCGGGCGCAGCCCCGAGCCGAAATGGCGCGCCGGTGAAGTAAACCAGCCAGGCTTCGGACCAGGAGAAATTGGACCGCAAACCGATCGCCAGGTCGAAGCCTCTCCTCCTGAGCTCGCGCTCGACTCGGAACTGTTTGTAAAAAGATACCGCGCGACTCCGGTCCGGCCGGTGTTTTGCCTTTTCATACACAAAAACCTCATCCAGGTCCGGGTTGCCGGTTATGGCGTCCCGGCTGTACCCCACCACGAGGGCTGCGAGATAGGCCCGGGGGAAGGCTTTGCGGATGGCCCGGATCGCCGGAGTGGAGCAGAGGACGTCGCCCACGTTGTCGTTCCGGACCACCAGAATCCGGCGGATTCCGGCGGGGTCATAGGGCTTTCCGCCCAGCGACCATTTTCCGTGAATCACCAGGCTGAAAAGTTTTTCCAAAAAATAGTTCAGCATTCCCCCCCTCTCAAGGAACGGAGGAAACGGATGAGCTTTTCGGCCCTTTTCTCCCAGGTGTAGCCGAAAACATCTTCGGCGGCTCTCTTGGCCAGCCGGTCTCCCATGGCCGGGTCATGCAATATCTTCTGAATTCCGCCGGCCAGGGCGAGCGGGTCATCCGCCGGAACCAGCACGGCGTTCACCCCGTCCGACAGGACCTCCCGGACCGACGGGACATCGGAAGCCACGATCGGCACCCCGGCCGCCATGTACTCGAAGAGTTTCAGGGGCGACGTGAAGGAGGCCGCGATCAGCTCCCGGGTGAGAGGCAGGACCGCGACCGCGGCTTCCGCCAGATTGGCTCTCACCTGTTCGGGAGTGACCTGGCCGTGGAATATGGCCCGCTCTGACACCCCCAGCCGCCCGGCTGATTCTTTCAATTCCCGAATCCGCTCCTCGCTGCCTCCGACGAGGTGCAGTTCCGCCCCGGGCAATTCCTTCAGGGCTTCGACCATAGTCCCGGCCCCTTTCCAGGGATAAAGCTGTCCCACGTAAACGATCTTGTTTTTCTTCCGTTCCCTGGGGACCGCGGAAAAGAAGCCGGGGCTCACTCCGTCCGGGATCACTTCCAGGGGAGCGGTAATCCCAAACACCTCTTTCATCTTGTCTGCCAGCCCGCGGCTGATGGAAACGATCCCGTCCATGCGGGGATAGATTCTGGATTCTTCGAGCCTGATCCTGTCCGTCTTTTCTTTCTTGTCCGTCGTGAGGAAAAAGATCTCATGGGCCTCGAAGATCAGGGGCAGACGAAAATCATTCTTGCGGCCCAGCAGAAAAGCAGCCGGGCCCAGGTGCCGCGTGAAGATCGCGTCATACGGCCTGTGCCCCAGCAGCTCCCGGAGTTTCACCCAGCAGGCCCAGAGAAAGACCCGGTCCCAGGAAACCCGAAAAAGCCGGCCGTTTTCCCGCCGCAACATGGGGAGGATGTGGATCCGCAGGTTCTCATGGGCCCAGAGGCCGTAATAGGAGAGCACCCCCGGGGCCGCATCCGTTTCATTTTTCCCGAGAATCAAATCGACTTCGCACCCTTGCCGGGCCAGCGCGTGGGCCGTCTGGAAGATCTGATGAAACCTCGCCAGGCGAAAATCCACCCCTTCGCTCACCGGGTAGAGGATCCGCAGGGGCTTTCCCCAACGGCGGTGGTAAAGGGCCTCATTTTTTTTCTCTTTCTCCTTCCGGGCGGGCGTCTTTGCAAAAGAGGCCGCCACGTCGTGCCAGACGTAGGTGTCGAGCAGGCGATAGCAGCGGAACCCGGACTGCTGGGCACGCCGCGAGTAGTCGTTGTCCTCCCAGTACCCGTCGCCGAACGCTTCATCCGGGAAGCCGATCTTCCGGATGACTTCCCGTTTCACTACCAGACATCCGCCCGTGCAGTGGTCCAGCTCCATCCAGCTGCCCGGCTCCTGGACCTGGGACTGCGCGAAGGCTTCCAGGTCCCTGGGCATGGGCCGCCCGGGGTCGTTGTTCTGGAAGACACGACACCAGGCCGGCGTCAGGATGGGACCGGGCAAACTCCACCATCTTCTCCAGCCATGCGCCGGTTACGACGATGTCGTTGTTCAGGAGGCACACGTACGGTGCCGTGGAGACGCGGAGCCCCTGGTTGATGCCTTTGATGTAACCCAGGTTTTCATCGTTTCGGATCAGAACTCCGCGCCACGCGTCGCTCCCGGTCAGCGACTCGAGGTAGTTGCGGGTCTCCTCTTCGCTTCCGTTATCGATCAGGATCAGGCGATAAGGGATGCGGGTCTTCTCCTGAATGGAGTCAAGACATCTCCTCGTCAGGGACACCTGGTTCCAGATCGGGATGATGATGTCGCAGTGCGGCGTTGCCGCAACCGAAGGAACTTCTGACATATAACTCTTAGACACCCTTACGCCGAACTTGTCGGGCGACCCGCCGGGTCGCCCCTACTCAATCTTTCCGGCAAATACAGCCGAAGCTCCGGCATCTGCGATTTCCTGGAGCACCTCGATTGTGAGTCCGCCGCTTTGGCGGATGACGTCTTTCATGAGGTCCGGGGTAAAGGCCTGCCGGTGTCCAGGGTTCAGAGCCAGAGTGTCGATCATCCGATCGTCCGGGACCGCGACCCCAGATCCTCCGCACCAGCGCTTCCGGATTTCCCGGCTCCGCGAGAAGCCTTTGCGAAACCGCCTGCCCAGGTCGGGGAACTTCTCCCTCGGCCGGAAAGGAAAGAGCCGCACACGGACCCCCGGGATCTCGCGGAGGATCTTTCCCCGCCCGGCGAAGAGGTGCACCTCTTCGCCGCGCCGGGCCAGCTCCCGGGAAATTTCCCAGACGAAAGTTTCCACCCCCCGAACCGGCACGTGGTGGTCAGGTTGTACATGGCGATCTTCACAACCGGCCCCCTCCCGCCGGAAAATCCCCCCTGAGCATCCGTTCCGCGGCCCGGCAGACTTCCCCCACGGTAATCTGCCTCATGCACACGTTGTCGGGGCACTCCCGCTGGACGCAGGGCTCGCAGGTCCTCGGCTTGCGGATGACCAGCGCCCTTGCGTACCCCGGCGGCCCCGTGTCGCTCCAGCTCTGTCGGGCAGAAGAGCCCGATCACCGGGACGCCGAGAGCGAGGGCCAGGTGCATGGGCCCGGTGTCCGGGGTGATGAAGAACGAGCACCGCTGGATCAGGGCCGCGGAGTGGGAAAGCGTTTTCTCCGGGTTGAAAAAAATGCCGCCGCTCCCGGCGAGATCCAGGAAACGGCGGGTGAGCTTCCTTTCCGCCGGGGAGGCGTTGAGATAGATCTTCACCCCCTGGAGCCGGAGATGCCGGGCAACTTCCACGAAAGATTCCACGGGCCACGTCTTGAAGGAATCCGCCGCCCCGAGCTGCATCCCCACCATCCGTTCTTCGGGGGAGAGTCCCCACTTATTCCATTGTTCGGAGGCCCACCGCACGCGGGACGGGGGAACCGAATACTCATAGCGCGTGTCGGACGACTCCTTCCCTCCGGCCCTCTGTACCAACGCCAGCCGCTTTTGAACGCTGTGTTTTGGGAGAGAGCCTAAGGAAAAAACGCTTCGATCCTCAGCCGCAAACCCCTGCCGGTTGTAGCAAACCCGGTAGCGGAGGATCTTCAGGATCTTCCAGACGTCGTCATTGGCATGGAAGATGAGGATGGTGTCGTAAGGCGACCGAAAGGTCTTGAAGAAGAGGATCGCCCGGCAGACGCCATTGTCCCTGTACCCAAGGATTCGATCCACGTGGGGGTTTTCCTGCAAGAGTTCTTTTCGTTTTGAATGGACCAGGATATGGATTTCGCTTTCCGGAAAGCTCTCCCGAAGCGCCCGCAGGGCCGGAGTCCCCATGAGGGTGTCCCCCACGGCGGTGGTGGAGACCACCAGGAATCGCTTCGGCGGCTTACCCTCTGACGACCTTTTCATAAAGATGCACCATTCGGCTCACGGCCGAATCCAGGCCCAGGGGCACAGCTGTTTCGCGGGCCCTCTCCTTCATCTTTTCCTTTTCGGCGGAAAAATGGAAGGCCAGGATTTTTTCGGCAATTTCCCGGGAGTCTAACGGGTCTTCGATCACAAACCCGTTTTGCCCTTCCACCAGGAGTTCCGAAGCGCCATTGGTCCGGCTCGTCAGAACCGGGATACCGCTGGCCAGGGCTTCAAGGCACGCGTTGCTGAACGGGTCGTAAATCGTGGGGAGGGCAAAGAGGTCGCTGGCCGCGAAGAGCTCTTTCGCGCGCTGCGTCGGGCCCAGAAACAACAGGTTCCTTTCCACCCTCAGGCGCTGCGCCATCTCCCGGTACGGCTGTATCCGGTCCTTCCCGGCCACGATCAACACCGACTGGGGGACCTCCTTCTTGATCCTGGGCCACGAGCCCAGGAGAGATTGCAGGCCTTTGCGCCGGAACCCGGAGCCGAGAAAGAAGACCACCAGAGCCTCCTGGGGGATCTTCAACTCCCTCCGCAGGGACTTGCGGAAGAGGGCGGGGTTCCTGGGGTGAAAGGTCTCCAGGTCCACGCCGTTGTAGAGCACTTCGATTTTCCCGGACGGGACCCCGTAATGGCGGATGATTTCATCCCGCCCCCGCAGAGAGTTGGCGATGATTCTCTTCAGCCGGGGGCATTCAAAGGTCCGCTTCTCGAGAAAAAGAAGAGTTCGGTGAAGCGGGTTCAACGAGTAGGTTCTCCTCTTCGTCCAGGAGTCCAGCCTTCGCCTCTGTTTGAGCCATTCCCGGTGGCAGCCGTCGCCGGCACGGTAGATATCCTGATAGAGGGTCCTTTCAAAACTATGGATCACTTCGAAGGATTCCTCCCGGAGCATTCGCCTGCAGGCGAAGGCGAAAGTCAGGGCTTCCAGGAACGAGGGACTCTTGATCGCGGGCACCCGGTGGAACACCGGGGCCTTCTCCCCGGCCTGGGTTCCGCGTGAATCCCAAGCGTGGGCAAATACATGGACCTCGTGCCCCCCCTCGCAGAGCCGCTTGACCAGCTGGGCCAGGTAGCGCTCCGCTCCACCGTAAGGGGTGTAGGATTTCCGGACAAAGGCGATTTTCATATGAATCAGTGATGAGTATCAGTGATCAGATGCTACTAAACTCGCCAAAATTTTCCCGAGGGCTAGATTTTACCTGCGAGACGGCTGTATAGACGCCCCAGGGTTCTGTTTGAATAAATGGTCAGCCGTTTCGCGAACCAGCGTTCATCGCCGGATTTGGCCACGATCCGCTTGATGGCCCTTTCATCGGAGCCGGGAAAATTGACCCCTTTCTCAGTCGTGACGGTCGCTTCGAACCCCAGGTTTGCCGCGAGCGACAGGGCCTCCGCGTCGTACTTCCCCCACGGCCAGGAGAGATAGCGGCAGGTCTTCCCCAGCCGCTCTTCAATGTTCTTTTTGGAGCACGCCAGGTCCTCCAAGAAAAGGTCCCTCTTGGAAGGGTCCAGCCGCGGGGATGTTTCTCCGGCCAGGAAATAGTCCCGGTGAAAGTGGGTGTGGCACTGGATGTCAACCAGCCCGCTTTCCTCCATGGCGCGGGCTTCTCCCCAGCTCAGGGCGACGGAGGTGTCCCCCAACCCGGCCCTCCTCTTTACCTCCCGGTGACGGGGAATTTCGGGCAGCTCCCCCTGGCCGGCGCCCCGCCGCGCCCGCACTTCTCCTCCGCCAAGCCAGGAGGTAATCACGAAAATTGTAGCTTTAATCCCGTACTCCTCTAAAAGCGGGAAAGCGTAAACCCAGTTATCCAGGTGGCCGTCGTCAAAGGTCAGGAGCGCGGACGGCCCGGGGAGGGACTCCTCCCCCCGGAGATACCGGGCCAGGTCCCCGAGAAAGAGGGTCCGGATTCTTCTCTTCCGTATCACCCGAAGATGGTTTTCGAACCCTTCTGGAGTAAGGGTGACCAGATCTCCCGCGTTACGGTTAACGTGGTGATACATGAAAACCGGGACGGCCTTCATTGCCCGCGGTTCTCCAAAAGCTCACGGTAGAGCTTTTCCAGTCGCCGGACCATGAGCCGGGAGTCATACCGGGCCACGACGATGCTGCGACCTTCCATTCCCATTTTCCGGCGCAGGTCGGGTTCTTTCAGGAGCCTCACCACCCGGTGGGCGATCGAAGCGGAATCCTCCGGTTCGACAAGGAACCCGTTCTTCCCTTCCTGCACGATCTCCGGGATCCCGCCCACGCGGCAGGCGACGACCGGCTTCTTCATGGCCATGGCCTCCAGGATCGCCGTCCCCAGCGCCTCTTCGAGGGAGGGGAAAACGAACACATCGAGGGTGTTCAGCACCCGGGCGATATCATCGCGAAATCCCGGCAGGATCACCGAGCCCTGGATCCCCCTTTCTTCAATGATCCTCCGCAAATTGTTTTCCTGCGGCCCTTCCCCCGTCAGGAGGAGTTTGGCCCCGGGGATCGAACGAAGGATCTCCCCGGCCGCCTCCAGGAGATACCGGTGGCCTTTCAGGCGGCGAAAGACTGCGACGGTCCCGAAGACCGGCGTTTCCGGGGGAATCCCGAGCTCCTCTCGCAAGTCGTCCCGAAGCGTTTCAGGGTCGAAGTGGGTGAGATCGACCCCCGTGGGAATGGTAAGGACCCTGCCATCGGGAATCCCCTTCTCCTCGACCATATAGCGCCGGGTGCTTGAGCCGACGGTGACCACCCGATCGGCCAGATAGGTGTAGACCAGCCTCCGGTTGAAATGCGCGCTCAGGTGCCGGGTCCGCACAACCCGGGGACGCCGCAGGGAAATTTTTGCCGCCGTGCCCGCCATCCAGCTGTCCGCAGAACTGTGCGTGTGGACGATGTCCACCGCACTGCGGGAATACAGGCCCACGAAGCGAGCTACGGCCAGAGGGTCGAAGTTGCCCCTCATGGTAACGTACTCGACCGGTATCCCCCGGGATTCGGCGTTTGCCCCGATCCGGCTCCCCGGCCGGCAGGCCAGGAGAGGGCGAAACGATTCCCTGGATAGCCCCAGGAGCTCGCGCATCGTGCGCTTCTCCTGCCCCCCCCACGCCAGCGAGGACTCGGTGTGCAGAACGGTGATCATAAGAAACCTAAAATTGACTCTGATCGGACCGATCCGTCGGATCAACTCTTTTTTGCCAGCATCTCGAATGCCCTTGCCAGGACTTCCTCTTCCGAGATTTCGTCGAGGCAGCGGCTCTTTTTGCTGCCTTGGCATCCGTCCTTGCCGCAGGGACGGCATTCCCAATCCTTCTTGATGACCACGTGCCCTTTTCCCCACGGGCCCCAGTTGAACTCCCCCGACGGCCCGAAGAGGGCGAGCACCGGCGTTCCGGCGGCCGCCGCGATATGCATGGGAGCGGTGTCCACGCCGATGAAAAGCCGGCTCAGGCGGCTCAAGGCTGCCACCTGCTTCAGAGTCACCCGCCCTGCGAGGTTGACCGGACGGCTCTCGCAAAATTTCAGGATTCGTCCGATCTTCTCCAGCTCTCTTTTGTCGCCCCCCGCGGTGAGGACCACCCGAGTATTTCCCGCTTTTTGCAGGGCGTCAATGACCCTGGCCATCCCCTCGTCGCGCCAGCATTTGAACAGCCAGCGCGAAGTCGGATGGATGTGAACCAGCCGGTCCCGCGGCCCCACCCCTTCTTTCGCCAGAAGCTCTCGGACCGCTTCGTCGTCCCCCGCGGAACAGAAAATCTCCACCCGCGTGTCCGTCGTCCTCAGCCCTAGCTGGCGGGGGATCTCCAGCATCTGCTCCACCATGTGGGCTTTCCAGTCCGGCATGCGGACCAGGCAATCGAAAACCCGCCTTTTCCACCACAGCCCCGGCCCGGGGTCGTAGATGCCGATCTTCTGCGCCGCCCCGCTGGCCAGGCACAGGAAAGCCCCACGGTCGCCCTCGGTCATGTTCACCGCCAGGTCGAACCTCCGGCCCCGGACCTCGCGCAGGAAACCCATCTCCCGGGCGGCCTTTTGCGGAAAGGGCAGATCCTTCCAGCGGCGGTCGAAGACCAGGACCTCGTTCAGAAGAGGGTTGCCGGTGAGCATTTCTTCCGTTCCGGCGTTGACCAGGGCGGCGATGTGGGCCCGGGGAAAGGCCTCCCGGAACGCCCGCACGGCGGGCACCATGAGGAGAACGTCCCCGATGTTCCTCAGCCGGATGAGAAGGATCCGCTCCACCCGCTTATTTTCGAGACTGCAATTCTTCACTTCCGGCGAGCTCTCTTAATTTTGCGTATTTGGCGAAGGTGTAGAAGGAGTAAAGAAGGGAGAGGAGAAGCCCGAAGTACCCTTCCAGGAACCCGGCCCGGAGCACGTACATCTGCAGGAAAGTGAAAGGCGGGCGCAAAATGAGGTCGGTAAACCGGCACTTTCTTCCTTCCCCGCGCATCTCCCGGGCGGCCAGGCTGGAGTAGCGGTTCATCCGCTCGAAATATTCGGAAAGCGAGCGGTAGGTTTCATGGATGAGGGGGTGCTGCAAGACGGCCGTCTTTCCCCGGAGCTCCACTTTTTCGTGGACCGCCCTCTCCTGGAAAAGGCCCAGACTCTTCCGAAAGAGCCGGAGGTTACGGTCGGGATACCACCCGCAGTAACGGATCCACCGGCCCAGGAAGAAATTCTTCCGGGGCATGAAATAGCCGTCGATCGATGAATCCTCCCGCAGCGCCGCTTCGATTTCCCGCCGAAGCTCCGGGTTTACCCGTTCGTCTGCATCCAGCGAAAGAACCCATTCGTTCCGGGTCTTTTCGACGGCGCTGTTCTTCTGTCCCGAGTAGCCCTTCCACTCCTCTTCGAAAACACGAGCCCCGAACTCCCGGCAGATCCTCACGGTCTCGTCGGAGCTGCCGTTGTCCACCACCACGATCTCGTCCGCCCACCTGACGCTCTCCAGGCACTCGCGGATGTTCCGCTCTTCGTTCTTGGTGATGATGGCAACGGAGATTTTTTCCATAACGGCGTTCGGATTCACCGCAGAGAGCGCAGAGAACGCAGAGAAAAATTCCTCTGATTATCCCTTGAACGGCTTGTCCGCTTCTGAAAACCAACCCTGCTTCCGATAATCCCTTGACGCATGGATTTGGGTTCTTCAATTTCCATTTTTTCTCAGCGTTCTCTGCGTCCTCCGCGGTGAAGGCGTCATCCGTTTTCCAGGGGCGTCGCCTCGTCGATCAGCATGATGGGAATGTCGTCTTCGATGCGGTAGATCAGTTTGCAATGATGGCAGACCAGCTGATTCTCAGCCTGCCGGTACTCGAGTTCGCCCGTGCACCCAGGGTCCCGCACGCACTTGGGACAAGCCAGGATCTCCAAAAGGTCTTTGCTCAGGGCCATAGAACCTCCATTCTGAAAGTAAGTTGAGAATTGTGGTTTTCGGGAGTTCTTACAACTCCCAACTCTCAACTCCCAACTCCCAGTTTTGTACAGGCGGCATCCAGGACTTCTTCCACCGTTATGGATTTCATGCACTCCACCGTGCTGCACGTTTTCCGGAAACAGGGGCTGCACGCGAGAGCCTTGCGAAAGATCAGGTGACTCTTGCCGTAGGGCCCGGTCCTCCACGGCGCCGTTGGGCCGAAGAGGGCGATGAGCGGGGCTTTGACCGCGGCCGCGAGATGCATGGGTCCGGTGTCCGGTGTCACGACGAGGTCGCAAAGGGAAAAAATGCCGGCCAGCTCCGCAAGGTCGGTCTTCCCGGCCAGGTTCAGGACCCCGGAAGAATCTTTGATGCGGCCCAGGATCTCCATGATCGCTCGGCCGTCCCCTGGGCTCCCGGTGACGACGACAAAAATTTTTTTCTCCCTCAGGGCGGAGATGAGCCGGGCAAAATTCTCCGGCGGCCATTGCTTGGTCGCCCATTTCGCCATGGGGTGTATCGCCACGGAGGGATGAGAAAACCCCTCTTGCCCAAGGAGCTCTTCCGCCCTCTTGCGGGGCCCCGGGGGAACGAGGTATTCCAGCGGTGCGGGCGGCCGCCGGGACGCCAACCTGGGAGATCAGGTCGAGATATCGCTCCACGGCATGCCTGTCGATGCTCAGCGGCTTGTACCGTTCGTTGGTGAAAAGGTAATTCCCCTCGTCGGCAATTCCCGCCGAGCGCGCGAACCCGATCTTTCGCCGCCCCCGGCTCAAAGCCACCAGGAGTCCGCTCTTGAAAATCCCGTGGTTGTCGATGACCCATTCATACTCACGGCTCCTCAGGTCCCGGAGGAATTCCGCCATCTCCCGCAAAACCGCGCGGACCGCTCTTCCCCTGAACAGAAGCCCCTGCCACCTCTTGCGCCGGCTGATGATCACCCTGTTCAACGCAGGGTGGCCGACGAGAATCGCGCTGGCATCCTCTTCCACGACCCAGTCGATCGCGGCGCCGGGATACTCGGCCCTCAAAGCCTCCGCCATGGGCAGCGTCTGAATGACATCCCCGATGGCGCTGAGCTTGACGATCAGGATGGACCGGGGAGGCAAATCCCGCTCGGGGCTCATTCTCTCTCCGGGTGATTCAGGACCCACTGCACCGCGTCGTAGAGGTCGGCCGCGATATGGCTGGGCGGCCGGGGCCATTGCTGTCTCTTCCCCATCGCGTCTTTGCCGTGGCCGGTGAGCAGCAACACCGTTTTTGCGCCGGCTCGCTGGCCGCACTCAATATCTGAAAAGTGGTCGCCGATCATGTAGGAAGACCGCAGGTCGACGTTCAGATCTTCCGCTGCCCGGAAAACCAGGCCGGTTGCCGGCTTGCGGCAGTCACATTCCCGGACATAGGGAGGGGATCCTTCCGTGGGGTGATGGGGGCAGTAGTAAATCGCGTCCAGCTGAGCTCCGCTCGCCCGGAGCTGCCGCTCCAATTCGGCATGGATCTCTTCCAGGCGGGACTCGGGGAAAAAACCGCGGGCCACGCCGGCCTGGTTGGTGACCACGATTACCTTGAAGCCGCTCTCGTTCAAAAGGCGCACCGCTTCCCCCGATCCGGGGATGAGCCGCACCTGCCCGACCTCGCCGATATACCCCACTTCCTCGCAAATGGTGCCGTCACGGTCCAGGAACACGGCCCTGTTTTTTTGCCCCCTCGAACTTTGGCTCATCTTGCCGTCCACATTTCTTTCACCGCCTCAAACACCTCGTCCGCGGAGATCAGGCTCATGCACTCTCGTTCCTTCGGGCACTCCGGCTTGAGACACGGACCGCAGGGGATTGGTTTTCGGATCACCCGACTTTTGTCGCTCAAGGGTCCTGTCCTCGCGGGATCGGTGGACCCGAACAGCGCGACCAAAGGGACTGCTAGGGCGGAAGCAACGTGCATCAGCCCGGAGTCGTTGGTGATGAAGAGGCGGCACCGGGCGATCAGGGCCATGGCCTGTCCCAGGCTCGTCTTCCCGGTCAAGTCAATGGCCGCCGTCCCGGCCTCCTGGAGGATACGGGACGCCGCCGGCCGGTCGCCGGCACTTCCCAGGACCAGGACCCGGGAGCCGGTCTCCCCGGAGATGCGCGCGGCCACTTCCCCGTATCTTTCCGGGAACCACTCTTTAGCCGAGCCGTATTTCGCCCCCGGGGCGACCCCGACCAACGGATCCTCGTTCTTCAAGCCGCAGGATTCCAGGATTCTTTGCGAATCTTCCCGCTGTTGAGGGGAGATCTGCAGCACGGGCGCCCTTCCGGCCAGGCGAAACCCCAATTCTTCCATCAGATGCAGGTAGTATTCCACCTGGTGGCGATTCTTCGCCCCGTCCACCGGAACGCCATCGGTCAACAGCATGCCCCGCCCATCCGTCTTGTAGCCCGCCCGGCGCGGGATCCCGGCCAAGAAAGAGACGAGTGCCGAATCGAAAGAATTGGGCAGGTGGAGAACCAGATCAAAACGCCCGGCCTTCAATTCCCCGGCCAGCTTCAACCTGCCCCGAATACCGTCATGGATTCCGGGGCTCCGGTAAAGAATCAGCCGGTCGATCTCCGAACTCCCCTGAAAAAGCTCGCCTACCCAGGGCTTCGCCAGGATGGAGATTTCAGCCCCGGGGAAGCTCAGCCGTGCCGAAGCGATCGCCGGAAGGCTCATGACCGCGTCGCCGACCCAGTTTGCCGAACGGATTAAAATTTTTCGTGCTCCTTTGAAGGAGGCCAGCTTTTCTTCTTTCATGGCTTTCTTTTGGGGCCAAAAATGGGCAGAAAAAAAACAATAAGGCAAAGGGCAAAAATCAAAGATCAAAAATATCTTTGCCTTTTGATTTTTGCCTTTTGATTTTTGATTTTTCTTTCTTCTCTTCGTTCCTGCTTCAGATGCCCTTTTCCTTTTTGACCTGCCACGGCCGGGTCTTCCACCGCTGATGGACCCAAAGCCAGTGGTCCGGCCTGTCCCGAATGTACCGCTCGATGACTCGGGTGAAGACCTCCGTATTCTTCAGGACGTCCAGGTCTTTGTCCGCCGTTCGCACCACGGGGATTTCCGGCTCGATGATTACCCGGTAGCGGCCGTCTTTCCCGCGGATGTTGAAGACTGGAAGCACGGGTGACCCGGTTTTGCGCGCGAGGAGAGCCATCCCGGTGTTCGTGCAGGCCGCCTCCCCGAAAAAATCCACGAAGACGCCTTCCTGCCAGGCCATGTTCTGATCCAGCAGAATTCCCACCGTCTCCCCTTTCTTCAACAGGCGCAGGATCTGTCCCATGGCCTTCTGCTTGGGGACGGTCTGGTTCCCCGTGCCGGTCCGCAGTGTCTCCACCAACCGGTCCAGGAACGGATTATCGAGGGGGCGGAATACCACGTGGCAGGGGCAGCCGCTCGCAAGCGGAAAAAGAGCCGCCATCCATTCCCAGTTGCCGAAATGGGCGGTGAGAAAGAGAACCCCCCTCCCCTTCTCGCGGGCCCGCTGGAAATGCTCCAATCCCTCGAAGGTTATGTAGCGATCGAAATTTTTCTGATTCAGCCGGGGAAGGAAAGGAAACTCCGCCGCCGCGAGGCCCAGGTTTCGAAAAGCCTGTCGGGCGATTGCTTCTCTTTCCCCGGCTTCTTTCCCGGGGAAGGCCAAGGCTAGGTTTCGGTGAGCGATCCGGCGATGGCGGCCGTCCGCGGCATACAGGAGTGCCCCCATTTTTCCGAAAAAAAATCTCCTCCACCCCAGGGGAAATAAATTGGCGAGCCAAAGAAAGAGATCCACCCCGAAGGGTCGCCCCCTTGCCTCCCCTTTCTTCATGGCGTGAGGCCCAACCGTTCCCAGAGAAACTTTTCGAACCGGGACTGATCCCCCCCTTGAAAGACATGCCGGACGGATAAGGCCCAGAGGGGGACCGGCCGCCCTGAGAACGGAGCGGAACCCATCAGCCGCACCAGGTCTTTTTCGGTCGTAACCATCGCTTCGGCCCCGCTCCGCGAGGCCCGTTCCCACACCCGGGCCAGATCCTTCGGGCGGTATTCATAATGGTCGGGGAAAGCTTCGAATCCCGCGATCGTAGCTCCCAAATCGAGCAGCGTCCTTTCAAACGATTCCGGCCGGGCGATTCCCGCAAAAGCCAGGATCTTTCTCCCCTTCAAGGTTTCCGGAGGGAGCAGGGTTTCCGTCCCTAGGACCCGGATAACGGCCGGCGAATAATCGACCCGAAAAATTGGGATTCCCGCCGCTAAATCAGAGATTTCCTTCTCTAAATTGTTTATCCTAACACCTCCCCCGGCCTTTGTCAAAATAATGGCATCGGCCCGTCCAAACTGGTCCAGGGGCTCTCGGAGGACACCCCGGGGGAAGACTTTACCGTTCCCGAAAGGGCATGAGGAGTCGAGGAGAAGGAGGTCTAAATCCCGCCGGAGCGCCAGGTGCTGGAATCCGTCATCCAGCAAAACCACTTCGGCCCCGAAGCGGTCCACCGCGCACCTGCCGGAAACCCGGCGCTCCTTTCCGATAATTACAGGGGTTCCCGGAAGTTTTTCGGCGAGCAGGTAAGGTTCGTCCCCTGCCTGGCGGGCGTTCATTAAGACCTTTTCCCTGTCGGAGACCAAGCCCAGGGCGCCGCGAAACTCCCCCCCATAGCCACGGGAGAGGACGGCCGCGCGAAGTCCGCGGGCCCGGATCATCCCCGCCAGCAGGAAAACAAAGGGGGTCTTGCCCGTCCCGCCCAGGGTGATGTTTCCCACGCTGACGACTTTGCAGGGGAGGGCATGGGTCTTGTAGATCCCCAGGCGGTAGAGGACAATCCGGGCTTTCAAAACATATCCGTAGAAGAAAGAAATGAGGGTCAGGGGAAACAGCAGGAGCCCCCGGAGCTTTCCCTGTTCGGGGGCGGCGATGAGGCGGGTCAGGACTGTTCTCAAATGGGCCATTGCCTAATCCGGACGCCAGGACCAACAGAATTTTTGTAGGGGCGGCCCCCCGCGGAGACCCCCAATAGGGGCAATCCCGCCATGGCGGGAGGGTTGCCCCCAAAAATTTTTGATCATTTTCGGGCAATTGAACTGATAGGCACGAAACGTCGGAAAGCTGAAGGGGGATAGCTGAAAAGAACGCGGGGTGGCCTCGCTGGCTCTCTCTCCTTTCAAAGAACGGCCGCCGTCTTTTCTGACTTATCCCGGAGCGCGCCCTTCTCGCCGTCCTCGTCTTTGAACTGGAGGAGATACAGCTTCTTGTATTCCCCGCCCTTCTCCAGCAGCTCTTCGTGTGTGCCTACTTCGACAATCCTTCCGCCGGAGATTACCATGATGCGATCCGCTTTGCGGATCGTGGAGAGGCGATGGGCGATCACCAGCGTGGTCCGGCCCTGCATCAGGTACTCCAGGGCCTTCTGCACCTCGATCTCGGATTCCGAGTCCAGGGAGGAGGTAGCCTCGTCGAGGATCAGGATGGGGGCGTTCTTCAGCATGGCCCGGGCGATGCTGATCCGCTGGCGTTCCCCGCCCGAGAGTTTCACCCCCTGCTCCCCGATGATGGTGTCGTACCCCCTGGGGAGGTTCTGGATAAAGCCGTGGGCGTAAGCCGCCTCCGCGGCTTTTACGATTTCCTCGAAAGGCTGGTCGATCTTGCCGTAGGCGATGTTGTTCCGGACGGTGTCGTTGAAAAGGATGGTCTGTTGGGTCACGATTCCGATCATGGACCGCAGGGATCCCGTCGTGACGCTTCGAATGTCCGTTCCGTCGATCCGGATCGTCCCCGAAGTGACGTCGTAGAACCGGGGAAGGAGGTTGACCAGGGTCGTCTTCCCCCCGCCGCTCGCCCCCACGAAAGCGACCATCTCCCCGACCCTGATCCGGAGGTCGATGTTCCTCAGCACCCAATCGTCCTCGTACTTGAAAGAGACATCCTGGTACTCGATTTCCCGGCGCACGGAGGTCAGGGCCCCGGCGCCCGGTTTGTCGCCGATCTCGGGCACGGTGTCCAGGATTTCAAAGATCCGCGACGCGGCGGCCAGCCCCTGCTGGACCGTGTTGTTGACCCCGCAAAGACGCTTCACAGGTTCGTACAGCATAAGCAGGGCAGCCAGGAAAGAAAAGAAGGTGCCCGGGGTTGACTGCCCCTGGATGACGTTGTATCCGCCGTAGAAAACGATAAAAGCGATCCCCAGACCTCCCAGGACTTCCATCAGCGGGTGGGAGATGGACCGCACCCGGACCGACTTGATCAAAATTCCGAAGAGCCGCCGGTTTTCTTTGGCAAAACGCGCCTGCTCGTGTTCTTCCATGCCGAAAGCCTTGACGATCCTCGTCCCGGTGATCGTCTCCAGGAGAATAGTCGTCATGTCGGCCATCGCCGACTGGCTGCGGGTGCTGTACGAGCGCAGCTTGCGGCCGAACTTGACGATGGGGTAAACCGCGACGGGGAAGACCACCAGGGCCACGATGGCCAGTTTCCAGTCCCGGTAGAAGATCACCCCGACCAGCCCGACGAGGGTGAAGCAGTCTTTCAAGAGGCCGGTGACCGCCTCCGTGACCGCCCCCTGAATCATGTTCACGTCATTGAGGATCCGGGACATGAGGACCCCCGTCGGGTTGCGGGTGAAGAAGGAAAGGGAAAGGGAGTGGATGTGATTGTAGATTCTCTCCCGCAGGTCGGCGATAATCTTCTGGCCGACGTAGGACATGAGGAAGGCTTGTCCGTAATCGAAGAACCCTTTGAGGATGAAGAGGCCGACGATGGCCAGGGGGATCAGCCTCAGCATGCCCAGGTCTTTTTTGAAAAAGACGTCATCGAGGACGGGTTTGACCAGGAAAGCGGAGCCGGCCGTGGCGGCGGAGACACAGACCATGCACGCCATGGCAGCGGCCATGTGTTTCCAGTAGGGCTTCACGAATTGCAGGAGGCGGCGATATAAACTCATTCGGTGCTCGTTACTCGTTACTCGTTGCTGGTTTCTCGTTTGCTGGGTAGTGATACAGATTCCCGGTTATGTAGGCACTGCTTCGTTTTGGTAATTATTTTCTCGTTCCTTGATCTTTTCAGTCAATGTCTTGAACCAGCAACCGGCGACGAGCAGCCAGGAACTAGCCATTTTTTATCATCTCCAGCGCCATTTCGGCAACCCTGCCGGCGGCTCCCGGGGCTCCCAGCTTCTCCCTCACTTCAGCCAAGCCGGCGATCATCTCACGACGGAGCTTTTCATCCCCCAGGATCCTGAGCGCCTCCTCCGCGATCCGCTCGCCTGTGGCTTCGCCCTGGATCAGCTCGGGGGCGAGGGCCCTCCCCGCGACAAGGTTGACGAGCCCGATCCATTTAACCCGGACCATCGCCCTGCCCGCCCAGTAAGTCACCGGGGAAACCCGGTAGACGATGATCATGGGCTTTTGCAGGATGGCGGTCTCGAGCGTCGCGGTCCCCGAGGCCACAATGACAAGGTCCGCCGCCCCGATGACCTCGTACGTCCGGTCCCTGACGGCTGTGATTGCGGCCCGGTGGGGAGGGATCGAGTTTTCAATATCCCCTGCCTCCAGCCCCGGCGCCACGGCTAGCAGAAAGTGCGACTCCGGCAAGCGGAGGGTCAGGAGGTCCGCCGCCCGGATCATTTCGGGGAGGAGCGATTTCACCTCTTTCGTGCGGCTCCCGGGGAGCAGGGCCACGACCGGATTGCCGTGCCATTCCGGTGGACGGCTCGAAACCCGAGAACCGTCTTCAGGGATGCACAGCACATCCATCAACGGATGGCCCACGAATTCGGTTTCCAGCCCCTCTTTACGGTAAAGGGGGACTTCAAAAGGAAAGATCACCGCCATGCGGGTCACGCGGCGGGCGATCTTCACCGTGCGCCCCGAACGCCAGGCCCAAACCTGGGGGCTGATGTAGTAGAGGACGGGTACGCCCGCTCTCTTGGCGGCCAGGGCGAGGGGCAAGTTGAAATCGGGGAAATCGATGAGGATGACCAGGTCGATTTCTCTCGCCTGAATGAGACGCTTGAGGAAGCGGTGGGCCCGGTACAACGCTCCCAGCCGTCCCAGCACCTCGGTGATTCCCACCACCGCCAGCTTCGAGGAATCGATCAGCACCTCCGCCCCGGCGGCCCGCAGACGCTCGCCCCCCATCGCCTGAATTTGAATTCCCGGGCTCCGCCGCGAAAGCTCCGCGGCCACTCCGGAGCCGTGGAGATCTCCCGATGCTTCTCCGGCGACGATCAGGATTCTTTTCTTTCCCCGCGCCAAGCGTTTGTGTTCTCCGCCGAACCGTCAAGAGAGAGATCGGCCGTATTTTTCTGTTCGTAAAACGATACGATGGATGGGACTTTTTCCAGATTTTTCCGAATCTCCTCGTTGATTCGAAAGGCCAAGGCGATAGCGTCTCTCCCGTCTTCCCCGGTTACGGCCGGCGGGGTTCGAGTAACGGAGGAATGCAGAAAAGAGCGGATCTCGGTCTCCAGCGCGTCTCCTGGCCGTACCTCGACCTTTTCCGCCGCGATCTGGAATCCCCCTTTTTCGGGGGCTCTGGAACGCCGCAAAAGAGAGACTTCTTTGGACCCGTAATCGAGCGTAAGACAGGTCCCCGGCTGAAAGACCCGCATGCGCCGGCAGTCCTCGAGGGAGACCCGGCTCGCGGTGACGTCGGCCACTGAGCCGCCGTCGAATTCCAGGCGCGCGTTGGCGATGTCGGTCTTTTCCGTCAGAACAGGGCGCCCGCGGCGTGGATCTCCCGAACGGGGGAGCGAACGATGCTGAGGATGATGTCCAGGTCGTGGATCATAAGATCCAGGACCACATCCACCTCGGTGCCTCGCCCGCGAAAGCGCGTCAGGCGGCGGCATTCGACAAACAGCGGGACCCGGATCTTCTCCCGGGCGGCGAGGATGACCGGGTTGAACCTTTCCACGTGGCCCACCTGGAGAATTCTTCCCTGCTTTCGTGCCAGGGCGATCAGCTCTTCCGCTTCCTCGAGCGTGGAGGCGATGGGCTTTTCCACCAGGACGTCGGACCCGGCCAGGAGAAACTCCCTGGCAACCTCGTAGTGCCGATCCGTGGGGACGACTACGCTCACCGCGTCCACCTTCCCCAGGAGCGAGCGGTAACTGGAGAAGGCTTCCGTTCCCAGCTTGTCGGCCCATTCCCGGGCCCTCTGCGGGAGGAGATCGGCGAGACCCACGATCTTCGCCCCCGGGATGGTGGCGTACTTCTCGGCGTGAAACCTCCCCAGGTACCCGATTCCCACCACGCCCACTCTCAGCTTTCGCCCGGCAGGCTCCGGGTCCGGTCTGTTCACATTCCCATGAGGCATATCCCGCTCTCGTCCGCCCGGCGAATCACTTCCTCTTTGTGCAGCACGATCGTCTTGCCCGCCTCGA
Source organism: uncultured delta proteobacterium (assembly GCA_963712535.1). Lineage (GTDB taxonomy): Bacteria > Desulfobacterota > SM23-61 > SM23-61 > SM23-61 > CAVQIK01. The sequence goes on along the minus strand of CAVQIK010000015.1, from coordinate 461,864 downwards.
CGACCAGGGCGGAGGCCCCCGACTCCCGCAGGGTTTTCACCGTACCCGGCCCGATCACGGGCAGATCCAGCCGGCGGTCCTGGCGGGGTTTGCAGATTTTAATGACCATCACATCTCCCCTCCCCAGCTTCCCTCCGCGCCGGATCGTCTCATCCGTTCCCTCGACGGCCTCCACCGCCAGGACCATCTGCTCCTTAACCACCAGCGATTGCCCGATGTCGAGCCGCCCGTACCTCTTCGCCATGTTCCATCCGAAGGCGATGTCTTTTTCCTCCCGTTCCGTCGGCTTCCGCCCGGTCCAGCAGCCGCGGACGGCGATGGCGTCTTTCAGGAAAGGAATGGGGCTGATCACCCGGATCCCTTCGCTTTCGATGTCGTCGGCGATGGCCCGAAGGATCGCGTCGTCTTTTTTGTCCTTGAGCCGGCTGAGGACCCGGATCGCCCTCCCGTCGGGCTTGGCGTTCGTGAAGAAGAGAGTTTTGGGGATTCCGCCCGCGAAAACGACCCTTCTCACCCCCTCGCTGCGAAGAAGGTCGATGATCTTTCCCAGTTCCCCGACCTCCACCCAGTGGAAGACGTTGACCAGAGCCTTCAAATGCGCGGGGGTCGCCCCCCGGTGCCCGATGCTCACGACCGCCCGCCCGTCGGCCCGAATCCCGGAGGCCAGGAGCAGGGGGAGCTCACCGTCCCCGGCGATTAAACCCACGGCCTCTTTCATCGGCAGACGCCCCGTCTCGATTTCCTCAAGAACTCCAGCAAGTGTTTTACCTCCGGCAGGGCCGGAATCTCCCTTTCCACCCTGTCCATGGCTTTGTGGAGCGTAAGGTGGGATCGGAAGAGAATTCGGTAGGCGTGCTTCAAGGTAGCCACCGTGGAATTTGAAAACTTGTGACGCTTCAAACCCACGTTGTTCAACCCGTAGAGCCTGGCGCGGTTTCCGGCGCCGATCATGTACGGGGGAATGTCCTGGGGCACCGCCGAGGCTCCCCCAACGAGGGCGTAGCAGCCCACGCGTACGAACTGGTGAATGGCCACGAGCCCGCCTACGATCGCGAAGTCTTCCACTTGGATGTGGCCGGCCAAGGTGGAATTGTTGGCCATAATGACCCCATTTCCGATCTTGCAGTCGTGGGCGATGTGCGAATAGGCCATGATGAAATTGTTGTTTCCCAGGACCGTCTCCCCTCCCCCTTCGACCGTGGCCCGGTGGATGGTGACGAACTCCCGGATGATGTTGTCATGCCCGATGGTCAGAAGGGTCGGCTCTCCCCGGTACCGCAAGGCCTGCGGAGCCGCTCCCAAAGAGACGAAAGGAAAGATGCGGCAACGCTCCCCGATTTCCGTCCAGCCGTCGAGGACGACGTGAGAATCGATTACCGTATCGCGTCCGATTCGCACGTTCTGCCCGACAAGACTGTACGCCCCGATTTTCACCCCTGGGGCGATCTTTGCTTCGGGATGCACCATTGCGGTGGCATGAATGTCCAAAATCTTCTCCTTTAGATCTACATCGAATTCGTGCACTCGTAAGAGTCTCTGGACCGCAACCCGAGCGGAAGCCGGGGAATTAACGACTCGGGCTTTGAACTTGATTCTTCATTTGCTTTTTGGATTTTCGGTCTTAAGCCCGGCCGCTTCCTCTAATTCCTTCACCCTTTTCTCCAGTTCACCCAACGACCTTTTCATCTCCGGCAGTTTGGGAAGGACGGCCTGCGCCTTCAGCCATTCCCGGTGCGGGAAAACCGGGCTTCCCGAGAGGATCTGCCCCGGAGCCACATCCTGGGCGACCCCCGACTGGGCCCCAATCATGGCTCCGTCGCCGATTTTGATATGACCCACCACTCCCACCTGGCCGCCCAAGGCAACGCGGTTCCCGATTTCCGTGCTCCCTGCGATTCCCACCTGGGCCACGAGAATGGTGTCTTCGCCTATCGTGACGTTGTGGCCGACCTGGACCAGGTTGTCGGTTTTCACGCCATGCTTGATCCAGGTCTTCCCCATCGCGGCCCGGTCCACGCAGCAGTTGGCCCCAATCTCCACGTCGTCCTCGATGACCACGATCCCAACCTGGGGAATCCTGACGTACGAGGCTCCATCCCGGGCGAATCCAAAGCCGTCGCTGCCGATGACGGTTCCAGCATGGATGACCACCCGACTCCCCACGATGCACCGGTCCATGACGGCCACGTTCGGGTAAAGGACGCTCCCTTCCCCCACCCGGACGGAATCTCCGAGGTAAACCCCCGGGTGAAGGACCACCCGGTGGCCGATTTCAGACCCTTCCCCGACATAGACAAAAGGGTAAATGGAAACGTCATGCCCGATCTTCACCCGGCTGCCGACAAAAGCCCTGGGGTCAACCCCCCGGGGAACGTAAGGCCGCTCCTGAAAGAAAGACTGGGCCTTGGCGTAGGCCAGGTAGGGGTTCGGGGTCCGAATGGCGGGGATCGGGACGGACGGCAGAGACGGAGGAAGAATCACCGCCGAGGCACGGGTCTTTTCCAGGCGGGAGGCGTGCTTTCGCTCCGCGACAAAAGTGATCTCCCCTTCCCCGGCATTCTCGAGGCTGGCGATGCCGGTGACTTCGATCGCCCCATCCCCCTCGACCTTTCCTCCCACCAGACCGGCCAGCTCCTGCAGGGTGATTCTTTTTTTCATTCCCGCTCTCTTTAATTCATTTGGACGCAGATAAACGCAGATTGACGCAGAGAACAACGATTTTTCCGGGTTTATCTATTGAAATCTGTGTCCAATGATTTTTTGATCTCATCTGCGCGTATCGTTCGGCTGAGCTCACGACGAAGCCTGCGTAAATCTGCGTGCCGATTTTTATTTCGGTTTCTGATTGGCGATCTTAATCACTTCGTCGGTCAGCTCAAGGGCGCCCGAAATGTAGATGATCGCCGGCTGGTTTTTTTCCAGGATCATGGTGTATTTTCCGTCTTCCCCGATCTTCTTGATGATCTTCGCCAGATCGAGAAGCACTCGATCGGTGACCTCACGGTCCTTTCTCCTCAGGTCCTCCTCGAAATCCCGCTGGATCCGCTGGAGGTCCCGAAACTTGGCTTGGTAATCCCTTTCCTTGTCCCGGCGGACGCTTTCATTCATGACCGACCCGCGCTTCTCCAGGTCCTCTTTCAGCTTCTCCACCTCTTTTTGTTTGGCCACAAGGTTCTTCTGCATCTTCTCCACTTCGCTGGTAATCAGCTTCTTGGCTTCTTGGCCGGCCTCGCACTGGTTCAAAGCCCGCTGCATGTCCACATAGCCGATCTTCATCGCTTCGGCTCCCCATACGGGGAAAGCGAAGGCCGTTGCGACCGCCAAACACATGACCCATACTCCCGCTCTTTTCATACTACTCACCTCTAAATGATTTTTTGCACCGACAAAAAGACAGTCCTGAATTCAGAGATCAGACCCCATAAAAATCAGAAAAATGCCCCGATGTGCCAACAAAACTATGATGTCGAGCCCGGACTCTAAACGTTAATTTAAAAGAACGCACCGATGGCAAAATCCCAGCTGCTACGGTCCTCCCCGTTGCGCGGGTGCAGATTGTACCCCCACTCCAACCGCAGGGGGCCGACGGGAGACGCCCACCGGAACCCGAGTCCAACACTGGTCCGCAAATCACCTGGATTATAAGGGTCGCCCACATCCCAGGCGTTCCCGGCGTCGAAGAAGATAAGCCCCTTCAGCTTGATTTCGCTGGAGATGGGGAAAAGCATCTCGAAATTGAAGAGCAACTCCTTATCGCCGCCGATGACCTCGCCCTCGGGGGTCTTCGGACCGACGCTGTACGCTTTGAAGCCACGGAGGGTGTAGATTCCCCCCAGCCGGAATCGCTCCTCCAGGGGAATCCCGTTTTCCCCCCTGCCGTCGATGTACCCGATCCGCCCCCGCGCCGAAAACGTCAGTTTCCAGATAGGGGTCACGAACCAGGACGTGGTCCCGATGTACTTGGTAAAATCATTCGATCCGCCCAGCGGGCCCCCGGCGTATTCCACGGAGACGGCATGATCGGCCCCTTTGCTGGGATCTAAGCGGTTGTCGCGTGTATCCCTCCGCAGGGCTCCGTAAATGCTGCTGGTCGTCGAACTCCCTGCTTCGCTCTTCAGGAGATCCGAGGCGCTGGAGTCGATGCTGTAAACCTCTTCCACCTCGTACCGGTACTGAATATACGACCGGATCTGTTCAACGACGGGGATCCCCAGCCGGGCCAGCCCTCCCGTCCGTTTAATCGAGTAGTCGTCGTAATCCCGGTACGTGTTGTACAGATCTGCCCCGGCGAGGATCTGGGTATCGAAGAGGCGGGGTTCGGTGAAGCTCAGGTTGTAGTATTGGGAGATGGAGCCCAGCTGGGCCGAAGCGACGACCTTCTGCCCCCGCCCGAAGAGGTTGTTCTGAGAGATGGACAGGATGGCCACGACCTTGTCAATCGAGCTGTACCCCGCCCCCATGCTGATGGAACCGGTGGGCGCTTCTTCCACCTGCACATTCACGACCATCTTGTCGTCGGCGCTGCCCTTTTTCGTGGTAATGTTCACTTCCTTGAAATACTGGAGGTAATTCAGGTTTTCCCGGCTCTTTTTCATGGCCGTGAGGCTGTACTGTTCCCCCTCCACGGTCAGGAGTTCGCGACGGATCACCTTGTCCCGGGTCTTCGTGTTCCCCAGGATGTTGATCCGTTCGAAGTACACTTTGCTTCCCTGGCGAATGTCCAGGATGAAGTCGACGAGCGGCGCCTCGGGGTGAGGGATTGTTTGGGGCGTCACGTCGACGAAGGCATACCCCTGATCCGCGTACCGGTCCGTCAGGTTGGAAATGGTCTGCCGCACGTTCTCCCGGCTGAAGATTTCTCCCGTGTACACGCGGACCAGCTTTAAGAGCTCCTCCTTGGGGGCGATGAGGTCCCCCTGAATATCGACCCGGGCGGCCTTGAACTGTCGTCCCTCCTCCACCGGGATGCTGATGGTAATCCCGTTCTTGTCGGCGGTCACCTTGGGTTTTCCAACTTTCACTTCCAGGAATCCCTTCAGAAGGTAAAAGGCGACGATCCCGTCCAGGTCCCTCTCCAGGGTATCTTCCTTGTAGGTCCCCGCCTTGCTGACCCAGGAGAAGATATTTTTTTCCTTGGTCTCGGGGAGGGCATTCTTGAGGGTTTCGTCGCTGTAGTGCACATTTCCGGTGAAGGTGATCTTGCTGATCCGGACTTTCTCGTTTTCCTTAATCCTGAAAGTTACGACCACCTCCCCTTTCCGGAGGGTTTCCATCTCGTAGTTCACCTCGGCGGCAAAGTACGCCTCGTCGCGGTATTTCTTGAGGATCTTCCCCACGTTCTCTTTCACCGCGTTCAGGTTCAGCACCGTCCGGGGTTTGAGGTCGATTACCTCCAAAAGCTCGCTGGTCTTGATTTCTTTGTTGCCGGAGAATTTTATTTCTTTGAGGATGGGTTTCTCTTCCACCACGAAGACTACCGCTTTTTTTCTCTCCCAGTCCCGCATCTCCACCCGCACGTCCTGAAAATAGCCCATCTGGTAAACGTTCTTCAGGTCCTCGCGGATCGCCGGGGCCGAATAGAAATCTCCCTCCTTGGTCTTGAGCTGGGCCCGTATGGCGCTTTCCTCGATCGCCCGGTTCCCTTCGATCAGGACCTTGGCGATGACTTCTTTGCGCAGGATCCGGATGCTCGCTTCCCGCCCGCCCTGCTTTACCACGGATTCCAGGTCGGGAGCCCTCCCCACCGCGAACACCGAGGCGGCCACGCCTTCCCGGTAAACGTCCAGGAGGCGGACATCCAGGCTGATCGATCCATCGATCCGGGTAATCGAGCCGACCGCCATGAAATCGGCTCCCAGCTTGCGCCCAACTTCCCGGGCCCGCTGCTCTTCCCCTTCGGCCGGGCTGGTCTGTGCGAGGGCTTCCCGGATCGCCTCTTCCTCAATAAGGACGATTCGCTCCTCCTTGCCCAGCTCCGCCTCGAACGCCTTCGCCCCCTCCGCCGGCCACACCCGCCGGTTCTCAGGGTCCGGGGAGTTGACCCGGAACGGAAGGACCCCCACCTTGACGATCTCCTGCCCGAGAACTTCGTGCGTCGGCCCGGCAGATAGAAGAAACGCGAGTACAAGGAGGGCCGCCCGAAGGCGCCTGCTCATAAACAAATATTTCCCCCGGGGGCCCTGGGCCCAGGTTTTTCCATCTGTTCTCTTTCCAGGATGGGAGGTTCATCTCGACTTCTCCCTCCCCCGCCCGTGAAATCAGGCTAGTTCCTGCAGCTTTCCGTCAACCAGGCAAACCCTTCGGCTCATCCTGCAGGCCAGCAGGGGATTGTGAGTGACGATCACGATGGTGATCCCCTCGTTCCGGTTTACCTTTACGAGCACGTCGTGAACCTCATCCCCGGTCTTCGTGTCGAGGTTCCCCGTCGGTTCGTCGGCCAGGATGACGCTGGGCTTGAGCATCAGGGCCCTGGCGACCGCCACCCGCTGCTGCTCCCCCCCGGACAGCTCGCCGGGTTTGTGGTGGAGGCGGTCCGCCAGGCCGAGCTGGGCCAGGATCCTCTCCGCCCGCAGCCGCGCTTCCCCCTGTGCCATCCGCTGAACCAGCCCGGGCATCATCGTGTTCTCCAGCGCGGTGAACTCAGGGAGGAGGTGGTGAAACTGGAACACGAAACCGATGTGGCGGTTGCGCATTTCCGCCAGTTTGCCGTCGGAGTTCTCGAAGAGGTCCTGCCCCCGGAAGAGGACCTTGCCCTCCGTCGGCCGGTCCAGGGCCCCGAGGATGTGGAGGAGGGTGCTCTTCCCGGCGCCGGACATCCCTTCGATGGCCAGCATCTCCCCCGAAAGTATCGTGAGATCGATCCCCTTCAGGACCTCGATCACTTTGCCGCTGGCGCCGAAAATAAAAGATTTTTTCAGGTTCCGGGTCTGGTAAAGGGCGGCCTTCCCCGAGGGTTCGGGTAAAATCAGATCATTCCCTCCTTTGCCGGGCTGTCCTGGCTGACTCCGAGCATCCGGAGTTTCCCGTCCATCCGCGTCTGCCGGCACTCCTCGAGGTGTTTCAGGATTTCCGGGCGCCCGGCCGTCAGGCGGTCGAAGTCCTTCTTCCCGAGACGAACCAGCTCCGTCCGGCGCACCGCCGTCACCGAAGCGGTCCGCGGTCGGCCGGTGAGCAGGGAGATTTCCCCGAAGTAATCTCCTTCTTTCAAGCGGGCCAGCGCCAGCCTCTCTCCCTTGAGCCCGACCGTGAACACCTCCACCTCGCCGCTCTTGATAATGTACAGGCAGTCCCCCGGCGTCCCTTCTTCCATGATGGCAGCCCCCCCGGCGATTTCTTCCAGGGACAGGTGCTTCAGCACTTCCCGCCGGTCGGAGGGGGAGAAGGTTTGGAAGAGGGGGGAGGAAGCCAATAAATTATCCAGCACCCTCTCCTTGTAGAATTTGAACAGCACCCGTGAGACGCTGGGGTACTCGGCCATGATGGCCTGCAGGTCTTCCCGGGTAATCTCCAGAAGCTCCGTCTCTGCGTCGGCCTCGACCGACGCCTGCCGCCGCGAATTGGAGAAGAAACCGAACTCCCCGAAAAAATCACCCTCTTTCAGCTCTCCCAGGACGATTTTTCCTTTTTGCGGGTCGTTCCGGGAGACGGTCATCCGGCCGCGGCTGATGATATAGATGGAATCGCCCGCGTCTCCTTCCCTGCAAACCCATTCTCCTTTGCTCGCGCTCCTCGCCCGGATCTTCTCCATGACCCGGGAAAGCTCTTCCTTCTTCAAGTCGGAAAAGAGCGGAATGACCTTCATTCCTCCCGCGCCCTGCGCCGGTGGACTCTCCGGCTGCAAGACAGGCGGCATTTCCCCCGCTGCCTTGCCCCATTCCGCGTAGAGCGAGGCGACCTGGTCGTGAACCTCAGTTTTCCCCGGGTCCAGGCGCAAAATGAGTTTGCTCACCGCGATGGCCTGGATCAAAAAGCCTTTGCGGGCATACTCCTCTGACGCGCGGCGGTAAGCCTCCAGCGCCTCGGAGTGCTTGCCCATCTTTTCCTGAAGGTCGCCGATCCGCACCTGGAGGCGGATGTTGCGGGGGTCCTGGGCGGCGCGCTCCTGCAGTTCTTTCAGTTCCTTTTCCTGCTTCCCCGCCGAAAACAAGCCGTTCAGGAATAATCCAGGCATGGCATCCTCCTTTGCGGGAAAAGACGGCCGCCCCGTCCTTTCGCTTTCTTCCGGTGCTTACTCATACCGCAGGGCCTCTGCCGGGTCGAGCCTGGAGGCCTGCCAGGAGGGGTAGAGAGTGGCCAGGAAACTGATTCCCATGGCGGCAAGGGCGATGAGGAAGAAATCCCCCCCGCTCATCTTCACCGGCAGGTGGGAGATGTAATACACGTCGCTGGGGAGGGAGATGAACTGGTACTTGGACAGGAGTCGGCAGATGACGTATCCTCCGAAGAGGCCCACGGCCGTTCCCACGACGCCGATGATCAGCCCTTCGAGGATGAAAATCCTCATGACCGAACGGGCCGTCGCCCCCATGGATTTCAGGATGGCGATGTCCTTGGTCTTCTCCATGACCACCATGATCAGGGTGCTGACGATCCCGAACGCCGCCACCAGCACGATGAGGACCAGGATGATGAACATGACGGTCCGTTCCAGCTTCAGGGCGGCGAAAAGGCTTCGGTTCATCTGCATCCAGTCCTTCGTCCAGAAAGGGAACCCCAATTGCTTTCTGGATTCTCCGGGCCACGTCCTTCACCGCGTAGATATCCTCGACCTTCACTTCCACCCCGGAGACGGAGTCATCCATGCCCAGAAATTTTTGGGCGCTCGGAAGGGAGATGTAGGCCAGCGACGTGTCGTATTCGTACATCCCGGAGTCAAAAATGCCGGCGACCCGGAACTTTTTCATCGGCGGACCCATGCCCATGGGCGCCAGAGCGCCGGCCGGGGAGACAACGACCACCGTGTCGTCCAGCATGACCCCCAGGTTCTGGGCGAGCTCTTTTCCGAGCAGAATTCCCGGCTGCAAGGGCGCCCCGTCGTCTCCTTCAGACCCTGCAAGGAACCTTTTTTCAGCGTCGTTTCGATGTTGATGACCCCGCCCGCGCTCGCCGGGTCGATCCCGCGAAGAACGATCCCGTGCACGTTATTCTCCGAGGTGATCATCGCCTGGGTGAAGATAAACGGGGTGGTGGCCACGACCCCGGGGACCCCTTTAATCTTTTCCATAATCTCGCGGTAATCCCGCATGGCGCCCCCGTGCTGGAGGATGACGAGATGGGCGTTGGTGCCCAGAATCTTCCTCTTCAGGTCGTCCTCGAACCCGCTCATCACCGAAAGGACCACCACCAGGGCCATGACCCCAAGCCCCACGCCGGCCATGGAAAGCATGGTGATCACGGAGATGAAGATCTGCTTCCGTTTGGCCTTCAGATAGCGAAGACTGATGAATAGTTCGTAGCGCATAGATAAATAAAAGCAGTTTAGCAGTTTGGCAATTTAGCAATTTGGCAATTGCAATCTAGCGCCCGGCCAAGCCATTCTAAATTGCTACATTGCTAAATTGCCAAATTGCTATTCTTTCTCCGGCCGCAGCTGCGGGAAAAGAATGACGTCGCGGATGGAAGGGGAATCGGTCAGCAGCATGACCAGGCGGTCCACTCCAATTCCCTCGCCGGCCGCGGGGGGCATCCCGTACTCCAGGGCCCTCACGTAATCTTCATCCACCCAGCCCGAGGTTTCGTCCCCCTGCCCCTTGGCCTGGGCCTGTTCCAGAAACCGGGCCCTCTGGTCTTCCGGATCGTTCAGCTCGGAGAAGGCGTTGGCGATCTCCCTTCCCGTGATGTAAAGTTCAAACCGGTCGACCAGCGCCGGTTCCAGGTCGTTCTTTCGAGCCAGCGGAGAATCCTCGACGGGATATTCGGTGACGAAGGTAGGCTGGATCAAGTGGGGTTCGGCGATTTTCTCAAAGAGGTCCACCCACAGCCGCCCCCGGGGCTCGTCGCCTTTCAGCTCCATCCCGAGTTTTTTCCCGTAAGCCCGGAGCTTCTCCAGGTCCTCCAGCTCTTCCTCTTTCAACTCGCCGTATTCCAGGAGCGCCCCGTGGAGGGTGATCCGCTGCCAGGGAGGGGTGAAATCAATCCGGGTCCCCTGGTATTCCAGGAACGGCTGGCCCATGACTTCCCTGACCAGGGAAGAAAGCATGGTCTCGGTAAGCTCGATGAGATCATGGTAGGTGGCGTACGCCTGGTAGAATTCCAGCATGGTGAATTCCGGGTTGTGCTGGGTCGAGATCCCTTCATTGCGGAAGTTTCGGTTGATCTCAAAAACCCGGTCAAACCCCCCGACCAGGAGGCGCTTGAGATAGAGTTCCGGGGCCACTCGAAGATAGAGGTCCATGTCCAGGGTGTTGTGATGGGTTTTGAAAGGACGGGCGGTGGCCCCCCCGGGGATCGGCTGCATCATGGGGGTCTCCACCTCGAGGTATCCCCGATCGGCCAGAAATTTTCGGAGAAAAGCCACGGCCCGGCTGCGGGTGATGAAGATTTCCCGGGACCGCGGGTTGACCAGGAGGTCCAGGTACCGCTGCCGGACCCGGGTCTCCTGGTCGGTGAGGCCGTGCCACTTTTCAGGGAGGGGGCGGAGGGACTTGGCCAGCATCTCGAGGTTTTCCACGATGAGGGTAAGCTCGCCCGTTCGGGTGCGGAAGAGCTTTCCCCGAATTCCCACGATATCCCCGATGTCCAGGCGGGAGAATACCTTGAAACTCTTCGGGTCCAGTTGGTCGCGGCGGAAATAGGCCTGGATCTTCCCCGTTCGGTCCTGAAGGTGACCGAAAGCAGCCTTGCCGAAATTGTTCAGGCGCATCAGGCGGCCTGAAAGGGCGAATTTTTCCTCCAGCCCCTTCAGCTCCTCTTCGCTCCGGTTTCCGAAGCTGTCAAACACTTCGCCGATGGAATGGCTGGTCCGAAAAGTATTCGGGTAAAGAGGGAATCCTTCCCCTTTCAACTCCTCGATTTTCTTTTTCCGCTGCAGGAAGAGCTCGTTTAATTCCTCCACGGCACACTCATTTCTCTTTTCCTCTTGGAGAAACCCGGTTTGACTCGCTCCGGCGCAGGTCAAACGGGCTGCGCCGGCAAAAAAATGGATGAAATTTCAGGCTTCGGGCCAAAAATTCCATCTAAAATATCCCAATTCCCCCCGGGAGTCAAGACAAGGATGCCACCTCAGTAAAATTACGCATAACCGGGAATTGGGATGACTCGATCCTTGTGGCTTTATTCCTTTTTACATCGACCGGGGCATTGGGCGACTGCTGGGGGAGGCGCTGAGGGCGGCTGGACTTGGAAGCGAGGAATTCAGGAAAAAGACTGGGAAGCAGGGCCCGAGCTGGAGAGAACGTGGGAGGAATGCCAATACGTACGAAATGGATGGGGCAACCTACCGGGTTTGCCCGCCGGCGGGCACGGGAGGCCCTTTGCAAAATCTTTTCTGGTCCGGCTTATCCCGTTTAGGAATTCACGAAATCGCCGCGGCTGAAGAGGGCCTCCAGTTCGTAGCCGTATTTTTTCAGGTTCTCTCTTCCGCCCTCCTCGCGGTCTACGATGGCCAGAACCCTGATCACCCGCAGCCCTTCTTCCCTGGCTCTTTCTATGGCTTTCAGGGTGCTCCCGCCTGTCGTGACCACGTCCTCCACGATGGCGACTTCCGTACCCTCGGGAAGGTTCTGGATGCCCTCCACCCAGAGCCCTCGGCCGTGCTTTTTGGGCTCCTTGCGAATGAGAAAGGCGTGAATCGGGCTGCCTTCGAGGTAACTGACCACCGAGACGGCCGTGGCGATCGGGTCGGCTCCCAGGGTCATCCCCCCCACCCCCTGGATTTTCTGCGAGGAGGTCCGCAGCCGTTCGAAGAGCAGTTTCCCTACCAGGTAGGCCCCTTCGGGGTGAAGGGTGACCGGCCGGCAGTCGATGTAAAAGTCACTCTCTTTGCCGGAAGTCAGGAGGAATTTGCCTTTCCGGTAGGCCTTCTCTTTCAGAAGCTCCAGAAGCTTGTCCCGCAGGTCCATTCTTCCCTCCCTCAAACCCAGGATTCAGGAGTCCGGATTCAGGATTCAGGCGACCGTTCCTCACTCCTGATTCCGGACTCCTTTTTCTTGCCCCTCGATCCCCGATTCTTTTCCTTGAATACCCGAGCGAAGATCGTATCGACGTGCCTCAAGGAATGGGACAGGTCAAAGCATTCCCGGATCTCCGCGGGGGTGAGGTGCTTGAGGATCGCCCCGTCTTTCAGAAGGACGCCCTGAAATTCCTTCTTTTTCTCGAGGGAGAGGAAGGCGGCCTTCTGAACCAGAGCATAGGCCTCTTCGCGGCTCAACCCTTTTTGAACCAGCTTCAGCAGGACCCCTTCGGAAAAGACCATCCCCCGGCTCTTTTCCAGGTTCGCTTTCATGTTCTGCGGATAAACCACCAGATGATCCATGATCCTCGTGATCCGGTCCAGCATATAGTCGAGAAGGATGGTGCTGTCGGGGGCGATGATCCGTTCCACCGACGAATGGCTGATGTCCCGCTCGTGCCAGAGGGCTACGTTCTCCAGCGAGGCGAGGGCATTGCCCCGGATGACCCGGGCCAGTCCGGAGAGGTTCTCCGAACCGATGGGGTTCCTCTTGTGGGGCATCGCCGACGACCCCTTCTGCCCGGCGGTGAACGGTTCTTCCGCCTCGGAAACCTCGGTCCGCTGCAGGTGGCGGATTTCAACGCCGATCTTTTCGATGGAGCTGGCGACCAGGGCCAGAGTGGTGAAAAATTCCGCGTGCCGGTCCCGCTGGATGATCTGGCTGCTGACGGGGGCCGGCCGGAGCCCGCATTTCCGGCAGACATACGCTTCCACCTCAGGGGAGAGATGGGCGAAGGTTCCCACGGCTCCGGAGATCTTCCCGACGGCGACCCTCTCTTTCGCCCGGACCAGGCGTTCCAGGTTGCGTTCCATCTCCGCGTGCCACAACGCCACCTTCAGGCCGAACGTGGTGGGCTCGGCATGCATGCCGTGGGTCCGGCCGATCATGGGGGTTTTCCGGTGTTCGAAGGCCCGGCGCTTCAAGACGGCGAGGAATGCTTCCAGGTCCTCTTCCAGGATGCCGGCCGCCTCGACCAGCTGCATCGCCAGCGAAGTGTCCAGCACGTCGGAAGAGGTCAAGCCCCAGTGGAGGTAACGGGCTGCAGGCCCCACGCGCTCGCTTACCGCGGTGAGGAAAGCGATCACATCGTGTTTGGTGATCTTTTCGATCTCTTCGATCCTTGAGGTTTCAAAACCGGCCCTGTTCCGGATCTCTTTCAAGGCTTCCGGCGGCACCAGGCCCATTCGGGACATGGCTTCCGCGGCAAAGATTTCGATCTGCAGCCATTTGCGAAACCGATTCTCGGGCTCCCACACGGCGGCCATTCGCTTTCGGGTATAACGGGGGATCATGGGGTTCCTCGAGTTCAAAATTTAGGAGACATGAAACTTCAGACCCCAGACTTGAGACTTTCTTTCCGGGAATCCCGGGCGATTCCCCCAATGGGTCTGAAATCTGTGGTCGGATGTATGTCTGCCTCTTTCCAAGCTTCCCACGGCAAATTAGCAATTTCCAATCTGGAAGTCAAGTTGCCCCGAATGAACATCTTGCCCGCGGCAAGACGGCTTGCATGATTTAAAAAACCCAAAGATCATTTAAATCCCTTGACGAAAAAATCTTTTTTCAGTATTTTTTAAATCGGAAAAATTCAGCCTTCTCCGAGAGGCGCGAGAAAACGATGCTGTCGCTCGCCTTGCCAGGCCGGTTCAGCTGAGAAAGCCCCCGAAAAAATGAGCTTTAAATCTTCCACCATCCCCCTGAATTTCTGCGGGCTTCCTCACGATCAGTGCCTTTGGGAAAATTCCCGGGTCGTTTTTTTGCCCATCCCCTACGACCTTACCAGCACCTATGTTTCCGGCTCGAGGCGCGGCCCCATGGCGATCCTCGAAGCCTCCACTCACATGGAACTTTTCGACGAGGAGCTGGATTGCGAAACCTCTCGGGCGGGGTTTCACACCCTGGATCCGCTGGAGCCGCTGGCGTCCGGTCCGCTGGAGATGATCCGGGAGATCGAGGGCGCCGTGGCACCGGCGGTCGCGGCGAAGAAATTCCCCGTCCTCCTGGGAGGCGAACACACGATCACCCTGGGCGCGGCCAATCTCCTGAAAAAAGAACATCCCGGTCTTTCTTTTCTTCAACTCGACGCCCACGCCGACCTGCGGGATAGTTATGAGGGTACCCCCTACAGCCATGCGTGCGTGGGGCGGCGCCTGGCCGAACTGGCTCCTTTGGTCCAGGTAGGGGTCCGGAGCCTCACCCGGGAAGAGCTGCTGTTCATCAGGGATCGGGGCGTGAAGACCTTTTTCTGGCATCAGCTGGCGGAAACGCCTGAATGGGAAGAGGACGTGTGCCGGGCCCTTTCCGAGAAAGTCTACGTGACCATCGACCTGGACGTCCTCGATCCGGCGATCATGCCCTCGGTGGGGACCCCGGAACCCGGCGGGCTGGACTGGAGAGCGGTCACCCGGCTTTTGCGCCGGGTGGCCCGGGAGAAGACCGTCGTGGGATTCGACGTGGTCGAACTGGCGCCGATTCCGGGCTTGATCGCCCCCGATTTTCTGGCGGCCAAATTGATCTATCGTTTTCTCGGGGAAATCTTCAGCCCCTCCCTGCCCTAGGAAAATTTTTCCTCGTCGAAGGAGATTTGAAATTGGAAACCTTGGTCCCTCGAAGACTCTTTTTCACCAAAGGAGTCGGCGTTCACAAAGAGGAACTCCGCTCCTTTGAGCTGGCCCTGCGGGATGCGGGAATTGAAAAATGCAACCTGGTTCACGTCTCCAGCATCCTGCCCCCCCGCTGCAAGATCATCTCCCGCACCCAGGGCCTGAAGGAACTGATCCCCGGGGGGATCACCTTCTGCGTCCTCGCCAAGTGCAGCACCAACGAACCCCGGCGGCTGATCGCCGCCTCGATCGGCTGCGCCATCCCTTCGGACCGGGAGCTGTACGGGTACCTGAGCGAACATCACGCCTTCGGCCAGACGGAAAAGGAAGCCGGGGATTACGCCGAAGACCTGGCCGCCGCCATGCTGGCTTCCACCCTGGGGATCGAGTTCGACGAAGACAAGAGCTGGGATGAAAAGAAGGAATTCTACCGCATCAGCGACAAGATCGTGCGCACCACCAACATCACCCAGTCCAGCATCGTCAAATCCGGCTGGTCCACGGTGGTGGCGGCGGCGGTGTTTCTTTTCTGAATGGCAGGGCTCGTGTCGGGATGAAAAAAGAAGAAATCAAAGGTCAAAGCAGGGCAAAGGGCAAAAATCTTCTTTGAAGGGGTAGGATTCCCCACCGTCTCCATTTTTGATTTTTTGAGAAAGACCATGAAGGTAGGTTTCTGCTTCAACCTGAAAAAGACGGCCGTCGAGTCGGGGCCGCGGGATCTCTACGCCGAATGGGACGACGAGGAGACCATCGAAGCGGTGCGCTCCGCCCTGGCCGCGCAAACATGAGGTCATCCCCATCGAGGGCGATGAGGACGCCTTCGAAAAATTCAAAAGCACCGGCCCGCAGATCGTCTTCAACATGGCCGAAGGGATGCACGGGACCAGCCGGGAGGCGCAGATCCCGGCCATGCTGGAGATGCTGCGCATCCCCTACACCGGGTCCGACCCCCTGACCCTGGCGCTGTGCCTGGACAAGGCCATGGCCAAGGTCGTGCTCCAGTACCACGGGATCCCCACCCCGCCGTTCCGGGTCGCTGGCGACGGAAGGGGAAAGCAAGGCTCTCCCCCCCTTCCGTTGATCGTAAAACCGCTCCGCGAGGGCTCGAGCAAAGGGATCACAAACAGTTCCCTGGTGCGCACTCAGAAACAGCTGAGAGACGAAATCCACCGGGTCGTCACCGAATACCATCAGCCCGCCCTGGTGGAGAAATTCCTCCCCGGCCGGGAATTCACCGTGGCCCTCCTGGGCAACGGCACCGATGTGGAGGTGCTGCCCATCGTGGAGATCCAGTTCGAGGAGCTTCCCGGGTCGATCAACCCCATTTATTCCTTCGAGGCCAAATGGATCTGGGACACGGTGGAAAAGCCCCTGGAGATCTTTTCCTGCCCGGCAAAAATTTCCGCTTCCCTCAAGAAAAAGATTCAAGACCGCTGCCGGGCCGCATTCTCCGTCCTGGGCGTCCGGGACTGGTGCCGGATCGACGTGCGCCTGGACGAAGCGGGGGAGCCGCACATCCTGGAGATGAACCCCCTCCCGGGAATTCTTCCCAACCCGGACGCCAACTCCTGTTTTCCCAAGGCCGCCCGCACCGCCGGGATATCCTACGATCAGCTCATCAACCGGGTTTTGGAGATCGCCTGCCGGAGAGTCGGGCTGGAGCCATGAAAAAGAGGTCGATTCTCATTCTCTACAGCCTTCCGCCCCCGCTCCTCCCCGACGGGTCGCCCGATCTCTTCGGCCCGCGATCCGTCCTGTCCCGCCTGGAGGCGGTCCGCGACGCCCTCACCTCTCTCGGGTACCGCACGAAAAGCCTGGAGATGAAGGAAGACCTGTACTGCCATCATCGGGAAGATCCAGTCTTCCGGAACGGACCTGGTCTTCAATCTCTGCGAAGAATTCCGCGGCCAGGCACGGCTGGAGATGCACATCGCCGCCCTGCTCGAGCTCTTGGAGCTCCCCTTCACCGGTTCGTCGGCCCTGGTTCTTGGGCTCTCCCAGGACAAGGGAAAGACCAAATCCCTCCTGTCCCATTATGGCATTCCCACGCCGGCCTACAAGGTGGCAGCGCCCGGCGCGAAAGAATTTCCGCGGGCGGTCTGCGCTTTCCCCTGATCGTAAAACCCTTGCAGGAAGATGCGAGTCTGGGGATCGAGAACGATGCCCTGGTGGGGGATCAAACGTGCCTTGTTCAGCAGGTGCGCAAAGATTCACCGCCTCCACCGTCAGGCGGCGCTGGTCGAGGAATACATCGAAGGACGGGAGCTGAACGTCTCCATCCTGGGGAACGAAGAACTCCAGGTCTCTGCCCATTTCCGAGATTGACTTCTCCACCATGCCCCCCGGGATTCCCAAGGATCTGCGGGTACGAGGCCAAGTGGGTGGAGAACAGCCAGGAATTTACCCACACCGTTCCCCTCTGCCCGGCCTCCCTCCCCCCGGAGGTGGAGGAGCGCGTGAAAACCGCGTCCCTCCAGGCGTACCGGGTCACGGATGCCGGGACTACGCCCGGGTCGATATCCGCCTCAGCCCGGAGGGCACCCCTTTCCTCCTGGAGGTCAATGCCAACCCGGACATATCCCCGGACGCGGGCATGACCCGGTCGGCCAGGGCAGCGGGACTGCCCTACCCGGAGTTCATCGGACGAATCGTGGACCTCGCCTGGGCCAGGAAGCAGAAATCCGGCGCTTGCTGCTCCCGGGAGCGGCCCCATGGCTGAAGAGGGGCACGGCTCGACGGTCCACCTGGATTGGGACGATGCGGATGTGCTCCCCGCGGTCCTCTCCCCGGACACGGAATTTGTCTTCCGCCGCATGACCGAAGAAACCTTGAAAGCCGCCGGCCCGCCGGCCCCAAAGAGGGTGCTGGACGTGGGCTGCGGCCGGGCGATCGATGCGGCCGCCCTGGCCCGCGAAGGCGGGGTGCTCTTTGGCTGCGAACCCTCCCGGGTCATGCTGAGGAAAGCCAGGGAGGGGCTGCAAAATTCCGGGGCAAAGGTCTCCCTGGTCAGCAGTCTCGCCGAAAAACTTCCTTTTGCCAGCGGGACCTTTCATCGGGTCGTCTGCAAAGGGGCCATCGATCATTTTGTGAACCCGGAACAGGCCGTAGCGGAGATGTGCCGCGTGACTTCCCCGGACGGGAGAGTCGTCATATCGGTAGCCAATTTCGAAAGCCTGAGCTGTTTTCTGGCTCGGGCGGCGGACCGTCTGATCCGCCGTGTCCGGGGACGGGGAATTCCTCCCCCGCACATCTGGGAGATTCCCCGCGATCACACCCACAAGTTCGACCACGCGGCCATTCTGACCACGGCCGGCCGGCATCTGCGCATCGAATCGGTCCGGGGCGTCTCCTTCTTCTGGGGGTTTCCCCGCTGGTCCTGGGTTCTGGAGCGAGCCCCCAAGGCCGCGGCTTCGGTTCTTCTGGGTTGCCTCGACCGGATCGCCAGACTGCCGTCCGGAGTGGAGTGATGTGCTGATCGTGGTAGGCAGTCCTCTGCCCTTCTTATCGGAGATGGAAAGGAGCGTTTAATTGGATACATCGCGTTTTTGGGGGGGAGTCCTTTGCGTGGTGATCGCCGTCGTGGCCGTTGTCTTCCTGTGGGGAGTATCTGCCCAGAGTTACTGGGCCGTGGCCATTCCGGTGATGGTCGGGTTCCTGGGAGTTCTGGCCATGGGTTTTTGGATCGGCTGGACCATTCTGACCATCAAGACCGCTCCGCCTCCGGCCGAGCCCTCCCCTTCTTCCCCGCCCGAAGGCGGAGAAACATCCGGCCCCTCCATCCCGCCCGTATCGGGGAATAAATCGCATTAGTGTCATCTTCCCGGGCGGAAACGTTCCCCGGGGGCCGCTGGGCCGGCCGGCGCCGGATCGATCAAAATGAAAATTTGCCTCCTCTCCTACCGCGGGAACCCGTATTGCGGCGGCCAGGGAGTTTATCTCTATTTTTTGTCCCGGGAACTGGCGGCCATGGGGCATTCGGTGACCATCCTGGTCGGCCCGCCAGAGCCCTGGCCCATGCCCTGGGCCCGCACGATTGCGGGTGGAGAGCCTGAACCTCTGGGGCGTGCGGAAAAATTTTCTTCCTCCATCGGACCCCTGGAGAATCTTTCACCCGCTGAATTTTTTTGAATTTACGGTCACCCGCCTCGGCTTCTTCCCGGAGATGCTCATCTTCAGCATCCGGGCCCTGCGGATCCTGGAGAGGATTGTCCCCATTGAGCGTTTCGAGGTCTTTCATGACGTTCAGTCCCTGGGGTATGGCCTTCTCCTGCTCAAGCGATTCCGCCGGCCCCTGGTCACCACGGTTCATCACCCCCTGACCATCGACTTTCACCACAGCCTGGAGCGAGACCGAAATTTCAAGGAGAAGTATTATACCGTCGTCTTTTACCCGCTCGGCATGCAGGGGAGGGTCATCCGCCGTTGCGATCGGGTGCTCACGTCTTCCCGGGAAACGGCCCGGGAGATCCGGCGCTCCTTCGGGGTCGCGGAGGATAAAATCCGCAACGTGGCGAACGGTCTGGATACGGACTTTTTC
Organism: uncultured delta proteobacterium; assembly: GCA_963712535.1. Taxonomy (GTDB): domain Bacteria; phylum Desulfobacterota; class SM23-61; order SM23-61; family SM23-61; genus CAVQIK01. The sequence continues at coordinate 442,554 of CAVQIK010000015.1, read as the reverse complement.
AGGCCTGCCGGGGGAAAGCCCAGGGACCCCCACCGGCTTCTGTTCGTGGGAAATACGGACGACCCCAAGAAAGGGATCCTCTATCTCCTCCAGGCGATGACCCGTCTCCCGGAAAAGGTCACCCTCACGATCGTCGACGACGGGGCCCCCGTCAAGACCTACGCGCCGGGGCTGGTCCGGAAAATGGGTTTAACCCGAAGGGTCACCTTCACGGGAAAGATTTCCCCCGAGGTTTTGCGCGAGCAGTACACCCGGGCCGGCGCAACCGTGGTCCCGTCCTTATACGAAGGCTTCGGCCTGCCCGCGGCCGAGTCCATGGCCTGCGGGACGCCGGTCGTTGCGGCCCGCGCCGGCGCCCTGCCCGAGGTCGTGGGAGAGAATGGGACCGCGGTTCTCGTTCCGCCCCGGGACCCGCAAGCCCTCTCCCGGGCGGTCCTGGAGCTCCTGGAGGACGGCGGGAGGAGGGAAGAGATGGCCCGGGCCGCCCGGGAGCGGGTGGAAAGCCTCTTTTCGTGGAGGTCGGTGGCTGAACGGACCGTCGCCGTGTATAAGGAACTTACGGCAATTTAGCAATTTGGCAGTTTGGCAATGTGCAAAAAGCAATTTAGCAGCTTAGTACAGTAGTTCATAAATTCACTAACGTATTCAGGTTACGCAGCGGCCTGCTTCTGTACTATGTTGCAGGCTCTTGAAGTTTGGAAAAAGGAAACCCTGGCCATGAGAACAAGCCTCAGAAATCCCCCCTTCCCCCCTTTGATAAAGGGGGGCGGGGGGGATTTCTGGAAGGGACGTATCAAGGAACTCCATTTGCTTGTCTCTGACTCTGCCGTACTGTGAACCCTTTTAAGCGAAAAAATACGATACGATATTTATGGAAATGCCCACTTAGCAACCTAGCAATTTAGGGAAAGACCATTTTTTATTAGCCTGATCTTTTCCTAATTTGCTAAATTGCCACATCGCAACATTGCTCCCTTGGTGCGATATGAAAATCGGACTGTTGAGTTACCGGGGAAACCCATTCTGCGGCGGACAGGGAATTTACCTGACGTACCTGGCCAACGAACTGGTGAAGCTGGGGCACGAAGTCCACGTCCTCGTCGGCCCCCCCTTTCCGCTTGTTTCTGAACGGCCCGGTCGTCCACCCGATCGAAAATCTCAATTTCTTCGGGAAAAAAGAGGATTTTCTCCCCCGGGAGAAGCCATTTAAAATCTTCTCCCCCCTTCATTTTTACGAGTTCGCCTCGTCCCGCTTCGGAGTCTTTCCGGAGATCAAGGCCTTCAGCTTCCGGGCCTTTTTCAAGCTCCGAGAGCTGGTGAAGTCGCACCGTTTCGATATTCTCCACGACAACCAATGCCTGGGCTACGGCATGCTCCTCTGGAAGACGCTCGGCGTTCCCGTGGTCTCCACGATTCACCATCCCCTCTCCATCGACCGCGCCACCTGGTTCGAGAATCCCTCCAGCCTCAACCAGAAAGTGAAGCGGGTCCTCTACTATCCGCTGGTGATGCAGAGCATCGTGAGCAAGCGCCTCGACCGGATCATCACCGTGTCCCACGATTCGGCCAGGGCAATCACCGAGGCCTTCGGCGTTCCCCCGGAAAAAATTCGCGTGGTTTACAACGGCCTCGACACCGCGGAATTCGCCCCCGTGCCCGGATTGCCAGAAGAAACCGAAGAGCCTGATCTTCGTCGGGAATTCGGAGGACCGGAAGAAAGGCCTCTTGTACCTGCTGCAGTCCCTCCGGGCCCTCCCCGAGGAGGTCACCCTGACGGTGGTCGACGGGGGGGCCCCCCACCGCTCCTTCGCTCCCCTGCTCACCGAAAAGTACAAGATCGGCCACCGGGTCCATTTCACCGGGAAGATCGGCCCCGGGGAACTGGTGCGGCTGTACGGCAGCGCCGAAGTGGCCGTGGTCCCGTCGCTCTACGAAGGGTTTGGATTCCCGGCCGCGGAAGCCATGGCCTGCGAACTCCCCGTGGTGGCCTGCACGGCCGGCGCCCTGCCGGAAGTCGTGGGCGACGACGGGACCGGGATCCTGGTCCCGCCGCGCGACGCCGGCGCTCTCGCCCGCGCCGTTCAAACTCTCCTCAGCAGCCCTGAGCTTCGGCGCAAGATGGGCCGGGCCGCGCGGCGGCGGGTGCTGGAACTTTTTACCTGGGAGAACGCCGCCCGGCAGATGGTCGAGGTTTACCGGGAGGCCATCGATGCTCACCGTTAATTTCCGGCGGATCCCCCTGGGTCCGGGGGACCTTGTCCTGGACGCCGGCTGCGGGAGGGGCGGCACACGTTCGAGTGTGTCCGCCACGATTGTTCCGTCCTGGGCATGGACCTGAGCCGTGAAAGCCTGCTGAAAGCGCGTTATGTCCTGGGAGAGATGGAGAAACGGAAAGAAGCCAGGGGACGGGTCCTGCTGCTCCGGGGCGATGCCCTTCGTTTTCCTTTCGCGGACGGGACCTTCGACAAGATCATCTGTGCGGAAGTGATCGAACACGTGGAAGACGACCGCAAGGGGGTGGCGGAGCTGGCCCGGATCCTGAGTGCCGGCGGGAAGATCGCCATCACCGTTCCGACCCGGCTGACCGAGCACGTCTACGATCTGCTTTCCCATGAATATTTTCGCACCCCCGGGGGGCACATCCGCAAGGTCATCCCCCGGGTGCTCGCCCGTTTCATGGAAGAGAACGGCCTCCGGGTCTACGCGGTGGGATTTGCCCACTCCTTCCACTTTCCCTACTGGATGCTCCGCTGCGTCTTTGGGCTTCACCGGGAGAATGCGCGGGTTCCCGCGGTCTACCGAAAGATCCTCTATTACTCCCTCTTTTCCAAACCCCTGCGGATCATGGAAAAGATCTGCAACTACTTCTTCCCCAAATCGATCATCCTGTACGCGCAGAAAGACAGGCGAGAGGCAATAGGCAATGGGTGATAGGATCGGACCGATCCGACCGATCGGTCCGATCCCATCCACACCCCGACCGCCGGCCGAAGGCCCCGCCTATTGCCTCTCGCCCCTGGCCTCTTGCCCGGTCTTTATCCAAGGACACACCGCCTGAATCTCCGGCAGGTTGCGCAGGGGAGCGAAAGTGATTTCGCGGGAGGGGAGATCCAGCTTTCCCGGGGTTCCCATCTCCTCCCCCCCTTCCGCGGCGCGAGTCACCGTGGAGATCCGGAGCCGGTCCGAGAAGGAGAGGCCTTTCTCCATCCGGATGAGTCCTTCCTCCGACAGGTCTTCCAGGAACGATTGGAAGACCTCTTTCGCCGTGGCGTCGAGCCCTTTCACCCTCGCCGTGCTCCGGAGCGCGCTGTGCTTGTGGTCCATTTCCCCCATGAACACCTGGATGACGTGGGTCAGGTCCCGGCTGGGTGGCCGCAGCGCCACCCGGTCGAGGGCCAGGGAGGTGAGGATCTTCATCTCGATCCCGAAGTTTTGCTTGAAGGGGACGGAAAGCCAGAATTTCAGCGTCCCGGCGATTTCCCCGGACAGGAAGTACAGCAAATTCTTTCAAAGGGTTGATCGCCGGGTGGTCGAATACGGAAATGAACGGGGTGATGAACGCGTTGAGCCTCCCCCCGAAAGGACGGTGGTACACGATCTTGGCGAGCTCGATCTCGTGGAACCAGAGGATGGCGCCGACGGGGTCGATGACCCAGCGGGGGTTGAAATAGCCCTCCTTGATGTCCGCGTCGATGAATTGGATGATGGAGCGGGGGTGGCTCAAACCTCGTTCGGCGCAGAGGTGATACACCAGGCCGCGCATGGAGAACCCCTTGCCGAAGTCCTCCCGGCCGGCGTCGTTCATCCCGTTCCGCGAAGCGTAGAATACCCGGGCCCCGTATTTCCGGGCCATCAGGGGAACGTCGTCGCTTTCACTGCCGCCGAAGGCGATCCAGATTTCGTCGATGATCCCGCCCGACAGGGGCTGCAGGATCTGGATCTGCCGCTCGAGGGTCAGGAGCTCTTCATCCCCGCGGGCGGGGAAGACGACGATCACCGGGATCTTCTCCTGGTCCTTGATCTGCTGCACCCTCTCCCGGTTCATGGAGTGGACCATCAAGAGCGAGAGCGGCGGGAGAACCGCCGCCCTGCCGGCCTTCTCCGGATCGACCGCATCCATGAGCTCGATCATGAACGCTCCCAGATTTCGCGCAGCTTATCCCGGCTGAAGAGGAGATACCTCCGGTCCGGCGAAAAAACTTCCAGGGTGATCGTGCCGTCATAGCCGGAGCTTTTCAGCAGCCCGATGATCTTTTTCCACTGGATGTTCCCCGCCCCCAGGGGAAGGTGCAGGTCCTCGCTCTTGCCGAAGTTGTCCGACAGGTGCACGTGGACCAGGCGGTCCCGAAACGCGGCAATAAACTCGCCAGTCCGGTTCCGCTCCACGTTCAGGTTTGCGTGGCCCGCATCCAGGTGGAATCCGATCTTGGGCAGCCGAATCAACGCCTCCCGGATCTGGTCCACGGAATTGAACGTCCGATCCATGTTTTCGACCAGGACCTGGAGCCCTAAACCGCCGGCCAACTCCGCGATCTTCTCCAGGGACTCGAGGTTGTTCTGCAGAACCCCTTTCGCGCCGATGGCAAAAGGGATGGACCTGTCGGGATGGACCGTCACCTTGAGCGCGCCGAGTTCCGCGAGAACCTCGACCGCCCAAAAGATCTCCATGCGCGCGGCTTCGCGGAGGCTTGCCAGGGGCGAGGCGAGGGGGAGGTAGTAAGCCGTGTGGCCGATAATATCGAGGTTCGCGTCCCTCAAGGCCCGCCGGATCGTCGGGACGTCGATCTGCCGGGGATGGGTCGCGCTCGGCTCGAGGGTGAGATCCATGAATTCAAAGCGGTTCTGAGAAGCCCAGGCGATCTCGGTTAAGAGATCGGCCCGGGGGTTGTTCATCATGCCGATTTTCACGTTTTTTTCCCAGGGGAACCAGGCGCAAAGCGAGAGCCCCTCCGCCCGGTTCGTCTTTCGGGGCAGAGACTATCAGCAGGGGGCCCGCAGTGTCAACATTTTTGAAAACACCTTCGATACCTCCCGCGGCCCGTGCATAATCGGACCGATCCGTCGGATCCGTCGGATCGGTCCGATCAAGCCTGCGTCGGTTGACAATCGGTTTCTGATCGGCTAAGTTAAAGACATCCTTTCACAACCGGTTCTCCTGCCAAGGCCAGAAATGTACGAGGTCAAGATCAAAGCCGATTTCTCCGCCGCCCACAATTTGCGGGAGGTGGGCGGGAAATGCGAGTCCCTTCACGGGCATAATTTCCTGGTCGAGGTGGCGGTGGAATCCGAATCGCTGGACGAGGGCGGGATGGTCATCGACTTCCGCCTCCTGAAGAACAAGACCCGGGAGGTGCTGAAATCCCTGGACCACCGGTATTTAAATGAACTCCCCCTTTTTACCTCCGCGAATCCCTCTTCGGAAAACCTGGCCGCCTATATTTTCCACGAGATTTCACGCGAAATCGACCAGGGCTCCCGCAGGGTGACCCGGGTCTCCGTCTGGGAGTCTGAGACTTCCCGGGCGACGTACAAGAGGCCGGAAAGATGATTGACATTCAGAGCCAGCAGGACCATCGGCGCGTGGAGATCAACAAGGTGGGGGTCAAGAATATCGAGTACCCCATCACGGTCCTGGACAAACGAAACCGGGTCCAGCATACCGTGGGGAAGGTCAACATGTACGTCAACCTGCCCCACCGTTTCAAAGGGACCCACATGAGCCGGTTCGTCGAGATCCTGAACGAGTACCGCGGCACGATCAATATAAAGGCGATTTCCACCATCCTCGATAATATGAAGGAGAAGCTTGCCGCCGAGTCCGCCTTCATGGAAGTGGAGTTCCCCTATTTCGTCGAAAAACGAGCGCCCGTTTCAGGCGCCAAAAGCCTGATGGGATACACCTGCCGGTTCCTGGCGTCCCTCGTCGATGGACGCCACACTCTCGTGGTGGGCATCACGGTTCCGGTGACCACGCTCTGCCCCTGCTCGAAAGAGATCAGCGAGAAAGGGGCGCACAACCAGCGCAGCCTGGTTTCCGTGAAGGTCACCTTCCGCAAGTTTTTCTGGATTGAAGATCTGATTCGGATCGTGGAAAGCTCGGCCAGCTCGGCGGTCTATTCGCTCCTCAAACGCTCGGACGAGAAGTTCATAACCGAAAAAGCTTACGACACCCCCCTCTTTGTGGAAGACATCGTCCGGAACATCGCCCTCAAGCTGAACGTCCACCGGAACATCACCTGGTTCAGCGTCGAGTCCGAAAACCTGGAGTCGATCCACAACCACAACGCCTATGCCTTCGTGGAGAAGGAACCCGCCTCCTGATTCCCACGCAAAATATTGAATCCCAGAAAACACAGAGACGGCGGAGATCATACCCGCCCGTGTAGGGGCGGGGTCGCCCCGCCCCAAGGAAGATCAACTCACCCGCGCCCTTCGGCAGGCTGGTACTCGCACCCCATGAGCCCGCAGTAGTTCCCGACGTATTCGGCCTGCGGCCGGTATAGGGCCGGCCGTTCCTGGGCCTCGGCGAACTCTTCTTCAATAATGTGGGCGCACCAGCCGGCGATCCTGGATATGGCGAACACCGGGGTCATGAGGTCCCCGGGGATCCCCATCATGGAATACACGGGAGCGCTGAAGAAGTCGACATTGGGCTTGATCGTTGAAAGTCCTCTTTTTTCGAATTCCCGGACGGCCGCCTCCTCGATCCCCCGGGAAAGCCGGGTGAGCTCTTCCCGCCCGATTTTTTGGCTCATCCGGAGCCCCATATCTTTCAAAAACTTTGCCCGGGGGTCGGTGGTCTTGTACACCGCGTGACCCATGCCCATGATCTTCTTTCCCTGGTCGAGCTGCTTTTTCACCCAGCCGGCGACATCGCTCTCCCCTTCGAGCCCGCGCAGCATCTCCATGACCTGGGCATTCGCCCCGCCGTGCAGGCTTCCGGAAAGGGCGCCTATCCCGGCCGTGACCGCCGCATACATATGCGCCCGGGTGGAGACCACCTCCCGGCAGGCGAAAGTCGAGGCGTTGAAAGTGTGGTCCGCGTGTAGAATCAGGCACACGTCGAGATCATGAGCGGCTTCGTCGTCGGGTTTCGTCCCGTTCATCTGCCACAGGAAATTCCCGGCATGGCTCAATCGTTCATCCGGAGGCAGCGGCTCCACTCCTCGCCGGATGCGGTGCCAGGCCGCTACGACCGCCGGGATTCGGGAGATCAGGCGGATGGCCTGGCGCACCGCCGCCTCGCGGGTCTCGTCGTGCAACTCGGGGTCCGCCATCGCCAGAATGGGGACGGACGCCTGGAGCACGTCCATGGGGTGGGCATCCCGGGGCCATTTCTTCAGGCTCTCGGGGAGGAACTCGGGGAGTTTCCTGGCCTCGACCACCTGTCGGTTGAAATCCTCGAGCTGCTGCCGGTTGGGCAGAACCCCGTAGAGCAGCAGGTAGGCCGTTTCGATATAGGAGGAACTCCGGGCCAGTTCCTCGATCCGGTACCCCCGGTAAATGAGGATCCCGTTCTCCCCGTCGATGAAGCTCACCTTGGTGTCCGCTACGGTCACCCCTCTCAAACCGATATTCTTCACCCGTACCGCCTCCGCCATGGTTTTCCCCTCTCTTCCAAGGCTTTTCGCTTCGCCCCGGCGTTTGGAGTTCTTCTTGCCGTCTAAGGCTGTGTTTAACGGCCGCACCAGACTCTTCTTTTATTATCATTTTGGGGCGCAGGAAAGTAAAGGGACGATTCCCTGAAAACCCCGATTACCTTTTGCGCCATCCCAAAATACCTAGTTCACCCCATTCTTTTTTTGTCTGGATGGCGATAACAATGAATTTGCCGACGCAGGACGGGCACGACGGCAGCCGTCCGCCGGGACAGCCCGGAAGGGCTGCGATATACCTGGGAAGGGGGTACCTATGTACGGAGCCATAGAAATGCCTTATTTGCCCGGAAAAATAGTGGTGTCGGGCGCGAACGGACGGAACGGGTATTCAACGCTGCTCCGGCTCATGGGCCTCCCCGGCGTTTCCGAGCTGGTCGCCCTGGTGCCCGAAAGCAGATTCATGGACGAAGTAAAAGACCGACTGCGAGCCTACGAGGAAAGCCTGAGCAGCCACAGCCACCCCGAGGTTTTGGTAACCGACGATCCCGAAGCAGCCAAGCATGCCCAGGTGTGGATGAATTGGAAAGGGATAAACCTGGCAACCCTGCAGAAGCAGCATCCGGACATGGAAAAAGAAGCGAAAGAGAAAGGGATCCACCTCAGAGACCTCTTGCTTGAAGCGAACCTCAGAATCGCGCTGGAGGACGCCAAAAACGCGGCGAACTTTTCTCCCAACTGCATCTATCTCCAGCAGGGCAACCCGGTGGACGTGCTTGCCAGGGCCGTGGGCAAGTTCCTGCCGAAAGAAAGGGTCCTGTCCACGGGAACCATGATGGAATTCAACCGGTGGCAAAAGCTCGTGGAAAGGGAATTCCCGGAAATCTCTTTCGAGAGGGCGACGGGGTATGTACATAGGAGAGCACGGGGAGCTCGCGGTGCCGGTGAAAGAGAGGCTGCTGATCGGCGGGCTCACCGCAGAGGAATACATCCGGGAGACACACGGGAAAGCCGGGCTTGAAAAGCTGGAGAAAATCTACGCGGACGTGAACAATGAGGCCTTTTGGCTTCGCGAGCATACCGGCGCAACGCCTTCCGAAGGCCCGTCGGCCGTGACCTTCGACTTCGTGCAGGCCTTGCTCAGGCCGAGCCGCAAATCGACCGTCTTCGGGGCGATTGCCTACGTCTCCGGAGCGTATGGCCTGAAAGATATCTGCCTGTCGGTTCCGGTCGCGGTTAATTCGGAAGGAGGAAGGGTGCTGGAGGTCCGATTTTCCAAAGAAGCGACGGAGGATTTCTACAAGGCCGCGGAACACATCTCGGCCATGAACTTAGCGGCAGACAAGCTCATGGATGGGCTGCATCCTTAAAGGATATTCCAAAAGCCCACTAACGCCTCACTCTCCATCTTCACCCCCCAAGAATATCCGCTTATTTAATCGGGCAATGGGTCAAGGTCGATCCCAACTTTGGCTCCGCTAAATCCCGCTAGAAGAGGTATAATTTGGTCCAGCTTCACTGGATACCAGAATAATACCCACTCGGTATTTAAATAATATAAATAATTCGTTATCTTACTAGCAATAACAAAAAAAATGAATTATCGTTCATTTTTTTCTTGACTCAATTTTATTCTGTGAATATAATCACAGTAGATAACGGAAGATGGATACTAAATTGGCTACAGAGAACAACGGTAAAAAGATATCCATTCAGACTGTGGAACGGCTGAGCCTTTACCGCAAGATCCTCGAAGAACTCCATGAAGAAGGTATCACTCACATCTATTCCCATCAACTTGCCAGGCAGGTCGGCGTGACTCCCGCACAACTGCGCCGTGACCTTGCATCCTTCGGTTCCTTCGGGAACATCTCTAAAGGCTACAACGTTTACCAGATGATTCTGACGATCAGCCGCCTGCTCGGCACCGATCGGATCCAGTCTGCGGCCCTCATTGGGATGGGGAACCTCGGACGGGCCATCCTCTCTTACCGCGGGTTCGAAGAGAGGGGATTTCACATAGCCGTCGTCTTCGATATGGACACCGAAAAAGTTGGGAGGGTTTTTGCCGGACGGCGTTGTTTCCACCTCAATACCCTGGAGACGGTCCTCCACGATTATCAGGCGACGATCGCCATTCTGGCCTGCGGCTCCCAGGGGCTGCAAAATCTCATTGAACGTTTGGGGAAAGCCGGCGTGCGCGGGATCATAAACTTTGTTCCCAAAAAGCTGCAGCCGTTCAAAGGGATGTACATTGAAGATATCGATATTGCAGCAAAAATGGAAAAAATATCCTTTTTGCTGCGGAAAAATCCGGAGGAGATTAACTGACTCCGAAGGGATTTTTTTATGTCAAGCTGTGAAAATATTCACTGTGTGCCGATGGCAATAGGCCAGAGTAGTCAAATAAACCAAAAAGGAGAAAGAAAATGGCGGACGAAAAGAAGAACGTTCTCTTGATCGATGATGACAAGGACTTTGTCCTCTCCACCAAGACCTTCCTGGAAGGGCGCGGGTACAAGGTGGAAACCGCCCACAATGGCACCGAAGGGTGGGCCAAAATCCTGAGCGGTCCTCCCGACCTCATCGTCCTGGACATTATGATGGACACGGACGCGGAAGGCTTTAACCTGGCCTATAAGTTGAAAGAGCGGGAAACTACGAAGAAGATCCCCATCGTCATCGTCTCGGGGTATCCCCAGCATCTCAAGGAGAAGATGGACAAGTTCGAGTTTATCCTGGGAAGGGATTGGCCCGCAGCGGCCCAGATGGAAAAGCCGATCAACCTGAAAGAGCTGGCGACGACGATCGGCCGCGTTTTGGAATAAGGGAACGTCCGGCGGGAATGAAATTTTATAAGAGGGAGACAGAAATTCATGCGCACAACCAAAGAGATTATCGCTGATCATGCTCCGCTCACCCTGGAAAGCCTCATCCCCCTTCTCCAGGGCGTGCAGGAGGAAAGCGGGTATCTTTCTACCGACGCCATGGAGGAGATCGCTTGGGCCGCGAGCGTCCCGGTGAGCAGGGTCTACGGAGTGGCGACTTTCTACCGGCAATTCCGATTTGCTCCGCTGGGAGAGCATATCATCCACGTCTGCCGGGGGACGGCCTGCCACGTAAAACAGAGCGCGGCCCTCGTGGAGCATCTGAAGCGCCGTTTGAAGCTGGGACCGGACGGGAACTCCCGGGACGGCCGCTTCTCCATGATCAAGATCGCCTGCCTGGGCGCCTGTTCCATCGCGCCGGTGATGAAGCTGGATGACGAATTCTACGGTCATCTGACCCCCGAAAAAGTGGACAAAATCCTGAACACCTTCGAGGTTGACAAATGAAACCATCCTCTTTACTCGCACCCTGTTGCAGCCAGTGCCGGCACTCACGGACCAATCCCTGCCAGCATCTGATTGAATGCCTGGCGAGCGGGCCCGTCTGCCACACCGATGAAGAATGCCGCACCCTCCGGGCCGGGCGCCTGGCTACCGCCCGGCGAGGGGGAGAGGGCACGCTTCTCTTCATCGGCACCGGGACCTGCGGATTGGCCAACGGGGCCGGCAAAATCATGAACCAGATCGAAACTTTCCTCACCGCCCGGAACCTCCCGGCGACCGTCCTCGAGGTGGGCTGCGTGGGTTACTGCCAGCGCGAAGTGTTTGTGGACGTGCTGACGGAAACCGGCCCGCGCCTCTCCTACTGCGACCTGACGCCCGAAACGGCGCATGAATTCCTGGAAGAGATCTTCGTACGCGGGAACTTCAGGAACCGTTTTCTTCTGGGCCGGATCGGCGAAGGACCGGGTCCTTTGGCCGACGTTCCGCCGGTCCGGGAGGTCCCTTTCTTCCGCCATCAGAAGAAGGTCGTCCTGGAAAACTGCGGCCAAATCGACCCCACATCGCTGGATTCGGCGATCGCCGCCGGGGTCTTCCGCTCGGCCGCCAAAGCCCTCCACACGATGACGCCGGTCGAGCTCTGCGAAGAAGTCCTGGCCTCGGGTCTCCGGGGACGGGGGGGCGCCGGGTTCCTCACCGGCCAGAAATGGCGGGTGGCCCACGACACCGTCAGCGCCCAGAAGTACATCATCTGCAACGCCGACGAGGGCGACCCCGGAGCCTTCATGGACCGGGCGGTCCTCGAAGGGGACCCCTTCCGCGTCCTTGAAGGCATGATCATCGCCGCGTACGCGATCGGAGCCAGCCAGGGGTACATTTACTGCCGGGCGGAGTATCCGCTCGCCCTCAAGCGTCTCAAGGGGGCCATCGACCAGTGCCGGGATATCGGGCCTCCTGGGAAATAATATTCTGGACAGCCTCTTCTCCTTCGATGTGAAGATCAAGCAGGGCGCCGGGGCTTTCGTCTGCGGCGAGGAGACGGCCATCCTGGCGAGCATCGAAGGCGGCCGGGGAATGCCCAGGCCCAGGCCGCCCTACCCGGCGGTGAGCGGTCTTCACGGGAAACCCACGGTCCTGAACAATGTGGAAACCCTGGCCAACGTGCCCGTGATCGTCGACCGGGGAGCCTCGTGGTTCAAGGGCCTCGGGCGGGGGAAGCGGCGGGGACGAAGGTGTTCGCCCTGAGCGGCTCGATCCAGAACACAGGCCTGGTCGAGGTGCCGATCGGCATCCCCCTCCGGGAGATCATCTACGAAATCGGCGGCGGGGCGCTCCCGGGCCACCGCATCAAGGCGGTCCAGATGGGCGGGCCGAGCGGCGGCTGCATCCCGGAGAATAAGATGGATGTTGCGGTCGATTATTCTTCCCTGCAGGGGCTGGGAGCCATGATGGGCTCCGGCGGAATGGTGGTGATGGACGAGCGGTCCTGCATGGTCGACGTGGCCAAGTTCTTCATGGAGTTCCTCCGGAACGAGTCCTGCGGGAAGTGCTCGCCCTGCCGGGAAGGGACCACTCGGATGTATCGAAATCCTGAGCAGCCTCTCCGAGCGGCCCGTGGGCGACGAAATTCGGCGCCTGGAGCGGTTCCGGGGCATGCTTCACCTGGAGGAGCTCGCCGCGACGGTTCGGGAAACCTCGCTCTGCGGCCTGGGCCAGACCGCGGCCAACCCGGTCCTGAGCACGCTCCGTTTCTTCCGCGACGAATACGAGGCCCACATCCTGGAGAACCGCTGTCCGGCCGGCGCCTGTCAAGGGCCTCAAGCATTACCGGATCGACACCGACCTTTGCGTGGGCTGCACGGCCTGCCAGCAAAAAGTGCCCGAGCGGTGCGATCGTTGGCGAGCGCAAGAAGGCCCACTACATCGTGAAAGACCAGTGCCTCGGCTGCGGGGCCTGCAGCGACACCTGCCCGCAGAACGCGATCTTCGAGGTCCGTTGAGAGCCGATCAGGCGCTTGGGCACTCGGCTTGACATATCCTGGAATGCCCAGAGAAAAGAAAAGGATCCAACATGATAACCATAAATGAAAAACCGGTCGAGTTTGAAGTCAGGAGAAACCGTCCTCCAGGCTGCGAAAAAAGCCGGGATCCACATCCCCCACCTCTGCGCCTTCGACGGCGCCCCGTCTCCTCCGGGCGCCTGCCGGGTGTGCGTGGTCGAAGTCGACGGGATGCCCCGGCTCCAGCCGAGCTGCACCCTGCCGGCCCGGGACGGAATGGTGGTCAGGACCCATTCGCCCAAAGTGCAGAAGATCCGGAGGAACATCGTGGAGCTGCTCCTGGCCAGCCACCCGGACGACTGCCTCTTCTGCCCCCGGAGCGGGAGCTGCGAGCTTTCAGCCCTGGCGTCGGACCTGGGGATCCGGGAAAGGCGCTATTCGGGAATCAAGAAAGGACATCCCCTGGACCTTTCCTCGCCTTCCGTGGTCCGGGACCCAAACAAGTGCATTCTCTGCGGCCGCTGCGTGACTGTCTGCCACCAGTTGCAGGGGGTGGGGGCCATCGATTTCACCGGACGCGGGTACGAGACCCGCATCGCCGCGGGGTTTTACCCCGGGCTGAACGTCTCCGGATGCATTTTCTGCGGCCAGTGCATCCGGGTCTGCCCCACGGGGGCCCTGATGGAAAAGAGCCATGTGGACTCGGTGGTCAAAGCCCTGGGAGACCCGAAGAAAATGGTGGTGGCCCAGGTGGCGCCGGCGGTCCCGGTGACCCTCATGGAACAAGGAAAGGGAGGCTCTCCCTTCGAGGTCCTGGAGATCCTTTCCGGGACGCTGCGAAAGATCGGCTTTGACGCGGTCTTCGACACCTCTTTCTCCGCCGACCTCACCATCATGGAAGAGGTTTCGGAACTGATCCACCGGGTGAAAACCGGAGGAGTCCTGCCCATGTTCACCAGTTGTTCGCCCGGCTGGATCCGGTACGTGGAGCTTCACCGCCCGGAGCTGATCCCCCACCTTTCCACCTGCAAGTCGCCGCAGCAGATGACCGGGGCGCTGATCCGGGAATTTTACCCGAAGAAGGCGGACATCGGGGACCGGGAGCTCTTCTCGGTCTCGATCATGCCCTGCACCGCCAAGAAGTTCGAGGCGGAAGACCTGGGGGACATCGACGCCGTGCTCACGACCCGGGAAGTGGAGGACCTCCTGCAAGCGGTTCGGCGTCCGGCTGGACCCCGAGGGGACCCGAGCCCCGCTGGATCTCCCGTTCGCCGAAGCGACCGGCGCCGGGCGGATCTTCGGGGGCACGGGCGGCGTCATGGAGGCGGCGATCCGCACCGCCCACAAGATGCTCACCGGCTCCGAACTGAAAGGAGGGCCGAAAGTCGCGCGAGGTGCGGGGGACGGCCCGGGTGAAAGTCTTCACCATCGACGTCGGCGGGACGGCCCTGAACTTCGCCATCGTCAACGGCCTGGGAGAGGCCAAGAGCATCCTCGATTCCGTGCTCCAGGGAAATTCCAACCTCCATTTTGTCGAGGTCATGACCTGCCCCGGGGGCTGCGTGGGGGGCGGCGGACAGCCCTACCTCACCGATACCGAGGCGGTCAAGAAGAGGCTGCAGCGCCTCTATGAGGTGGACCGCAACTCTCAAAAGCGGCTGTCCCACGAAAACGAGCAGGTCAAAGGGCTCTACCGGGATTACCTGGGCGAGCCCCTGGGCGAGGTGAGCCACCGTCTGCTCCACCGCCGGTACGTGAATCGGAAGGCGGCGCCGGCGGGGAACTAAACTGCCGGGAGAGCGCGAGTCGCGAGAGCGCGAGAGCGAAACGTATTGATCTCTTCGCCTTGCGCCTCGCGGCTTTACGGGAAGAGAGATCATGCTCGAGACCATTCTTACGATCCAGCACAACTGCCGCAGGTGCTACACCTGCGTCCGGGACTGTCCCGCCAAGGCGATCAAGATCGTGGAAGAGCAGGCCTCGGTCGTGGCGGAACGCTGCGTCGCCTGCGGCAACTGCACCGTGGTCTGTTCCCAGGGGGCCAAAACTTACGTGAGCGGCCTTCAGCTGACCCGAAAATTCCTGCGGGAAGGGAGGCCCGTGGCCGCCCTCCTGGCCCCCTCGTTTCCGGCGGAGTTCCCCAACGTGGGCCCCGGCCAGGTGGTCAGCGCGCTGCGGGAGCTGGGGTTCCGGTATGTGGTGGAAGTGGCTTACGGGGCGGACCTCGTGAGCGCCGCTTACCTGGAATTCCTCCGGGAGCAACGGGACGGACTCTGGATCGCGTCGGCCTGCCCTGCCCTGGTGGAATATGTCCGGAAATACCATCCGGACCTCACCTCCCACCTGATCCCCGTCGTCTCACCCATGATCGCCGCGGCCATGGTGGTGAAGGAGATGTACGAGCATCCCCTCTGCGTATTCATCGGCCCCTGCGTGGCCAAGAAGCTGGAGGCCTGGCATCCCTCCTCCCCGCCCGTGGTGGACGAGGTCCTCACCTTCAAGGAGCTGCGGAGCCTGTTTCCGGAGAGGGGGCTGGTCCTGGAGCAGAGGAAGCCGGAGCCTTTCGACCCGCCGCGAGCCGCAATGGGAAGGGCCTTTCCGCTGATCGGCGGGCTCATCAAGAGCGCGGCTCTGGAGAAGGACCTTCTCGATACGAGGATCATCGAGGTCAGCGGCCGGGAAGAGGTGGCCGAGGTCCTGAAGGATATTTCCCAGGGGGAGATCCGGCCTTTCCTGGTGGAAGCCCTGATGTGCCAGGGGATGTCACGACGGCCCGGGCATGACCAAGCACGGCCACCGCTTGAACCGCAAGGACGTGGTGAAAAAGTACATCAATGAGTCCCGGCGCCAGGGTCCGGAGGCTGCGGCCGCGAAGGGGAGCCGGGAGAAACCCGTCCCCCCTCTCTCCTCCCTTTCCCTGAGGAGAACCTTCGCTGCCGACGATCACCGCCTCTCCGAGCCCACGGAAGAGGAGATCCGGGCCATCCTGGTCCGGACCAACAAGTTCGTCCCCGCGGACGAACTCAACTGCAAGGCCTGCGGGTACGACACCTGCCGCGACAAAGGCCATCGCCGTCCTTCCACGGGCTGGCCGAGGAAGCCATGTGCCTGCCCTTCATGATCGAGCAGGCCGAACGGGTCTGCCATGAGCTCAAGATCCCCTGGACCGGAGATCCGGCTGGTGCACCGCCACCTGATCAACACCGAGAAGCTCGCCTCCATGGGGCAGCTGGCCGCGGGCGTGGCCCACGAGCTGAATAACCCCCTGGGAACCATCCTGCTTTATACCAGCCTCCTGCAGCGAAAGCTCAAGGAACGGGACGACCTCTCCCACGACCTCAACCTCCTGATCGAAGAGTCCAACCGGTGCAAGAAGATCGTCGGCGGGCTTCTCGATTTTGCCCGTCAGAACCGGGTGCGGATGGAGACCGTGGACCTCGGGGAGCTGCTGCAGCGGGTCATGACGGTTTCGTTCGACTCGCGCAAGCTGGCGCGAGAAGGGCATCCGGCTCATCCGGGAAGAGGACCCGCCACCCCCGGCCGCGGACGTGGACCGGGATCAGCTGACCCAGGTGATCGTAAACCTGATCAAGAACGCCATCGAATCCATGGAGGGGAAAGGGGGGGAGGTCCGGGTGAAGGCGGAAGATCTCCCCGAGACCGGGCGGGTGCACATCGCCGTCTCGGACCAGGGCTACGGGATCCCTTCGGAGGACCGGGAAAGGATCTTTCAGCCCTTCTTCACCACCAAGAGTATCGGCAAGGGAGTCGGCCTCGGCCTGCCGATCTGCTACGGGATCGTGAAGATGCACCGGGGAAATATCTGGTACGATTCGGTCATCGGCCAGGGCACGACCTTTCACATTGAACTGCCCAAGACCCAGTCTATGTCGGGAAGGAGCCTGCTATCATGAGTGCCGGAAAAAAAATCCTGTTTGTAGATGACGATCGCGATTTCTTGAAAAGTCAAACCATCCTTTTCTCCAGCCGCGGCTTCCGAGGTTCTCACCGCGGAGAGCGAGGAAGAGGCCCTGAAGCTCCTGGAGAAAGAGGTTCCGGACATCATCTTCCTGGATCTGATGATGGAACATTACGACACCGGCTTTTACCTTGAGCTACCAGATCCGCAAGGACGATCGCTTCAAACACGTCCCCCTGGTCATGCTTTCGGGGGTCGCCTCCCAGACCGGCCGCCGTTTCGACCAGCAGACCGAGGAGCTGAAGAAATGGTCCAAGCTGGACGCTTTCCTGGACAAGCCGGTGACCGGAAAACAGCTGCTGAAGGTTGTGGAAGACAAACTGGGGCCGGCCGCAGACCCTGCCCGGGAAGGTTGAAACCATGTCCAAGGGAAGAGTGCTGGTTGTGGATGACGAATACGGCATCCGGAGCGGGGTGCGACCAGATCCTGGAGATGGAGGGATACGAGGTCGAGGAGGCGGAGACGGGAAAGGAGGCCCTCCAGGCCCTGGACCGCCAAGCCTTCGACATCGTGCTCATCGACTACCGCCTGCCCGACATGGACGGGCTCAGCCTCCTCCAGTCCATCCGGGGGCGCAAGCTCGACCTCATGACCTGCATGATCACCGCCTACGCCAACATCGAGACCGCGGTCGCCGCCACCCGCCAGGGCATCGATTTCTTCCTGCCCAAACCTTTTTCGCCGGAGGATCTCATCGGCGTGACCGAAACGCTCCTCCGCCACAAAAAGCTCCGGGAAGAGGCCGAGGAGTTGAAGAAAGCCCACGAAGCGAGCCTCCTCGCCCTCGCCTCGGAAAAGAGCCAGACCCATTCCCTGGTGGCCAGCCTGCGGGACGCGGTCCTGGTGGTGAACCGGGACGGGGAGGTGGTGCTGGCCAATCTCGCGATGGGCAAGCTTCTCGGCACGGAAGAAACGAACCTTCTCCGAAAGCCGGCCACGGAAGTTCTGGGGGCGGAACATTTTGCCCCCCTCCGGGCGGCTTTGGGATCGATCAGCCGCGAGGGAACGGTCTTCGAGATCGAGATGGGAGACCAGCAGTTCATGGTCAGCTTCGCCTCCTTCCATTCCGAAGGGGGAGACATGCTGGGCCACATCGTCACGATCTCGGACATCTCCGAAGTCCGGCGCCTGGCGCTGGAGAAGTCCCGCTTCATCCGGACCATGATCCATGAGTTCCGCTCTCCCATGGGGGCGGTCAAGAGCATCCTGGAGGTCGCCCTGGACAAGAGCATGGGGGAAACCCTGGAGCCCTACCTCCCCCTCCTGGGGAGGGCCGAAAAACGGCTGGACGGGCTGGTGGAGCTGATCGGAAACCTCCTCTCCCTCTCCAGGATCGAAGCCGAGGGAAGAAAGAGGACCGCTTTTGAGCCCGTCGACCCGTCGGCCCTGGTAAACGAAGTCGTAGAGCTCTTCCGAGAAAAGATGGAGTCCGGGAATCTGTGCTGCGAAGTGAAGGTGGACTCCTCCCTTCCCCGGATCGCGGTCTCGGGGGAAGACCTGAAAACCGTGCTGGTGAACCTGGTGGGGAACGCGGTCAAGTACAACCGGGACGGCGGGAAGGTGGGAGTCCACGCGGGCCGCATGGATGGAAGGGTGCGAATCGACGTTTCCGACACGGGCCTGGGGATCCGGGCGGAGAACCTTCCCCACATCTTCGATGAATTCTTCCGGGAGAAACGGAAGGAGACCCGGGATATCGAGGGAAACGGCCTGGGCCTGGCCATCGTCCGACTGCTTATAGAACGGTGTTCGGGGAAAATGGAGGTCCAGAGCACCGAGGGGGTGGGTTCCACGTTCTCCGTGTACCTTCCCATGAGCTCGCCCGCCTGATTTTCGGCCCGGAAAGGCAATCCCGCCTTACCCCCCGCCCTGCCTCTCCCACCGGCGGACGGGGGCAACCGAACTAGAAAGAAATTCTTTCCCCCTCGACGGGGGAGGGTCAGTGGGGGTGAAGATGAATGCTCTTCACTCCTCGCGTTCGCCGCGGGTGCGCTCCTTCGGAGGGCCCGAGTTCTGATCAGAAAGGGAACCTGACCGCCGGCCCGGCTGAGCCGAGGAGAAGCTACGTCCCAGCCGAGAAAGGTGGCGAGCCGAAAGAAGAAGCGGCTCCCCTGGGGCCTCCGGAATACAGCCTGGAATACAACCCTTCGCCCGAGAACGCCAGCTCGTCGTGGGTTCCCTGCTGAACGATCCGTCCGCGATCGAGCACCACGATCCTTTCAGCGTGGGCCACGGTGGACATGCGGTGGGCGATCATGATCGTGGTCCGGCCTTCCATCAACCGCTGAACGGCCTCATAAACCACCCCCTCGGCCGGATGGTCCAGGTTGGAAGTCGATTCGTCCAGCACCAGGATGGGGGCGTTCTTGAGAAATGCGCGGGCGATCGCGATGAGTTGTCTCTGTCCCCCCGAGAGCTTCACTCCCCTTTCCCCGATCTCCGTCCGGAAGCCTTCCTCCAGGTCTGCGATAAAAGGGAAGGCGTTGGCCAATTCCGCCGCCCTCCGGATCTCCTCGGGGCCGGCATCGGCTTTCCCCACCCGGATGTTGTCTTCAACGCTCCCGCTGAAGAGCGTGAGGTCCTGTTGAACCACGGAGATTTGAGACCGGAGCGAGCGGAGGTTGAAGTTTCGAATGTCCTGCCCATCGATGGTCACCCTCCCCTCCCACGGATCAAAAAAACGGATGAGCAATTTTATGAGCGTTGACTTTCCCGCCCCGCTCGGTCCGACCAGCGCGACCCGTTTCCCTGCCGAGATCCGTAAATGGATCCTCTGAAAAACGGGACGGTTTTCTTCATAGCCGAAAATCACATCCTCGTAACGTATTTCTCCTCTCCGCACCCGGAGGAGGGGCGAAGAGTCGTTCGCCGGTTCGGGTTCAAAGTCCAGAAAATCGAAAAGGCGGTCAATCGCCACCCGCGAGTTGGCCAGTTGAACGTTCAATTCGCTAAGCCGGGTGAGAGGGTTGTAGATCATCTCCAGGTAAGCGTAGAAGGCCATCAGGGACCCCACGGTCAACTGCTGCCGCAACACGAAATGGCCCCCGGCCCACAACACGATGACCGGGGCCACCCGGGTCAGCAGCGCCGTGCTCCCCAGGGACAGGGCATACGTTCGGATATTCTCGAATACGGCCTGGAGGTACGCGCCGCATCGCTCGGCAAAACGCCGGACCTCCTCCCTTTCGCGGGTGAAGCTCTTGATCTCCGGGATTCCGGAGATCGTCTCCTGCAGCCCTCCCTGGACAACGTCCATTCGTCTCCGCGATTCTCTCGCCTTTTCCCGCATCCGGATGCCGACCCGCCTTTGAATCAGGACGTAAACGGGCAGGGTGGAGTAGGCGATCAGGGCCAGTTTCCAGTTCATGAAGAAGACCACAAAAGTGATCGACGCCAGGCTGGTGACATCCATGAAAAAATTGGTTCCGACCAGGCCGATGAAGTTCTTGGCATCGTTCACGTCGTTGATCAATCGGGAAGATATGGCTCCCGACGGGTTTCGGTGAAAAAAGTCGATAGGCAGGGCCTGCAGATGCTGGAACAGATCCTTGCGGACCTGAAAGATGATGGACTGGTCCAGGCGGTCGGCGACATAGGTCCGAAGGTACGTAATTCCCGCGTAGAGCACGAAAAGCCCGACTGAAAGGGCCATGAGTTGATCAAAAGTGAGCCCGATCAGGCCCGGTTTTCCCACCAGCAGGTTGTCAATCACGTCTTTCAGAATCCAGGGGAAGGCCACCGGGAGGTTGTATTTCAGCACGCCGATGACTGTGGATAAGACGAGCGTCCAGCGGTAGGGTTTCGCATACTTGAAAAAACGCATGAGGTTGTGGGAATAGAGGTTCACGAGACTCTCCTCTTTCGATGATTCTCTAATCAACAGGATCGGCAAGCCGGCGAAGGAGTGTCAAACGATATTCCTGTGACGGAATTCCAGAACGCGAGGCCTGAAGAAAGAAGGGGACCTTGGGTCCGAGGTCAAGAGGGAACATTGATCCCGAAAGGGTTCGGGGAAGGGAAATCCGGGAACCGGTCGGGAGGCAGGATCAGGCCTTTGCTCTCGCCTCAACGGCATCGGCTACGATGGAAGCCGCGGCGGAGAAGCTCAGGCGTTCCGTATTCACCACCAGGTCGTAATGGACCGGGTCGTCCACGTCAACCTGAAAATACCGCTTCACATATTTCC
This sequence comes from uncultured delta proteobacterium, assembly GCA_963712535.1. Classification (GTDB taxonomy): domain Bacteria; phylum Desulfobacterota; class SM23-61; order SM23-61; family SM23-61; genus CAVQIK01. Next base: position 421,464 of record CAVQIK010000015.1, on the reverse strand, counting down.
GGCTGCTGCCCTCGAAGCGGGCCATCGCCTGCCTCGCCGCTTCCGCATCGACGTTGAGTTCCTTAATGACCCGCCCCAGCCGCACCTCGAGGGACGCGACTAACTGAACCCGAAAGACTCCCGGATGATTTTTCAGGGTGAACTGGCTGCCCCGGCCCTGGATGACCAGCGGCTCCTTTCGCGCGAGCTCCCTGACGACCGATTCCAGGGTCTGGAAATAACGAGCGTCATCCAGGGGGATTTCCCAGGCGGGTAAATACGCCCCTTCAAATCCCACCCCCAGGGGAGCGCTGCCCTCCAGAGCCTCCGCGATCCGTTCCAGAAGACCGCTCGGCGGCGTCTCTTTGGCCAGTACCTCCTGCTCGTCGCGGTTAAGCCTCGCGGCTACCTCCGCGATGACCTCGCGGTCGACGTAATCCGCCTTCAGAAGCTCTGCGATTTGCCTTCCCACTTCCGAAGCCCCGCTGCCAAGCTGGCCTCGAATCGTTACCACAGCCATTTTTGCCTCCATGCCTGGGCAGAACTCCGCCCGGGACGTTTCCCTGAGTCTTTTCTCTCATTTCTCATTTGGGGGATAAGCTTACTTTGGCTCAATTCCAGATTTTCCGCAATCTAATTTTGCAGGACGCCCGCGATTCCTTCGACGAGCCCGATTCCGCCGCTCTTTTCAGCTGAAAAGGAGAGGATCTAGGGCGCCTCTTCGTAGACTTCCGGAGCAAACCGGGGCGTGCAGATGGCAAGGAAGATCAGGTCATGGGAGCTCACGTTGGTCATGCGCTGTCGGCAAAGCGGAGGGATGAGCACCACGTCCCCGGGTCTCACCCGTTGGGGAGGCAAGCGGCCGACCTCCACGCGACCTTCCCCCTCGATGATGAGGTATCGTTCCGCGGTTCCTCGAAGGCGGTGCCACTGGGTGGTCACCCCGGGAGGAACGCGGGCACGCGCGATCGATACGCTCGGATCCTCCGGGGTGTTGGAGAGCTCGAGGATGAAACACCCCTCCTCCGTCTTTATCTCGCTCCGCGGATCAAACTTCTTGATAGTCTCTTTCATAGCTCGTCCACTTCAGGCAACGCGGATGGAACCGCGAATACGGCTCTTCCCTCATTCCATCCTTATTTGGCCTGGTCTATGAGCCATTGGAAAATTCGGCGGGTGGGCTCGCTTTCCGGGTCTTTTTCGGGATGCCACTGGATTCCGATCACGTTTGGGGAGCCCGGCAGCTCGATCCCCTCGATAATGCCGTCCGGCGCCCGGGCGGTGACCTTCAGTCCCGTTCCCGGGACTTTGACCGATTGATGATGGCTGCTCGTCACTTCGAACTCGCCGAGGCCTTGCATGACCCCATCGATTGTCGAGCCGGGTTCCAGTCTCACCGCGTGACGGGCAGGCGGGGAGTCTTTCTCTCCCCGGTGGGGCAACGAACCGGGAGCCTGCGTGCCAAGGTCCTGGATGAGGGTGCCGCCCAGGGCCACGTTCATGATCTGCATCCCGTGGCAGATCGCCAGGATGGGCTTTCCCGCCTTTCGGGCTTTTCGGAACAGAGCCAGGTCGAATTCCGTTCGCTGGTCGGGCGAGAGGGTGATGGGGGCAGTGATTTCCTCGCCGAAAAAGGAAGGGTGGATATCCGCTCCCCCGGTCAAAACCAGGCCCTCGAACATAGCCAGGGCTGCCTCCAGGAAAGACGAATTTGGCAGAGGCGGAAAATAGAACGGCAGCCCCCCTGCCCTCTCAACACATTCGACATAAGCCAGGTCGAGAAAGTTCGTGCGCTTCCCTTCCTTGACGCTAAGCTCCAGAGTTATGGCGATACGGGGTTTCATTTAAAGAAGTGATGAGTGTCAGTGTTCAGTAAAGAAATTTTCACTGACACTGAACACTGACACTTTATTTCGATATTCCAAGCTTCTTCATCAATTCCTGGGAAACTTCTTTCACTCCGGGCCTGCCATCCAGTTCTACGATCTTGAACCCTGCCCCTTTCTTGGCCTTCTCCTTGAAATAATTCACGGCCGCGAGGGTGCCTTCCTGGGTGTTGTAGTAGATGGCGTGCCGCTTGTCGATCGCCGTCTCATCCTGGTCGTCCGAGCGGGTCTTCAGCTCCCCCCCGCAGACTCTGCAGGATGCCTTTCCGCCTTTCTGGGCCGGCTGGATCGCCTCGATGAAGACATTGTTCGGGTGGTTGTTGTCGTTCACGCAGAGGCGGCGTCCCATGATCCGGTCCTTGGCTATCTTCCGGTCCAGCACGATCTCGATCACGAAATCCAATTTCAAGCCGGCTTTGGACAAAGCCTCGTCAAGCTGCCTGGCCTGATTCACGTTCCGGGGAAACCCGTCGAGCAGCCACCCTTTCGCGCAATCGGGTTCTTTCAAGCGTGCCAGGATCATGGGGATGGTGATTTCGTCGGGCACCAGTTCCCCCCGGTCGATATACCCCTTGGCCTTCTTGCCCAGGTCGGTGCCCCGGGAAATATTCTCCCGGAAAATCACCCCGGACTCGATGTGTTGAATGTGGAATTCTTTTTGAAGAATGGCTCCCTGGGTCCCCTTGCCGCTGCCGTTGGGTCCAAAAAAAAGAACGTTCATCTCTCTTCTCCTTTCGTCCCTCCCGAGAAGAATGTTTACCGTAGATTCCGGAGAAAATGCAAGCGAAAAGGCGGAAAGAAGAACTCACTGAAAACGGATGAAAAATTCAATCGGGTTTTTTCATCCGCAAAGAGGAAATTTCTATGAAAAGAGTTTTGAGAGTGTTATAAGAAAAATAAGCCTGGAGGTCGAAAGATGGCGGTGAACCCCAACTCTCAGGTTTTTTTATTTTTAAGCCAGGTCCTCCGGAGGCGGATCGTCGATTCCGAAGGCCGCGTCCTCGGCCGAATCTCGGACCTGGCCGTCAGCACCGCCGATCTGTATCCCCCCCTTACCGCGATTTTGTACCTGCCCCCGGCAGGGAAAGCCGCGGGCCGGCTGCCCTGGAGCCAGGTCGTGGAATTCGGAGATCCCGTGGTCGTCTCTTCCGTGCCCTCACCGGAGCAGCCCGGGGGAGCTCTCCGCCCGGGAGAGCTCCTGCTCAAGGATTCCCTCCTGGACAAGCAGATCGTCGATACCAACGGGGCCAAGATCCTGCGGGTGAATGATCTTCACCTCCTCAAAGCCAACCGCAGCCTCTTTCTGGTCCACGTGGACGTTGGTTTTCGCGGGCTCATGCGCCGGGTGGGCCTGGAGAAGGCCGATGGACAAATTCTTTCAGTGGTTTTTCGACTACCATCTCCCCGATCACTTCATCCCCTGGAGGTTCGTCCAGCCCCTCTCCTCCCCCGACCTCCTGCGCCTGAAGGTCGCCCAGAACCGCCTGGCCCTCCTCCATCCGGCCGACCTGGCGGATATCATCGAGGAACTGGACATTCACAAGCGATCGGAGGTCTTCCAGTCCCTCGACGTGGAGACGGCCGCCGAGGCCCTGGAAGAGACCGACCCCAAGATTCAGGTCCGCCTGATCGAAAACCTGAACCCGGCCAAGGCCTCGGACATCATCGAGGAGATGTCCCCCAGCGAGGCGGCCGACCTCCTGGGCGACCTTCCCAAGGAAAAGGCCGAAGGCATCCTCAAGGAGATGGAGAAGGAAGTGGCGGAGGACGTGAAGGAGCTCCTGGTCCATCCCGAAGAGAAAGCCGGCGGCCTCATGACCACCTGCTTTCCCCAGCCTGCCCCCTCACGCCACCGCCCGGGAGGCGCTGGAATATCATCCGGCGCGAGGCCGAAAACCTGGATCTGATCTATTATCTCTATGTGGCCGATGCGGAAGAACATCTGCTCGGAGTGGTCAGCCTGCGTGATCTGCTGGTGGCCCCCTCAGAGGCCGTTCTTTCGGAAATGATGGACGCACGGGTGGTCAGCGTGGAGCTGGAGGAGGAGAAAGAAGAGATCGCCGACCTGTTCGCCAAGTACGGCCTGAAGGCCATCCCGGTTGTGGACGAGGAAAACCGGATTCAGGGGGTCATCCCTTTCAAGAGCCTCCTCGAGATTGTGGCCCCGGAGCTCGGGAAGATGACCGCCATGGAAGAAGAGGAGGATTCGGAACCTTGCCGAACCCACCGGCCTCGAATCACCCCCGGTCTGCCCGCAAACGGCTTCCCGCAAAGGATTCTGGAGAACGCTGCTGGTGTTCTTCGCCCTCATCGGCCCGGGGATCATCACCTCCAACGTGGACAACGATGCCGGCGGCATCACCACCTATTCCCTGGCCGGGTCCGAATACGGCCTGACCCTCCTCTGGACCCTCATTCCCATCACCGTCGCCCTGATCATCATCCAGGAGATGTGCGCCCGGATGGGGGTGGTTTCCGGCAAAGGCCTCTCCGACCTGATCCGCGAGCGGTTCGGCGCGAAGGCCACCTTCTACCTGATGATCGCCCTGTTCCTGACCAACCTGGGCAACACCATCTCCGAATTTGCCGGCGTGGCGGCGAGCCTGGAGATCTTCGGCGTGAGCAAATACATCTCCGTGCCCGCTGAGCGCCTTTTTCGTCTGGTGGCTGGTGGTCAAGGGGAGCTACAAGTCGGTGGAGAAGGTTTTCCTGGTGGCCTGTGTTTTTTATCTCTCCTACATCATTTCCGGTTTTATGGCCCAGCCGGACTGGGAGCGGATCGGGACGGAATTTCTCACCCCGACCATCCGTTTCGACACCCGCTTTCCTGACCATGGCGGTGGGCGTGGTCGGGACGACCATCGCCCCCTGGATGCAGTTCTACCTCCAGTCCTCCGTGGTGGATAAGGGCCTGAAAGCGGAAGATTACCAGTACGCCCGGATGGATGTGATCTTCGGCTCGGTCATCGTGAACGTGGTGGCTTTCTTCATCATCATGCTCTGCGCGGTCACGATCTTTCAGGCCGGGATCAAGATTGAAAGCGCCAAGGACGCCGCCCTGGCCCTGGCGCCCCTGGCCGGGAAGTACTGCCACCTGGCTCTTTGCCTTCGGGCTGCTGAACGCCTCCCTCTTTGCGGCCTCCATCCTGCCCCTTTCCACCGCCTACACCATCTGCGAAGCTTTCGGCTGGGAGTCCAGCCTCAACCGCAAATTCGCCGAAGCCCCCCAGTTCTACGGCCTCTATTCCCTGATGATCTTTCTCGGGGCGGGGATCATTCTCTTCCCGGATGTGCCCCTGATCCCGATCATGTTTTATTCCCAGGTGATCAACGGCGTGCTCCTCCCCGTCATCCTCATTTTCATGCTGCTCCTGGTGAACGACCGGAAGATCATGGGAGAGTATACCAACGGCTGGATCCTGAATTCCGTCTCCGGCGTGACCATCCTCTGCCTCATCTTCCTTTCGGTCGCGATTCTCTGGACATCCCTCATTTGACGGCGGCGGTTGGCTTGAAAATCCGGTTCCCCGGTTTATGTTCGGAGGCGGAGGAGAAGACCGATTCGGCTGCGGCGGCTGAAAGCCGTCTCCAAAATCCACTTCAGGCGAAAGGAAGTGAAAGATGCGCGCTGTCCTTCAGCGAGTAACCCGAGCGCAGGTCCGGGTGAATGGGAAAACGACCGGGGAAGTAGGAAAAGGACTTCTCGTCCTGCTCGGCGTGGGGCATGGAGATGGGACGTCGGAAGCCGATTCCCTCCTGGATAAGATCATCCACCTGAGGATATTTGAAGACCCCGAAGGAAAGATGAACCTCTCCCTCCTCGACGTCGGGGGGAGCCTGATGGTGATTTCCCAGTTTACGCTGTACGCCGATTGCCGCAAAGGGCGCCGGCCCTCTTTCACCGATGCCGCGCCGCCCGAAGAGGCGCGAAAGCTCTACGACCATTTTGTCGGCCGGGCCTCCGGCCTGGGGCTCAAGGTGGCGACCGGCGTATTCCAGGAAGTCATGGAGGTGGAGTTCATCAACTTCGGCCCGGTGACGATCCTCCTGGACAGTTCCAAAATATTCTGATAAAAATATCGGATAGATTGAACCACAGAGAGCACAGAGAAAATCAGTTTCCAATCCAACATAAAATGTGATCTCGCCCCGAAAGGGTTCAAACGGCATTCTCCAATGGCACCTGAGGGAAGCCATTCATAACTGCCTACCGGGGATTGCCCACGGTTCTTTTCCTGAAAACATTTGCGTTCTCCGCGTCCTCTGTGGTTAATTCTTATCTATCCAACTTTCAAAGGAGGAATCTTCCAGATGATTGATTTCAGCCTGAGTGAACAACAAAAAGCCTTCCAGAAAACCGCGCGCGATTTCGCCCGGAAAGAGATCGCCCCCGTGGCGCTGGATTATGATAAGAACCCGGAATTCCCCGGGGAGATCATAAAGAAAGCCCACGCCGCCGGCCTGATGAACCTCACCTGCCCCAAGGAATACGCCGGGCAGGGCGTGGGCCTGGTGGACGCGTCGATCATCAGCGAGGAGATGAACGCGGCCTGCGTCGCCATCAACGGGATGATCGGGATCAACTCCCTGGCCTGCGGCCCCATCCTGTGCGGGCGGTTCCGATGAACAGAAACGGCGGTTCCTCATCCCCCTGAATCAATCGGGGAAGACCGCCTCCTTCGGCCTGACGGAAAGAGAAGCCGGGTCGGACGCGGGAGGCGCTGAAGACCCGGGCCAAGCTCGAAGGGGACCATTACGTCCTGAACGGGCAGAAATGCTTCATCACCAACGCCAGCTATGCCGCCCTGTACACCATTTTTGCCACCCTCGACCCGTCCAAAGGGACCAAGGGGATCTGCGGCTTTATCGTCCCCCGCGAGTCTCCCGGGCCTCTCCATCGGCAAAGTGGAAGACAAGATGGGACAGCGGGCGCTGAACGTGGCCGAAGTGATCCTGGACAACGTGGTGGTCCCCCGGGAAAACCGGCTGGGAAACGAGGGCGAAGGTTTCAAGTGGGCCATGGAGGCCCTGGATGAAGGCCGGGTCAACATCGCCACCGTCGGCCTCGGGCTGGCCCGTGCCGCTTTCGAGGCGGCGCTCTCGCTACGCCAAGACCCGGGTCCAGTTCGGAAAACCCATCGGGACTTTCCAGGCCGTGAACTTCATGCTGGCCGACATGGCGGCCGCCGTTGAATCCGCGCGTCTCCTCACCTGGTACGCCGGCTTCTCTGGCCGACCAGGGAAAGCGGTTCGTCCGCGAGGCGGCCCAGGCCAAGTTCTACGCCACCGACACCGCCATGCGGGTGACCACGGATGCGGTCCAGATTCACGGCGGATACGGGTACACGAAGGATTTCATCGTCGAGAAACTGATGCGCGACGCCAAGCTGACCCAGATCTACGAGGGCACCAACCAGGTAAACCGCATGGTAGCGGGCGGCGCGTTGATGCGATAAGGCAGTAAGGGTGTGAGGGGTGAGTAGATAAAACAGAAAGCCACTTGACCCCTTACCTCACCACTTACGGTTTTACAAGGAAGGAACTATGAAAACACCGGACGAATACATCGAAAGTCTGCGTAAATTGAAACTGGAGGTTTATCTCCTGGGAGAGCGGGTGAAGAACCCGGTGGACCACCCCATGATCCGGCCCTCCCTCAATTCGGTGGCCATGACCTTCCAGCTCGCCCAGGAAAGGAGAGCGAGGCTCTGATGACCACCGTCTCCCACCTGACCGGGAAGAAGATCAACCGCTTCACCGCCATCCACCAGAGCCCGCGAGGACCTGGTGAACAAGGTCAAGATGCAGCGTCTCCTCGGCCAGAAGACCGCCTCCTGCTTCCAGCGCTGCGTGGGCATGGATGCCATGAACGCCCTCTACAGCACGACCTTTGAAACGGACGAGAAATACAAGACCTCCTACCACGCCCGGTTCCGGGAATTTCTGCAGCGGGTCCAGGAGGAAGACCTGGTGGTGGACGGGGCCATGACCGACGTGAAGGGCGACCGCAGCCTGCGCCCCGGGCAGCAGTCCGACCCGGACCTCTACCTCCGGGTGGTGGAGCGCAGGAAAGACGGGGTGGTCGTGCGGGGAGCCAAGGCCCACCAGACCGGGATGGTCAACTCCCACGAAGTCATCGTCATGCCCACGATGGCGCTTCGGGAGGATGAAAAAGACTACGCCATCTCCTTTGCCGTGCCCACGGATACCCAGGGGCTCTTCTTCATCTACGGCCGCCAGTCCTGCGACACGCGCAAAATGGAAGAGACGAGCCTCGACGTGGGGAATCACCAATACGGAGGGCACGAAGTCCTGGCGGTCTTTGACAACGTCTTCGTCCCCTGGGAAAGGATCTTCCTCTGCGGGGAGACCGACTTTGTCGGCACGCTGGTGGAACGGTTTGCCGGGTACCACCGGCAGAGTTACGGGGGATGCAAGGTGGGCGTGGGAGACGTGCTCATCGGCGCCGCGTCACTGGCCGCGGACTTCAACGGGACCTCCAAGGCCTCCCACGTCGGCGGACAAGATCATCGAGATGGTTCACCTGAATGAAACGCTCTACTCCTGCGGTCTGGCCTGCTCCTCGGAGGGGCACCCCACGAAGGCGGGAAACTACGAGATCGACATGCTCCTGGCCAACGTATGCAAGCAGAATGTCACCCGGTTTCCCTACGAGATCGCCCGGCTCGCCGAGGATATCGCCGGAGGGCTGATGGTCACGATGCCCTCGGAAAAAGACCTGCGCAACGAACGCACCGGGCCTTACGTCGAGAAATACCTGAAAGGGGTCGCCTCGGTGCCCACCGAGCACCGCATGCGGGTCCTTCGCCTGATTGAAAACCTCACCCTGGGCACGGCGGCGGTGGGCTACCGGACCGAATCCATGCACGGAGCCGGCCCGCCCCAGGCGCAGCGCATCATGATCCGCCGGCAGGCGGACCTGGAAGCCAAGAAAGGGCTGGCCAAAAAGATCGCCGGAATCTCCTGAAGCCCTTCCCCGAACGTGGGGGCGGTTCGCGAACCGCCCCTACTCCTTCGCCTTTTCTGCTCTGCAATCCTGGTAATATCTCGCAAAGGGCTCGGTAACCGCCTGGGCGTACGAATACGGGTCTTTCTTGCGGGCGACCACCTGCTCGATCACCTCGTCGAACGCCTCGTCGTGTTTGAAGATCTTCTGAACGTGCCGGGCGATCTCCTGCTCCACGAGGTTCAGAATCTCTTGCCTCGCCCGGGCGTTTCGCTTCTGCAGGAGCCCGTCGCCGTCCTGCAGAAACCTGCGGTGATCCAGGATTTTCTCCGCCAGGTCCTGGACCCCTTCTCCCGTCGTGGCGACACTCTTAATGACGGGAGGCCTCCATGCGTTCCGGCTAGGGCTCAGGTCCAGCATGAGGCTCAGCTCGGTAACGACCCTGTCAGCCCCTTCCCGGTCGGCTTTGTTCACCACAAAGATGTCCGCGATCTCCATGATCCCGGCTTTCAGGGCCTGGATGTCATCGCCCAGCCCGGGTACGGAGATCAGCAGGGTGGTGTCAGCCGTTTTTACAATGTCAACCTCATCCTGCCCCACTCCCACGGTTTCGATGAGGATAAAGTCCTTGCCGAATGCGTCGAGGATCTTGATCGTGTCCGCGGTCGCTTTGGAAAGGCCGCCGAGCGTTCCCCGGGTGGCCATGGACCGCACAAACACCCCCTCGTCGCTCGTGATGTCCTGCATCCGGAGCCGGTCCCCCAACAGCGCTCCCCCGGTGAACGGGCTCGTGGGGTCCACGGCGATGATGCCGACGGTGTAGTGTTTTTTTCGCAGTTCCTTGGTGATCTTGTCCGTCAGGGTGCTCTTGCCCGAGCCCGGCGGCCCGGTAATCCCCACGATATAGGCCTTCCCCGTTTTCGGGTAGAGCTGGCGCAGGGCCTCGATCGCCTCGGGCATTTCATTTTCAGCCAGGGTGATCAGTTTGGCCAGGGCGCGGACCGAACCCGAGAGGGCCTCCCCGACAAGTTCTTCGGTGTTTGCCATTTCCCCTCCCGGTTACGGTTTGGCCCCGCCCTCGAGCACGACGAGGGCGTCCACGACGACAGGCTTGTTCCCCGAGATGATCAAGGGGTTGGCATCCACTTCTTTGACCGCCTCGAGGTCCAGGCCCAGCTTCCCCGCTTGAATCAGCATCGAGGTCAGAAGCTCCATATCCACCGGGCTCATGCCGCGGAAGGGCCCCAGAATCGGGGCGCCCTTGATCTCCTGGGCCATTTCCAGCGCGTCCCTCTTTTCGAGCGGGGCAATGCGGAAAGAGACGTCCTTCAGAACCTCGGTGAAAATTCCCCCCAGGCCGAACATGACGCATGGGCCGAACTGGGCGTCGCGGATCATCCCGATCACCAGTTCGCGCGACCCTTTGATCATCTCCTGGACCAGGAGTCCGTCGAGGCTCGTTTCACCCGCTCTCTCCATGATCGCCTCGTAGGCCCGTTCCACTTCCCGGCCGGTCCGGAGATCGACCTCGATCAGCTTCTTCTCCGTCTTGTGCGCCACGTCGGGAGAGCAGGCTTTCAAGACTACCGGAAACCCGATCTCTTTGGCCGCCTTGACGGCTCCCGCCCGGGTGGTAACCAGTTTCTCGCTCACGGTCGGGAACCCGTAGGAGCTGAGCAATCTCTTGGAATCGTATTCGGAAAGCGTCTTCTGGCCCCTTTTCAGGGCCTGTTCAATGATCTCCATTCCTACCTCCAGCGGCTGCCGATGATGTACGAATTCCTGCGGGGGTTTTCCCCTCCCGTTTTCTAACAGCCTTCCATGGTTTTGTCAAGAAATTCCCCTTTTATTCCTCTTCCTTTTCCTCGTCTTTCTGTTCCAGGAAATCTTCGTAGTCCGCGGCGTTGAACATATCTTCGACATCGCCGGGATCGTCAACCTCCACCACGAGCAGCCAGCCTTTTCCGTAGGGATCGTCATTGACCAGGGAAGGCTCTTCCTCCAAGCTCTTGTTGGCCGAAACGACTTCACCCCCGATCGGGGTGTGGAGCTCGGCCACGGTCTTGGAAGATTCCATCGATCCGAACACGTCGCCTTTTTCCAGCGCTGAGCCTTCTTCCGGAAGGTCGACGAAGAGGACCTCCCCCATTTCCCGCTGGGCGTGATCCGTGACCCCGATGGTCCCCCGGCTCCCTTGAATCCGGACCCATATATGGTCCCGGTTGTACAAGAGATCGTCCGGATAATCCATATGAGCCTCCTTTAATAATTTAAGAATTAACCACAGAGAACACAGCGCGGCAGAGCCGCAACCAAAAAATCCGACCTGCGATGCCTTCCCAGAAATCCCCCCTGCCCCCCTTTGCAAAGGGGGGTTGGGGGGGATTTCTGGGGCGGGTTTCCCAATTCGGAATTTCTTAACAAAATTTTGAGAGTCCACAGATTAGTACTACAGAGATCATAGTGCCGCAGGCTGCAAGAAACAGAAACGCTAATCCTCATCAACAATTGAGTCGTCACCAGGGCCTTTGAAGCTGCAGGCGCAAAGGCTGGAAAAGAATGAAAGGGGCATTTGAGGACCGGTCGATATCGGGAATGGGTGTCGGTATCGAAGGAATGGATTTTTGGTCCTGGAGAGAACCCAGAATTTTTCCTTTTGTCCTTTTTATCCTTTGCCTTTTGACCCGCCGTCGCTACTTAACCCTGGTGATGTACTCCCGGGTCCGAGTGTCGATGCGAAGAACGTCTCCCTCCTCTACGAACAGGGGAACCTGGATCACGGCCCCGGATTCGAGGGTGGCCGGTTTTGTCGCGCCGGTAGCCGTATCCCCGCGCATGCCGGGCTCGGTGCTCGTGACTTTCAACTCCACGAACATGGGGATCTCGACCCCGATGGGCCGCTTGTTGTGGAAGAGGGCTTTGATCACCAGATTTTCCTTTAGAAAATCTTTGCTTTCCCCCAGTTGGTCGGGGGTCAGGAAGAGCTGCTCGTAATTCTGGGTATCCATGAAGTGGTATTCTCCGCCGGTTTCGTAGAGGAACTGCATCTCCCGCTCCTCCAGGTCCGGGGTGTCCACCTTGTCGCCCGAGCGGAAGGTCATATCGATCACGTTTCCGCTCATCAGGCTCTTAATCCGGGTGCGCACAAACGCCCCGCCCTTCCCCGGCTTCACGTGCTGGAAGTCGACAATGACGTAGGGCTCCCCTTCGATCTCAATCTTCAGGCCTTTTCGAAAATCAGATGTTGTGTGCATAGAAATTCCTCACAAGAAAAAGGCTATAGGCAATGGGGGATGGGCGATAGGATCGGACCGATCGGTCGGATCCGATCGCCCATCGCCTGTAGCCTCTTGCCCATAGCCCATAGCCTATCGCCCATCGCCCGTTATGATGTTGTCCTTCAATTCCTTTGAAAGATGAGTTAGGACCTCGCAGCCACGGTCGGTGACGAGGACCAGGTCTTCCAATCGAACGCCCCCCCATCCCGGAATATAGATTCCCGGCTCCACGCTGAAGATCATCCCCGCCTCAACCACGCCCGAGCCGCGCGGGGAAATCGTGGGCGCCTCGTGCACCGCCAGGCCGATCCCGTGCCCCAGGCCGTGGCCGAAAAATTCCCCATATCCCGCCCGCGAGATGGTGTCCCGCGCCGCGGCGTCGATGCGCCTGACGCCTGCCCCGGGCCGGATCAGCTTCATGGCTTTCTCCTGGGCCTTGCGGACGAGGCCGTAGATTCGTTTCTGCCGCCCGTCGGGCTTTCCCAGGATCACGGTTTTGGTCTCGTCGGAGTGGTACCCCTGGAAACGGACGCCGAAATCGACCACCACCAGCTCGTTTTTCTCCATCTTCTTTTCGCTCGGTTTCCCATGCGGCAGGGCGCCGCGGGGCCCCGAAGCCACGATGGCCGGAAAGCCAGGGCCTTCCCCCCCCCGCTGCCTCATCCGAATTTCCAGGACATCCGCCACTTTCGTCTCCGGGGTCCCGGGTTTCAATCGGACGAGCGCGTCCCCGAAACTTTCCGAAGCGATCCGGATCGCCCGGCGGACTTTTGCGATCTCTTCCGGCTCTTTGCGGGCGCGCAGGTTCGAAAGTTCTTCGGCCAGCGGGACCCAGGTTACCCGGGGCAGCCGTTCCTTAAATTTCGCGTAGCTATCGTAGGCCAGGGCGCCGGCCTCAAAACCCACTCGTTTGACCTTCAAGGATTTCAGGCACTGGGCCACGCCTTCCACCTTCTTCTTGTATTTCTTGAAGACCGCCCCCAGGATCTCCCCCCTCGCCTGCTCCTCGTACCGGAAGTCGGAAAGGAAAATCTTCTCCCCCCGCGTGACAATGAGGGCGCCATCCGACCCGGTGAACCCGCACAGGTAGCGGATGTTCTCGAGGCTCCAGAAGAGGATAGCGTCGAGATTCATCCGCCCCATGACGGAAGAGATGTGCTCCTGAGCAAAGGTCACCGCTGGAAAACCTTTCTGATCCCGTAGCAGGATATTAGGGCGAAAGAGAACGACCGTCAGCGCAAATGCTCATGAACGGTCTGGCTTGTCCGGAGAAGAGACCACGTCCAGCCAGCTTTCCAGCCGGTCCTGAACTTTTTTGCGTCCCTTGGCTTCGTTCTCCTTCTCGACGCGTATCTTCAGGGCTTCGAACTTTTCCTTGACCGCCGAATTCCCCGGGTCTTTTCCCAGGATTTCCTGGTACACGGAAAGGGCCCGATCCAAATGCCCTTGCTGGATATAAATTTCCGCCAGGGTGTCGGTCTGTATGGCCGCCTTGCCCGCCTTTTCGTCGCCCTGAGCCGGTGGAGACGGCTCCCGGGCCGGCGGGGGCTCGGGGGGGCGGGAGATGCCTGGGGCGCAGGCGGGGTGACGAGAGAAGGAGGCGTCACAAAGGGAGGATGGGGTCCCCGGTGCAGCAGGCCCATCTCCAGGGGAGTCACCTTTTTGCCCGCCGTTTCTTCTGCGGTCTGAAAATACAGGGTCTTGCGCAGGACCTCCAGGGCTTTGTCCACATCCTTCTCCTCGAGGTAAACCTGGCTCAACATTTTATAGACCGGCAGGCACTCCTCGACTCCGCGGGCAACGGTCTCAAGCTCTTTCCTGGCTTCGGCGAACAGGCCTTTTTCCAGGAGACACCTCCCCAGCAGCAGCCGTCCGGGAAGCGAATCGGGCATTTTCTCCAGGCCCTTTCGCAGAGTTTCGATGGCCTCCTCGGAGCGCCCCTGGAGACGGAGCGATTCGGCCATCTGGATGAAGATACTGGAGTCGGGAGTCCAGTCCTCCCCGGCCGGGTGAACCTGGCCCGCATCTTCGCCTTCTTTCCTTTTTTCGTCTTCCATAATCCCTTTCCTAGGCAGTCTTCATCCGAGGCGATCTGCCCGCGTTCCTTTTGGTGCTTCTCCCCTCGGGACCCCGAGAATTCTCCGGATCCTGGAAAGGTTTTCCACGTCGTCGCGAGGCTCTCTCTTGGGCGTCTCCAGGATCATCGGAACCTTTCGGAAAAGCTTCTGGCCGAGCAGGCTCCTGAACCCTTTGAGCCCGATCTGTCCCTTCCCGATATGTTCATGCCGGTCCAGCCGGGAACCCAGCGTGCCCGCCGAATCGTTGAGATGGAGCAGTTTCAAGCGGTCCAGACCCACGGTCGCGTCGATCTTTCGCAGAAGGGCTCCGCTTTGCTCCTCGGACCGGAAATCGTAGCCGGCTGCGAATCCATGGCAGGAGTCAAAACAGAAGCCGAGCCTCGGGCTGTCTCCTGCCTTGTCGATGATCTCGGCAATCTCCTCGAGGGAGGCCCCCAGCATGCCGCCGCCACCCGCGCTGTTCTCCAGGAGAAGGGTGACGGGATATTCCGCTTCCATGACTTGCTTCAATGCCTCGATCACCCGCCTGCGCCCGGAACCCGGGCTTCCTTGCTTCCCGCTCCCGAGGTGGGTGACAACCGAAAGGGCCCCCAAAACAGCCGCACGGCCCAGGTCCTCTTTCAAAGTTTGAACGGAACGCTCATGCAGCGTCCGATCTTCCGAGGCCAGGTTGAGAAGGTAGAGGGTGTGAACCGCAACCGGTTCAATCCCTCCTTTCCCAATCTCCCGCCGGAATCCTCGGACCACCTGGGGATCCAGCGGCGAAGCCCTCCAACCCCGCGGGTTCCGGGAGAAAATCTGCATGGCCGAGCAGCCCAGCTCCCGGGCGCGCAAGACGGCCTTTTCAATCCCTCCGGCTATGGGAACATGGACTCCCAGACGGAAGGGAGAGGAATTCATTTCTCGTAATTCCGGGGGTAAAATGATGTGTCAATATAAATAAGCCCTTTCCTCCCTGTCAAGGCCAAAAATGAATTTTCCCGGGCGGAGGAAGCCCGCGCCGGGTGAATGCGCCGCGACCCTACACAAAAAAGATCTTCTAATTCACGCGAAAGCTGGAGGGACGGACCGATGAGCTCAATAGATCTCGCATCCAAATGGTCAGCTCTCCTCTCAATTTTATTATTTGGCTAAACATCCAGGTTCGCAAGCGTAAATATCCTCCCACAGGCTTTTCACAAACAAAAAAAGTCGGGATGGGCCGGCAGAAATATCTAATTGACAGAATTCGGGACCTCCGCTATTTTTGATTGAACTTGGAATTCCTGGGGGATTTTTTTGAATTCACGGTTGGGAAAAAGATGGCACGTGTGCGCGGAAAAAAAATGGGAAGGCGAATGTCCGCCCGGTGATCTGAGGATCTCCCCGCTTTCGGTCAGGCTCCTCCTGAACCGCGGAATCTGCAGCCCCGACCAAGCCAGGCATTTCCTGTACCCCGCCCTTTCGGACCTCCCCGAACCGTTCACGATGAAGGGCATGGACCGGGCTGTCTCCCGAATTGCCCGCGCCCTTCGCCACGGCGAAAAAATCGCCCTGTACGGAGATTATGACGTGGACGGCACCACCGCCACCGCCGTACTCTTCCTTTTCCTGAAAGAGGCGGGCGTCCCGGTTGAATTTTTCATTCCCGACCGGGTGAAGGAGGGATACGGGCTCAACCTGGACGCGCTGAAGAATATACGGGCCTCCGGAGCCGCCCTCCTGATCACCGCGGACTGCGGAATCAGCAGCGAAGAAGAGATCCGCTGGGCCGGGGAAAACGGGCTGGAAGTGGTCGTCACCGATCATCACGAAGTTCCCGGGAAGCTTCCCCCCGCCCTGGCCATTCTGAACCCCAAGCAGCGCGACTGCCCCTACCCCTTCAAGGGCCTGGCCGGGGTGGGCGTGGCTTTTAACCTGATCATCGGCCTGAGGAGCTTTCTGCGGAAGGAAGGATTCTTCAAGGGCGCCGGTCCCAACCTGAAGGGATATCTGGACCTGGTCGCCCTGGGCACGGTGAGTGACGTCGT
Source organism: uncultured delta proteobacterium (assembly GCA_963712535.1). GTDB lineage: Bacteria > Desulfobacterota > SM23-61 > SM23-61 > SM23-61 > CAVQIK01. Next base: position 405,267 of record CAVQIK010000015.1, on the reverse strand, counting down.
TCCGCTGACGGGGGCCAATCGAATCCTGGTAAAATACGGCCTCGAGGAACTGAGCCGCCCCACGCGTCCGGGAATCGTCGCTCTGAAAGAGGTGTCGGGCCTGGAGAGCGGTCCGGTGGACACGGTCGCGGTCAACTTCCGCCTTGCCCCGAGGATTAACGCGGCCGGCAGGCTGGAAGACGCGGGGCAAGTCGTTCGTCTCCTTACCACGCAGGACCCAGGGGAAGCCCGGAGGATTGCCGTTCACCTGAACGAACTGAATTCCCTCCGGCAGGGCATCGAAGAGAAGATCCTGATCGATGCCAGGCAGATGATCGGCGCCCGGGCGGCGGAAAAGACGAATTCTCTGGTTCTGGCGTCGGTGGATTGGCATCCCGGGGTGATCGGGATTGTGGCTTCCCGGCTGGCCGAAGAATTTCACCGACCGACGATCCTGATTGCCCTTCGGGAGAAGCTGGGAAAAGGTTCGGGCCGTTCCATCTCCGCTTTCTCCCTGTACGAAGGCCTGAAAGCCTGCGAGACTTGGATGGAAGGCTTTGGGGGACACGACCAGGCCGCCGGGCTGGTGATTCGGGCGGAGCGCATTCCCGGCTTTTGCCGGGCTTTTGAGGATATTGTGGCCCAGCGGCTCACGGAAGAAGATCTCGTCCCCCGGCTGGACCTCGATGCGCTGGCCAGGCTGGAAGATCTCCAGGATCCCTTCCTCGCCGAATTGGGAGCCCTCGCCCCGTTTGGACCGGGGAACCCCGAGCCCATCGTGGGATTGGAGGCTCTGGATGTATTGAGCTCCAGGGTCGTCGGAAAAGATCATCTTCGGATCCGCGTGAAACAGGGCAGATGGTGCCGAGACGCCATTGGTTTCGGGATGGGCTGCCGGCATCCCCTTTCGGGCGAGGGAATGAAGATGGCCATCGTTCCCCAGGTGGGGTTGTTCCAGGGGAAGCGGAGCTTGCAGCTGAGAATCGTTGACCTGCAGGCGAAGGATGAAATTCTCGAGCGAAATTCTCCATCGCCGAAACCGAGGGAACATGAAAAGCAATAAAAAGCCCGTAAAGATAGATTCCCGGATTTCTCCCGAGACCGAAAAACTGCTGCACGAGGCCGGGAAGTCCTTGGACGCCCGCCTACCCGACCCGAAAGAGCTGACGGGAAAGCTGGGCTCGCTTGCGGCGGATGAGCGCGATGGGTTCTTCCTGGCCCTCTTGAAAAAGGAAGGCGAAAAATCCCTTCCCCTCCTGGAATCTCTCATGGGCCAAGGGGAAGAAATCGACCTCTCCATCGCTCGAACCCTTGGCCGCTGGAATTCCCCCCTCGCGGCCGACCTGCTCCGGCGCCTCGCTTCCCTGGGCCCTCCCAGTCCAGTTGTCAAAGCTATCCGCCGATCCCTTTTTCAATTAAAGAGCCGGGGCCAGGAGGTCCGCGATGTTCCGGAACCCGGGCCTTCGGTGTATCGCCCCTTGCCGCCTCAGCCGCCCGAGGGCTTTCTGAGCTCTATCGACGCCGACGGAACCCGCCTGGTCTGGTTGGTCCGGCCCCAGGCGCTCCAGGGCGTCTTCGCCTTCCACGCGCTGTTCAGCGACGTGAAGGGAATCATCGAATTCAACGGCTTTGAATCTTCGCGGAAAAAATTTGGGGATTACCTGGAACATTTTCGGGCGGAGGTCCCCTGGGAGATCGTGCCCGCAGACCCGGAATACTGTCTCGGGCTCATCATCGAAGGCTCCTGGATCAACCGCGACAAAGGGGAGCGGCTTCCCGAAGAGTTCCTGAAATGGCGGGAGGTGATGGGACCTCCGCCGGAGCTGCCCGTAAAGCCACTCATTTACCGCCAACTCGCGGCCGATGAGCTGAAATCCCGGACGGACCTGCTCGACCGTTCGGGCGGTCTCTTCGAGCTTCCCTCCTTCCAGGCGTGGTTTCTCGAAGAAAAAGAAACCGAAAAGTACTTTGCCCTTTTGAGGGAAGCCTCCGAGTCCCGCCTCGTTCTTACCCCCTACCAGAAAGAGGCCAGGCTCATGGAAATATACCGCCAGGCCGTGGAAGAGTTATTCGACCCGGCCAGACGCGCGCGCATGCGGCGAAGGCTGGAGGAGATGGCCTATATTCTCTGGAAAACGGGAAAGGAGAACGAGTCTCGCCTGGCAGTGGCCGCCGCCTTGGCCATGGAGTCCGATGGGGGAATCTTCTTTCTCCACCCGTTCCTCCGCGAGCTGGTCAAACGCAGCATAAGCGCACGGGCCGAGAAGGAAGAGGCCGAAAAGAAACAAAGAGAATCGGAACTGCTGATCAAACCCTGAAGCAGCTTGTCGGAGCATGAAAAGCTGCCCTAAGCACCCTTCGACAGGCTCAGGGTGAACGGCGATGAGCTGACGAACAAAGCGACCTCGGCGAGGGGATCCGCGCGCGAGAATCTTTAGGCGCATAGCGGCCCATTAATACAAACATGTTGTTATGAAGGGAATCATTTCGCGAGGCCCATGTAGGGGGGGAGGGGTAACCCCGCCCCTACGCCGGAACTCCCCACGGCAGGACCACTTTTCGAGGGGAGGCGGAAAATTGGGAACATTCCCGCGAAAATAGGACCGAGGAATCTATTGCGGATGTGAACTCGGATTGGACGAAAAAGGGTGAATTCAGCGGCGCCGAAGGCCGGCATGATAGCAGCAGGTACTGTTCCTGAAGTTGTTGTCGAAGATGCGGGTCTGGCCGTCCCGAAAGGTGACCTTTACGAGGGACAGCCCCCCCACGACGGAAGAGTTCTGTTCCTCCACAACCATCCCCGACCCCCACTCGGGATACCTGTGGTGTACGACCCAGTCGCCTACTTTCAAATACAACTGCCTTCGCTCTTCCATAAAAGGTTTATATCAGAAATGGCACAATGGGGCAAGGACAAAAACCCCGAAGTGGCCCGTCTCTAGAGGCCTTTCTTTGATTCCCTCTTCAGTCTTCCCGTGGGAACGATTCGGATCACCTTACCGCATTTCCAGCATTTCACGGGAACCGCTGCGGCTTTCCGCAACCGGGTCCGGGTGGCAAAATTCTGGGTTTGGCAATGGGGGCAGGAATAAACCTTGCTCATATATCGATAACTGTTAGAAGGGAACTCGTTCCTGGTTACTCGTTCCTGGTTTCTCGTTGCTTGTAACTGTTATTGGTTTCCCGAATTGTGGAATTCCGCGCTCGTAACTTGAACCCGGCCACTGGCAACCAGCAACAAGCAACCAGCAAATCGCCTTCAGGCCTCAGGCCCTAGGTACGGAACCAGGGCGGAAATGAGGCCTCTCAAATGAGGGCTTTGGACGGAAACGCTGGCAACGGCGTCGAGGTACGGGGAATGCGAGTTGAAGGCGATCGAGAACCCGGCCATTCGGAACATGGGGATGTCGCCGGCGCTGTCCCCGATGGCTAAAGTCTCAAACTTGCGGGCCCCGAACCGCCGCTTGGCTTCGCTAACCCAGGGCCCCTTCCGGTCATAATGCACGTGAATCTTGATCCTCCCGTCGAGCACGCCGTCTGTTTCCCCCAGCTCGTTCGCGACCGCATAATCGAACCCATACCGTTCTTTTATCCAGTCGCACAGGAGGGAAAGGCCGGAAGAGATGATCCCGAGCCGGATCCCTTTGGACCTCAGGTAGCCGAGCAATTCCTCGATCCCGGGATACAGGGGAACCTCTCTCAGGATTCGCTGCACCTCCGAGACTTTCATGCCCCTCCAGATTTGGGCATCCAGTTCGCAAAAACGCCGGTACGGGATCTCCCCCCGGAGGAAAGCCTCCTGGAATTTTTCCGCATGGCCTTCCCAGACACCGAGCCGGCGGTGGATGAATTCCCAGGCGCTCCTTTCCCGGGTCAAGGTGCCGTCCAAGTCAAAGAGGGCAAGCTTGAAGAGTCCGCGGGGTTTTCCCCGGGTCTTCGCCGGGGAACGGGAAATTTCGGAGGAAGGATTGGATTCGAGAGGACGCACGCGTGGAGAGCGGGAACGAGAGGTAACGCCCATGCTTACATTTCAGTCTTGAAGTCTTCCGGTTTCAGCTTGTCGAAAAGGTCGTCGATCCACTTATCGGAAGAGTCTTTCTTGTCCTTGTCCTTGGGTTCGGCATGGCCGGCGGACTCCAGGACTTTTTCATCCACGAAGATGGGGGATTGGGTCCGCAGGGCCAGGGCGATCGCATCGCTCGGCCGCGAGTCGATCTTCACCGTTTTTCCCCCGACCTCGAGAGAGATGACGGCGTAGAAGGTGTTCGAGCGCAGGTCGCTCACCGTGATCTCCCGAACGACGGCGTTCATCCCTTCGATGACGTTTTTCAACAGGTCGTGGGTCATGGGCCGGGGGGTCCAGGTGTGCTCGATTCCCATCGTGATCGCGTTGGCCTCGAAGAGCCCGACCCAGATGGGCAGCGTCCTCCCGGTGGCTTCTTCCTTGAGGACGACGACGGACTGATTGGTCTCCTGGTCGAAGAATAACCCGTGAACTTTCATCTCCACCATGGCGCCTCCCCTAAGCTCGATTGGGCATTTTCATTATAGTTCCCGGCGGAACAAAAAGCCACACGGATTTTATTCCTTCCCCAGACGATTATTTGAGGCTGATGTGCGGCCGGAGAGCGGCCAGCTTCTTGGGTCCGATTCCCGGCACCCGGAGAAGGTCTTCCGCCGCCGCGAATTTTCCCCGGCTGTCGCGGTCGTCGATGATGGCCTGCGCGGTTTTTGGGCCGATCCCCGGAAGAATGTCGAGTTCCTCCGCAGTGGCGGTGTTGATGGGGACGGGAATGGACAGGACCTTCAGTTTGGGAGGGTCGAGAGGCTCAACGGTCACCCTCCCCTTCCCCTCGCTGTCGGGAGCGATTCGCACCCGTGAGCTCTTTTCGAGTTTTAGAGCAAGGGTTTCGGGAGAGACTGCCATCTCTTCCTTCACGCCCCCGGCCTTGGCCACAGCGTCAAGAACGGTTCCTCCCTCTTCGATCTGCACCATGCCCCGCTGGTTGATGCTCCCGTCCATTTCAACGAGGATCCGTCCTTCTCCCGCTCGGGGGCCGGGTGCTCTCTCCTCCGGTGCCATCCCGGGGATTTCTTTCCAGGAGGAAGACGGCAGGGTGAGGAGGAAGAAAAAAGTAAGAAGGAGGCTTATGAAAAGGACGATTCCCTGCTGGTCCCGGCTCATGTCCTGATTTTTGCCTTTCCAAGCGTCGCCGGGGCATCAATTCCCGCCCCCAGTTCCAATAGGGCCTTGGACGTCGAACGCGCCAAGGTCCATTCCCCCGGTCACGTCTCCTTTTTCAATTCGCCCCTGTCCAGCCCGAACTCGTGGTGAAGCACCCGCGCCGCCAGTTCTCCGTACTTCCCGTCGACTACGCACGAGATCTTGATCTCGGAGGTGCTGATCATGAGGATGTTGATGTTCTCCCGGGACAGGGCCGTGAACATCCTGGAGGCCACCCCCGAATGGCTGCGCATCCCGGCTCCCACGATCGACACCTTGGCGATGTTCTCGTCGGCCAGGACCTCCTGCGCCTGGATCTCTTCGGCCGTCTTCCTGACCAGCTTCAGGGCCTTCTTCATATCCGCCCGGGGTACGGTGAAAGTCAAATCCGTGCTCCCGTCCGCGCTGCTGTTCTGGATGATCATGTCCACGACGATGTTCGCCTCCGAGATAGGCGAAAATATTTTAGAGGCGATGCCGGGCTTGTCCGGGACCCGAACCACGGTGATGCGGGCTTCACTCTTGTTCAGCGTCACGCCGGAGACCAAGACCTTCTCCATTTTATCATCCTCCTTGACGACCCAGGTGCCCCCCTTATCATGGAAAGACGACCTTACGTGAATGGGCACGTTGTATTTCTTGGCAAACTCCACGGAGCGGATCTGCAGGACCTTGGCTCCCAGGGACGCGAGCTCCAGCATTTCGTCGTAGGAGATTCGAGCCAGCTTCCGGGCGTCCGGACAGAGGTTGGGGTCGGTGGTGTACACCCCGTCCACGTCGGTGTAGATCTCGCAGACGTCCGCTTTCAGGGCCGCCGCCAGAGCCACCCCGGTGGTATCCGAACCGCCCCGCCCGAGGGTTGTGATGCGGCCGTCCCGATCCACGCCCTGGAAACCGGTCACCACGGGGACCACCCCGGCTTTCAGTTCCTTCCGCAGCCGGTTTACTTCCACTTTCTGGATCCGGGCCACGGAATACGCGCTGTCGGTGATGATCCGAACCTGGTCCCCGAGAAAAGACTTGGCCGGGACCCCCATGGATTGCAGGGTGATGGCCAGCAGGGCAGCGCTCACCTGCTCCCCGGTGGAGATCAGGCAGTCGTACTCCCGCGGGTCCGGGCTCTCGCAGACCCCGGTGCAAAGGCGGATGAGGCGGTCGGTCTCCCCGGCCATCGCGGAAATCGCCACCACCACCTTGTTCCCTTCCCGGCGGGTCTTCGCCACCCGGGTCGCTACATTCCGGATCCGGTTCAAGTCCCCCACGGACGTCCCGCCGTATTTCTGCACAATCAGCGCCACTTCTTCATTCCTCCTTCATCCAAAGCGCTTTTAAGCGCCCGGCCCTCTCGCGCCCGGCCGGCCCTCTCCCGCATAGATGAATTTTCCGCTCTTCCTCTCCGAGCCATTGTAGATGGACTTCAATCCTCTCGCCGGGCAGATAGGTCTCCGCTTTTTCAGCCCATTCCACCAGGGTGACGCCGGGCCCGGAGACGAACTCCTCCCAGCCGATCCCTTCCACCGCGGCTGGGTCCTCCAGCCGGTACAGGTCCACATGGTAAACCGGGACCCGGCCGCGGTACTCGTTCACCAGGACAAAGGAAGGGCTGGTCACCTCGTCCTCATTTACGACTCCCAGCCCCCGGGCGATGCCTTTTGCGAGGACGGTCTTTCCCGAACCCAGTTCGCCCATAAGGGCGATGAATTCCCCGCCCGAAAGAAGTTCCCCCAAGCGCCGGCCGAGACCGAGAGTCTCCTCAGGGCCGCGGGTGATCGTCTCGAATTCCGGTTCTTCCCTCTGCGCCTTGCACATTTTATGAAGAGCAAATCCCCTGCGCCGCACGATAACCCTGTTAGCCCAACGTCCGAAATCCAGTGAGAAACGCCCGGAAAATGCATTGATCTTCGGGAATGGGTCCGAAATTCGAATTTGTCCTAATACCAGACTTCCGTTCGCATGGGAAAGGAAAAATCGCCCAATCGCCCCTGCCCCGAAGCCAGCGCCTCCAACACCCTCGGGGTGTGTGCAACCAGGTCCGAAGCGGCCATTCCCCGCTCGCCTTTCTGGAAGGCCACGAAATCTCCCACCAGGCCGTGCAAGTAAACGCCCAGCCTCGCCGCGTCCAGGGAACGCAGGCCCTGCGCGAGGAATCCGGCGATCATCCCGGTGAGCACATCCCCCATACCTCCCGAAGCCATGCCGGGATTTCCGGTGGGGTTGATAAACACTTCACCTTCCGGGCTCGCGATCACCGAACGCGCTCCCTTCAGCACCAGGGTCACGCCGTGATTCTTGGCGAAATCCCGGGTCACCCCGATCCGGTTTTCCTGGACCTGTCGGACCGAGATTTCCGCCATTCGGGCCATCTCTCCGGGATGGGGGGTGAAGACGAATTCATTCGGCGCCTTTCGAATCCAATCCATCCGGCCGGAGAAAGCGTTCAGGCCGTCTGCGTCGATGACCGCGGGGAGAGAAATGCTCCGCACGACTCTCTGGATCAGCTTCGCCGTCTCCGGGTTGACCGAAAGGCCCGGGCCGATCGCGAGGGCGTCTTTCCGGTCGCAGAGTTCCAGGATTCGTCCCTGAGCGGAAAGGCTCAGGGTTCCCTCTTTGGTTTCCGCCAGGGGCTCCGTCATGGGTTCGGTCAGCTTCGCTTCCAGGATCCCGTTCAGGCTTTGGGGGATGCCCAGGGTGATGAGCCCCGTCCCCACGCGCAAGGCCCCTTCACAGACCATGGCTGCGGCGCCTGTCTTTCCCGGCGAGCCGGCGAGAACCAGAAGGTGGCCGAATTCACCCTTGTGAGCTTCCCGGTTCCGGGGCGCGAGGAACGGGAGAAGATCGGACGCCTCGATCAGGTGGTCGTGAATCTCCTCTCCTTCGACGAAGGATGGGGGGATCGAGATATCCACCAGGACGACTCTTCCGCAGCATTCCACCCCGGGCAGAACCGCGAGGCCCCTCTTGAGCAGGCCGAACGTGACGGTCAGCGAGGCCTGAATGCATGTTCCGAGTACTTTCCCGGTGTCTGAATCAAGTCCCGAGGGGATATCGATCGCTATCGTAGGCCGCCCCAGGGAATTCACAAATTCGATGATTTCCTGGAAAAACCCTTTCACCTCTCCCTTGAGGCCCGTCCCGAAGATGGCGTCCACCATGAGGTCGCAGGACTCCACTTTCCCCCGCTGGGCCTCCCACTCTTCCATGTTCAGGATTTCGAACACCTCTCCGCCCAGCCGGCCCAGGACCTCGAGGTTTGCGGCCGCGTCCCCCTTCACCTCCTCCCGGGCGGCGAAGAGGAACACGGGGCAGGAGACGCCCCGGTTGAGCAGATACCGGGCCACGGCAAACCCATCTCCCCCGTTGTTTCCCCGGCCGGCCAGGATTGCCACTCGCTTTACCGTCAGGTCGGGAAAATGACGGAACATGGCAGCCACCGTCCCCCGGGCCGCGTTCTCCATGAGGACGCGCCCCGGCAAGCCCAACTCCTCGGCGGCTCTCCGGTCCAGCTTGCGCATGATTTCGGCGGTGGCAAGTTTCATTCAGATTCTCGTTGCGGCGGGGGCACTCCTAGCCGGTCAGGTTCCCTTGCAGGGGCGGGAGTTACCCCGCTCCGGTCCGGTTCCACGTAGGGGCAGGGTAACCCCGCCCCTACGATTTTTCCAAAACAACGACCGCGCCGGCGTAATCGCCATCGTGGGTGAGGCTCAAGAAGAACCCCTCGATCCCTTCCTTGCGGCAGATCTCCAGAGCTAGGCCGTTCAGGCTCAGGACCGGCCGTCCCAGGGGTCCCCTCTTCACTTCCGCATTTCTCCAGTGCACCCCCCGCCGGATGCCGATGCCCAGAGCTTTCACGAATGCTTCCTTGGCGGCAAAACGGGCGGCAAAGCTGGGGGATGGATTTTTCTTGCGCATGCAGTAAGCGACTTCTCCGGGAGTGAACACTTTCGACCGGAATCTTTCCTCCCACCGCTGCAGGACTCCTTCCATCCGGCTTACCTTCACGAGATCGATTCCGATGCCGTAGATCATCTGTCAGGACCGGCGATCACGATTCTTTTCTCAAGATCAGATCTTTCATCTCCCGCACGGCGCGGTCCAGCCCGACGAGGACCGCCCGGGCGATGATGCTGTGGCCGATGCTGTACTCCTCGATTTCGGGGACGCGGGTGAAAGGAACAACATTCTGATAATCCAGGCCGTGGCCGATATTCACCCGCAGGCTCAACCGGCGGGCCAGTTGAATCGCCCGCACGATGCGCTGGAACTCGTCCTCCCGGGCTTTTTCTGACTGGGCATCGCTGTATTTCCCGGTGTGGATCTCGACGAAATCCGCGCCCGCCTGCCTGCTCGCCTCCACCTGGACGGGCTCGGCATCGATAAAGAGGCTGGAAAGAATCCCCGCCTCTTTTAACCTGCCGAGCGTTTTCGCAAGGGAAGCCGCGTTCCCTTGCACGTCCAACCCGCCCTCGGTGGTTAGCTCCTGCCTCCGCTCGGGGACAAAAGTCGCCATGTCCGGCTTCACCCGCAGGGCGATCCGCAGGATCTCTTCGGTATTCGCCATCTCCAGGTTGAGCCTGGTCTTGACGGTCCCGCGCAGGACCTCCACGTCGCGGTCCTGGATGTGGCGGCGGTCTTCGCGCAGGTGAACGATGATCCCGTCCGCCCCGGCGAGCTCAGCCAGAAGAGCGGCGGCCACGGGGTCCGGGCTCTTCCCTCCCCGCGCCTGGCGCACGGTCGCGACATGGTCTACGTTGACTGAGAGCTTGGGCACAAGTTCCTCCCCCTGCAACGAAGTAGGTGTAAAATTCAAGCACAATCGAACGGAAATGTCACCAGAAATTGTCGGGGCATCCCGAACCGGTGGGTGCGATATCCGGCAGCGTTTCCCTCCTCAGCCCTATTTTCGCCGCGGCTGCGGGCGCTGCGTTACGCGTCCTCCGGGCTGCTCCGCAGGATCGCGTCCACCACCTGGACCACCCGGCGCGTCCTGGCCACCTCGTGAACGCGCACGACGTTCGCCCCGCCGCGGACCGCCACAGCAACCGTGGCCAGCGTCCCATCCTCCCGCTCCCCGGGAGGAACCCCTAGGATGCGGCCGATAAAGGCTTTGCGCGACGTCCCGACGAGGAGCGGCTGGTTCAGAACTTTGAATTTCGGCAAATGCTTCAGGATGAGGAGGTTGTGATTCTGCTCCAGGGATTTCCCGAAACCGATTCCCGGGTCCAGGATGATCCGGTCGCGGCGAATCCCCGCGGCTTCGGCATAGGACATCCGGGCCCGGAAAAAGTCGAGAATCTCGCCCGTCAAATCGTCGTAACGGGTATCGGCCTGCATCGTCTCCGGCTCTCCCCGCATGTGCATGAGCACCACGGGGACGTCCCACCGGGCCGCCACCGAGGCCATATGGGGGTCATAGCGAAGCGCCGTTATGTCGTTGATCATGTCCGCACCGGCTTCCAGGGCGCTTTCGGCCACCCGGGATTTGCGGGTGTCAATAGAGATGGGGATGGGGATCTCCCGGCTTAAACGCTCGATCACCGGCACAACCCGCCGCAGCTCTTCCTCCTCCGAGAGCGGCCTCGCGCCCGGACGGGTGGACTCCCCGCCGACGTCGAGGATGTCGGCTCCCTCGTCGGCAAGTCGCCGCCCTTGCTCGACCGCTTTTTCGCGCTCCAGGAACTTCCCGCCGTCGGAAAAGGAATCCGGCGTGACGTTCAGCACGCCCATGATCAGGGTTCGCAGGGAAAGATCGTATTTGATTTTTCGAAAATGGAGAATGGGGCTTGGCATATAAAATAAGGGCCGCAGATCAACAACCGAAGCCGGGGCATCTCCCCGTCCTGGCTCTTGATCCTCGACCCTTCTTGCGGCTAGACGTTGGCTTCCGGGGCCAGTACCGGGGGCGGGCACTGCCGGCGGGGGGAAGTTGAGGAGTCCCAGTACCTGATCGATCTCTTCCCCGGCCAGCACCTCTTTTTCCAGCAGAGCCGCGGCCAGATCGTGAAGCTGACCTATATGCTGCAGGATAATGGACTTGGCCCGCTCGTAGTTCTCCAGAACAATCCGCTTGATCTCGGTATCGATGTCCACCGCGGTCTTTTCGCTGAAGTCTTTGGGCTGGGAAATTTCTCGGCCGAGAAAGATGTGCTCTTCTTTTTTCCCGAAGGTGAGGGGGCCCATCTTTTCGCTCATGCCGAAATCGCAGACCATCTTCCTCGCCCATTCCGTGGCCATCTCGATGTCGTTTCCGGCCCCCGTGGTCTGAGTCTTCAGGACGAGCTCTTCCGCCGCCCGGCCCCCGAGGAAAATGGCGATCTTGTTGAGGATGTATTCCTTGGAAAGGGTGTGCTTGTCCTCCGTCGGCAGCTGCTGGGTGAGGCCCAGGGCCCGTCCCCTGGGGATGATGGTCACCTTGTGGATCGGGTCGGCGCTGGGAAGAAACTTGGCCACCAGGGTGTGGCCCGCTTCGTGGTAGGCCGTGAGCCGCTTCTCCTCGTCGCTGATGATCATGGTCCGGCGTTCGACGCCCATGAGGACCTTGTCCTTGGAGGCCTCGAAATCGTCCATCTCCAGCTTGGCCTTGTTCCGGCGGGCCGCCAGCAGGGCCGCCTCGTTGACGAGGTTTTCCAGGTCCGCTCCCGTGAACCCCGGCGTGCCGCGGGAGAGCACCTGGAGGTTGACGTCTTCGGACAGGGGGGTCTTGCGGGTGTGAACCTTGAGGATCGCCTCTCTCCCCTTCACGTCCGGCCGGGGCACGACCACCTGGCGGTCGAACCGGCCGGGCCGCAGGAGGGCCGGGTCCAGAACGTCGGGCCGGTTGGTGGCGGCGATGATGATGACCCCTTCGTTCGATTCGAACCCGTCCATCTCCACCAGGAGCTGGTTCAGGGTCTGTTCCCGCTCGTCATGCCCCCCGCCCAGGCCGGCTCCCCGGTGGCGCCCGACGGCGTCGATTTCGTCGATGAAGATGATGCAGGGCGCGTGTTTCTTCCCCTGGATGAAGAGGTCCCGGACCCGGGAGGCGCCCACGCCGACGAACATCTCCACGAAATCCGAACCGCTGATGGAGAAGAACGGAACGTTCGCCTCCCCGGCGATCGCCCGGGCCAGGAGGGTCTTCCCCGTCCCCGGCGGGCCGACCAGCAGAACGCCCTTGGGGATCCGGCCCCCCAGGCGGGTGAATTTTTTGGGGTCCCGCAGGAACTCGATGATCTCCTGGAGCTCCTCCTTCGACTCTTCGATCCCGGCCACATCCAGGAAAGTCACCTTCTGCTGTTTTTCGCTGAGCAGTTTGACCTTGGCTTTCCCGAAGGACATGGCCTTGGTCCCGCCCGCCTGCATCTGGCGCATGAAAAATATCCAGAAGCCGATCAGGAGGAGCATGGGGAACCAGGAGATGAGCATGGTCATGTACCAGGGCGAGTCCTCCTCCGGCCTCGCCGTGATGCTCACGTTCTTATCCGTGAGGGCCTTGATCAGATCCGGGTAATTGGGCGCGAAAGTCCGAAATTCCTTGAGGTTGCTGTACCGGCCGTAGATGTTGTGCCCCTGGATGGTGACTTCCTTCACCTCGCCCTTTTCCAGAGCCGTCAGAAAGTCGCTGAATATGATCTTGTCCTGGGAGGTCCGCGGCTGGTTGAAGAGGTTGAAGAGCAGGATCATCATCAGGCTGATGACCAGCCATAGGGCCAGATTTTTATAAAAGGGGCTGAATTTCCCCCCCGTCATAATTGCCTCTCGCTAAAAGTTTGACTTGGATTTACCGCGTTTAGGAAAACAAACACCCATTTTTATACCACACGCAGGGAGAAAAAGGTAGTTCAAATGTTGTATTCCAAGCCATTTTGGGAACCGCATGGAGCGCTCTTTTCTCCGCGGCGGATCAAAGGAACTTCACCGCCAAAATTTTTTCCGTTTCCGGCTTTACCCGCGCCCGGTGGTCCAGCCGGACCCCGGCGACCCAGAGAATCCGGTCTCCATGGCAAAGGAGAGGGATCTGCTTTCGCTCGCGGGCGGGGATCTTGCAGTCGATGAAGAGATCTTTCACTTTCTTCTCTCCGGCCATCCCAAGGGGCTGAAACCGGTCCCCGGGCTCGAAATGAACGGAGGGTCAGGGGAAAAGAAAGGGTGTCGAAATCCAGCCGCGCGATGTTCGGACAGTCCCCAACAAGAGCCCCCTTTTTTCGGCACTGAAATTGAAACTCCATGCTCCTGCCGATCTCGGGGATCTCCACGTAGCCCGGCCCGGCGACCGGGTGGGCGAAAGGGGTCTGTCTCCTGCCTTGAACCGGGCAAAGGTCAAATCCTGGTAGGCCCTCGTGACGGACAGGCCGTGGGGAAGTTGAACGCTCTTGTTCGGCCCCCGGCCGAGAACAAGATTTTCCACCGCCAGAATGTTAGCGAGGCTCACCCGGAGCAGGTTACCCTTGATTTTTTCGATCGCCAGGCGAAAGCATCGAAGCCGGATGGGCCGGGGCTGCTCCGCCAAAGAAGGAATATCCAGGACCAGCCTTGCTTCACTCCGGTCCCGGACCACCCGGGGAAACACCTTCTCCAGGTGCTCCTGCCAGAACCCTTCCTCTTCCCGGAAAAGGTCGGCCATCTGGACCAGGGTCTGCCGGATCCGCGGGTTATACCGCTGAAGGAGCGGCAGAAGTTCGTGGCGCACACGATTTCGCAAGTATTGGTCGGAGTCATTGGAGGGATCGTGAAGGAAAGCCGCTTTCCGCTCCCGGAGGAAAGACTCGACCTCTTCCCGCCAGACTTCGATCAGCGGCCGGATGAAAATGCCGTCCCGCACCGGGGGGATGCCCGAGAGTCCCCGGGTCCCGGAACCGCGGAGGAGGCGCATGAGCACGGACTCCGCCTGGTCGTCCGCGGTGTGCCCGAGGGCGATTCTGGACGCGCCGCTCGACCGGGCGGTTTCGAGGAGAAACGCGTAGCGCAGGTCCCGGGCCGCCTCCTCGACCGTGAGGCGCTTTTCTTCCCGCCACGCCCGCACGTCCGCTTTCCGGTGAAAAAAGGGAGCCCCCATTTTTCGGGCCGCTCTGCGGACGAAAGCAGCCTCCTTCTCCCCTCCCGGACGAAGGCCGTGGTCGAGGTGGGCGACGATCAGGGAGAGGTGGAGACCGGGGCGGATCTCGCACAGGGAATGGAGGAGAGCCATGGAATCGGCCCCCCCCGAGACCCCGACAACCACTTTGTCCCCGGCCTGGAGCATCCCGTATTTTCGGATCGTCTTCTTCAGCGCGGAAATCAGGGGGTGCACGGCGGGTCAGGACTCTCCTCGTACCTGGCGAGGACGAAGAGCAGGTCGGCGAGGCGGTTGAGAAACCCCAGGACCTCGAGGTTGCCGACGATCTTCTGGTGAACGAGATCCACGGTCTTTCGCTCCGCCCGGCGGACGATGGTCCTTCCCAGGTCGATGGCCGCGCCGGACACGGTCTCGCCGGGAAAGATGAATTCGTTCCTCAGGGCGACTTCCCTCTGCAGCTCATCGATGAGCCCCTCCAGCCGCTCCACGTGGCCTCGGGTGATCCGGTAATCGTACCTGCCTTTATCTTCCGGAACCGTCGCCAGTTCCGCCCCGAGGAGGACCAGGTCCCGCTGGATCCCAAGGAGGATCTCTCTCGTCTTGGGCCTCCTTGCAGAGGCCTTGGCCAGCCCCAGGGCGGAACTGGCCTCATCCAGAGTCCCGTACGCCTCCGTCCGAGGGCCGCATTTTGGAACCCGCTGCCCCCCCATGAGGCTGGTGGATCCGTCATCGCCTTTTTTAGAAAATTTCATGACCATCCCCACTCCTGTAAACCTTAAATCTCGAAAGCAAAAAGACGGTATATATACGTTATTCAGGCGTCTTTACGCCGCCCTTGCGCCCTCGCGCCTTGCGGCTTTTCCCCTTCGGTCATTCTTTTCAGCTTCTCCACTTCCGTCGGCCGGAGGGCGCGGTACTCGCCGGGCTTGAGCCTCCCGAGCGAAAGCCCCCCCAGCCGCGTCCTCGTGAGTTTCAGGACGGAGTAACCCATCTTTTCCCACATTCTCTTGACCTGCCGGTTTCTCCCCTCGTGCAGAGTCATCTCCAGCCATGAATTCTGGTCCGTCTCTTTCAGAAAGTCGATGCGGCACGGAGCCGTAAGGCCGTCTTCGAGATAGATCCCCCGGCTCAGCTTCCGCACCTCCTCCGGAGTCGGCTTCCCCTGGACTTTGACCCTGTAGGTCCTGGGGACCTGGAAAGAGGGGTGGGAGAGGCGATAGGCCAGCTCGCCGTCGTTGGTGAGAAGGAGAAAACCCTCCGCGTCGTAATCCAGCCGCCCCACGGGGAAAAGGCGGGACTTCGACTTCACCAGGTCCATGACCGTGGGCCTCCCCTCGGGGTCGTCCGCCGTGGTGACGACATTCTTCGGTTTATAGACCAGGAGGTAAACCTCGGGACAGACGAACGGCTAATCAGGCGCCCGTCCACCTTGATATGGTCGCGGAGCGGGTCGGCCTTTTCCCCGATCCGTGCCACGCGGCCGTTTACGGTGACCCTCCCTTCCCGGATCATCTCTTCCGCCTGCCGGCGCGAGGCCACCCCGATTTCAGAGAGAATCTTCTGGAGCCGCGGGAGAGGGCTCATGGGTTTCCGCCTCCTGGGGTTCTTCCTTCTTCTCGCCTTCTTCTCCCCTGGCTTCCTCGTCGAGGGGGAGGATCCCCTCCGCGGAAGGAGGCCCCAGCCCTTCCAGGTCTTTCAGGGTGGGAAGCTCAGAGAGATCTTTCAACCCGAACACTTCCAGAAATCTCCTGGATGTCCCGTAGACCAGGGGCTTTCCGGGGACATCCTTCTTACCGATGATCTTGATCGAGCTTTCTCTCCAGAAGGGTGCGCAGCACCCCGCCCGAATCCACCCCCCGGATCTTTTCAATGTCCATCCGCACCACCGGCTGCCGGTAGGCGACGATGGCCAGCGTCTCCAGCGCGGGCTGGCTCAGGGCGGCGGTCTTGGCCTTTTTCAGTTTCCTGATCCAGTCGGCATGCTCCGGCCGGGTGCGGAACTGAAATCCTTCGGCCACCTCCGCAAGGAGAGAACCCGCGGCTCGGACGTCCGGTAATCTTCCACCATTTCGGAGAGCAGCCGCTGCAGGTCCCGTTTCTGAGCCCCCAGGACCTCTTTCATCCGGTCCACGGTCAAGGGGGTTTCGGAGACAAAGATCAAGCCTTCCAGAATGGCTTTCAGTTCGGCGTCTTCCACTTCACAGAATCCTTTCTTCGATGGTCTTCCGCCCTTCTTCCCGTTCTACGGGCGAGAAGATCCGGATAGTTCCGAACGACTCGGCCTGGTAAACTCGAATCATGCGCAGGCGGAGAAGCTCCAGGAGGGCCAGGAAGGTGACCACGATCTCCCTCCGGGGAGTCGAGAGGGTGAAGAGCTCGCGAAAGGCCAGGCTCTCCGCTTCCCAGAGCCGTTCCATGATCTGAAGGATCTTGTCCTTGATGTTCAGATGTTCCACCGAGATCTCCTGGAATTCCTCGGCCGGGAGCCCTTCGAGAACCTTCTTCATCGCCTCCAGGAGTTCGAAAAGGGACGTTTCCCCGTTTGCGTTTTCCTCTTCGGCCGCGGGGGAATCCTCCGCCAGGAAAGTGCCGGAGGAAGACTTCCCGGTCCAGCAGGGGTCCCTTGGTCAGTTCCAGGGCGGCCTCCTTGAAGCGCTGGTATTCCAGGAGCCTCCGGACCAGCTCCGCCCGCGGGTCCTCTTCTTCTTTCTCGCCTTCGGCCTGCTCGTCTTCCTGCGGGGGGAGGAGCATCTTGGACTTGATGTGCAGCAGGGTCGCGGCCATGAGAAGAAATTCCCCGGCCACGTCCAGGTTCAGGTTTTTCATCACTTCCAGGTATTCCAGGTACTGCCGGGTAATCACCGCGATGGGGATGTCGTAGATGTCGATTTCGTTTTTCTTGATCAGGAAGAGCAGAAGGTCGAGCGGCCCCTCGAAGCTCTCCAGCTTCACCTTCAAGGGGAGCTCCATCTGTTCCGGTTCGAGGCATTCACGGGAGTCGATTCCATCCTTTTCCTCGTAAGCCGACGTTCAAGCTGGTGCGAGTATCCTTCATTCAATCTTCATCGCCGCCCGCACTTCTTCCATGGTTTGGACGGCGATGCGGCGGGCTTTCTCGCAGCCGGCCTCCAGGATCTCCTCCACCAGGCCGGGATTCTGGAGATACCGGAGCGCGGTTCTCCTGAATGGGGGCGAGATAGGAGACCAGGATCTCGGCCAGCTGCTTTTTGTCCTCCACGCACCCGAGAACGGCCCGCCGGCAATCCACGTTGACCCGGTCCACGACCTCCTGCGAGCTGAAGACCTTGTGAAAGGAGAAGACGTTGCAGATATCCGGATTTCCCGGGTCGCTCCGTTTGATTCGGTTCGGGTCGGTGAACATCAGGCTCACTTTCCTGCGGATCTCCTGCGGGCGGGTCCGATATGTAAATGGCGTTGTCGTAGCTCTTGCTCATCTTCCGCCCGTCGATCCCCAGCAGCTTGGGGACCTCGGTCAGCATGGGCTCGGGGACGGGGAAGACCTCTCCGTAGAAATGGTTGAACCGCCGGGCCACCTCGCGGGAGAGCTCCACGTGGGGGACCTGGTCGATCCCCACGGGAACCTTGTGGGCTTTGTACATGATGATGTCCGCGGTCTGCAGGAGGGGGTACCCCAAAAAACCGTAGGTCGAAAGGTCGCGGTCGGCGAGCTCCTGCTGCTGATCCTTGTAGGTGGGAACGCGCTCCAGCCAGGGAAGCGGGGTGATCATGGACAGGAGCAGGTGCAGCTCGGCATGTTCCTTGATCTTCGACTGGACAAACAGAACGCTCTTTTCCGGGGAGAGCCCCACGCTCAGCCAGTCGACGATCTTATCCCGGATGTTCTCCTGAATGATCCCGGTGTTGGTGTACTCCGTCGTCAGGGCGTGCCAGTCGGCGGCAAAGAAGAAACACTCGTATTCCTCCTGGAGGCGTTTCCAATTGTCCAGCGCACCCACCAGATTTCCCAGGTGAAGTTTTCCGGTAGGGCGCATTCCGCTTAGGACTCGTTCCTTGGGCATGAAATCTTCCTTCTCGCTTATTCTTCGCCGATTTGTAGGAGCGACCCGGCGGGTCGCCCATCCTCCCGAAACCGCAGCCAGGTTGGAACCCGGCATCTTCAGCCGGCCGGAGCCTTCTCCGGCGCAAGCCCCGGCTCCTTTTCACGGCATGCGGCGGCCTCTTTCGCCCAAGCCGCTTCGAGGGCTTGAACCTCTTCAAAACAAAATCGAGCTCCTCCTGCCGGCTGACGAGCTTCCCCTCGATCCTGGCCCGCAAGACGGCCTGCAAGATCTCGCTGTAAATGGGCCCGGGGATAAATCCCATCCGCTTCAGGTCCTGGCCGGTCAAGGAAATCTTCACCCGCTTCAACTCGGTAAAGTAAAGGGAGATAGATTTCTTCACCGCCTCCGATCCGGTTTTTCCCATGGCGTAGAGCAGAAATTCGGTGGGCAGGGGCTTCAGGAGAAAGTAAATCTCGCTTCGCAAAGGGGCCGGCGGCGACGAAAGCCGCTTCACCGCCTGCTGAACCATGCGCTTCTGCGGAAGAAAACTCGCGCGGAATTTTTCCGGAAGAGAAAACCGGCCGAGAAGGCCCTCGATTTCCTTCTCCGCAAGCCCTTCCACGAGCGCGAGGAACCCCACTTTCCACGGCTCGATCTTCTCCCCCGTGAAGAGAAGCCGGTACCAGGAGACGACCCCCTCCAGCCGCTGGAACCGGGTCTCCATCGTCCGGTCCGCCTTCAGGCCGGGGTGAAAGAACTTGAGCAGGCCGTAATCCCCCAGGCGCTTCAGGACCGGCCAGGGCTTCTCCTCCGAGAGGCAGAGGACCAGTTCCCGGAAAAGCCGCCGCCCGGAAAGCCGGCCGAAGAGCTGCATGCGCACGGCGTTTTCCATGAGCGTGTGGGTCTGCTTGGCGATCTGGAACCCGATGCGCTGTTCGAACCGCAGGGCCCGGAAGACGCGGGTGGGGTCTTCCACGAAACTCAGGTTGTGGAGGACGCGGATGACCCGCTCTTTCAGATCCTTCTGCCCGCCGAAAAAATCGATGAGTTCCCCGAAATGCTGCGGGTTCACGTGAATGGCCAGGGCGTTGACGGTAAAGTCCCTCCGGTAGAGGTCGAGCTTGATCGAGCTGTGCTCCACCCGGGGCAAGGCGGCCGGGTATTCGTAGTATTCCAGCCGGGCCGTCGCCAGGTCCAGCCGGTATCCCCCGGGAACCATCACCGTCGCGGTCCCGAATTTTTTGTGTACTTTCAGATCCCCTTTTGTCTCCCCGGCGATCGCCCGGGCGAGGAGGATGGCGTCCCCTTCCACCACCATGTCGATGTCGAAATTTTCCGTCCGCAGCAGAAGGTCCCGCACGAACCCGCCGACGGCGTAGACCTGCAGGTCCAGGTCCTGGGCGATCCCCCCGATCTCTTTTAAAAGGCTTAGCACCCCGTCCGGAAGCCGCTCCTCCATGATCTTCCCGATCCCCCTGCGGCGGGGCTCTTTGGCCGAGAAGAAATCCGGTTCGGCCATGGGGCCCGCCAGCTGGTCGCTGCGGGTGTAGAGCCAGCGGAGGAGGTCCGTCCGGGTAATGGCTCCGACGAGCTTGGTCTTCTCCAGCACCGGGAGGAAGCGCTGGTTATTGCCCACGATGAGGTCCTGAACCTTGGGCAGAGGAGTGGTTGGGCTCACGGTGGCGAATTCCGTGCTCATGTAGTCGCGCACCGGGGAGTCCTTGAACCCGTGGAAAGCGGCTTTTTCGATGATCTGCCGGGAGATGAGCCCGGCCAGGCGGCCGTTCTCGGTAACCGGGAGCACGTTGATGTTGTAGCGGGTGAGGAGTTCCCCCGCGTGCTCGATGGTTTCCACGGCGGGCACCGTCTTCACCGGGAAAGACATGAGCTCGCGGGCGAACCGGATGGGGTGGATTCGCTTTTCCAGAAAATCGAGGAGCTTTTTCTCCGCCTGGCCGAGGTTCATTTCGCGGATGGTGGCCGCGGCGGCCGTGGCGTGTCCCCCTCCCCCGAAGGCGGCGGCGATCTCCCCGACGTTGACCTCCTCGATCCGGCTCCGGGCGACGAGGTACACCCGGTCCTCCATCTGGGCGAGGGCGAAAAGAACGTTGAGGTTCTCCATGTCTTTCAGCTTGTGGACCAGAAAGGCAAAATCGCCCACGTACTTGTCGGAGGAGGCTTTGGCCACCACCACTTCGAGCCCCTGCACGGTGTGCCGGGTGGCGGTCTGGATCAGCTCGTTGAGGAGGGCGACCTGGTCGGCGGTGAGCTCGCGGGTGATGAGGCTGGAGACGATATTCAGGTTGGCCCCTTTGGATAACAGAAAAGCGGCCGTTTCCAGGTCCTCCGGCGTGGTGGAGGAAAAGGTGAAGGAACCGGTGTCTTCGTACAGCCCGACAGCCATCACCGTCGCCTCTTCGGAAGTCAAGGGAACGCTCCGCTCCCTCAGGATGGCGGCCAGGATGGTGATCGTCGCTCCCGTCTCCCGGATCACCTCCACCCGGCCGCGGAGGTCCTCCGGGGAAGGAGGGTGGTGGTCGTAGATGTGCAGCTCGACCTCCGGCCTCCCGGCGACCTCGCTGAATTTTCCGATCCTCCCCGGCTGCCGGGTGTCGACCAGGATCAGCCTGCGGATCGCGGCAAAATCGATGTTCTTGATCCGCTCGGTCTGGAACACGTAGAAGGTCGATTGAATGAAAAAATCGCGCAGGTTCTTCTCCGTGGACCCGGGAAAACCAGGACCGCGTCAGGGTAGAGCTTCTTGGCCGCCAGCATGGAGGCCAGGGAATCGAAATCGGCGTTGATGTGGGTGGTGATGACTTCCATGGCTCAGCCCCGCTCCCGGGGGTGAAACTTCTGGTGCACCCGCTTCAGGTGGTCCCGGGAAACGTGGGTGTAAATCTGAGTGGTGGCGATATCGGCGTGACCGAGCATCGACTGGACGGACCTAAGATCCGCCCCCCGCTCCAGGAGATGGGTGGCAAAGGAATGCCGCAGAGTGTGAGGAGAGATCGGTTTTTGAATCCCGGCGGCCCGGGCGTACCCTTTCAGGATCTTCCAAAACCCCTGGCGGGTCATGCCCTTCCCGCTCCTCCCGGGAAAGAGGACGGGATCAGAGGAACGGAAGGCGGAAAGGCGCCGGGGCCCGTCGAGGTAGGTTTTCAAGGCCCGGCAGGCGGCCCTTCCCAGGGGAACGATCCGCTCCTTCGATCCTTTTCCCCGGGTCCGGAGATATCCGACTTCCAGGTTCACGTCGTTCAGCGAGAGCTGAATCAATTCCGAAACCCGAAGACCCGCCGCATACAGGACCTCCAGCATGGCCCGGTCGCGGACTCCCGGGGCTTTTCCCGGGTTGGGTTGCCGAAGCAGTTCCTCCACCTCTCCGGCCGAAAGCACGGACGGCAGGCGGGGCACAACTTTGGGCGAACGAAGCCGCCGAAGCGGGTTGTCGCCCATCGCCCGTTCCTGGAGGAGGAATTTGTGAAAACCTCTCAAGGCGGAGAGCGTCCGGGCGGTGCTCCGGGACGAAAGCCCTTTCGAGCGCAGGGCCTGGAAATAATCCCGGGTGTGTTCCGCGGTGATTCCTCCCACCTTCGAGATTCCCCTTCTCCGGACCCTGGCGGCGAATCCCTGCAGGTCCCGGGCGTATGCCTCCAGCGTGTTGCGGCTCAGCCCTTTTTCCACCGCGAGATGGTGCAGATATCGATCCATCCAGAGGTCCAGGTCCTCATCCACGGCTTCTTTTCCCCTTTGGCGCCCTCATTCTAACACATCGGTTTCTATTTTCAATTTCTTTCTCCGGAGCTGCGGCGCGACGTCAGAGCGGGGACAGAGTGGGGCGACGGCCCTTCCTTTTCTTCCGGTCGCGGCGATCCGCCGGGCCGTCGAATGAAAGAAAATTCTACTGTCGGGGATGGCTGGATTCGGGAAGCGTTTTCCTCCAGGAGAAAAACGTAGGGCCGTTCGCAACGCCCCCGCACGGCGGACAGCCGGCGCGGTTCAGGTCTTCTCTCCTTTTTCCGATAATTAAGAGAGGTCCACTTCAAAAGCGGATGCGGGGGAACAGCCGACAACCTTTCCCTTTTTTCATTTAATGGTCCCGGTTTTTATGCCGATAAGGAGTTGACAAATGGACATTTCTGAACTTTTGCTGTTCGTGCATAAAGAAGGCGCCTCCGACCTACACATCAGCGCCGGAGAGCAGCCCATGGTCCGCATCCACGGAGACATGAGGCGGATCGAGGTCCCTGCCTCTAAGCAAGGAAGAACTCCATGTCATGCTCTATGACATCCTGAACGATCAGCAGCGGAAGAAGTTCGAAGAGTTCCATGAACTCGATTTCTCCATCGAGCTGAAGGGCATCGCCCGTTTCCGGGTGAACGCCTTCCGCCAGACCCGGGGCGAAGCGGTGGTCTTCCGGGTCATCCCTTCGAAGATCCTGACCCTGGAGGAACTGGGCCTCCCCAAAAGCCTGCGGGAAATCTGCAAGAAGGAACGAGGCCTCGTGCTGGTCACCGGACCGACCGGAAGCGGAAAATCAACGACCCTGGCCGCCATGATCGACGTGATCAACAACTCCTTGAAAGGCCACATTATCACCATCGAGGACCCGATCGAATTCGTGCACGAGTCCAAGAAGTGCCTGATCAACCAGCGGGAGCTGGGGGCGCACACCCTGAGTTTCTGCCAACGCCCTGCGCAGCGCCCTCCGCGAAGACCCGGACATCATCCTCGTCGGGGAAATGCGCGACCTGGACACCATCTCCCTGGCGCTGACCGCCGCCGAGACCGGGCACCTGGTCTTTTCCACCCTGCACACCAGCGGGGCCCCGAAGACCGTGGACCGGGTCATCGACGTCTTTCCCGGCGAGCAGCAGGGACAGATCCGCGCCCAGTTTGCGGAATCCATTCAGGCCATCATTTCCCAGGTCCTCCTGAAGCGAAGGGACGGCCGGGGGCTCGGTGCCCGCCCTGGAAATCATGATCGGCACGCCGGCGGTACGGAACCTCATCCGCGAGAGCAAGGTGGCCCAGCTTCCTTCGGCCATTCAGACCGGCCAGAAATTCGGCATGATCACCCTCGATCAGATCCCTGAGAGACCTGGTCTCCAGAAACATCGTGGAGAAGGAGCAGTGCCTGTATCTGGCCACGAACCCGAACGTCTTCAACTCCTGAGGGGATAAGGAATGAGCACCAATCTCCGAGAGCTCGTGGAAGAGATGGTCCGGCAGGACGCCTCCGACCTTTACATCACCGTGGACAGCCCGCCCATGTACCGGGTCGAGGGCGTAACCTTTCCCTGGGGCGAGCGGCAGTATTCCCCCGAAGAAACCGAGACCATGTCCATGTCCCTCATGAGCGAAACCCAGAAGAGGTATTTCAACCGCCGGTGGGAGATGAACCTTTCCATCTCTTATCCCAACCTGGGCCGCTTTCGGGTCAATATCTTCCGCCAGCGCGGCTATTTCGGCCTGGTCTTCCGTCATATCAAGATCCACATCAAGACCATCGATGAGCTGGGGCTGCCTCAGATCTTCAAACAGCTCGGCCATGGTCAAGCGGGGCCTGGTGCTGGTCGCGGGACGAACCGGGTCCGGAAAATCCACCACCCTGGCGGCGCTCATCGACTACCGGAATTCCAATGCCACCGGGCACATCGTCACGGTCGAAGACCCGATCGAGTTCGTCCACATCCACAAGATGTCGATCATCACCCAGCGGGAAATCGGCATCGACACCCACGGGTACGCCAGCGCCCTGAAGCACACCCTGCGCCAGGCCCCGGACGTGATCCTGATCGGCGAAATCCGCGACGTGGAAACCATGGAAGCGGCCATCGACTATGCCGAAACCGGCCACCTCTGCCTGTCCACCATTCACGCGAACAACGCCAACCAGGCCATCGAACGAATCATGAACTTCTTCCCCTCCGAACGGCACCGGCAGATCTACCTCCAGCTCTCCTTGAACCTCAAGTCCATCATTTCCCAGCGCCTGGTCCCGAGCGTGGAAGGGACCCGGGTGGCCGCGGTGGAGATCCTCATGGACACCCCCCGGGTCAAGGATCTGATCCACAAGGGTGCAGGTCGATCTGCTCAAAGAAACGATGGCCCAGGGAACGGTCGAGGGAATGCAGACCTTCGACCAGTCCCTCTTCGACCTGTACCGGCAGGGAATCGTCGATTTCGATACGCCATCGGATATGCGGACAGCGCCAACGACCTGCGCCTGCGGATCAAGATGGAGGAGGTCGGGGAGAGGAAAGACGGCCAGGACATGAATCTGAGGCTCACGCCGGATTCGCGGCGGTCCCGGTTTTCTTAGAGGCTGACCCCGGGACTGCCGAGGGTTATTTTCCAAAAACCCGGGTAACGATCTCGCGGGAGTTCTGCAGCATCCTTTCAAAGTCATCCGCTTCCAGTCCCGCCCCGAGAGCCACTTTCAGGGCTTGCCCTCTCGTGATCAGGTCCCCGGGTGCGTGGCCGTCGGTGTTCAAAACCAGGGAAGCGCCGAATCTCTGTAGCCAGGCGGGCAACATGGCCGTTCGCCAGGCTATGGCCCCTGCCGGGCGGTGATCTCCAGAAAAACTTTTCTTTCCCGGGCCAGGGCCATCTCTTCTTCGGAAATCAAACCCGGGTGCGCCAGAATGTCCACGCCGGCTTCGATGGCCTTGCCGTTTGTTCCTGGAGCGACCGGCTCCACCGGAGTTTCGCCGTGAACGACCACAATCTTCGCGCCCGAGGCTCCGGGCCTCCGCCGCCAGGGGAGCGATCATATCCGGCGGCAGATGGGTCAGTTCGATCCCCGGGACGGCGCGGATTTTCCAGCGCCGGTTCAAGTCCTCGCAGACCCGAACCAGGCGGGGGACGATCCAGTCGAGGTTCGACGAATCGGCATGGTCGGTAATGGCCACCGCCTCGTAGCCAATTTCTTCAGCCCGGCGGACCAACTCCGAAGGCAGGAGTTCCCCGTCGCTGAAGAGGCTGTGGGTGTGCAGGTCAATCATCGCTCACCTCTTAAGATAAAATGCGGAGTGCCGGAGTCGAGTGCACAGGGAAAACAATTCTGGGTTCGAATCCCGTCCCATTTTTTTCAGTCTGGTATTTCCCCCCGCAAGCTATGGGGTAAAATTTCAGTGATGCGCAATTTCACCAGGTCGCCCGCCTCAAGATCGTCCCCTCGAAAATTGACGATGCGGCCTGCCCGGGTCCTCCCGGTCTTTTCACCTGCCCCCGCCTTGCTCCCTCCCTCCACCAGGACTTCGACCTCCCGGCCTTCCAAGGCTTGGTTCTTCTTGAAGGTAATTTCTTTCTGCAGGGTCTGGAGCTCCTCAAGACGCCTCTGCTTCACCCCTTCGGGGACCTTGTCCGGGAAGAGAGAAGCACGGGTATGCGGCCGGTCGGAATACCGGAAAGAGAAGAATTCATCGAATTGAGCTTTCTTGGCTGCCTGCACGGTTGCCCGATAATCCGATTCTTCTTCCCCTGGAAAGCCCACGATCAGGTCGGTGGTGATGCTGATCTCCGGCCGCACGCGGCGGAGCTCCGCGAGCTTTTCCATGTACTCTCCCGCGGAGTACCCCCGGTTCATTCTGCCGAGGATGCGGTCGGATCCCGACTGAAGGGGGAGGTGGATGTGCTCGCAGAGTTTCGACATTCGGCCGAAAGCCTCGATCAGCCGGGGGGAGAGGTCTTTGGGGTGGGAGGTCGTGAAGCGGATGCGCTGGATCTCCGGAATGTCCTGGACGGCCTCGAGGAGATCCACGAAGCCCAGTCCCCCGGGAGCACGGTTTCCGTAAGAGTTCACATTCTGGCCAAGAAGGGTCACCTCTTTCACCCCCCCGGCGGCCCGGCTGCGGATCTCCCGGAGGATCTCCCGGCCGGACGGCTCACTTCGCGTCCTCGCACGAAAGGGACGATGCAGTAGGAGCAGAAATTATCGCAGCCCTGCATGATGGAAATGAACGCGGTGACCTTCCCCGGGGCAGGGAAGAACGGAAGATCCGAATAAGGATCCACCCTCCCCTGCAGCCGGGTCGCCGAAGTTCGCCCCCCTGATTTTTCCAGCCTCTCGAGAATTTCGGGCATCCTGCGGATTTCCTTCGTCCCCAGGACAAAGTCCAGGAAGGGGACCCGTTTCAGAAGCGTCTCCCCCTCCTGCTGGGCCAGGCAGCCGCCCACCCCGATGATGAGGCCGGGGTTTTTCATTTTCAAAGCATGGAAACGCCCGAGAGCGCTGTACACCTTCTGTTCCGGTTTATCCCGAACGCTGCACGTGTTGAGCCAGATAAAATCAGCCCGGCGAGGATCCTCGACCTGCACGTACCCCCGGGAGGCCAGCAGCTGGGCGGCCCGCTCGGTATCATAGACATTCATCTGGCATCCGAAAGTGAGGAAATAAAAAGTCTTGGCCATACCCTCTTTTTTTAACACCCCCTCCGCCCCCTGTCAAACCTTTGAACGGCTTCGGCCGCAAACAGATCGGCCCTCTCGTTTCCTCTCTCCCTGGACCTTTTCCATATTCCCGGAGCGAGGAAAACCTAAATTTTTCCGGCCAAGATGCCGAAGAATAGGGTATCAAAAGAATCGGGGGGGAGGTATGAGGCTGGACAAGCGTGTCAAAAATTCGCTCGAAAATCCGGAAACCGCCTGCGCCAAAGGGGATGGTTCCGTTGACGCGAAAAGAGCGAGAGTCGAGCACGTGATCCAGCAGATCGAGCACCTGCCAACCCTCCCCCAGGTCGTCATGAGGGTCTTGGCAATGGCGGAATCCCCCCGGATCAGCGCCATCGAGCTTTCCAAAGCCATGGACCAGTCCCTGGCCGCCAAAGTCCTCAAGGTATCGAATTCGGCCTACTACGGCGGGAGAAGCTCCAGGAATATCGGCAGCATTCACCATGCGATCATGATGATCGGGTTTGAGGCGGTAAAGGAAATCATCCTGACCACCTCCTTCTTCCACACGTTTCATGATTCGCAGGATGTCCAGGCGCTGCAGCCCCTCTGGCAGCACTCCCTCGAGACCGCCCTTATTTCCAAACGGCTCGCGTGGATGTACCGATATGATTCCCTGGACGAAGCCTATCTATCGGGGCTCACCCATGACATCGGCAGGCTCGTGATCCAACAATACTTTGCCGGCGAAAACCGCGAAATTGAAAGCAGGAAAGAGCTGGGAGTGGATTTGGTAGCCGCGGAGAAGGACGTTTTGAGCCTCACCCATGCCGAGATCGGGGGAAAGGTCGCCGAGCGATGGTCTTTCCCCCCCAACCTCGTCGATGTCATCACCCATCACCACGACCGGGAATGGAAGATCAGCCCCACCCTGGGGATGATTCTCTTTTACGCCGACCAGTTTACGTTCGGCCTGATCGACTTTGCTCACTTGGTGGAAATTTTTGAGGAAGAAGGGCTGCACTACCCGGCAACGTGGGAGCCTTCCGACTTAACTTCGGTGGAAATGATTTTGCAGGAAGAGATGGGAAAGGCTCATTCGATGTTCAACCTGGCTGCGGAGAAAACTCCTCCCCCCGCCCAACCGCATCCTGGCTAAGCCCCCTCAAGTTCGAGCAAGGAAGAATTTGCAGCCGCTCTGACCACCCTCCTTCTTTTCCGCCTCCAACAGAACCGCAATTTCGTTATCCGCAGACCACGAAATTTTTTCTGTTTTCATGATCCGCTAAAAAATCCCTCCGTGCGTCGCCGCCAAAATCCCCGGCGGCGAGCCCCGTCGGCGAACGTCCACTTTTGAAATACCTCCCGAAACCGGACTGGGGCCCACCCCAACTCATTTTGGCGAATTCGTCATTTTGAAGACCTGAAGATTTTTGTTGACAGCCATCGCCAAATTCATTATTTTAGTTTCAGGGTCGTGAACATCCTTTTCTCTCGTCCGCTCATCTAAAAATGAATCGGATTTAACCGACAAACCGTAAGGCAGGTGGGTTTATGGTTCATGCCATCGCAGCCCAATTTCCGTTCACTGGCGGCGGGACACTGGCGCCCTACCACCCTTCGGCCGTCGAGAGATATTTCCCGGTCGCTCCGGGGATCGAGGTTTCGGTGGAACCCGGTGGCGATTTCATGGGGGCAGACCCGGAATCTTCCGTTTACAACCGCCGGGGCCGGATGATTTCTCCCCAGAAAAAGGGGATCTGCGTCGATACCTACCTGTAACCGCGGGCGGAATTTGCCCGGCCCGATCATTCAAGCAGACCCGCCGAAAAGCCTCCTCACCTGCTGATTCATCCGAAACCTAAGATCAAATATTTTACCCTCCCGTTTCGCCACGCGCGGCTCAGCTTGCCGTTGAACGAAGAACAGCCTGGAGGAGCACGTTGGCCCCGGATTCGCAGTCTTCCCACCGCGTATCTTCCACTTCCACGTGGCTGCGGCCTCCGATACTGGGGACGAAGATCATGGCCGTGGGGAAAACCCGGCTGACGTAGGCGGCATCGTGGCCGGCCCCGCTTACCATCGAATGGGGGGAATATCCCAGTTCTCTCGCCGTTTCTTCCACTGTCTTTACCAGGTCGGGGGCAAAGACCGTGGGCCCAATCCTCCAGACTTCCTCGATCTTGGCCGGGCATTCCCTCTCCCGGGCGATTCGCCTCAAATCTTCCAGTATCCGTCCGGCAGCCCTTTCCATCAGACCCTCGTCCCAGGAGCGCATGTCCAGGGTGAACTGGACATGGTCGGGAATAATGTTTCGCGAGTTGGGGAAGTTGTGAATTTCCCCTACGGTTGCGACCATCTCTCCCCCCATCCGGGCGGGGAGCGCGTTCACGGCGAGGATCATTTCGGCTGCGGCGCAGAGCGCGTCCCTGCGGTCCTCCATGGGGGTTGGGCCGGCCTGGTTCCCCTTCCCTTCCACCAGGAGGTCGTACCAGCTGATCCCCAGGATTCCTTTGGGGACTCCGATGGTCTTCCCGAGTCTCTCGAGGACCGGACCCTGTTCTATGTGCAGTTCGAAGTACGCCTGGATGGGCCGTTTTATCGCGGGATGCTTTCCCCGATAGCCGATCCTCTCCAATTCCGCCCCGAATTCCTTCCCGAGAAGGTCCTTCCGGCCGTAAGCCCAATCCCGGCCGAAGGTTCCCGCCCAAACTCCGGAACCGAGCATGGCCGGCGTGAACCGGGTACCCTCCTCGTTGGTCCAATTCACGATCTCAACCGCCCGGTCCGTTTCCACCCGGTTTTCCTGGAGGGTTCGCAGGACTTCCAGGGCTCCCATGACTCCCAGAATCCCGTCGAACCGCCCCCCGTTGGGCTGGGTGTCGAGGTGGGATCCGGTAAGGACGGGAGGGAGCTGGTTTTCCCTGCCGGGTCTCCTCCCGAAAATGTTCCCCATTTCATCCAGCGTCACTTCGACGGGAATCTCCCTGAGCCAGCCGACGAAGATGTCCCTGGCCCGCCGGTCTTCGTCCGTTAACGTAAGCCGATGAAGGCCTCCTCCCGCAGTCGCCCCAATCCTGGCCATCTCCTCCAGGCTCTCCCTTAGCCGTCGGCCATTCACTTTGAGGTTTCTGAAATCCATGGCAACTCCTTTCCCGCCTTGGGGAGCAAATTCCCAGGCTTTTTGCCACTGAGCAAAATTCTTCCTTGAAGCGCGTAGTCTAACCCAAACGGCGGGTAAAGGGAAACCCAAAACTGGCGGCTTTCCACCCCAATCAATTTACTTGAGGTTCCCAGGGTGGGAGGATAAAATACGACGTTGCTTTAAAATGAGACTGATCCTTCCGGGAGCCGAAATGAATGATAATGACAGCCGCCTTTCGTTAAAAGACCTCCGTGATACCGCACCGAAGCCGTCCCCGGGAGAAAATGCTCCCGCCCGCGCGGTATGGCGGGACGCAGAGCTCATTCAGAGTGAAGAGCGCTACCGGCGCCTGGTGGAACTCTCCCCCGACATGATCCTTCTCCACAGCCAGGGGAGGTACGTGTACGCGAACCCTGCCGCGGTCCGCATTCTCGGCGCCTCGCGCCCCGAAGAACTGGTTGGCAAATCCGTCCTGGATACGATTCATCCCGAATTTCGCGAAAAGGTAATCCAACGGGTGCAAAGGCTGGAACAGGGGAAAGAAATCCCCCCCTCGGAAGAAAAGTTTATCCGGCTGGACGGCGGGGAAATCGACGTGGAAGTGGCCGCCGCCCCGCTCTTCTTCCAGGATCAGCCCATGGTGCTGGTGGTCGGCAGGGATATCACCGGAAGGAAGCGCGTCGAAGAAGCGCTCCGGCGTTCGGAAGAAAAGTACCGCACTCTCGTGGACCACGCGACCGACGTCATCGTTATCATCCAGGATGAAAAAGTCAAATTCTACAACCCCAAGACCCTTTCCCTGTCGGGGTACTCTCCCGAAGAGCTATCGAGGATCCCCTTCATCGACCTGATCCATCCAGAGGACCGCGACGGGGTTCTGGACCGGTACCAGCGGAGAATCCGGGGAGAGGACGTCCCCAGCAGGCAGACCCTCCGGCTTGTGAACAAGGCCGGCGAAGAACTATGGGGGCAAATCAACTCCGTCCCGATCGCCTGGGAAGGGCGCCCGGCGACGCTGAACTTCGTCCGGGACATCACCCGGGAAAAGAAGCTGGAAGTCCAGTTCCAGCATGCCCAGAAGATGGAGGCTGTCGGGACCCTTGCCGGCGGCATCGCCCATGACTTCAACAACCTGCTGATGGGAATCCAGGGGCATGTCTCCCTGATGCTCTTCAATCTCGATCCCGGCAGCCCCAACTATGAAAGCCTGAAGAGGATCGAAGAACAGGTCAGGCTCGGCGCCAACCTGGCCGGGCAGCTCCTCGCCTTTGCCCGCAGGGGCAAGTACGAGGTCAAGATTTCGGACGTGAACAAGATCGTCCAGCACACCTCGGCGCTCTTCGAACGCACGAGGAAGGAGATTCGAGTCCACCGAAAATACCAGGAAGGGATCTGGGCGGTGGAAGTCGACCGGGGACAAATCGAACAGGTGATCATGAACCTGTGCGTGAACGCCTGGCAGGCGATGCCCGACGGGGGAGACCTTTTCCTGGAAACGAAGAACGTGACCCTGGGCCCCGACTACATCAGGCCGTTTTTCGTGGAGCCGGGGAATTACGTGCGGATTTCCGTCCGGGATACCGGAGTGGGAATGGATAAGAAAACCCAGCAGCGGCTCTTCGAGCCCTTTTTCACCACCAAGGAGATGGGCCGCGGGACCGGCCTGGGACTGGCCTCGGTTTACGGCATCATAAAGAACCACGGCGGCTTCATCAACGTTTACAGCGAGAAGGGCCACGGCACGAATTTCACTATTTATCTGCCCGGGCTGGATGAGAAAATCGCGGAGGAGAGGAAAGCATCAGGCGAGCCTCTGGGCGGCAAGGAAACGATCCTCCTCGTCGATGACGAGCACACGATCGTCGAGGTCATGGAAAAAGCCCTCACCCTCACCGGGTACCGGGTCCTCGTGGCCCGGGGCGGGGAAGAAGCCGTCGAGCTTTATCGGCAAAACCGGGAGCGCATCGACGTCGTCGTTTTGGACATGATCATGCCGGGGATGAACGGGGGAAAAGTCTTCGACCTCTTGCGGGAGACGAACCCCGGGGTGAAGGTCATCCTCTCCAGCGGGTACAGCATCGACGGCGACGCCTCGCAGATCATGGCCCGGGGATGCAATGGCTTTATCCAGAAGCCGTTTGGAATCAATGAACTTTCAAAAAAGATCGGCGAGGTAATGAACAGGAGCGGGGAGAGAGAAGACCCGCGATGACCGAACACGTCCTCATCGTCGCGCTCTCGGCAGTCCTTGTGGCCGTCGGGCTGGCCGGCTCCGTGCTCCCCTACATTCCGGGGTCCCCCCTGATCCTCCTCGGGGCCTTCATTTATGCCTGGCATACCGGGTTTGCGCAAGTCACCTGGACGACGCTTCTGTGGCTTCTCATCTTGACTCTCCTCAGTCAGGCCGTGGATTTTCTCGCCTCGGTACTGGGGGTGAAAAAGTACGGCGGAAGCAGATGGGGAATGGCGGGCGCCCTGCTCGGAGGGGTATTCGGGTTATTCGCCGCCGGCATTTTCGGGCTGATCGTGGGCCCTTTCCTGGGCAGCTTTCTTTTTGAACTCCTCCACACCCGGGATACGGAAAGGTCGCTGAAAACCGGCTTGGGGACTCTCGTAGGTTTTCTCTTCGGCACCCTGGGAAAACTGGTGATCGCCTTGACGATGATCGCCATCTTCCTGTTCAAAATCTTTGCTTGATTCCTCCAGGCAAATCCCGGTTTTGCCCGAGGGCTGGAATTTCGCGCGAGGCCGGTATGCAGGGCCGATGGACGGCGGATGATTTGCGGGTCCGTCTATGGGTGGGCACGGCGCATGAAAGAAGGCCGGATCGACTGTTTTGATTGCAAGCATTTCTTCGTCACCTGGGATAAGAACTTTCCCCGCGGGTGCCGGGTGCTGGGGTTCAAATGCCGGGAGATCCCCAGCCAGGTGGTCCACCACGCATCCGGAATCCAGTGCCTGAAATTCGAGAAGAAAGAGATCCCTGCAAAACCCTGAACCGGAAAAGCCTCGACCGAATTGTAGGCTCCGCCCTCTGGGAACGTCCACGAGAGTGGCAACCCCTGGAGGGTCTCCTTACGATTTTTCAATCTTGCCTTCGGGGGGAACCGTCAGGAACCAGGCTTTCCGGGCTATTTCTTGACTCGATAACGGTCCGGAGAATCGAAGATGATCACCGCTGCGTAGGGCCCTTTCACTTTCCCCTTGTGGGGAACTCCAGCGGGCACGTAAATGGGCTGGCCGGGGCCATGCACCTTAACCTCCCCTCCCATGGTGATCTCCGCGGTCCCTTCGAGGGGGATTTCCAGCTGGGCGGCATGGGCGTGTTCCGGCATGATCATATCCTTTTCGGATCTCACAAAAGCGACCTGGTGGCGCTCGGCCTGGAGAAGAAAGCCTTCCACTCCCGGGACCGGGAAGTCCGCCCGGGGAAGCTTTTCAATGAATTCGGGGAAGCGCATTTGGGTTCCTCCTTCGGCTCCTCAGCAGTGACGGATTCCGCATTTTTGTCGAAGTATAACAAGGCCGGCAGGGGAATCAAGCCGAAAATTCCATTTTTCTCCCTTGGGAATTCGAGGAATCGTGAGAATGAAATCCTCCCGGCAAATGGCCGCCTGGCCCCATGAATAAAATCCCGCTGTCCCCTTTTACAATCTACTCCTCTCTCCGCTCCGCGGGAGGGCGGGTTTTCTACGGCTGGTGGATCCTGCTTCTGGGCTCGATCATCAACGGCATCGGGACCGGGATTGTCTACCACAGCTTTACGGTTTTCTTTCTTCCCCTCAAGCGGGACCTGGGGGTGAGCAGCGCGGCCGTTTCTCTTCTCTATGGCGCCGCCCGGCTCGAGGGGGGCTTTGAAGGCCCGCTCATCGGATACCTGATCGACAAGTTCGGGTCCCGCAGGCTGATTATCATCGGGGCGAGTTTCGCGGGAGTCGGGCTCATCCTCCTTTCCACGGTCCACAGTTTCCTTTCTTTTTTCCTGATTTATGTTTTTGTAGTCTCCCTCGGCTCCAATGCCGCCTTCTTCCATCCCGTGTCCGCCGCGGTCAACAAATGGTTCATTCGCCACCGGGGCTTCAGCTTTTCCGTTATCTCTTCTTCGGGGAGCATCGGAGGGATGATCATGGCCCCCCTTCTCTCCTATATGATCCTGAACCACGGCTGGCGCAATGGGGCGATCTTTGCCGGGGTAGTGATCCTGGCGGTCGCGATTCCCGCCGCTCTTCCCTTGAAACGTTCACCGGAAAGCATCGGCCTTCACCCGGACGGGCGTTTGCCCCAAACGGAAACGGAGTCCCTGAATGCCTTCCGCCCCGCTACCCCGGAAGTGAATTTCTCGGTTCGGGAAGCGCTGAGGACGCTTCCATTCTGGCTTCTGATGGCGGCGATTTCCCTCCGCCTCCTCGTTACCGTTGCGCTCAATACCCATTTTGTGCCGATCATGGTGTGGAAGGGCATGGGAGAAGCCACGAGTGCGTACCTCGTAAGCCTGTTTGCCTTCCTTTCCATCCCTGCGGCGCTGGTCCTCGGCTGGATGGGCGATCGATGGAACAAATCCCTGTTGTCCAGCTTGTTCATTGTACCCGCCATCGCGGCCATGGTGGGAATGATGTTCAGCGGGGCAACTTCGATTCTCTATTTCTTTCCCGTGGCCTTTGCCCTCGCCATGGGCACGGCACCCCTGAATTGGGCGCTCATCGGAGATTTCTTCGGCCGCGGGAGTTACGCCACCCTCCGGGGGATCATGGGGGTCGGATACGGGACCGCCACCTTTCTCTCTCCCGTCTACGCCGGGTGGGTCTATGACCGGACGGAAAGCTATTCTCTCGTGCTGCTGACCTTTGCCATGATTTTTGCGGTGTGCGTCGTAATTTTCGCCGTGCTCCGGCGCCCCGACGCCGCCAAAATCATTTCCCGACCCATCGCGCCTTGACCGGCCCAGGTTGAAATTTTTCCTGGACGAGAAGAATGAAACCCTTGCTCACCTTCACTTTCATGATTTTCTCTAATCCTATACGAAAGGTGAGCTTGAGGACCGGGTACAAGGGCAACGGGCGCAAAAAGCATCCGCGGGAGATGCTGTTCCATCATTGGGGCGGGGTCACCCCCGCCCCTACATTCCGCATGATGGGCGGCCCAGGTGGGAACGGCCGGGCGCCCCTACGGGGAGGGAAATCGGGGGCACGTAGGCGAAAGAATTGGCCGCAGAACCGATGAGAGCATTCGTGCCTTATGGTTTTTGCGCCCGTTGCCCTTGTGCCCGGGCCGGGGTAAAGATTGACTTCCACGAATATTTCCCTTCCTTGGCTCAAAGCGAAGGTAGGCAAGGAATGAAACCCGGTTGACTTGTCCCCCCTGATCTTATAGACTCCTCCTGAACCCGGGGGCAAATTCCTCAGAGCCAATTCAACTTGGCGTCTCTGGCGAATCATGGCCAATAAAAAACACTTGCAGATCATCAAACAAGGCACGGACGCTTGGGACCGCTGGAGGGAAAAGAATCTCGAGGTCAAGCCGGATTTGAGCGAGGCCAACCTCAGCGGCGAAAATCTCGGCCAGGCGGAGCTCAGCGGGGCGAACCTCAGCCGCGCAGACTTAAGAAAGGCGAACCTCGGCGGAGCCAACCTCAACTGGGCCGAGCTCACCGGGGCCAACCTGGCCGGAGCGGACCTGAGCGGCGCCTATCTCAGCCGCGCGGACCTCAAATGGGCCAACCTGGCGGAAGCCAAACTCGCGGGGGCAGACCTCCTCGAAGCCAATCTCTCCCGGGCCGACCTCTCTGAATCCGACCTGTCCGGAGCCGATCTGCGGGGGACGGATCTTCGCGAAGCAAACTTCAGCCGGTCGAACCTGGGCGGCGCCAATCTCAGCGGCGCCGACCTCCGTAACGCGAACCTCAGCGGGGCGGCCCTCCGCGGCACCCACCTCAGCGAGGCCAATCTCTCCCGGGCGGATCTCAGCGGAGCCTACCTGGAATCCGCGGACCTGACGAACGCCTCGCTGTCTGAGACCAACCTCGAGGAAGCCGTGCTGACGGATTGCCGGGTGTATGGGCTTTCTTCCTGGGGTGTGAACCTGAACAGGACCCAGCAGTCCAATCTCATCCTTACCCCCCATGGCGACCCGATCATCGGGGTCGATCAGCTCGAAATGGCCCAGTTTCTTTACCTCCTCCTCTACCGCGAGAAACTCCGCGACGCCGTGGGACTCCGGGGAAAAAAGATGGTTCTTCTTCTGGGCAGATTTTCGGCCCAGCGGAAATCCATCCTGAAGGCCTTGAAGGAAGAGCTCCAAAGGCGCGGCTTCTCGTCCATCCTCCTGGATTTCGAGCCCCTGGTGGGCAGAAATCTCACCGAAGCCATTTCCCTCCTGTTCCGCATCTCGCGGTTTGTAATCGCCGACATTACAGACCCGAAAAGCATACCCCCGGAGTTGCAGGAGGTCCTCCCGACGCTGCCCAATGTCCCTGTGCAGCCCTTGTTGCAGGAAGATTTTGCCGAGGATGAAAAGTTCGGTTATTTTCGAAACTGCCCCGGAGTCCTGAAGACCCACCGCTACGTCGACCTGGACGACTTCCTCCCCTCTGTTGCGGAGAAGGTCATCGAACCTGCCGAGAGACTGGCAAAAATCTTACAGCCGGAAATTTAAGGAAAGAGCCGCCTACCCGGAGGGGGGGTCCTCCCAGTGGGAGATGAACGAGCGGTTCCTTTGAGCGGAA
The DNA here is from genome assembly GCA_963712535.1 of uncultured delta proteobacterium. Classification (GTDB taxonomy): domain Bacteria; phylum Desulfobacterota; class SM23-61; order SM23-61; family SM23-61; genus CAVQIK01. Next base: position 368,750 of record CAVQIK010000015.1, on the reverse strand, counting down.
AACAACGGGAGGGATTACGGCCCCGCACACAAAATATGCGGTCACTCGCAAGCTTTGAACCTGGCGACGAATTCCTCGGGACTGAACCGGTACTCCTGGGTGCCGTAACACTCCACGGCAAAAGAGGCGCACGCGCTTCCCATCCTGGCGCATTGCCGGATGTCCTTGCCCTGGACAAGGCCGCAGATCAGCCCGCCCCGGTACGAATCCCCGGCCCCCGTGGGGTCCAGGGCCGCCCTGGGCTTCACCGCGGGAATGATTGCTTCCCCGTCCTGCGCGTAAACCCGGGACCCCATCTCTCCCAGGGTCACGATCACCGCCCTGGCCCGCGCCAGCAAGGCTTTCCTATTCAGTCCGGTCTTGCTCATGAGCAAGTCCAGCTCGTAATCGTTGGAAATCAGAACACGGCAGCCTTCCAAGGCCCGGACCAGATCTTTCGCGTCCAGCATGGGGAGGGACTGGCCGGGGTCGAAGATATAATCAATCCCCCTTGCCTGGCAGGCGCGGGGGTAATTCACCATGTCCTCAAGATTTCCGGGAGAGACGATCACCAGGGTCTCTTTGGGATCGAGTCTGTCGAAATCCAGGGAGGAGGAATATTTCATGGCCCCCGGGTTGAACCCGGTGATCTGGTTGTCCGCCCGGTCGGTCGTGATGTAGGCGCCGGCGGTGAATTCGTCCTCTACGATTTTTATGTATTCGGTGGAGATCCCGTTTTCGGCCAGCCATTCGAAGTACCGGCGGTAATCATGCCCGATCGTGGCGGCGATCGCCGGCCTTTCGCCCAGGAGGGTAAGCGCGAAGGAGATATTCCCCGCGGTGCCGCCGAATTTCTCCTTCACTCCGTTTACCTGGAAGCAGACGTTCAGGACGTGGATCTTCTCCGGGAGAATGTGCTCTGAAAAATATCCGGGAAAATCCATGATCCGGTCGTAGGCCAGTGACCCGGAAACGATGATGTTCATACGCCTTGTCCCTCAGATCCGTTCGAAGTCGTCGCTGGCGATACAGCGCAGCCATTCGTGAACGCTGGTTAAAGCCGCCGCGGCGGCCGTTTCTGAATCTTCGATAATCTCTTCATGAGTGACGATGCAGACGGGCCAACCGGGAAACCCCCAGGAGACGCCGAAATGATCGTTGATCCGGTAGGCGAAAAATTGCCTTTCGCTGCAGAAAACCCGGTATCGTTCCTCCCGATGCCTAATCCGGAGCGTCTGGTTCAGCCATCCTTTGCTTTCGAAGGCGGCGACAAACTCCCGCAGAACATCCGCCGGAGTCTTCTCCGCAGGATTTGGAAACGGCGCGTTCTCGATTTTCATACTGTCCCCCCAGAGCATGGACCCACCTCCAAAACCTCTCCTGGTTAACGCTTCGGCCGGATCCACGGATCCAACCTTGATGGTGCCCCCGGGGTGACTCGAACACCCGGCTCGCGGATTAGGAATCCGCTGCTCTATCCACCTGAGCTACGGGGGCTTTTCTAGGGTCCTTGAAAGTCGTTCATTCCCTTCCCGTCCCGCAGGAAGACGAACGGACCCTTAGGATTCCTCTTCGCCTTAATATTTTTATCCCCGGCAGCAGGTCGGAGTCAAGGTGTATTTCACAACCGATCGTTCTTTACTTGACTGCTAGGAAATTGAAGGGATAAAATACAAATCTTTGCCGGACGGTGCGGCTTGAATCAATATGTGGCCAGGAGGATAGAGCATGACCGGGGTTGGCGTCAGCGATATAGCGATCTATGTTCCGCCTTTTTACCTCACCCATGAGGATCTTGCCCGGGCACGGGGAGTCTCCCCGGAAAAATATCAGCTGGGCCTGGGGAATTGCAAGATGTCGGTCCTTCCCAACTGGGAGGACGGCGTGACCATGGCGGCCAATGCGGCCGTCCGCCTCTTGGAAAAGACGGGCACGGCTCCTCATGAAATCGGACAACTCGTTGTGAGCACGGAGAGCGGAGTCGATCATTCCAAACCTGTGGCCAGCTTCGTCCAGGGATTACTCAAGATCGGGGAGCGGTGTCGGGTGTATGAAATCAAGCATGCCTGCTATGGAGGAACTGCGGGGCTCGTGAATTCTTTCGACTGGATTTCAAGCAACCACCATGCCCCCAAGAAGGCCCTGGTGATCATGAGTGACATTGCCCGGTACGCCTTTGGTTCTCCAGGCGAGGCCACCCAGGGAGCGGGCGCCGTGGCTCTGCTCGTGGAAAGAAATCCCCGCCTTTTTTCCGTGGATACCTCCCTGAACGGCATCTTTTCCAAAGATGTTTTCGATTTCTGGCGACCGACGGGGCACCGGGTCCCCATCGTGGACGGGAAATATTCCATCGATTGTTACCTCGAAGCCCTGGAAGGCGCCTATTCCCATTTGTGTTCGAATTGGGGGATCGAAAAAGGAAAATTGCTGGAAAAGCTCGATTACCTGGTCTACCACATGCCTTTCAGCAACATGGCGAAGAAGGCCCACCGGCACCTGATCGACCTCGAGTATGGCGACAGGGGGGCAGCGGCCAAAGAACGGCTCTTCGCCGAGACCTTTTCCCGGAAAGTTGAGCCCGGACTCCTGGGTGCCCGGGAGGTAGGAAATATATACACCGGCTCCGTCTACATGGGGCTGATCAGCCTCCTGGAAAACGAAGGAGAGAAGAGTGCGGGGAAACAGGTCGGGATCTTCAGCTATGGAAGCGGGTGCGGAGCCGAATTTTTCATCTGCCAAATGAACACCGGCATCGGCCCGATCCTTCGCGGGCTGCGCTTCAAAGAACTTCTCGACCGGAGGAAGAAGATCACTTTTGAAAAGTACGTACAGACCCATTCCAAGGGCTTTGAAGAAACCTTCTACCATCCGGGCGAAGCGGAGGTTTTCAAGGATACTTTTACCCGCTTTGTTTTTACTGGGTTCAAAGACCACAAGCGCCAGTATCTATAGTCTTTCCCCTCCGGCCCAGGTTCAAAATCCTGCGAAAGAAAGTCGGGCCTCCCAAATGGGTTCAGGTGATCTCCAAGACAGGCACAATCGCCTGGCGCGGAAGCTCATCGACCGAAGTGAAATCCTGGGGAAATTCATTTTTTACTTTTCTGGAATCTTTCGGGCAACCCCGTCGGTTCCCCTTGGCTCCCGATTGTCAAGAGCTGCCTCAAGACAAGCTCCCCACTTCCCCTCCCCAGGTGCGGGAATCCGTTTTGACGATTTCCATACATCCACCTGGACGATATAGAACTTTTCTCCCGCAGCCCTCGATGAGCGGAAAGATATCGGGAGCAGGGAAAGCAGAAGAAGGCACGGAGAATTCCTTTTTCGGCGGAGCCTCTTCTGGGCGAGGTTGAAGAGTATTGGCGGAATTTGGAGATGATCCGGATATTTTTTGACCTGTTCAGAATTTTTTGCTATGATGCGGCAAATTTGGAACTTTGCTACACCTCACTGTCTTGGTAACCTTTTCAGGTTTCTCATTCAGGGGGTCATGAATTGCGGGGTGATCAGCAGCTAGTCCAACCTTATTTGGTCCTGTATACGAAAGGTGGAGCAGGAGATTCGTTGATCTCTTTGATGCCACCGCGGAAAGGGTCACCTCTGACGAAGCTTTCTTCATAGACCTCATTTATGTTCCGGAGCGTCTTTTCTCCCGGTTAAACAGCGTTGCTCAAGGCGATCTCCTGGTACACTTAGTCGAGCTCCAACCTATTCTGCTCCGTCGGTTAGCCGCTTGGTGGACTAAGACCTTAGAGCAGCAAGGGGTGATTGAGCATGACGCCTGCAATCCATCCTCGCTTAGACCCCCGTTTTTCGGGACTTACGATTCGATACTCCGAAAGTTCGTTGGAAGCTGGGAGTCGTTGAAGAATTACCGAATTCCCCCCCATCGCGAAGATCCGAGTTGGCCGGACTTGCAGAGCGCGGCTCGGTATTTTGAAGCCCACCTGCATGCTACCGGGGTGATGGTTATCGAATGTGTCTATCGAGGCGACAAAACGGGAGCTGAATGGACCATAAGTTGTCTTTTGCAGTGGTTCCATGAGTTGCATTTCCGCTTCGATGTTCACTCTTTCTTCTTTCGGCGTGGAAAACTCCTTACCTTTGAAATTAACAGTCATCCGTGGGAAGAGGCTAAACGGGCTCTTGATCTCGAAGCTGCGGGCTATATTCAACAGAATGTCCCGAGGGGCCTTTTTGTTGTAGCCCTCCAAAATTACTGGGTCGATGTTTGCTGCATCGTCGCCTATATGCTGGCAATTCGAGGCAAAAACTGCCCATGTGTCCGGTCTCTACCAGCCGAGCTGCTCAGGAACATTCTGTATGGTCAAACGCCCCACCCCGATGGCCGTGCGATCGATGGGAAAAGCCCTATCAAAGGCGCCAACGAACTTTTCGTGGCAATTCTCAGGCAGTACCACAGTGAAGGTGGTTATAGGCGAGGTTACCGAGCACGACTGGACGGCATTGTTGGGCGACTTGCCCAAATAGCAAAGGAAGAGATGGTCCCGGGGAGAATATACACTGGTTGGGGTATTGACGACCTTGATTCACTAAGAGATGGCCAAATTATATTATTAATCCTTATGGTACCAGAACGTTGGAATCCGATGGCTTCGATTGATCCGATTGTCAGAGAATGGGTTCGAGATGATGATGCAAAGCTCAGAGAATTGCTAGATCACCTCAAAAATTGGAAAGAACGAATTAGCCTGCCCGACTTTACCGAATATCGGGGGCTTTTTGAGTGCGTGAAGACAGACCAAGGTGCACTAACCTTCGAAAAGTCCATCGAAAGTCTAAAAAATGGTATTGAAGAGATCGTCTTAAGAGTTGAGGCTATTAGAGAAGAAACTATTCGTGATTTACCCGTGAGTGGGGCCCGCCTGGAAGAGGTAGGGAAATGGGGATCCAAGCTGGCTTTCTCCAAGACCTCAGGTGCATTTCCCTTATCTCTTTTTGAGTCGGTTAGCTACTCTGAAATAGAGTTTCAAAGTAGGAGTTTAGTGATCAAAGGTCTTGCTAAAGGGGAGTTCACGGAGCCTCCGATGGCCCAGCGGGCTAGCAATGAGGAAGAATGGTTTAGCAAAACAATCAGGAATCATGTCGCTTCATCAGTATTGGCAGAAGCCATTAGCCGATTGAACCCAGTAGCGGAAAATGCGAGTTCGCCGGAAATTTATTGGGAACAAATGAAACGATTTTCGGAAGGTGTTACTCGATCCGGAAGAAACGCAATTCTTCTAATTGAGAATCGAACCGCCCCAGGTTGGGTTTATGAATGGACCGACCGGTACCGTGACCGCAGAGGCGACATCCCACCAGATCTTGAGGCCTGGCGAGACCCGAAATTTGAGCAAGAATCTTACCTTGGAAACTTAAATAACACCGCAGTTTATCTGGCCGCGATCCAACCGGGTGCCTCCTTTTTGCTGACCGCGGAGTCCTTCAAGTCGGCTTCATTTACAAAATTTCCCAATGAAAATTTTGTGCTTGCAGAAGCGCTTAGCATTGAAGGGAAACCAGCCATCGTGGATCTCAGACTAACCTGGCGGTTCGAGTTAGAGATCTCCCCATTTCCTGCTATGAAGCTGGTTCATGGAGAGCACGGCCGGCCCAGGGCACACAAAGGGGGCGGCGCTGGCGCATAGGAGAATCTGAGAATATGTCCGAGGAATATAGGCAATATCGGAGGTGAGGGAAATATCGTGTGATGATTAGGAACTGCCAACATGCAGGAAAGAGGGCGAAAGCGAAGGGAACCGGGATCCAAAAGTCAGAAATCCAAATCGGCTAAGAGGTAGACTAGGTTATCTAATCCCTTATGTCGGACATCGGCCATTGCTTAAAGCGGTCCCTGTCGGGGGCCAAGTATCAACAAAATAAATAGAGAGAAGGACATGAGGCCCTTCGTTGGCATTACGGACAACGATTGGTTCAATTTCCTTTCAAGGCTGCAGGGAATTGATGAAGTCAATTTCTGGCAACCTGGGGGCAAGACTCTGTTCAGGGCTCTGAAGCCTGGAGAGGCTTTCCTCTTCAAGCTACATGCTCCCTACCATTTCATTGCCGGCGGCGGATTCTTCGCCCACAGCACTCTCCTCCCTCTTAGCCTCGCCTGGGACGCCTTCAGAGAAAAGAATGGGGCGGCAACATTCCAGGAAATGCGGCTCTTGATAGAACGACGAAGGAGAGAGCCTTCTACAGTCGACTACGAAATCGGCTGCATTTTATTGGAGCAGCCATTTTTCCTCCGGCGGGAGGATTGGATTCCAGCCCCGGAAGACTTTCATCCCAATATCGTTCAGGGAAAGACCTATGATCTGACCTCGGGGATAGGCAAAAGGTTATGGGAACAGATTGAAACCCGCCTCCAGGCCATTCCTTCCTTGGTCTCCGTAAAAGGAGTTCGCGAGGAAAGGCCACAATACGGAACAGCAATTACAATCCTTCCACGCTTAGGGCAGGGAAGCTTCCGCATACTGGTCACAGATGGCTACCAGCGAAGATGCGCAATAACCCGGGAGCGAACCCTGCCTGCCCTTGAAGCGGGGAGAAACGGGACGCCCTTAAATAATTCAATTTCTGTATCAGGGCCAGGTCTATTTGGTCAGCATTTCGAACTAACCACTTCATATGCTCGTGGGCAATAAAAACATCATACCGCCGCCTTTTGAACTCTGGCTGCCGGATTTCACGGATTTTACCCTGCCGAGAAAGCCCGACGGCAGTTGCTACACCGACAAGCACGACTACGATTCCTACCTCGACTGGCTGGTGGACCACCTGGATGCCAACCAGTTCCCCTTGGCCCCGCATCAGGCAGAAATAATATCGGCTCCGGACAAGGCCGATTGGGATTCAGCCCGCCTCGGGCTTTACCTTGGCGTCGTAGCGATTTCCGAATATTATTTTTTCGCCGAGCCTCAGTTCGCCTACCCTGCGGATTTTCTCAACGATCCCCGGCCGGAACGCGTCTGCAATCCTAAAACTGTTAAGATCGATAGTCGGCTCATGATGATTGATTACGATATACCGGAAGAGGACAGGTGGGCACTCACCCTCAAACAATTCCTGATCTTTGACTGCATGTGCTGGGAGGCCAAGGGGGAATACGACTTAAGAAGCTTTTGCTTCCCCCCGGAACCGATATTTTCAGCGACATCGGCTGGCGCCCCCTTCTGAAAGCCGCCATCAGCCGGACGGATGTGAGGTCCGAAAAACGCGAAACTCTCCGGAGCTTTCACGAAGAGTTCGCCTATATGTGCCAGAAGTAAGTCTGTGAGGATCAAGGACGTGCGGAAGGCGCCGGGGATCCGAGACGTTGTTGACTAGGTTTAATTGCTTCTTCACTTGCAAGGCATTTTGTCCGGAGATGATCGAGGATACCGTTAAGATCGTGAACGAGGCTATAAAGGACAAGATCCAGGTGAACCTCATTATCAACAACCGCGCTGGCGGCAACGCCCCCCTGATCGCCCAGAAGATCGCAGACCGGCTCCATTCGGAGAAGCAAGGGGGTCTGTTATAAGTTCATTTTCGGCTATAAACTATGCTTTTCGTAAGAATCGATGTATCCAAGGATTATTCTTCGGCTCAGGGGGTTAGATCGGGATGGCAAGAAGCTCTTTTATCTTGAGTTTCCGATGGATGCTTGTTGAACATTAAAACTACAGGGAAAAGGTCTCGGCGTTCTCCACCACCTTAGAAATAGAAAACGGACTACCTCTGGACCGGTCCGGGCTTATCACGGAAGGGATAATAGATTCCCCCTTCCACCAGGTAGTGCATGCTGCCGATTTCATAGTCCAAATAATCATCGGTATAATGCGTCAAATAGGTTCTTTTCTGGACTTCTCCCGGTAGCTCCAACAATTTGACGAGTGGAGTGTGCCACTGGATGTCTGGACCGAAGGAAACCTCATGGATGATGAATCGGCAATCCGACCACCATTCGAATAATTCCAGGGAAAAACCCGTGTCGGAACTGTAGCCGAATTTGTGCTTTTCGAAGGCAAATTTTAAACCGATGGTTTCGGGCATGTGGAGCACCCTTTTTATCTCCAGTTCGAACCCACCGAGATCATTGGGTCGGTCATAGGAGAGTTCGACCGGATGAAAATAGTCTTCATATTTTTTTTCGATGAACCGATCGCCACTCATTCTCCAGCGAAGTCCAGCAATCAGAGATTCGTTCCACAATTCCCGATGGATCGATGCGGTCGTGTAGATTCTCGGATTTTTCGGACGGTTGCGAATTGACATATAACCCAGCTCCTCGACCCCGGCCGCGTGGTCTTCGTGGGTATGGGTCAAAATTAATTCGCGATAGTTTTCAATCCGAATGGTGGGATCTTGGAATTTTTCCCGGTAATGGCGCAGCATTTTTAGCAGATACGGCGGACAATCGATAAAGATCTTTCTTTCCCCAATGACCAGCATGAAATTGCAGTAGTTGTGGATTGTGGTAAAACAATGGCCCGTGCCTAAGGCAATCAATTTGATATCTTCTGCAGACTGCGAACTCATTTTCCCCTCCATTCCTCCATCTGACGATAGATTAAAGATTGAGATCGCTATGCGGCGGAATTTTGATCTATTTAAGTGCAATTGAAGCGCAAACGTGCCCTTTTAAAAGCGGCGGCTCAAAAACCTTCTTGTGGGGAAACTCCTTCACTTCATATTATTTCTGACCGATTTTTTTTGGCATGTCAAGGGTGAAAACCTTGCCCTTAGGGTAGGAGTACCTGAGTTTTAAGAGGGAAAGTATATAGGAACCTGCTTGCTTTATCCGGATGGGACGATTTTTCGTGAAATCAGACGGGAAGATTCTTGACGGCTTCCAGCCTTCTTTTGATTTGGAATAAGAAACTCAGAAAAACTTTTGGTAGACTTATAGTAGACTTTTAGTAGACTAGAACTTGACAATCAAAACAGATTGGGATAGGTTTTTTCAAAACATTCCACGCATCTCAAAATTCCCAACAATCAAACACAAGGAGGAGAGAGGTATGCGTAAGTCACGTCTTTTGTTTTTCGGCTTTTCGGCCCTAGCCCTGCTTATTTTTTCGGTGCGGATTGGTTGGGCTCAGCCGAAGGAGATCTTGATCGGGGCGATTTACCCCCTGACCGGACCCACAGCCCCTGCAGGAGATGATCTAAAGAGTGGAGCCGAGCTCGCCATTGAGATCATCAACGGCACGTACGACTTCAACCTCCCTCTGGCTAAAACCACGGGTTTACCGAACTTGGGAGGGGCGAAAGTTCGCTACATTTTCGCCGATCACCAGGGGAACCCCGAAAAATCTCTCTCCGAGGCCGAGCGACTGATCACAGACAGCAAAGTCGCCGCTCTCCAGGGCACATACCAGAGTTCGGCGGCGGCCACCGCCAGCCAGGCTGCAGAACGGAATGGGATTCCCATTCTGGTCGACTCTTGCTCTTCTCCCACGCTCCACCAAAGGGGCCTTAAGTGGTTCTTTCGGACTTCCCCCCACGATGAAATCTTTTCGGAGAATTTTTTCATCTTCCTGAAGGAGCTGGAAAAGAATAGAAAGATCAAGATCACCAAAGTCGGCGTGGTCTGGGAAAATACGCTATATGGCACGGACGTGGCCAATGCCGACAAGCGGTATGCTGAAAAGTATCAATGCACCATGGTGGTGAACATTCCTTACACAGCCCAGAGCGCCGAGCTTACCAGCGAAGTACAGAGGATCAAGATGGCTAAACCGCAGGTCATCTTCCATGGAGCTTATGTTTCCGACGCGATTCTTTTCATTAGAGGTTATAAGGAGATGAATGTCAATTTTGAGATGATCTTCGGCCACGGGGGGGGCTTCGTGGATTCCGCCTTTCGTAAGGAATTGGGAAAGGATGCCGAATACATTTCTTCCTGGGAAGTCTGGGCAACGGATTTAGCCAAGAAGAAGCCGATGGTAGCCGCTGTCAATGATATGTTCCAAAAACGATTCGGCCGCTCCATGAATGGCCACTCCGCCCGTTCCTTTACCGGGACCTTGACGATGGCAGACGCAATCAATCGAGCGGGTTCTACCGATCCCCCGGCTATCCGCAAGGCTTTACTTGCCACCAATATTCCTGGCGACCAAACAATTATGCCCTGGAAGGGTATCGCCTTTGATTCGAAAACGGGCCAGAACACCCTCGCTAGTGGGATTATTGTCCAGGTTCAGGGCGGAGTGTATAAGACAGTATGGCCCTTTGATTTCGCCTCGGTGGACGTGATCTGGCCTATGCCGGAATGGGGCAAGAGAAAGTAATTCAAATAATGGATCTACCCCAGGGTTGAAGCATACATACATCGCACAACTTTCAACCCCGAAGTATTCTTGAGGGAAGAAAATGGACTTGGAACCTGTCGATATTTACGGCGATCTGAAGGGCGCAATCGATCTCCACATCCACACCATCCCCGATGGTTTTCCCAGGCTATTGGATGATTTCGAGGTCGCCCGTCAGGCGCGGGATGCTGGCATGCGTGCCATCCTTTTAAAGTGCCATGTGACCACCACCTCCGACCGGGCGTATTTGGTGAGACGGGTTGTCAAAGGAATCGAGGTTTTCGGAGGAATCGTCCTGAACCACCCAGTTGGTGGCCTGAATCCCCACGCAGTTGCTGCAGCTATCTACATGGGTGCAAAAGCCATCTGGATGCCAACCATGTGGGCAGACCAGCACGTCCGCTATTCCCGTCAAAGAAGTATGGACGGGTATAAGGCAATTGGTATGAGTTTTCCTGAAAAAGGGGTAACCGTCCTGTCTGACTCCGGCGAACTGTTACCCGAGGCGCAAGAGATTTTGAAAATGATCGCGGATCATGATCTCATGCTGGGAATGAGCCATCTTTCCTACCCGGAACAAAAAATCATGATACCTGCCGCAAAAAAGGCAGGGGTAACCAAAATCGTCGTAAATCACCCGACTTATCAGGTCCTCCAGTTTACCCTGGATCGGATAAAGGAATTAGCGGACATGGGCGCTTATATGGAATTTTGTCTTCTTCCCCTCACTCCTCAATGGACCCTCCGGGACCCAGAAAAAGGATGGTCTCCGAAGAAAGTCGCCCAGGCGATTAAAGATATCGGTCCGGAACGGTGCCTCCTCGCAACCGATGTTGGTCAAGTACATAATCCTACTCCGATTGAAAGTCTGCGTACCTTTATTCGGATGATGCGGGAAGAGGGCCTTTCCTCCGAAGAAATTGCCTTGATGACCAAGACGAATCCCGCCAAGATGCTTGGTTTATCCTAGATAAAATTTATGGGAATTTGGACAACGGAAGTAATATTGCAGATCCTAACGAGCGGACTGCTGATCGGTCTAATGTTCTCTCTTGTAGCCGTGGGCCTCAATCTGATATTTGGGGTCATGGACATTGTCAACTTTGCCCATGGCGAATTTCTGATGATCAGCATGTATATAGCCTACTGGTTATTCACCCTGTTGAACCTTGATCCCGTCTATTCGCTGCCCATTTGCGCTCTGGCCCTGTTTGCCCTGGGAGTGACGACGCACAAGATCCTGATCGCGAGGATTATGAACGCTCCGATGCTCGCGCAGATTTTTGCCACCTTTGGGCTGATGATATTTCTTCAAAGCCTGGCGTTTTTTCTTTGGAAACCGGACTACCGAACCATTGGGAAGAGCCTGTTGACGGGACGGATTGAAGTTCTTGGTATATTCATCGGCCTCCCGCAGCTGATTTCCGCCCTTGGCGCCCTCGCAACAGCGGGGATCCTTTTCTTTCTGATAAATCGAACGGAGATTGGTCGTGCTCTCAGGGCGACCTCCGAGGATCGAGAAGCAGCCGCCTTAATGGGCATCAACACGGACCGGATGTATTCCTTGGCATGGGGGCTTGGAGCCGCTTGCGTAGGAGTCGCGGGTGCGCTTTTGGCAACCTTTTACCCGATCTTTCCTCAGGTTGGTGCCGTTTTCGGACTAACCGCTTTTGTTGTCGTGGTCCTCGGGGGATTCGGAAGTATCACCGGCGCCTTTATTGCCGGAATCATCGTGGGGTTGATTCAGGTGACCGGAGGAATCCTGTTCGAACCGGCCTTTAAAAATATCTTCGTATATTCTTTATTCCTGATCGTCGTCTTTATTCGGCCTCAGGGGCTTTTAGGGAAATGACATGGGTTTGCAAAAGAAAATCCTTGCTATCGGTTTGGTCGTTCTCTTTTTTATTGCCTTTCCTTGGATATTTCAGAAGACTTTCGCCCATCATTTGATGATCCTGATTTTTTTGTATGCCCTCATGGGTACAGCTTGGAACATCCTGGGAGGATATACGGGCCAAGTTTCCCTTGGGCACTCTGTTTACTTTGGAATTGGGGCTTATACCTCTACCTGTTTATTGATCTGGTATGGATTTTCCCCATGGCTGGGAATGCTTCCCGGTATTATTTTGGCCGTGCTTGTTTCCCTGATTGTCGGTTACCCTTGTTTCCGGCTTAAGGGGCATTATTTCGCCATTGCGACTATTTGCGTGGGAGAAATCCTTCATTTGCTTTTCTTAAACTGGCCCTTGATTGGAGGGGCGGTGGGCCTCTATCTTCCAATCCTCCCAAGTTCCTTTATTAATTTTGAGTTTCATAAAAGCAAACTCCCCTATTACTACATCATTCTCTTTTTCCTTCTTCTATCGATTGGAATGACCCTCTGGATTACCAGAAATCGGTTGGGATTTTATTTGAGGGCAATCAAAGAAGACCAGGATGCTGCCCGTTCTGTAGGAATTCCCGCCACACGATACAAAATGATTGCCATGGGCTTATCCGCAGCGTTTACTGCAATCGCGGGTACCTTTTATGCCCAATATGTTCTCTACATTGACCCAACCTCTGTGCTGTTGCTGCAATTGTCGATTCAAATGTGCCTCATTGCGGTCCTCGGCGGCACGGGAACAATTCTTGGTCCCCTGATTGGCGCAGCCATCCTTGTACCTCTCTCAGAATTCACCCGCTTCTATCTGGGCGGAAAAGGTCAGGGCATTGATTTAATGATTTACGGGGGCCTTATTATGGTGATCTCTGCGTACAAACCGGCGGGTCTCATGGGTCTATTCCAGAAAAAGGAACAGGTTTGATGGCAAAGGAACTATTGGTCGTCGATAAACTTACAAAGAGGTTCGGTGGGTTAATCGCGAACGATCAGATTGATCTCAAGCTTAATGACGGGGAAATTCTTGGTTTGATCGGCCCAAATGGCGCGGGGAAAACCACCCTGTTTAATTGTATTGCCGGGTATTATCCAAATGAGGAAGGAACTGTCTTTTTTCAGGGAGAAAACATCACCAACCTCCCACCGGAAGAAGTCTGCAAAATCGGCATCGCTCGAACATTTCAACTTGTCAAGGTTTTTAACGGGATGACCGCCCTGGAAAACGTGATGACCGCAGCCTTTCTTCATACTCCCCATGCAGCTAAAGCCCGGGAAAAAGCCCAAGAAATACTGGATTTTGTGAGGCTTGCTGACAAAAAGAATTTTCTGACGTCTACTTTAACCCTGCCAGATAAAAAACGTTTGGAGTTTGCACGGGCCTTAGCCTCCGACCCTAAGATCATTATGCTAGATGAAGCCATGGCCGGTTTGACTACGGGGGAAGTAAAAGAGGCCGTTGAACTGATAAGCAAAGTTAGAAAAGGGGGAATTTCTTTTATCGTTGTTGAACACATCATGGAAGTCATTATGCCAATTTCGGATCGAGTCATCGTGCTCGACCATGGAGCAAAAATCGCTGAGGATACCCCGGAAGCAGTCGCCAAAGATTCGCGGGTAATCGAAGCTTATTTGGGGAGAAAATACGTTGCTAAGCGTAGAGAAAATTAAGGTCAAGTACAAACAGATTACGGCGTTGCATGAGGTATCTCTGCAGGTAAAAGAGGGAGAGATTGTTGCTGCTTTGGGTTCCAACGGGGCTGGGAAATCGACCCTCCTTAAAAGCATAGCCTCCCAGCTTAACCCCGCAGAGGGATCCGTTTTATTTCAAGGGGAAAGAATCAACGGAATTGGACCGCACCAAGTTGTCCGCAGGGGTATATCCTTGGTTCCCGAAGGCAAAAGGATCTTCGCTAAAATGAGTGTTAACGAAAACCTGCTTGTGGGTGCCTATATTCAGAAGGATGAAAAAATCCGGGGGGATACCTTAGACAGGATCTTTGAATTATTTCCCCGGCTCCGGGAGAGAATGAAACAGAAAGCGGGAACTCTCTCCGGCGGCGAGCAACAGATGCTTGCAATTGCGCGGGGGCTCATGAGCAGGCCAAAGCTCCTGATGCTCGATGAACCCTCTCTCGGAATAGCCCCGAATCTTGTGGACCGCATATTTGAGACCATTGAAACAATCCGGAAATCGGGTCTTACCATCCTGATTGTGGAGCAGCATGTCCAGGAAACTTTGGAAATGGCAGATCGAGGATATGTCCTTCAAACAGGAAAGATTGTTTTGGACGGAAAGTCAAAGGACCTCCTCGAAAGCGAAATAGTGAAAAAGGCATATCTTGGTATTTAGCAGTAACGTAAAGTCCCTTTCGTGTCCCCGGCATTCATCCCATTTCTCGAAAATTGATATAATCCCGCCATGAAGATCCAGCTTGAATTCCAAGAAATCGACACCATCGCTCAAAGAGTTATTGAACTCTTAAGGCCCTCCCTCGTAGTCAAAGAGGAGCCCAAGGTTACTCTTCCTCCCCCCAAACCTAAAGGGGTTACATGACAATCACCCAGGTCTCGGAGTATCTGTAAATAAGTAAGCAAACTATCAATAATCGTATTCTGTTCATGGACCTTGACCATCTCTTCCAAAACCCTCCCCTCATTGATCGATCCCGGCGCAACCAGGGAGGCGGTGATCACCTCATGCTGGGGATCCACCCTTCGATGGGTCTTATAACGCAACTTCGACTGGCCCAAGCTAAGCAGGGAGGGGGACGAGCAGGGAGGGGGACGTTCATGCTGAAATTGCCGAGAACTTTCTGCATGAACGTCCCCCTTCTTCGCCTTGTGGGAAAGCATTAAGCTGGTTAAGATATGCCCCGATTCAGCCGTTACATAGGGATTGATTATTCGGGTGCGAAGACGCCGATTTCACCCCTCAAGGGCCTCCGAGTCTATATGGCCGATGGATCTTCTCTGCCCATGGAAGTGCTGCCGCCGTCAAGCCCACGCAAATACTGGACGCGGCGAGGCATTGCTCAGTGGTTGGCCACAAGGCTCTCAGAAAATACTCCTGCCCTGGTTGGGATCGATCACGGATTCTCATTTCCGCTGGTTTATTTCAAGAAGTACGGCCTTCCTCATGACTGGGCTGCGTTCCTCGACGATTTCCAGCGCCATTGGCCAACCGATGATGATAATAGCTACGTGGATTTTGTGCGCAACGGCTCCATTGGGGACGGCGCTGCCCGCATCGGCGACCCCCACTGGCGACGATTGACAGAAATACTAGCAGCTGCCAAATCGGTCTTCCATTTCGATGTGCCGGGCTCGGTGGCTAAGTCTACCCATGCCGGACTGCCGTGGTTGCGTTACTTCCGCTCGCAGGTTGGCCACTGGGTCCATTTTTGGCCCTTCGATGGCTGGGACATCCCGGCCGGGCGTTCGGTGGTGGTGGAGGTCTACCCGTCCCTGTGGAGCCATATTTTTGCATCCCAGGGCCGTAACGCCGACCAGCACGACGCCTATTCAGCTGCCGCTTGGTTGCGCCAGGCAGATCTCAACGGCAACCTCTCAGAATTCTTCAATCCCTGCCTTTCACCGAATGAACGCGAAGTGGCCCGTATTGAAGGATGGATTTGGGGAGTAAAGTGACTATCATGAACATAGATATGGAAATCTGAGGTTATCGTGAGCCTACTCCAGAATGATTGAAGCGATCTCTTCGGGAGTTTCCTATTGAATGAAATAAAAATCCTGAAGCTCGCCTTTCCCGGCAATTCGGGGAAACTCTCCGCGGTGAATCCGATGGGCATTGGTTATGATGAGGCTTCCCATTGCCTGGCGGAAGATTCCCTGGAGTTCAACAACCGGGACCACCCCTGAATTTATTATGTCTTTTAAAACATTCCCCGCCCCTACAGAAGGAAGCTGATTGACGTCACCGACCAAAATTAAAACGGCCGATTTGGGAACGGCCTTGAGGAGGTGATGCATTAAGAGATTATCTATCATTGAGGCTTCGTCCACGATGACCACATCGGCATCCAACGGATGTTCCTGGTCCTTTTTGAACCCCATCTCTTTGGGACTCCATTCAAGGATTCGGTGCAGCGTCTTGGCTTCCCATCCGGTGGTTTCCGACATTCGCTTGGCCGCTCTCCCGGTAGGAGCCCCCATTATGATTCTGTGAGTCAACCTTCGGAAGATTTCTAGGATGGCCTTGATAATGGTGGTCTTCCCCGTCCCCGGCCCCCCGGTAAGCACCATGACCTTCTTCGTGACCGCTGTCTTTACCCCCTCCATCTGCTTTTCCGTCAGTTGAATCGCCAGGCGTTTTTGATTTACGCCAGGCAATGGGCCCGCAACCGTAACCAGATCCTTTTCACCTTTCACTTTGACCTTGGCAATCGTAAACCCATTCTCTTCATTACAGAAGGTAATACGAACGTTCAACTTGGCCATAGATTTTGGAAGGGTTATCCATTTGGGGGACTCGTTTGGAATTTTTCGGCATAATAGCACGTACTGGCGCATAGGGGCTCGTTCATTTAAGGCGAGATCTCCCTTTTCTGAGGGGCCGTTTAGCTTTCTTTTCCGCTTGCATGGCAATCTCCTCTCGAATATACTCCCGCCATACACAGATTTAGAACCCATTTCAATAGGAGGACAAAATAGCTAAAAAGCCCATGACCAAGTCTCAGATCGTTTCTCATTTTGCAGAGAAGTTTGAATTACCAAAGAGGACGGTAGCCGCCATCCTTGACGACATAGCGGGTCTAACGGCTTCCGAAACCAAAAAAACCGGGTCCTTTACAATCCCTGGGGCTGGGAAAATGGTTCTCTCGAAGAGGAAGGCTCGCATGGGGCGCAATCCGGCCACCGGTCAAGCGATAAAAATCCCGGCTAAGACTGTGGTGAAAATGAGGGTGGGAAAGGCGATGAAGGATGCTGTCGTACCGCCAAAGAATTTAAAAAACCCACTAAAGCTCAAAAGGTCCCCTTCACCTGGGATGTTACGAGGACCGAGGGGGCCATGATTCTTCTGGATAACGCAGTTCAGGAGAGAACAAGGGAACGGGGAAACCTTACTCCGTTATGCGCCATAGTCAGAATAAATGATTCAACGCCTCCGTCTTGGCGATCAATCTACCTGAACCCAATATTCTTTGGACGAGCATCCGAATCTCACCAGACCAGAACAACAACTCCCCAAACGGCATTTACGGGTTCGTTCCCTTGAGCTTACGCAGGATCCCCTAGAGCATCTTCTCGTGTTCCAGGCAGATGGATAGAAGGATTGTTTCCATGGGAAAGGAATGGGCCTGGTACACTGCGGCATGGGTGTGTAATTTTGCCCGGTCGAAGAGGGGGGTCAAACGCCTCCTGGTCCTCCTTGCTCATGGCTTTCCGAAAGAGCCTTCAACTTTCCTTTTCCTTTTCATGCACATGGCTGTATGCCAAAACTGTCCGGCCCATTTATCCCTCCTGAACGCCAATTTGAAAACCGTTACCGCAATCCAGGTTGCTCATCTTATGACCAGTTATCAAGGCTGACCCCGCCGGACCCGCCGGAGGTGAATGCAGATTACTTCCTGAAATTAACAGGAGGCGTTTTGGCCTACTCTGTTCAGATTTCATTCAGTTATTCTTAAATAAGGGCAGGATGTGCAGGCAGCAAATTACCGACTCATCATTTTCGAAAAATATCCGGATCCCTCGTGATTAAGATGCCAATAGGAATTGACAACTTAGAAAGAGTGATTAGATTCACCACAGCGGAAGTAGGTTGGACAAGATTCGATGACCCGGGAGGTGCATTATGACCAACGTAAGTGCAACCATCAATCCGATAGTTGTCGATAAGAATAAAGGGACCACTGACATCACTACTATTAAATATGAGAAGGAGGAAAGGGAAGATATCTGGGAACGCATGTCGGGTAGCAATTGGACCTGGGTTGATCCCTTCAAGCGGGTCCAACGCGCCGACGCGGATGTTAAGGGAGACTATGTGTGGACACTGAAGCCAGGCCAGGTTTATGAGGTTGGCATTTTCATGCAGGGACACGGCCCCCTAACAACTGACCCCGTTCGCAGGTCCTACGTCAAGGTATTCTGCGTTTGGAAGGAGCCCGAAATTCGCAAACTGATCACCGATGAGAATCGAGATTTCGGCGGGACCTGGTACTGGCATCAAATACATACGAACGTCCCGACGGAAATTATTGCGATCGGCGTGAGTCGGACCAAGCCGGTCACTGATAGCAACGGGATGCCACACCTTAATTCTCCTGTCGGAGCACCCACTGCCCCGCTCACTGTAACTAATGATCATAAGGTTGAAATCAACCCGCTCTTGCCGGGCAACCAACATTTTTTCCTAGTTCTGGTGACCGACGACAAGGGCAATTGGGATTTCAGGCAAGACGAATTCACTACCTTGCGGCGAAAGCTCACCGTTGAGTTTCCAACTGTGCACATTTTCAACGATGGAGATCCGTTCAACACGGGCGAGGGGGAGTTTTGGTTTAGAGTTTATTTTGGTAGCCCGAGGCTTCCGAATATGATCAAGGAGTTCAATCTCCCCACCCAAGATATTGATGACTGGAACAAGACCAGTAGACCGTACTCCGTTGGATTTGCTCACGTTGGCTTGCCCGAAGTGGTTAATCCAGGTCAAGAAACTGTGTGGGTAGGATCTTCGGGCAAAGAACATGATGGTATATTCGAGGTCGATGAACTCGCCAGAAGTCGAGATCCATCTCTGGGACTTCCTGTCGGTCGTTTCGCCGAGACAGTAACGAATAAAACCTTTACGATGGATTGTATCAATGTAAACAATACCGATTTTCATTACGGAGCGGACGTACGGTTTTCGGTAGAGTATGTCCAATGAGAATATCTCACTGCGCCTGGCAAACTTAGCATCAGGCTGAAAGAGGGAAACTGAAATTCTCAAAGTAAATTGAACGAAAAGCGCCTTACAGATAGGCTTAAAGGGTTGTAGTAAGCGCGTTGGTCAGGTGTGGTGCTCGCTGGAGGATGGCGCGTCCACTTTTCCCTTGTCATCTGGCAGGGAATTTCCATTGGTATATTTCATCCGGAAAACAAAATGAATAGTAGTTGTGCCCGCAGCTTTGCCCTCCTCCCTTTTTTCCCATAGCCGAGAGCTCAGCCTCAATTACGGGCTAAATCGAGTTGTCGTGGTTTCAATCTTTGCTAGATCCGATCTGTATCTCGGGATCATAAACTTTGATCTTTTCATCTCTATGCGACGCACGATTTCCTTCAGTAATCTTTTAACCTCCCTTCTTAGTTACATGACAATTAGTAGGTGTACTCGGTAAATTTGCTTCGGAGCGGAATTTCTCGCGGAAATTTAGGGTTTATTCTGTACTCTTCGAGGTCCGAAATTTCTTTTTCAGTTATTATAAGTTTAGAATCCGCAATCATCAACTTCTCGATAAGAAGGTAGGGGTGCCGTTACCTCGGGGACTTCGTTTTTACGTTATGCTCCACGAGAAAATGGCCATCCCTGCGGACCGGTGAATCTCGTGGATCTTAGCGACGAGGTCTCGGCCAACAAAGGCGCAAGCCTTCCCATCATGAGCTCATCGATCAGAAGCAGGGATGGATGGGGGGATTTTAGGCGATTCCGTGAGCTCTCCGGCGATGCTGGTGAGCATCGTCTTTCGGACATCGCCTCCCTGCCCCAGTGCCCACATCAATTTTACGAGGGCCGTCTCGCTCGTCATGTCTCCTCCGGGGAGGAGATTGGCAAGTCCTGCATACGCCCGGTCGCTCGCATAGAGGCCCCACTTCACGCCGCCCCAGATCGCCTGCGTGCTAACGAGGACCGGACCGGGAAACGCAGCGATCACCTCGAGCTGATCGGATCGAAGGTGGCCGGCCCCTGTTCCCTCGATCACGGCCCCTGCCGCCCCTTCGAGAGAGTGGCCAAGCATGTCAGGGGTTAATCCCGGGTTGTGTTTGAGTAGAACCACCCGGGGGTTCAGCTGGGCGTACAACCTCACCCTGCCATCGGCCCGATTCCGGCGCTGCACCTCCGTATAGACGATTCTCCGTCTTTCGATATACCCCAGCGGCAAAAGATTAATGCTGGCAAAGGCGTCGATCGCCAGCGAATGGATCTTACGGGCACGGTTGCCTCGGAGGATCATCCCCCGGCTTCTCCGGGCGTCGGCCGAAAAGACAATGCAGACCTCGGCCAAATCCCCTCCCACGGCAACTCTAATAGCGTTTTGCAAATTAAAGATCGCATCGCTTCCTGCATCCCCGCCAGGATTCATCGAGCCGGTCAGGACCACGGGCCGGGTCAAATCCTGAAGCATAAAACTGAGGGCGGCGGCGGTGTAATGCATCGTGTCGGTGCCGTGGAGAATCACGACTCCCTCCGCCCCGGAATCTAGGGCGGCCGCCGCTACTTCGGCCATCCTTGTCCAATCCTCGGGGACGATATGGGCGCTCCCTTTGCGGATCACCGGCTCCTGGAGAGAGATCTCCACCCCCAAGTCAGGCATTTGCCGGAGCAAGTCCTCAGCACTCCCAAACACGGGCGCGGCTCCCATCGGCGTGGAGCGGTTGGAGATCGTACCCCCAGTTGGAACCAGGGTAATCCTCGGTTTCATAAAGGCTTGCCCGCTCCTTCAGTAAACCATGGCTACTGTCTGCCACCGCTGCTGTGCCCTAGAGCAGGGACGCGTATCCCTCCAGCAACCGCGCACTTTTCGAAGGGTGAACGGATGGTTTTTCAGCACCCTGTTAATCATTTAAATTTCAAGCAGCATCCACTTCCTCCAAAACTACCGACCAGTTTTCACCAGGAAGGAACAACGTATTCCCCGGCAGGCTTCTCAGCCACGAGTTGGCCATTTTCTGCAATCAACCGTCCGCGGACATAGGTTTTAATGGGGCGCCCTTTGACCTTCGTTCCTTCGTAAATGGAGAAGTCAGACCGGGACATAAGGGTTTCGGCGCCCAAAACCCACTCCCTGGAAGGATCCACAATGACCAGGTCAGCATCCGAGCCGGGGGTCAGCGCCCCTTTCTGCGGATAGATGCGGTAGATTTTAGCGGTATTCTCCGAGGTAAATTTTACCAGCTGCTCCCAGGTCAGCCTTCCCTTATGCACTCCCTCACTGACGAGCAGGGGTAATGTGGCGCCCATGGCTCCGAATCCCGGCATGGACTTCCAGAGTCCCCCGGTCTCCTTATCCGTTCGCATGTAGGGAACATGGTCTGAACCGATGGTTTCCAGCGTTCCTTCGTTTAGTCCTTTCCAGATCCGAATTTGGTCCGGCACGTCCCGAAGCGGAGGGTTAACCTTAGCATGGATTCCACACGCGGGATTCCGGTCAAGCGTAAGGTAATGGGTGCAGGTCTCTCCGAAGATCGTGGCCCCCCTGGCCTTGAGATACTGCAGGGTATCCACGCTTTCCTTGGCGCTTATATGCACAATGTAGAGGGGGGCTCCCATTTCGTGGGCCAGCAGGCCGGCATCATAGAGCTGCATGGCCTCGCAGACCGACGGGCGCGATTCGGTCCAGGCGGCGATGTCCTGGCGGCCTTGGGCGATGAGGCGCTGGCGGAGCGTATGGATGATCTCCGGTTCCTCACAGTGAATCTGGGCGAGCGCCGGAGGCCCGATTTTTGCCACGATTTCGAAGAGCCGGTAAGCAAACCCCCAGTCGATCCCCTCCAGCCCGATCTGCTTGGCTTCTTCGCGCGTGTAGGCCATCATGAGTTTGAAAGAGCAGACGCCTTCTTCCATGAGCGCTGGAATCTCTTCCAGGTGCTTTTGATTGGTCATGAAAGCGTTGAACTTGAAATCGATGAAGGAATTGCTTCGGCCAACCTCTTTAGCCTTACGATAGGTCGGCACCCGGGGCTCAAGGGCGTTCCCGAATCGGGCCGTGGTGATCATGGTGGTAATTCCACCCACGGCCGCTGAGATCGATTCACTCCGGCATTGGTCCCGGAATTTTTCTTCCTTATCCTGCCCCAGATGAACATGGGGGTCGATAAGGCCGGGAATAACCACAAGCCCTTGAGCATCGACCTCTTGCCGCGCTTTCGGTAGAGATCCGTCGCTTCCCACTTCGGTGATTTTTCCCCCGCCGATGGTTAGGCCTCCGCGGATTCTTCCTTGAGGCGTTACCAGGATTCCGTTTTTGATTGCCAAGTCTTCCATGGATTCCTCCCTTTGAGAGATTTGGAATGCGGGCGTGATTTACATCAAACAGCTATTCCGACAAAGGAAAATATTCCGCCGGCCTGCGGTCCCGAAACACGGGGAGAATTTTTTTGGCCTCGGTGATATCGTCGAGCGAAATTTCCACCAAAACCAGTTCATCTCCTTTCGTCTGCGATTTGGACATGACCACTCCGCCGATAGGGTTGATGAACAGCGTGTCCCCCGCAAAGTCCAGCCCCTCTTCCATTCCCCCTTTATTTACGCCCGCGACAAACACATTATTTTCGAAAGAACGAACCCGTAAAAACGTTTCCCACGTCGTCTTCCGCCATTCCAGACCACGGTAGGGAAGAGCCGTGGGGTTGAAGACCAGCTGAGCTCCTTTGAGAGCCAGCGTCCGATATCCTTCCGGGAAATGGCGGTCGTAGCAGATCTGGATTCCCACCTTCACTCCTTGAAGGTCGAAAACAGGGTACCCTAAATTCCCGGGGGCGAAATACTGTTTCTCGAAGTTGCCCAGTCCCACCTCCGCGGCTACAAAGGCGCTGGGAATGTGGGTCTTCCGATATTTGCCAATCAGCTGCCCCTGCTGGATGACGCCGGCCGTGTTGTAATAGGCTACTCCGTCAAATTCAGCATAGGGCAGAATGATGGAAATGGGCTTTTCCCGGCTGAATGAAAAGATATCCCGAGTCAGTTCGTTGGGAATCTGATCGAAATACATTTCAAAATTCCGGTTCATCCGTACCGCGAAATAATTGGTAAGAGACAGCTCGGGAAAACAGATAATCTTCACTTTCTCCCGGCCCGCCTTTTCCAACAGTGCCAGAATTCGCTGAACGTTGCCTTTTTTATCCACCTGCCCATTGCTGAAAGAACTGGGCCCCATTTGCGCCGCGGAGACCAATATTTTATTAGACATTTTTCCCCCCTTGCCTCCTTTCCGAAAGATCGATGGATATTTTCATCGGCTGGGGTCCCCCGAATAGTAGACTGCAGGCTGCAGCAACCTTGCGTAGAGTTCAGGACGGCGGTCCCGGAAGTAGGGAAAAGCTCGGCGGGTTTTTTCCACATCTTCCAGGTCGAGATCAGCCACGACGATCTCTTCTTCTTCTCCCCCTTGAGCAATCACCTTCCCTTCGGGGTTGACGATCATGGCTCCGCCGGTGTAGCGGTGCCCCTCCTCTTCCCCAACCTTATTCGCGGCCACCACGAAAAGGACGTTCTCCAAAGCACGAGTGTCCAGTGTGGAAACTTTGGGAAAAATCGTCCCCGCGATGGGAACGAAGATGATCTCTGCTCCATTCAAGGCCAGCGCCCGGCATACTTCGGGGAAGAGCCGGTCATAGCAAATGCAGATCCCCACTTTTCCAAACTTCGTGGAAAATACCGGAAAATTCGGTTCTGCCGGCTGGAAGTATAGCTTTTCAAGGCTTTTCACCGCGGGAATATGCATCTTCCGCTGCCGGCCGATGATCTCTCCCCGGGGGCCGATGAGGACGGCCGAATTGTAGTACATCCCCGGCCCTTCTTTTTCATAAAAGGGGGCGACCACGTATACGGAGAGTTTGCGGGCCAGTTTTCCCACCGCGGCGGTGGTGGGCCCCGGGATAGTCTCGGCGTATTCGAAAAACTTCGTATCCCTCCACCAGGCGAAATACTCGGTGGTAAAAAGCTCGGGA
This sequence comes from uncultured delta proteobacterium, assembly GCA_963712535.1. Taxonomy (GTDB): domain Bacteria; phylum Desulfobacterota; class SM23-61; order SM23-61; family SM23-61; genus CAVQIK01. The sequence continues at coordinate 344,696 of CAVQIK010000015.1, read as the reverse complement.
AGCAGGATCATTTGAGCTCCCCGCTCGGCAGCCGCTTTGATCCTGGCCAGACCCTTTTTGAGATTGGCGGATTTGTCGCCCATCTTCATGGACATCTGTATTGTGGCGACCCGCACGGGTCTTCCATTACCTGCCTTTTTATTTTTTTTTGCCATTTTCCCTTCCCTCTTGTCTCGTCAGATCCCCGGCGTAGGCCTTCAACCTTTTTTCTTCTCCACGTAGCCTCGGAACCGTTCATCCATCTCCCTGGCTTTCTCTTCCATCTGGGAGATTTTCAAAACTTTACAGTCGAACCCGATCACCCTTTTCATAATTTCCGCCGATTTGTCCGTAATGACAACCGTGCCATCATCCTGAATCTCTTCAATTCCGTCGAACTTCTGGGCCTGATTATTGATCTTCACCGCCTCGTCTAAAGAAATCCCTTTCGGCAACACCACTTCCACCCCGGAGGAGGAGAGAAGAACGGGGTATCCGCCGGGAAGGCCATTCGGCCCCGGAGCATGGCCCAGCTCGCGGGTATCGTGGTACAGGCCTCGAATGATCTTGACCGCGGAGGCTGCCACGACGGGGTGAGCTTTTAGACTCCCCGGCCTCCGGGCATATTTCATGAGATCTTTAAACAACTCCTCGCCATTGAGCCGCGGGGTAACATCTTCGTCATACACGGTGACGCGCAACAGGTAAGGGCAGCCGGCAGTATGGCCGAAGCGGGCGGTAAAATAGCTGAAAAAATGGGGGGCAATCAAATAGATGGTGACGCTGGGCAATGGAACATTGAGCTTTCGGCTCACGGCCAATTTTAGGGACGGGGTCAAATTGTCGATGTTTCCGATTCCCACTGTGGGCGTCAGGCCTAATTTTGCCAAGACCGGATTTACGGCATCGGGGAAAGCGGCATTGGCCACGAGGGTTTTAATACCCGATTTTTGAATCGCCGTCATGAGCTTGTGGGTGAGGACGAAATGCATGGGGAACCAGGGGCCGTAACGGGCTTCATCGATCTCCTGGTAAACGGCCTTGGGCAACTGGGTGATCACCCACCAGGACTGGAGGGTGGTGGAGTTGTAGATCACCTCCGGTTCTTCTTCCCGCAGGATAGCCGCCATCCCCGAAATGTCGTTCACGTCCATGCGCCGAAAGTGAATCTGCGGGAAGAGGTTCAGCTGTGCAGCGCCGATGATGGCACTGTTGACTTTCTGAATCCCCCAATCCTCATTGATATCTCCGGCCACAATCCGGCGCATACCCGGAAGGCGGGCCAGAAATTCCAAGACCCAGCCCGCCAAGTCGCCTAGTCCTACGATCATGATTCCGCCTTTTGCCATCTTTATCCTCCTTCGTTCCTGCAGAGTCTCCACTCCGGGCTAATTTTCTTCATCTTTAATTGAATTTCGCCCCTGACAGCGGGATTTTTTCTCCGGATCGTTTTTTATATAGCACACATCACACTGGGAGAGAAGTTCCATCAGTGGGGGCTCGCCTTTGATGGAGTTGACGATTTCCCAGGCGGTATTTACTTCGTTTTCTGCGCCTTCCACCAGCAAGGTGACCGATCCCTTCCCGCTGCCGATCCCGTTCACCGCGATGGGCAGCGCTTCTGCTCCGCTCAGGAGGCGAATCGCGTCGAGTTCGGTTACGACTGTACCGGGCAGGGGAATCATGCCGCAAACCATTCCGTGCGTCCGATCGACCCGAATTCTGGATGTCCCCAGGGAGGTCAGAAGCCGGGATAAAGGAAAGGGGATGGACTTGCTGATCAGGGTGGGGACGATGAGCTGGATGCCCTTGGCCAGGATGGGAGGAAGGTAGTAGCCCGCCTCCCCGCCTGTGGGGTGGGCGACCAGCGTCCCCACCTGCCCGGAAGGATCAAGCACATTCCCGCTCTTGATGATCACGTCATCCTCATCCATCTCATCGATAAATTTCAGAATATTCCCTTCCGTGTAATGGAGCCATTTCTCTTGGCCGTGGTAAAGAACAAGAAGTTTTCCTTGCTCGGTGTTTAGAACCGCACAGGACCCCGGCCCGGCAATGTAACCGCTGCAATAGCGCATGAGGTTATCCATTTTTCGCCCCGTTAATTCCTCCGCGATGTAAGCACAGGAGGAACACCTGGCGAGGCCGATGATCCCATGATTTTTGGCGTTTTGGACGACCTCCATGCAGACAATTGCCCTGGCAATGAGTCGTTTGGATTCTTCGGGGGTCAGGGTGACGATGGATTTCATGTTTGGTTGTCCTGGGCATGCAAAATTAAGAAAGCTAAGAGGGCATACAACCTCGCAGCTTCGAGAACCTGGGCTATATCGATGGACTCATCCGCCGTATGCGCCTGGCTGGCTTCTCCGGGGCCTATTAAAATGGTGGGGATGCCTTTCTCCGAAAAAAATCGGCCGTCGCTGGCCTGGGCATAGCCCACCGGTTCGGCAGGAAGGCCTAAAAGAGAACAGGCGCTTTGAGCATATCGGACCAGGGGGGAATTCAAGGGAGTGTCAATGGGCGAGCCGGTCCGAAGGACTTCCAGCCTGGCGTTGAACTCCGGGTCTTCTTTCTCCATAGCCTCGATCACCTCTTGAATTTCTCGCAGGGCGGTTTCAGTCTCCTCGTTCGGCAGGGTTCGCCGGTCGATGGAAGTTTTGCAGACATCGGCGACCATGTTTGATTTGACCCCTCCCGCGATAGTCCCGAAATTGATTGACGGAGGGGGTGTCAGGGGATGGCGTCGACGAGCAAATTTTCGGAGTTGGTCGGTCTCCAACCGGGTAAGGAGGGAAGCCATTTTGCTGATCGCATTGATCCCCTCCCAGGGAGTGCTGGCGTGGGCCGACCTTCCGTAGGTGGTCAGTTCCATGATGAGCGTCCCCTTTTCCGCCGTGGCAATTCGGTTTCCCGTGATCTCCCCGATGACCACGTAATCAGGAGACACCAGATTCTGATCCCGGATAAAGCGGGTGCCCAGCCCTCCCCCCGTTTCTTCATCCGCAACAAGGTTCACGGTCAGTTTACCGCGCATGTCAATTCCAGACATGGCCAGAGCCTTTTGAGCCATGATCATAGCCGCTCCCGATCCTTTCGCATCCGCCGACCCCCGGCCAAAGAGCTCCCCCTGGAGAACCTTGCCGGATAGGGGCCGGTCTTTCCATCGAGTGGGGTCGCCGGGGGGAACAGTGTCCATGTGAGAATTGAAAAGGAGCTGAGGCCCTCCAACTCCTCTGCTGGAGAGGAGAATGTTGGGTTTTCCCGGATCTGAGGATGGGCAGGATATGGAAACCGGGTAAGTTCGGGCCTTTCTGTTGATGACTTCGACGATGGCTCGAGTGTCTCCCGGTGGATTATAGCTCTCCGTCTGTACCAATTCCGTCAGAAATTCGAGGGTCTCTTCCTGGAGAGAATCGACGGACTGAAGGATTCTTTGTCTTACGTGTGGGTCCATGAAAATTGCCCCCCCTACCCTTCTTTATTCAGCCCACGGGAGGCGCACCCCGGTCCATTGACCCAGATATTTTTTCTTCTCCGGAGTCTTAAAAAAGCCAACTTTGCTCGTGTTCAGCCCGTAATCGTATAGGCTTTCGGCAAGTTTCACCGCGCAGACCACCCCATCAAGAACCGGCACCTTCAAGACCGACTGGAGCATCTTATCTACGCCCGCCATGCCTGCACATCCCAACAACAGAACCTCTGCTCCATCCTCTTCGATCGCTTTTTTCCCTTCTTCGGTAAGACGACTGATGAGCCTTTCCCGGCTGGAATGAACTTCCAACACGGACAGACCGGTGGCCCGGACCGAGGCGCAACGGTCCTGAAGGCCGTACAGACGGACAAGAATCTCAGCAGAAGGTTTGGACCGGGCCAGCACGCTAAGAATGGAAAATTTGGAGCCGAGCGTACACGCTGTTAGCATGGCGGATTCGGCGATGCCCAGGACATTGGCATCGAGGGCTTCCCGAAAAGCCTGGAGCCCGGGATCTCCAAAACAGGCAATAATGTAGGAATCAAAACGTTCCTTGGATCTTAAAACCTTTTCCAAAGAGGCCTCGATGGCAATTTGACGGTCATAGGCTCCTTCGATGGACAAAGGCCCACGCTCGGGGTTCCAAGAAACGATCTCAGTTCCAGGCTGGGCATATTGCCTAGCCACTTTATCTATGGACTCCGTCATCTCCAAAGAAGTGTTGGGGTTCAAAACAAGGAGTTTCATCATAAGCTCCCAAACCTGTGGTCGGCCCGGCGGGGCGTTCGGCCAGCTGGAAGTTTTCGATCCTGCTTGCAGTAAGTGCAAATCGTGCTAAAGAACTCGGGGAGGCAAAAAATTTTGCCCCGATTCGGCCGTCTGCCGGGTCAGCTCGGAGGCGTTCTGGATGCTGACATCTTTTTCCCCGTGGCCCTGAATTGAACCGCGGCATTTTCAGGGTCTCCAATTCTTTCGGTTATAATGCATTTTTTCTGGCTGTGAGCAACAAGCAAGAAACCGGAGACAGGATAAAGGGACAAAGGAAATCAAGGGCAAAAAAGTTCTGAGAAAATTGGGAATGGACTCGTTTTTGCCGGGGACTTTCCTCACCCACCCAGATAGGCTCGCCGGACGTGGTCATTGTTCAGGAGATCGACGGAAGGGCCGGACAGTACAATTTTCCCTGTCTCTAAAACATGACCTTGACTGGAAAGCTTGAGGGCCATCCGAGCGTTCTGCTCCACCAGGATGATCGACACCCCTTCCTGACGGTTGATGTTTACGATAATCCGCCCGATCTCTCTGACCAATACAGGGGATAATCCCAGCGAAGGCTCGTCCAGGAGCATGAGCTTAGGGGCGGCCATGAGGGCTCTTCCCATGGCGAGCATTTGTTGTTCTCCCCCGCTCAAACTGCCGCTGGCCTGATTCTGACGTTCTTTCAGAATGGGGAAATGAGCATAGATCAGTTCGAAGTCCCTGGAAATACCCTGGAGATCTTTGCGCAGATAGGCACCCATGATCAGGTTTTCGAATACACTCATGTAAGGAAAGACCCTGCGGCCTTCAGGAACCTGGGCAATTCCCAGGCCCACTATAACATGGGGAGCAAGGGAATCAATCCGTTGCCCTGAGAACCAAACTTCTCCCGAAGTGGGGTGCTTCACGCCGGATACAGTCTTCAGGGTCGTGCTCTTTCCCGCTCCATTTGCTCCAATGAGGGTCACAATCGATTTCTCTTCCATGGAAAAGGAGATCCCCTTCAGCGCTCTCACTTTTTCATAATGGACAAGCAAGTTTTTCAGCTCCAGAATCACAGCAGGTCCTCTTCCTCAGCTCCGAGATAAGATTCGATGACTGCATGGTTATGCTGGATCTCTTCAGGCCGGCCTTCGGCAATTTTTCGCCCAAAACCCATGGCCCCGATGCGGTCGCTCAGCCCCATGATGACCTTCATGTCGTGTTCGATTATCACAATGGTGATCCCGCGGTCTCGGATGTCCCGTATGCAATCCATCATCTCCTGCGTTTCTTCCGGGTTCATTCCGGTGACCGGTTCATCGAGAAGCAGGAGTCGGGGATCGGCACAGAGAGCGATGCCGATGCCCAGAGCTCTCTGATGTCCGTGAGGAAGGTTCTTGGCCAGCTCATCCTTCAAACCGGAAAGGCGGAGGAGGGAAATGATCTCTTCGACCCTCTTCTCGGAATCTCTCAAATCTCGTCGTACCGAGGGCAGATTTAAGATTCGGCCCCAATATCCCCTGCGAAAGTGGAGATGGTGGCCAACCATGAGGTTTTCCCGGACGGTCATCTCTTTGAAGAGATTGGTGGCTTGAAAGGTTCTCACCAGCCCCTGCCGGGCAATGGCGTGGGTGCTATCGTTGGTAATCTCCCGGCCCCGGAAAAAAACCTGCCCGCTGGTGGGGCGATAAACTCCGGTAATAAGATTGAAGGCGGTGGTCTTGCCCGCTCCGTTGTGCCCAATGAGCCCGAAGATCTCTTTTTCCGCAACCTGGAAGTCCAGGTCACTGACGGCGGCCAAACCGCCGAAGTGTTTGGTTAGCCCTTTTACCTCAAGCAAAGGCATAAGATCCCTCAGGATTGTTTTTGGACCTCTGTCCCATTCGTCTCGTCTTCACTCACCGGGCCGCGCCCTCCAAACAGGATTTGGCGAATGTTCATAAGCCCCCCCGGGAGAAAAAGGATCACACAGATCAGGATGAGGGCATATACTACCGCCTGGAATTGCTTCACGGCCCGCAAGAGCTCAAACGTTCCCAGCATAAGAAAAGTTCCCAGAATAGGCCCCACTCCGGAGCTGACGCCCCCCACGATGACGTAGACAACATAATAAATAGAGTCCCAGAGGGTGAAATTATCCGGATGAAGGATCGTAAAGTAATGAGTGTAGAAACCTCCACCCAGGCCGGCGAAGAAGCAGCCGGTGGAAAAAGCCAAAACTTTGTACCGCGTGATGTTGACCCCAACGGACTCCGCCAGGCTGTCGCTCTGGTTGATCGAGCGCAGAACCAAGCCGATGTGTGAACGGTTGATGCGGCCCATCACCAGAAAACAGATGATGAGCAATGTGAGGGCATAGTAATAGTAGGGAAGCTTGTCGGCAGAGAATTGAACCAGGGTCCGGCCGCCCAGCCCTATTTCGCTTGGGCGCGGGATACCGAAGATGCCATCGGCGCCCCCGGTCAGGCCCGTCCAGTTGAGCAGGATCATGCTTACCGCCTCTCCAAAGGCGAGGGTAAGGATGGCGAAGTACGTTCCCTTGATTCGAAGCGAGGGGTACCCAATGGCCATCCCGAAAAGGCCAGCCGTAAGCCCAGAGATGGGGAGAGCAAGCCAGGTGTTCATCCCTAATTTCATGACCAGGAGGCAGGAGGTGTAAGCTCCAATGGCAACGAACGCTACCTGGCCGAAACTTAATTGGCCCGTAAGCATAATCAACCACAACCCCAGGGCGGGCAGGCTCACCATGGCGACTTCGATGAGGACGTGGAGAATGTACGGATCCCGTTCGAATAGGGGCAGTAAAAAAAAGAAAACGACAACCAGAATAAAAAAGAGGACTTTAAGCCGTCCGGTCATTCATTCACTCCTTACCCATGAGACCTCTGGGCCGTACTAAGATCATCAGGATGACCAGAATATAGGCGATAGCCATGGCCCAAGTTCCGGGAAGGAATTGCTGGCCGAAACTCTCGATAAAACCAAGGATTAACCCCCCCAGGACTGTTCCCGGGATGCTGCCCAGACCGCCCAGGACCATGACGATAAAAGCCTTCACCACGGCTGTCCCGCCGATGAATGGGCTTACCCAGTAGACGGGAACGAGGAGGCCTCCGGCCAGGCCGGCGAGCATGCAGCCCAGGCCAAAGCCGAACCAGGACATGCGGTTAATATCCACTCCCTGAAGCGTGGCCGCCTCCAGATCCTGGGCCAAAGCGCGGATTGCCCTGCCGGCTTTGAATTTTTGGATGAAAATAAAAAGACCGAAGAGGAGGGCAAGACTCAGGATGATAATAAGCAAACGGTCCATGCCGAAGTGAACTCCCCAGATTTCGATGGTACCGGCCAAAGGCGGGGGCACTCCTTTGTCCTTCTCGCCGAAGAGGAGTAATGCGCCCCCTTCAAGCAGCAGGGCGATTCCAAGGGAAAGGAGGAGGCAGGGGAGCTCTTGTCCCCGGAGGGGACGAAATACGGTTCGCTCCAGGACCGCACCCAGAGCAGCCATCGTTATGGCCGCCAGGACCAGGGATAAGAGGTAATGAATGTGCCACTGGGCGTAAAAGTAATAGACCGCAAACGCTCCCAGCATGTAAATTTGCCCGTGGGCAAAATTCACGATTTTCATGATGCTGAAAATCAGGGTTATGCCCAGGGCGATCAAGGTATAAATCAGCCCCAGCATGATCGAATTGGCAATCGCCTGGGCAATAAGGACGATGTCCATGATGTGCTCGCCAGCCAGGGCGCGCTTTTAAGCCGCGCCCCGGTTTTGAATTGTCTTTCCCATGGTCAGATTAATTCAAATGATTCGGGCTGAGGACCGCGATGGTCTTGGGCTGACCTTGGACAACCTGAACAATGCACATGGGCATGACGATTTGGGAGTTGCGGCCGTAATAATTCTTCCCGGCGAACTTTACGATGGGATTCCCTTTGACCAGGGGAGACTTTATTTCAACGGTCTCCATGGCCTTTGAGACGGCGTCGGTATCGCTGATCGTTCCGGCCTTTTGAATGGCTAACCCAATCAGGCGGGGGATGTACCAGTCTTGAGAGGCCACTTCATTCCAGGCCCCGTACCGCTTCTCATATTCCTTGATAAAAGCGACCATTTCCGGGGTGGCCACTGCATCATCCGAGCCCCCGCCCATGAAATAATGGCCTTCCGCATTCTCCTTCCCGGCTGTCGAGATAATCGTGCCCGGGTCCCCCTGATTATCTTGGAGAGTAATTCCTTTGAACCCTAACTGCCTCGCAGCCTTGCAGAGGAGACCGGTGTCGCTCCCGCTGGCCACTCCATAGTCAAGGATATCCGGTTTGTGGGCCAAAATCTTGGTCATAACCGGATAGAAGTCGGTGGTGTTGGGCTGGTAATATTCAGTCCCCAGAACCTCGTAAAAGCCCTGCTTCTGGACGGCAGCCATGGCAATGTCCCGGGCGACCAGACCCCCCGCATAATTTTTGACGACCATGACCATCCGCTTCTTATCCGGGAACTTTTGCTTGAGCCAATCATACATTGGGGTGCAGAATTCGTATGACGTCGGGATGGAACGGAACGAATAGGGGTATTTGGGCCCGATCGCGGTTTTATCGAAACCGAAGGTAAAGAGCATAACCTTGGCCGGTGTCGTGATGGTGAGGGCGGCCAGCGTTGTATGGGTCCCGTTGGTTCCGATGATATACTTCACTTTGTCCCGATTGACCAGCTTCTCCGCACCCGAGACCGCCCGGGCAGCGTCGTATTTGTCGTCCTCCGCGATGATCTCAATTTTGTATTTTTCCCCCTTAACCTCGAGCCCGCCCTTGGCGTTGATCTCGTCGGCCCACATCTGAGCGCAATTGGTCATGCCCAATCCCCAAAGAGCGGCCGGTCCGGTCATGGCCCCAAGGCTTCCGATCTTTAATACTTTTTGGGCCTGGGCGGCTCCGGTCGCGAAAGCAAAAGCCAGAAAGAACGCGAAAAATATCCCTAGCATCTTTTTCATTTTTCTTCTCCTTTGGCTTAATGAAAGGTCTGAAACGTTTTTAATTGGTGGTTTTAGGCCCCAACTTTTTCATGTATCTGTGTTGCAGTTATTCGAGATGGGTCGGGGTCAGGATGTCCACCGTCTTAGGCTTCCCTTGAATCACCTGGACAACGCACATGGGTATTATGAGTTGGGAATTCCGGCCATAGTAATTTTTTCCGCCGAATTTGGCTACTGGGTTCCCTTTCACTAGAGGCGACTTCATTTCTACGGTCTCCATGGCTTTGGCAACGGCATCCGTATCGACGATGGTCCCTGCTTTCTGGATGGCCAGACCAAGCATGCGCGGGATGTACCAATCCTGTGAAGCGACTTCGTTCCACGAACCGTAACGCTTGGTGTATTCGTTGATGAACGAAACCATGGCAGGGGTCGCCACGGCGTCATCCGATCCTCCCCCTTGAAAGTAATGTCCCTCGGCATTTTCCCTGCCTGCCGTAGCGATGATGGTCTCTGGATCCCCCTGAGTTGCCTGCAAGGCCAAACCCTTATAGCCCAATTGCCTGGCAGCCTTCAGGAGTAAGCCGGTGTCGCTTCCGCTTGCGGCGGTGAAGTCCATGACCTCCGGCTTATGAGCCAAAATTTTGGTCATGACCGGATAAAAATCGGTAGTCACAGGCTGATAAGATTCTACCCCAATGATTTGATACCCAAATTTTTCCGCGGCTTCTTTGGCTTGGTCCCGGACCACCAGGCCTCCGGCATAGTTTTTGACCACGAGAACTAAGCGTTTTTTGTTCGGGTATTTTTGGGTCAGCCATTTGTACATCGGGGTATAGAATTCGTACCCGGTTGGCAGAGAACGAAAAGAATAAGGATATTTTGGCCCAATAATGCCTTTGTCCATGCCGAAGGTGCACTCAATGACCTTGGCAGGAGTGGTGACGGGAAGGATAGCCAGGGTCGTGTGAGTTCCGTTCGGTCCCACGATGAACTTCACTTTGTCCCGATTGACCAGCTTCTCCGCACCCGAGACCGCCCGGGCAGCGTCGTATTTGTCATCCTCGGCGATGATCTCAATTTTGTATTTTTCCCCCTTGACCTCGAGCCCTCCCTTGGCGTTGATCTCGTCGGCCCACATCTGAGCGCAATTGGTCATACCTAGCCCCCAAAGGCTGGCGGGGCCTGTCAAAGGTCCCAAACACCCAATTTTTAGAACCTTTTGAGCATAACCGGGACCCGTCGTTAAAAAGAGAGCCACAGAAAGGATCAACAAAACCACCCCTGCTTTTTTCATTGCCTTCCCTCCTTATTCAACATTCGGCCCCAATAAAGAATAACCAAGGGAAAAAAGTAACCAGGAAAGTCTCTTAATCGCTAACCCTCCTCTCATACCGGGTCTTATAGTTGATATATGGAGCGCTGTCAAGCCTCATGTTCATCTTTTGTGGAACACGGAATTTTGCCTTCATTTTTCACGTTGTACAATGGTGGTAGGGATTAATGCATTTGGGATCTGGAAGTTGCCCACAAATGCCAAATCTGATGCGCTTCGGTACATGATGGCCATCTTTTCATTAGAGATTGACAAGGGCACAAGAGGGATAAAACCTTTGCCGCGAGGGAGAAAAGTTGGATCGGTGAGTACGGATATGTGATGCCCTGATAGTCTCGTTTATACCGCCATCGAACAAGCATTTCTGGCGTATAAGGCCATTCTGAAAGAAAAAGAAGACGCGGCCGGACGATGGCATCTGACGTTCGCGCTACTCTGAAATCATTTATTGGAGCCGAAATTATTTGACAAACAGGCGCAAGCCGCAGCCGAGGCGCAAGAGCGGTTAAACAATATCCTTGATGAACTTGGGCCTACTTTATTCCCTGGTATACCCGAAGGATACCTCCAAGGCACCCGGGCCCTCTCGCAAAGAAGAAACCCACAACCTCCTCCCGCCTATAACAAGCTCGGCTATCCACGAACAGCTAGGAGATGGCCCACACCGGGATGTCCGGGCTTCCGACCCTACTGGGGATGGACATCTCCGGGTCGATGTCCATCAACGTGCCTCTTACCGCCAAGGATCCGATTGGGGGGTCTTCAGCGGGCTAATCGACAAGGCCAGTAAGTCAGCCGACGGCTTCCATAAATGCGAAATCCAATGGGCCATTGAGTATGGCGCGTCCGCATTCATCGCGGGCCCGATGACGGCCGTCCGGAATCCAAGGAGGGCTCCCCATCACCGGCAAAGGTAAGGCATTGTTCGATTAGCAGGGCAGGCCGTTGGTGCCGACTACTGGCGAGACCAAGCCTTAGCTGACCGCAAGCATACTGTAACCGTATTATGGTTACACCCGTTCATTTCATCCGATAGCAGTAAGGGGGCAGCCGTTTTTTACTCCCACGCCCCAATCCCAGCGTGCGTGGCAACCCGGTATTGTAACCAAATTGTAACCATTCAAAGACAAAGCCCGATCAAGTGGGATCACGATGGATCAACCACCTGATCGGGCTTTTCTTTATGAAAACCTAAACTTAGTGGAGAATCGCGTGGATTGATTTAGGTTTTTGAAATGGCCCGTTTTGGGCCTGAATCTGTTTAGGAATCCGCTGCTCTATCCACCTGAGCTACGGGGGCAGCGGGATGTGCCTGACTTGCCGGAGTGAATCGAAAATCATCACAGTCTATTCCCCATCGCTCTGACCGGCAGGTGTTTACTATATTAACATGGAGGCCAAACCTTTCAAGAAATTTTTCCTCGGGCGAGGGAAAGTCTCTCCTCTGGTTAAAATCGCTTCAAGATTCTCAACGATCCTCCGGAAGGATATAATGAAACTGTTCAGGGGCCCGGAAAAGGAACCAGGCTGAACAAAGACGTGCGATTGAACGGGGAGGGAGCAGGCATGGAGAATTCCTTTTCGGCGGAACCTGCGCTGGGCGAAATTGAAGAGTGTTGCCGGGCGATTGCCCAAAGAGTTAAGACAAAACCGCGGGTGGGAATCATCCTTGGGACGGGGTTGGGAGGTTTGGCGGATGAGATCTCCGTCTCTGAGGAGGTCCCGTATGAGGAAATTCCCCGGTTTCCCCGGAGCACGGTGGAAGGCCATGCGGGCCGGCTCCTCTTCGGGCAGCTTGGGGGAAAAGACGTCTTGGTTATGCAGGGAAGGGTTCATGCATACGAGGGCTACTCCGCAGCGCGCATCACTCTTCCGGTGCGGGTGATGAAAAGATTGGGGGTCGAAATCCTGATCGTGTCGAACGCCGCGGGCGGGCTGGACCCGCTCTTCAGCCCCGGGGACGTTATGCTCATCTCCGACCACATCAACCTCACCGGGCTCAACCCTCTAACCGGCCCCAACATAGACTCTTTTGGTCCTCGGTTTCCCGATATGTCCGCCGTTTACGACCGGAACCTGATTGAACTCGCCGAAGAAGCCGCCCTAGAAGCGAAGATACCGCTGGGCAAAGGGATCTATGTGGGAGTGAGCGGGCCGAGCCTGGAAACCCCGGCGGAAACCCGGTTCCTGCGGATGATCGGGGCTGATGCCGTGGGGATGTCCACCATCCTCGAGGTGATCGCGGGAGTTCACTGCGGCCTGCGAATCCTGGGGCTTTCGGCCATATCCAACGTGAACCTTCCGGACTGCATGAAGCCCGCAAGCTTCGACGAGATCGTGGCCAACGCCGTCCTGGCCGGGAAGAAGATGATCCGGATCGTGGAGGGAGTCCTAAAGAAATTGTAGATTTCCGATTGCGGATTGAAATACTTAACCGCAGAGGGGCGCTGAGGACACAGAGTCGACCAGCACAAAAAAATACGGCACTCACCCCGACGTTGTTTTTTCAATGAAGCAGGCAGAAAAGGAAAATGCGGATCTCCTTTTGCGAGACGGAACGCTTCTGACCCTCGTGCCGGGGGAAAGCCCCGTCTGCCCGGGGTCCCTCGCGATCATCGGAAACCGGATCGCCGGAGTGGGGCCTAGCCGCGAAATCACGAACCGCTTCCGCGGTTCCCACGTCATAGATGCCTCGGGCGGGCTGATTATGCCCGGACTTATCAACAGCCATACCCATGCGGCCATGACCTGCTACCGGGGAATGGCCGACGACCTTCCCCTCATGGAATGGCTGGACAAGTACATGTTCCCTGCCGAGAGCAAGTCCGACGGCGATCAGGTTTTCTGGAGCACCCTTCTCGCGTGCGCGGAGATGATCCGGTCCGGCACTACCACCTTTTGCGACATGTACCTCTTCGAGGACCGGGTGGCTGAGGCGTCCAAAAAGGCCGGCATGCGGGCTGTCGTAGGGGAAGCGCTCTATGATTTCCCTTCCCCCAATTACGGCCCGCCCGAAAAAGGTTTTGATTATACCGAAGCACTCATCCAGCGTTGGAAGGGAGACCCACTGATCACAATCGCGGTGGAACCGCACTCGCCTTACACCTGTTCTCCCGACCTTCTCAAAAAAGCCCGGGCATTGGCCGACCGGCATGGCGCGCTCCTCATCACCCACCTTTCCGAGACCCAGAGTGAAGTTGATGAAGTTTGTAAGAGATATGGCCGGATGCCGGCAAATCACCTGGAAAAACTCGGGCTCCTCTCCCCGGGCCTCATCACCTGCCACTGCGTCTGCCTCACAGATGGGGAGATGGACCTTTTGGCGCGCCGGGGGGTAAAGGTAGTCCACAACCCCGAATCCAACATGAAGCTAGCCTCGGGGGTCGCGCCGGTCCCGGATCTCTTGTCCCGGAATGTAGTTGTGGGGCTGGGGACGGACGGCTGCGCGAGCAACAACAACTTGGATATGTTCCAGGAGATGGATACCGCGGCCAAGCTGCACAAAGTCCACCGGCTGGACCCGACGGTCATGCCCGCCAACGTGGTGCTGGAGATGGCTACGCTCGCCGGGGCCAGGATCATGGGAATGGAAAAGGAGATCGGGTCGCTCGAGGCGGGAAAGAAGGCTGATGTGATCATCCTTGACCTCGATCGGCCCCACCTTCAGCCGATCCATAACCTTCCCTCTCAGCTGGTCTATTCGGCCACCGGTGCGGACGTGCGGGACGTGATCATCGACGGAAAACTGGTTATGGAAGAACCGGAAACTCCTCACCCTGGATGAGGAGAGTATCCTTGAGGGGATGCGGCGGATTAAGGAAAAAATCCTGGAGAGGATCAAATAGCGCGAATTCGCAAGAAATCTAAGCTTGTTCCGGAAGGCTTACGCCGGGAGTCGGGCAAACATATGGAGTGCGGCAGCCATGCTGCCGCCTTTTTAAAGCGCAAGCATGGCTTGCGCACTCCAAAGTCTCTGATTTTGTATATACGCGGGAGTTGAGATGACCGAGAATATAACGGCTGATCTTTTAATTTACGATATATGCCTGCTTCCCCTGCCGGATTCACTCCAGTGCATCCCCCAAGGGTGGCTGGCCATCAAAGAAGACCGGATCCTGTCTGTGGGCGCCGGAGATCTCCCCGCCTTCTCCGCCAAACGTAGAATCGACGGCCGGGGATGTCTGGCTATGCCGGGCCTGGTGAACTGCCATACCCACGCCCCAATGTCCCTATTCCGGGGTCTGGCGGACGATCTCCCTCTAAAAACCTGGCTTGAAGAGCATATTTTTCCCGCCGAGAAGAAATGGGTAGATGAAGAATTCGTCTACTGGGGGACTCTCCTGGCTTGCGCCGAAATGATCCGCTCCGGGACGACCACCTTTGCCGACGGCTATTTCTTTGAAGAGAAGGTTGCGCAAGCGGTGACGCAATCCGGAATGCGAGCTCTGCTTGCCCAGGGAATTCTGGATTTTCCCGCCCCTGATTCTCCTTCCCCATCCAGTTCGCTTAAGAAAATCGAGGAATTTATAAATAATTATTCAGGATCGTCTTTAATTCATCCGACCCTTTTTGCCCATTCAACCACCACCTGCTCGCCCGAACTCTTGAAAAAGTGCCGGGAGATATCCGAACGGTTCGGGGTCCCTCTTGTAATCCATCTTTCGGAGACGCGGAGCGAGGTTGAAGAAATCACTGAAAGGTATGGACGAAGGCCTGTAGATTATTTAGAGAACATTGGGCTCCTATCGCCCAATCTCATCGCCTGCCACTGCGTCTGGCTCACGGGACCGGAGATGGACCTCCTGGCCCGCCGGGGCGTACGAGTCGTCCACAATCCCGAATCCAACATGAAACTCGCGTCGGGGGTCGCCCCAGTCCCTGATCTCTTGGCCCGGAACATTGTAGTTGGACTGGGAACCGACGGGTGTGCGAGCAACAACAACCTGGACCTCTTCCAGGAGATGGACACCGCGGCCAAGCTGCACAAGGTTCACCGGCTGGACCCCACGGTCATGCCTGCCACCGTGGTGCTAAGGATGGCCACCCTGGGGGGCGCCGGGGTCCTGGGGATGGAAAATGAGATCGGGTCGCTGGAGCCTGGCAAGAAGGCGGATGTGATCATTCTTGACCTGAACCGGCCCCATCTTCAGCCGGTCTACAACCTTCCCTCTCAGCTGGTCTATTCGGCCACCGGTGCGGACGTTCGCGACGTGATCATCGACGGGAAAGTGGTCATGGAAGACCGGAAACTGCTTACCCTGGATGAAGACGAAATCTTAAGAAAGGCGAAGGAGTATCAAAGAAGGATTGCGGATCGCGGATTGGGGATTTCGGATTGAAAAAAGCCGATCAGAAAAAACGGATTGCGAATTTAGGATCCTGGTTCGAGATTGAAAAGCCGGGTAGGAAAGAGTGATTTCAGAAGGGGTCATCCTAAATTTTTTACCATTCGCAATCCGCAATCTACGATCCGCAATTAGTGAGCCGCCGATCTTTCCCTCTTGGCCCAGCCGTATTCGCCGACCAGGGCGACAAAATTACATTCCGCCAGTTCTTCTTGCGTGAATCCGCTGCCCTCCCTCCGGATTCGGACGAGTTTCTGGGCGTTGCGGTCGCCGATGGGAATGACCATTCTGCCGCCGGGCTTGAGCTGCGCCGCCAGGGGGCGGGGAAGCGAAGGGGCTCCCGCCGTGACCAGGATCGCGTCGAAGGGAGATTCTTCTTGCCATCCGTAGCTGCCGTCGGCCAGCCGCGTAACGACGTTCTGGCACCGGACCTGGTCCAGGTTTTTTCGCGCCCTCTCCAGAAGAGCCCGGATCCTCTCGGTTGAATAGACCCTCTCCGCCAGGTTGGCGAGGACGGCCGCCTGGTATCCCGACCCGGTCCCGATCTCGAGGATCTTTTCGTTTCCGCGAAGGCCCAAAGACTCGCAGAGGTAGGCCACCATATACGGCTGGGAAATCGTCTGCCCTTCTCCGATGGGGAGGGCGGAATCTCCGTATGCCTGTCCCAGCAAGGCCTCGGGCAGAAAAAGGTGGCGGGGGATCTTCAGCATCGCCTCGATGACCCGCGGGTCTTTAACCCCCCGGCCGACGATCTCCCGGATCATTTTTTCCCGGGCCCGCGTGTAATCTCCGGCTCCGGGCAAGTCGTGCTTAATAGATCTCATAGCAGTCGCGAGCGCGCGAAGGCGCAAGGTAGTTGAAAAAAGAAATCAGGCGAGGACCGGAATAAACAAAGGTAGCAACTGTTTCCCTTTTGGAAAATATTCCAAAAATGCCAACAAATCTCAGAAATCCCCCTTAATCCCCCTTTTTCAAAGGGGGAAATATGTCTCCTCCCTTTGGAAGGGCACGGCAGGGAGGAATTTTAGTGATACTATCGCAGTTCGGTATTTCACACGAAATCTGAGTCCTCGATCCACATTCTTTCGCTCTCGCGCTCTCACGCCTTGCGTCCTAACGGTTTTTATATCTTTCTCTTCAAAAGCGTCTCAAATGACGCGTAGTTCGTCCAGTCCAGGTGCAGGGGGGTGATGGAAATGACGTTTTCGGCGATGGCCTTGAAGTCGGAATCTTCCGTATCGGCGTAGCCCGGATCGTTGCCGCCGATCGTGTAGTATTTCCTCCCCCAGCCGTTCGACAACTCCTTCACCGATTCTCCGTACACCCGCTTTCCCATCCGGGTAATCTTGTATGAGCCCGCCTTGGCACGCGCGGGCACGTTGACGTTCAAAAATGTGTTCCGCGGGAGCCCCTGGGTCAAAATACTCCTCGCCAGCCGGACCGCGAAACGAGCCGCCGGGCCGAAATCAAAATTCTTTCGAGCGGTAAGGGAAATGGCAAAGGAAGGAATCCCCAGGATCACGCCTTCCACCGCGGCGGAAACGGTGCCGGAATAGGTAATGTCCTCCCCCAGGTTTTCCCCTTTGTTGATCCCGGAGACGATGAGGTGGGGTCTTTCGGGGAGGATCTTGCTCACCCCGATGAGGACGCAGTCGGTGGGCGTCCCGTTGACTGAAAAGTACCTGGGACCCAGCGTCTTCACCCTCTTCCGGCGAAGCGGCCGGCCCATGGTCAAGGAGTGGCTGCAGGCGCTCTGTTCGCGGTCGGGGGCGACCACCCAGACTTCGGCGATCTCTTCCAGGGCCCGGGCCAGGGCCAGAATCCCTTCCGAATCGATGCCGTCATCGTTGGAAACGAGGATCCTGAATTCCGATTCTCTTCCTCTCAACGGGCTTCCCACTTGCGGGATTCGATGTAACGCTCGGCTGCATACGCAGCGACGGCGCCATCCCCAACGGCCGTGCTCACCTGGCGCAAGAGCTTCTGCCGCACGTCTCCCGCGGCAAAGACGCCGGGAATCGCCGTGGCCATGTTTTCGTCCGTAATGACGTATCCCTGCGTGTCCAGCGGTATGACCCCCTTCAGGAATTCGGTTTGCGCCTGAAGTCCGACGTAGAAAAATACCCCTCCGACCTTCAGGGCCCGGCACTCTTTCGACCTCACATTCATGATCTCCAGCCCCTCCACGCCGGTTTCCCCCAAGACCCCCGCCACGATGGTATCCCACAGGATTTCGATTTTCGGGTTCTGGAAGGCCCGTTCCTGGAGAATCTTTTCGGCTCGCAGGGACTTGCGTCGGTGAATAAGATAGACGCGGCTCGCAAAACGGGTGAGGTAGAGGGCTTCATCCACCGCAGAATCCCCTCCCCCCACGACCGCGATCTCCTGGTCCCGGAAAAAAGGCCCGTCACAGGTGCCGCAATAAGAGACTCCTCTCCCCTTGAGCGCCTCTTCGCCGGGGATCCCCAGCTTTATCGGCTCGACCCCGGTGCAGATTATGACCGCTTTGCTGAGCACGGTCCGGTCTTCGTACTCCACTTCCCACAATTGTCCCCGGGACTGGAGCTTTTTCACTTCTCCGAAAGCGCTCTCGAGGCCGAACCGCCTGGCCTGGGCCTCCATGGCCTGGGCGAGTTCCGGGCCGGGGATCCCCTGGGGGAACCCGGGGTAGTTCTCGATCAGGAAGGTGCTGGCCGCCTGCCCTCCGGGCAGCATCTTTTCGACGAGGAGGGTCTGCAATTTTCCGCGCGCCGCATACAGCCCGGCGGTGAGACCCGCGGGACCGCCGCCGGCAATTACGAGATCATATTCAAGGGTTGGCATGCCTTTCCCTCGCAAGCTACCGTTGTTGCCGTCTAAAATAGCACAGGCACGGGTAAAGTCAATGCCAAGGTGGGCATCCGCGGGACGCGAATACCGAGCCCGTGGTTTCGATTCAGCGTTGGGTTTGCAGTTTCAAACCAATGGTTGTTTCCCCGAAGAGATTTGTTATAATTGACCAAAAAAAGGGGGCTTTTCGAATCGGTTCCCAAGAAACCTGAATAAACCCAAATCCAAACTGTGTTCTGTCGCGTAGGGGCGGGGTCGCCCCGCTAACCCTATCGGGGTAGGGGCGGGGTGACTCCGCCCCTACGGTTGTGATCCCCGGAGTACGGCCTTCGCGGGGACGAGGTCCTGTTCACAAGTAATTATGCTTCACGTCGCTTTTCTCTGGCACATGCATCAGCCCTATTACCGGAACCCCTTGACCGGGGAGTATTCCCTCCCCTGGGTGCGTCTTCACGCCTTCAAGGGATATTACGACATGATCTCCCTGCTGGAGGATTACCCGGGCATCCGGCAGACCTTCAACCTCGTTCCTTCCCTCATCCGGCAGCTGAACGACTATTCCGCCGAAGAAGCAAAGGACCTCTTCCTGGAGCTCAGCCTTAAGCCGGCCAAAGAACTCTCCCCGGAGGATCGGAAGTTCATCCTGTCCAATTTTTTCATGTGCAACTGGGAGACGATGGTGAAACCGTACCCGCGGTTCTGGGAGCTCCTGAAGAAAAGGGGGCTGAAGGCCCCGGAGTTTCGTCTGGAAGAGCTCGGCCGCCGGTTCACCGACCAGGATTATCGGGACCTTCAGGTGTGGTTTAATCTCACCTGGGCCGGCTACCGGACGAGAAAGAAGAATGAGGCCCTGCGGGAGCTCCTGAAGAAAGGAAAGGGTTTCACCGAAGAAGAAAAAGTCCGCCTCCTCCAAATCCAGAAGGAGACCCTTCAGGCGCTCATCCCGCTGTACCGGTCCATGCGATCTCGCGGACAGGTGGAGATTACGACGACCCCTTTTTACCATCCCATCCTCCCCCTGCTGATGAATTGGGAGTTCGCCTGCCGGGCCATGCCGAAAGTGGCTTTGCCCGGGTCTTTTTCCCACCCGGAGGACGCGGAGGTTCAAATCGCCAAAGGCGTGGCTTTTTCCGAAGAGGTCTTCGGCAGCCGCCCGGGCGGGATGTGGCCTTCGGAGGGGTCCGTCTGCCCCGAAATGATCCCCCTCATCCAGAAAGCCGGTATCCGCTGGATGGCTTCCGACGAGGGGATCCTCTTCAAATCGCTCCCCGGCGAGCCGGCGCGAACGGACCTTTACCGTCCCTACCGGGCGCGTTTCCAGGGAGCGGAAGTTTCCATGGTATTCCGGGACCGCAACCTCTCCGACCTCATCGGCTTCACCTATTCCCGGAACCCGGCCGAAAGCTCGGCGGAAGACCTCCTCAAGCACCTCAAGAACATTCAACGCTCGCTCCCTGGGAAAGAGGAAGCCCTGGTGACAATCGCCCTCGACGGCGAAAATGCCTGGGAGTACTATCCTGACGGGGGGTATGGCTTCCTGAGCGGACTGTACGAGAGGCTTTCCCGGGAGCCTTCGCTGAAGACCGTTCAGGTGGGCGAATACCTGGACGCCTACCCTCCTCGTGAAAACCTCGACTCGCTTCACACCGGCTCGTGGATCGATCAGAATTTCAGGATCTGGATCGGATCGCCTGAGGACAACCTGGCCTGGAGCGCCCTGAAGCGAACCCGCCTCTTCCTGCAGAAGGCCGGCGGCGATTCCGGCCTCCGCCCCGCAAAAAAAAGAAATGGCCTGGGACGAAATCTACATCGCCGAAGGGAGCGACTGGTTCTGGTGGTTCGGCGACGATTTCAGCAGCGACAACGACGAGGAGTTCGACCGCCTGTTCCGGATGCACCTCGCCAACGTGCACCTGCTCCTCGGGACGGAGGTCCCGGACTACCTGAAACATCCCGTGGCGACGGCCCACGAGGTCAGGCCGAACCTGGAACCCATCGGGGTGATCTCCCCCACCCTGGACGGGCAAGTGACCCATTTTTATGAATGGCGGGAAGGCGGATTTTTTTCGGGGAAACCCTCCGGCGGCACCATGTACCGAGGGGAAGGCTTTCTCTCCGCGTTCTACTACGGCTTTGACGCGGAGCGCCTCTATTTTAGAATCGACCCCATCCGGAGGAAAACCGACCCGCCGGAAGGGCTCAGGATCGCCATCCGGGTATCTTTCCCCTGGGACCTGCAGGTCACGTTTCCATTTACCTTTCCCGAGGGGGAGAAGCCTTTTTACTCTCTCCATGCCTTCGAGGGAGGCCGTCCCGTCCTGAAGGCCCGGCTCCCCCACATCGCGGTGGGAAAGGTCATCGAGCTTGCCATTCCCTTCCAGGATTTTCCCTTGCGCCCGGGGGAGAAGATCCATTTCTTTTTCCAGGTTTTGCGGGGGGACCTCGAAGTGGAACGGCATCCTCGGGGCGGTTATCTTTCCCTCGTGATCCCGGACCGCGATTTCGAATCCCTGCACTGGCAGATTTAAGAAAATGAACCGCAGAGAACCCGGAGGACGCGGGGCGTGGCGGGTGTCAAAAATTTTCACCCGATAAAAAAAGGAAAAAAAAGTGCGGGGATGACATAATATAAATGAGGTTGTGAAAAGGGGAATGGAAGATCGTAACCAGTTACCGGCTTGAAAAAATTTCCGGAAATTCCTCCCAACCTCATACTCATGGCCGAGAGGACATACGTCACGAGAGCGTAGGGGCGGGGTCACCCCGCCCCTACAACCCCTTGCGTACAGCGGCCGTCACGGGGATTTCGAGGGTTCCTGGCAATTTGGGAACTCTTTCTATAGTGCTACAATCACGAACCCCGTTATTTTTCATTGCCAGGAGGATTCATGTCCGAACTGCGAAAGGACCCGGTCACCGGACGGTGGGTCATTATTTCTACCGAGAGGGGAAAACGTCCCACGGATTTCGGCACCCAGAACATCAAGCCCAAAGGGGGATTCTGCCCCTTTTGCCCGGGGAATGAGGACAAGACTCCCCCCGAAATCATGGCCTTCCGGCAGGACGGGACCTCGAGAAACGGGACCGGATGGCGCCTGCGAGTGGTTCCCAACAAGTTCCCCGCTCTGCGGGTCGAGGGGGAGATCAACCGGGAGGGCGTCGGCCTTTACGACAAAATGAGCGGGATCGGCGCCCACGAGGTGATCATCGAAACGCCCAGTCACCAGGACACCATGTCCACCTTGAGCCCGAAGCAATTCGAAGAAGTCCTGTGGGCCTACCGGGACCGGATGCTCGACCTGCGACGGGACATCCGCCTCCGCTACGCCATGATCTTTAAGAACCACGGCGAGGCCGCCGGGGCCACGCTGGAACACTCCCACTCCCAGCTCATCGCCCTGCCCATCGTTCCCCACCTGGTCATGGAGGAGATGGCGGGCTCCCGGGACTACTACAACTACAAAGAGCGGTGCATCTTCTGCGACATGATCCGCCAGGAAATGCACCAGGGGGAGCGTATCGTGCTGGAGAATTCGGAATTCGTGGTCTTCGCCCCTTTCGCGTCTTTCTCCCCTTTCGAGGCCTGGATTCTGCCCAAGAGGCACAGTTCGTTTTTCGAAGAGTGCCAGATCCATGAATTCCAGTCGCTGGCCTGGATCTTCCAGGAGACCCTGAAGCGGCTCGAGAAAGCCTTGAATTTCCCCCCGTACAACTTCACCCTCCACACCACTCCTTTCAACGAGAGGCACCTCGAGTACTATCACTGGCATTTCGAAATCATCCCCAAGCTGACCAAATTCGCCGGCTTCGAGTGGGGCTCGGGTTTCTTCATCAATCCAACGCCGCCCGAAGAAGCCGCCAAGTTCTTACGAGAGCTGGCCCCTTGAGGAGGACACATGAAAATCCTGTTCGCTTCCCCGGAAGCGGTTCCTTTCGCCAAGACCGGCGGCCTGG
Source organism: uncultured delta proteobacterium (assembly GCA_963712535.1). Taxonomy (GTDB): domain Bacteria; phylum Desulfobacterota; class SM23-61; order SM23-61; family SM23-61; genus CAVQIK01. The sequence continues at coordinate 322,067 of CAVQIK010000015.1, read as the reverse complement.
CGGACGTGGCGGGGGCTTTGCCGCGGGCCCTGGCCAGGATGGGGCAGGAGGTGATCCTTTTCCTCCCCAAGTACCGTTCGGTGGATGAGCGCCGATTTCCCTTCGCCCCCACCGGAATGGTGCTGAAAGTCCCCATCTCGCAGAAGACGGTGAGCGGGGAAGTCTACGGCTTCGACGCCGGACCGAACTTCCGCGTTCTCCTGGTCCGCCAGGATGCGTACTACGACCGGGACCAGCTCTACGGGACCCCCAGCGGGGATTTTGAAGACAACGCCGAACGGTTCACCTTCTTTTCCCGGGCGGTCGTGGAAGCCGCCCTGGAACTCCGCCCCGACGTCATCCACTGCAACGACTGGCAGACGGGGCTCGTCCCCGTGTATCTCAAAACCCTCTACCGCGGCTCCTCTGTCCTCGCCAAGCGCCGCCTCGGTCTTCACCATCCACAACATCGGCTACCAGGGTCTTTTCTGGCACTACGACCTGCACCTCACCAACCTGGGCTGGGAGCTGTTTACGCCTCAGGCCCTGGAGTTTTACGGAAAGCTGAGTTTCCTGAAAGGGGGCATCGTCTTTGCCGACGCGGTGACCACGGTGAGCCGGAAGTACATGGAGGAGATCCAGACCCCGGAGTTCGGCGGCAGCCTGGACGGAGTGCTGCGCAATCGAAAAGACAGCCTGTACGGGATCGTGAACGGGGCGGATTACGAGGAGTGGTCCCCGGCCAGGGATCCTTATATCAAGGAAAAGTACGGCCCATCCGACCTGCGGGGAAAAAGAGCCTGCAAGGAAGACCTGCAGAAAGAATTTTACCTGACTCCGGACCCGGATATCCCGCTCCTGGGGGTCATCTCGCGGCTCACGGACCAGAAGGGGTTTGACCTCCTCGCGGAAGTCATGGTAGACCTCATGAACCTGGGAGTTCAGTTCGTCCTCCTGGGTACCGGGGAAGAGGAGTACCACCTCCTCTTCCAGAAGATCGGGCAGCAGTACCCCGGGCAGGCTGGGGTGCGCATCGCTTTCGACAACGTCCTCGCCCACAAGATTGAAGCCGGAGCCGACATGTTCCTCATGCCGTCGCTTTACGAACCGTGCGGGCTTAACCAGATCTACAGCATGAAGTACGGCACGGTGCCCATCGTGCGGGCCACGGGCGGTCTCGACGACACCGTCCAGAACTTTGACCCGAGCACCGGGGGGGGGAACGGGTTCAAGTTCGAAGAGTATTCCCCCCGGGCGCTCCTCTCCACGATTGAACTCGCGGTGAACGTCTACCGCGACCGCCCCCGATGGGAAAGGCTGATGGTCCGGGGGATGGAGATGGATTTTTCCTGGGAGCAGTCCGCCCGGTCTTATTTGCAGGTGTACGAGGAGGTCCTGGCCAAGAAGAGAGCCTCCGCAGAGGCGAAATGAATTCGTTTGAAATTTTATCGAAGGTCATCGAAATCTCCAACGCGCCCGTGGAGGCGGACCGGCGGCTCAAGAACCTCGTGGAGATGGTCTCCCACTACTTCACGCTGCCTTTCGCCGTGCTCTTCCTCTGGGACGAACAGCAGGCCCGGCTCTCCCTCAAAGCCGCGAGTAAGAAGCACCCGGCCCTCTCCCCCGACCTGAGCTTCTCCCTGGGAGAAGGTCCGGTGGGGGTCAGCGCCGCCCGGAAGGTCCCGGTCATCACTTCCGACAGCTCTCAACTATCCCTGCTCGGCCCCGCTTTTCCGAAATCTCTCTCCGATTTTCGGTCCGCCGCCTGTTTCCCCCTCTATCGACGACATCTTCCTCTACGGGGTGCTCGCCCTTCTCCGCGAGGAGCCCTGGGAGATTTCCGACGAGGAGCGGGAAATATTCCTGGTGATCTGCCGCCAAATCGCAGGCACGCTGCGAAGCAGCCAGTTCGCCCTGCAGGCGAAGAGACGGATCGCGGAGCTGAGTACGCTCCATGCCCTCGGCGTGGCGATCAGCTCCACTCTGGACCTGGGAGAGCTTCTTCACCGCATCACCCTGACCAGCGCGAAGATTCTTCAGGCCGACGGCAGCCTTCTCCACTTCCTCGACGAGGACGCCGGAGTCATGAAAGTGGTCTCCTCGTACGGCGTGGAGGAGGGGCACAGCTCGCTCACGCCTGTGGCCCTGGGGGAGGAGTTGGTCGGGACCGTCGCCCTCACCGGGAGAGCCGATTGCCCTGCATGACCCCCATTCCTCCCCGTATTCCTTCCAGGGCCTGCCCGGGAGAATCTCTTCGCTGGTCTGCGTTCCCCTCATCTCCCAGTCGAAAACCGTCGGCACCCTCACCCTCTTCAGCTTCCGGCAGGAGGGGCGGCCGGAGAAGATCTTTGACGAGGAGGACAAACACCTCCTTTTCACCATGGCCTCCCAGGTGGCCGTGGCCATCGAAAACGCCATCGTCATGCAACGGTCCGAAATCCTGGCGCGGGAGAAAGAACGCAACCTCCGGGAACTGTTTCTGCTGTACGAAATCTCGCGATCCCTGCTGACCACCAGCAACCTGGACAAGGTCCTCCGGGTCATTTTGCTCACCATCACCCTGGGGAACCGGATGGGCTTCGACCGGGCGGCCCTCTTCCTGGTGGACGAAAAGGAGGGGACCCTCAACGGGATGATGGGCGTGGGCGCGAAAGACGCGGAGCAGGCGGAGCGCTGGCGCAAAGCCCTCGAGAGCCACTCGCCTTTCTCCCCCGGCTGGGAAGTCCCCGAGGAGCTGTCCGAAACCCCCTACGACGACCGGGTGCGCCGGTTCCGGATTCCCCTTGACCAGAAGCATTCCCTCCTGATCAAAGCCGTGGAAGAGCAGCGTTCCTTGAACGTGAGAGACGCGGCCCACGATCCCGAGGTGAACCCCGAGATCCTGCGATGGTTCGGCAGCAAGGCCTTTGCCGCCGTTCCCCTGGTGGCCAGGGGAAAATCGATCGGGCTCATCGCCGTGGACAACCAGTTCACCGAGCGGCCCATCACCGGCGAGGACATCGGGTTCCTGAACCTCCTCGCCAACCAGGCCGCCCTGGCCATCGAGAACTCGCGGCTTTACGCCAACCTGCAGGAGATCAACACCCAGCTCCTGAACACCCAGGACCGGCTGATCCAGTCGGAGAAGCTCGCCGCCCTGGGAGAGGTGGTCGCGTCCATCGCCCACGAGATCAAGAACCCCCTGGTCTCCATCGGGGGATTCGCCCGCCGCCTGGAGCGCAACCTCCGGGACAATTCCACGGAAAAAAAATACATGCGCATCGTCCTCAAAGAGGTGAACCGGCTCGAAAACGTCCTGAACCAGACCCTGGTTTACTCCAAGGACATTCCCCTTCCTTCCAGCCCCCAGGACATCAACCGCATCATCGAAGATTGCCTGTTCATTCTCGAAGGGGAGTTGAAGGACCGCAGGATTTCGGTCAGCAAAGACCTGGAGCCGCACCTCCCCCTGCTGCCGAGCGACCCCCAGCAGATGAAGCAGATATTTCTGAACCTCTTTGTCAACGCGATGCAGGCCATGGGCAGCGACGGCCGGCTTTCGGTCAAGACCCTGGTCGACCGGGGCAAAGACGGATCGGCCCTGCAGATCGAAGTAGCCGACACGGGAGGCGGCATCCCCCAGGAGAGCCTGGAAAACATCTTCAACCCTTTCTTCACCACCAAGCAGGATGGAACGGGCCTGGGCCTCGCCATCACCCACAAGATCATCACCCGGTACGGAGGCAAAATCGACGTGATCAACAGCCCCGGGTCGGGAGCCACATTCGTGATCCGGTTTCCGTTGCCGGAGGAGTAGGCTCCTTCCACTTTTCCGGTTTCTATATTAATATTTCGAAATTGTTTAGCCATCCCCAAAATCCCTCCCAGCCTCCCTTTCATAAAGGGAGGAGAATAGTCTCCCCCTTTAAAAAAGGGGGATTAAGGGGGATTTCTGGGGGTTCCTGGCATCTTGAACTTTATTTTTCATAGGGCTAAACAGTTACAATATTTTATCCGTATGTCCGAAACCAAACACTTCGTCGAAGTTGCCCTTCCTCTGCCCGTCCGCAAGACCTTCACTTATGAGACGCCGGAAGAATTCGAGTCGGAAGCGGCCCCGGGAAAAAGAGTCCTCGTCCCTTTTGGAAGGCGTTTTCTCACCGGCTTTATTATGGGCCCCGCACGGAAGGTCCCGCCTGGCGCCAAGATCCTTCCGCTCCGGCAGGTATTGGAGGGGGATGTTTCCATCTCCGGAAGCCTCCTGAAATTCCTTTCCTGGGTTTCCGGCTATTATCTCCAGCCCATCGGGGAGGTGCTGAGGACCGCCATTCCCGCCGGAACTCAACTCGCCTCCCGGGAAACCTATTTCCTGACCGAAAAAGGGCGGGAGGAAATGGCCCGTCTACCCGATGATTCCGCGGACTGGAAGATCCTGCAAGCCCTAAAGGAGCGAGGCGAGAAAGGAAGCGCTTTCAGCTCTTTGAGCAGGAAAATACCCTCCCCCCTCCGGCCCGTCCTGGAGAAGCTGGAGGAAAAAGGATGGATTGAAAAGAGGGAGGTGATCCACGAGGCCCGGGTCCGGGGGAAGACGGCAGGCTGGGTCCGAACCGTTGGGCATCGGGAGAAGCCGGATCTGCCGCCCAGGGAAAAAGAGGTCCTGGATTGCATCCGCGAGGCCGGAGAAATTCCCATTGCGGAATTGAAAAAGAGAGCGCCGGCGTGCGCCTCTATCCTTCCCAGGCTCAGGGACCGCGGACTTGCGGAGGTGTTTCTCAAGGAGGTCTTTCGGGAGCCCTCGCTGGAGGAGATCGAGAACTGGGCGGACGGCCCCCCTGCCATTCTCAACGACGACCAGAACAAGGCCCTCCTGGAGATTACCGCCTCGATCGATTCAGGAAAATTTCAGCCCTTTCTTCTCCACGGAGTCACGGGAAGCGGAAAAACCGAGGTTTACCTGCGGGCCATCCAGGAGGCGCTTTCCCGGAATCGCCAGGCCCTTCTCATGGTTCCGGAAATTGCCCTGACTTCCCAGCTGGTCGCTTACTTCCGCTTCAGGATCTCCCAGCCCATGGCGGTCCTCCACAGCGGGCTCTCTCCCGGCGAGCGGTACGACGAATGGCGAAGGGTGAAGAAGGGCCTGGCGAACCTGGTGATCGGGGCGCGCTCCTCTATCTTCGCGCCCCTTGATTCGCTGGGCATCATCATCGTGGACGAAGAACACGACCCCTCTTACAAGCAGGAGGAGAAGGTGCGCTACCATGCCCGGGACCTCGCCCTGGTCCGGGGAAAGATGGAAAACGCCGTCGTCGTGCTGGGATCGGCCACTCCCTCGCTGGAATCCTACTACAACGCCGTTCAGAAAAAATTCCGGCTCCTCCCCCTTCCCTTCCGCGTCGATCAGAAACCCCTTCCCGAAATCGAGGTGCGCGACATGCGCCTGGAGACCGGAGAGGGGAAAGAGCGCCCCGTGTTCTCCCGGTCCCTCGAGGAGGCGATCGGGAGGAACGGGGAGCGCAAAGAACAGGCGCTCCTCTTCTTGAACCGGCGCGGGTTCTCCTCGTTCGCGCTGTGCCTGGACTGCGGCTTTACTTACAAATGCCCCAACTGCAGCGTATCCCTGACTTACCATCTTCCGGACAAGACCTTCCGGTGCCACTATTGCGACCACGCCCTCTCAGGCCTGGACCGCTGCCCGGATTGCGGCGGGGGCGGCCTCAGGCTCTTCGGAGTCGGGACCCAGCGACTGGAGGAGGAGATCAAGAAAAAATTTCCCCGGATCCGGGTGGGCCGGATGGATCGGGACACGACCTCCGGCAAAGCTTCCCACCAGCGGATTCTCGGCCGGGTCCGCAGGGGGGAAGTGAACCTCCTCATCGGCACCCAGATGATTACCAAGGGCCACGATCTTCCCCGGGTGACGCTCGTAGGGGTGCTGGCCGCCGACCTTTCCCTGAACGTCCCCGATTTCCGGGCCGGCGAGCGGACCTTTCAGCTCCTGACCCAGGTGGCGGGAAGGGCGGGGAGAGGCTCCCTTCCCGGGAAAGTAATCATCCAGACTTATAACCCCGGCCACTACAGCATCCGGATGGCCCAGGCCCAGGACTACCTCGCCTTTTACGAACAGGAGACTTTCTTCCGGAAAGAGATGTCCTACCCGCCCTTCGTACGGCTGATCAATTTCCGGCTGGAGGCAAACTCGGAGGCTCGGCTCATGCGGTACGCCCGGGAGCTCGAGGATCTGGCCCGCTTGGTTTTACGAGAGGACAAGAAAAACGGGGACGAAGTAGAGGCCCTGGGCCCGAGCATGGCGCCCCTGGCCCGCCTCCGGGGGAAGTTCCGCTGCCAGATGCTTTTCAAAGGGAAAAAATGGTCTTCCCTGCACGACTTTGCCGAAGGGCTTCTCCGGCGGGCGGAGGCGGAAGTCCGCGTTCCGGGGGTGAAGTTGATCATTGATGTGGATCCGGTGCATATGTTATAAAAATTCATCAGGCGAAAACTATAGGTCTTAGAAGTCCTATAGGTCTTATAGGACTTATTAAAATCAAACAAATGGCCGTACTTGAAATTCTCCATTTTCCAAATCCGGTTCTAAAGCAAAAATCCCGGCCCGTTCAAAAGATCGATCCCCGTATCCTCAAGCTCGCTCAGGACATGGCCGAAACCATGTATTCCGCGCCGGGGGTGGGACTGGCCGCTCCTCAGGTCGGCCATTCGCTTCGCCTTGCGGTGATCGACGTGACGAAAGTCAGCGAGCCGCGCAATCTCATCGTGCTTATCAACCCGGAGATCGTGGCCGCCGAGGGGGAATGCAATTGGGAGGAGGGCTGCCTGAGCGTCCCCGAAACCACCGAAGAGGTGAAACGAAATAAAAAAGTGGTGGTCCGATACCAGAACCTCCGTGGAGAGACGGTTGAAATGACGGGCGAAGATCTGCTGGCCGTCGCGCTGCAGCACGAGCTCGACCACCTGGACGGCATCCTCTTCATCGACCGGCTCAGCCCGCTCAAAAGGAGCCTGATCCGAAAGAAATTCCGCAAGAAAGAGAAAGAGGAAAAGAAGCCTTGAGGATTCTCTTCCTGGGAACCGCGGAATTCGCCTGCCCGTCTCTGGAAGCTCTTCTCAATTCATCCCACCCCTTACTCGGGGTCGTCACCCAGCCCGACCGCCCCAGCGGCCGCGGCCGGAAAACAATTCCTTCTCCGGTCAAATCCCTCGCCCGGAAAGCCGATCTCCCCATCTATCAGCCGGAGAAATTGCGCGACCCGTCTTCCCTGGAAATTCTGCAATCGCTTCGCCCGGACCTCATGGTGGTTGTGGCCTACGGCCAGATCCTCTCGGCCGCGGTCCTGGCGGTGCCGCCGAAGGGCTGCGTGAACGTCCACGGATCGCTCCTCCCCCAATACCGGGGAGCCGCCCCCATCGCCCGGGCGATCCTTGGGGGGGAGACCCGCACCGGGGTCACCACGATGTTTCTTGATCCAGGAATGGACACGGGGCCGATCCTTCTTGCCGAAGAGACCGAAATCGGCGAGGAAGACACCGCCGGAACCCTTCACGACCGCCTCTCCCTCATGGGTGCCGGCCTGCTCTTGCGAACGCTGGAAGGCCTGGAGAGAAACAGCCTTACTCCCCGGGCCCAGGATTCGTCGCAGGCCACTTACGCCCCAAAAATTGAAAAAGAAGAGGCCCGAATCGATTGGACCGCTCCCGCGCGGCAGCTCTTCAACCTCCTCCGTGCCTTTGACCCCTGGCCCGGGGCGTTCACGACCTGGAAGGATAGGAAGATAAAACTTTTCCATCCCCGATGGGCGGGGGATGAGCCGGGGAAAGTTCCCGGGACCTTGATCCGGGCTTCGGCGGACGGCCTCCTTATTTCCGCCTCGGAGGGAACGCTCCTCGTCCGCGAGGTCCAGATGGAGAGCCGGCCGCGAATGCCGGTGGGCGAATTCCTCCGGGGGGTTCCTCTCCAGGCGGGGATGCGGCTGGGGGCCTGAACGAGAGAATTTCATGGAGAGATCTCAAGCGTTCGACCCCGTGCGCATGCTGGCCTGGGATATTCTCCAGCGGATCGAGCGTTCTTCCGAGTTTGCCGACTACGTCCTCGACCGGTCTTTTTCCCGAAACGCGTGATTTGACGCCGCTCGACCGTGCCTTCATCTCGGAGATGGTGCTGGGAACGCTGCGCTGGCAGGGAGAGGCTGGACGCCTTCATCCGGCACGCTTTGAAATCGCCGGAGAAGAGGCTGGACGCCCGCCTGCTCGATCTCTTGAGGCTGGGGGCTTACCAGATCCTCTTCATGGACCGGGTGCCCGACTCGGCCGCGGTGAACGAATCCGTCCGGCTGGCAAAGGAAGTCTTCCAGAGCGACAAGATCTCGGGTTTTGCCAACGCCCTCCTCCGGTCTATCTCCCGGAATAAGAATCGAGAACATCTTCCCTCCTTTCGAAGAAAAACCCGCGGACCATATCGAGCAGGCCCTCTCCCATCCAAGGTGGCTGGCCGAGCGCTGGGTCGCGGAGTGGGGCCCCGAGCTTGCGAGGAAGGTCTGTGCCGCGAACAACCGGAAGCCCCCCTTCACGGTGAGGGCGAACACGCTCAGGATCTCCCGGGAGAGGCTCCGGGAGCGATTCGCTGAAGCCGGAATTTCCGCTATCCCAACGGAGTTTTCGCCCGAGGGGCTGGTCCTGGAGAAGGCTCCTCCGCTCGCCGAAGAAGGTCTTTTCCAGCAGGGAATGTATTTCGTGCAGGATGAGGCTTCCCAGATCATTCCTCATCTCCTCGGCCCCCGCCCGGGTGAGCGGGTGCTCGACGCCTGCGCCGCACCCGGCGGAAAGACGACTCACCTGGCCCAGATCATGAAAGACAAGGGGGAGATCGCCGCTCTCGACCTCCACGCATCCAAAGTGCGCCTGATCCGCGAAAACTGTGCCCGGCTGGGGATCTCCCGGGTCGCGGCCCTGGAGGCCGATTCGTCCAGGCCCCTTCCCTTCCCCGGAGGAGAAGCTTTTGACCGGATCCTCGTGGATGCGCCCTGCACCGGCCTGGGCATCCTGCACCGGAACCCGGAGGCCAAGTGGAGGCGCAAATCGGGGGACATTCTCCGCCTCCGGCGCCTCCAGGATGCAATCCTCGGCAACGTGTCTTCCTGGTTGAAACCGGGAGGAGTTTTGGTCTATAGTACCTGCACGATGGCCCGGGAAGAGAACGACGAGGCGATCGATGCTTTTCTCCACGCCCACGCCGATTTCGGCCTGGAGGACCTCCGGCGAACGGCTCCCGGTTTTCTTCACCCTCTCATCGACGAAAAAGGTTTCCTGCGTACTTATCCGGAGATCATCACCCGGGATGAAGATTACCGGATGGACGGCTTCTTCGCGGCCCGGCTGCGAAGACATTGAACCACAGAGGACACGGAGAAATCCTTGCGGGCGTCTATGAAAATAAGATGGCAGCACTCCGCAGCCCTGCCGGTTTATGCTATTCATGTCAAATAAAATAAAAATGTAGGGGCGGCCCCCCGTGGCCGCCCGCAGGATGGGCAACCGCAGAGGGTTGCCCCGACCGTTTCAAAGACTCTTGTTGGGATGTTGAATTTTGATTGTTTAATTCGGTCCGCCCTGTTGGTCTTTACCTTTCCGAGTTTATCCTGTAATTTTTCTTAAAGGAGGATGGCCATGAAAGCCAAGAAGAGCCCGCTGAAATTCATCGATCTTAGTATCCCCATCGAATCCGTTCCGAGCGACCCGGAGTTCATGATCCCCCAGATGGAATACATCGATCACCGGGCGGGGCTGGCTTCCGCCCAGGAACTCCTCGGCTGCCGGCCCGAAGACCTTCCCCTGGGCCTGGGCTGGGCGGTGGAGAAGATCACCCTCAGCACCCATTCCGGGACCCATCTCGACGCGCCCTGGCACTATGCCCCTGTTTCGGAAGGGAAGAAAGCCAAGACCATCGACCAGATCCCCCTTGAGTGGTGCTACGGGAACGGAGTGTGCCTGGATTTTCGGCGGAAGAAAGACGGAGCCCTCATTAGCGTGGAGGACTTGGAGAAAGCCCTGAAAAAAATCAGGTACCGCATCAAGCCGCGGGATATCGTCCTGATAATGACCGGAGCGGATCGCGCCTGGGGGAAGCCCGAGTATCTGGTCAAGGGTGCCGGGATGGGAGAAGAATCGACCCTCTGGCTCTTGGACCAGGGGGTCAAGGTAGTGGGGATCGACGCGTGGAGCTGGGACCGTCCGCTCCCGTTTCTAAAGAAAGAGTTCAACGAGACCAAGGATGCCACGATCCTGTGGGCCGCCCATTTCGCGGGCATCAAAAAGGAATACCTGCATATCGAGAAGATGGCCCACCTGAATAAGCTGCCTCCCTCGGGTTTCACCCTGGTCTGCTTCCCGGTGAAGATTCGAGCGGCAAGCGCGGGATGGGTGCGGCCGGTAGCCATTGTGCGATAAATCAGGCCGGGAAAGCTCACTTTTGGTCAGACCGATCGGTCGGATCCGACGGATCGGTCCGATCATCCTCTACCCTTGACAGAAATAGCCGGTTTTGCTAATAATCCATCAGCCTTAATTCAGGAACCTCGAGAATTTATTGAAAGGAGGCATTATGAAGAAGAAACTCGGCAAGAAGGAGGTTGCGGGCAAGCTGAGCCGGCGCGAGTTCCTCAAGGCGGGAGCCGCTGGCCTCGGCGTTGCCGCCCTCGGAACGCTCCCCACTAAAGTCCTGGGGGCTCCGGCGACCATCAAGGGAACGAAGCTCTCCATTCTCCAGGGGACGTACTTCATCGCCCCCGGTCAGGACCTGTACAAGAAGCAGGCCCAGGAGTGGGGGCAGGCCAACGGAGTCAGCGTGTCCGCCGACTTCCTGAACTGGCCGGACCTGCAGCCCAAGATCGCGGCCTCCGTCCAGGCGGGCGGCTACGATATTGTTGAACTGTGGCCGGGATGGAACTACCTCTACAGCAAGAACCTGGTGGACCTGAACGACATGGCCGAGGAGTTCGGGAAAAGGGGGGCGGATTCGAGAAGTACGTCCTCAACTCCGGGAAGGTCGGGGGCCGGTGGCTTGGAATCCCCCACGGCTACAGCAATGCCTCCATGGCCTACCGGATCGAAATGTTCAAGGAGGCCGGCTGCCCGAACGCGGAAGACGGCAACAAGGTGGATCTGACCTGGGAGGAGTACTTCGCCATCGCCAAGAAACTCAAGGCCAAGGGAAAACCATTCGGGCAGGCTCTGGGCCACAGCACGGGCGACCCGCCGGGATTCTGCTACCCGTACATGTGGTCCTACGGGGCCATGGAAGTTTCCAAGGACGGGAAGTCCATCCAGTTCAACAAGCCGTCGTTCGTGGACGGAATGCAGAAATTCATCCAGGCCTGGAAGGACGGCTACGATGAGACCGGCACCTCGTGGGACGACAGCAACAATAACCGGGCCTACATTTCCGAGCAGATCTCCAGCACCTTCAACGGCTCCAGCATCTACTTCGCCGCGAAAAAGGATAAGCCGGACCTGGCGAAAGACACCCATCACATCCTGATTCCCAAGGGCCCGTCAGGCCGCTTCTACTGGCTGGAGACCCGGACCTTCGCCATCCTGAAGAACTCAAAGAACGTCGCCGGCGCGAAGGAGTTCCTGAAGTGGTGGTTCCAGGACAAGCAGTTCGGGGACTGGTGGCGGCTTCAGGAAGGTTACATGCTCCAGCCCGTGGTGAAATATTACAACGACCCGGTCTGGTTCAAAGACCCCAAGATGTCTCCCTTCCGGGAACAGCCGAAGTACGGGATCAACCAGGGCTATGCCGGTCCCCCGAACCAGAAGGCGGCCCTCGCCTGGTCGAAGTTCATCATCGTGGACACTTTCGCCAAGGCGGTGCAGTCCGCCGACGCCAAGGCCTCGATTGAGTGGGGCGCGGAGCAGCTGAAGCGGGTGTACGGGGTTTAGGCGCCTGAACTGAAACGAGGATAGGACGCTTCCACTCTCCCCGGAACAGGAAGCGTTGAAAAGCGGCAAACTCCCCCTCACCCCGGTCCTCTCCCCATCTTCGGGGGAGAGGGGAAGGGTGAGGGGGCTGCTCTCTCCGTGGGGGCTTATTGGCTAAGTCCGGAGCTTTTTCTCCAATCGAAGTTGTTCAGGCCCGCGAGCGGCCCTTCTCCCTGAAGGCCCTGCTGGAGCGCCAGTCCAGCCTGGGGGTCATCCTCATGCTGCCGGGGGCTCTCCTGCTGATGGTCTTCATGGCCTACCCTTTTTTCCTGGGCATCTGGCTGGCCCTGACCGACAGCGTCATCGGAAGCCTGGGAAAATACATCGGCCTCCGCAACTTCTCCGACCTGATTACCGACAGCGTCTTTCTCCAGACCACGCGAAACACTTTCGTTTATGCCCTCGTTACCGTTCCCTTCAAGGCGGCCCTGGGCCTGGCCATGGCGCTGGTCCTCAACAACCGCATCCGCTTCAGCAACCCCATCCGGGCGGCGGTGATGATGCCCTGGATCGTGCCCACCGCCTTGAGTTCCCTCGGCTGGTTCATGATCTTCGATCCCGTCTTCAGCCCCATCTCTTGGCTTTTGAAAAACCTGGGGATCATCAAGACAAACATCAACTTCCTGGGGGGACCCAACCTGGCAATCTCCTCCGTATGCCTGGCCAACATCTGGCGCGGCATCCCCTTCTTCGGCATCACGATTCTGGCCGGCCTCCAAGCCGTCCCGCAGGAACTCCATGAGGCGGCGGCCATCGACGGCGCGAGCGTGTGGCACCGTTTCCGCCACGTCACCATCCCGGCCATCAAGGGGGTCGTCCTCATCGCCTCCCTGCTTTCCATCATCTGGACCTTCGCCGATTTTCAACTGATCTACGTCCTCACCAAGGGGGGACCGGCGAACACCACCCACATCTTCGGCACCTACGCCTACCAGATCGGGCTCTCGGCGACGGAGATCGGCATGGGGGCTGCGATCGCGCTGTACATGTTCCCGATCCTCGCTTTCTTCGCCATTCTGCTGCTGATCTATCTTCGGAGGGAGGATTAGATGGTCGGGGGAGACACGGCCGGCCGCCGGACGCTCAGCATCTATTTGCCGCTGGCGTTCTACCTGGTATTTCTTCTCTTTCCCTTCTACTGGATGAGTATCGTCTCCCTGAAGCCGACGAACGACCTCTTCGAAATGAAGTTCAACCCGTTCTGGATCCAGCACTTCACCCTCGAGAACTACATCTACCTATTCCAGAACACCGAATTTCCCGAATGGGTGAAGAACACGATCATCGTGTCGGTCGTCTCCACCGCCCTGTCCCTCACCTGCAGTGTTTTCATCGGGTACGCCCTGGCTCGGCTTCGATTCCCGGGGAGCAATTTTTTAGGGGTGGGTATTTTTCTGGCTTATCTCGTGCCCCCTACCCTCCTCTTCCTCCCCCTCGCGCAGGTGATCGCCGCGCTCGGGCTGTACAACACTTATTGGGCCCTCATCCTCACCTACCCTACCCAGCTCATCCCTTTCGCCTCCTGGCTGCTCATGGGCTACTTCCGGACGATCCCCAAGGAGATCGAGGAGAGCGCCATGGCCGACGGCTGCACCCGCCTGGAGACCCTGTTTCGGATCATCCTTCCCCTCTCCGTCCCGGGATTGCTTTCGGCGGGGATTTTCTGCTTCACCCTCTGCTGGAATGAGTTTCTCTACGCGCTCATATTCATGTCCTCGGGGCCGATGAAGACGATTCCCGTGGGAACGGTGAGCGACCTCATCAAGGCGGACACCCTGTTCTGGGGCGCGCTCATGGCTTCGGCGGTCCTGGGTTCTTTCCCCATCGCCATTCTGTATTCGTTCTTCGTGAAGTATTACGTCCAGGGGCTTACGGCAGGAGCGGTGAAGGGATAAGGGCTTCCACGGCCGGAGACCGGACCTCGCGAGAGATTTAAACCTGCATCACAGATGCCCCGCCCTCTGTCGGATTTGAAAAGGAGAACACCTTATGCCCATACGGTGCAGCAAACGAAAGAATGTCCTGCGCGAACTCCTGCAGGCCGGCAAACCCTCTTTGGGGACTCACGTTCACGTAATCTGGCCGGGGATGGTCGAAGTCATCGGCCACAGCGGGGGGATTGATTATGTCGAGTTCTCGGGGGAATACGCCCCGTACGACCTGTTCGCCCTGGAAAACTTCTCCCGGGCCGTGGACCTCTTCGACCACATGTCCTGCATGATCAAAATTGACCAGGAGCCCAAGACCTACCTCGCGGGCAGGGCGATCGGCTCGGGGATTCCGAACCTCCTCTTCGCCGACATTCGCACGCCGGAGGATGCCCGCGAGGCGGTCTGCGCCGCCCGTGCGGAAACCCCGCAGTGCAAAGGCTTGGTAGGCGCGGCGATGAGAAGAGACGTAGGGTATGTCCTCGCTTGCGGCTCGCAGCAGTACGTGGAACAGCTGGAAGAGGGAGTCGTCGCTCTCATGATCGAAAAGCAGTCTGCCGTCGAAAACCTGGAAGCGATTCTTTCCGTGGGGGGGATCGACATGGTCCAGTTCGGCCCGGCCGATTACTCCATGTCCATCGGAGTGCCCGGGCAGTGGAAGGACCCCAGAATCAAGGAGGCGGAGCGGTACACCATCGAGACGGCCCTGAAAAAAGGGGTGCCGCCGCGGGTGGAACTGGCCGATTTCAGGGATGCCGAACCTTACCTCAAAATGGGGGTGAAACACTTCTGCGTAGGATGGGATATCGACGTCGTCCACCGCTACTGCAAGGATCAGGGCGCGGCTTTCGCGGAAAAATTTGGAATTACGAGAGGTGAAAGGTGAATCCGTAGGGGCACGATGCTTCGTGCCCCTACAAAACCCTAGAAAGTGACCACGCTCCGGATCCCCTCCCCCCGCTCCAGCCCTTCATAGGCTTCGTTGATCTGGGAAAAGGGGTAGCGGCGGGTCAAGAGCTCATCCAGCTTCAGCTTGCCGGCCTTGTACAGGTTGATCAGCATGGGGATGTCGATGAGAGGACGGGCCGACCCGTAAATGGAGCCCGTCAGGGTCCGTTCTTCGAAGACCATGCTCATGATCGGAATGGAGACCTCCGCGGTCATGGGGGTGACTCCGACGATGATCGCGAGCCCCCGCTTTTTCAGGGAATCATAAGCCTGTCGGATCGTGGCCGGGAGGCCGATGACTTCGAAGGCGTAATCCACGCCCCTTCCGCCGGTCAGCGCCCGGATGGCCTCCACCGCGTTCGTTTCCTTGGAGTTCACGGTGTGGGTGGCGCCGAATTGTTTGGCGAATTCCAGTTTTTTCGGCAGGAGGTCGACGGCGATGATCTTCTCGGCCCCGGCGATCGCCGCCCCCTGAATGACGTTAATGCCCACCCCGCCGCATCCGATCACCGCGACGCTGCTGCCCGGCTTCACGCGCGCGGCGTTGAAGGCCGCTCCCACCCCGGTGATCACTCCGCACCCGAGCAGCGCCGCCTTGTCCAGAGGGAAATCTTCCGGGATCTTGAGCACCGCCTTTTCCGGGATGACCGAGTACTCCGAAAAGCTCGAGACGCCGGCGAAATGCTTGATCTCCTCTCCGTCCAGCTTGAAGCGGGTCGTTCCGTCGAGGAGGCGCCCGGTCATCCGGATCTGGAGGCCCTCGGCGCAGACTGCGGGCCGCCCTTCGCTGCAGTATTCGCAAACCCCGCAGGAGAGGCGCCAGAGGGGAATCACGTGGTCTCCCGGTTTCACCGAGGTCACCCCCGGCCCTACCCCGGCGACGACACCCGACCCCTCGTGGCCTAGAACCGCGGGGAGCTGGGCGGCAAGGTGGCCGGTCATGACGTGGAGATCGCTGTGGCAGATGCCCGCGGCGGCCATTTTGATCAACACCTCACCCGCCCGCGGGTTTTCGACGTCCACCTCCCGGATATCCAGCCTCTTCCCCGCCTCGAACAGAATTGCTGCCTTCGCTTTCATGGTTGTACCCTCCTGTGCGAATTTTACTTCAAGATCCTCCGGGGTATTTGCATTTTGCATTTTGCATTTGCATTTTGCAATGGCTCATATCCCCAGATACGCCTCTTTGACATGTTTATGGGCGATTAGGTCCTTTCCCTTCCCCTCCATGATAATTCGGCCGTTCTCGAGGACGTACGCCCGTTCCGCCATGCTAAGGCTCTGGCGGACATTTTGCTCCACGAGGAGGATCGTTACCCCGTCTTGGTTGATCTGCAGGACGGCGCGAAAGACCCCCGCAACGAGAAGGGGGGCGAGCCCCAGCGACGGCTCGTCCAGCATCAGGAGCCTGGGACGGGACATGAGCGCGCGGGCGATGGCCAGCATCTGCTGCTCTCCCCCGCTGAGCGTCCCCGCGAGCTGCCGGGAACGCTCGCGAAGCAGGGGGAAAAGTTCGAATACCCGTTCCAGGGATGCACCGGTTTCGACGTAGGCCCTCTCGATGTAGGCGGCGCCCAGCTCCAGGTTCTCCAGCACCGTCATCCGGGGGAAGAGTTCCCTCCCTTCCGGCACCATCGACACGCCCGCCCGGACGATCTCGTCGGGACCGAGGGAGTCAATCCTTTGGCCCAGGAACAGGATCGATCCTGCCCTGGGTTTGATCAGCCCCGAGGCGGTCCGGAGCACGGTCGATTTACCGGCCCCGTTCGACCCTACGATGGCGATCACTTCCCCCTCGTCGACCCGGAGGCTCGCCTGCCAGAGGGCCTGAATGTTTCCGTAGTACACGTCCACCCGATCGATGCTCAACATGGCGGGCCACCGCCCTCGTCTGCCGGTTCCCCGAGATAAGCCTCCACCACTTTCGCGTCATTGGCCACCTGAACCGCCGACCCTTCGGCGATCTTCTCCCCATGGTGCAGGACAATGATCCGGTCCGAAATCCCCATGACCACTTTCATCACGTGCTCGATCAGGAAAATGGTTATCCCTCTTTCCCGCACCTGGCGGACCAGCTTGACCGCCTCGGCGGTCTCCGCGGGCGTGAGACCCGACATGACTTCGTCGAGCAGGAGGAGCTTGGGTTTTACGGCAAGCGCGCGGGCGATTTCGATTTTTTTCTGGTCCGCCACGGTGAGGTTCCTCGGGTAGGCGTTTTCCTTCCCTTCCAGCCCGACCCAGCGGCACAGCTCGGCGGCCTCCTCCTCGACCTCCCGGAAGGAGGCGCGGGGCCTCCGGCCGAACAGGCCGCCGGTCACCACGTTTTCCACGACAGTCATGTGCGGGAACGGCTGCATGATCTGGAAGGTCCTCCCGATGCCGCGCTGGCAGATCTCATAGGGCCTGCGCCCCGCCAGGTCCTCTCCATCCAGGCGGATCTCGCCTTCGTCCGGCGAGTAAACGCCGGACAGGAGATTGAAAATCGTGGTCTTGCCGGCTCCGTTTGGGCCGATCAGGCTGACGATTTCTCCCCGGCCAATGTCAAAGGCGACCTTCTGCACCGCCGCCAGTCCGCCGAAATGTTTGGTAAGATTCCTCACCTGGAGAAGCGCCATAAATTCTTAGATCCTAACCACAGAGAACACAGAGGATAAGTTAACCGAAATTTCATTATTTTAAATCATTTCATATCTGCGTTCATCCGCGTTCATCTGCGTCCAAAAATTTTATTAATCTCTGTGCCCTCTGGGGTTCATTTTTTTATTCCCGCCTGAAGAGAGGCGAGATCTTTCTCCTCCATAGGCCGACGAGCCCCTCGGGCATGAACAGGATCACCAGCACCAGGATCAGTCCGTAAGCGATTTGGTGGCCGTAGGAGACGGTGACCCGGAGGTACTCTTCGATCGCCTTGATGACAATCGTTCCGATGATCGGACCGGCGATGGTGTAGAGGCCCCCGAAGATCGGCATGACCAGGCAGGCAATGGAAATCCCCAGGCCGAATACTTCGTAGGGGATGATGTACGTATTGTAGTGGCTGTAAAACCCGCCGGCAAAACCGGTGAAAAAAGCGCTGATCATGAACGCCAGGACTTTGTACCGGGTGGGGTTGATCCCCATCACGTTGGCCACATCCTCATTCTCCCGGATGGCGGTAAAAGCAAAATTCAGACGGGTCGTTTGGATCAGCCATACGACGAGGACCGCCAGGGAGAGAACGCCGAGGATCAGGTAGTAGGCGTGCTCCCGGTTTCCGCCGAAGAGGGGGGGCGTCGAAAGCCCCATCGCCCCCCCCGCGAAGCCCGGAGTCATGAGCCAAATCACCGAGAGCGCTTCGGCAAAGGCGATTGTGGTTATCGAAAAGTAGATCCCCCGGAGCCTGAGGGTGAGGAGGCCCAGCAGGGCGGCCACCGCGACCGAGACGATCCCGCCTGCCAGCATTCCCAGGACGGGCGGAAGGTGGACCCACCGGAAAAGGAGGGCGGCCGAGTAGGCGCCGATTCCGAAAAGGCCGGCATGCCCCACCGAAACCTGACCGGTGCGGGCCAGGATATCCCAGCTGCTCGCGAGGATCATGGCCAGGAACGCGGCGATCGTCAGGTGAAGAAAGTACGCGTCCGCGAGGCGGGGGTAGAGCAGGAGGAACACCGCAAGCACGGCGAGAAAAAGTATTTTCGTCCGGGGAAAATTTCGGCCCATGCCCTTCACTCCCGGCGGGTTCCAACCAGGCCGGTGGGTTTGATGATCAGAATGCACATGATAAGCATGAACGAGATCCCTTCGGCCCAGCCCGATCCCTCGGGAACGTAGGTCCCCACGAACGATTCGGTGAGGCCCAGGATCAAGCTCCCGAAGAGCGCCCCCGGGATGTTTCCCAATCCCCCCAGCACCAGGATGCAGAAGGCTTTCAGGCCGATTTTGAACCCCACCATGGGGAAGGTGTACATGACCGTGCTGACCAGCGCACCGGACGCGCCGGCCAGGCCCGTCGCCACGCCAAACGCAAGGAGATAGGTTCTTTGGACGTTGATTCCGATCAGCCAGGACGCGGTATTGTTTTCGCTCACCGCCCGCATCGCCCGGCCGGGGCGTAATTTATATAAAAAAATCAGGAGAAGCAGGGTCAAGGCCACGGCAATCAGAAAAGTGATCAGCCGGGTCAGGCCGACGTGGACCATGCCCAGGTGAAGGGACATCCCGGAGTAGGAAGTAACCACCGACCGCGAATCGCTCTTCCAGAGGATCATCGCCAGGTTCTGGAGGAAGATCGAAACGCCGAGGGTGAGAAGAAGCTGATTCAGGGGGGGATCTTTCAGGATCGGCCGGATCGTGAAACGGTACATCAGCAGCCCGACGAAAAAAAGGAGGAGGCCGCTCGCGGCGATCGAAAGGAGCGGGTCCAACCCCAGCAGGGCTGAGAGCCAGAAGGTGTTGTAGGCCCCGAGCATGACCATCTCGCCGTGGGCGAAGTTGACGATCCCCATGACCCCGAGAACCAGGGTGAGCCCGAGGGTTACCGCCGCGTAAAGCCCGGCGATGAGCAGCCCGTTGGCGAAGCTTTGGAGAAAACTGGCCCAGTCCATACCTACTTGAGACGGCCTTTCCCAGAAATCCCTCCCGTCCTCCCTTTTCAAAGGGAGGAGAGCTTTAGGGATTGAATCCAATCAAGAATGCCTACTTCCCCCTTTGAAAAAGGGAAGCTCTGAAAAAATTCAAATGGAGAAAGCAACAGCCTTTCTTGTTGTCCAGGGGATGGCAGAAATTTGCTTGCCAAAATCGGCGGGACATTCGTTAGGTTTAGTGGTTAATCTTCAGTTCCGCTAAGGAACGCTGGCAACATGAGCTAACCCGAGTAAATACAATCTGATTTTCATTTGGGCGTGGCCTAAGTTTAATAACCCCGCAGGCAAAGAAGAAATCAGTGCCTCTTTTGGCAAGCAAATTTTTGCCGTCCCCTGGACATGGTACTGCCTGCCATTCCTCGGTCCCCTGAATTTTTTCACGGCTTCAGGGGGACCAAGGGGGATTTCTGGGGACACTGACGGACTCGGAAAATTTTTATCATCCGGCTAAACAGTTATATAACACTACCTTTTCTTCCACTCGGGCGTGGGATAGATCAACTTGCCCGTGGCATTGGACGGAGGGTAGACGACGTAAGACACGCCCGACTGCCATTGGGTGATGATCTGCTCGTCGATGGCCTGGTGGAGTCCCCCTTCCTCGCTTTTCTTGAAGGTCATCTTTCCCATGGGGGAGTTATAGTCGGTTTTCTCCATGGCGGCGATGAGCTTCTCTTTATCCGTGGAGCCCGCTCTCTTGATCGCCTCCACAACCGTCATGAGGTTGGAATATGCGAGCGGGGCCCAGTACTCCGGGGTCCGTCCCGGGTAGGCTTTGTTGAATTTCTCCATCCACTTCACCGTCTCGGGCAGCTTCATTCCCGGAATCCACACGTCCACGCCGGCGACATAGTCCCCGGTCGCGCCCAGGGAGGCTTTGTACTGGGGAAAGTTGATGGCCACGGAGAGGAACAGCTTGGGGTTGAAATCGAGCTCCTTGGCCTGCTTCATGAGCAAAGTCGTGTCCCCCGCGTAGGCCACCCAGTAGAACACATCGGGATTGGTCTTCTTGATCTTGGTGAGCATGGGGGTGAAATCCGAGGAGCCGCTCTTGAACCGTTCGTCGAAGACGATCGAAAACCCTTTCTCCTTCAGGTATTTCACCGCGTAGTCCCGGCTCGTGGTCCCGTAGATCCCATCCTCGTAGGCGATGGCGATGGCCTTTGGGCGTGGGGAAAGGCTTACCAGAAAATCCCGGATCGTGGACTGCCGGTGGTAATCCCAGGGATGGTAATGGAAGAACCATTTCTTCGGCCCGAACTCATGCTCCACCTTGGTGGAAGATGCTCCCGCCCAGGCCACGAAGGGCTCGAGGCGCTGGATGGCGTTCATCTGGGCATAGGTGATGGTGCTGGAATACCCGCCGATCAGGGCCACAACCTTGTCCCGGGTGAGGAGTTTCTCCGCCGCCGCGATCCCCACCGAAGGTTCCCCGGTGTCGTCTTCGACGATCAGTTCCACTTTCTTTCCGAGGACTCCTCCGGCTTGATTGATCTCCTCTAAGGCCATGAGGAGGCCTCTCCTCTGCTCCTCCCCCGCCTGGGCGAAGGACGCCTTGCTCAGCGGCAGCACCGCCCCGATTTTGATCGTTTCCTGGGCCGGCGCAGGAGCCGCACAGAGCAGGACCGTCGCAGCCACATACACCCCAAAGAATCCCCAAGCTCCCAGGCATTTTCCCCTCATACCTGACCTCCTTTTTTCGATATGTTTTAACGCCGGTACGCTGTCATGGCCTGAGTTTCGCAGTTATTCAGGAGCCTGTTTACCGCCACAGAACGACAAAATTCATGGCGAAAAGCGTCTCCCTCCCTGCCCCTCTTTTAGGGCCGGAATAGCGTAAGTCGCAAGAGCGTAAGGGCGGGGTGACCCCGCCCCCACACGGCAGAACCCGATCACTCACGGGGAAGTGTCAAGTAAACCAAAAGTGAACCTCTTTTTCAAGGATATTTTGGACGGGACGGGCGCTCTATTCGTTTTCCGAGGAAAGCCGGGTCTTCAGCTCGCTTAGGACGTTCAGCGCGTCCAGAGGCGTGAGGCGGTTGGGGTCGATCTCTCTCAAGGCCCGCCGGATCGGGTCGGGGGGGACTGGAAGAGGGTCCGCTGGCGGGCTTCCCAGGCCAGCTTCTTTTTCCGTGAGACGGCCAGCTTGGGAACTCCTCCCTCGGTGAACTCCCCCTGCTCGAGGTTGTTCAGGACCTCCTTCGCCCTCTCGATGACCCCATCCGGGATACCCGCGAGCCGGGCCACCTGGATCCCGTAGCTCCGGCTCGTCCCCCCTTCCACCAGTTTCCGCAGGAAGATCACCCGGTCGTTCCATTCCTTTACCGCCACGTGGAAGTTCCTGACCCGCGGCTTGGTCATGGCCAGTTCGGTGAGCTCATGGTAGTGCGTGGCAAAAAGGGTTTTGGGCTGAAAGGGGCAGCTGTCGTGGAGATACTCAGTCACCGCCCAGGCGATGGAGAGGCCGTCGAAGGTGCTCGTCCCTCTTCCGATCTCATCTAAGAGGATGAGGGATCTCTGGGTGATGTTTCTCAGGATGTGGGCCAGCTCCTCCATCTCCACCATGAAAGTGCTCCTCCCGCGGGCCAGATCGTCGGTGGCCCCTACCCGGGTGAAGATCCGGTCCATGAGTGGAAGGATCGCCTCCTTCGCCGGGACGAAGCTGCCCATCTGGGCAAGGATGATGAGGAGGGCGGCCTGGCGCATGATGGTGGATTTCCCGGCCATGTTCGGCCCGGTGATAATCAGGACCTGCCGATCTGCGTCGAGGAAAAGGTCGTTGGGAACGAATCTTTCATCCAAGTAGATTCGCTCGAGAACCGGGTGTCTCCCCTCGGAGATGCTGAGCGTCTCCCCCTCGTCCACCTTGGGACGGATGTACCCGTACCGGTCGGCAACCTCGGCCAGGGCCGCGAGCACGTCGATTTCGGCTATGTTTTGGGCGGACTCCTGGATGGAGGGCAATTCGCGGGCGACCTGCGCCAGGACTTCCCGGAAGAGCTGATACTCCAGGGCCTCTATCTGTTCTTCGGCCTGGAAGACCCGCGTCTCATACTCTTGCAGCTCCTGGGTGATGAATCGTTCGGCGTTGGCCAGGGTCTGCTTGCGCATGTAGTGCGGCGGGACGGAGGGAAGATTGGGTTTGGTGACTTCGATATAATACCCGAAGACACGGTTGAAACGGACCTTCAGGGACGAGATGCCGGTTCTCATCCGTTCCGAGGCCTCCAGGTCGGCGATCCCGCCCTTCCCTTCCCGGCCGATTTCCCGGTATCCGTCGAGGGCCATGTCGAACCCCGCCTTGATCAGTCCGCCCTCTTTCAGGCCGATGGGAGGAGCGTCCACGATGGCCCTCTCCAGAAGGTCGAGGACGCCGGGGAGATCGTCGAGACCCTGTAAATTCCGCTTGAATCCGACATATTCCAGCGGCGAGAGGAGAGTCTTCACCTCCGGGATCATTTTGAGGGAAGTCCTGAGGGCCGCGAGGTCGCGGGCGTTGGCCACCCCCAGGGAGATGCGGGCGGATAGCCGTTCCATGTCCCTCACCTGCCGCAGGGCCTCCCGGAGCGCCTTCCGGGGAAGGTCTTTTTCTTTCAGTTCGCCCACCTTCTCCAGGCGGTCGTTTATCCTCTGCAGGTCCATGAGAGGAGAGCCCAGCCATCTCTTGAGCATCCGTCCGCCCATGGAAGTGACCGTTTCGTCGAGGACGTCGAGGAGGGACCCTTTCCGGGTGCGTGACTGCAGGTTTTCAAAAAGCTCCAGGTTCCTGCGGGTGGTCTCGTCGAGGACGAGGTAGTCTTGCACCCGGTAGAATTCCAGGCGGGAAAGATGCGCAGGCGAAGCTTTCTGGGTTTCCTGCACGTAAAAGAGAACGGCTCCCACCGCGCTCAGGGACCGTTCCTTTCCTTCGGGAAGCGCCAGGCCTAGCGATTCCAGCCGTTCCCGCGAGCGCGGCGCCTCGAAGACTTCCGGGGGCATCCAGGTATAGACTGCCCGAGGATAGGCCTTCATCAGGTTCTTCACCGGGCCTTGGCCTTTGGCCGTTTCCGGGAGCAGGATCTCTTTCGGGCCGACGCGCAGGATCTCGTCCGCGAGCGATTGCACCGTGCTCACTTCGGAGGCCAGAAAATCGCCGGTGGAGGCATCCAGGACGGCCAGTCCGAAACGCTCCTCCCCCAGCGAAATGGCCATGAGAAAATTGTTGGTCTTGGGCTGGAGGAGATCATCTTCCAGGACCATACCCGGAGTCACGATGCGGATGACCTCCCGCTTCACGAGCCCCTTGGCCTGGGAAACATCCTCCATCTGCTCGCAGATCGCGACCTTGAGCCCCCGGTCCACCAGCTTCTGGATGTAGCCGGAGGCGGCGTGGTAAGGAACCCCGCAGAGGGGAACGGAATCGTCTTTGCTCTTGTCCCTGGAAGTTAAAGCGATATCCAATATTTCTGAAGCAATCTTAGCGTCTTCAAAAAACATTTCATAAAAGTCCCCCATCCGGTAAAAGAGGATGGCGTCGGGGTGCTTCGCCTTGACCTCCAGGTACTGTTTGATCATGGGGGTGGTGTTGCTCATCGACCCTTCTTTCCCAAAGTTTCTCTCAAATTACCCCACTCCCGGCCAAAATTCAACCGAATGCGCGTCCGATCCCGGTTTGCAGCCGTATTATTCTCATTATTCCGCGTTATTATTCCACTTGACGCACGATGGGAGATTCATTAAACTACGCTTGTGATTCGGACGGAACCGGAAAAGGCCTGAAGTAAAGTCTTTCAAAGATTTTCGATTTTTTTTCAATTTCCCGATAGGAGGTTTCACCATGCTGGTCAGGAAAAAAATGCACAAAGATTTAGTGACTGTCACCAAGGACGAACGGATGACCGTGGCCAAAAAGCTCCTGAAGGAAAAAAACATCCGCCATCTTCCCGTCGTGGACGGCAAGAAACTAGTCGGGTTGGTCAGCAACATGGACATCCGCAAAGCGGAAGCCTCGCCGGCGACTTCTCTCGAAATCCGGGAACTCCACTACCTCCTCGACAAGCTGACGGTAGGGGAGATCATGACCCGCAACGTGATCACCATCTCGCCGGATATCTCGGTCGAGGAGGCCACCACGCTGCTTCACGACAACAAGATCGGGTGCCTTCCGGTCGTGGAAGACGGCAACCTGGTCGGGATCCTCACCGAGAACGACGTGATGGACATGCTGATCGACGTGATGGGGATGAAGGAAAAAGGAAGCCGGCTGGAGGTTCTCGTGGACGACAAGCCCGGCGCCCTGGCGGACCTCACCCGGATCATCAAGGAACACAACGTGAACATCACCAGCGTGGTGACGGACAGCGCCGACGAGCCGGGGAAAAGGGTGATCGTCTTCAAGTTGAAAACTTTCTATTTTGAACCCATCAAGAAGGCTTTCGAGGCGTCCGGATTCCCGGTCCTCTACGCCAAAATTGAAAAGTAACCGCAACTGAAAAGTCCCGGGGAGATGGCAGCCCCCCTTCTCCCCGGGATCTCAATCCCGGCGAAATCTTCCTTCACCTCCGCCATCGGCCAGCCCCCTCCACCAGAAAACTTCCCCGGCAATCCCTTCGCGGAACGATAGGGTATGTGGCAAGCGAAGGCTCACCTTCCATTTGGCTGTTCTCTTGACTGGATGGAATCCGGAAATTCCCTCTCCCAGAACGCTACGCGTTACGTTGGACACAGCTACTGGCGAATAGCGTAATAGGCACTATCATTTCGCGGGAGAGGGTGACGGGCGAGCGAGGAAATGCTTGGGCCGGCGGGTCAGGGCAGTGTCTTTTCCTCTGCCATCCGCGCCTGTTTCTGTTCCAACTCGGCCAGGGTCCGCTTTCGCTGGCGGATCTTCGAGCGGAGGCTCATCTTGGAAACGAAAGCCCAAATGGACGAGAGGACCAGGCCAAGGAGCAGAAAAAGAAACGCCCAGAGGAAAAGGGGCAAGGGCGGGCTCACCCAGCCGAAATAGTATCGCAAGGAGACGGGCTGATCGTTCAGCACGGCGAACGCAATGCCCGCAAGGAGGAGGAGGAAGAAGATCGCGCCCCGGATCAAGCCCATCGTGTCCCCCTTATTCGTCGAGTTTTTTGAAATAGGGGAGCAGGCGGCGGTACGTCTGCTCCAGGTGCTCGGGAAGAACCCGGCAATCGGCCAGGGCCGGCATGAAATTCATGTCCCCTTGCCAGCGGGGAACGACGTGGAAATGGAGGTGGTGGAGGATCCCCGCCCCGGCGACCTGCCCCAGGTTCATTCCCACGTTGAAGCCGTCGGGATGAAAGGCATGGCGCAGGATTTCAACCGCGTGCCCGAGGGTTTGCAGGACGTCGGCCATCTCGGATTTCCGCAGATTCTTCACCCGGTCCACGTGCCGGACCGGGGCGATCATCATGTGCGCGTAGGCGTAGGGATACCGGTTCAGCATGACCAGGCAGGATGGAGTCTGGCGGAGGATGAGCTGGGCCCTGCGGGATTTCCCGTTCTTGGGGCAGAAAATACACTCCTTGCCTTTTTTATCTTCGAGAACATATTCCATACGCCAGGGGGCCCAGAGAAGTTCCATTCGACTAGCTCCTTTATACGCAAGTAAAAGACCCGCCCCCGGATCGCGTCTCCGACGTGAAGCACGGTGAGCTTTTTGAACACGGGCGCCCTCTCGAGGGAAGGAGCACCGGGCCTATTATATTCTTTTGCTCCTCAAAAAAAAAGGTTTTCCGCGCCCGGCCTGTGATTCGGACCCAGACCTTCGAGGGGCCGGGCTTTCGCGGTCGAAACCCTTACCCTGAGACCTCTTGCAAGGAAACTCGGACTGCAGACCCCAAACCGCACGGCATCGGGCCAATCATCCCGCTCCTTTCATCTCGAGCAACTCAACATCCCCCCAGGCCCCAAGTTTCTTTCCCAGGATGATCACGACGCCGGTTAGACTTTCCAGGGCCCCAGCCTTCTCAAGTCCCCTTTCCAGGTCCGCAGGCGACCGGATCAGGTTTCCGATCGCGGTGGCTGCCGCATCCGCCAGGGCTGCGGAAGGGGCGATGACGCAAACCGCGTCGGCGCGGCCGAAGCTCAGGGAAGGCCCGACCGTCCCCGAGGAGGTGCAGACCCCCCGCGGGTGTTCGCCCCCGGGGATCCGCAGGCCCATTCGAAGGCTCAGCGGGGAAGAGCCGGCAAAGATCCCGACTTTCACTTCTCCCGAGGACTTGAGGAAGATGTCCCCCCCGTTCTCGACCACTACCTCCGGGGATTCCTTTAAAAGATCCTGGCCGACCGCCTCCGCCATGGCGCCTGCCACTGACGCCATGGGCCCTACCCCCGCGCGCCGGGCCGCCCAGAGCATTCTCCGAACGATAGGGGGAGCAAACTCATCCTCGTCCACGGGGACCAGGGAATGGACAAACTCCGGGTGTCCCAGGATGTATTGTTCCAGCTGAAAACGGTAGCGAAGGATCGATTGGTGCGCGGATTCGCGAAGATCGCGCGCCGCCCGGACGTAAAGGTCGGTCTCTTTCACCTGGACTTGAAAAGAGACGAGGTCTCGATCGAGGAGAAGGCTGCGGTATCTTCTTTCCCGGTATTCCGATCCATTTCCTCCAGGTCTCTTTCGCCCTGTCAAAAACTACCCTCCAAAGACTTCTCCCATGCTCCGGTACTTGCGGTATCTCTTCTTCAGCAGATCCTCCGGGGGTAGGACCCGGAGCTCGCCCAGGTGATGGAAAAGGGATGCGGCAAGGGTTCGGCTGATCGCTTCCACGTCTCGGTGAGCGCCGCCCAGCGGTTCGGGGATCACTTCGTCGATAATTCCAAGCTCGAGAAGGTCCTCGGCCGTCCCTTTCAGCGCTTCGGCCGCCTTTCCTTTTTCGGCCTCGCTCTTCCAGAGGATGGCCGCGCAGCCTTCCGGAGATATGACCGAGTAGGTTGCGTTTTCCAGCATGAGCAGCCTGTCCGCGACCCCGAGCGCCAGTGCCCCGCCGCTGCCCCCCTCCCCGATGATCACGGACACGATAGGCGCCCGCAGGGCCGCCATGGCCTGCAGGTTCTCCGCGATGGCGACCGCCTGGCCCCTCTCTTCGGCCCCTTGCCCTGGATAGGCCCCGGGAGTATCGATCATGGTGACCAGGGGCATCTCGAATTGCTCGGCCATTTTCATCAGCCGGAGGGCTTTCCGGTAGCCTTCGGGGTTGGGCATCCCGAAATTCCGGGCCATCTTTTCTTTCACCGTCCTCCCTTTCTGGTGTCCGAGGATGACGACCGGGGCGGCCTGGAAAAGGGCGAGGCCTCCGGCGACGGCCGGGTCATCCCCGAACTTCCGGTCGCCGTGGAGTTCGATAAATTCGGTGAAGATGCGCTCGGTGTAGTCCAGAAACGTGGGGCGGTTGAAATGCCGCGAGAGCTGGGTGCGCTGCCAGCGGTTGAGATTCCCATAAACCTTGGAGAGGACCTTGTGGAGCTGTTTTTCGAGGCTGGCGATCTCCTGCGACACCTTGGGGGAAGGATGGTAGGAGAAGTCCCGGAGTTCTTCGATTTTTTTATCGATCTCCGCGATCGGCTTTTCGAAATCGAGGTAGTAAAGGGGCATGACTTAATAAAAGGGCGAAAAGGCGAAAAGGGGAAGAGGCGAAAGGGAGGCGGAAATGGACTTATCTGCTCTTTCAAAGAAATCATATAGGAAGAAAGGAAAAGTTTCATACGACTTCGTACCTTCCCTTTTCGCCCTTTACCCTTTTCCCCCCATGAATTCAGGCTTGAAACGATACCGCGTCGTACCCGAATAGGTCCCGCATGCGGCTGACCAGCTGGTCCGTGGAATTCAGCTTCCACTCCTCTCCCAGGTCGATAACCGCCTCTTTTTGCCCGGGGAGGACCAGGTGGAGGTAAGCCGGGCAGTTTCCCCGGCAATCCCGGAGGATATCCCGGACCGCCTCCAGGTCTTCCCGCCTCAGGCCGTCGGATCGCAAACGGAGGTGAATGCTGGTCGTGAGCTTCCCCACCGCCTGCTCGAAGGGGAGCACTTCGCTGGCGATGATCTTCACGCCTTCTTCCCCTGCATCCACTCTGCCCTTGACGAAGACCGGGTCTTCCCCTTTGAGAAGCAGGGAGGCGCTCTTGTACAAATCGGAAAAGACGATCACCTCTACCATCCCTGCCAGGTCTTCCAGGGTCACGAAAGCCATGCGGTCGCCCTTCTTCGTATTGATCTCCTTGAGCGAATTGACCACCCCGCCGAGGATCACTTCCTGCCCGTCGGCGGCCTCCTGGACTCGAACGGTGTCGACGGTGGTAAACCGCTGCAACACGCCGGCGTGGGTGCTAAGCGGGTGGCCGGTGAGGTAAAATCCAAGGGTTTCCTTTTCGAAAGCCAGGCGTTGGTTCTCCGGCCACTCCGGGATCTCAGGGAGCCTCGGCTCCATCTTCCGCCCCCCGGAGTTGCTTCCCCCGAACATCATGATCTGGCTCCTCGCCTGCTCCCGCTCCACCCCTTGCGCCCACTCCATCGCCTCCTCCAGGCCTGCCAGGAGCCGGGCCCGGGGGGCACCCAAGCTGTCGTAGGCCCCGCACTTGATCAGGCTCTCCAGGACCCTCTTGTTGACCTTGCGCAGGTCCACTTTCAGGCAAAAATCCGCCAGGGATGTAAAATTCCCCTTCTCCTCCCGGGCGGAGAGGATCGATTGTATGGCGGCCAGGCCCACGTTCTTGACCGCGGCCAGGCCGAACCGGATCTTGTCTTCCACCACGGTAAAATCCTGGCGGCTCTCGTTCACGTCCGGGGGGAGGACCTCAATTTTCTTTTCCAGGCATTCCGCCCGGTACCGGATGATCTTGTCCGAATTTCCCGTTTCGCTGGAGAGCAGCGCAGCCATGAATTCCACGGGATGGTGCGCCTTGAGGTAAGCGGTCTGGAAAGCCACCAGCGCGTAAGCCGCGCTGTGCGATTTGTTGAACCCGTATTCGGCGAACTTGGCCATGAGGTCGAAAAGCTTCTCCGACTTCTTCCCCGCGATCTTGTTCTTCTGGGCCCCCTCGATGAAATTCTGCTTCTGCTTGGCCATCTCCTCCGCGTTCTTTTTCCCCATCGCGCGCCGAAGGATGTCCGCCTGGGCCAGGCTGAAGCCGGCCAGCGAGGTGGCCACCCTCATCACCTGCTCCTGGTAAACGATGACCCCGTAAGTTTCCTCGAGGATCGGTTTCAGCTCCGGGACCTCGTAGGAAATGGGAACCTTCCCCTGTTTGCGTTTGATGAAATCGTCCACCATCCCGCTCTTCAAGGGGCCCGGCCGGTAAAGGGCGAGAAGAGCTACCAGGTCCTGGAAACGCTCCGGGGCGAGGCGGATGACCAGATCTCTCATCCCCGAGCTTTCCAGCTGGAAAACACCCGAGGTATCCCCCGACCGGAGAAGCTCGTAGGTCTTCGGGTCGGCCCAGGAAATCTTCCTGAAATCCGGCCTCTCTCCCCGGGAGGACTCGACCCTCCGGAGCACGTCTTCGATCATGGTCAGGGTCTTCAGCCCCAGAAAATCAAACTTGATGAGCCCGATCTTCTCCACGTCCTTCATGGCGTACTGGGTGACGACTTCATTTTGCTGTCCGCGGTACAGGGGGACGACTTCCACCAGGGGACGGTTGGAGATCACGAGCCCCGCCGCGTGGGTAGAGGCGTGGCGGGGGAGGCCTTCGAGGGACTGGGCGAGGGTCAATAGTCTTTTCACCTCCGCGCTCCCCTTGGCCAGGTCGTTCAGCCGGGGCTCCTGCTCCAGGGCTTCTTTCAAGGTGATGTTCAAGGTGTTGGGGATCATCTTGGCGATCCGGTCCACCTCTCCGTAGGGCATGTTCAGGGCCCGGCCCACGTCCCGGATCACCGCCCGGGCCTGCATTTTCCCGAAGGTGATGATCTGGGCCACGCGGTCCTGGCCGTACTTGTTCCTGACGTACTGGATCACTTCTTCACGGCCCTGGATGCAGAAATCGATGTCGATGTCCGGAGGGCTGACCCGTTCGGGATTGAGGAATCTTTCGAAGAGGAGCCCATTGGCCAGCGGGTCGATTTCCGTGATCCTCAGGGCATAGGCCGCCAGGGACCCGGCCCCCGACCCCCTCCCCGGCCCCACGGGGATATTCTTGGACTTGGCATGGCGGATGAAATCCGAGACGATCAGGAAATAGCCGGAGAAGGCCATCTTCTGGATCATCCGCACTTCGTTCTCCAGCCGCTGCCCGTAAATTTCGGCCGAATCGAAGGGACCCTGCCCGCTCGCGCTCATTTCCGCCAGGCGTTCCCGCAGGCCTTCCCGGGCGGATTTCTCCAGAAAGCTGTCCAGGGTTTCCCCCGGGGGTACCTGGAACTCGGGGAACTGAAGCTCGCCGAGCTTGAGGTCCAGGTTGCACCGCTCCGCCACCTCGACAGTGTTCCGCAAAGCCTCGGGGCAATAGGAAAAGAGTTCCTCCATCTCCTCGGCCGAACGGAAGAAGAACTCGTCCGTGGAAAACCGCATCCGGTCCGCGTCCTTCAGGGTCTTTCCCGTCTGGATGCAGAGAAGGACCTCGTGCGCCCGCGCGTCCTCTTTTCGCAGATAATGGCAGTCGTTCGTGGCCACCAGCGGAAGGGAAAGGTCCCTGGCGATCTCCAGGAGTCCGGCGTTCACCTTCTTCTGCTCGGGGATCTTATTTTCCTGCAGCTCCAGGTAGAAATGGTCCGGGAAAATGGCCTTCAACTCCTCCGCGGCCTGCACGGCTTTCTTCCGGTCCCCGCCCGCCAGCGCGAAGGGGACCTCACCCTGGAGACAGGCGGAGAGGGCGATCAGTCCGTCATGGTGGGCCTGCAGCAATTCCTTGTCCACCCTCGGCCGGTAGTAGAACCCCTCGAAGTAAGCAGCGGAAACGAGCTTCATTAAACTGCGGTAGCCGGCCAGATTCTTGGCCAGGAGGATCAGATGGTAGGAAGCATCGGAAGGGCCTTTCGAGGTCTTTTCAAACCGGCTGCCGGGAGCGACGTAGACTTCACAGCCGATGATCGGCTTGATCCCGTTCTTCCGCGCCTGCTGGTAAAACTCGACCGCACCGAACATGGTCCCGTGATCGGTGATGGCCAGGGCGGGCAGACGGTATTCCTTGGCTTTGTGGAAAAGATCCTCAAAGCGGATCGCGCCGTCGAGGAGGCTGTACTGGGTGTGAAGATGGAGATGGGCGAAATCGGCGTGTTTCATCAACCTTAAAATCCGCAAGGCCCAAGGCGCGAGAGCGCGAGGGCGGGAAAGCGAAAATTAAAATAAGCTAACTGTTTTGACCTATGAAAGGTGTTCCAAAATTGCCGGGAAATCTCAGGAATCCCCCTTACTCCCCCTTTTTCAAAGGGGGAAAGATGTCTCCTCCCTTTGGAAAAGGGAGGACGGGAGGGATTTCTGGGAGCTCTTTTCAAATGCTAAATTGATACAAAATAGAAACTACGCTCTCGCGCCTTGCGCTCTCGCGACTTGCGAGGTTTGTAATTCATTCCCACTCGATGGTGCTGGGCGGTTTGGAGGAGATGTCGTAGACGACCCGGTTGACGCCCTTCACCTCGTTGATGATCCGGTTGGACAGGGTCCCTAGAAGTTCCGGCGGCAAGGGGACCCAATCGGCGGTCATGCCGTCCATGCTTTGGACGACCCGCAGGACGACGACTCTCTCATACGTCCGTTCGTCGCCCATGACCCCGACCGTGCATACGGGAAGGAGGACTGCGAAAGACTGCCAGACCCGGTTGTACCAGCCGGAGCGGCGCATCTCTTCCTCTACGATCGCGTCGGCCTCCCGGAGGATCGCCAGGTCCTCCCGGCTCACCGCCCCCAGGGTCCGCACCGCCAGGCCCGGCCCGGGAAAGGGCTGCCGCTCGATCAGTTCCGGGGGGAGACCCAGTTCCCGCCCCACCGCGCGCACCTCGTCTTTAAAGAGTTCCCTCAGGGGCTCGATGAGCTTGAGGTGCATCCGTTCCGGCAGGCCCCCCACGTTGTGGTGGCTCTTGATCTTGGCCGAGGGCCCGCGGAAGGAGACGGATTCGATCACATCGGGATAGAGGGTCCCCTGGGCCAGGTACGCCGCCCCGCCGATCTTCTGGGCCTCCCTCTCGAAGAGGTAGATGAACTCGCTGCCGATGATCTTCCGCTTTTGCTCGGGGTCGGTGACGCCGGCCAGTTTTTCCAGGAACAGGTCCCCCGCGTCAACGACCCGGAGGTTCAGCCCCAGGTTCCATCCGAAGAGTTCTTTCACCTTCCGGGCCTCCTCCTTGCGCAGGAGGCCGTTGTCCACGAAGATGCTGGTCAGCTGCTTTCCCACGGCCCGGTGGAGAAGGACCGCGACCACGGAGGAGTCCACCCCCCCGCTCAGGGCGCACAGCACCTGTTCTTCCCCGATCTCCTCCCTCAGCCATTCCACCGTCCTTACGGCAAAAGACTCCATCGTCCAGTCCGCCGGGCAGCGGCAGATCCGGAAGAGAAAGTTGTGCAGGATTTCCTTTCCGAGAGGCGTGTGGACCACCTCGGGATGGAACTGAACGCCCCAGGCGCCGAGGTCCTCGCTCTTCATCGCCGCCACGGGCGAGTTGGGGGAGTGGGCGATGGCCCGGAAGCCCGGAGGGGGGGTTTCAATCCGGTCCCCGTGGCTCATCCAGACCTGAATGGACGCTTGCCCGTTCAGGCCGGCGAACAGGTCCTCCGGGTCGTCGATGAAGAGCTCGCTGCGGCCGTATTCCCGCTTGCTGGACCGGCCGACTTTCCCGCCCAGCACGTGGGTCATGAGCTGCATCCCGTAGCAGATCCCCAGGATGGGGATGCCGGTCCGGAAGAGCTCCGGCGGGCTCACGGGCGCGTTATTTTCATACACGCTGGACGGACCGCCGGAAAGGATGATCCCCTTGGGCCGGAAAGCGCGGACGGCCTCAAGGCCGATGTCGAACGGGTGAATCTCGCAGTACACCCGGGCCTCCCGGACCCGCCGGGCAATGAGCTGGGTGTACTGGGACCCGTAGTCCAGGATGAGGACCCGGCCCTCGAAGTCCGAAGCCCGCATCAGGGCTCCTTCCAGGCGTTCATGTCGCTCAGGCTGTAATTGGGGGCTTCCTTGGTGACGAAGACGTCGTGAACGTGGCTCTCCCGCAGCCCGGCGGAGGTGATGCGGGTAAACGCGCTCTTCTCCTTGAGCTCGCCGAGGGTGCGGCACCCGAGATAACCCATCCCCGCCCGCAATCCTCCGAGGAGCTGGTAAATACTCGAGGAGATGGGCCCTTTGTAAGGCACCCGGCCCTCGATCCCCTCGGGAACCAGTTTCAATTCCGATTCCACGTCGTCCTGGCCGTAGCGGTCTTTGCTTCCCTCTTTCATGGCCTCGATGGACCCCATGCCGCGGTACATCTTGTAGCTCCGCCCCTGGTAGAGCACCATCTCCCCCGGGCTTTCATCCGTCCCGGCGAAGAGGCTCCCGATCATGACCGAGTCCGCCCCGGCGGCGAGCGCCTTGGTGATGTCCCCGGAGAACTTGATCCCGCCGTCGGAGATGATCGGGATCCCGTGCTTTTGGGCGACCCGGGCGCACTCGAAAATCGCCGTGATCTGGGGGACCCCCACTCCGGCCACCACCCGGGTGGTGCAGATCGATCCGGGCCCCACCCCGATTTTCACGGCGTCCGCGCCTGCCCGGATCAGGGCTTCCGTTCCTTCCGCAGTGGCGACATTCCCGGCCACGAGCTGACATTCCGGGAAGACGCTCTTCGTGCTGCGGACCGCCTCCATGACGTTCCGCGAATGGCCGTGCGCCGTGTCGATGACGATCACGTCCGCGCCCGCCCTGAGCAGCGCCTCGACGCGGGCCTCCCGGTCCGCGGAGGGGCCCACCGCGGCCCCGACGCGCAGGCGGCCCAGCTGATCCTTCGAGGAGCTCGGAAACTTGATGGTCTTCTCGATATCCTTGATGGTGATCAGCCCCTTAAGATTGTTCTGCTCATCGACGACGAGAAGCTTCTCGATCCGGTTTTTGTGGAGCAGGCGTTTCGAATCCTCCAGGGTGATCCCCACCGGCGCGGTCACCAGGTTTTCCTTCGTCATTACCGCCGATATGGGCTGGTCCAGCTGCGTCTCGAACCGGAGGTCCCGGTTCGTCAGGATCCCCATGAGTTTCCCCCGCCGGGTGACGGGGACCCCGGAGATGCGGTACTTTCTCATGATCTCCAGAGCCTCGTAAATCTTCTGGTCGGGGTCCACGGTGATCGGGTCGACGATCATGCCGCTCTCGGACTTCTTTACCTTGTCCACTTCCGCGGCCTGGGCGCTGATGGGCATGTTGCGGTGGATGATCCCGATACCCCCTTCGCGGGCCATAGCGATGGCCATTTGCGTCTCGGTCACCGTGTCCATGGCCGCGCTCAAAAGGGGGATGTTGAGGCGGATCGCCCGCGTGAGCGCAGTTGAGACTTCCACGTCCCGCGGGAGGATGGACGACTCCGCCGGGACAAGGAGGACATCATCAAAAGTGAGACTCTCAGAAATTTTTTCTGGAACCATCCGGACTCCTCATGATGGGTAAAAAGTATAAGGTAATTTATTATGGAGGGATCGGGTTGTCAAGGACCCGAATCGGAACCGAATTGCGGATTGTGGATTGTACATCACGGGTTTTGATATCGAAACCCAAGGATTGGAATCTTTCGTTTATTTTCCGGATTTCTTTTGTTTCCTTTTCAATCCGCATTCCGAAATCCGCAATCCGCAATGTCCTTCATCCCCTCCAGCAGCACCCCCTCCAACAGGCCCGAATCGATGACCTCCAAGGCTTGCCGGTCGAAGCCTTCGAGGAGGAGGATCATGATGGCGGCCCCGGCGACGATCAGGTCTTCCCTCCCCTTCTCCAACCCGGGGAGTTTCAGCCGCTCTCCCGAAGGCAGCGAGCGGAGGCGGAGGTACAAGCCTCGGAGCCTTTCGAGAGAGATCCTGTGCCCGCTGATCTTCCGCGGATCGTAAACGGCCAGGCCCAGGTCCATTGCTGCCAAAGTGGTGGCGGTCCCGGCGGTGCCCACGAGGTGACCCTGAAGAGACCCAAGGGAGCGCCCTTTTCCTTCCCAGGCTTCCCGAACCTCCCGAATGATTTTTCGCGCCCGGTTCTCCAACGCGCTGACTTCTTCGGAAAGCGGAGGATCCTGCTTGAAAAACTTTTCCGTAAAGGCCACGACCCCCAGATCGAGGCTGGCCGTCTCCAGCGCGGTTTCCCCCTCCGCCCATAAAATCTCCGTGGACCACCCTCCAATGTCCGCCACCAGCCGGGGAAGATGTCTTTCCTGGATAGACCAAAGAACCCCTCTCAGCATCAACCCTGCCTCTTCTACTCCCGAGACGACGCGCAGACTGACAGAGGTTCGCCGCATCACCCTTTCCAGGAACTCTCCCCGGTTCCTCGCGGCCCGCAGTACCCCGGTCCCGACGGCAAAAATCTTCCCGGCTCCTTGCCTCCTGCAGAGATCCGTTAGGGCGCGGATCGCCTCTATCGTCCTCTCCATGGACGGTTCAGCCATTTTCCCGGATTCCGAAAACTCCCCTCCCAGCCGGGTAATGATCCTTTCCGCCCGGAGCTTTTTGAAATCCCCCGGCGATAGGGCTTCGGCGATGAGAAGACGTACGGTGTTCGATCCAACGTCGAGGGAAGCAAATTTAGCCATGGGCAGAGAGGCTGTAGA
The DNA here is from genome assembly GCA_963712535.1 of uncultured delta proteobacterium. Taxonomy (GTDB): domain Bacteria; phylum Desulfobacterota; class SM23-61; order SM23-61; family SM23-61; genus CAVQIK01. The sequence goes on along the minus strand of CAVQIK010000015.1, from coordinate 285,918 downwards.
TAGGGGATCTGCGATTCATCTGCTTCATCCGCAATGGAAATAACATCCCGGAGGGCGGATTCCCGGATGCAAACAGCCTTTCCCGGCCCGAAAATCCGAAATCCGAAATCCGCAATTCGTATTTTGCTGTTAGCCTCTGGGAAGGGAAAAAAGATACAGAAAATGGGGGGCTCTGTCTACGCCGGCCTCGCCCAGGATCTTTTGCAGAGTCTCATTGAGGATGAGATCCAGGAGCGAAAACTTCTTTTTCTCGGGGTAGATCACTTCCGGCTCCCCTTGAATGCCGGCCAACTTGGCGGCCTGCTCGATGGCGTCCTCCAGGGTCCCCAGTTCATCAACCAGCCCGAGCTGCCTGGCCTGGTCGCCGGAGAAAATCCTTCCATCGGCGAGTTCCCGCACCCGGTCCACGGGGAGCTTCCTCCCCTCGGCCACGGCCCGGATGAACTGGTCATGCACGCTGTCCAGCACGCCTTGCAGCAGGTTTTTTTCCTCTTCGGTCATGGGCCGAAAAGGGGACCCCACATCTTTCAACCTCCCGCTCTTCACCACCATCGACTTCAGGCCGATCTTCTGGAGCAAGTCTTCCACATTCATGCTCTCCACGATGACCCCGATCGAGCCGGTGATGGAGCCCGGGTTGGCCACGATCTTATCCGCCGCGCAGGCGACATAGTAGCCCCCCGAGGCGGCCACGGATCCGACGGAGACCAGGACCTTCTTCTCCCGCTGGGTCTTCCGGACCTCGGCGTAGATCTCCTGGGAAGGCCCGACCGCGCCGCCGGGAGAATCGATCCGGAGCACGATGGCTTTCACTTTGTCGTTTTTGCGGAGCTTGATGAGTCTTTCGATGACGGGCTGGGGGTCGAGAATGACCCCCTTGATTTCAACGATGGCGACTTTTTCCCCGCCCCAGAAACTCTCTTCCGGGTTGGAGAAGTAGGAAAGGGCCCAGATGCTGGCCAGAAAAAGTCCCAGGAGAACTCCGAAAACCGCGAGCCCCAGCAGGAGAGGGTGTCTCTTCATGAAGGGATCAAGGCTCCTGGATGTTGTTTGACTCCCGCGCCCTCTTCTCCAGCCCTTCCTTCAGCATGCGGCCGAAGTCGGAAGTGTCGTCTTCGTAAGCGGTCGGGGATTCCTTTTTGGGGTGCTGGGATTGGTACCGGTCGATGTCCTTGATGCTGAGCCCGATCTTGTGCTTCTTGGGCTCCACGTTGATCACCACGGCCTGGATCTCATCGCCGTTTTTGATCACTTCTTCGGCGTTCTCCACCCGCTGGTGGCTGAGCTCGGAGATGTGAACCAGTCCCTCGATCCCGGGTTCCAGCTCGACGAAGGCTCCGAACTTGGTCACGTTGGTGACCTTGCCCTTAACCAGCTGGCCGACCTTGAACCGGTGATGGGCGTCGTCCCAGGGGTTCTTCTGGATCTGCTTGATTCCCAGGGAAAAGCGCTGGTTCTCTTTGTCGATGTTGAGGACGATCGCCTGGACTTCCTGTCCCTTGCGGTACATCTCGGAGGGATGCTTCAGCCGCTGGGTCCAGGAAATGTCGGAAATATGGACGAGACCGTCGATGCCCTCATCGATTCCGATGAAGATGCCGAAATCGGTGATGTTCTTAATCCGCCCTTGGATCTTGGTGCCCACCGGGTAGCGTTCGCCGATCGTGTCCCAGGGGTTGGGGCTGGTCTGCTTTAAGCCAAGGGAAATGCGCTTTTGCGCCTGATCGACTTCGAGGACCATGACCTCGACTTCGTCTCCCACCGAAAGAACCTTCGAGGGGTGCCTCACCCGCTTGGTCCAGGCCATCTCGGAAACGTGAACCAGCCCTTCCACTCCTTCCATCAGCTGGACGAAGGCCCCGTAATCGGTCAGCGAAGTGACCTTGCCTTTCACCCGGGTCCCCACCGGGAATTTTTCGGCGATGTTCTCCCACGGATCGGGAATGGTCTGTTTGAGGCCGAGGGAGACCCGCTGGTGTTCGCGGTCAAACTGGAGGACTTTCACCTTGATCGTCGCGCCCACGGTGAGGACGTCCGAAGGATGGTTGATCCTCCCCCACGACATGTCGGTGATGTGCATCAGCCCGTCGATTCCGCCGAGGTCGATGAAGGCGCCGTAATCGGTGATGTTCTTCACCACCCCTTCGACGATCTTCCCCTCCTCGAGGGTCGCGAGGGTTTGCTGGCGGAGGCCGTCCCGCTCCTTCTCGAGAAGGATCCGGCGGGAAAGGACCACGTTCCCACGCCTGCGGTTCAGTTTGATGATTTTAAACTTGTACGTTTGCCCGATCATCTTCTCCAGGTTGCGGATCGGGCGGATGTCCACCTGGGAACCCGGCAGGAAGGCGGGGATCCCGATATCCACGGTGAGACCCCCTTTGATGCGGGAAACGATTTTTCCTTCGATCACCTGGTCCTCGTTCCAGGCCCGGCTGATCTCTTCCCAGAATTTATATTTGTCGGCTTTTTCCTTGGAGAGCGTGATGAGCCCGATCTCAGACTCTTTGCGCTCGATCAGGACGTCGATCTCGTCGCCGACATTCACAAGGACAGTGCCGTCCTTCTGTCGAAACTCGTTGATGGAGACCTGGCCTTCGGATTTGAACCCGATGTCCACGGTCACGAACTCCGGCCCCACGTGGATCACCCGGCCGTGGGCCACTTCGCCTTCCGACACCTCCTGCAGGCTTTCCTCGTAAAGCTCCTGGAAACTCTGCCCCTCTTCGGGTTTGCCCTTGCTTTCGCCGGGCTCTTCCATGGCTCCCCCTGGAGGACCATCCTCCTTTTTCTGTTCTAAAAGCTCCCCCTCGTTCTCAAACATTCAATTACCCCCTACACTTTAGTCAAAATTTCGCCCCTATTGTATCACGCATCGACGAAAGGAACCACAACAAAATCTTAAGGAATTGGCAGGGAGGATCCGACGTTCGGCCGACAACTTCAACGGGCTTCCGTCGCCGGATATTCCTCGATCATCCGCCCGATCCGCTCGACCACTTCCTCGGGGCAAAGGCCCGTAGAGTCGATGATCCGGGCATCCTCCGCCGGACGAAGCGGGGCGAGGCTGCGGGAAGAATCCTGTTCATCCCGCTCCCGGACCTCCCGCTCGATCTCCTCCAGGCTGACCGTCAGCCCCCGGGCGATCAATTCCCGGTACCGTCTCCGGGCTCTCTCCTCCGGATCGGCCTGCAGAAAGAATTTGTATTTCGCCCGGGGGAAAACGACGGTTCCCGTGTCCCGCCCCTCCGCCACGATCCGCCCCCCAAGCCGATCTTGCGCTGCAGCCGAACCATGGACTCGCGGACGGCCCGCACGAGAGAGACCGTCGAAGCCATCCACCCGATCTCCCGGTCCCGGATTTTCTCGGTTACGTCCTCTCCCTGACATATGACCCGCTGCCCCTCCGCTCCCTCCCGGAAGGATATCTCGATTCTGCGGCACAACTCCTCCAAAGCCTGCTCATCGTTCAGTCGAATCCCTTCTTTCTTCGCCTGGAGGGCAACCGCCCGGTACATGGCCCCGGTGTCGAGGTATAAAAAGTTCAGGTTTCGGGCCAGCATCTTGCTCACCGTGCTTTTCCCCGCCCCTGCCGGTCCGTCGATGGTAACGATTTGGCTCTCTTCCGGCCTCTGCGCCGACTCCATTCTCCCAACCCCTCCCCATGCCTGCCCGCAAAATTCACTTTCTCTTTAGCCCAATCCCCCCTAAAAAGCAATGAGGAATTCGACGGGCGGGGCCGCAATAGTTGGCCTTGGGTCCAAGTCGAATTTCCATGGAAAAACCGATATATCCTTTCCAAAATATGGCCGTCCGGCTATAATAGGCCATCAATATTTCTGGAGGGCATGGGCGCTTATCTTTCAGTCGGACACCCTGCCTGCTTGGACGCGAAATGAATATTCTGGTGGACACTCACAACCGGCGGATCAATTATCTGCGGATTTCGATCACCGACCGCTGCAACCTCCGTTGCCGTTACTGCATGCCCAGGGAAGGGGTGTCTCAGTTCGGCCCATCTGAAATTCTCTCCTATGAGGAGATCCTGCGCATCGCCCGCATGGCGGTAGTCATGGGGATTAACAAGGTCCGGGTCACCGGAGGTGAGCCCCTGGTTCGCAAAGATGTGACCTACCTCATTCGGGAGATCTCCCGGCTCGAAGGGGTTAGGGACCTCTCCATGACCACGAACGCGCTCCTCCTTGCCGACTTCGCCGCCGAGCTGGCCCGGGCCGGACTCAAACGAGTGAACGTCAGCATGGACTCCCTCCAGCCCGAGAAATACCGGGAAATAACCCGCGGGGGGGATTTGAAGCGGGTCTGGAAGGGGATCGAGGCGGTCCGCGCCGAGGGGATCTCGCCGATCAAGATCAACGTCGTCGCCATCGCCGGATTCAACGACCTGGAGATCGAGGATTTCGCCCGCCTCACCCTGCGGGAGCCGTTCCAGGTCCGGTTCATCGAGTACATGCCCATCGGAAGTTCCAGCGACTGGAGACCGGAGCAATGCATCTCGTGCTCCGAGATGAAAACCCGGATTGAAAAGATTGCCCCTCTCGTTCCCCTCAAGGAAGGCGGAAACGGCCACGGCGGGCCTGCCCGCCTCTTCAAATTCCCGGGGTCGCTCGGGGAGATCGGGTTCATAAGCCCGGTGAGCGACCATTTTTGCGGGTCCTGCAATCGCCTCCGCCTCACGGCCGACGGCAAACTGAAGACCTGCCTCTTCTCCGAAGAGCTCACCGACTTAAAGCCTCTCCTGCGCTCCGGCGCCGGCGACGAGGATCTGGCCAATCAGCTGGGGGAGGCCCTGCGCAACAAACCCCTCCGCCACGACCCCATCGGGGGAGTGATGAAAAGGTGCCATCTCCCCATGGTCAAGATCGGGGGTTGACCGGCACTCATGAAGCTCAATCAGATTTCCCTGGCCGGCCTCTCCGCTTTCCTCCTCATCCTCGCCTTCCCTAATTTCAACTACGAGCCGCTGGCGTGGGTCGGCCTCGTTCCTCTTTTTTGGGCCCTCCGCAACACTTCTCCCGCCAGGGCCGCTTTTCTGGGGTGGGTTTCCGGGTTCGTCTTTTTCACCGGGGTCCTGCCCTGGATTTACAACGTGCTCTCTCATTACGGCCATCTGCCCGGGCCGGTAAGCGTTTTCCTCCTCCTTGTCCTGACCGCCTATCTCGCCCTTTTTTTCTCGGCCTTCGCGTTCATTCTTCGCTGGGTGAAAACGAAAGTCGATCTCCCGGACATTCTCCTGGCCCCGGCCCTGTGGGTGTCGCTGGAATACCTGCGGGGGATCCTTTTTTCCGGCTTCCCCTGGGCTCTCCTGGGGTATTCCCAGTTCTTGACTCTCCCCCTGGTTCAGGTTGCGGACATCACCGGCGTGTACGGGGTCTCTTTTCTCCTTGTGCTGGTCAACTCCGCCCTCTTCCGGCTCCTGCAAGCTTTCCTCGACCGTAATTTCAAACCCGCCCTGAAAGAAATCCTCGCCGCGGGCCTTCTCATGGCGATGACCGGAGGTTACGGTTATTTTCGACTGGACGAGTTCAAACTGGGCGACCGGAGCGGGACTCCCCTTCGGATCGGCCTCATCCAGGGGAACATTCCCCAGGATATCAAGTGGGAGCCCAAATTTCAGGAAGAAACGTTTCAAACCTATGCCGATTTAACCTCCCGGACCTTAGCCGTCCGGCCGAATTTGGTCATCTGGCCGGAGACCGCCGTTCCCTTCTTTTTCCAGGACGCCCCCGCTTACCAGTCCCGGATCCTGGACCTTTCGGAGAAAATGGGCGCTCCCATCCTCTTCGGTTCTCCGGCTTTCGACCGGAAAGGGGCCGAGACACGGTATTACAACAGCGCTTTCCTGATCTCGCCCGGCAGGCGAATCGTCGGGCGCTACGACAAGATTCACCTCGTACCCTTCGGGGAATACGCCCCGCTCTCCGGAATTCTCTGGTTCACCAGGGACATTATCGGCGCCATCGGCGATTTCCATTCGGGGGAGGAGGTGGTGAATCTCTCTCTCCTCCAGGGGAAATTCGGCGTGCTCATCTGCTACGAGGCGATCTTTCCCGGCCTAACCCGGCAGTTTGTTGACCGCGGGGCAAGATTCCTGGTGAACATCACGAACGACGCCTGGTTCGGGCGGTCGGCAGCCCCTTTCCAGCATATCTCCATGGTTCGACTGCGGGCCATCGAGAATCGCGTCCCCATTGCAAGGGCGGCCAACACGGGAATATCGGGGTTCATCGATCCCGCCGGGCGCGTCCTGCAATCCTCGGAGATCTTTACAAAGGCGATTCTTTCCGATACCATATACCTGAAGAGAACCGTGAGCTTCTACACCCGGTTCGGGGATCTCTTCACGTATGTTTGCCTGGCCTACAGCGCCTTGTTTCTCATTTTTACCGGTTATAGAAGGGGAACCCGTGGCCAATGAAATAGAAACCAGGATATCTCTCCTGGAGGAGAAAGTTCAGACCCTCCGAGGTCATCTTTGACTTGGACTCCAAGAACGCCCGCCTTGCTGAAATCGAGCAGGAAACCCTGAAACCCAACTTCTGGAACGATAACGAAGGAGCGCAGAAGATCCTGAAGGAGAGGACCGCCCTCCGCTCGGACGTGGAATTCTGGGAAAAACTGAAGGCCGAGGTGGAAGAGGCCCGGGGCTATTTCGAGCTGGCCCAGGAAGAAAATGACGAGGAGACTTTCAAGGAGATCTCCGCCCGCCTCGACAGGGCGGATAAAGACATTCAAGCAGCCGAGTTCAAGCGCATGCTCGGAGGCGAGAACGACGCCAACGCGGCGATCGTCTCGATCCATTCCGGCGCCGGGGGTACCGAGGCCCAGGACTGGGCCAACATGCTCCTGCGCATGTACCTGAGATGGGCGGAACGCAAAGGCTTGAAAACGGATATCATCGATTACCTTCCCGGGGAAGAAGCGGGAGTGAAGAGCGTCACTTTCACCGTGGAAGGGGAGTACGCCTACGGATACCTGAAAGCGGAAACCGGAATTCACCGCCTGGTGCGGATCTCTCCTTACGACGCGGGAAAGCGCCGCCACACCTCCTTTGCCTCCGTCTTCGTCTATCCCGAGATCGAGGAGGACATCGTGGTAGAGATCAACGAAGACGATCTCCGGGTGGACACCTTCCGGTCCAGCGGGGCGGGCGGGCAGCACGTGAACAAGACCGACTCGGCGGTGCGGATGACCCACCTGCCCACCGGGATCGTGGTCCAGTGCCAGAACGAACGGTCCCAGCACAAGAACCGGGCGATGGCCATGAAAGTCCTCAAGGCCCGCCTCTACGAGCTGAAGAAGAGGGAGCAGGAGGAGAAGATGGAACATCTTCACAGCACGAAGAAGGAGATCGCCTGGGGAAGCCAGATCCGCTCCTACACTCTCCAGCCGTACCGGCTGGCGAAAGACCACCGCACGAACCTGGAAATCGGGAACGTGGACGCGGTCCTGGACGGAGACCTGGATTCGTTCATCGAAGCCTACCTGCTGCAGACGACGGCAAAGGCGTAATATATTGGACATCGGGATCGGGATCGGAATCGGGGTTCGGCTTTCGATTCCGATACCGATCCTGATACCGAAACAGCAGTTGACCGTGTCCGACAACTAAATTTCCGCCCCTCCGTGCCAGTTAAAATGGAACTCATCGTCCTCGGCTCCGGAACCTGCGTCCCCACGACCGACCGCGGCCCCTCGGGGCTGGCCCTCTCCTTCTCCTCCCACCTGATTTTTTTTGACGGGGGCGGGGGGAGCCTGCGCCCCATGCCCCGGCTCGGCCTCGATTACCGGCAAATCGATTTCCACTGCATCACCCATTTTCACCCCGACCACGTCACCGACCTCGTTCCGCTCCTTTTCGCCCTGAATTACTCCGTGGATTTCACCCGCTCTCTCCCCCTCCACATCGTCGGTCCCGCGGGCCTGAAAGAAATCCTGGACAAGCTCGGCGGGATATTCGGCCGGTGGATCGAGGCGAGAACTTACCGGCGGTTTCTCCACGAGGCCGGCGAAACCAGGCTGGATTTTCCCGATTTTTCCCTCGAAACCGTTCCCCTGAACCACTCGGAAGCCGCTGTCGGATTCCGGGTGAACGCGGAAGGACGATCCATGGGCTATTCGGGAGACACTGGTTACTGCGAAGAGATTGTCCGCCTGGGGAGAGATGCCGACCTTCTCGTGCTGGAGTGTTCCTTCCCCGAAGAAAGAAAAGTCCCCGGCCACCTGACCCCCGCCCTGGCGGGAAGAATTGCCCGCGAGTCTTCCTGCAGGAAACTCCTCCTCACGCATTTCTATCCTGTCTTCCAGGGGCATGATATCCGGGAGGAATGCGCAAAAGAGTTCCCCGGGGAGATCCTTCTTGCGGTGGACGGGCTCAAGCTGCGCATCTGAACCGTTTCGAGTGCGGGGAATTTCCTTTTTTTTCTCCCCGGCTAAGCTCTCTTCTCAACTGGGGTTCAGCCCTCCTCCCGCCCCGGGCACGAACACATTCCAAGGTATTTTTTCTCCCTTGGATGGGGCGAAACCTCTCTGCATGGCTCGGGTTCAGGAATAAAGCGTGGTTTCAGTGGGAATGAAAGTGGTCGTGGGAGTGGGCCTGGTTCACGGCGACGCAGACTTTGTCCATGTTGCAGTAAAACCCTTCCGCGCAGTTCTCGCATTCCAGCTGGATGGTCGTGTGGGAGATCCGGTACTTTGTTTCCAACAGCCGGTTGATGTCCTGGATGATATGGCCGGTATCGCTCATGAGGATATCGTCGATGAGAACGTGGGCGCTCAGGGAATGGATCCCGGAGGCGATGGTCCAGAGGTGGACGTGGTGCAGGTCTTTCACCCCGGCGATCGTCTTCAGCGAACCTTGCACTTCCTCGAGATTCACCTCTTTGGGGACCGCGTCCAGCAGGATATTGGCCGAATCTTTGACGAGGCCGAAGGCCCCCCGCAGGATGACCACGCAGATGATCGCGCTGATGATGGGGTCCACCAGGATCCAGCCCAGGAAATAAATGAGAACGCCCCCGACGATGACCCCGACGGAAGACAGGGCGTCGCCCAGGATGTGCAGGTAAGCCCCCCGGATGTTGAGGTTCTCTTCGCTCGACCGTTTCATGGCCCAGGCGGCTACCACGTTGGCGACGAGGCCGATCGTGGCGACGAGGATCATCGTCCTGCTGTCCACTGCCTGGGGGGAGGTGAACCGTTCGTAAGCTTCATAGAGGATGTAAACGGAAAGAAGGATGAGCGTGGTGCCGTTGATCAGGGCGGCCAGGATTTCCATCCGGTAGAGGCCGTAGGTCCGGGTGGAAGAAGGAATGCGGGTCGCCAATTTGAGGGCAAAAAGGCTGAGGACGAGGGCCATGATGTCGGTCAGCATGTGCCCGGCGTCGCTCATCAGGGCAAGGGAATTCGCCAGGTACCCGCCGACGAATTCAACGACCATGATGATCCCGGTGATCCCCGCGGCAATCAGCAGGGCTTTCCGGTTTCGCTCGAAATCGCCGTGGGGGTGTACCTCATGGGGCTCATGATCGTGGTCGCTCATTTTTTTCCGTTTCGATCCGAGGGAATCTTTACGACATCCTCAAGGATTGATCTCCTAAAATTTATTATACCGGGAAGGAAATGGCGGGTCTACGATTTTGTCCGCCGAGGTTTGGCAAGAAGGGAACCCGCCCGCTCGGATCTCTTACGGCCTCCGGGGGCCGCGGATTTGGGCGCTGCGGCGCTCTTGCCCGAAGGAGCTTGAATTGTGCGCTTCGGGCTCGAGGTCTTATTCCGGTCCTCATCCCGCAGGCGAAACAGCTTCTGCTGGTTTTCCACCATCAGCGCTTTTACCAGACGGTGCCCCCCCGGGTTGGAAACCTGCCCGTCGGAGACCAGCTTCCCGACGACCCGGCAGATCACCCGGTCGAACACTTCAAACCGGCTCGCCTCCGAGAGGATCTTTCTCCCGTCGCATACCGGGCCGCCGCTGGAGGTGAGCAGGGAGGCTCCGGCGGTGTGGAGGAGGTAGTGCTCCATCACATACGGCGTGTCGTTGTGCCACCAGGGGAACCCGGCGTGCACCTGGGGGAAGGCTCTTTCCAGCATGAGGTTCACGTGCGCGAAAGTTTGATTCATGGGATACAGGATGAGGGGGCATTGGGCCGGGTCTCTCCCGCTGAAGAACTTCGACAGGAGGGGATTCAGGTTCTCCATGATGTTCGCGTTCTCGAGGGCGATATCTCCGCCCGTATCGGCCCCCCAGCTCTCGTACAGGTACTCGTTGGCGTTGCGGAAGGCGCCGTAGTGGATCTGGGTCGCCATCCCTTTTTCCTGGTTCATCTGGCAAAACTGGTGCATGAGGTAAGACGTGAACTCCCTGCTCTCCGGCGAGCGGATCCGGAATTTTTTCTTCAGGTCGAAAGCTTCGTTGAAGATCTGCTCCGCCCTCCTGGATGAGACCTCCAGCCCGTACGGCTCCAGCAGCCCGTGGTCGCTCGCCCGGGCCCCTCTTTCGGCAAAAAACGAGTGCCTGTCCCGCAGGCCGGCGATGAGCCCTTTCAAGCTCGGTTCTTTCCGAGTCTTCTGGAACAGCCTTTCCAGGCTGAGCCGCCACGAATCGTTGAAGAGGTTCACATAGGCGTCCGGCCGAAAGGTGGGCACGAATCGAATCCCGGTCATCTCCCCGGCCAGGGAGTGGTATTCCAGGCTGTCCAGAGGATCGTCGGTCGTGAAGATCGCCCGGGCCCCCGTTCTTTTCAAAAGGGCCTGGGGAAGCATCTCTTTCCGCTTCAGCCTGGCGTTCGCGGCGGCCCAAATCTTCTCCCCTGTCTTGCCGCTGAGCATGTCGCTGATCCCGAAAAGCCTTCGCAGGTCCATATGCATCCATTGGTGCACGTGGTTCCCTTCGAGGTCGGGGAAGACCTTGCTCAGGGCCATCCATTTTTCGAAATCGGAGAGTTTCGGGTCCCTGGCGAGAGCCTGGGAAAAACCCGGGGGTCTTCGAAGCGAGCTGGATGATGTAATGGTCGCTGTTGGCATACTCTTCCCGGCTCTCCAGCACTTCGGCTCGCCAGATGTTCGGGAAAGGCTGATTTTCCACGATCTGCCGCAAGTTATGGTGGGTGTGCGTGTCCAGGATCCCAGATTCTTTCCGGAGAGGAAGGGCGACCTGCCGGTAAAGACGGACCGCTTCCTTCGTGTCCAGGAGCCAGTTCGGACCCAGGAATTTATCGTCCGGCATCTTTCCCTCCTCGCCCCTCAAAGGCCATCCGCGCCGCCGTGTCGGCCAGGATCTGGGCTCCCACCGCCGCGTCTTCCCATCGGGTCAACTCCTCCGGGCAGTGGCTCATTCCCCTCACGCTGGGCACGAAAATCATGCCCGGCGGGGATTCCCCGGGCGGGAAAAGTCATGGAATCATGGCCCGCCCCGCTCCCCATCCGCTTCCAACGAACCCCCTTTTCCCGGCACGAGAGCTCGATGGCCTTCATGATCCGCGGGTCCATTTTCACTCCCCCTTTCGAGAGGAGGGGTTCGATCCGGACCCCGCCCACGGACCGGGCGGCCTCGCGAACTTTTCTCCGGACGGACAGGAGGGGAGCCTTCTTCATCGAGCGGAGGTCCAGGCTGAGGTCCACCCGTCCGGGGATGATGTTGAAGGCCCCCGGGTGAACCCTGACTTCCCCCATGGTTCCCACGAGCCCCGGCCCGGCGGACCTGAAAATCCGGTTGAGAGCGGTGATCAGCCGGGCCGCCTTCACCAGCGCGTCGTCCCGAGGTTCATGGGGGTGGTGCCCGCGTGCCCCGCCCTCCCCTCCACGTGGAGCAGGTAACGGTCGATGGAGACGATCCCTTCCACGATCCCGATGGGGATGCCGGCCGATTCCAGGACAGGCCCCTGCTCGATGTGCAGTTCCAGGAAAGCCCGGAAATCGGAAGCGGGCCTGACCGCCTCGCCGATTTTCGCCGGATCTTTCCCCATCCGCTCCAGGCTACGGGCTAAGGACGGATGGTCGGGGGCCTTGGATTTGAATATCTCCCCCTCGGCCAGGAGACCGAATATCGGCCCGGCTCCCGAAGGTCCCGGTGAAATGCCCTCCCTCCTCATCCGTGAAGACCAGGAGCTCGAGGGGGCACGGGACCGCGATCCCGCTTTCCCGGATCGCCCGGAGCGCCTCCAGGCCCGCGCAGATTCCGAGGGCGCCGTCGAACTTTCCGCCGTGGGGGACCGCATCGATGTGCGACCCCAGCGCCACACAGGGGCCGCCTGCGGGGCCGGAATCGGGCTCGACGCGCCCGATCATGTTTGCGGCCGCGTCCTCGCGAACCCGAAGGCCCGCCTCCTCCATCCGGCCTTTAAACCAGCGGCGGGCTTCCAGGTCGGCGTCCGAAAGGGCCGTCCGCAGGATCCCCCCGCCGGGTTCTTCCCCAAATTGGGCGAGCGCCTCGACATCCTCCCGGAGCCGCTCTGGTCGCACCCGGATCGCCGAAGTGTCCATCATCCCTCCTGCGCCGGGAGGAACCGGCCTTCCCCGGGTTTGCCCAGGACAGTTTTTCCGTCGTAGATGACTTTCCCGCGCAGAACTGTGGCCACGACCTTTCCCCGCACCGCCAGGCCTTCATAGGGCGTCCACCGGGCGCACGAATGCATTTCCGCACCCCGCGCAGTCCACTCCGCTTTCGGGTCAATCACCGCGAAGTCGGCATCGGCTTCCAGCGCAATGCGTCCTTTCCGCGGGTACAGCTTGAAACGGCGGGCGGGATTTTCGGCGAGGAGCTGCGCCAGCCTGACTGGGGAAAGACCCCTTTTCCTCACCCCTTCGCTGAACATGAGGGGGAAAAGGGTCTCCACCCCCGGGGCGCCCGAGGCGCTGTCGAATATATCCGGGCTCTCTTTCTTCTCCAGCGGCCAGGGAGCATGGTCGGAAGAAACCATGTCGATCCGCCCTTCTTTCACCAGTTCCCACATTTCCTCCAGAGACTCCCGATTCCGGAGGGGCGGGTTGATTTTGCCCAGAGCTTTGAGCCTTTCCATTTCTCCTTCGTCCAGGACGAGGTAGTGGGGGCATGTCTCGGCGGTCGCGTCCACCCCTTCTTCCTGGAATTTTTTCAGGAGATGAACCGACCGGGGATGGCTTACATGGTACAGGTGAAGACGGCAGCGGGTCCAGTACGCAAGCTCCAGCAGCTTCAAGACGGGCAGGGTCTCGCTCGCGGGAGGCCGGCTCTGGCAGTGAGCGCGGGGAGAGGTATTCCCGGCTTCGCGGTTTTTTCGAATCAAAGAGAAGATCAGGCCGTCAGCTTCGGCGTGGAACCCCACGGGAATTCCCCGTGCGGCCATCACCGGAAGGACCTTCCACAGTACGTCATCCTCGATGCGCGGGAAACGGTCCGGGTCTGTCTCGAAGAGGGACAGCTTGAAACCGCAGGCTCCCATCTTCACCAGGGGGGCGATGACATCGGCCGTTCCATCCTTCTTTAAAGTGGCGAGGAGGGCGATGTCCACGCGGGCCAGGCGGGCCACCCTTTCGATCTTCTGCCCGAAGAGTTCGGGGCTGACGGTCGGGGCCCCGGCGTCGTAAGGCATTTCGATGAACGTCGTGACCCCTCCCGCCGCCGCGGCGGCGGATGAATGCAGGAAGCCCTCCCAGCCGGGGATGCTGTAGGAGTGGACGTGGGCGTCCACGATGCCCGGAAAAACCAGGAGCCCCCGGAAATCGAGGGTCTCTCGCGCGGCCGGGTCCTCCGCCGGCCCGTACAGGCCGGCGATGAGCCCGTCCCGAACTCCTGCACCAGCGCCCCTCGCCACCTCGCCCGGGAGGACGAGATCGCCTCGAATCAATAGATCGAGTTCTGGACGTTGGCTCATGAGAACCTCCGAAGCGAGTTTCCGGCCGGCGGGAAGGGCACCGCCCTCAGGCCTTCGACCCGACCCACAAGTCTTCGGTCTTCCTCTCCTCGACCCATCTCTTGCCCATTTCCAAACCTTCCAGCTCCCCGATCGCCACCGCCACTTTCACAAAAGTAATACTCCCTTTATCCAGGTGGCCTCCGTAGGTGGCGATCGTTTCTCCCATGACCGTTGACGCCGAGAAGTGGGCGTGCACGTGGGGCTCCCCGCTTCGCCGGGGAACGATGTATCCGCTCAAGGAAAGAATTTCGAGAGGCTTCTCGACCTCAAAATAGATGCGGTCCTTGGGGGTCACCGGGTACTCCCGGGGGAAGACTTTTAAATTCCTGAACACCGCTTTGCTGAGCGCCCCAATTCCCATGAGGATCACTCCGTTTCGAATCCCCTCCCGCTTCACCGCCTCGTAAATCGCATCCAGGAAATCCACGCCGATCGGAACACGGGCGAGGATGATTCTCTTGAAACTTCCGCTGCTAATCCCTTCCAGCAAAGAAACCCGTTCCATCGTTTGCTCCTTATCTCAAAGAAAATTTTTCTTCGGCCATCCTGTTCTTTCCCCGGATCGTTTGGCGGCCGGGAACGGCCAACCGGCCGCACGCCAGAAAGGAGGCCGCTCCGCCACCGGGGTAGGAATGGCCCTCTCCAGGAGGGGAGAAGACTCCAAGGCCGTTCTTAACCTATTCTTTCTTTTCTTCGGAGGCCGGGAGGGTGGATGTTGTCTTGATGTCCTCGACTCCGAGGTAGACGGCCAGCGCGCCCCCGAGGACGAGGACGATGGGGATCATCCCTCTCACGATTAGAAGAAAATCCCTCCACCAGGCGATCAGGCCGATGAACCCGATGATCAAAGCCACAATTCCACCCAAAAGGATCTTCATATCCTCTCCTTTCTCGTTTTGGTATAGTATTTAAGATTCCGGACCGAAGCGGATCGGAACCCATGTGTTGGCATGAGGTGAACCATTCGCCCGGGAAAAATTTTGCCTATCTTATCACTGCGCCAGTTCATCTACAATAATAATTCATCTTTCGACCGGCGCGCGGCCAATCACGGAAACTCAAACATTCATCGCGGGAGGGGAAAATGCCTAAAGTGCGAGCCAACGGCGTAGACCTGTATTATGAAGAGGCGGGGACCTGTATTCCGGTCGTGTTCGTTCACGAGTTCGCCGGCGATTGGCGAAGCTGGGAGCCGCAGGTCCGTTTTTTTTCCGGCCGGTACCGGGCGGTCACTTTCTCGGCCCGGGGCTATCTCCCATCCCAGATCCCCGATTCGGCCGACGCCTACTCCCAGGAGATGCAGGTCGAAGACTTGAAAGGGCTGCTGGACGCCCTCAAAATCGACAAGGCCCACCTTTGCGGCCTCTCGATGGGGAGTTACACGACCCTTTTGTTCGGGATGAGGTACCCGGAACGCGCGCGGTCACTCACGATCGCGGGGTCCGGTTACGGCAGCGGCGGCCACCGGCGGGAGTTCCACGACCACGTGGCCAAAATGGCGGACCTGATGCTCAAGGGCGGGATGAAGGCCATATCCGGGACGTACACGGTCAGCCCGGCCAGGGTCCAGCTCCAGAACAAGAACCCGAGAGCCTTTCAGGAATTCTTGACCCAGTTTGAAGAGCACTCTCCCGTGGGCTCGGCTTACACCTTTCTGGGGGTCCAGCGAAAGCGCCCGTCGGTCACGGAGCTCGGGGACCCGTTGAAGAAGATGACCCTCCCCGCGCTGATCCTGCTGGGGGATGAGGATGAAGCCGGCCTGGAGGGAAGCCTCTTCATGAAACGGAATATCCCCCGGGCGGGCCTGGAGATTTTTCCCCGGAGCGGCCACGTTTTGAACCTGGAGGAACCCGAACACTTCAACCGGTCCCTGCTGGATTTTATCACCGCCGTGGACGCGGGCCGATGGGAGCCCAGGGATCCCAGGAGCATACCGTGATGCCGGTTGAAGGGTTCCCGTGCCCGGAGAAAATCAAAGGCGGGTGTTCATGAAAGACCCAAAGGGAAAACTCTTCGATGAATGGCCGGAGAAATATGACCTCTGGTTTGAAACACCGATCGGCGCCCTCGTTAAGAACGCGGAGTTCGAAATGATCCTCGACCTCCTGCGGCCGGCCCGGGGAGAGCGAATTCTGGATGCCGGCTGCGGCACCGGGGTGTTCAGCCTGGATCTCCTTTCCGGGGGAGCAAAGCTCACCGGCCTCGATCTTTCACTTCCCATGCTCGCGCGGGCCAGACGGAAGGCCTTCGGGCTCCCCTTCCAGGGCCTCGCCGGCGACGTCCTGCGGCTCCCTTTTCCCGCCCAAGCCTTTGATAAGACCGTTTCCATCACCGCCCTGGAGTTTATTTCCGACGCCGGCGCGGCGGTCGGGGAGCTGTTCCGGGTCACTCGCAAAGGAGGGATCATCGTCGTGGCGACACTGAACAGCCTGAGTCCCTGGGCGGACCGGAGGAAGGAAGAGGCGAAAAAGGGCCATCCGCTCTTTAAAAAAGTGATCTTCCGATCACCCGCGGAAATAGCGGCGCTGGCCCCCACAAGCGGCGAAACGCGCACGGCGGTTCATTTTCATAAAGAGGAACAACCGGAGCGGGCGGCGGAAATTGAGCGGGAAGGACGAAAGAGGAAGTTGACGACGGGAGCCTTCGCAGCCGTCAGGTGGGTGAAGGATTGAATCCAGCGGCGGCAGAGGTTTCGCCCGACCAAGAATCGAAACCTGCCTCAGGGTTTCTGCGCGCATCGCCCTTGCCCCCGGGCCTTGGCAAGAGCTGGCCACCTGTAGGCTTCGTCGTGAGCTCAGCCGAACGGTGGCGAAAATTCAATCCGCTTTGAGCGGTTCACGGTTTTTCAAGCCTCCACCTCTGGTGGAGGTCATGACTTTCTAACTTCAGTATAAAACCTTTTCTTACGGCCCAGCCAAAAAAAACCGGCCGTCCTATCCGCCGGCCTTCCTCTCCCAAATTGGTTTTTTTCAGGAGAACATGTTATCCTTTTTTGCCGCGGGCCTTCCGCGGAATAAACCAATAGCCGCAGGGTGAGGGAGGATGGATGAACGAGCCGAGAGCGAATCAGGAAACGGGTATTTTGCAGCCCTCCAGTTTTTGCCAGGTCGGGATCGTCGTCAAGAACATCGATGAAACACTGAAGTTCTACGAAAAGATGTTCGGGTTCGGACCGTTCGAGGTTCGGGATGTCGATTATCCCAACGCCACGTACTACGGGAAAACCGCCGGCTACCGGGGCAAGAGAGCCTTTTTCCATCTGGGCCCGGTCCAGATCGAGCTCATCGAACTGAAAGACGGGAAGACGATTCACGAGGAGTTCCTGCGGGAAAAAGGGGAAGGGCTGCACCACGTCGGCTTCGAAGTGAAAGACCTGGAAGAGGCCAAGAAGAAGGCGGAGGAGTCCGGGCTGAAAGTCATCCAAGGGTTTACCCGCCCTGACGGCAGCGGCTTTGCCTACCTGGATTCCGACAGGGTTGGGGGGGTTGTGATGGAGCTGATCCAGCGCCCCGCCAAAGCCGGGGGGAGATGAGAGAAACATGGAACGAAGGAACCATTTCGTCCCCGGCATCGTACCCCCGCGGGAAAATTCCGGCCCGGCCTGGTGGTTTGCCTTTCAGGAAAGTCGCCTCCTGATCGCCGCGGATGCCTCTTCGGCCCGAATCCCTTTTGTCGCCGCATTCGAAGATTTGGGAATTCCTTTTTCCGCCCGGCATTACCTGGGGGAACTGGAGGGGAAGTTCTGCTACGCGGTGGACATCCCGGAAGGAACGGCAGCCCCCGAAGGGATGGCGTTTGAAGGGCTGCGCAAAGTGTACGGCCGGCTGGACGAGGACCTCTTCTGGCTCGCGGCGCGGGCGGTGCAGGTCCTCGAATGGGATCGGACCCACCGGTTTTGCGCCCGGTGCTCGAGTGCGCTGCGGACTCGGGAGACCGAGCGGGCCAAGGAATGTCCCGCGTGCGGCCTGCTCCAATTCCCGCGCCTCGCTCCCGCGGTCATCGTCCTGGTCGAACGCGGCCGGGAACTGCTTTTGGCCCGGTCCCGCCACTTTGCCCCGGGGGTTTACAGCGTCCTTGCGGGCTTTGTGGAACCGGGCGAAACGCTGGAAGAGGCGGTGGAACGGGAAGTCTGCGAGGAAGTGGGCGTCAAGATCCGGGACATCCGCTACTTCGGCAGCCAGCCCTGGCCTTTCCCCCACTCCCTGATGATCGGGTTTACCGCGAAGTACGAAAGCGGCGACCTGGCCGTCAACCATGAAGAGATCGAGGACGCCGGATGGTACACGGCCGAAAACCTGCCGGGACAGCCGGGGAAAATCAGCATCGCCCGGCGGCTCATCGAATCGTTCCTGGAAAAGCAAAACAAATGTGCGGGCTGAGGGGGCCGGGCGCTGAGCTCCTCGCCCGCTTGCGGAATCAATCCGAGAAACAGTGAGGGTCTTCAGCGAAGAAATCGCCTGTGAGGGCGTAGGCCAAACTGCGGCAGCCGGTGCAGCCTTCCCGGCCGCAACGGCCGCATTTCCCCTCGAGGTTGTGCTTTCGTCTCAGGCTGGCAAGGAGCCCGGATTCTTCCCAGATCTCTTTCAAGGAGTTCTCCCGTAAACTCCCGATGGAAACGGGAAATCTCCGGCAGGGGAAAACAGTGCCGTCGGGCATCACGCAAAGGCCGTCTTCCCCGATGACGCACGGAGCCCCCTTCAACTCCCCGTCCCCTCCGCGGAAATCCACCTGAAAAGCCTGGTAGGGGTTGAATCCGTCTTCCTCCGGCTGCAGTTCAAAAAGATCGTACAGGCTCTCCACCATTTCTTTCCACTGGGACTTTTCCAGGACCTCGCCTCGAATCGCCCGACCCCTTCCCCAGGGAACAAACCTCTCGATGATCACTCCGCTCGCCCTGGAATCCCGCGCAAGCGAGATGAGAGAGGGGAGGTTCCGGTAATTCGTTTTCATGGCCGTGAACATCAGAAACACTTGAAATCTTTCCCGGCCCGCGATGGCCGGAAGATTCCGCATGACCGCGCCAAAACTGCCCGCGGATCGTATCGAATCGTTCGTTTCCGGATCCCCCCCGTCCAGGGAGATCTTTATCGTCTTCAATTTCCGGATGCCCGCCAGCTTTCCCGCCATTTCACCATCCAGAAACACCCCGTTGGTTATGATCCCCAGCTCTTCCACGATGGCCTGACGGTCCAGGTGCTGCAGGAGGGGAAATAGCTCGGGTTTCAGCAGCGGCTCTCCGCCGGTAACGTGGATACATGCCCCCCGGTCCCACTCGGTGAGGGTCGGCAAGATGCGGTCGCAAATACCCTTGAGTCCTGCCCAATCCAGCTCCTTCTCTTTAGAAGTTTCATCCTGGTAACAGTGCCGGCACCGAAGGTTGCAGGAATCCGTGATGTGCCACTGAACGTAAAAAGTCGAATCCATTTGGAAGAAAATCCCCGCTTCTGATTTTCGTTTTGCGGACGGCCTCCGGTCACGAGACTCGTGACAGTGCTTGCATGCTCCCCGCGTTTCATGAAAGGGTATCGGACGAAGGGGGAAAGGTCAATGACGTGATTCCCGGCGGGATTAAAACAAAAGGGGTAAACGGTGAAAAGACCGAGAATGTCAGGTTTTGTAATCCAAGGGCACAAAATAGGTAAACTCTTCCCAAAAACTCTAAGAAGTTGGCCGGGGAGATCTAGATTTTAGGACTATAACTTACATTAATTATTATCATATAACCTTTTTATTTATTTATCTTTTATATTCAACTAAAAAAATAATATGAGCGCTTATTTTTTTTAATGGCATTTGGCTTATTTTATGCAGTAAGATTGTTGCTGATAATAATCCAGCACTAATCCCAGAGAGCGATATCATGTTGGAACAAGGAACGACGGTCGGCCAGTATCTCCAGAGGCAGAGAGAAAACCACAAGATTTCTCTCGAAAGCATTTCCCAGGGAACCCGCATCAAGTCAGCTTTCCTCCAGGCCCTCGAGGAAGATGCCTTTCATCTCCTTCCCGCCGAGACTTACGTCCGGGGATTCCTCCAGTGTTATGCCAAATTCATCAACCTGGACCCGGCTGAAGTCTTAAGCCTGTACCACAGCCAGGTGGACGCGGGCAAAGATCAGGGGCGGAAAAAAGTGAACGGCACCTCCCCCGTGAGGTCGGTGAAAGGCCATCTCTTCGATTTCCTAACCACGATTGTGGGCGGGGCGCCCGCTTATTCGGTCGGAAAATCCGTGTTGCGCTCGAAAGACTGAATCCTATTCCCCCATCGGTCAGCCTGCCAACAGCCGCTATCCTTTCCTTCGGCTGATTTCAGAACTTAAAGTGGTTTCTCATTAGAAGTATCGAATGATCCTTTCACAATAGATAATTTCAGCCAAGGTCTCATGGTTCTCCAGCAGGCGAGAACTCATTCCTTCCTTCTAGCGGTTAAATCCTCCAGCTTTATCCTTTTTCCTTCGATTTCCAGCGTAGTCTTCGAGTAGGTACTCTTGCCGACGATTTTCCCGTCCCTGAAATGCAAGACATCCACCCCGCGCCGCTTCTCCTGCTTTCCCTCAAAGCCCTTTTCGCCGGAAGGCCATTCCAGAATCCACTGGTAGAGGGCCTTCTGCCCGCTTTCGTCGATGAAAGTGTCCTCCGGGAGGAAGCGAAAGCCTCCATGGTTTTTGAACCACGGCTCCCAAGCTTTGCGCAGGGCTTCTTTCCCCCGCACCCGCCCGCCGGTCCAGTTTTCGAACAAAACATCCGGATGGAAAAGTTCCATGACTCCGTCGAGGTCGTGTTCGTCCCAGGCGCGGTTCCACTGGGTCAACGCTTCTTGAATTTGTTTCCTGGAAAGCATGGCGATCCCTCCTTTTGAATCATCTTATCATCTCGCTTGAAACAATCAACCTAGCCCTTCTTATGATCGGAGCGTATCACCTCAACCAGTTCGCGAGGATTCCGCGCTGCCGTCCGATTACCCGCGGATGACACCTCCAAAGCTTTTCTCTATAATGAGAATAGTATACGAATTTAGGCAGCCCGGGCCTGAGGAGACCGAAGGCGATGGGAACGGAAAAAATCTTGGCGGGGCTACAGAAGATCATCCGGCAATCCCCGGCCGATCAGACAGAAGCGGTCCTCTTGACCGAGGATTCTTCTCTGACCCGTTTCACCCCCGATTCGATTCATCAACACGTGGCGGAGCGGAATGAAACCCTGGTCCTGCGGGTCGTCCTCGGAAAGCGAATCGCAGTCCTGACCACCAATATCCTCGCTTCTGCGCCCATGAAAGCCTCTCTGCAAAAAGCGGTCTCTCTTGCCCGCCTCCTGCCCCCCACCGAGGATTTCGTCTCTCTTCCCAGGCCGAAGCCCATCCCCCAGATCCACACTTACCTGGACAGCATTCGCCGCCTCACCCCGGCGCGGAAAGTGAAGACCGTCCGGATGGTGATGGGCCTCGCGGGGGAAAAGGGATGCCGCGCATCCGGGGCTTTTTCCCACGGGGAAACGGAGGTTTCTGTTATCAACTCCGAGGGAGTGGAGGCGTCCCAGAAATATTCCGACGTCTTTTTTCACCTGGTAGCGGAGAACGGCGGTGGCTCGGGCTACGCGAGCTTCGTTTCCCGGGACGCGGAACGCCTGGAGGTGGAGCGCTTGGTGCATTCCGCACTGTCCAAAATCCGGAACGGGGTGCCGGCCGCTGTCGAACCCGGAGAGTACGAAGTCATCCTGGAGCCCGATGCAGTCCACGAACTTCTCCTTTTTCTGGGTTATTTGGGCTTCAACGCCCTGGCGGTCCAGGAAGGCCGAAGCTTCATGGGAGGGCAGTTCGGGAAAAGAATCTTGGACGAGAAGGTGACCATTTACGACGACGGGCTCGATCCCGGCGGGTTGTGCGTCCCGTTTGACTTCGAGGGGGTTCCCAAGCAGAAAGTCACCTTTATCGAGAATGGGGCGGTTCGGGCCCTGACCTACGACTCCATCACTGCCGGCCGGGAGGGTAAAGAGTCCACCGGACACGGCCTGATCGCCCCGGCAACCGAGGGGCCGATTCCCATTAACCTCTTCATGAAGGCGGGCGAACATCGCCTGGAAGAGATGGTCCGGAGCGTGCGGCGGGGCATCTACATCTCCCGGTTCCACTACACGAACGTCGTTGAGCCCATGAAGGCGGTCATCACCGGGATGACCCGCGATGGGACCTTTTTAATCGAAGACGGAGAGATTAAGAGCCCCGTTCGCAACCTGCGTTTCACCGAGTCGATCCTGAAAGCTCTCTCCCGCGTGAAAGCCGCCTCCCGGGAGCGAAAGAACTGTTCTTCCGGCTCGGTGTACGGCCGGAGGTTCATCACCGGAACCGTCGCCCCGGCCCTGCAGATCGACGGATTTAACTTTTCCGGCGTTTCTTCCCTGGGACCCTGAGGAGGCCATGATGAGGGATCTGCTGAACGGTCTTCTCGATTCCGCGCAAATAAGAAAAGCGGAGTACGCCGACGTTCGCGTGGTCCGCCGACAGAGAGAAGACATCGCCGTGAAGAACGGGAGAGTGGACGCTCTCACGCGGGATGAAGATTCCGGGTTCGGAGTCCGGGTTCTCTTCCGGGGATCCTGGGGGTTCGCCTGCAGTTCGAAGATCAACCGGAAGGAAATGGAGAAGACCGCAAACAGGGCCTGGAAAATCGCCCGGGAAGGCTCCAGGGCAAATGAAAAGGGGATCCGCTTTTCCCCCGCGCCCCCGGTGATCGCCAGGTATGAGACCCCTTACTCCATCGATCCCCTCCAGGTCTCGCCGGAAAGAAAGGTCCGGCTTCTGCTGGACTGCGACGCGGCCCTCCGCCGAAACCCGAAGGTGAAGATTTCGGAGGCTTTCATGGGAGCTTTTCTCACCGAGAAGACCTTTGCCTCCACCGAGGGTTCCTTCATCGAGCAGAAGATTGTGGAGTGCGGTTCGGGGATCTCCGCGACGGCCATAGAGGGAGGGGAGGTGCAGGTTCGGTCCTATCCCAATTCTTTCCGGGGGAATTTCGGCTGCAGGGGGTACGAGTGGATTGAAAGCACGAAGATCCTGGAGGAGTCCGAGAGAGTCGCGGAGGAGGCCGCTCAGCTTCTTTCCGCAAAGCCGTGTCCGTCCGGAACCAGGGATATCATCCTCGACGGGGCCCAACTGGCGCTCCAGGTCCATGAATCCATCGGCCATCCCATCGAGCTGGACCGGATTCTGGGGTCGGAGGCGAGCTATGCCGGGACCAGTTTCGTGGATCTGAAAATGGTCGGGGAATTCCGCTACGGTTCTGAACTGGTGAACGTGACCGCCGACGCCACCGTGCCCGGCGGCCTGGGGACCTTCGGTTTCGATGACGAGGGGACGAAAGCCAGGCGGGTCCCCATCCTCTCGCGGGGGAAATTGGTTGGCCTCCTGACTTCCCGGGAAACCGCTCACCTCCTCGGCCAGGAAAGCAACGGGACCATGCGCGCCGACGGCTGGAGCCGGCTGCCGCTTATCCGGATGACGAACATCAACCTCGAACCCGGAGAATGGACCCTCGAGGAAATGATCGCGGATACGGACGAGGGGCTGTTCTTGAGCACGAACCGCAGCTGGTCCATCGATGATCGGCGGATCAATTTTCAATTCGGCACCGAGATGGGCCGCGAGATCAAGAGGGGAAAGCTCGGCGCCATTGTCAAAAATCCGACCTACACCGGCATCACCCCCTCTTTCTGGAATTCCTGCGATGCCGTGGCCAATCGGGATTCCTGGAAACTGTGGGGGACTCCCAACTGCG
The DNA here is from genome assembly GCA_963712535.1 of uncultured delta proteobacterium. GTDB lineage: Bacteria > Desulfobacterota > SM23-61 > SM23-61 > SM23-61 > CAVQIK01. Next base: position 262,242 of record CAVQIK010000015.1, on the reverse strand, counting down.
GAAAAGGGGAGCCCGGGCAGGTAGCCCACGTGGGGCACGGGACCGCTCCGGCCAGGTTCCGGAACGTGCAGGTCGGGGTCATGAAATGACCTTCACTCCAAGATTAGGGCTCGACTTCGACCGAACCGTGCGAAGGCGTACCCCTCCACGAAAAAGTCTGGAGTCCAAGGTCTGTGCGAGGCCTGACATCTGATTTCAGAATTGCACATGAACTGTATCCGGGATCCGGGTGCCCGGGAGTGTGCTATAATTTTTTTTCTCGCTCCGCCCGGCATCCATTTCCCGGGCAACAGAAAAACCCATGGGCTTCCCATCGGGCAAGAATAGAGGACGTTCATGAACCTTCCACTCAGCGGAATTCGTGTGGTGGAGTTAGGGCACACGGTGATGGGTCCTTCCTGCGGATTAATCCTGGCCGACATGGGGGCGCAGGTGATCAAGATCGAGAGGGCCCCCCAGGGAGACGACACCCGCCGCCTCATGGGTTTCGGGCAGGGGTTCTTCTCTTTCTACAACCGGAATAAGAAGAGCCTTTCCATTGACCTCAAGGCCCCCCGCGGAATCGAGGTGGTTAAAAAGCTGGTCGCCGCGTCGGATGTCTTTGTCGAGAATTTCGGACCGGGAGCGGTGGACCGGCTGGGGCTTGGGTACGAGGAGCTGAAGAAGCTAAACCCAAGGTTGGTTTACTGCTCGCTTAAGGGGTTCATGCCCGGACCGTACGAGCACCGCCCGGCGCTGGATGAAGTGGTCCAGATGATGGCCGGGCTGGCCTACATGACCGGCCCCCCGGGCCAGCCGCTTCGGGCCGGCGCGTCGGTCGTGGACATCATGGGAGGAACGTACGGCGCCATCGGGATTCTGACGTCCCTCCTGGAACGGGAGAAGACCGGAAAAGGGCAGTTCGTGATCGCCTCCCTCTACGAATCGACTGCTTTCCTGATGGGGCAGTTCATGGCCTATGCCGCCCTGACGGGAAAACCGGTTCCCCCCATGACGAAGAGAGTGAGCGCCTGGGCTGTCTACGACATCTTCAAAACCAAGGATTTAGACGACATCTTCATCGGGATCACCAGCGACAAGCAGTGGAAGAGCTTCTGTGATAGAGCCGGCCGCGCCGATCTGGGGTCCGACCCGAGGCTGAAATCCAACAATGACCGGATCCAGCAGCGCTCCTGGCTCATTCCCCAGCTGGCCGAAATTTTCAAAGGGAAAACCAAGCAGGAAATCGTCCGGCTGGCGGAGGAGGCGGGGATCCCCTTCGCGCCCATCGCGCGGCCGGAAGACCTTTTCGAAGACCCGCAGCTCAACGAGGGCGGCGGGCTGGTGGAAATGCCGCTGCCCGGCGGCGGCCGCACCAAGCTGCCCCGCATTCCCGTGCGGGTGGGCTCTCATGACTTTGGACTCCGCAGCAACCCCCCGGATGTCGGGGAAGGAACCCGCGAGATCCTGAAGTCCATCCGCTTTTCCGACGAAGAAATCGAAAATTTAAAAAAAGAAGGGATCCTCGTTTTCTAACGCCGGTTCGCCTCCCGTGGAGGTGGGATTCCGGCACCGCGGATAGAGGCTTATTTTTCCCTGAATTCCCGCCTCCGAAATGGCGGCTCTTTTATGGGCGGCACAGTCCTCAGAAAGGAGGTTGCCATGAAACATCTCCCCGGGCTGCTTTCCGGGAAGGGAACGTATTTTCTGACTGCGGGTGCCGCGATCCTGTTTCTCCTCGTCTCCTGCGCCACCGTTCCGCTTACCGAAAGGAGGGCCATCCACCTGGTCTCCGAGCAAGAGCTGACCACCCTCAGCCTTCAGGAGTATTCCAAGATCCTCAAGGATTCGAAACTTTCCACAGACCCGGCAAACATTCAAATGGTGAAGAACGTGGGCGCCAAGATCGCCCGCGCGACCGAGGAACTCCTGAAAGACCAGGGCAGAGCCGACGAGGTCCGGAATTACAAGTGGGAATTCAACCTGATTCAGGATGACAAAACGGTGAATGCCTGGTGCATGCCCGGAGGAAAGGTCGCGGTCTACACCGGGATTCTGCCGGTTACCCAGACCGAGACCGGCCTCGCCGTGGTCATGGGGCACGAGATCGCCCACGCCGTGGCCCAGCATGGGAATGAACGGATGAGCCAGGGGCTCCTCGCCCAAGTGGGCGGCGTGGCCCTTTCCGTCGCCCTCTCCACCCAGCCGGCCGCGACCAGCGGCCTCTTCATGGCGGCTTATGGAGTGGGGTCGCAGGTGGGTTTCCTGCTGCCGTACAGCCGGGTCCAGGAATCGGAGGCCGACCGGATCGGCCTCATCCTGATGGCCAGGGCCGGGTACGACCCGAAAGAAGCGGTCCCTTTCTGGCAACGCATGAACAAGACCGGCGGCAGTCGTCCCCCCGAGTTCCTCTCCACCCATCCCGCCCCCGAGACGCGCATCAAAGAAATCCAGGCGCACATCCCGGAGGCCATGAGTTACTACCGGGGAAAATGAGGATTTTTGGCCTGTTGATTCACCAAAGCCACTGCGACCATGCAAAGAGAATGAAAAGACAAGAACGGAGACGGAAAACCAATATGGGGAAAGAATTCCGGGAACAGATCGGCACGCGAATCGGCGGGAAGGAACCCAGGAGAACGGGACATCTTCGGGTGAAGTTCAATTTGGGTAAACAGCCTTCAGAGAACGTCATGAAATTTTTACTCCTCCTCCTGCTCCTCCTCTTCGCCGAGCCCCCGCAGCTATTTGCCCAGACGCTCTTCACCGTGGATTTTCAAAAAGACGAAGCCGGGAAATTTCCCTCGGGGTGGTCTTCGAAGGAACCGGGAAAAGTGGCCCGGGTGTATAAGGTAGAGGCGGAAGGGGAGACCAAGTTCCTGCACGCGGACGCCCGCAGAGCCAGCATCCAGATCGGTTACGAAACGAAGTGGAATTTAAAAAAATACCCTGTCCTGAGCTGGAAGTGGCGCGCCGTGGTGTTTCCCGAGCACTCCAACGAGCGGAAAAAGAGCGGGAACGACAGCGTCCTCGGGGTGTATGCGGTTTTCGGGGGTTGGCCGGTGCCCTCTTCCATCAAATACATCTGGAGCGATACCCTGCCGGTGGGGGCCTCCTTCGATTCGCCCCACTCCGGGAAGACCAAGATCATCGTCGTCCGCAGCGGGAGAGACATGATCGAGAAATGGGTCGCCGAGAACCGCGATGTGCTCGCGGACTACCGCAAGCAGTTTGGGGGCGGCGAAAAGGACCCCGTCTCCCGCGGGATCGGGGTCCTCACCGACTCTAACGAGACAAGCAGCCGGGCCGTCGGGGATTATGACAATTTCGCAGTGCGGAGAAAGGCACGAAAATGAATGCCTGAAGTCCGTGTCACCCTCCTGGCAGAAACTTTCGAGACCCAGGGGGCCTTAACCGATCCCGTTTCTCAACCGATCGGGGAAAACGGCCCTTCCCATGAATTTATCCGCCCGATTCGCCATCCCCTTCTTCGTCTGAGCCATTTTTGTTGTTCTTCTCCGCGTGCATAACCAGGCTCAGCGGCTCGAGCGAGGGGACACTCCCGGTGATAATCTTCAGGGCGGTCAGCGTCGGCACCGCCAGGAACACCCCCGCAGCCCCCCACACCCAACCCCAAAACAGAATCGCCAAAAAAATCACGATGGGATTCAAGGTCAACCGGCTCCCGAGAATCATCGGGGTAATAATGTTGCCCTCCAGGCTGGTGAAACACAGGAACACCAGGGGAGGCGGAAGAATCCTCAGCCAATCGTCGAAGGTCGCAAGGGAAACCGCGCTGATGACGCCGAAGGTGACCGCCGGACCCAGGTAGGGAATGAAATTCAAAACCCCGGCTACGACCCCGATCAGAATCGGGCTCGGGAGGCCGAGAAGGGCAGTGAAAATCCCGGTGAAAACCCCGACAGCGGTGTTGATTACGATTACGGTTCGAAGGTAAGCGGCGATATCCTGCTGGATTTTCAACAGGAGAGCCGTAAGCCTTTCGCCGGTATCTTTCCCCTGCAGCCCGCTGACGAGGCGAAGCAGCGTCTGGCGGCCCTGGGCCAGGAGGAAATAGACCAGGACGATGACCACAGCCGCCGTGCCCAGCACCACCCAGGTCTGGGAAAGGATACGTTGGGAGAGGCTGGGGCCCTTGACGACAACCTTCTCCTTCCCGCCCTCCAGATCGGCCATCTGCTCGATCTGCTCCGTCTTCTCCTTTGCTTTCCTGAGCGACTGCTTGAGTTTCTCCACCTTGTATTCCGCTTTTCGGAGGAGAAGCGGCGCCTCTGCGACCCACTCCGTCACGGGCGCCGAAAGCTCGTAGACGGTCGTCGCAACCACGGCCACAAACACGAGGACGACCGCCGCGGCTCCCACGCTTTCCGGAATTTTCCATCGATGCAGTTTCTGAACGAAAGGCTGGAGCAAGGCGGCAAGAAGGAGCGCCAGGAAAATCGGCAGGAGAAGGCTGCGCGCCGCGTAGATGGTGTAGAGGATGCCGAGGATAAAAATTCCGACCTCGGCCTTGCCCCCGACCGTCAACCCGCGAAGGGCGCTGATCAGGCCCTCTTTCGTGGTTGGTTTTTCCTCGGGGGCGGGTGTAGGCGTTTCCGGAGGCAAAATGGATACCTCTGCCGGCGCGGATTCAATTCGGCGGGGCGATCTGAGCCGAAGGCGTGAACCGGCCCCGGAGCTCTCTTTCTTTCTTTAAAATAACTGAAAGCTCCTTCCATAAAAATACATTGAACTTCGTATTTTTTCCGTAAAACAAGCCCATTCGGGCCGTTGCGGGCCTGGCCCTGTATCCTGCTTCCGGATCATTTCGGAACCCGTGGCGAGACGACCATGGGTGCTCTGGTAAAAAGAATGGTCGGACGGGAAAGAAATCAAAGGTGAAAAAGGAACCACAAAAAATCAATATTCCCAGCGCGCCATCTCCGACGCGGATCGGTCGCGCAAGCATTTTCCCCTTTTGAGGTTGGCCTTGCCTTTGGATTTTTCTTTTGTACGGTTCAGGGTGTGGGAATTTCGGTCTGAACGAAGTAGGATCGTTGCGGTTTGGCGGATTCTGCCTCTTTCTCATCCATCTGGGAAAAAATCTTCTGGAGATCAACTTTATCATCCGGCCTCGTCCCGATCTCCTCAGCCGCGGCCATTTTCTCCTCGAGACTTGCGAGCTTCGCCTCGAGCGCCGCCACTCTCCCTTCAATCCGCTGAACGCATTCCTGCAGCCCGCCCGCTTTTTGTGCGCTGACCTCTTCTGAGACTTTTGCTTTATTTTCGGAAAAGATCTTCGGGATGTTGGCCGCCTTTCCGGGGTCTTCCAACTCTTTTTCGAAGAGCAGTTCTCTTTCCTGCGTTTCCGAATGGATGGGGTTAAGATCGACGACTTTTTCTTCCGGAGCCGGGGCCTCCTCCGGGGAGCCGGTTTCCTCCTCCGCCCTCTCTTTGGACCCCTGATTCTTCAGCCAAAAAAAGAGCAGCACGGTGACGCCGATAATCCCCGCTGAAAGCATCGGTGCCATCCCGGGGCTCAGTCCGATAGCCAGGAGCACGGAAATGACGCCTCCCAGGAGAACTAGCTTCGGGTAAACTTTGGGAGAACCCGGCCGGCCTTTCGCTCTCCTCTTCCTGACTTCTTCCTCGGCCCTGGATGGCAACGCTCACCGCCTCCTCTTCCAAATTTCAAAGGTTGTTCCGACAGGAAGCTACTCGAATGGATCCCTCTGTTCTTATCGACAGATTCCCCCGTTTCATTAAGTCTATGGGGAAACCGGGAACCCGCCGCTCTCTTCAGGGGTCCCGGCTTTTTTCTGGGCTCATTCGGGAATGCGCGAGAGCGCAAGGGCTAAAAACGCTCTAGCGCCTTACGACTTGCGCCTTGCGAAATAAATTCATCTCAGGCCTTCCCGTAATCCTTTTCATCCGTCTCCCAGAAGATCTCTTCCATCTCCGGGGAGAGTCTCGGAAGGGCTTCTCCCTCCTTTTTCGAAAGCCTGGCCAGGTAGATGCCTTCCAACTGGGGGAGGATTCTTTTTAACTCCGGGGTAGTCTCCACTTTCTGGTGAATCAGGCTGCGCTGCCGAGCGGCCTTTTCAATGTCCTTTTTGTCAATAGGCACGTCGTAAAGCAGGTTCATAATTTCCATGAGACGCATCTTTCCGATGTAATCCTCCTCGGTGTTCACGTACTGCGGCAAAGACACGATGAAGGTGAGGCTTTCGATCCCCAGCTCCGGCGCCTTCTGGGAAATGAGGTAGGTGATCGTGGTGGGACCCTGGTAGTTGCTGGGTTGGACCCCCGCTTTTTTCAAGTCCTGTTCGGCCGCCTTTCCGGCGGCCCGCCCGCTCACCAGCAGCGGCCTGGTGTGGGGCACGGCATCATACATGCTGCCCAGCAGGCAGAACCTCTTTACCTTCAGGAGTTTAAAAACCTCCAGGACGGAATCGGCGTAGTCTTCTCCGAGGTTGTGCGGTTCGAGCATTCTCAGGAAAACGAAGTCATGCCCCTTCTCACGGTCAGCGTAGCTTAAGACGGTGTTCGGTATTTTCAGCCGCCGGGCCGCCCCCTCCTGGTAAACCGTGGGCCGGTAGCGGGTAAAATCATAGAAGTTCCCGGGCCGGGCCAGCTGGCCCAGTTCTTTCGCGCCCAGCTGCGCCTCCAAGCCGTCCAGGGCCAAAGTGCCGACGTTGTTCACGTCGATCCAGGGGCGAAGAGTCGCTATAACATGGGGTTCCCGCAATTCCGGGACGGGTTCAGTCAGGTCAAAAGCACCGATTCTCATGTGCGATCTCCTTATGCCCTCATCTCCCTTTCAATTTTTCAGACGGCGGCGGAGCAATTTCGTTCCAAAACGGAAAAGCAGGAGAACCTTCGCATTCACTCGATTCTCATTTTCTACCCGCAGGTTCGCGGGCCGGGCAAACGTTCATGCACACCCCGCATCTAAGGTAATGCTGGTAAGGAGGGTAGCCAAATTTTTTGCCCACCTCTTCATAGAGGAAAGACACGCAGGCTCTTTTGTCAAAGCTGCCATCCTGATGAATGGCCGACGATGGGCATGAACTTACGCAGGCGAGCCCGCACGCCTCCCGGCTCTCTTCACATAATCTTCTTTCAACCCTTTTGTCCGGCGCAAGAAGCGCGGTCGTGAGCACGGAAGCCGGATATACGTTGCAGCCGAATTCCGGGGTGATCAATAATTGGTTGAGGCCGATCTCCCCCAAGCCCGCAACCACTGCCGCATGCTTGTGAGAGACGATTCCTCTTAATTCAGTTTTGTCGTACGGGTGACCCGAAGGGATCGGCATCGCTTCATACCCCTTCCCCATAAGGAAGCGGGCGATTTTGTAAGCCAATAAATCCGTTTGCGTGGCTCCGGGCCACCCCGAGCCCAGGAGAACAAAATTCAGCGAATGCTCGAGCGTCCCGAGATGCCAATCTTTCTTACGGGTGAGACGCGGAGTTGGGATCCCAACCATGTAGAAAGTAATTAGGCTCCTGGCCCCCGGAAGGATATCCCCGGGCCTGCGGCCCTCGGGAAGAGCGGCTTCGAGCAACTCCTCAACCGACGCGACCCCGACCCGGTCTGCACCGTTGGATAAGGCGAACTGCTTTACTTCTGCCTTGGGTAGTTCCGATGATCCTTTTGCCTTTTTGGGCATCGGGCTTATCCTCCTTTTCGGGGAAATCCATCCCGTCTGTCATCTCGCCGCTTAATCATTTTAGGGCGGGCTTGAGAGGCTTTTCAAGTCCTTTTATTCCAGGAAGGAGCTGAGAGGATGAAAACCTTTACCTCCGAAGCGATTCTTGTGAGCGAGGTGAGAAGGCTCCATGCCTATCTCAGAAGCGATCAATCGCTTACGAATCGTCCATAGCGATTGGCAGCAACTACGATTGAGAATAACGCGATCAGCGATCTGGAAGGGAGTTGGGGAGACGATTTCGGCTCTAGCCTGCTTCACCTGTTCCTCAGTTCACCTCGATCCCGAGATAGGCCTTTTTGATCAGGTCGTTTCTTTCCAGGAATTTGGCGTCCCCTTCGAGGACGATCTCTCCCGTCTCGATGACATAGCCGTAGTTGGCCACCTCCAGGGCGGCGACGGCGTTCTGCTCGACCAGGAGAAAAGGGATTTTTTTCTCCCGGTTGAGCCGGCATATCTGCTCGAAAATCCCCTCCACGATGATCGGGGCCAGGCCCATGGAGGGCTCGTCCAGGAGCAGGCACCGGGGCCTGCCCATGAGCGCCCGTCCGATGGCCAGCATCTGCTGTTCCCCTCCCGACAGGGTGCCCGCTTTCTGTTCTCTTCTTTCCCGAAGGCGGGGAAAAAGTTCGTAAACGGTCCGCAGGTCCTGCTGCACCTCGGCGCTGCGCCTTCGAGTGTAGGCGCCCATCTCCAGGTTTTCAATGACCTTCATGGCCGGGAAGACCCTCCTCCCCTCGGGGACGTGAATGATCCCCGCCCTGACGATCCGCTCCGGGGAAGCCCCGGTTAGGTCCTGTCCCAGGAACTCGATTCTTCCTCCCGCGGGCTTCTGCAGGCCGGATATGGTGCGGAGCGTCGTCGTCTTTCCGGCGCCGTTGGCGCCGATGAGGCAGACGATCTGCCCCTCTCCAACGCTGAGACTGATCCCTTTCAGGGCCTGGGCGACCCCGTAGTACACCTCCAGCCCTTCTAATCGAAGCATTTGGCCCCCTTCCTCCCGAGGTAGGCGGCGATCACGGCCTCGTTCTGGGAGATCTCCCGCGGCCTCCCTTCGGCGATCTTCTCCCCGTAGTTCAGAACCACGAGATGATCGCAGATGTTCATCACGAGCTTCATGTCGTGCTCGATCAGCAGGATGTTCACCCCGCTTGCGTTGATTTTCGCGATGAGGCCGAGCATCATCGCTTTCTCCTCCGAGTTCATGCCGGTCGCCGGCTCGTCGAGGAGGAGCAGACGGGGCCGGGTAGCCAGGGTGATCCCGATGGCCAGGCGGCGCTGGCTGCCGTGGGGGAGGTTTCGAGCCAGAAGGTCTTTCTCCCTCTCCAGGCCCACAAAATTCAAAATGTCCCGGATCTTCTCTCCTTGATTTCGGCCGGCTTCCCGAGCTTTCTTTCCTCCGAAGATTTCGGCGAAGGGAGAGCCTTTGATGCAGGCTTCGAGCCCGATCTGAACGTTCTGCCAGACGGTCAGCTCCGGAAAGATCCGGTTTGCCTGGAAGGTCTTCACCAGCCCCTTCTGGGCCACCTGGAAGGGGCGCAGGTTCTCGACCCGATGTCCCAGGAACCGGATCTCGCCCTGAGTGATGGGGTAGATCCCCGTCAGGCAGTTGAAGACGGTGGTCTTCCCCGCCCCGTTGGGGCCGATGATGCCGGATATCTTTTTCTCCTCGACTCGAAAGGTAAGGCCGCTCACGGCCTTCAATCCCCCGAAGTGCTTGCTGAGGTTGGTGACTTCCAGAATGGCCATTCGACTCCTCGCGCCGGCGCCGGGTTGAAATTCGGCTTTTACGCGCCGGCTTTTTCCGCGCTCCGGAACTTCATCACGATCATCTTCCAGAGCCCCACGGACCCTTTGGGGATGAACATGATGGTCACGATCAAGAGGATGCTGTAAAAGACCTGCCGGTACTCGGCCAGGCCGCGAAGAAGTTCCGGCAGGATGACGATGATGACCGCCCCCACCACCGGCCCGATCAGGGTCCCCATGCCGCCGATGATGACCATGATCAGCATGTCCGTGGCTTCCATGATGGAGAACATGTCCGGGCCCAAGAACCGGGAATAATGGGCGTAGAGCGCTCCCGCGACCCCGGTGAGCGCCGCGCTGATCGTAAAGCAGAGGACCTTGTAGTACACGACGTTCACCCCGATGGTCTCCGCCATCTCTTCATCCTCCCGGATGGAAAGAAACGTCCTTCCGGTCCTTGAGTTCATCAGGCTGCGGGTGAAGAGGAGGGTCGCCCAGGCGAAGAAGAGAACCAGGTAATAGTACGACCGCCGCTGGGTGAATTTGAAACCGAAGAGGTCCGGAGCCGGGATCGAGGTCAGCCCTAAGGGACCGCCGGTCAGAGAGACCCAATTATGGATGACCGAGACAATCACCAGGCCGAACGCCATGGTGACCAGGGCGAAATAAGGCCCCTTGAGCCGCAGCCGCAAAGGCAAATAACCCACCAGCAGGCCTGCCGCCCCGGCCATCCCCGTGGCCAGGGGAAGGGATATCCAAAAAGGAAGTCCGGCCAGCTGCATGACCAGGGCGGAACCGTAGGCCCCGATCGCATAGAGGGCGTTGTGGCCGAAAGAGATATACCCCGTGTAGCCCACGACCAGGTTGAGACTCGAAGCCACGATGGCATAAATGGCGCAGGTGATGAGGATATGCATGTAGTAGCGGTCAGTGATCAGGAGGGGCAGAACGAGCGTGACGACGAGGAGAACGGGGTAGATCCACCATTTCCTTACCATGGGTCAACTCCTCCCCATGAGCCCGGAAGGCTTGAAGAGCAGGACCAGGATGAGAATGATGAAGGCAAAGCTGTCTTTGTAGGCGGTGGAGATGTAGGCGGCCCCCAGCGACTCGGCGATCCCCAAAATGAAGCCGGCATAGATCGCCCCGATCACGCTGCCCAATCCCCCCAGGATCACCACCGTGAAGGCTTTGATGAACGGGACGAAGCCCATGGTAGGGAAGACCTGGAAGATGGGGGCGATGAGGGCGCCGGCTGCGGCCGCCAAGGCCGACCCAACGGCGAAGGTGAAGGTGTACACCCGGTCGATGCTGATCCCCATCAGGGAGGCCGCGTCCTTGTCCTGGGCGACGGCCCGCATGGCTTTGCCGATCCTGGTCTTCTCGATGACCAGGTGCAGGGCGATGATCAGGACGGCCCCGACGACGAGGACGAGGAGCCTCTGGACAGTCAGGGAGACCCATCCCAGGTGAATCACCTGCTCGCCCATGTCGGTCCGGACAACCTTGGGCTCGGAGCCCAAGAAGATCATGGCCAGGTTCTGCATCAGGATGGCCAGGGCGATGGAGACCAGCATGGTATTCAATAGAGGCTGCTTGCGCAGCGGCCGGAAGGCCAGCTTCTCGATGAATATGCCGAGTACCGCGACGGCGCCCACAGCCAGGACCAGGGCCGCCCAGTAGTTCAGCCCCCCGGCCCCGAACAGGTAATAAAGGGCAAAGGCCCCCAGCATGTAAACTTCCCCGTGCGCAAGATTGATGGCGTCCAGAATGCCGAAAATCAGGGTCAACCCCAGGGCAATGAGCACGTAGGAGCCGCCGATGATCAGGCCGTTGAGAATATGCGTTTCCAATCGGTTCTCCTTCCCGAACAAACGAGGTGAGGAGTGAGGGGTAAGGGATGAGGTGAGACGACAAACCGTAACCGTCTATGTTCTTCCTTGCCGTTTCCCTTTACCCTTCCCTCTTACTCTTTACACCTTCTTCCCTCTTCCCCTCCTACTTCCCAGGGATGATCGTGAAAGTCCCACCCTTGAAGTTCCCGAAGTTCATCTTCAGGAAGGATTCGCCTCTTTCGTCGAAATAGTAATCCCCCATGTACCCCTTGTACTTGGTCTTCGCCAGGGCATCCCGGATGGCCTTGGAGTCCGTGACCGTGCCGGCTCTTTTCAGGGCTTCCGCCACCACCATGGCCACGTCGTAACCGGATTTCGCGTTGGACATGGATTTCAGGCGGAACTCCGCCTCGTAGCGTTTATCGAACTCCAGGATCGCCGGGGTCGCCGGCGGGTCCACTGACCAGAACCAGAGCCCCTCCAGGGCCTTAGGGCCCGCCAGGCGGAGGCATTCCGTCGGGTCGATCCCGCCGGAGGTCAGCAGGGCCACGTTCGCCGCCACTTCCCGGGCCTGTTTGAAGATCATCGCCGCCGGCTCAGTGGAGGCCGTGACGAAGATGGCGCTGGGCTTGGCGTTGGCGAGTTTTGTCAGCACGGGGTAGAAGTCGGACTGACCCTGGTCGAAGTATTCGGCGGCCACCACCTCAACGCCGAGCTTCTTCCACTCCGGGGGGAACAGGGTGGTGTCGCCCCGGCCCCAGTCGTCGTTGATGGCCAGCATGGCGATCCGTTTGTGCCCCAGGTCGGCAAAGAATTTGGCCGCGGCGGCGACGTTATTCGCGGTGGTCACCCTTCCCCGGAAGAAATATTTCAGCCCTGAGCTGGTCAGCTTGGGAGAGGAGGAAAGAGGAGAAATGATCGGGATGCCCTCCCGCTCGCAGACCTCGGCGGAGGCGAAGGTGGAAGAGCTGGTGAAATCGCCCATGATCAGGGGGACCCGGTCGCGGGAGATCAGCTTGTTGGCCGCGGCCATGGATTCCTTGGGCACTCCCTTGCTGTCCTCGATGACCAGCTCGATTTTATACTTCTTCCCCTGCACATCGACGCCCCCGGCGGCGTTGATGTCCTTGACCGCCATCTTGTGCCCGTTCGCCGCTGCCTGTCCGCCGTAGGCGATTGGCCCGGTGATGGGCTGGATGACACCGATCTTGACCGTCTGTGCCTGGGAAATCCCGGGGACCGAAACTCCCGCGGCGATGAGAGCCGCGCCCAAAAATAGAACCACCCAACTCTTTCCTGCGTTCTTCATGGCACCCAACCTCCATTTCCTTTTTGTTCGGTAACTCCGGGTGATGTAAGCCCGGGTCTTCTCGACTCCTTGTAATCCTGCATTCGTCCGGGAAAGGGCTGTTCACCGCAAACTCGTATGCTTCTGCATGTGCTCGCCGATCCGGGCCTCTACGCCGTTCAATTCCTCTTCCGGGACATTGGCCCGCAGGAGCATCTTCTTGGCTGAAGGGGGCAGTGTTTCTGGCCTTCTTCTCTCCTCCGTCAGGGCTTGACCAGCACTTTCAACGCCTGTTCGGGGTCTTCCAGGCTCTGGATCCCCTTCTCGATTTCTCCTAGCGGAATGACCCGGGAGACGAGGGTCGCCACGTCCACGAGCCTTTTTTCCAGCAGGGCAATGGCCGCCGCGAAATCGTCCACGAAGTAGCCCATGGAGGCGATAACCGTGATCCCCCTTTGCAGCCACCGGAGCTGGTTCACCGGGAAGGGCTTCGCCGAAGCGCCGATCATGACCACGCGCCCGCCGGACTTGACCACTTCCAGGCTGCGGTTCACGGTCTCCTCGTTCCCCACGCAGTCGAATACCACGCTCGGGCCGTTCTTTTCCCTGTCGCGGATGCGCCGGACCAGGTCCCCCGAGGGCTCGAGGACGTGCTCGGCCCCGAGTTCCCCGGCTTTCTTGCGGCGGCCCGGGGATTTCTCCACGACGGTAACCGGCCTTGCCCCGGAGAGCCGCGCCAGCTGGAGGACGAGGAGCCCGATGGGCCCCGCCCCGAAGATGACGGCGGACTCGCCGGCCCTCAGCGGGGTAGCATGGACCCCGCGGGAGCAGACGGCGAGGGGCTCTAGCTGGGCCCCCTCCTGGAGGGAAATGGCGTCCGGGAGAGGAATGGCCTGGTAGTCATACAACTTCACGTATTCCGCAAAGCCTCCCGGCAGCTTAAGCCCCGGCGTGTTTTCCAGATGGTGGACGCACAGGGCCAGCTCCCCCCGGTGGCACCATTCGCATTCCCCACAGATGCCGGCGGGACGCGCGACCACGCGCTGGCCCGGGCGGAGCCCGCTCACGCCGCTTCCGACCGCCGCGACGGTCCCGGTGAATTCATGGCCGAGGATCGTCCCGACCGGAAAGATCAGGTTTTTATAGGCGTGAACGTCGGACCCGCAGATCCCGGCATACTCCACTTTGACCAGGACCTCCCCGGGGCCGGGTTCCGGTTTCGGGACCTCCCGAATCGTGATCTGCCTCTGTCCGGTGAGTACGGCTGCTTTCATGGGCACCTCGCTCTATTGTCTAAAATTTCCCTTGTGAATAAAATGCGTTGGCATTATCTGTTATTCTTCCCCCGCGATTCCCGATAGCCCCGGTACAGTTCAGCGTAGTCTTGAATCCCTTCCGAAAGGCTGAATTGGGGCTCATAGCCCAGGTTTTCCCGCGCCCGCTCGATGGACAGCATCCCCCGCGAATCCTGGATCTTGGCTTCGAATTCGGTGAGCCCCGGAGCCACTTGAATGCTGACCTTCGGGAACATTCCGCCGATCATTGACCCCAGGCGAACGACGTCTACGAGAGGCCCGCCGTGGGCGATGTTGAAGACCCGGCTTTTCAGACGGCTCTCATCCACCTCGAGAGCCAGATGCACGGCGCCGGCCACATCCTTGACGTAAACAAAATCCCGGGAGGCGCCGCCCCCCTCCTCGACCCGGGTCCCTTTCCCGTCAACCGCATTCTCCAGGATCGTTTTGATGTACATGGGATATTTCATCCCGAAGCCGTAAACGCCGGAGCAGCGCACGGCGATGTAGGGCACCCCGAACTCCGCCCAGTAATGCATACCGAAGGATTCAGCCGACAGCTTCGCGCAGCTGTAAGAGGAAAGGGCCGGCCCCCGGTTGATGGCCAGCACCGGGTGTTCTTCGTCCATAGGCTCGTATTTCTTGGGCGCGTACACGGCGATCGAACTGATCAAGATGATCCGCCGCAAGCCCAGGGTTCTGGCTGTTTCCAGGGCGTTCAGGGACCCGCGAATATTCACCTCCATCGAACGGACCGGGGAGTCCCGAAGGACCTCCACATCGGTGAGCGCCGCGGTGTGGACAATGCCATTCACCCTGTTTTCCTTGGCTGCCCGAATCAGGGTGGAAAAATCGGTGATGTCCCCACGGACAAAGGAGATTTGGGACCCGAGCTTGCTTAAGACCCACTCCGCTTCGCTGCCCGGCGATGGTTTTTGAAAATCGTAGTTGACCACGCGGTACCCGGCCCGGGCCAGCCTTTCGGTGATGTAGGTTCCGATAAACCCGCTTCCTCCGGTAATCAGGATACATTCCGGCAAATCAGTTGCTCCTTTTGGCGTGAGCTTTCTTCATGTCCGACCCGGGATAATTAACCATTCGTCCGGCCTCGGGGAACTCTGCCCGGAAAACGCCTGTCGGCACAACACCTTCCTGGAGCCGGGGTCAAATGCCGTTGTTCTTTCCCGGCCAGCCGCAAGGCCGTGCCGGCTTGTTCCCGCCCTTGAACGTCATCCCGACTCACAAAATATTCTCTTTAGCGGTACCGTGTCTGCACGAATTTTGTCAATGATTTTTTTGCCGGTCGTACGATATCCGAAAGTCTTTCCGATTTGGTAACTCCCGCCGCGTGAGGGACAGCCCCTTCGAAACGAGAGGCGTGACAGGGTTCGATCGTCGTGCTAATCTACACGCGCCGGATAAGAGAACAAAGGAAAGAGCCTGCTGGCGGGAGGCAAGCCGTTATGGGGTCTCCATCTTCCAGAATTCTGATTACCGGAGGGGCCGGATTTATCGCTTCCCATGCGGCCCGGGCCCTGGCGGAACGGGGGTCCTTGGTTCTGCTTCTGGATGTGCGCAAACCGGATGCGGAAATTCAATGGCTGCTGCGGCCCGTCAGGGACCGGGTGGAATTCATCCGGGGAGATGTTACCGATCTTTCCTTCTTGATCCGCCTGTTCCAGAAAGAAAAGAGCGCAGACGTGATCCACACGGCCACCGTGAACGACCTCGAGATCCTGGTCGATCAGCCGTTCGTCGCCCAAAAAATCATGGTGGAGGGCCACATGAACCTTCTGGAAGCGGCCCGGCTCGCAGGAACGGGGCGTGTGGTCTTCACCAGCTCAATCGCGGTCTATGCACCGGTTCAATACGAGCCTATCGACGAGCGACACCCCGTACACTTGCCGGACGAGCCGCCTACGCTCGCCTCCTACAGCAGCTTCAAGCTGGCGGCGGAATCGATCAGCCTCTTTTATTGGGCATACCACAAGGTCGACGTGATCGCCCTCCGGCTTTCGGCCGTTTACGGGCTGGGAATGCGCTACCCGATGTATGTGAAACCAATGGTGGAAAATTCGGTGAGGGGGCTGAAGACCACTTTTCCCACCGGCGGGGACATGCGGCGCGACTATACTTATGTCCGGGACGTTGTCTCGGGACTTATCCTGGCCCTGGATGCATCCCCAGGGCTGTCCAACCGGATCTTCAACATCAGTTCCGGAGATCCCCTTCGAAACGCTTTTGAAGCGGCCGAGATCGTAAGGAAGGAGATCCCGGGGGCGGAGATTGAAATCGGGCCCGGAGTGTCGGAGTTGGAGGCCCGAGATCTAAAAAATCGCTCGAGGCTGAGCGTCGCCCGGGCGGAAAGAGATTTGGGCTTTACCCCTCGATTCAACCTGGAAGAAGGCCTGGGGGATTACATCCGGCAATTCCGGGCTTACCTGGATTCGAGTTCCGGGGGTTAAAAGAATAGGGGGAGCTCCCGGACTCCCCTTTACGCCGCCCTGCTATTTACACCTTGGGTTGCCGGTCTCCGCCGGCGGGACCGCCGCTCTTTCCCTGGAAATCACGGTCGGTTTCCCGTTATAGGGGAAGGGGTAAAAAATTAGGGGACGAGGGTGACGGGAAGGCAGATGGAAGAGGGCCAGGCTAGGAGATCATGGTAAACTTTGTCAGGCGGGGCAGGCTATTTAATGAAATGAAATGTGTCCCAGGACTTTTTCCTTCGCCCCTTCTTTGGATAAGACCGTGAACTTAAATCCCAATAGATCTGTCAGTATGTGGACCGCCGCTTTTTGGATTGCCTCTTCTTCCGTATCGGCCTGGACGGGGCCGACCACGCCGGCAAAATTGCTTTCCACGGAGCTTACGTTTATGATCATCCAGGCCATGCTTCTTTCCTCCTCTTTCCCGCATTCACTTGGCTGAAGGGCAAAAAAGGCAGGCGCCTTTCGCTCAGGGCAATCGGCCCGGGGCTTGGGACTCACTCACTTTTTCTTTATCGACGGGTTATGGAAAAACTTGATGGCTTGAATCCTATAGCTTTGAAAGTAAAGCAAACCAACTGCCCAATAAGCGCGTCGTCAATCGCGGGCAGGAATCCTTTTCTCCGGCAGAAGGAAATGAAGCGATTGTTGAAAAAGGCGGGAGCGTATGTTACCATCTGCGAAAAATAATTTCAGGAGCCGCGGAATGAAGATCAGCAAGGCGGAAGTGGAACATGTGGCCCTCCTGGCGAGGCTGAAGTTCAGTCCAACCGAAGTGGAACGCTTTACCACCCAGATGAACAGCATCCTGGATTACATGGACAAGCTGAAAGAACTGGACACGAGCAAGGTGGAACCCACCTTCCATGCCGTCGCCCGCAAAAACGTTTTCCGGGAGGACCTTGTCCTTCCCTCCTTTCCCCAAGAGCTCTCCTTGCGCAATGCCCCGGACGGGGACCGCGGGTTCTTCCGTGTTCCCAAGATTATTGAATAAATAAATCACCGCAGAGAGCGCCGAGGGCGCAGAGACTAAAATATGGAAGTCAATTTTTTCAACTCTGTTCCTTAGGCAGTTTGACTCTGCGTTCTCTGCGTCCTCTGCGGTGAAAGATTACAGGTGTCCAAATGGAATTGTACGAACAGACTGCTCACGAACTCCACGAGATGCTCGTGCGGAAGGAAGTCACCTCCCGGGAGATCACCCAATCGGTTCTTAAGCGGGTGGAAGAGGTGGAAGGGCGGGTCCATGCCTTCATTACTCCCACTCCGGAGCTGGCGCTCGAGCAGGCTGCGGCGGCCGATGCGCGCATCCAAAGAGGGGACACGGGCCCACTCACCGGGATCCCGCTGGCCCTCAAGGATGTAATCTGCACCAAGGGGATTCTCACCACCTGCGGGTCCCACATCCTCGATAATTTCGTCCCCCCTTACGATGCCACGGTGGTAGAAAAATTGAAGGCTGCCGGAGCTGTTTTGGTCGGCAAGACCAACATGGACGAATTCGCCATGGGTTCTTCCACGGAGAATTCCCACTTCGGGCCGACGCGGAACCCATGGGACCTGGAGAGGACCCCCGGCGGGTCCAGCGGGGGGTCCGCGGCGGCGGTCGCCGCGGGCGAGTGCACCGCATCCCTGGGGTCGGACACGGGGGGCTCCATCCGCCAGCCCGCTGCCTGCTGCGGCACCGTCGGCATGAAACCCACTTACGGCCGCGTCTCCCGCTACGGACTGGTTGCTTTCGCTTCCTCGCTCGATCAGATCGGCCCCTTCAGCAGGGACGTCAGGGACACCGCGCTGGTGCTGAACGCGATCAGCGGCCACGAGCCACGGGATTCAACCTCGGTTGACCTCCCGGTCCCCGACTACACCCGGTCGCTGGTTGAAGGTTTGCGCGGGATGGTTCTGGGGATTCCCGGGGACGTGTCGGGAGAGGGCATCGACCCGGAGGTGGCCTCGGCCGTTCACCGGGCCGTTGAGACGCTGAAAGGATTGGGGGCCGAAATCGCCGACGTTTCCCTGCCCCACAGCGAATACGCGCTGGCGGTTTATTACCTCGTCGCGCCGTGTGAAGCGTCATCCAATCTGGCCAGGTACGACGGGGTGAAATACGGGTTCCGCAGCACGGGGGTTCAGGACCTCCTGGAAATGTACCAGGAGACCCGCCGGAAGGGTTTCGGGGCGGAAGTGAAACGGCGCATCATGCTGGGCACGTATGCGCTTTCCGCCGGGTACTATGACGCCTACTACCTGAAAGCTTCCCGGGTCCGGACGCTCATCCGGGAAGATTTTCAGAAGGCCTTCGAAAAATGCGACGTTATCGTTACGCCCACCGCCCCCACGCCCGCTTTCAAGCTGGGCGAGAAGGTGGACGACCCGCTTCAAATGTACCTCTCGGACATTTTCACCATTCCCTGCAACCTGGCCGGGCTGCCCGGGATTTCCCTTCCCTGCGGCTTCACCGCGGAAGGACTGCCCATCGGCCTCCAGATTCTGGGGAATCATTTTCAGGAAGAAAAAATCCTGAGAGCCGCCTTCTCGTTTGAACAGAATACCGATTATCATCTGAGAAAGCCTCCGCTGTGCCGGGGGAGCAACGATGAAGAAATCAAAGGGCAAAGAGCAAAAGGCAAAAATCAAGAATCCGCCTAATTGGGCCTTTCCTTCAACTCTTGCCTTTTGATCTTTGCCCTTTGACTTTTGATTTTTTGGCTTGTGGTGCGGCCATTCGCAAGGGGAGTCCAACATGGAATATGAGCCGGTGATCGGCCTGGAAGTTCACGCGCAGCTCTTGACCCGGAGCAAGATATTCTGCTCCTGTTCCACCGAATTTGGGGCTGAGCCCAACAGCCACACCTGCGCCGTCTGCACCGGGCTTCCGGGCAGCCTCCCGGTGCTGAACCGGAAAGTAGTGGAGTATACCATTCGAGCGGCGCTGGCCACTCACTGCAGCATTGCCCCTTACAGCCAGTTCGCCAGGAAAAATTATTTTTACCCCGACCTCCCGAAAGGCTACCAGATTTCCCAGTACGAGCTCCCCCTGACCACGGAAGGCTACGTTGAAATCGAAGCCGGAGGGGATGTGAAGCGGATCGGCCTCATCCGCATCCACATGGAGGAAGACGCGGGGAAGCTCGTCCACGACCTTGCTTCCGAGCGGGGAGCGTCCAGCTACGTGGATTTCAACCGCACCGGGGTCCCCCTCATCGAGATCGTCAGCAAGCCGGAAATACGCACCCCGGAGGAGGCCGGCGACTACCTCCGGAAGCTCCGGGCCATCCTGATGTTCCTGGATATCTGCGACGGGAACATGGAGGAGGGAAGCTTCCGCTGCGACGCCAACATCTCTCTCCGACCGAGGGGGGAAACGGCCCTCGGAGTGAAAACGGAGCTCAAGAACATGAACTCCTTCCGCAATGTTCAGAAAGCTCTGGATTACGAGATCCGTCGCCAGACCGCACTCCTCGACCAGGGGGAAAAAATCATCCAGGAGACCCGGCTGTGGGATGCGGCCAAAGCGGTCACTGCCTCCATGCGCGGGAAAGAAGAGGCGCACGATTACCGCTATTTCCCCGACCCTGACCTTGTCCCTCTGGTCATCGACCCTGAATGGGTGGAGCAAATCCGGGCCTCGCTCCCCGAGCTGCCGGACGAAAAAAAGGAAAGGTTTGTCCGGGAATACGAGATCCCCCCCTACGACGCCGGGATCCTCACCTCCTCCAAAGCCCTGGCAAACTACTACGAGGAGTGCCTCCGCTCTTTCGCGAAGCCTAAGATTGTAAGCAACTGGATCATGTCCGAACTCCTGCGGGAGCTGAAAAGGGACGAGCGGGAGATCGAAGAGTGTCCGGTGCCCGCCGCTCATCTCTCGGAGATGCTGCGGATGGTGGACGAAGGGGTAATCAGCGGAAAGATCGCGAAGAGCGTGTTCGAAGAAATGTACCGGACCGGAAAGAAGGCCGGGGAGATCGTAAAAGAGAAAGGCTGGGTGCAGGTCTCGGATTCTTCGGAGATCGACAAAATTATCGACCAGGTGCTCGCCGCGAACCCCAAGGAAGTCGAGGCCTACCGGAAGGGCAAGGAAAAGCTTTTCGGCTTTTTTGTCGGCCAGGTGATGAAAGCCTCCCAGGGAAAAGCCAATCCGCAGCTGGTCAACGAGATCTTGAAGAAGAAATTATAAAAAAGGGCGATGGGCGATAGGCTATCGGCGATAGACGGCCGGCAATAGCGATGAATGAAATGAATTGGCTATTGACTATTGCCCATTGCCAATAGCCCATCGCCTACGCCCAGGTTTCTGCCTTGTCTCTCCTCCCCCAACGTTATCTCATCCTGATCCTCCTCAACGCGGTCTATTTTTTTGTGTATTTCCACCGCGTCTCCACCGGGGTGCTGGCCCCCTCTTTGATGGAGGCCTTCTCCGCCTCGGGGACCAGCCTGGGGGCGATGTCCTCCGCCTACTTTTATCCTTATGCCCTGAGCCAGCCCCTGGTGGGTTTGCTCACCGACCGGTGGGGAGCCAGAAAGGTCATCACCCTCTCCGCGTTCATAGAATCAGGGGGGGCGCTTCTCTTCGGGCTGGCCCCTACCCTTTTCCTCGCGGCGGTCGGGCGGGGGCTGATCGGGCTGGGGGCTGCAGGGGTGTTCGTTCCGGCGCTCAAAGTCCTTCTCCCCTGGTTCGGGGCAAGGACGTTCGGCCAGATGAACGCCGTTCTCCTCGCGGTGGGGAACATGGGAGCGATCGCCGCCTCCACCCCTTTCGCATGGCTCATTCAAGAGATCGGGTGGCGCTGGTCTTTCTTTCTCTTTGCGGGACTGATCTTTTTTCTCGGAGTTCTTTCCCGCAGCTACATCCAGGATACTCCCGCCGGGTACGCCTCACCGCAGGAAAACAGGAAGCCCATTCCCCCCGGCCAAAAGGCCGGCCTGTCCGTCATTTTGAAAAACCCCTTCTTCTGGACGATGGGCGCCCTCTTCTTCACCTATGGGGGACCGCTCAGCACTTTTCAGGGCCTGTGGGGATATCCTTTTCTGGTGGATGTTTTCGGTTATGGTAACCTGGAAGCAGGCAACTTGATCATGGCGATCGCCTTCGGGGTAATACTCGGCGGCCCCGTTCTGGGGTATTTGACCGACAGGACTTTCGCGGCCCGCAAAAGGGAGCTTCTCTCCGCCTGCCTGGGCATTCAGGTTTTGAGCTGGGCCGCCATCGTGTTTTTGAGCCCCGGCTTCGGGTCTCTTGGGCTGGGAATCCTGTTTTTCGTAATGGGAATGATGCTGGGCGGGACCCTCTCGGCGGTCTGGGCGATTGTCCGGGAAGAGCTGCCGGCGGACCGCCTGGGAACCGCCATGGGGTTCCTCAACCCCGCCCCCTTCCTGGGGGTAGCCGCCTTCCAGCCCCTCACCGGGTACCTCATGGACCGGGTGGGGAGGAGCGGAGGGGGGTTTCCTTTTAAGGCTTACCAGCATGCGTTCCTTCTGTGCCTGGTTTCGGTTTTCGCAGCGCTGATCATTTCCTTTTTTATGTGCCGGAAGAAAAACGCGGGGTGAGCGACATGAGGCGGCTTCCCTTTCCAAAAAGCCTTTTTATCTGCTTTCTCACCGTCGTGCTCCTCGCCGCGAGCTCCGCCGCGGAAGCCGCAGAGGATCAAATGAAAACCCATCTCCTTCTGGCAAGCGAAAAAGCCTTCAACCTGGATGAAAAGGGGGCGGCTTCCGAGTTAATGAAGGCCGTGGAGATCGATCCGCACAGCCCCAAGCCTCACGCTTTTCTGGCCATGACCTATCTTTTTTTTTACGAAACCAGCGTGGAGGCGAAGGAAAAAAAGCGAAATGAAACCTCCCTGCTGCGGGCCGTCGAAGCCGCGGAGTCCCGGGCGTCTAAGAGAATGGACAAGGATCCTAAGGATGGGGAAGCCTACTTCTCCGTGGCTTTGGCGAAAATGGCAAAAAACCGCTGGGAGATGGCCAACAAAAACTATTTCCGGGCTTTTCGGGAGGCCCAGAGCGTATGGGATTCTCTTACCCGGGCCAAGGAGCTCGACCCGGAGAACTACGACATTAATTATCCCATGGGGGTGATGCATTATTATCTCGCCCAGCTTTCCGGGGTCGCCGGCTGGACGGCTTCCGTTTTCATCACTTCCGGGGACCGGGAAAAAGGGTTGAAAGAACTCGAGCTGGCGGCCGAAAAAGGGAGCCTTTTAAAAGATATGGCCCAGTCCACCCTGGTATCGATCTATAACGTCAACGAAGATCAGCCCGGCCGTGCTCTGGACCTGGGCAAAAAATTGAGCCAAAAATATCCCGACAACTACAATTACCTCTTCGGCCTGGGGGACAGTTATTCCAGCCTCGGGCGCTTCGAAGAGGCTCTCTCCCAGGCCCGGCAGATCGAAAAAGGAATTAAGTCGGGGGCCCCTCCCTACCGCCCCGAACTCTGGCCGCGCTACTACCATCTCCTTGGGAGAATCTATCTCGACGAGGGGGATTACGATCGGGCCGCCGAAAACCTGAATCTTGCCTTGAAGGACACCGCACCTTACAATACCAGGGTTCGGGCGTGGGCCCTGGTCCGGCTGGGCATGATCCACGACGCAAGGAACGAGAGAAAACAGGCCGAGGAGTACTACACGAGAGCCCTGGAACTCGTAGGGGCGGAAGGGTTAGCCCAGCGCAGAGCCCGGGAGTACCTGAAAAACCCTTACAGCCCCAAGGGGATAAAAAGAAAAGAAAAGGTGATTCCGCAAAACCCGCCCTCGCCGAACCCGCTCTTCAGGCGGGTCTTCGCCCTTCGATCTCCGACGCCGTCTCCTGAATCAATTGCCAGGCTTGGCGCACGTGCCGCTCTTCGGTATGGGTCTGGCCGACGCAGAATCGCAGCGTGAAGCGGTCGTTGAGCCTGGTGTGCGTCAGGTACAAGCGGCCGCTCCGGTTTAAATTCTCCAGCAGTTCCTGATTCAGGGCCTCGCCGCCGACGTGGCGGAAACAGACCAGGTTCAGGGGCGGCGGGACAGCCAGCTCGAAGCGCGAGTCCTCCCGCACCCACCTCGGCGAATTCCTGGGCCAGCTCGACGTGGCGCCGCACGTGGTGGCGCAACCCTTCCACCCCGTAGTGGCGGATGACGAACCACAGCTTCAGGGACCGGAACCGCCGGCCCAGGGGAATCTGCCAGTCCCGGTAGTCGATGACCGCGCCCGACTCGGTCGCCTGGTTGCGCAGGTATTCGGGCAGAACGCTGAGGCGTTTGAATGAGCGACGCCCGGTCGGCCACGTAGAAGCAGTCGCAATCGAAATTCGTGAACATCCACTTGTGCGGGTTGAAACAGTAGCTGTCGGCGAGCTCCAGGCCGTCCTGGAGGTGGCGGTACTCGGGGCAGAGGGCGGCGGTCCCGGCCATGGCGCCGTCCACGTGCAGCCAGAGACCTTCCCTGCGGCAGATCCGGCCGATTTCGGGCAGGGGGTCGATGGCGTTTGAGGAGGTCGTTCCGATGGTGGCGCAGACGAAACAGGGGACCAGGCCGGCCTCGCGGTCTCTCTCGATCTGCTTTGCCAGCGCGTCCGGCCGCATGGCAAATCGCTCGTCCACCTCGATGAGCCGCAGGTTCTCAGCCCCCAAGCCCGCGATCTTCACCCCTTTCTCGACCGACGAGTGGGTCTGGGTCGACGCATAGGCCACCAGGCGGCCGTCGCAGCCGCGCTGGTTGCTCTGGAATTTGGTGGCCCGCTCGCGGGCGGCCAGCAGGGCGCAGAGGGACGCGCTCGAGGCGCTGTCCTGGATCACTCCACCCCCTTTC
Source organism: uncultured delta proteobacterium (assembly GCA_963712535.1). Taxonomy (GTDB): domain Bacteria; phylum Desulfobacterota; class SM23-61; order SM23-61; family SM23-61; genus CAVQIK01. The sequence goes on along the minus strand of CAVQIK010000015.1, from coordinate 238,107 downwards.
CCGTCGGACTTGAATTTCGGCCGGAAGCCCCAGCATCTCCACCAGCCAGTCCAGGACGTGCGTCTCCAGTTCCGTGCAGGCCGGGCTGGTGGCCCACAGCATTCCCTGGACACCGAGGCCCGCGGACAGCAGCTCGCCCAGGATGGACGGGGCCGAGGTATTGGCCGGGAAGAAGGCGAAAAAGTTTGGGGATTGCCAGTGGGTGAGCCCCGGGAGAAGGATCTTGTCCACATCCTGAAGAATGGCTTCAAATGATTCCCCCCGATGGGGAGGGTTGGCAGGAAGGCAGGCCCGTATGTCTCCCGGCTTCACCCGCGACAAAACGGGAAGGGACTCCACACGCTGAAAGTAATCGGCGATCCAGTCCACGACCGCCCGCCCGTGGCGGCGAAACTCCTCCGGGGTCATGTGAAAGCTTTTCTCGTCCGGCATTTCCTGCCTCCTGTGGCTACCGGCCGGGTGCCCAAGGCGGGACCGTCCAAGGGAAGGGGTCCCCCTGGATAAAGGCCCGCAGAGGTCCCTTGTAGGCGAAAAGAGCGGGCGACCCGCCGGTGTGCAAAAATACCGCTACTTCTTCTTTTTTGAAAAACCCCTTCCGGGCAAGGTCGATCAGGCACGCCATGGAGGAAGCGGTGTAAACCGGGTCGAGAAAAATGCCCTCCAATTCCGCAGCCATCTTTACGGCTTCAGCTTTCTTCTCCGTCGCATACCCGTACCCGCCCCCGGCATATTCATCATGGACGATGATATCCTTCGCGCCGATCGCAATCTGGATGCCCAGGAAATTGAGGGATTCGTCGATCAGCCTTGAGACCCGGTCCATCTGTTCTTCCCGGGCCCGGGAACCGGAAGTGGAGCCGATGATCCTCAGTCCGGTCTGAAAGATCCGGGCACCGATGACCAAGCCGGCCTGCGTCCCCCCTGCCCCGGTGGTATGAAAGAGGTAGTTGATGGTTAACCCTTTTTGTGAAGTTTGATAAGCCAATTCCAGAATAAAATTCACATATCCTGCAACCCCTGTGGGAGTGGAACCCATCTCCGCGAGGACGAAGGGCCGGTGGCCCGCGGATTTCAGTTCGGCGACGGCAGCCCCCACCGTTTCATCCACATCCTCGGGGCGCACTACCTTGATCTTGGCCCCGGTCAGGAAATGCAGCAAATGGTTGCCATCGTACTCTTCCGGGTCATAGTCTTTCCGGGGACCGGTCTTTACCAGGAAGGCTCCCATGCCCAGCTTTCGGGCCGCCGCAGCGGCCTGGGTCAGCCAATTCGAGTGGAAGCCCGCGGAGGTGACGATAAAGTCAGCTCCCTCAGCCACGGCTTGCCCCATTAAGTATTCCAGCTTCCGGGTTTTGTTTCCCCCGAACCCGATTCCGGTGAGGTCGTCACGTTTGACGAAAATCCTCGGGCCATTCAACGCCCGGGTCAGGTTCGGAAGCTCCTGCAACGGGGTGGGAAGATGAGCCAGGCGGACCCTGGGCAGCTTATTAAGTTGCATGCGTGCCTCCTCTGCGGCGATCAGGCACCGGATGCCCGGACTTCCGGAGGATTTTTCCAGTGGCAACACTGGCTACACAGTTAGGGGCGGAAAGCGAGCGGGAGATTTCTGGAACTTCCTTGCAAGCTCCCTCCGCTTGCTTGCTTTCTTTCCAAGCCTTCGTTCATCACCTCTTACCAGAGCGTTCAACCGTTGTCAATGTGTAACCCAAGCTTTCTCATTCACGCCCCGAGGTTTGGGGCACCCCCTTGCCCTGAGGTTCGAATGGCACAAACAACCCCTTTACAAGCCAATTAGGAGAAAAAAAGGGGAAAGAAGGAAACTTCTCTTCCACCCGGGAAAACGGAATCAAGAATCCTCCTCTTCGTGATTCCGGCAGGAAAATGGAATCCCATTGATATTTCGAGCGTTCTACCTTGGAGCGCCAAAAGGATTTTTCATTTTCCATTCTGGCCTGCTTCTTGCCTCCTGATGACATCCCGCCAACGGAACAACGAAACAAACAATGTGTTTTATTCTCGTCATTGACTGAGGAGGACCCAATGAGCGTGCAGATGAAATCGGCAATAAAGCTGGAAGATGCGTTTTTTTGCCTGAGCTGCGAACTGGTCACCAATTCTTCTGACCTGTGTCCCGCATGCGGGCACCGGCATTTGTGGCCGCTGGAGAATTGGATCGGGAGAGTGGATGCTTGTGAAAACAGCCGCTATAAATGCATTTTGGAGAAAGCCCTTCCTGAAAGAGCGGCGGAGATCTCCAAAATGCCATCCATGAGAAATTACTGGCAACTGGTGCGGAACCGCGGCCGGAAATCGCTGGAGTCCATTACCGGTTACGAGAGAGCGCCGGAGAAGTAGGATCTTATCTCGGTTCAAGGAAAGCTGGAAATGAGTTCGCGGCAGAAGTTCGACTGTAAAAGGAGGAAACGATGAGCTGCTTTCTTAGCGAAGATCATCGGAAAATCGTTCGCCGGGTTCATTTTTTTCACCTGAAAATTCACCTGATTTCGGCGGTTCTCATTGCCTCTTTTGTGTTCTATCATTCCTATGCCCGATTCGAGCAGAATCTCCTCCGGGAGGCGATTGAAACTTTCCGGCTGGAGTATTCCTCGATCCGTATGAAACACCAGATGCTGAACATGCTGAGGACCAGGCCGCTCACGGTCGGGCAGGCCATGGACATTGCCGATACGGTGATCCAGCAAAATAAGGTCCCCGTCGAGGTGGTTTTGGCGGTCATGAAGCAGGAGAGTGAATTCACTCCGGAAGCCGTGAGCAACAAGGGGGCGAGAGGCTTAATGCAGGTTATGCCCGTCGTCTGGAAAAACTATTCGCTTCCCTATTTTAAGAACATGACGGACCCGGTTCAGAATGTTCATGTCGGGACTCTTTTCCTCGCCGATCTCTTTCAAAAGTTCGGAGACTGGCAGTCCGTTTTCCGGGCGTACTATGCCGGCCCGGAGAATTACAACAATCGGAAGTACGATTGGTATGCGAACGCGGTCCGGAAAAAGGTCGCCGATTTCAGGAGGGAAATGGAAAATTGACCCGTATTCACCAAACCCGGATCTTGGCTCCAGCCTTCAGTTCTCCTTCCTCTATCCCGTAGAGAGCGTCCAGGAGCGCGCTCTGGAAGCTGCCGGGCCCCGATGACCCGGCAGCAGCTTTTTCCCCGGCAAGCCCGAAATAGGCCAAGGCCGTGGCGGCCGCATGCAAGGGATTCGGGTCCACTGCGAGGAAAGCGCCGATCAGGACCGTCGCGGTACAGCCTGTCCCGGTGACCCGGCTCATCATCTCGTGTCCGTTCCATACCCGGCAGATCCGCTCCCCGTCGGTGATGAAATCCACCACCCCGGTGATGGCCAGCGTTGTCTGGAATTCTTTGGCAAGCGCACCTGCCACTTCCGTCACCTGGTCCACCGTGTGAACGGAATCAACCCCTTTTGTTCCCAACCCGTGTTTTTCCCCGGCGAGAGAGAGGATCTCCGAGGCATTCCCTCGAATCGCCTGGATCGAGAGGTCCTTGATGAGCCGCCTGGCGGAATCCGTGCGCAGGCGGGTCGCGCCGGCGCCCACCGGATCAAGGACCACCGGCACATGCAGGGCGTTAGCCCGTTTCCCCGCCTTCAGCATCGCCTCGATCCAGGAAGGGGTCAACGTGCCGATATTGAGCACCAATGCCCCGGCCAGGGAGACCATCTCCTCCACCTCTTCGGCGGCATGGGCCATGACCGGAGACGCGCCGCAGGCAAGAAGGGCATTGGCGGTGTAGTTCATGACTACGTAATTGGTAATGTTGTGAACGAGCGGCTTTCTCTCCCGAACACGACTCAAGTTCTCCGCGGCCTTCTGAGCCATGTCTGGGTCATACCCTCCACCATCCACAACCCTTTTTTCTTGTTCCAATGGCCTTCCCCTCCAGAAAAACTCTGCCCAGCAATTAAACGTCCCGGTCGCCGGGCAGACGGAAATGGTCCCAGCTTACCGGTTTGAGTCTTCGGCGACCTCCCTCAGGAAGGAGCAAGATGATCTCCCGGGGCGTTCCGGTTATCCGTCCCACTTCGGCCAACGGGACGGGACAGCACCGGGCACTGACGGAACGGAGGAGGTTCACATCCTGAGGCTGGCAGGTGATGACTAGTTCGTAATCGTCGCTCTCCCCCAGGAAGAAATCTTGGGGGTCCCGGCCGAGCAGGACAGCGGCCTCCCGGAGATCCTCGCTCACCGGGATCTTCTCTCCAAAAAGCTCGGCACCTACCCCGCTCTCCTCACAGATGTGCCCCAGATCCCCCAGGAACCCATCGCTGGTATCGATCATGGCTGTGGCCCGTCCGGTTTGGGCGATCGCCTCGCCGATCTGCGCCCGGTGAGAGGGGGTGTTGTAAAGCTTGACCAGCGGATTCTCCAGCAGCTTTCCGTCATCCGGGGCGCGAAGCAAGAGTTGCAGCCCGGCCGCCGACCGGCCGGGGTATCCGGTCACCAGGATGGCATCCCCCGGCCTTGCCCCCGAACGGCGCACTCCCTTTCCCTGCTCCACTTCGCCGATCAGGGTGATATCTATAAACATCCCGTTCCCCGATTCTGTCAGGTTTCCGCCGATGATCAACGCCCCGAAGGGGTTCAGTTCAGCCAGAAACCCGCGGTACATTTCTTCAATATCCCGAACCAGGGTTTCTCCTTTTAACCCCAGCGAGACGAGCGCATAAAGGGGCCTCCCGCCCATCGCCCCGATGTCGCTGATGTTCAAAACCATAGCCCTTCGGCCTACATTCAGGGAGGAGATGTACCGGCGCAAAAAATGCCGCCCTTCCACCATGCAATCACACGTGACCAGGAGCTCATATCCGGGGCGTGGGACGAACGACGCCGTATCGTCGCCAATCCCGACGGTTACCCGGTCAGAGCGACCCCCTTCCTTCTTCAGGAGGTCGCCGATTCTCGCGATGAGCCCGAACTCTCCTATGTCGCTAACCTTCTCAGGCATTGGGGTTGGCCTGCAATAGCCGGCGAAGGCACTCGGCGGCCTGCGCGGGGTTCTCCTGACAGCACACGCTAGAGATCACGGCGATCCCATGCGCTCCTGCCCGGGTCACCGCGGCGAGGTTTTCCGCGGTGACGCCCCCGATTGCGACAATGGGGAGGGGAATTTCCTCCACGATCTTTTTCAGGAGGTCAAGGCCCACCGGCGGACCGGCGTCTCCCTTCGAGGTGGTACCGTAGACCGGGCCAAAACCGATATAGTCTGCGCCTTCCAGGAGGCACCTGCGGGCTTCTTCCAGATTGCCCGCCGACCCGCCGATGATGGCCGCCTCTCCGAGGATTCTCCTCGCAAGCGGGATGGGGAAATCGTCCTGCCCCAGATGAACGCCGTCCGCTTGCGAAGCAAGGGCCACGTCCACCCGGTCGTTGACGATAAAGGCTGCGCCGGCCCTCTTGCATCGGGCCCGCGTCTCCTCCGCGGCCCGGATCATCTCCCTCGTCCCCCCCTCCTTCTGGCGAAACTGGATCGTATCCGCCCCTCCGGAAATGGCAAGCTCGGCAAGCTCCGCGTGTGAGAAGCGGGTTTGAAGGCAGGTGTCCGTCAGCACGTGAAATCTTCCGATCTTCTTCAATTTCCTGGTCATCATCCTACCCCTCTTCCAAACCACCCCATTATACAAACAAAGCGGAGAGGAGGGGAGGAAAATGATCACGGGCCGACCTCGCTTCGGTGCTAAGGTTTTTCCTTGATGCAAAATGACCGGTATGGTAGGTTCCACTTATGACTTTCAGGACCCTGGAATGGAAAAAAGGGGGACTCTACCTTTTGGATCAAACCCGCCTCCCCCTGGAAGAGCGCTACGCAAGGTGTTCGACCTACCAGGAGGTGGCGCGGGCCATAAAGGATATGATCGTGCGGGGAGCCCCGGCCATCGGCGTGGCTGCCGCCTTCGGAATGGTTCTGGGGGCGATGCGATGCAACGGCCGGAGCGAGGCGTATTTCCTGAAGCATATGGATGAGGTCGCCCGGGCGCTCGTCTCCACTCGCCCTACGGCGGTCAACCTCCTGTGGGCCGTGGAACGGATGAAGCGCCTGGTCGGCAAGAACCTGGAACGGGGGATCCAGCGGGTACAGCGGGAACTCGAAAAAGAAGCCCGGAGAATCCTGGAGGAAGACCTCCGCGCCAACCGGGAGATGGGCCGGCAAGGACAAGTCCTCATCCCGGACGGGTGTTCGATCCTCACCCACTGCAATGCCGGGGCGCTGGCCACGGCCGGCTACGGCACCGCCCTGGGGGTGATCCGGGCGGCTTGGGAGGCCGGGAAAAAAATCCATGTCTTCGTGGACGAAACCCGTCCCTTTCTCCAGGGCGCCCGCCTGACCGCCTGGGAGCTGATGAAGGACAAGATCCCCTGCACCCTGATCACCGACAACATGGCCGGGCTGGCTCATGGCCCAGGGGAAGATCCATCTGGCCATCGTCGGTGCGGACCGCATCGCCAGCCAACGGCGATGTGGCCAACAAGATCGGCACCTATTCCGTGGCGCTTCTCTGCCATGCCCATCGGCATCCCCTTTTACGTGGCCGCTCCCGCTCTCCACCATCGACCTGTCGACGAAGACGGGAAAGCAGATCCCCATCGAAGCAGAGGGCGATCGCCGAGGTTACCTGCGTTCAGGGACAGACGCTTGCGCCCCGGAAGGCGTAAAGGTCTTCAACCCGGCTTTTGATGTCACCCCCCATCGGTATATCGATGCGATCATCACCGAAAGGGGGATCGTTCAAAAGCCCTTCCAATCGAATTTGAAAAAGTTGAGCGACCCGGTAGACCGATTGAGCTAAGAGGAAAGGATGATCTCTCAATCGATGGTGGATTTGATCGAAAAGAACGCGGACGTCCTGGCCAAGCAATGGCTAAAAGACGTCCGGAAGAATGTCAATACTCCTTTCTATCACACCTATGAGCAAGACCGGCTTTACTCGACGCGCCTTCGAGATGTACAAGAACCTCGGCGCAGTGGCTTAACCTTCAAACCCCGAAAGAGCAAACGGCCAAATTTTACCGGAAATACGGCAGCAAGCGCTGCGAGGGAGGGATTCCCCTCTCCCGAGCTCATCTACTCTTTTATTCTCTTCCGGCGCCACCTCTGGCTCTTCATCCTTCACGCGGGCTTTTTCGACACCGCCTACGATCTCCTCCGCGCCCTGGAGCTGAACAACCGGGTCATCCTTTTTTTTGACCGGGCCATGCACAACATGGCCATCGGGATATGAAGACGCCTGAACAGGAAGAAGTAGCTCCAGGGTTTTACCGGGTGTTTATGGCCTTCCCGGGACCGGCCCGGCTGCCGCCTCTTCCTTACCTCGCCTCTTCTTCGCCCTTCACGTCCGCATGGTGTTTGATGACCAGGGCCTTGACCATGAAGATCACCCCTTCGGCGATGTTGGTGGCATGGTCGGCGATCCGCTCCAGGCAGCGGCTGACGATGATCAGATGCACCGCCCGGGTGATCGTCTTGGGGTCGGACAGCATGTAGGTCAACAGTTCCCGGAAAACCTGATCGTTCAAGGCGTCCACCTGATCGTCCCGCTCGCAGACCGAACGGGCCAGCTCCGCATCCCCGTTCACGAAGGCATCCAGAACGTCCTTGACCATGCCCTTGGTGATCTCGGCCATCCGGGGGATGTCGATGTAGGGTTTGAGCTGCGGCTCCTGGTTCAGGGAAATGACCCGCTCGGCGATGTTGACCGCCAGGTCCCCGATCCGCTCCAGCTCCATGTTGATCCGCATGGCCGAAGTGATGAACCGCAGATCCGCGGCCATGGGCTGATGGAGGGCCAGAAGTTTCAGGCACCAATCGTCGATCAGGAGCTCCATCTGGTTGATCTTCTCGTCCTCGCCGATGGTCTTTTCCGCCAGGGGGGTATCCCGTCTTGACCAGGGCCTCGATGGCGTTGCTGATGGCCCGCTCGGCCAGCCCGGCCATCTTCAGAAGATGCTCCTTCAACTGATTCAATTCCTGCTGAAACTGGGTTTCCATAGCCCCTCCTTTCCCGCAGGCTACACGTGGATTTTCTTTGTTTCAATGATCTACTTCCGGCTATCCGAATTTTCCGCTGATGTAATCTTCGGTTTTCTTGTTCTTTGGGCCGGGTGAAGATCTGATCGGCGGGCCCCTCTTCGATCAGTTCCCCGCCCAGGAAAAAGCCCACCCGGTCGGCCACCCGGGAGGCCTGCTGGATGTTGTGGGGCACCAGGAGGATCGTGTATTTCTCTTTCAGGGTCGATCAGCGATTTCTCGATGCTGGCCGTGGAAATGGGGTCCAGCCCGGAGCAGGGTTCGTCCAGCATGATGATCTCCGGCTCCAGGGCCAGAACCCGGGCGATACACAGCCTCTGCTGCTGCCCCCCGGAAAGCCGCAGGGCCGAGCTGGACAGCGGTCCTTCACCTCATCCCAGAGGACCGCAGCCTGCAGGGACTTCTTCGACGATCTCCTCCAGCCGGCTCTTTCTGGCCGATCCCCTTGAGGCGGGGCCCATAGGCCACATTCTCGAAGATCGAAAGAGGGAGGGCGGTGGGCAGGTCGAAGACCATCCCCACCCGCCGGCGCAACTCCGGAAGGGAAATCTCCGGATCATAGATCTCCTGGCCGTCGATGAAGATCTGGCCGGTGTGGTTCGTCCCGAAGATCAGATCGGTGAGACGGTTCATGCTCTTGAGCAGGGTCGTCTTCCCGCTCCGGGCCGGGCCCAGGATGGCGAAGATCTGATTGGGCCGGATGGGCAGGTTGATCTCCTTCAGGGCCGGACCGACCCGTAAGAGAAATTGAAATTCTGGATGACGATCTTAGCTGGTTATCGGCCATGCCCCGCGTCCCTTCCAGTTTGCCGGACGTAGCGGATAGAGCAGCCAGTTGGCCACGGTGTTGATGATCAGGATCAGAAGGATCAAGGCCGCCCCGGTGGCATAGGCCATCTCCATGGAAATCCCCTCCCGGGCCAGGATGTAAAAATGGACGGACATGGTCCGGATCGGGGAAAAGAGCGAGTCGGGCATCAGGAAGGAAGACCCGGCGGTGAGGATAATGGCGGCCGTCTCCCCCACGCTCCGCCCGACCCCCAGAAGAACTCCGGTCAAAATCCCCGGAAGGGCATTGGGCAGAATCACCTTCCGGATCGTCTGCCAGCGGGTTCCCCCCAGGGCGAAACTCACTTCCCGGTAGGAATAGGGGATCGGCTTTGATGGCTTCTTCCGCCGTGCAGATGATCGTGGGCAGGATCATGGTGGCCAGGGTAAGCCCCCCGGAAAGGATGGACCATCCCATCCGCAGGAAGATCACGAAAAAGACGAACCCGAAGAGACCGAAGATGATCGAAGGGACCCCGGCCAGACAATCCGTGCCGAAGCGGATGACCCGGCTGACCCGGCTTTCCCGGGTGTATTCCCGGAGAAAGATCGCCGTCCCCACGCCCAGGGGAGTGGCGATGACGATGGCCACGACCGTCAGGGCCAGGGTTCCGACGATGGTGGAAAAAATCCCCCCGGCTCGGCCCATCTGGCGGGGAGACTTGCAGGAAGAAATCGAGATGCAGCAGGGGAAGCCCTTCCCGCAGGACCTGGTAAAGGATCCAGAACATCACCGCCAGGGTGGAAAAGGCCGCGACCCAGATGACCGCTCTTGGCCAGATGCTTGCGTATGGTGGCGGGAGATTCTCATGCTCAGGCCCTTCCCTTCCGGGATAAGATCAGGGCCAGGGAGTTCAGGCCCATGATGATGAAAAAGAGAACCACCCCCGTGGCAAAGAGGGCCTGGCGGTGATCCCCGGTGGCATAACCCATCTCGATCCCGATGTTGGTCGTCAGGGTCCGGGCGCTGTCCAGGATGGAATGGGGCATCTGGACGGCATTTCCCAGGATCATGATCATGGCCATGGTCTCCCCGATCGCCCGCCCCATGCCCAGGATGACGCTGGCCACGATTCCGGACCGGGCCGCCGGCAGCAGAACCCGCCAGATCGTCTGCCAGTGGGTGGCTCCCAGGGAGAGGGCCCCTTCCTTGTAGGTGCGGGGCAGGGCCCGCAGGGAATCCTCCGAAATGCTGATGATCGTCGGCAGAATCATGATTCCCAAAACCAGGGAGCCGGCCAGGATGCTCAAGCCCGGGCCCCCCGAGATGCTCGCGGATCAGTGGCACGAGGACGATCAACCCCCAGAACCCGTAAATGACCGAGGGGATCGCCGCCAGAAGCTGGATCATGGGGCGCAGAACCATGGCCACGGCGGAGGGGTCAGTTCGCAGAGGAATACAGCGCAGGCCACCCCCAGGGGCACGCCCACGACCAGGGCCCCCAGGGTCACCCAGAAAGAGCCCATGATCATGGGAAAGATTCCGAAGGATCCCTGGCTGGGAAACCAGCGGTCCCCCAGGAGAAAGGAATTCAGCCCCACCTTCCAGATGAGCGGGAACCCCTTGCTCGAAGATGAAAAAGGCGATCAAGGCCAGAATGGAGATGGAGGAAAAGGCGATGAGGAGAAACCCTTTTTCCAGGATTTTTTCTTTGGTCATCTTTCCTGTTCTCCGGCCATCTGCTTCGGCGGAGGAGATCGGATTCATGCTGACCAGTCCTTCCTGGACGAGCAGTTTCTGCCCCTCCGGGCTCAGAATATAATCGAGGAACTCCTTGGCCAGTCCCTTGCGGGTGGCATCTGGAAGACAAACAGGAAGGGACGGACGATCTTATACCGACGGCGCTGGATATTTTCCACGGTGGCTTCGATCCCGTCGATCTGGAGGGCCTTAACCCGATCGTTCACCAGTCCGAGGGAGATGTAGCCGATGGCATTCGGGTCATCGGCCACGACCTGGCGGATCGCCCCGTTGGAATCCTGGACCAGCGCCCCCAGGCTGATCTCCTTTTCTCCCATGACCAGGTGCTGAAAGGCCTCCCGGGTTCCCGAGCCCTCCTCCCGGGTCACCAGGGTGATGGGATGGTCCTTCCCCCCACTTCGTTCCAGCGGGTGATCTTCCGGCGAAAAAATTTTCCGGATCTGGTCCAGGGTCAGATTTCTCACCGGGTTGTCCCGGTGGACGATCACCGCAATGGCATCATAGATGATGGGCAACGGCGATCAGATCCTTTTCCGTTTCCATCAGATTGCGGGAGGACATGCCCACCTGGGCGGCCCCGGTCCGGACCGCCTGGATTCCCGCGCTGGACCCCCCTCCCTGGACGAAAATTTTCTCCCCGGGATGCTGGGCCATGTACTCCTCGGCCAGAGCTTCGGCAAAAGGCTCTACGGAAGTGGACCCCACGACGGAAAGCCCGCCTTGGCCTCGTGGCAGCCGGAAGAGCATTCCGGCCAGGACCAAAACGGCCGCAGCCAAAATCCATCGCCGACCTTCTTCCCTCCCCCATGCCTCAACCGTACCTTCCGGTGATGTAATTTTCCGTCCGCTGATCTTTGGGGTTGGTGAAGACATCCTGGGTCGCCCCGTACTCCAGGAGCTCGCCGAGGAGGAAGAATCCCACCCAATCCGAGGCCCGGGCAGCCTGCTGCATGTTGTGGGTGACGATGACGATCGTGTAATTCTTCTTCAGCTCCTGCATCAACTCTTCGATCCGCAGGGTGGCCTGGGGATCGAGCGCCGAGCAGGGTTCGTCCATGAGGATCACTTCCGGCTGGATGGCCAGAACCCGGGCGATGCAGAGGCGCTGCTGCTGGCCGAGGGAAAGTTCGGTCGCCGTATGGTGCAGGTGATCGGCGACCTCCTCCCAGAGGGCGGCTCCCTTGAGGCTCTTCTCCACGATTTCCTGCAGCCGCGGACCTCCGAATGCGTTCCCAGGACCTTGGGGCCGAAGGCCACGTTCTCGAAGATGGACTTGGGAAAGGGGTTGGGCCGCTGGAAGACCATCCCCACCCTCTGCCGCAGGCTCACGGGGTTCACCTCGGGGGCATAGATGTTCTTCCCGTCCAGAAGGACCGTGCCGGAGACCCGGGTGTGGGGGATGAGTTCATTCATCCGGTTGAGGGTCCGGAGAAAGGTCGATTTGCCGCAGCCGGAAGGTCCGATGAGGGAGGTGATCTGCCGTTCTTTGATTTCGAGGTTGATCTTTTTCAAGGCCTGGAAAGACCCGTAAAAAAAATCCAGGCCTTCGGCTTTCATTTTGATCGGTAAAACTATTGCTCCATGGCGGGTTATATCATTAACCAAAATCGGGCATTTGATCAAGAGCAATGTTTGGGTTTGATCTTTGCCCCTGCCTACTCCCATTTTTATCTCTTCTTTCGACGCAGGGACCGCCTCGCCATCCACATGGTCTCGAAAATTCTCCTCACCCGAAGGCCCCTCCCCTCTTTCGGGGGAGAGCGCGAGGGTGAGCGGGCGATCAATGGGCAATCCTCAATTCCCTCTCCGCCTGCGCAAAAAAAAAGGCAGGGCTGCCCAGCCCTGCCGTTCTCTTCCTGGGAACAGAAGCCGTTATCCGGTGACCGGAACAGCTTCTATTTTTTCTCCACGACCTCAAAAGAATCCAGAATTTCCTTAACCGCCTGACGGTCGTTGAACCCTTCTTTTTCCATGGCCATGTAGAGAATGAAAATCTGAAACGGTTCGGCGAAGGCGTACACCCAGCCCTGCTCCGTTTGTGTGCCTTTTCGGTCGTAGGTGGCAAAAGCTTTCGCCGAATAGGGAACGCCTTTCAAGGGATAAGGCTGAGTCGACGATATCGTCGCTTTCTTCCCCTTCCCGAGCTCCTTTTCCAGCTCCTCCCGGAAACTCCCCTCGGCCGCGGAAGTCAGCCATTCGATCTTTTTTTGGTCGAATGTGACGTGCCTTCCGGCAGGAGAAAAATCGATCTGGACGTTCGATTGGGTGCGCGGGATTAAAGAGAAATACCTGCGATTCCTCCAACCCCCCCTTCTCATAACCCAAATCCAGCATGAACTTTGGATATTCGGTGGTGATCTTCCAGTTGGGAGGAGCGGAGACGTTAAAGGGATATCGAATCCCGGTGAACTGATTCCCCTCGATCTTTCCCACTGGAACCTTCATGTCCAGCTTGACTGCGTCCCGGACAACAGGGGGGCCGGCGCATCCGGCCAGGAAGAGAAACAAGACGCTTCCTACGAATGCGATCTGCCAGCCTTTGTTCCGTTCCACCTTTGCACCTCCTGGATGTGATGAAGTGGTCAAAAACTTGGCAACAAACCTGAGAAATCCCCCTTAATCCCCCTTTTTCAAAGGGGAAACCATCTCCTCCCTTTGTAAAAGGGAGGTTGGGAGGGATTTCTGGGAACTCTTTTCAACAACCAAATCGATACAGAAAAAGCTTATCTTTTGGGATCGGCTGCTCAGCTTACCCACGATTCACTTCTTCTTCGGTCCCAGGAAGCCTGCGATCTCCTTCTCCAGCGAGAGGCCCCACTCCGTCTTCTCCGACTGCAGAGACTTTTGCACAAAGGATTGGGCCTTTTTCCAGCTGCTCTGGGCCGATCCTTCATGCCCCGTATCCCGCTGAATCACCCCCATCTTCAAATAATTATCGGCCATGAGGAGGTTGGGGAAGAAGAGGATGTCGGTTCCTTCATAGAGGGTAAATTCGGCGGTGTCCTCGGGGAGGAACTGAAAGACTTTGGTAAAAAAGTCGTTGGAAGTCTGGTAGGATTTCAGCGCTTCGGGATAGGCTTTCTCCCGGAACCGCTTTTCGGCATTGGTCTTTTGCTGCACCCCCCCGCGGTAGAAATCCCGGGCGTCTTTGGCGTCTTCCCACACGATCCGCAACCCTTCATTTTCCGCCAAGGCCTGCTCCTGATTGGCTTTCTGCAGGGGAATGGGGGCTTTTTCGGTAACAATGGGGGTCACCCCTCCGCAGCTCGGCAGGAGCAGAAAGGCAAAGGTCAAAGCGGTGAAAAAGCCTTTCTCGTTCATCTCACCTCTCCTTGAGTAGTTGATCGATGGCGCTGGTGCCCTTGCAAGCTGTTCCAATCCAGGACCCCCATGGCCCGATACCGCATCTTCCCCTCCTTGCCGATCAGGTAACTGGTCGGGTGGACCCACACGCCGAAGAGCCGTTCCACTGCCCCGCTCCGGTCAAGAAGAACGGGGACCTCCAGCGATTCCTTCTGCAGAAACCCTCGAATCACTTCCGGGTTCTCTTTGCTGTTGATTCGGTAAAACACTAACCCTTGAGGTTGATAGGCCGCATTCAACTTCGCTAAGGAGGGACCCTCCTTTCGGCACTCCGGTCACCAGGTGGCCCAGAAGTTCAGGAAAATGACCCGGCCGAGGAGATCTCGGATGTCCACCCGCTTTCCCTGGAGATTTTCCAGCGAAAAAGAGGGTACGGCCTGAGGCTTGGTGTAGGCCTGAAAAGTCGTCTGCCCGGATGCGCTTTCTGCTCCCGGCAAACAAAAAAGAATGCCGCCGGTCAACGCCGTGATGAAAATCTTTCCCCATCGTTTCCTCATCTCTTGGGCTCCTCCTTTCCGGTTCCGGGCTCCTGCTGTACCGCTGCGTCGTGAAGCTCCCCCCGAGAAATCCCCCCCTCCCCCCTTTATCAAAGGGGGGTTTGGGGGGATTTCTGAGAGGATTTTCCAATTCGGAATTTCTTTACAAAATTTAGAGAGTCAACACGAGTAGAGACCATTATTGGGCTGCGGCCTTCCGCGCCGTGTTCCGTGCCATCCTTTTCATTTCGGATGGATGATTTTCCGCACATAAACATCATAATTGAAGTTCGGGCTGTTGGCGCGATTGTGGCAGACGCGGCATTCGTGTTCTTCCGCATCCTCCAGGTCGTTCCGGGGGTCGGGATGGGCCTCCGCCGGCCCGTGGCAAGCTTCGCACTGGACGTTTTCGAAGCGGGCGCGAGGGTCTCGAAAAGATCCATACCCCGTGGTATGGCAGGGCAGGCAAGTGGGGTCGGAGGCTTTATTCTTTTCGACCAATGTCCGGTAGGCCTGGGCATGGGCCGTGTTCTGCCAGTGCTCGTACTGGCGGGGGTGGCAGGACTGGCAACCCTTTTCCCCCACGTAGGCAACGAGCTCGGGAACGGAGATCGGGGAGGAGGAATCGGCCTTTACCTGGGCAAGGACGTCAGCTGTCGCCGGGGGCTGGAGGGCACACTGCAATTCGTCCTTGAATTGGGCGACCCAGGCCTGAACTTCGGGCTTCTCCTTGATAATTCGGCTTCATGGCGATCAGCCGGTACTGGGAGAAGAGTCTCCTTCTCTTTCTTAAAAAGATCGACCTGCCCGAAGTACTCTCCCCGGGACCCGGCGAGGAAGATCTGGGAGCGCTCCACCAGCACCGGGTCTGCTTGCGCGTGGGTCAGGTGGCCGTTGATGATAAAATGGATTCCGTGGACCTTTTCCGCCAGCATCTTCTGCTTCATCGGCTTCCATATGGGCCAAGGCGACGATGACCCGGCACCTCTTCCGCTAATAACCCGACCATTTTTTTCCCCGCCTCAAAAGGGTCGGTAATCCGGAACTTCTCGTTGTCTCCAGGTGCGCCGTCCAAGGGAGAACCGGTCGGAAATCAGGCCGAAAAGTCCCACTTTGATCCCCTGGATTTCTTGGATTACATAGGGCTTGAAGACGGGCTCCTTCGAGCTGGTATGGATGAGGTTCGCGACCAGGAAAGGGAAACTAGCCTGCTCGCTGATATGGATGAGCTCATCCACTCCGAAAGCGAAATCAAGCTCCCCGGGGGTAAATGCGGTGTACCCCATGCCATTGTAGGTCTTCATATAAAGGTCGGCCTTGAGCCGGCCGATCTGTTTCGCGTTGGGGTTCTGCACCAAGGCAGGGGAAAAGAGCAGATCTCCCGAGTCTACCAGAATGACGTTCGCTCTTTCACGCCTGAATTCCTCGACGAAGGACGCTCGCCTGGCCAGACCGCCAAGCTGATTCGCCTGTCAGCCGCAGGGCTCCACCTCGCCCTGGAGATTGGAAGAGAAGACCAGGGAGAGGGCGAGGGTGGACTTGGCCGGGGCAGGAGCGCAGGCTGTCCCCAGAGAGAGAGCGGAAAGGCGGTGATCATCAGGAATCCAAGGAGAAGATGCTTCATAAACCCTCCTTCTCTGGAAATTCCGGATAAGCGCAGAAATATATGGGTTTCGGAACTCCAGCTCCTTTGCTCCCCTTATGATTTTCGACCGGTTACGGCCCGCGGATACGCTAGCTGATTCCGATTCCCCTTTGCAGATCTTACGCCGAAAAGAGACGACTGAATTTCAGAAGCAGGTTCAAGTCTCCCTCGGCCTTGTACCTGCCTTCCATGAAAGCCTTCTGGCCGGAGAGCTCGCCCCTGGAGATCTTCAGCCAGACCCCGGCTGGGGTCCTGATGACTAAATTGGGGTTCTCTGCGGGGCCTTCCTGGTAGGCACACCGGCCGCTTGGCGATGCTCAGGTGCGAAAGAAAATTTTCCTCGCCGGTGATCTCAAACTGGATGACCGCTTTCAAGTCTCCGGCTGCTTCGGCTTTGAGACCCAGGGGCATGGATTGAAGCAGTTCCCGGCAGCTCTTGGAGCCTTGCCCGGATGGGCCGGGTTCCTTTTTGACCTCTTCGGATTGAGCCCTCCTTTTGGCCTTCTGCTCCTCGATCATTCCCTTTAATCCAGGCATCCCGATTGCTGCTGTCGAAAGGGACCTCGGCAGTCGTCTGCTGGATATATTTCTCAAAGTTGTCATAGAACCCATGCTCCTGCCAGTGCTTGTAGTCGTGCTTCATCACCGTGTCCTTCTGGCTTTTGACCAGGCTTCCCATGAACTGATAGAAGCGCAAGTCACGGTCCGTAGCGGGATAACGCCGGTTCTCTCTGATTGCCCTGGCCAGGTCCCTGGCCAGGTCGACTGCCCGGGCTTCGACGGCCTCCTTCCCCAAGAAACCACCCGGTTGAGTAGCCATGGCCGTCAACGTTCCGACTGAGAAGGCTCCGAAGGTACGCAGCACCGAAGCCAGATAATCCGCCGTATCCGTCTCCCCGAGGCCTGCCGAGACGCTTATTGCCAGGCCGGGCTTCCAGGTGGGCCGGGGCTTGTGACCTAAGGCCAGGCTGCGATCAAAAAAAGTCTTCATCTGCCCCGTCACGTGCCGGAAATAAACTGGAGAGGCCAGAATGATCCCTTCGGCTTCCAGGAGCTTGGCGGTGATCTCCCGGTGATCGTCATCGATCCAGCACCGGCCTTTCTCCATGCAGAAGGCGCAGCCGGTGCAGTACTCGATATTCTTGCCGGCCAGATGGATCACTTCGAGCTCGAAACCTTTCTCCGCCAGGGTCGGGCGGAGCATTTCAATCATCAGGGCCGTGTTGCCGATCCCGGCGTGGGGCGATCCGTTAACAGCGACGATCGTGGGCTTTGCGGACATTTTCATTTCTCCTTTCCTGCCTGTGTAATCGGGTGAAAGGGGTTCGATTCAAGAGTAATGATAGGACATCTTTCTTCCTCTGGCCATGTGAAATTATCGCTCCAGCCAAAATCAGCGGCCACGGATAATCGGAAACTCGACCGATGAGGGGTGAGCGGCGTCGCGCAACAGGCGGATCTTCGGCGACGGGTCGAGAGCCGGCGTCTCAAAGTTGTCGGCGTCGGCGCAGGTGACGGTGATACGGATACGGTTCCCTGCGCGGAACAGGTACGATGTCGGCAGAAGGTTGAACACCAGCTCGACCGGCTCACCGGCCGCAATCGGCGCCAAGTCGGTTTGGTAATGGCGGTGGAAGGGCAGTCCCAGGTTGTTGAAGGGAGCCTTGCTCAAAGCGCGATGCGACGCCCGCAGGTTGCCTTCGGTGAGGTAGGTCGACCGGCTGCCGTCAACCACTTCCAGATAGACAAAGAAGTCCAGGTCCGGCGCGTCGGTGACAAACCAGAGATGCACTACGGCAAGCCCTGACACTTTTGCTTGGGCGGCGGTCTCCTTGTGGAGGAAGAAGAGCAGGGTCACCAGGACGACCCCCAAGAGAGCGGATCTCTTTTTCCTGTGGGCTGGCGTGTCCATTTCTTTTCCTCCTTTGGCCTTCCTCGGGAAACCGGACGCCTTAGGAATGGTATTGCATCTGGATGTGGAAGGCAAGAGATTAGGGAGCTTGTCGATTGTTGCAGAGGGAAGTGGAATGGGCGCTAATTCCGAGCAAAGGGGGGCCCCTCACTTTCGATGATCTGACCGGAAAAAAATCAACGGATATTCAAAAAGGTATTTGCCACCCAGAGTGAACCGCTAAAGCGCGATGAGGTCATGTCCCGGCACATCCGCCGGATGCTGGAAAGACCCTGGGGAAAGTACAGGGCAAAGGAGGGGCTGCCGAGGTGCTCGGGATAAACCCCGAATCACCTGACATTATTTTCCATCTATTCTTTCCCTCTCGAGAACCAATCCAAAATTCCCCTCTTGATCGTAACCAAAGGAGAAGAATAGGCCATCGGGTAGTTGAAAGCAGGCATGCAGGTCTCTAACCAGTTTGCTTTTCTGATAATGAATTTCCTTCCGGAAAGAATCCCATTCCCATTCGTTGGCGAGATTCTCGTCAAATTCCAACCCCAAAGCTTCGGCGATATCTTGGCCCTGGTGATATCCAGCCGGAGCCAGGATTTTCAGCATACAGGTGATGTTATCTTGATCATCGCGATGACCCAAAAGGGTCTGAACCCGGAGTTTGTTACCAGCCTCAAGAACCATTTCTCTTAAATGGTCAACTTTCCAGATTTGATTGACTTCCAACCTTTTTCTCCTTTCTTCCTTTATTATATGATTTTTGTTTTGAACCGAAAGCTTTAGGACTACGAGCAATTTGTTCCTTCCCCTTGGTGATAAATCCTTTTTCATTACAGAATTCTTACCTATTTAAACTGCCAAAAAATAAAAGGGGGCTCGTTCGCCAAAATGAGTCCTGCTTTCTGCATTAAGACTCCGTCAGTGACCGCCCGCTGTTGGTGTCCTTCCGGCGCGGTGTAGACCCGTCGCGGGGACTGATCGGTTATCTCCGCCCGGTCGTGGGCTTCGATGGCCCTAGCCCGTTCTCCGTGGGAGAGTCGTTGGAACAAGGAGGGAATGAGGTTCAAGTGGCCGAATAGGAAATTTGTAAAAACATGCAATCCTTTACCGGTCTTCCTTGCCCGCGAGGCGGGCAGGATCCCGATCGGTCCGTAGGGAATCTCAAGGGTGACCCCATTCACCGCTGCAAAGCCTCCGAAGTGCTCCCTGATCCTTTGGATCTTCAATCCCATGTCAACCTCCTTCTGATTATTCAAGCATCCATACTGGAGAACATCTTAGAGCCCGTCGGTTACCGAGAGATCAAGAGAAAGTAAACAATGTGTAAACTTTTATCAGCCAGCCGGTTTCTTCTTGGGGCTACCCCTGCATCCCAGAGCCCTTTCCATTTCCCCGCCGGGTATCATGGATCGATTTATTTGGGCGGAAAATAGGGAAAGAATCAAATACCCGGCCGAGGGAGCCGATTCGATTCGCTTCCACGCTGGCCTGGAACCCCTGGCCTTCATCGCTCCGGGCGGATCAACAGAGGCCAGCAGAAAAGAACGAAAGCATGGAAGAGCAGGGACTGTGGAAGGGAGAGTTTCGATTTCAAAAGACCTTCATAAGTTCGAGCGAGAAGTAGAAATTCTGAACCTTGGGTCAAATTGACATACTAAAAAGTTTATAAACATTTAACACTCCCGTAAGCGGCACGTAACAGACGCGTGATGAAATAGCTACAAGATTTAGTCGCCGCTTTTCTTATCTCGCTCCTGGGATTCTGTTTTGCCTGAGAGAAAGTTCAAATAAGCCGGTCGGCAGAAAGGGGGTGGAAAGTTCAAAAAAGGTCAGGTGGCGGCTAATTAAATCTTAAAAAAGGAAAAAGCCTCAAGAATTTGAAAGGAGAAAATAAGATGAAAAGGATTTTTGGTTTCAAAACAGTCTGCGCCCTGGTGCTGGCGCTCGCGATGTTCCTAGGAGCCGAATCAGTTTTCGCGGAACCCTGGAGCTTCGGGGTCATGTCCGACACGCAATGGACGACCACCGACCCGGCTGGAAAGAATCCAAACAATGTGGCGGTGTCGATCATTCAACAGATCAATCGGCAGTTCATCAACCACGGGGTGAAGTTCGTCATCCAGGTCGGCGATTTGACCGAGGACGGCAACGACGCCGACATCGCCGTGCGGGCTGCCGCTGCCAAGCCGCTTATCGATGCGGGCATAGGCTTCTTCCCGATGCGTGGAAACCATGAGTACGGGGCGGGTTCGGCAAACAGTTACGGGTTTCCGGCTGTTCGGGCGAACTTCCCGCAGACCCGCGGCCTCAGCCACACCTTCGGCGCTAAGAACTTCAAAAGCCCGACGTCGGTCAGCCCCGACCTGGACGGCATGAGCTACTCTTTTGACTACGGTCCCCATGGCGATAACGCCCGTTTCGTCATTATCGATAATTGGGTAATGCCCGGCAAAGAAGTGGTCCCCGCGAATAACTATCACTACGGCTACTCCATCGCCGAACAGCAACCCTGGATCACCAGCCGTCTTGACAAGCACACCCGCGGCACGGAGCACGCCTTCGTCTTCTCCCACCAGAACCTCATAGGGGAAAACCACCAGGATTCGATCTTCACCGGCTACACGGATGCGAACCCGGCATGGCAGAATGCCTTCTTCGCGAGCCTGCAGAACAATGATGTGAAGTATTACATCAGTGGGCATGACCATATCCACCAGCGCTCCATCATCAAAAGTCCGGATGGTCTCTCCGAAGTGCAGGAGATCATTGGCGCCTCTAACAGCAGCAAGTTTTACACGCCCAAGGCCCTGAACGACACCAAATGGTTTGGCCAGAAGGTCCGTGAGACGTCAATCTCCCAGGAAAGGTACACGGTCGGGTTCTACATCTTCACCATCAACGGGCCGTGCGTGACCGTCGATTATTACTCTGACGTTCACGGCAACTGGCAGTCGGACGAAAACTACCCCAACGGGACGGGCGACCCCCTTTATCCCAACAATGTCACTCCCATCTTCAAGTTCGTCAAGAAAGAGACCTGGGGCTATTGCCACAACGGCAAGGAGTTCCTCGTGCCCCAGGGCGCGACCTACACGACGGTGCAGGACAGCTTCGGAGGTACGTCCGCCCAGATCCTTGACGGAAAGAATAACAGCACGGCGAAAGACTACACTGCCCGCCCCTTCACCAAGACTGTCAACACCGGCTGGCCCGATATGGACGGTGGGTGCGAGAAGTTTCCTGGCGATAAATCGAAACCCGATATTGATCTCGCGAGCCAAATCTTCACCCTGTCGGGCATGGCTGACCTCGACAGCCAACAGACCGACACGTATGCGCTCTCCCTGGGGTACCACCACAAAGGGTCTCCCAAAGAACACGGGAACGGCACTTTGGTCTTGGTCACAAAAGATGAGACGGGCCGCTGGGTCAATGCCGTGGATTTGAACTTCGGCGGCACCGGCAAATTCGTGCCCGGCCCTTACGCATCCGGCTATGAACTCGGCACCTACGGTTTTGACCCGGATACGCGGACTGCCTGGGCGGTCATCAATTACAACGGCGATTTTGCCGTAGGCAGGTTTGACAAGTGAGACGGTGAAGATCACCACGGCATGATAGGCAGGATGAATAAGCAGGGCCAGGAATAGGCAACTGAGCAGTAAGACAGGGACTCGATCCAGTTGCCCAAAGGAACCCGTGACTTTTTCACGGGTTCCTGATTTCTGATACCAAAATTTGGTTCCTCAGACAGCAACGGGTTGGATTGAATCTATGTTTCCATCGGGAAATCAACTGAGGTTGACCTGCCAGAAAGAAGAAGAGAAGTCCAAGAGAAAGGAAGGCGATATGGAAAAGGATATGGAAAGAGCGAAACTGATTTTCAAAATGTTTGATGCCGCGCTAAAAGAGAAATTTTGCCAATTTTACAGAAAATATGACCCGAAAATGGTCTTCGAAGCCTGGTTGGAAATCGTAAAAAAAGAAGGGGGTAAAAATTACTTGGTACGACGGGCATGGACCCGAAACAATACCCTTGATCAAGCCCTGGACCAAATGGATGATTATTTGGGTTCTATTGAGTCTTCCCTTCAAGGCTCAAGAATAATACATAATAAATCCTCCTTGGAATCGAAAGGTTTTAACTAATCACCTGAGAATTTAGTTTAGCTCCTATCACTGAATTCTTCTGCACGCGTCCCCGGAAACCCCAAAGCCAGCATGCGCCGTGGTTCGTCATTCCCGCCAATCACAAATGGTTCCGCAACCTGGCGATCTCCCGGATCGTGGCCGAAAGCCTGGAATCCCTGGAGATGAGATTCCCGGAACCCACCGTGAACATCAAAGACATCAGGCGGAAGTACCACGCTGCGGAGAAAGAAGAAGGATCGAAACCGCGAAGATCCTTTTAACAATTTTTTTACAAAGATTTAATACCATTCTAACTTCCCCCTGCGATAATATTTGAGGCACGCTGAGAAAGGCGTCCCGGTGCTCTTCCAGAAATACCTGGAGCTGGGGGACAATTGCCAGCCTTCAACCCGGACCCTCACTTCAACAACACCCCGGGCGGCCTCATTTTCGTAGGCCTGTCTCAACCCAACCGGCATCTCCTCGAATTTTGGATGGCGCCCTAAGACTCGTTTTCTCAGCTTGACTCGGCTATAATTTAATTTTACGGAATTCTCCCTATTCCCCCCAGGTACGCCGCCGGGCGAGAAAAGCAGTGGCCTAAATGGCCGTCGCGGATATGATCCAAAAGACATCGACCACCTACGCCCCCTGGACGGTCGTTGCCTCCAACGATAAATAGTATTCCCGTGTCAAGGTCCTGGAGACCTTCATCGGAACGGTTTCGAAGCTCGATGAGCGGGGAGGCGGGAACGGGGCCCCACGGAAATAAATCTATGAAGGATGAATCATGGCACCGACACCGGAAAAAGCAGCAACGGCTCTCTTACCCCAGGCGGATATCGACCTCGGCAATCCATCCCTCTATATCAATCGGGAACTTTCCTGGCTCGAATTCAACCGGCGGGTTCTCGAAGAGGCCCAGGACCCCCTGACTCCATCCCTCGAAAGGCTGAAGTTTGCATCGATATTCAGCTCGAACCTTGACGAATACTTCATGGTCCGGGTCGGCGGGCTCTTCCGGGTCCTCGAAGCGAACGTCGATGAAGTCGATCCGAGCGGCAGGACAATCCGGCAGCAGCTCGACGAAATCGCGGAAAAAGTTCGCGGACTCGTGGCCGAACAATACCGGTGCATTACCGGTGAGGTGCTGCCCCGCCTCGAAAAAGCAGGCATCTTCATCCACCGCCTCGACGAACTCGACAAAAAAGAGAGCAAACGGCTCGATGAATACTTCGAAGTCCAGGTCTTCCCCATTCTGACCCCGCTGGCCGTCGATGCGGGACACCCGTTTCCCTTCCTCGGCAACCTTCGTCTTAACCTAATGGTCGTTTTCAAGGAAGCAGCCGGGATCAAGGTCCCACAGGCGTACGCCTTCGTCGAGGTGCCCTCCATCCTTCCCAGACTTATTTCCGTGAATGCGGAAATGCCGGGGCACCATTTTATTCTTCTTGAAGAGCTCATCCGCCAGCACATCCATATGCTGTTCCCCGGGATAGAGATCAAAAACATCATTTCCTTCCGCATCACTCGAAACCATGATTACGAACTCCACGAAGATGAAGTGTTGGATCTTCTGAAGTCGGTCGAGGCCGAGCTCAAGGATCGCTCCAACAAGATCGCCGTTCGGCTGGAGATCGAGCCCGGCGCCCCGAAGAGGGCGGTCAATCTGATCGCCCGGCAGCTTGGCATCGAAGAGCGGTTTGTCTTTGAAATTTGCGGCCCGATCAACATCCGGGATTTCCTTTCCCTGTACGAACTCCCCGTCGATGCGTCCCACCGGGACCCCCCCTTCAACCCGCGCATCCCCCCGCCGTTCGCCACCGACAAAGATATTTTTACGGTCATCCGCGAGGGGGATGTGCTTCTGCACCATCCGTACGACTCTTTTGCAGTGGTAATGGACTTCCTGAACACCGCAGCCGATGATCCCGACGTGCTCGCGATCAAGCAGACCCTTTACCGGATCGGGAAAGACTCCCCGGTCATTGGGGCGCTGCGGAGGGCTGCGGAGAACGGAAAACAGGTGACTGCAGTCGTCGAACTGAAGGCCCGGTTCGACGAGGAGTATAACATCGATTGGTCGCGGCAGATGGAGGATTCAGGGGTCAATGCGGTATTCGGATTCGTACGATGGAAAACCCACTGCAAGGCGACCCTGGTCGTCCGGCGTGAAGGCCGGCAATTGCGGCGATACGCCCACCTCTCCAGCGGGAACTACAACACGGTTACCGCGAAGCTCTACACCGACCTCGACCTCTTCACCTGTCATCCCGATTTCGGCAACGACGTCTCCGCGCTCTTCAATGTTCTCACGGGCTTCAACTCATGGACCGGCGGAGACCTGTTGACGGCGGAAACGGTGGCCTCGATGTTCCGCAAATTCATGATCTCTCCGGTGACGGCCCAGGAGACCATCCTTCGCCTCATCGACCGGGAAATCCAGAAGACTACCCCGAAGATGCCGGGACGCATCATCGCGAAGATGAACGCCCTCGTGGACACAAAGATCATTCGCAAACTCTACGAGGCCTCGCGCGCCGGAGTCCATATCGATCTCCTGGCGAGGGGGATTTGCTGCCTGAGTCCCGGTGTACCGGGGGTCAGCGAGAATATCCGGGTCATCAGTATCCTTGACCGGTTCCTCGAGCATTCGCGGATTTACTACTTTCACAACGGCGGGAATCCGGAAATCTATTCCGGAAGCGCCGATTGGATGCCGCGAAATTTTAAAAAACGGGCGGAAATCCTTTATCCGATCGAGAACACCGATCTGAAATCCCGGATTATCAACGAGATCCTTCTGACCTACTTGAATGACAACGTGAAAGCCCGTCTCATGCAGCCCGACGGTTCGTACGTCCGGGTGAAGCCCAAGGACGGGGAGAAACCGATACGGAGCCAGAGCGAGCTGATCGCCATCGCCCGCAGGGGCGGCGTGAAATCTCCGCCTTACGAAGAGCTTGTCAAGAAGATCGGCAAGAAGAAAGGTTTGAAGCGCTAAAGGGGCGAGGAGGGGGGAAGGGACAGGCGCTACCTGGCTGCGCTTCCGAAAACCCTTGGACTTCGACTGCCGGCCGGGGCCAGACTGTTCATGGTCCACGGCAGCCCCGTCTCGGCCGAGGATACCATTTATCCCAGCATCACCCGACGGGGCCTCGAGAAGAAGCTCTGCGGCGATCGCCCGGACATTCTCATCTGCGGGCATACCCATATCCCTTTTGTGAAGAGGATCGGTGGAATTCTCGTGGTGAACTGCGGGTCTGCAGGGCATCCGGTCGACGGCGACCCCCGCCCGTCTTACGCTCTGGTCGAAGTCGGCCGGAAAGCCGGACCCGGCGGGCACATCGTGCGCTTCGAGTATGACCGGGATCGAACTCTCGCCGGCCTAAAGAAGACCTCCCTGCCCAAAGGACTGAGGAGGGATTTTGCCGAGGGGAATAAAATGAGGTTCTTGGAATGATTCCAGAGACAAAACCGATGGAGCTCGAGTTGAAACTTACCCTTCCGGGTCCGGAGAAGGAGGCGGGGCTCGTCGATTTCCTAACCGAGCACGGCTACAAGGTAGAGGAACCCGAGGAAGAAACCCACCAAGACCTCTATCTCGACACGTTCGACTGGTCTCTCCGCAAGGCGAAGCTGGCGCTCCGCTACCGAACCGCCGGTCCCAAGGCAATGTACACCCTGAAGAGCATGGGGCCCATGGATAAGGGGATTGCCAAGCGTATGGAGGTTGAAGTCCCGCTGGAGAAACCGGTGCCCTTCCCTGCGGAAAATCTGGTTAAGCCGATCCGCAAAATCGTTGACGGGATCATTTTCCCCCGAAAGCTTCTCGAACAGGTCCGGGTCCGCACCGACCGGCGGCGATACCCTGTCCTCTCTCCGGAAGGGGCCAAAATGGAACTCGCCTTTGATCTCTCCAGCTTCTTTGCCCGAGGGCTTCATTCCCAGCGGCGGGCCAAAAGGCTGCACGAGCTGGAAGCTGAGCTCCTGGACGGCCCGGAAGCCGCGATCCGATCCCTCGCCGCCCTCCTGGCGTTTCATTACCGCTACGCTCCCTCGGATGCCTCCAAGTTGGAGACCGCCCTGGCCCGGCTGCGGATCACGTTCCCGTCCAAACAAGCACCCGAAAGGCTGCGGGTGCGACTCGACGACCGTCTGGACCTCGCCATTCAGAAAATCTTGTCTTACCAGTTCCTCCGATTCCGGGAACAGTTGCCCGGGGTTCAGCAGGACATCGACCCGGAGTTCGTTCACCAGGCCCGGGTGGCGACGCGGCGCATGCGGTCCGCTTTTCGGCTGTTTCGGGAAGCCCTCTCGGGCAGCACGGCGGAGTATCTGCAGGGGGAGCTGAAATGGTTGGGCGCCTTGTTCGGGACGGTCCGCGACCTGGACGTGTTCCTCCTGAACCTGTCCTGTTTCAAGCCTCAGATCCAGCACTTTCCGGGGAAGGAAAAGAAGGCTTTTGAGAATTGGGTGGAAAAGCACCGGCGCGCGCCCCTTAAGTCCCTGAAAGAGGCTCTCGGGTCCCAACGTTACCAGACATTCGAGCGCCGCTTCGACCAATTCCTTACCCGGCGCCTCCCGGCTCGCCCCCGGGGCACGACGGCGGGAAGACCATTGCGGGAGATGGCCCCGTCCATCATTACGGAGAAGATGGATGCCGTCCTGCAGCAGGGGAAAGAGGTGCTCGCCAGACCCAAGCTCAAGGAATTCCACGGGCTCCGGATTGAAATGAAGAGGCTGCGCTACGCCCTGGAGTTTATGGCCCCGGCCTACGAAGGAGCCCTGGACCCGGTCGTCGAGCGAACCGTCGAGATTCAAGACTGCCTGGGGGAACTCCAGGATTCGGTCTTCACCCGGAAATTCATTGATACTCTGTTTGAAGACTGGAAGAGAAA
The DNA here is from genome assembly GCA_963712535.1 of uncultured delta proteobacterium. GTDB lineage: Bacteria > Desulfobacterota > SM23-61 > SM23-61 > SM23-61 > CAVQIK01. Next base: position 211,096 of record CAVQIK010000015.1, on the reverse strand, counting down.
AATCGTCAAACCCGAACTCGTGTTCATCCTTGGCGAGGTGTATCAATACCAGGCCGAGATCGCCCGCGTGCGGAAAGAAAAATTCGCCCGTATCTGGGAATCCTTCTCATCCCCGGAAACCAACGCCCTTCTGCAGGAAAAGCTGTTTTCCCCCCCGGCAAAACCCACAACGCCTTAAGCGGTTGACGCCCCATGAATCCCCCCATCTGGGCAAGAAGAGGATTAAGAGATGACGTTCCGGTTATTCTCGGGAAAATTTCATCAGCCACGCCGGGTAACTGAGAGAGTTCTCCCTATTCAGTCTTATTGCGGGTGCCCGGCCGTGGGCTTGGAAAAAGCAACGGGCTCCCTCCTCCAGGATTTCGGCGGTATTCGAACTCGGGCCGTGGGCCTCAAAGCCGAAAGTAAACCACGATCGTGGGTCGGATTCCACTTCGAGGCGGGTCAGTTCGATGTTGCACCCGCCATCGGGAGAATTCATGGCCTCGCCGGAAATTTCAACGAGACGACCCTTCTCCATGGAGAGCCTGTGCAAAAAACGCTCTTTACGGATCTTAAGCCACTGACCGGATCGGTGCAATACCCGGCTGAAGTTTTGCAGCCCTTCAGCCGACAAAGACCACTTGACCCAGTCATCGGTTCGTCCATTGATGCCAAAGGCCAGATGGAGCGGTCGAGAAGGGCCCGACTGGGCTTTGATTTCGAATCTTTGCTCCCGGAGTTTCACCCCGACCGACTCGCAATCCGGGAACAGAAGATACTCTTGAACCTGAACCGGCTCCGAGTCTGGGACATGGCCGGCGCTGAACCAGCTTAAGATTTCCAGAGGCAAAGTTCCCCTCAGGAACCAGCGAATTTCCGAAGTATGCAACACCATCCAGTTCCCTTACGGACAAATAGAAATTCGGGCGACTGCTTCCTTCGGCTGGTTTATCGGCGGGGTCGGGTAAGGAAGTTTGCTAACAGGGGATTCGCGCACCTTTCTGCCGGTCGACAGGGATCATTTCCGTATAGCCCCCCGTTCTCCTTTTTTCGCATCCGGTATAACTGCTTCTTCTTCCGCTCCGAACCGCGTCGGTTCCAATGGTGACCCACTTTTTTTCCGAAGGCCGATAAAACTTCTTTATGAGTCCCAAGCGGATCAGGTCTTCCAGCGCATAGTCATCAACGAAAGCATGGGTATCGTCCTGATATTTCACTTCGATATGGCGCATAATTCCTCCTGAAAAGAGCATACAACGCCTGCGGGGTTAATCGGCACTGAAAGAATCACGATCTTATAATGGGGAAAACGAATCCCGCCGCAAAGAGTCTATTCGTCGGAAAAATCTAAAGGGATATAAGAATGGTACGCTGCCCAAAATAGAAAGACAAGTGGTTTGCTCATCCCCAATGTAAAATTATTTTTCATGTAAGATTTTGATTTTTAAGCACCATTTATGGTTCGGCCAAGAAAATTAACGTCCGCCATAAGCCCTTAGACTTCTTTTATACCCGATAAGAATTCATCATCTTTTGGCCTCCTTTTAGCGGCGGCATTACGTTTGCGGCGGAATCTGCCTTTCCTTCCGGACCCTCGTTTTCGATAATGAGATGGGACCAGGGATGGAGCTGAAACGAGACGTGATTCATAAAAACCAGAAAGGATTGCCATGCAATCGGATGGAGGCGTCAAGTTCGACCTGATCTGTCCCGGGAACAGCCAGGGCTTATTCCGGAAGTGAAGGGACCGGGAAGGCTCCTCGGCAAGGGCCATTTTCAGGGGGTTAGCGTAATGCAATTCTGTTTGCTTCAGTTGACCGCTACAAATTCGCGAGGCCGGTCAAAGATGAGGACTGACTTTCTACCCTTGCTTACGGGACCACCTCCTGCCGATCAAATTTATCCGTCCCCTCTTCCGTTTTTGGCATCCGCATGATGTTTGATGACCAGGGCTTTGGCCATGAAGATCACCCCTTCGGCGATATTCGTGGCATGGTCGGCGATCCGTTCCAGGTAGCGGCTCACGATGATAAGGTGGACCGCCCGGGTGATGGTCTTGGGGTCCGACATCATGTAGGTGAGGAGTTCCCGAAACACCTGGTTGTTCAATCCGTCCACCCGGTCGTCCCGTTCGCAGACCGAGCGGGCCAGCGCTGCATCCCCGCTCACAAAGGCGTTCAACACGTCCCGGAGCATGTTCTGAGTGATTTCCGCCATTTCCGGGATGTCGATGTAGGGTTTGAGCTGAGGTTCCTGATTCAAAGAAATGACCCGCTCGGCGATATTGACCGCCAGGTCCCCGATCCGTCTCCAGTTCGATGTTGATCCGCATGGCCGAAGTGATGAAGCGCAGGTCCGCGGCCATGGGTTGATGCAGCGCCAGGAGCTTTAAACACCGGTCATCGATGGACGAGCTCCAGGTCGTTGATCTGGACATCTTCGCGGATCGTTTTCTCCGCCAGGGGGGTGTCCCTTTTGACCAGGGCCTCGATGGCATTGCTGATGGCCCGCTCCACCAGTCCCGCCATCCTCAGGAGTTCGGTCTTTAATTGATTCAATTCTTGCTGGAAATGCGTTTCCATAATCCTTCTCGCTGAATGCCAAAGTTATTGCGACGAATCGTTAAAATCAAATGACTTCACTGCAGACTCGGAGATTTTCTATCGATGGCGGCTTCCCTGACCACTGCTTTCTCTAACCGAATTTTCCGGTCAGATATTCTTCCGTCCTCTTGTCTTTCGGGGCCGGTAAACATTCTTGTCGGTGGCGTCCAAACTCAACCAGTTCCCCCAGATAAAGAAAGGCGGTAAAATCGGAAACCCGCGCGGCCTGGGCGATGTTGTGGGTAACCTGAATGATGGTGACCGCCTTCTTTAACTGGGAAACCAGCTCTTCGATATGGGCCGTGGATTTGGGGTCCAAAGCGGAGGTGGGCTCGTCGAGGAGAAGAATCTCCGGATGCATCGCCAAAGCCCGGGCGATACAGAGCCTCTGCTGCTGTCCGCCGGAAAGAAAGGTCCCCCTCCGGTGGAGCGCATCCTTGACTTCCTCCCACAGAGCGGCCTTTCTCAGCGATTCCTCCACCGTCTGGTCCATTTCCTCCTTGCTCAATTTGATCCCGTTCAGATTGTATCCGGCGATCACATTGTCATAGATGCTCATGGTGGGGAAAGGATTGGGCCGCTGGAAACACCATGCCGATCTGGCGGCGGACGATAATGGGGTCGGTGTCATAAATATCCTGATTGTCGAGGAGAATTTTGCCGGAGACCCTGGCATTGGGAACCAGCTCGTGCATTCGGTTGATGCAGCGGATCAGCGTCGTTTTCCCGCATCCGGAAGGTCCCATGATGGCGGTCAGGGTGTTCCGGGAAAAGGATAGATTGATATCTTTCAAAATCGTATGTTCGCCAAAGGAGGCGCCGAAATTCTCAATTTTCAGAACTGGACTTTCCATCTTTTGGTCACCAACTTGGTTATCAGGTTCAGGCCCAGCACAAAGGCGATCAGCACGAAGGAAGCCCCCCAGGCCAGGGTGTGCCATTCGGGATAGGGGCTGGTCGCGTAGTTGAAGATCGTCAGGGGAAGACTGTTGATGGGCTTTAGAATGTTCTGGTTCATAAAAGGGCTGCCGAAGGCGGTAAAGAGCAGCGGCGCCGTCTCCCCGGTCACACGCGCAATGCCCAGCAGAATTCCGGAAAGGATGCCGCTCAAGCCCGCCGGCAGAATCACCTTCATGATCGTCCGCGGATAGGAAACCCCCAGGGCCAGCGAAGCCTCCCGCAGGCTGTCGGGAACCAGTTTCAGGGTCTCTTCCGTGGCCATGACAATCACCGGCAACATCATGATCCCCAGGGCCACGCCTCCGGAAAGGGCCGAGAAGGAGCCCATCGGCATCACCACCCAAACGTAGGCGATGATCCCGATCACGATGGAGGGAATTCCCTGGAGGATCTCAATCGGACAATCGGGTCAAATAGGCCAACCTTGCTGTCCCGGTATTCCGACAGGAAAATCCCGCGCGAATATCCCCAGGGGAACAGAGAAGATAAACGAAAGCAAGAATCAACCATAAGGGTTCCAAAAATCGCGTTCGAAATGCCGCCGCCCGATTTCCCCGACCGGTTTGGGGAGCTGGCTAAGAAACTCCCAATTGACCACCGAAATCCCGTTCTTGGTGATCAGGAAGAGGATCAAAAACATGGGCACAATCGAGCCGAGCGAAAGAACGATAATGAGCGCCTTGAACAATTTATCTACCCAGATCCTCCGGTGAACCGAGGTTTCAATTTTACCCATATTTCATTTCCCCGTGCTCATCTTGCGGATGATCAATTTTCCCAGAATATTGATAATCGTCGTGACAATGAAGAGCACCAGCGCCAGTTCGATCAGACTCGCAAGGTACAGACTCCCGGTGGCTTCCGTGAATTCGTTGGCGATGACGCTGGCCATCGTATTGCCCGGGCTGAAGATGCTCTGTCGGCAGAAAATTGGAATTCCCGATGACCATGGTCACGGCCATCGTTTCTCCGAGCGCCCTTCCCAGGGCCAGGAGAATTCCCGCGAAGATACCGGAATAGGCGTAGGGCAGGACGACCTTGCGGATCACTTCAAATCGGGTCGCCCCCAATGAAAGGGCCGCTTCTTTCAGGTCCGAGGGGACCAGACTGATCACTTCCGTGCCGATGGATGCGGCATAGGGGATGATCATGACCGCCAGAACCAGGGAGGCAGGTGAAAATCCCCACCCCTTGGGGCGACACTCCCAGCGTCGTCTCCAGCCCCCTCACCATGGGGACAAGGAGAAAGAGCCCCCAGAACCCATAGATGACCGAAGGAATCCCGGCGAGCAGTTCAATGACACTTTTCATGAAGGTGGACGCCTTCCCGTGCCGGAAATATTCCCCCAAGAAAATGGAGACGGGCAGCGAAAAGACCATGGAAATGAGCAAGGCCATAAAGGAACTCATCAGCGTGCCCACCAGAAAGGCCAACGCCCCAAACTCCCCCCGCACCGGGTCCCAGGTCTTCCCGATCAGGAAGCTGAAGCCGAACTGGCGCAGAGCCGGCAGCGAGGCAACCACCAGCGAAAAGAAAATGGCCACCAGGAGCACCAGCAAAATGAGGCCTGCGAGATAGAGAATCTTGCGAAAAGAGGCTTCCGAGATGCCCCATTTATAATGCATCGTTATCTTGGGGCGAGCCGCAGGAACCGCCACATCTGCGATGGTATGATTCATGGGTTTTTCCCGATCCATTTTTCTTATTCGCTGGCCTGGCGGAGAAATGGAAAGGCAGGGCGGGAAAAATCCCGCCCTGCCCCTCGCCTTACTTCATGATCGGCGTTCCTTTGTACGTAATGGACTTGATCAGTTTTTCTGCTTTCCCCACCGCCGCCTTGGAGAGAGGGGCATAATGCAAGGGCTCAGCGTATTTCTGCCCCTCATGGGTCATCCACCAGAGAAGATTGACAAGGGCCTTGGCCTTCTCTTCCGGTTTGTCCTGCGTAGTTCTGTTCTTTATAGACTAAAATCCAGGTAAAGCCGCTGATCGGATACCCCTCGGCAGCATCCGTATCGGTCAAATCCACCTTCATATCATCCGGCAAGGCAGTATTCGCGGCCAGGCTCGTCGAAGCGATCGTCGGTTTTACAAAATTGCCTTTCTTGTTTTTGATCGTGCCGTAGGGCATCTTGTTCTGGAGGGCATAAATAAGCTCCACGTAGCCGAAGCTGCCCGGCGTCTGTTTCACCAAACCGGCCACCCCGGGATTTCCTTTGCCCCCCAACCCCGCGGGCCAGTTCAGAGAGGGGCCGGCACCCACTTTTTCCTTCCATTCGGTGCTGACCTTGCTCAAATAGCTGCTGAATATAGCGGTCGTCCCGCTGCCATCGGACCGGTGAACGACGGTGATATCCGTATCCGGAAGCTTCACTCCCGGATTGATCGCGGTCAATCCGGGGATCATTCCATTTCTTGATCTTTCCGAGAAAGATGTCCGCAATGACGTCCGGGGTGAATTTCAATTGCGGGATCCCCGGCCAATTTGTAGGTAACGACCACGGCCCCCGCGCAGGTGGGAATATGAAGAACGGGAGCGCCGGCCTCCTGTAAATCCTTATCGCTCATGATGGCATCCGAACCCCCGAAATCCACGGTTTTATTCGTAAGCTGTCGAATCCCTCCGCCCGACCCGATCGCCTGATAATTGATCTTTGCCCCGTGCTCTTTGATGGTAAACGTCGAACATTTTGGAATAGAGCGGATAAGGAAAGGTAGCTCCCGCGCCTATGAGTTCTACTTCCGCGGCCGAAACCCCAACTGCAAAGACCTAAGAGAATGGAGAAAAACACGAAAACCTTTCAACCTCTTTCATTCTGACACCCCTCCTTAAAGTATTTTTTGAACCACGTTCAGATTCTCTTTCATTTATCCTTCTCCTTTTGAAGTTGTAATTCTTATAACTAATTTAATCCTTCGTTGTTAACGATCTGTTAACGAATGTTAAATATTTGTAAAATTTTCGGCCGCCATCTCACCCCCCTTTCTTCTGACAGTTTTTCTAACGGGCAGAACAATTGAAAACGTTGCCCCTTTTTGCGGCTCGCTTTGCACCAGAATTTTGGCCCGCGTGGAGGTCTACGACCTCTTTTACCAGGGAGAGACCCAGGCCGATTCCTTTTTCGCCCGCTGCATTCCTTCCCCTTTGAAAGGGTTCAAAAATTTTCGGAAGATCTTCGGCAAATATTCCGATGCCGTTATCTTTAAAGATGATTTCCACGGCCTCCTCTTCTGAGGATCGAATCACCGCGACCTCGACCTTTCCTCCTTCCGGAGTGTATTTCAGGGCATTGAGGAGAAGATTTTCCAAAGCTCTCTGCATCCACTTTTCATTGCAAAGAACCGCAGGGAGGGCGCGGTCAGTTCGAAAATCGATCTCAATCTTCTTTTCCCTGCCGGTGGCCCGGAGTAAATCAACCGTCTTTTTGACCAGAGTTTGTATTTCAACCTCTTCCATTTCGCTCACCATCCCCTTGAAAGGAGAGTCAGAAAATATGAGGATTTCTTCCAGCCAGTGGGTCAACCGCAGGCTGTTCTCATAGATACTCCTTAAAAAATCCAGGCTCTCATCCTGATTCTCTCTCCGCATCAGTAATTTTGCCGAGGCCCCCATGGAGATGAGAGGAGTCTTCAGGTCATGGACGACTTTTCGTCAAGCCCACCTCCTGCTCCTGCATCTTGTAGCGTAGATGATCCACCTCCTGGAACAGGTCAGAAACGGCTCGCCTCTTCTTCAGGATGCTTTCTACGCGGAGACCCAACTCGGCAAGCGAAAAAGGCTTGGTCACATAATCGTCCGCTCCCAGGCCGAGCCCATGGACCCGGTCGGACGTCAGAGCCCTGGCGCTGAGCATCAGAATTGCGGTTTCACGGATTTCTTTCCTTTCATCCCGCCGGATCATCCGGCAGATTTCCCATCCATCCAAATCCGGCAACATTAAATCCAGGATGACGAGGTCGGGTTTCTCCGTTTGTATTTTTTCCCAGGCCGCCGGGCCGTCATAGGCCCGGAAGATTTGATATTCCTTTTTTTGCAGGGCAAAGGCGAGCATCTCCACGAGATCTCTTTCGTCATCGACAATCAGGATTTTAGCATTCTGGCCACTGACGATCGGGTTCCGGTTTTTCACACATTTGGCCCCTCGACTGTCCCGTTCTCGACCGGAGGCCGGTAAGGGCTCCTGCAAACCCTCCTGCATCATAATAACTTTTCCTTTCCGGTGTACCTCGTTGATCGAACTTATGCCCGAAGTCAGGGAGTATTGGATGGGCCGGACAAAAGACTTTTCTGTCCGCTGATTTTCCCGTATTGGATGGAAATCGGAAGGAATAGAAAAGAGCATTCGCTGAACTCCCCGGAGAAGCAGGAATCCTCAGTCTCGGAAGAACCCACGGCCAGTCTCTTGTCCCCAAATGCACGACAGTAGGCCGTTTTTCCTTTCTCCAGATAAGGGCAGCTCATAGATATCTCCTTTCCGGATTTTTCTTAACTTTAGAGGATGGAAATTAGGGGAGAATAAAGGAATTGTAAAATTCAGGTAAATTAAATTTTCTGAGGTAAGCCCGATTGGGCTGATAAGGGCAGGCGCATCATTGGAGGGATATAAGGAACGATTCGGCTTTCAAGCCTGAGGGAGAAAAAAGGTGAACCGGGACCCGCGCCCCGGTTTGCTTTCCACGCGGACCCAACCGCCGTGGGCCTCGACGATGTGTTTCACAATGGAAAGACCCAAACCCGTTCCCCCCATCTCCCTGGAGCGCCCCTTGTCTACGCGGTAAAAGCGCTCGAAGATGCGGGGGAGGTCTCCGGGGGGAATTCCAATGCCGTCGTCGGAGACGGAGACCTCCACCCCCCTTTCCACGGCACTGGCTGAGACCCGGATGTGGCCCTGCTCCGGGGTGTAGCAGATTGCGTTGTGGAGAAGGTTCGTGATCACCTGGTGGATTTTATCGCTGTCTCCCGCCGTGGGGGGAAGGTCTGAAGCCGCTTCCTTCTGCACCGTCTGCTGCTTGGAGTCAGCCATGGGACGGAGGGAATCAACCGCCGAAGAGATGAGGTCCCCGATATGCAGGCGTTCTCTTTTCAGCATCCGGTCGGGGGACTCTATTTCGGAAAGGAGGAGAAGGTCGGATACGATCTTCTCCATCCGCTGGCTGTGCCGATCGACGGTCCGGAGAAACGATCCCGCCTGGCCAGGGTTTTCCAGTCCGCCATCCAGGAGCGCTTCCAGGTAGCCCCGAATCGTCGTCAGCGGAGTGCGCAACTCGTGGGAAACATTGGCCACAAAATCCTGCCGGATGCGCTCCAGGCGCTTCAGATCGGTTACGTCGTGGAAGACCACGATCACCCCTTCTCCCCCGCCTTGGGGATACTGGACGAGCGAACTCTGGACCTGAAATGCCTTTTCCGGCTGCCCCAGGGGAGAAAAACTCCGCCGCTGCCCTTTCTTTTCCCGGAGGGTCGCCTGGATGATCTCATTCAGCTCCGGGTCGCGGAAGACCTCGAGGTAGTGCTTCCCGATGTCCGCGGGGTAGGCATGAGATAAGATCGCTTCCATGGCCCCGTTCAACTTTTGCACCCGCCCGTGGAGGTCCAGGATCAGCACCCCCTCTTCCATTCCTTCCAGGAGGGACTCGGTCTCGGCCAGCGCCTTGGAAAGTTTTTCGATCCTCTCCCCCAGATTCTCAGCCAGCCCGTTGAGGTGGCGGCCCAACTCGGCAATCTCGTCTTTGCGGTCGTCGAGGCGCACCCTCCAGTTAAAAAGACCTTCCCCGAATTTCTTCACCACTTCTATAATTTCGCGCAGCGGACGGGTCAGAGTCCGGGAGACGCCGAGATGGAAAGCTCCCCAGAGGCCCAGGGCGGAGAGCGAGAAGATGACCCACCGGCCCGTCTGGTCCCTTGCCTGCCTTCCCAGGTCGCCCATCCAGATGCCGATCAGGAGGAGAAAGAGGAACAGCAGGGAGAGCTTCCATTGCAGCCTGGACCCGAGCTTCATGGCTTCGTCGTCTCCTCCAGCAGTTTGTATCCCAGGCCTTTGACGGCCACCAGGGATTTGTTCAGGACCTGAAATTTCTGCCGCAGGTGGGCCACGTGCACGTCCACCGTTCGGGTCGTCCCGAAATAATCATAGCCCCACACTTCATTGAGCAGAAGATCCCGGGATAGGACCTGTCCCGGATTGGACAAAAAAAACTCCAGAAGTTTGAATTCTTTCGCCGTGAGGTTCTGGTCCTTGCCCCGGTAACAGGCTTCATGCCGGGAAGTATCCAATTGGATGCCCCGGTATTCGTGTTTCGTTTCTTTGGCCTGGGGTTTCTCGGCCCTTCGCAGCAAGGCCTTGACCCTGGCCATGACCTCGCGGGGGCTGAAGGGCTTGGTGATGTAATCGTCCGCCCCGATCTCCAGCCCCACAATGCGGTCGGCTTCTTCCGCCTTGGCCGTTATCATGATGACCGGCAGGGCCGCAGTGGATTCCTGGGACCGCAAGGTGCGGCAGATCGCCAACCCATCCATCTCGGGGAGCATCAAGTCGAGGAGGATCAGATCGAACTTCACCTGGTTGGTCTTGCGCAGCCCGGACTCGCCGTCCTTGGCGATCTGGACCTCGTACCCCTCCCGCCGAAGGTAATGCTGCAGCAAGTCCTGAATGTCTTTTTCGTCTTCGATGACCAAAATTTTCTTAGGCATGGCCGAATATTAGCACACCCTTTCTCCGGGGATCAAGCAGTGGGCCTGGGCCCGGATTCGCCCGGCCTCGGCCAGAGCATGGGCAGACCGTTCTTTTTCGTTCGTCCGGATCGTCCTGTGGTTTGTCCCTTTCACCGTCAAGAGTTTATCCGAAGCCCGGAGTCCATGGTTATGGCCAAGTTAAATTTATGTAAATTTTGGCCTCCCGGGCCAAACTCTTTAAGATTTTGCGGAAAAAGTAACCCTGTAGCCCATGATGTCATTCTTCGCGGATGAACGGGGCACGAAGACTGGGCCTTTTGGGGGGTTGCACAACCGGAATCAATTGAATAACATGCACAGAGAGAACGGGTCGATTCATCACGAAAAATTCACGGAAAAGTCAAAATCATATTCGTCCTCGGCAGAGCCGGGGATTTACCTTAGGAAATTATTTCCATTTTGACAAACCATACCCTGCGGAAATCAAGACCTGGAAAGATCTGGACCCAATAAAAAATTTTGACCCCTCGCCCTCCCATCAAGCCGCAACCTGAACCAGGTACATCGATGACCATCGCTCCGGCGCGCATCTCGTTTCTGGACAACCTCCGTTACTCGATGGTCATGCTCGTGCTCGTTTACCATTCGGTTGGGGCGTACGCGATCGTGGCCCCACATTGGGTGATCCACGATACCCCCTCCTTCGCGGCAGACATGATCCGGGAGCTTTTCGACGTTTTTATGATGCCCGCGCTGTTTTTTATCGCCGGATACTTAGCGCTCAACTCTCTGGAGAAGAAAGGGGCGTGGGAGTTTCTCAAGGATAAGGTCAGGCGATTATTGATCCCTTGGGCCCTGGCCGTGCTGATCGTACTTCCTCTGGCCATTTACGACCAACCGATCAAACCCGTCAGCCCTTTCTGGAAGTTCTGGCTGTGGTACATGAGCAGCTTTGAGGTCCGGCTCAGACTTACCCAGGCCCCCGAGGGGCCGACGACGCAGGCGATTTACTGGTTTATCTCCCTATTGTTCGCCTTCTTCCTTCTCTTTGCCTTCGTCTTCGTGCTGTCCCGCCGGTGGCGAAGCGAAGGAAAACCACTTTCCGAAGTCAGGACAACATCCAGCCGGTCTATTCTTACCGTACTGGTGTCTGTCGGCCTGTCGACCTCCATTGGATATTTTATTCTTCTGCGGCTCTTCCCGGATTCAAGTTGGTTTACACTCCATATGTTTTTGGAATTTCAGGTTACGCGGCTGCTGCTGTTTGCCGGCTACTTTGCCTTTGGCGTATATGCCCAGTCCCGCGGGTGGTTTGCAAACGGAAACCCGATAGGTTCTCTGAAGCTGTGGGGTACGACGAGTGTCGTGTTGGCGATTGCCTATCTCTTGATCGGGCAGCCGGTATTCGCCGGCTCGGCTGGAGCAACAAATCTGTCGGTGGAGCTCCTGCTGGTTTTCGCTTTCATCCGCTCATTCTTGTTACTTTCGGTGCTGGTCGTGTTCGTTTCCTTTGGCGTCCGTTATTGGAACTTCTCGTGCGGGCTGGACCGGCAATTTTCGGCGGCGTCTTATGATATATATCTCACGCACTACTGGTTTGTGATTGCATTCCAAATGGCCCTGTTGAGCTGGGGGGCCGGTCCTATAATGGCGAAGGCGGCGATTGTTTTTGTTGCCGCGCTCGGGTTGAGTTTTATATTCAGCCGGTGGGTGCTTGCACGCTATCCGCGCTGGTTTGTGGCTGCACTCCTGAGTTTATTCGTCTTTTGCCTTGCCTTCCGCCCGTGAAGCGGTGATGAGGAGAGGATCAATCGGCGGGAACATCGGGGATTCGGTTGCACCGGTGCTGGCCGAACAGATGCTCTAGTCGAAGCGTCTGGACATTCAAAAGGGTCTGAAGAGGAGGAATGACCTTGAATAAGAAATTCGCAGCGATTCCAGGGAGCCATTTCCTACTACTTCTACAAACATAACCTGAAGATCCAGGGAGATGTCAGTAGTATCCACAAGGAGAATGGCGCAGGAAGAAACACCACCGACGACATGCAGTACCGGGTGCAGACTCAGATCATCTTCTAGCGTCAGCGCCCCCTTTTTCGCCTCCTCATGGAAAGCCGGCTGATTATTCTTAGGAACTTGCTGCGGGATGGGTTGAGCCCGTGAAGAATTTCACGGGCTCCTGTTCCTTGATTCCCAAGTCTTTCGGCTTATGCCGCAATCCGCATATTACTTCCGGTGACCCGGTACCGGCTCAATTCCGTTGGCGACGGCAAAATCACCGGTGTAATTGATGACCGCCCAGGCGGTTTTCGTGGGCGGGTCGACGCCGTAGGTGCCGAGGCCATAGCTCGAATCCCAGGGGCCATGCACAAATTTCTTGGCACCGCCAACGTTATTGTCAACGGCATTGATCCAATTCCCATCGACATCTTTGGTGGCGACCCCGAAGCCGCCGTTGCCCAGATGTTTGGAGTGACCCGGGCCGTAAGACATCGAGAGAACATAGCTGTCGGTAAGGCTGGTATTGCGCGCCCCGTAGGAGTTAGTGGTTGTGGCCAGGCTGTCAGCCATGCCCCAGAGAGTAAGGATATCGCTCTCAAGGACATCGTTGTCTTTAGGTGCCCACCCCGTGTTGACCGCCTTGGTCAGCGCACGGTTGTTGTAATCCTTGCCGGTGCTGCCGTTGGTGCCGCTGAGGATGGCTGCCGTCGTGCCTACGTAGCCGGTCTCCCCGTTGGCAATCGCTTTGCTGGTATCGTCGGTCAGGGCATAGCTGCCGCCTTGAGGCACAAGGATTTCCTTGCCGTTCAGGCTGTAGCCGAAGGTCTCGCGCTTGTAGAACGTCAGGTTAGGCGTGGTCATCAGGTCCGGCAGGTCATCCAGGCCCGGCGTGATGGGGTCGGGGTCGGCCGCGAAGAGGTCCACCGTCACCCGGGGACCGTCGACGGTGACGATGTAGTAGCCGCTGCTCCAGAGTTCCTGGGAGATTTCCGTCTCGCGGTTCTTGGCCAGCTGGCCGGCGTTGGGTAGCCGGTGCCGGCGGGGTCGGTGCCGTGGTTGGCCAGCGGACCGGGCGTGTAGAACTTGTAGCTGTCGGAGGCGCAGATGACCTGGTGCACCTGCGAGGCGCCATCCGGACTGGTCACGAGCGAGAGGTTGTGCATGTGGTCGTGGCCGGTGAAGAGGTAGCCCACGTTGTTGGCGTCCAGGCTGCCGATGAAGGCATTCTGCTTGGCGGCGTTGCTGGTGGGATTACGGAACAGCGTGTCGGTGTGGTTGCCGCCGAAGAGCTGCTTATGGCTGAACACGAAGGCGTGCCCGCCGGCGGGCTTGGCGGCCAGGGCGCTGTCGATCCAGCCCTGCTGGTTGGCGATGTTGTTGTCGTTCTGGTTGGTCGAGCCGCTGCTCGTCCCGTCGGCATGATCGAACTGATCCAGCAGGACAAAGCGGGCGTTGTTGTAGTCGAAGGCGTAGCTCAGGCCGGTCAGCCCGCTGGTGGCGCCGCTGTTGGAAGGGCTGCTGAAGTTAGTAGCGCCCACCGAGTTGTCCCCGCCCTGGGTCTGCGGGAAATTGTTCTGCACTTCAACGGCGGCCGTGGAGGAGGCTTCGTGGTTGCCGCGCAGCGGGAAGAAGCCGATCCCCGCATCGTAAAGAGCCTGCGCGGCGGCCGCGCGGGTCGATATGCCCAGGCGGGGGCTCTGCGGCAGGCCGTTGTAGTTGGTCTCCTTGTCATCCAGGTCGCCCACCTGCAGCACGAACTTCACTTCCTTGTCAATAAACTGCTGGTTCAACTGGTTGATGATTCCCACGGCCACCGTGCCGGGATTGTTGGCCGCGTCGGCGGCGTTGGACCACTGCGTGTCGCTCATCACGCCGAACTTCCAGGGCTCCGCCCATGCCCATGAAACACCCATCAGCATCGTGAAGGCCAAAGCCAAAGCAATTACCGTTTTAATGCCAAAAAGTTTTTCATCTGCCGTTTCATTCGAATAACCTCCCTTTGAGTGTTTGAATCTTCGTCTGGTTTATAGTGAACGGCTTAAATAAAGTGACATTGAACGAGCGTTCATTGCGATTTAAAAATTTCCATACAAAATCCCCTTCCTTGCCCCCTTTAATAAAGGGGGGATGGGGGGATTTCTCTTGAGAAAGCTGCACATGCAATGACTACTTTCTTTTGCGTCCGCTATAGTTGAACTTGACTTCGCCGCTTCCAACAACATCAAGCGTTCATGTACAACCTGTCTCTTCCATCACCTCCTTCCTTGGGCTCTGTAAGCTTCTTCTCGGGCAAAAATGCAGGCCCCTTTCAGCCTGGCTTTAACCGCTTCCGTGCGCAGCGGCATGCCTAAGAGGCAGGCCCCGTATCATCGCTCGTTGATCTCCCTCATCGGTTTGTGATTTTTGCGCGATTGATACACTGATCCTATAAGCTCCTTTGTTTCATCCAAATAAAGCGCAGGTTAAATTTGAGTTAAATCTTTTGGTTCATCAGCAATGATCGGCGAGAGACAAAGGAAAGGTCTTACCCCCATCTTTCTTCGCAAACCTCGTTGCCGGGCAAGGCGGGGCAGGATGGAAATACGTAAGCGAGAGGTTGTGAATCAATCCACAAGAGGCGGGAATAACGCGGGAGCCCTGCGAAGTGCCGGCCTGGAATTCAGGGAACCGATCAGCTGCACCAGGTTGGCCTTTGACTCCTTAAGATTTTCGAAGTACCGGCTGCGCAGCTCCATGATGATCAGGCCGGAATAGGAAGGCAGAAAAGAGGACAGAATGGAAGAAAAAGGAACAGCTCCCCACCCTACGGGCCTGTGGGCATCTCCCCTTCCCATGGGAATCTGGTGGGTCTGAATTTTTTCGTTATAGTAAATGGCCCCGCCGAAGTTGTCGTGCGCGTGGGTGTGGACGATCAAGTCTTTGATCGATCCCGCTGCTTCCGCCGGGTCAAAAGCATAGAACCGGGAGGACATGAACATGTGGCCGATATCCAGGGTGATCTGCACGTTGGGCCGATTCACGGCTCTTATCTGGTCCCTCAGAAAGTCGATCCGTTCCCCATAGCAGTAAGGACTGTGGTAGAGATAAGGCCGGGCGTTTTCCACGGCGATGACCACCTGGGGGAACTCCTCCGCAAGTTTCCGCAGGGCCTCTCTTTCCTGCTCCAGAAGCTTTTCGGCCCGTTCCAGGTCCCGCCGGGGAACCAGGGGAAGACAGAAAGTTTCTTCGGGAATGAATCGGCCCGCATGATAGACCAGCACGCGGGCTCCGATCTCGGCGGTGAACTCCAGGCTGGCCTGAAAAACGGAATAGTGCTTCGGGAAATTCTTTTCGTCCATCAGGTTGAGCGGATTGGGAGAGTGAACGCTGTGCTGAAAGTCGAATTCCCGCAGGATCCCCAGTACGCTCTGCAGCTTTCTGCGGTCGAGAACGCCGTTCTTGATGGCGTCCACGCCGTGAACCGGGATTTCCACCGCTTCCAGGCCCTGGGCCGCGAATTTTTCCAGGTCGTTGCGAAAATTAACCAGGTTGCCGTCGATGCGGATTTCGTCGATTTTCGTTCCGATGGTGATCAAGGTCTTTCTCCTTTACGGAAATCTTGTGTTTCGCTAATCTCGGTGGACATGACTCGCAATTCCTTCCGTTCCTTCCAGCCGATCGCCTTCCAGAAATCCCGTCCCCCGGAGTTTCGGTCGTAGACAAAAACGTGGCTTTTCTGAATGCCCTGAGATTTGAGCCGGGAAAGGCACCTCTCCACCAGCGCATGACCGACCCCCCTGTTTCGGTACTTCGGGGCCACCCCCAGATGATGGAGGTAGCCCCTCCGGCCGTCATGCCCGCAGAGAACTGCCCCTGCCAGGGTTCCGTTCTCCCTCGCCACGAAACTCAAGCCGGGGTTTCGCTCCAGGTATCTCTTCAGGGCTTCCCTCGAATCGGTATCGCTCAAGCCGATATTTTCCAAATTCTGCCAGAGCGAGATGGCCGAATCGTAATCATCCAGGGACATTTCCGCGATTCCAAAGTCTTCGGGCATTTTTCCGGTCTTCCTCCTCGGGCATTGTCCCGTCTTATGAATTCCTTTCTTGCTAACCGGTTCCATCCGGAAAGGCCCTCTCCCCTCGCGGGTATAGGCGCTAACTTAGGGTTTTTTTCTTCTCTAACCCTTTACAAAAGGGAAGGTGTGAAAAAATTAAACCTGTCGGCACAGAAAACCTCGCTTTTTGTCCAGGGGACGGCAAAAATCTGCAGGCCAAAATCGGCGGGACATTCTTTATCACTAGAAGGTTCACCCGAGTTCCGCAAAGGAACGTCGTCAGGCCCGATCTGAACCCCGATAACAACAACTGTTCCCACTTTGGTTCGTCATAAGTTCAGTACACCACGGGCTAAGAAGAAATCAGTGCCTCTTTTGGCCTGCAAATTTTTGCCGTCCCCTGGACATGGTTCCACTCTCCAATTTCCCCATCCGCTGAATTTTTTCACAGCTTCAGGGTGGGCAGGGGGGATTTCTGCTGATAGGTTCTCTTTAATGGTACGGTAGATAACATCCGCCACAGCCTCCCTTTCCTTTCAGCTCCCACTGAAAATCCCCCCTCCCCCTTTTTTCAAAGGGGGGTTAAGTTAGCGCCTATGCCCCTCGAGGGAGAGGGTGAGGGGGATTGAGAAATAAAATTGTTGAATTTCCAAACGCTTATTACCCCCACCCCCGCCCTCCCCATCAAAGGGGGAGGGAAATTTGGGGGTTCCCGGATGAGAACTAACTGACCCGGCGGCCGGCGCTCCAGATTTCCCGGATAACGGGCAAATGGTCGTAATCTTTCACCCAAATGAAATCCGCCCGCTTCCCTTCTTCGATTCGGCCCCGATCCTCGAGCCGGGCCACCCTCGCCGGACTGGAGGAGACAACCCGTAAAGCTTCCGGTAAGGACCATCCCAGTTCATGGTGAAGCAGGAAAGTCCCCTGGATGAGGCTGCTGGGAACGTAGTCCGAAGAGAGCACGTCCAGGAGCCCCTCCCGGGCAAGGTCCAGGGCGGAAACGTTTCCGGAGTGGGACCGGCCGAGCACCATGTTGGGCGCTCCCATCAAAATCAGCAGCCCGGCCTGCCGGGCGGCCCGCGCGGCCTCCAGGGTCGTGGGAAATTCGCTGATGACCATCCCCCCCGAGGCGGCCTCCTCCACGTGCTCCCGCGTAGTGTCATCATGGCTGGCCACCGGAAGCTCCTTCCGCTCGACAGATTTCGAGAATCTGCTCACGATGCGGACCGGCTGTATTTCCTCTGGTATTCCTTCCGCCTCCGGATCATATCTTCCATCTCCGCATCGCTCAGATTGAATTTTCCCTGGTAGTACTGGAAGAACTTCTCCATCTTGGTGAACTGGCGTTGCCCGGGGGTGTGGTCCATCAGGGACACCAGCTTCACCAGCGGCTCGTCGTTAAAATTGGAAAAGAGGGAAAGCACGTCGGGGTAGCAGACTTCACACCGAAGGTGGAGGAAATGCTCCGCCCGGAGAATTCCTTCCCCCCTACTCGTTTTCACCGAACGCACCATGGCCTCCAGCTCCTGAATCCTCTCGCTGTTTTCCTTCGTATCCCCCAATGCCACGGCGTCAAAAACGGTGGTGATCCCCGCCGAGGCCACGGCGGCATCATGGGAAACCACCGCGGCGATCTCCGGCCAGCGGACCCCGGGCCGGGGAACGAAGTGCCTTTCCAATGCGTCGGTGTGCAGTTCGATCAATCCGGGAAGCAGATAATCCCCTTCCAGATCCACGGCGGACGCGACCCGCTGGTCCCGGGGTCCACGTCCCGGATGAATTCATCCACCACCCGTACCGTTCCAGCAAAAACCTCCTCCCGGGTGACGATCTTCCCGTTGGTGAAGACCCTCTCTCTTTTCATTCCGGCCTCCCGTTCCCGGGCATCTCCAAAACCCGCGTGGCCACCGCTTCCCGGACTTTTTCATCATGAAAGGTGCCGACGAGGGCCGCCCCGCGCTGCTTGGCTTCTTGAATGAGTCTCCACCACCACTTTGCGGTTCTCTGCGTCCAGAGCCGCCGTGGGTTCGTCCAGCAGAAGAACCGGATAAGGATAGATAAATCCCCGGGCAAGGTTGATGCGCTGCTGCTCCCCCCCGAGAAGGTGGTGGGAGAAATCTGCCAGAGCCTCTCGGGGATTCCCAGCCGGGTGAGGAGCCTTTCGCTGCTGATCCCGGGCCTGCTTCCGGGGAAGTTCCGAGCGCCAGGAGTTTCTCCATGACCACTTCCACCGCCGGGACCCGGGGGATGATCCGCAGAAACTGGCTGACGTAACCCAGGGTCCATTTGCGCACCTCAAGAATCGTGCGGGGCTCGCCGCAGGCCATATCGACCCACCTTTTTTCATGACGGAGGAGAACCTTTCCCCCATCCACCTTGTAATTCGAGTAAAGGGATCGCAAGAAGGTGCTCTTGCCCGCTCCGGAGGACCCCACCAGGACTACGCACTCTCCTGCATAGACTTCCAGGTTCATTCGCTCCAGGACCGTCAGCTGCGTTCCGCCCTGGTTGTAGAGGGTGAATGATTTTTTCAGGTTCTTTACCCGGAGCATCGTTCCCATATAATCCGCCTCTCTTCCCGTCACGACTGAATCACCGAGGAGACCAGCAACTGCGTATAGGAATCCTGGGGGTCATCCAGGACCTGGTCCGTCAGGCCTTCCTCGACCACCTCCCCTCTCCGCATGACCATGAGACGGTGGGAGATGAGGCGGACGACCGCCAAGTCGTGGGTCACCACCACGACGGATAGGTTCAGCTCCCGGACCAGCCCCCGGATCAGGTCCAGGAGGCGGGCCTGCACGGACACGTCCAATCCGCTCGTGGGTTCGTCCATGAAGACCAGCCGGGGAAGGAGTGACCAGGGTCCGGGCGATCTGGAGCCGCTGGAGCATCCCCCCGGAAAAAGTCACGGGCAGATCATCGATACGGTCCGGCTCCATTTCCACTCGGGCCAGCCAATTGAGCGATTTTTGCCGGATTTTCCCGTAATGGCGCATTCCCACGGCCATCAGCCGCTCCCCACGTTCCCCCCGGCGCTCACCCGCATCCGCAGCGATTCCGTGGAATTCTGGTGTACGATCCCCCAATCGGTGCGCATCAGGAGACGCCGGGCCGGCTCGGGGATCCTGTAGATGTCCACCGGCCCGGTTTGGCTGGCGGCGTACCAGACGGACCCCGGACGAAGGCTCCAGCCTTCCGGAAAGACAGTTGAGAAGGGTCGTCTTGCCGGAACCCGATTCCCCCACGATGCCCAGAACTTCTCCCGGCCAGAGGTCAAAGGAGACGTTCCCGCAGCCGATGCGGCCTCCATAGAAAACCGAGACCCCCTCGGCCTTCAACAGGGGGATTCATCCGCTTCCGTTCCCGTTTCCGTTCATTTCACAAGGTCTTTCGCTCAAGAGGCTTTTTTTTTTTCGGGAATGATAATGCGAATAACATGATTGTGCGTTGCGAATAGTGCATTAATTTGAGTTCTCCGGGTTCCTGCGGTTATTTTTTTCCCCGATCCGCTCGCGGCAGTAGTCCGTATCCGAGCAGACAAACAGACGGGTTCCCCGGTCATCGGTGATGATCTCATCCAGATAGCTCTCCCTTCGAACCGCAGAGGGCGCACTCTTCCCCTCCCCTTTCCACGCGAAAAGGATGGTCCTCGAAGTCCAGGCTTTTCACCCTCGGTATAAGGAGGGACGGCGTAGATCCGCTTCTCCCGCCCGGCCCCGAAGAGCTGCAGGGCCGGCATGCGGTCCATCTTGGGGTTGTCGAATCTGGGAATCGGGGAGGGGCTCATGACATACCGTTTATGTACCAGGACCGGGTAATTGTAGGAGGTGGCGATTTTTCCATGAATCGAGATGTCTTCATAGAGCTTGACGTACATGGACCCGTATTCCGCCAGAGCGTGCATCTTCAGCGTCTCCGTCTCCCGGGGCTCCAGGAAACGAAGAGGCTCGGGAATGGGAACCTGGTAGACGATCGTCTGCCCTTCCCGCAGCGGCGTCTCCGGGATTCTGTGGCGGGTCTGGACGATCGTCGCCTCCGGCGTTTTTTCCGTCGTCTTCACCCGGCCGTCAGGGAAAAGAAACGGCGGATACTGACCGCATTCGTCGTGTCGTCCGCTCCCTGGTCGATCACCTTGAGGACATCCTCGGGCCCGATGATGGCCGCCGTAACCTGAATTCCTCCCGTGCCCCAGCCGTAGGGAAGGGGCATTTCCCGGCTGCCGAAAGGGATCTGGTGTCCGGGAACAGCGACGGCTTTCAGGATGGCCCTGCGGATCATCCGCTTGGTTTCCTCGTCCAGATAAGCGAAGTTATATCCTTTCAAGGTCCGCAGCGGCTCGGCTGGACTTTGAGGTTTCTTGCAAGCCTGGTTCGTTTCCATCCGTACCTTCTCCTTCGTTTGTTCTCAACCGGGGCCCGCAGGTTGCGAACCAGGGTCAGCTCCGACTGGAAATCCACATAATGGGGAAGCTTCAGGTGCTGCACGAAACCGGAGGCTTCTACGGAGTCGCTGTGATAGAGCACAAATTCCTCATTCTGGGCCGGGGCCTCGACCTTCTCCCCCAGCTCCGTGCATCGCAGGGCCCGGTCCACCAAGGCCATAACCATGGCTTTGCGTTCGTTCAGTCCGAAGGTGAGCCCGTACCCCTGGGTGAAACAAGGCGGGGTCGTTGGATGAACCCTTGAACTGGTTGACCATCTGGCACTCGGTGACCACGATTTCCCCGATGACCACCGGAAACCCAAGCTCCTCCGGAACCATTTCCACTTCAACCCTTCCCGCGCGGATTTCCCCCACGAAGGGATGGTTTTTACCGAATCCCCGCTGGGTGGAATAGGCGAGTCCCAGCAGGAACCCTTCATCGCCCGCGGGCCAGATTTTGCAGGCGGGTGTCCCGGCCCGCGGGGAATCGGAGGGGTTGGCGGGTGAGGTCGCCGACGGTCCGTTCTTCCGAATCGGGTGAATCGGCCCGGACGAGTCTTTCTTTTTCGAGGAGGTCGAGTACCCGGGGAACCCCTTGTTCCGGGAGCCTACCCGGAGTGGGTTCAGCCGCCCTCTTCTCCACTTTTTCGTTCCCGCCGGCCATGGAAAAATCCAGAAGGCGGTGGGTGTAATCGAAAGTCGGCCCAAGGATCTGGCCGCCGGGAAGATCTTTAAAGATGGCGGAGATGCGCCTGGTCACCGTGACATTCCCGGTATTCAAGGGCCGGGTATGACCAAACCGGGTCAGCGTCGTCCGGTAAGCGCGCAGAAGGAAGATCGCTTCCGGCAGGTCGCCGCAGGCTTGTTTCACGGCCAATGCAGCCAGCTCCCGATCATACAGAGAACCCTCCGCCATCACCCGGTCCACGGCAAGAAATAGCTGTTCCTGGATCTGCTCCAGGGAAAGCTCCGGAGCAGAAGGGTTTCCGCGCCTTTTTTCGGCCAGGAGCCGGTGAGCGTTCGCGATCGCCTTCTCGCCGCCTTTAACTGCTACGTACATGACGTTCCCCGCCCTCCATCCTCGGCAGGAGTCAGAGAACCTCTGCCGTCGCGGGCAACGAAGATCCCGCTGATAAAGGGAGGTTCCGACGAAAGGGTAATCCGAAATCGGGAATGGGCGTTCCCTGCGTTCGAAGGCTCCCTTTCCTTTTCGATGAACGCGGAGAGCGGCTGCGCCCCCCCTGAGGACAAAGGCGGCGAGCTCTTTTCCGTTCTCCCGCGAGAAAACAGATATGCGAAACGAGTCCAGGCAATCATTTTGCGTCCAAGTCTTTTGAAAATACCCGATCTTTCCATCGATCCTCCCTTCGATACCTACGTCCCTTCTTCATCCACCCTGGTGGTTCGCGGCAAAGCGGCGAGGTACTCTCCCCGGGTCAGAATCAGGTCCACGCCCAGCGGATAGAGGGAATGGTTGACCTTCCATTCATCCCAGAAATCTCCCCCCAACCCGGAAACCGCCAGATATTGGGCCTCTTGAATTCCCGGACCGGCGAGCCTGAGTCCTCCGGGGGAGGCCAGATCGGAAACCTGCACGATCAGGGTTGCGGACTCTCCGGGAGACTCGTCCGTCCCGGGGTGGAAGCGGTTCAACGGCAAAAGGTTGGGGCAGTGGGTAACCAGGGCGAAGTTCGCGAAGACGGGCTCTTTCGCCACAGGACAGCCGCAATGAAACCGGAGCCATTGAACTGCGTCCGAATGCAAAGGCAAATCGGCCCAGGCGAAGGTGCTAAAATCCATCAACGCCAGGGCCGCGGCGGCCGCTGCGCGGTTCAGGGGCGGCGGCGCCTCTATATTTACTTCCAACCGGAAAATCCGGCCGGGGTGGGCCATGGCACTAAGGAGAAGCCGGAACGTTTGCTGGCTGTCAAAGACCGGCTCCATGAATCCGGGGCAGAGCCTCTCTCTGTGCGTTGGGCGGATCGACATCATCATTCCCCCCTTACCAGAGTAAAGAAATCAACTTTGGTGGAAGCGGCCCGCGCGGTTTCGCGGGCTTTTCTTGCCGAAAGGGCTTCTTCCAGTGGTTCGATGATCTCTTTCCTGAGAAAAGCCTCCTCTTCGGGATTTTGGAGCAGAGCATCGAAGACGGCCGCGATCTCGGCATGGGCGAGGTTTCTTCCGGCCACGTATCCGCAACCAATGGGTCCGGCCTCCAGTTGAACCGTGCAGCGGCTGACCGTCATTTCGCCCAAGTTGAAGCGCAGCCCCGTCCCCCCGGCCCTGGCCCGCACCATGACCAATCCCGTCTCGGGCCTTCTCAGGTACCGGTACAGGGGGGGTTGGTTGAGTTTCTCCCAGGCCTTCTCCAGGTCTGCGGGGGAAGATTTGGCCAGGACCGCCATCCATTTCCTCCGGTCTTCGGTATTCTGATCAGAGCGAATTGAGCATGAGCTCCCAATAGGATGCATGGGCTTGCGCCTCCTTCTCCGGGTCATATTTCGCGGCAAAGTCATCCGCGTTCAATTTCCGGAAGTCTTCAAGGTTCTCGGCCAATTTGTCGTGAGGCCAGTTCCACCAGCAGATGCGCATCAGGGCTTTTTCCACGTGCGGAGAGACCCGCCGGCGAATCATTTTGGCCGGAACTCCGGCGGCGATCGTAAAAGGTCGAATATCCTTGGTTACCACGGCTCCCGCTCCGACGACGGCCCCTGTTCCGATTTTCACCCCGGGCAGGAGGACCACGCCGTGTCCAATCCAGACGTCGTCCCCCAGCACCACTGAGTGGGCCCTCCGCCAGTCGAAGAATTCCCGGTCATCTTCGGGGTGAAGATCATAGGACCGGCTCCGGTAGGTGAAATGGTGAAGGGCCGCCCTCCACAGCGGATGATTGCCGGGGTTGATGCGCACATGGCTGGCGATGGAGCAGAACTTCCCCATCCGGGAATAGATGATGTCGCAGTCGTTGGAGACATAGCTGTAATCCCCGAAAACCGTCTCCTGGATTAACGCCCGCGCCCCGATCCGGGTCCATCTTCCCAGGGTGGAATCTTTCACCACCGCCGTCGGGTCGATGCAAGGTTCGCCGGATTTCCCGAAATCCATGAATTCCTCCTTAGGGCCGATGCCCGGAATGTCCGATGATTCGCAGCCGTAGTTCTTTGGAGAGGGTGTCGATTACGGTCACCGTTGCCAGGATCATCAGAACGATAAAGCACACTTCGTCCCAATTGTTGATCCGGATCCGGTCGGTAAGCTGGGCGCCGATCCCTCCCGCTCCCACTACTCCCAGGATGGTGGCCGAGCGGGTGTTCGATTCAAAATAATAAAGGGCGGTGCTGAGCATGACCGGAAAAACCTGGGGGAGGACTCCAAAGCGCATGATCTGAATCGATTTGGCCCCGGTGGCCCTCACCCCTTCGATCTGTTCCCGTTCCACGTTCTCTATGGCTTCGGCAAAGAGCTTGGCCAGGACTCCCGCATCGCTCACCGCAATCGCCAAAACTCCGGCAAAGGGCCCCAACCCCACCACATTGATGAATACCAGCGCCAGGATCAGAGCGTCGATTCCCCGCAGCAGGTCAAAGGAGCGCCGGACCAGGAAATGGGCGGCGAAACTGGGCAGGATATTCTTGGCTCCCGCAAACCCGAGGGGGACCGCGGCGATAAAAGCAAGGAAGGTCCCTAAAAAAGCCATGGCCAGAGTCTCCACCATGGAGTAAGCAAAGACATCCAGCCAATGACTTTGAAAATCATCTTCTCCTCCTTTTTGTGCGGCCCGGGGGCCGGTGAGTGTAATCTTTCGGAGTAGGGGCACGCAGCAGCGTGCCCGTACAGTTGGCGGGGGATTCTTTGCCCCCGCCCCGAAATCTGAAATCCGAACCTCTATTTATCCCTCCTCAGGAAACCGCCGGGATAGAATTCAAGAGCGGCCGGTTGGGGGATTCCTGAGACGGAAAGCCGACCGTCTCGCCCCACTCCTCGCGCGCCCCCTCCACGCCATAAATGTCGCATATGACTTCCGGCGTCAAAAAAGCCGGGAGCCCGTCGAAGACCACCTTCCCCCCGGCCATCCCGACGATCCGGTCGCAACAGGTCCGGGCGGTAGCGAGGTTGTGCAAGCTGGCAACGACCGTGATGCCGTCTTCCCGGTTGATTCGCCGCAAGGTGTCCATCACCATGGCGGCGCTCCGGAGGTCCAAAGAGGCGATGGGCTCATCGGCCAGGATCACCTCCGGCTCCTGCAGCAACGCCCTGGCGATCGCCACTCGTTGCTGCTGCCCCCCGGAAAGGGTATCGACCCGCTGCAGGGCCTGGTCCAGGATCTCCACCCGCTCGAGGGCCCGGATGGCCATGCCCCGCTCCCGGCGGGAGAAGCGCTTGATCAGCGAAGGGAGGGTACGGTGATAGCTCAGGCGCCCGACGAGAACGTTGGTGAAGACATCGAGCCTTTTAACCAGGTTGAACTGCTGGAAGATCATGGCGCAGCGAGTTCGCCACTCCAGTAATTTCCGGCCTCGAAGAGAAGTGATCTCTCTTCCCCTAAAAGCGATTTTGCCCCCGCTGGGCTCCAGCAGGCGGTTGATCATTCTCAACAGGGTGGATTTGCCCGCCCCCGACCTCCCGATGATCCCCACCATCTGCCCGGCGGGGATTTCGAGCGTCACTCCATCCACCGCGGCAAGCTGTCCGAAGTGTTTGCTGACCCTCTCGATTCGCAGCGCCATGAAAACCTCCTTTACGTTTTTTCGGCCTTCACTGAGACTCATCCTAAAGTCTCCGCATTAAGGACAAATAAAAAAGGCGTAAACAGTACGTAAATTCTCTGACCGGTTCTCATCCGGAAACTTCCCCTGCCCTCGCATTCGAAGCGTCATCCCTGCCGGTGCCGTTTGCCCTCGACGATATTCGATTCATCCCCTGATTTTTCCACTTCATCCCATTCCGTTTGTGAAACCCTCGGGCATCACGTTATTCTGTATGAAAACCAAAGGAGGAAAGAAACATGGAGAATCAACCTAACATCGTAGCGGTGAACGGCTCTCCCCATGCAGGGATCGGCAACACCTCCATGATGATCGAGATGCTCCGGCCGACGCTTGTCCAGGAAGGGTTCGAGCTGGAAGTCATCCATCTGGCCGACCTGGACATCGAGTACTGTACCGGCTGCGCCTTCTGCATGGAGAAGGGGAAATGCTGGATCGATGATGATCACCGGAGAGTCACGGAAAAACTCGTGGCGGCCCAAGGGGTCATCCTCGCTTCGCCGGTCTATTTCCTGAATGTAAGCGGCCAAATGAAGACTTTCTTGGACCGCAGTCTGGCCCTGGGACATAAACCCAGGCCCGGGTGGAAACCGGGCCTGGCGATCTCCGTATCGGCCGGTCTGGGAGAAACGGATGTGGCCGGCTATTTAGCTTTTTTGCTGCGCACCTTTGGAGCTTTTTCCGTCGGCACGCTGACTGCCATGGCCGTGGCCCCCGGAGGATTCTTGGGGAAAGCGGCGGTAGAGGCCAGAGCAGCGGATTTGGCGGGGGATCTGGCGCGGGCCATAAAGGAAAACCGGCGCTACCCGGCCACCGATCGGGATCTGCGGTTTTATCAGTTCATGGGCAGCCTGGTGCAAAGCCAAAAGGATACGGTGATGAAACACGACGACAAACATTGGCGGGAGCACGGCTTCTACAAGAGTTTTGAGGCTTACATCGGACAAACGCCCACAAAAGTTCCGTATAATCCCGAGATCCGGGAGGCCTGGATTAAGGGAATGATCGAGGAGCGTAAAAGCAGGAAACAAGCGGGGCAAGGAAAGGAAAAAAAGAAGTCGGCCGCCCCCAATGCCTCCACTGCCGGAAACTGCCGTGAGCTCATCAGCAGGATGCCTTTGGCCTTCAATCCCGCGGCAGCGGACGGGCTGGACGCCGTTTACCAGTTCGACGTTTATGGGGACGAGGAATTCACGGCCCACCTGCGAATCGCCGGAGGGGCCTGTACCTATGCCGAGGGTCCGGCGGATCGGCCGAATCTGATCCTCAAGACCCCCGCCGATGTTTGGCTGAAGATCTCAAGGGGAGAGTTGGACGGCCAGAAGGCCTTCCTGGAAGGGAGGTACAAAGCGGAAGGGGATATGACCCTCCTCCTGAAATTGAAAAATCTTTTCTCTCGTTAGGAGACGGAGATGGGTGCAAGAAATCGGGATTTGACCGATATCCGGGTTGAAGTGAAATAGAATCATTCACCCATCAGACTTCGGACATCAGACCTCAGACTCCGGAGTTTTTCTTTGGGTCATCTCCCTCATTTTGCCCGCTCAGCCTGATGTCTGAAGTCTAATCTCAAAATTGTTTAGCCACCCCAGAAATCCCTCCCAGCCTCCCTTTCATAAAGGGAGGGGAATAGGTTCTCCCTTTGAAAAGGGAAGCTGTGAAAAAATATACCTATAGAGACCCATGACCTGTCTTGTTGTCCAGGGGACGGCAAAAATTTGCAGGCCAAAATCGGCGGGACATTTTTATGTCCAATGGGTTTACCTGAGTTCCGCAAGGGAACGCTGGCAAACTCGAGGTAAGCCCCGGTAAATGCAATAAGTTTCCATTTCCTGTTCCATAAGTTCAATACACCACGGGCTAAGAAGGAATCAGTGCCTCTTTTGGCCTGCAAATTTTTGCCGTCCCCTGGACATGGTAATGCTCTCCGATTTTCCCTCCGCTGAATTTTTTCACAGCTTCAGGGGGATTAAGGGGGATTTCTGGGAGGCCTCGGCATCTTGGAAATATTTTCATAAGGCTAAATAGTTACCCAATCTATAGTTTCCAAATTTGAAAGGAGGAATCCCCATGCAATCGAAAGCAAGCGTAATCCTGTTTATCACCTCTTTTTTCCCCGTGGCCGTGTTCAAAGTCGTGGCCCGGGTGGGAGACGCAACTTTGAATCAAGCAAAACTGGCGGTGACCATCGGCCTTCTCCTGGCCGGAACTCAGATGCTTCTGTCCAGAAAGTGGGCGGGGGAAGCGACCTATCTTGAGCGGGCATTCTTAGGTTTTCTGGCAGTGGGAACCGTATGGCTATTTTTCACCCCCACCTCCATCTCTTCTCATTTTGTGGACCACTCTACCGCTCTCCTTTACCTGACTCTATTCCTGGTCAGCATCCTTCCTCAGCTTTTCGGCTACGACCCCTTCACTTACACCATCGCCAAAAAGTGGAGTCCGGAAGCCGTCTGGAAAACAACCCAGTTCCGGACCATTAATCTCCACATTACCTATTTGTGGAGCGGCATTTTTTTTCTCGCCTTCTTATCCTGCTGGCTGGGGAAAGGAAAGCCTGTTTTCTCGATCGTCCTGCCCCTGATCCTGGTCCTCGGCGCCGGGCTTCCTTTTTCCAGGATCTACCCGAATTATTATCTCAAGAAAGAATTTGCCTCTCCCGTCGTTGACTCTTCTTTCTCTCCTCGGACGGCGAAGGAACTCATCTCCCGAATGCCCCTTGGATTCAATCCAGCGAGTGGCAAAGGCATCTCGGCAGAAATCCAGTTTGACCTTTCCGGCGAGGGGGGAGGAAAGATGGTCCTTTCCATTGCCGATGGCCGATGTGCTTTCCGCGAAGGGGAGACAAATTCCCCCACGGTGACCATTCGCTCCCCGGGCGAGATTTGGCTGAAAGTCGCACGGGGGGAGATCAACCGGGCCAAAGCCCTGATGGATGGGCTCTACCGCGTCGAGGGAGATATGAGTTTGCTCCTGAAAATGGGGGAGATATTCCGTTCTCCATCGGCTTCATGAGGGGGATGGGGAGGAGAGAGTTAGGGTTGGCAGTCTTACCTAAGTTTGATTTTATGGTATAAAAGAAAAATGCCCATTCAAGAATTGCCCTTACAGCACCCTTGGACAGCGGGAAGTAAAGGAAGTTTATATGGTGACATCCGAAGGAGAAATTGATGTAATCAAGGGTTTGAAAGCCCTGGGGCTGACGGCGGGATTTAACACCCTCATCGCTCTTTTTTTGACCCATATCAGTTTTGGAAAGGGATTTCCTGCCAATTTCGTCATTTCCCAATTTATCGGCCTTTCGATTTGTATCTGTGTTCTGGCCGGCCGCTTCTTATTCTTCGGTTCTTCTCCCGCCCGTAATCTCATCGTCATTGGGGCCAGCATAAGCCTCGGGGCCGTGGTGGGTTCCTTTCTGGGCTCTCGAATCCTGGGGATTCCTCTCTTCCCAACCCTCCAGGGAGAATCGACCCCCCTTTTTGAACTGTTGTTCCTGGGCCTTCTCTTTGGGACCATTATTTCCTATTTCTTCTTCTCCCGTGAAAGAATGGCCCGGGCAGACGCCCTTATCCAAGAGGAAAGGCTCAAAAGGGTCACCACGGAAAAGGAAAGCCTGGAGATCCGGCTGCGGCTGCTCCAGGCGCAGATCGAACCCCATTTTCTGTTCAACAGTCTCTCCAACATCCTCAGCCTCATGGACACCGACCGGAACAAGGGAAAAGAGATGCTCTCCGACCTCATCCGCTATCTGCGGGCCTCCCTTTCGCGGAGCAGGGAGAAAACCACGACCCTCGAACAGGAAATCGAATTGGTGCAGGCTTATATGAATATTTATAAGGTGCGCATGGGAGATCGGCTCCGGTACCGCATTGAAATCCCGGAACATCTGAGGGCCCGGCCTTTTCCCCCCATGCTGATCCAACCGCTGGTGGAAAATGCGATCAAGCACGGACTGGAGCCGAAAATCGAGGGAGGAGAAATTTCCATCCTGGTGCAGGAAATGGAAGACTCCCTGCGCCTGACCGTCTCCGATACCGGGATGGGACTTGATGAGAAGAAGGCTGGCGGGTTCGGCCTGGCCAATATCAGGGAACGATTACAGGGCCTCTTTGACGGCCGGGGCCGGTTCATTCTTGAAGAGAACCCCCCTTCCGGGGTGAGAGCCATTGTCGAGGTCCCGAATGAAAGCAATCAAGGCTATCCTCGCAGATGATGAAGAAGAATTGAGGAGATACTTAAAGCGTATGCTCTCTCAGGCGTGGCCTGACCTGGTCATATGCGGAGAGGCGAGGAATGGGCGGGAGGCCGTGGAAATCATCGAGAAGGAACGGCCGGAAATCGTCTTTCTGGACATCCGCATGCCCGGGCTTACCGGAATGGAGGTGGCCCGAAAGATCGCGGGCGCCTGCCGGGTGGTTTTTGTCACCGCCTACGATGAATACGCCGTCGAAGCTTTTGAAAAAGGGGCTGTGGATTATCTCCTGAAGCCGGTGAGCCGAGAGCGCCTGGAAAAGACGGTGAAGCGCCTGAGGGAACAGATGGATTCCCCGTGCCCACCATCTTCAGTAACCTTGGAATTGATGGATAGGCTCCTGGCGGGCCTGGGCGACGGGAAAAGCCCGGGATATCTTCGATGGGTCCGCGTCCAGCATAAAGACGGAGTCCGTCTCATCCCCGTGGAAGAGGTGGTTTATTTCCAAGCCGGGGATAAATATACCACCGTGGTCACCAAGGATGGTGAATCCCTCATCCGGAAGCCCATCAAGGACCTGGCCAGGGAGCTGGACCCCGCTCGTTTCTGGCAGATTCATCGAGGAACGATCGTCAACGCCGGCTGCATCGCTCAAGTCGGCCGCTCCCTGACCGGAAGAGGAGTCGTGCGCCTGAAGGACCGGGTTAAAACCCTGACCGTAAGCCATCGGTACATGCATATATTCAAACAAATGTGACCAAGCGGGGAAAAGCCAAATTCCCCCTTCCCCGGCCGTTTCTTTCCCCGATTATGGGGGGAGAGGGAACGCCGATAAAAAAAAAGGGACCGGCAACCGGTCCCTTGAAATCCACCGCGCTCTTAAAGACTAAGGGCCGGGCGCAGATGGGGTGGCGGGAGAAGAAGGCTTTTTGTACCCTTCTAATTTCTTCCTGCGTTCCAAATCGCTCTTTTGCTTCTCCAGTTCCCTCTGGATCCCGTAGACCTTCTCCCGAAATTCCTCGGTAACCCGGTTGGAATCCCCCATATCGCCGATCACTCGCGGAGTCAGGAAGAGGACCGTTTCCGTCTTGGTCACGGTCCTGCTCTGGTACCCGAAAATGGCCCCGAGGACGGGAATCTTACTCAGCCAAGGAACGCCCGAGTTTATGTTTTCCTTTCGGTCCTCGATCAGACCGCCGATGACGATACTCTGCCCCTCGGTGATGGAGAGGGTCGTCTTGGCCGTCTTCTTGGGGAAGAACGGAACATCGGACAAGTTCCCCAGGTTCGTTTTCCCCACCGTGCTTTGTTCCACGGATATGTCCAGGGTGACCAGCTTACCATCGCTGATGCGGGGGGTGACGATCAGGATAATCCCGATATCCTTGTATTCGATCGTTCCCTCAACCACCCCAGGTGAGCTCGTTCCCGTGGTCGTGTAAGTATTGGTAAGGATCGGCTCGGAGCGGCCGATCTGGATCCTCGCTTCCTTGTTGTTGGAGGCCAGGATGTGAGGAGAAGAAATCACCCGCAGCCGATCCTCCACGGCGGAGAGGTTGACGGCCGCCGCGAGGCGGTCTACGGAGAGGACCGCGTACCGCAGGCCGGATACAAAGCTCGTCTGTGGGGCAATGCCTCCCATGCCAAGGGTGTAGTTGTACGTTCGTCCGCCCCTGCTGAAGGAATCCGTGAAGGTGGAGAACTCCAAGCCGTATTTCGTGGTGTCGTCCAGGGTGACTTCCGCCAGGAGGACTTCGATCAGCACCTGCTTGGGATAGATGTCCAGTTTCCGGACGGTCTCGATGATGGCTTTGTAGTCCCGCTGGTAAGCCCGGATGATCAGGGAGTTGGTGGTCTCGTCGACGACGATGTTGATCTCCCCCTCCGGCACCCCCCCACCCTCTTCTCTTGACGCGGACGGAGCGGGCGTGCCGGGTGTGGAGGGCCTGATGCTCCTCTGGCCCGGAGGGGTTGCAGACGGGGTTACGCTTCTCGCCGTCTCGGCCTTGGCCCCTTTGAGCGGGACATAAACCTGCTTCAATACCTCGGCCAGGTCCTTGGCTTTCCCGTTCTGGACGTAGTAGACGAAGACGCTGACCTGGGTCCCCTCTCCCGGGACCCGGTCCAGCTCCTTCAGCCAGCGCTCCACCTTGTCAAACACGCCCGGAATGGAGCTCACCGCCAGGAGGGAGTTGATCCGGGTCACGGGGGTGAACGTGATCCCTACCCCCCTCCCGGATTTCACCGATACCTCGAGGGAGGAGAAGATTCGCTCCATCTCCTTGGCCACGTCGGTCACATCCGCGTTCAGGACCGGGTAGATCCGGACGCGCATGTCGGCGAAAACGTCCACGTCGAAGAGCTGGATGATGTCCATCACCTTGGAGACGTTGGAGGAGAGGTCGCCGACGATCACGATATTGTGGAAGGGGTGCTCCACGATGTCCGCCCCGTCGCTCAGGAACGGTTTGATCATCTTGGAGACCTCGCCCGCCGGAATATATTTGAGGGCGAGGATCTGAATGGTGTACCTTTCCTCCGCCGGGTCTTTTCCCACGTCCCTGGACGTGCTCGGGGCGGTGTGCCGTTTCTTCGCCTCCCCGAAGGGAACGATCTCGTAAATGATGCCTTTTTTGACGGCCGTCGCCCCGTTCATGTTGAGAATGGCCTGAAAGATCGGGAAAATATCCTGGGTGGAAATCTGTCCCGTGGTGCGGATGTTGACCACCCCTTTGACCCTCGGGTCCACGATGTAGTTCACGTTCATCATCTCGGCCATGACCCGGATGACCTCGTAGATGTCCGCGTTGTCGAAGTTCAAAACGAACCTCGACCCCTTCGCCCCCTGGCCGGGTGCGGGCGGAGGCGGCGCCCCGGGCACGGGGGGCGGCACAGGAGCGTTCGGCGAGGCAGCGGGCGCGGGCAGCGGAGGCCTTCCCTGCGGGGGAACGGGCCGGGGGGGCTCGGGGACCCTGTTCAGCCTCTCAGCCAGGCTCTCTCCCTTTTGCGGAGCTAGCGGGGCTTGCGGGGGCTCCGCGGGCGGGGGCTCCTTGGCCGGCTCACTTTGAATTTCGGAGAGTTTCTTCGGCGGCTCGACAGCGGGAGTTCCCTCGGGAACAGTTTCTCTCACTACCTGGGCCCGCGGCCCGGAGCATTGAATCGTGCCTGCCAGGAGGAGCAGGCTCAGCAGGAGTATGTATATCCATCTCACGAATTTCATCCCCAAAGGACTCCTTTCGAAGCTTGGTTTCTTTTCACCCGGGGGGTCCGCCCGCGGGGTTCGGCCGCCTCCCCCTCCACAGTCCCGGGTCCGGGGTGGCCGGCGAACTTGCGGCAGGAGGAACCGGGGACGGAACCGGCTGATACCCGCCCTGGGCCTGGCCGGGCGCCCGGGGCACGGGTGCGGGGACTGCCGGACGGGGGGGCTGGGTCTGCCCCGGAGCCGGAACAGGCGCGACAACCGGCGGAGGCACGCCGGGTCCCGGCGGGGCGGCGACGGAAGAGGTGATGGCCGCCGGCGGAGTCGCCGTCTTAACTTCCATCCTCTTCTTGGGCGACCTGGGATCGTAGAGAAGGACTTCGAAAGAATCTTCTCCCGCCTCAAGCAGGATCCGATCCGGCAGGATCTTGGAAAGTTTGTACTCTCCAACCATGTCGCCGATTCTCACGCTCTTGGTTTCCCGCTCCCCCTTGTGAAGCGGTCTCCCGGGGTTCACGATCGAGGCGGACTGGTAGCCCTCCGCAAGCACGACCCCCTGAAGCGTTACCTGAGGCCGGCTGATGGGCTTGGACATCGCCGCCGCCGCGGCGGTGGAGAATTCCTTCCGGTCGGGATTAAAGACGTTCTTCTCCGCGATCACGCTGAAACCCTCGAGAAGCTGCGCCTCCTTGGCAATCCCCGCCGGGTTCGGCAGTTCCGGACGGATCTCTCCTTTTTTCACTTGGCCGATTTTGGGAGGGACGGCCCACGGGGAGAACCAGACCCGATAATTCCCGTACCCTAGAAGGAGAACGGCGGCCATAAGGAGGGCGCATATCACGGTGTAGCGTAAAGACATTTCCTTATCTCCCCTTCTCCTTTTCTTTCCCTGGAGCCTTCGCCGCCGGCGTACCTTTCGTGCCTTTCATCCACCCCGAGATGATGAGGTTCCCCTGGATGGTATTGGGCATTCGGGGGTTGAACACCAGAAGGTCCATCTCGGTGATGAGCAGGGACGTGTCCTGGTGCTCCAGTTCGTACAGGAATCGGGTCAGGCCCTGCATGCTGCTCATGGGGTTGAACTCGATCTGTACCGAAATCCGCCGGAAGGAGCCCGTATCCTTCGGCTCCAGGTTCCGGAAGCTGCGGAGGCCCAGGCTGTTCTTCTCCGCCAAACGCTTCACGATGTCCTGGAGGTTGGCCGCGCCGAGTTGGGGCGACTCCCCCGGCAGGAGCCTTTTCTGGAGTTCTTCGCTCTGTTTGGCGACCTTCTCCAGGGCTTCCTCCGCGGACTTCCGATTCTGGAGGACCTCTGTGTACCTGGCCAGAAGCCGCTGGTTCAAGGCGATCTCCTGGTCGGCCTTCTTCTTGGCCTCCACCAGGGGGACGATCAGGAACTGGTAAGCGACGATGACGGCCGCCGCGGCGATGGGGATCCAGAGAAATTTCTTCTGGGAGAAGCTGTTCCCCGTCAGAAAAACGGGCTTGCTCAAAAAGGCGGGTTTTTTCAGGAATGACCAGTTCATCCGATCCCCCCCGCGCCTTCCAGCCTCACCTTGATCTTGAACCTCTCCCGTTCCTTTTCCGCCCCCACCCTTCTCTCCCTTTCCTTGGTGACCGGGGCCAGGAATTCCACCCGCTCAAAAAGCGGAGACTTGTCCAGCAGGGAAATGAGCTCGGAGGCGGAATCGGCGAAACCGCTGATCTCGATCTCCTTGGCGGAGATGCGGTACTGCCAGATCCAGACGGATGCGGGGAGGATCTGGGTGAGCTCCTTCAGGATCTCAACCTCGCTCACGTTGCCCTGGCGGATCTTTTCAAATTCCACGATCCGGGAGGCCATTTCCGTTCTCTGCTTCTGTATTTTCTCCACCGCCTCCACCTCAGGCTTCTTCTTTTTGACTTCCGCCCGAAGGGCCTCCAGCTCGCCGCGGTACCGGTTGTGCATCCCGGCCGCCCAGGCCGCCGAGAGAACGACAGCCAGGCAAACGAGGGTGAAGAAGATCCCTTTTCCGTACTCCCGGACTTTCTTCCTCAGTTCGAGCGGGAGGAGGTTCAGGGTGATAGGAGTCCGGATAAGCCCGCCCAGAGGAAGCCCGATCGAAGGATAAATGTAGTCGGGTGCCGGTTCCCCGTCTGCCGCCTCAATTTCGTGCACCGGAGGAGCGGACACAGCCTTCACCCGGGCAGCTTCTCCGAATTCAGGGAGGGGCTTTTCGGTCGCGTCCAGGCCGTAAACATAGAACGTTGTCCCGGCGAAGGCATTTTCCTGCAGGTCCGAGCGCCGGAAGGCCTGGAGAATCGCTTCCTCTTTCTCCTCCGGGGCCGCGGGAAGATGGAAACTGTCTTTCCACTGCTTCCCTTCCAGGATATTCATCTCCAGGAAAGGCTCATTCAGGTCGAGCAGGACCGACGCCTCGTTCCCCTTGTCCCCGTCGTGGTAAAAAAACAGGTTGAGCGCCGACACGGCGGGGATCTGGATGGAGATGGGCTGGATCCCCATCTTCTTCAGAAGGTTCAGGTATGGTTCCAGATCCTCCTTTTTGACGAAGGCGGCGACGAGGTACACCCACTCGGCGTCCTCCCGCAACACCTGAAAATCGAAAGAGAAGTCCTCCTTTTCAAAAGGGGTGAGCTTGGGGGCCTCGTATTCCAGGACCTTTCTCAGATTCTCCTTGGTGGCCGCCGGCAGTCGGAGGAAGCGGACCAGGACCTTCTCCCGGGGAATGGAGACGGACACCCTTTCCTTGTCCACTTCGTTCTTGGAGAGAAAAGTCGTGATCAGGCTGATCCACTGGGCCTCCTGAACCTCCTTTTGCCCTTCCGCCCAGAGGGGATAGATCCGATAATCCACGAGCCGGATCTTGCGGAACGGTTTTCTCAGCAAAGTGAGGATCAGATGATTGGTCTTAAAGTCGATTCCTAAACTGGAATTAAATGCCCCCACGGGCCTTAGATTTTGCAATTTATATGCCAAATTCATAGGATTAGCCATTCGTCTCCGCAATTTTAACGGGAGCAGGCTCGGTGAGCGAGTCGAGCCACTGGACAATCTTATACCTGTCTTTTTCCCTCTGGTCAACTTTCACCACCGCCCGAATCCCCCGAACCGAATATCCGCCCGCGCTCTTCCCCCTGGCTTCGATCGTGTAATACGTATTCACCGCCCCGATCAGGATCATCTTGCCCGCCTCGGCCATGAACGGAGAGATCTCCGGAACTCTGGCGGCAAGGTCTTGAAGGTTCTCAAAGGCTTTCTCTTCCCGGGCTTTCACCACCTGACGGCAGACCTCCAGCGGAAGGCCGAGGACCACGCGCAGGACCGGGACGCTCGCGCTGTTGATGTCGATCTGGTCCCCGGTGGCGTAAATGGAAAAAATGTCTTTCAGGCCTGCGGGCTCTTCAGCCTGCCCCTCCCCTTCCTTCGGCTTCGCTTTCGGACCGTAGAAAAGTTCCGGAGAAATCCCCCGCACCAGGAGGAGTTCTTCAACGGAATCGAAATTTCCGTTTTTGCAGTCATAGGGGTCTTTCAGCGAGCGGTAATAGTCGTTCTCCGCCCCGTTGACGCGGATGAAATCGTCCGGGTCCCTCCAGTCGAGGATGGAATCCACCGCGAGGTCCCGGGCTTCCCCCTCCAGCCCCATGTTGCCCATGATCTTCCGGAGCACGGCGTCCGAGACCCGGTTGATGTTGACCTTTCCCGCCTCCCCCATGACCCGGACGGAGCATTCAGCGCGGTCGAAAGGGACGGGATACTCCCTTCCGTCGGTCACCCACTCCCGGTACTCCGCCGGGACTTCCCCTTCCTTTGGGGCCGCTTCCTGTTTGAAAGCGTTCAGAACCTGCTTCACCCTGGGATCATGCTTCAGGATGAGCTCGGCGATGGCCCGCTGGATACCCCCTTGGGCCGCGGCATAGAGCCGAAGCTCCTCCTGGTAATTGCGCGTGATATTGACCTCGGTCCGCATGGCGTAGCTGAACTCCAGGACGACCACGGAGAGAATGGTGATCACCCAGAGGACCATGATGAGGGCGACGCCCCTTGAATTGCATTTCATCGGAGAGAGACTCACAAATTGGTTCTGTCGTCAGCCTTTGCGAGAGCCCAGTGAAAATTCCAAATCTCAAAACCTAAATTCCAAAATGAATACCAAAATCCAAACGGACCTTTTCCAAGTTCATCCTTATGGACACTCCCGGTCAAAAATCTCTACGATCGTCACCCCGGCGAAAGGCTTCGGCGTGAGCTCAGCCGAACGCCGGGGTCCAATTTAGAGACTGGATCCCGGTTTCACCGGGAACCCTGGATTCCGGCCTTCGGCGTGAGTCCCGCTCCGGGCGGGATCGAACGCTTTCGCCGGTATGACGGAAAAAATGCTTTCCCATTTTCCCCAGTTCATCCTATCTGCATTCTTCGCATTTCGGATCCTGCCATTCGACTTACGGGGTCACCGGCGGCACTGCCCTGCGGAGAGGACCCGCATTCAAATCCTCATAGCGGTTCGCAGGAAGAGAGGCCGTGATCAGAGGAAAACTCCCAGCTTCGTTTTGCTTTCCTGTGTCCAGGGGAACCAAATGGACTCTTATCCCCTTCGGCAGGTCCTTCTCCTCTTTGGCGTTCCACTCCTCCACCCAGCCTCCGGCCCGGTTATTATCCGGGTCCTCTTCCCGGTAATATTCGAACCGGACGTCCGACAGATCCTGAAACAGGGAAACTTTTTCCTCGCTGGGGGTTTCCTCCTCCATGAAATTTTTCGTTGTAACCCTTCGCTCGTAGATGAGGAGCCGCCCGCCCCCCTTTCCCCCCTCTTCGAACTCATACACTACGTACACCAGCCCCGATGGTTTTCTGCTCTTGAGGGATAGGGTGGAAACGAACTTCACCGATCGGGCGCTGCCTTCGAAGGCCAGAAAATCGCCTTCCGCTTTCTCGCTCTTAATCTTGTAAGGGAAGATGGATTTTAGCTGCTGGGAGATGAGCTGGGAAGCGATGCGCATCCGCTGGTATTCGTCCTTGGTGGACTCCCCTTTTTCCCATGCGGAGAGCCCGAGGCGAAAAACACCGAAGACCATGAGGATGATAAACCCCAGGATGGTGAAGGTGACCATCACCTCCATCAGGGTAAAACCCGAAGGCTGCCCCCTGGAGAAAGAGATCTTCTTAACGCTTCTCTTCACCCTCTTTTACCTTCACCGTGCGGTAGGTCTCAAATTCCGCGCTTCTATCCCTGAACCCCGACTGCCAGAGAACCTCGAGTTTGACCCGGTAAAAGTCAACCGGGGGGCGGTAGTCAGTCTCGACCGGCGGAAGGAGGTCCACCTTCTTCACCTCGGTCTGCCAGCGGAAGTCCTTGTCGAACTCCCCTTCGTCAACCCCTTCCTCCAGGGCGTCGGCGAGGGAGATCTCCTCCATTTTCACCCGTGCATAAGCGGAGGCTTTGGTGTATTCCTGGGAAGTCCTTCCCAGGCGCAACCCCCCGCCGAAGAGCTCGATGATGATGACGAGCCCGATCCCCAGGATGGCCATGGCGACCACGACCTCGAGAAGACTAAACCCCGGGTCTGCGCCCCGCCGCCTCATACCTCCTCAATCTCCACGATCCCGGTTAGAAAATGCACCTTGATCCGGTATCCCTTCTGGTCGCGGCCATCCAAGATCATAGACCCGCCGTTCGAGGACCCGTTAGGGTAAAACTCGATGGCGGGAAGATCGGAAGAGAATTCCGGGTCGGAAATCTTAAAATCCTTCATCTGGACGCCGGCGGGGAGGGTGTAAGTCTTCTTAAGTCCTTTCTCCTCCTCTTTCTTCCCTTCTCCTCCTCTTTCTTCCATTTCCTGAACCCGGACCTCCCGCAGGTTGGAGTCAAAGAGGACCTGGTACACTCTTCCTTTCTGGATGGATTCACTGCGGAAGTACCGGAGAATCCCGGATACGTTCTTAGCCGCCGCCTTGAGCTCGACCCGCTGGGCAAATCGGGAAAGGGACGGGGTCACCAGGGCGATCGACACGCCCAACACGACGAGAACGATCACCAGCTCGACCAGGGAAAAACCCCTGTCCTTCATCCCTTTACGTCCTTCCAGCTGACCACGTCTTCGTTCTCCCCCTCCCCTCCGGGGGCTCCGTCGAGGCCGTAGGAGATGAGGTCGTAATCGCCGTTTTCCCCGGGGGATTTGTAGATGTAGGGCTTTCCCCAAGGATCGTTTGGGATCTCCTTTGGGAGGTAAGGGCCTTTCCAATTCTCCATTCCCGAAGGTTTTTCCCGCAGGGCTTTCAGCCCTTCATCGCTGGTGGGGTACCTTCCCACGTCCAGGCGCAGGGCGTCCAGCGCCGTCCCGAAAAGCTCGATCTGGGCTTTGCACCCCTTCAGCTTGGCCGTGCTGACCTTCCCGAAGAGTTTTGGGCCCACAAGCGCGGCCAGGACGCCAAGGATGATGATCACCACCATGAGCTCGATAAGGGTAAACCCTCTTTGTTTTTCCCGGTTGGTCTTTTTCATGTTCCCTCCTGTTGAAAAAATGCGAACCACAGAGGACGCAGAGAACGCAGAAAAAACGTTCCCCCAATACTTCCATCCAAAATCTGTGGCGATGGGCGAACACCCCAGCCCTGACGGCTAGTCGAAAATTCCGTAGAACACCCTTAACGGAAAGGCCGCGGCTAAGAGCGGTCCTTTTGGGGTGGAAAAAATTTTTGCGTCCTCAGCGCCCTCTGCGGTGAAATTCAGAACGGGATTTCATTAATGCTGAAAATGGCCAGGAGCATGGACACCACGATGAACCCCACGACTCCCCCCATGACCAGGATGAGCAGGGGCTCCAGAAGGGAGACGAGCCGTTTCACTGAGGTCTGGACATTCTCTTCAAAAGTTTCCGCGACCTTGCTCAGCATTTCATCCAGCCGGCCCGTCTCCTCCCCCACGCCGATCATGTGCACCGCAAGCGGGGGGAAGATCCCGGTCTCCTGGAGGGTGCCGGCGATCGGTTTCCCTTCCCTCAGCCGGTCATGGATATGGGCGATGGACCTGGAAACGGCGATGTTCTGGGAGATTTCCTTGACCAGCCCGAGGGCGGACAGGATGGGAACGCCGCTCTGCAGCAGGGTGGCCAAGGTTCGGGCGAAGCGGGCCACTTCCACTTTCTTGATGACGTTCCCCACCGCGATCCACCGGAGTTTGGAACGGTCCAGACGGAACCTTCTCTCTTCATCCTGGATGTAAGCCCGGTACCCGAAATAGATCAGGGCGAGGACTCCGGCTCCCACCCACCAGTAGTCCCGGACCCCCTGGGACAGGGAAAGCATGATCTGAGTGGGGAGGGGAATCGCCTGCCCCATGTCGGCAAAAATCTTGGCGAACCGCGGGATGACGAAGGTGACCAGGATCACGATGGAGAGGCCGCTGATCGCGGTGAGGATGATGGGGTAAATCATCACCGAGATCAGGTAATCCCGGATTTCTTTGGTGCTCTGCAGGTACTTGGATAGGCGGGCCAGGATGACCTCCAGGAAGCCCCCCGATTCACCGGCTTTCACCATGTTGACGTACAGCTTGGAGAAGACCCGGGGGTGGTTCCCCATGGCTTCGGCCAGGGAGTTTCCGCCCTGGATCCGGCCGAGGATATCCTGCACGACCTGTTTCAATTTGGGGTTCTCGGTCAGGCTCGCCAGGATTTGAAGGCTCCTGTCGATGGGCAGACCGGCCGAGACCAGGGTGGAGAGTTCCTGGGTGAAGGTCAGCAGGCTCTTCATGCCCACCCGCTGGGGAAAAAGGGAGAAGCGCCCCCCCGCCCCTTTCTCCTGGACCGCGGCGACCCGCACGGGGATATATCCCAGCTGGTGAAGGCTGCGGACGACGGCCTTCTCGTCGTGGCCTTCCATCGCCCCTTCGACGATCTGCCCGCTGATACTCGTTGCCTTATAAGTGTATTCCGGCATGTTCAGTATTTCGTCTTTCCTGCCTGCCAAATTGCTAAATGGCCAAACTGCTCCCCTTGGCGGTTACAAAACCTGCTCTTCCTGGGTGGCTCGAATGACTTCCGACACCGTGGTCACTCCGTCTTTCACTTTCAGCCACCCGTCCTCCCGCAGGGTCCTCATCCCGTGCTTGCGGGCGCTTTCCTTGATGACGTTGGAGTCTTTCTTCCCCAGGATCAGCTTCTGGATTTCGTCGGTCACCATGAGAAGCTCGAAGATGCCCACCCGGCCCCAGTAGCCGGTGTTGCCGCACTGAGGGCAACCCTTGACGTCAAAGATCTTCCCCTCTTCCAGGTTCACCCCGTCCATCTTCATCTCGTGGAGGACGGCCGGGTCGGGCGAAGCAGGCACCCGGCAGAACGGGCAGGCCGCCCGCACCAGGCGCTGGGCCAGAATGCCGATGATCGTGGACGAGAGGAGATAATCCTCCATCCCCATGTTGATGAGCCGGGTGATGGCGCTCGGGGCGTCGTTGGTGTGGAGGGTGGAGAGCACCAGGTGTCCGGTCAGGGCGGAGTGAATGGCGATTTCGGCGGTTTCAGCGTCCCGGATCTCCCCGATGAGGATGACGTCCGGGTCCTGCCGGACGATGGAACGCAGGGCATTGGCGAAGGTCAGGTTGATCGCCGGCTTCACCTGGATCTGGTTTACGCCCTTCAGCTGGTACTCCACCGGGTCTTCCACGGTGATGATCTTCAGATCCGGGGAGTTGATCTTCTGCAGCGCGCAGTAAAGCGTGGTAGTCTTCCCCGACCCGGTGGGGCCGGTCACCAGGAAAATCCCGTGGGGCGCCTCGATGAGTTGGTTGAAATTCTGGAGGGTGTCCCTGGAGAACCCAAGTTTGTCCACGTCGAGCACGATGCTGCTCTTGTCCAGGATCCGGAGGACGATCGATTCCCCGTGAATCGTCGGGATGGTGGAGACCCGGAAGTCAATCTCCTTCCCTTTCACCCGGAGCATGATCCGCCCGTCCTGCGGGAGGCGCCGCTCGGCGATGTTCAGCTTGGCCATGATTTTGAGCCGGGAGATGATCGCCGCCTGGAGGCGTTTAGGGGGCGATTCCACGTCGTGCAGCACGCCGTCGATCCGGTACCGCACCCGGAAATGATCCTCGAAAGGTTCCAGGTGAATGTCCGAGGCCCTCCGTTCGATGGCCCGGGTGATGACCAGGTTCACGAGACGGATGA
This sequence comes from uncultured delta proteobacterium, assembly GCA_963712535.1. Lineage (GTDB taxonomy): Bacteria > Desulfobacterota > SM23-61 > SM23-61 > SM23-61 > CAVQIK01. Next base: position 169,096 of record CAVQIK010000015.1, on the reverse strand, counting down.
CCGGACCTTCGGAGGCCATGTCCCGCAGCTGATCCACGTTCTCTTCATCCCCGCCCTGGTATTCCGGGATGCTGTCGATATCCTCGATGATCTTCTCCATGGAAGATCCGCCCGAGCCGTAGGAGCGCTCCACCGCCTCGAGGATCTTTGACTCCTGCCCGACGAGCACTTTGATGTTCTTTCCCGTTGCCAGGCGGATGGCATCCAGGGTGTAATAATCGAAAGGGTTGGACATGATCACCGTGAGGGTGTTGTTCTCCTGGGAAGCGGGGATAAATCTCGACTCCTTCATGAACTGGACGGAGAGGTTTTCGTAAACCGTGGGCTCCTTCGGGAAATCCTCTTCGGCCGCGAATCTCGTCCGGAAGAAAGCTTCGGCCGCGGCCTTGTACCGCTCCGGGGTGACCAGACCGGGCTTGATGAAATTTTCTTCCACGGAGAAATCCGCGGGCAGATTTCCCGCGGGGAAAGCCTCCTCGAAATCCGTTTTCCGGATGATTCCCTGGTCCAGAAGATACTCCAGAAATTGCCCGTTCAGCATAGAATCGTCATCCCCCCGCGCCCTTCATTTCTCCCCGGAGAAGGGAAACCGGATGGTTTTCTCCCGAGAGGACGGGCTGCCCTTTATTGCCCCTGCGGCGATAAACAGGCCAAAGTCCCTCTCCTCCCTGGATAGTTGAACTTTAGGGAAGTTGAATTTTTCTGATTATATACCAAAAAAAACACGATTTACGCAAAAAATAAGCCCCGCGGGCTTACCCCATAAGGTTATCGGTATCGCTGCTTCGTTTCTGAAGGTATTCCCAAGGAATAGGCAGGTTTTTCCAAGACTCGGTTAACCTGGGCAGTGTTCCCATAGTACGAATCTATCATTTTTGCCTTTTTCTTCTCCTACCCGGGTATTTTCCCTTCTCACCGTTTGCCTAATGAGGGAGTGCCCTGGCGTGGCCGGGGGCCGCTGAGGTCGACAGTCTGCTGGATGTAAGCACTCTAAGGAGGGGGGCACGAAAATCCCAACTTACAAATCCTAACTCCCAACTCACAACGCCAACTCCAAGTCACAAATTCGCCCATCCAACTTACTAAGGTCAATTTTTGAGCAGATAACCCTTTTTCGAAATCCCCCCTCACCCCGGCCCTCTCCCCCGTTTTTCGGGGCAGAGGGGAGGGTGAGGGGGCGTCGCATGCTAATCAGTGCTGAACAATTTGGCCTGATTAACACTTATCTATTTTATGGATAGGAAAAACATTTTCTTTAATGTACTGGATCACGCGTTCGACTTCCCGCCGGACGCGTTCTCGAGCCGTCCCGGTGAGGTAAACGGTCTTGTCCTGCAAGCTGCCCACTTCGACCTCCGGCCCGAACATCATCCCGCCGATGATTCCCACGTATTCATCCCGGGGCTCCAGGTCGTTTAAGATTCCCCAGGCCAGGGTCCAGCTCCGGGCAGTCTTGTAAACATCGTACCCGCCCCCGCCGAGCGCGAGGAGCCGGGGAGCCGCGTCCCGGAGCTTTCTCACCGCCTCGCAATACCCGAAGTTGGTCATGCTGAGGTGGGTCAGCGGGTCCGAGATGTGGGTGTCGGCCCCCAGTTCCGCGATGACAAGGTCCGGCGCGTAGGCGCAAAGGAGAGGGGGGACGATTTCGGAGAAGGCTCGGATAAACATTTCGTCATCGGTATTCTGGGGCAGCGGGACATTGACGTTGTATCCCTTTCCCTCCCTCTTCCCCAATCTCGTTTTCATAACCCGACCAGGGGTAGAGATCTTTTCCGCTCTCGTGGAAAGAAATCACCAGCACCCGGTTGTCGCGGTAAAAACCGTCCTGCACCCCGTTGCAATGGTGGGCGTCGATGTCCACGAAAGCCACCCGGAGGCCTTCTTTCAAGAGCTGGGTAATGGCCACGGCGACGTCATTCACGTAGCAGAAGCCTTCGGCGTGATCGCGTCCGGCATGGTGGAACCCTCCCACCGGATTAAAAGCCAGCTGGACTTCTCCCGCGGCCACCATCCTGGCGCCCATCATCGTTGCCCCGGAGGTCAGGGCGGAATAATCGTATACGCCCGAGAATATGGGGTTCTCCTCCGTCCCCAGGCCGTACCTCAGGATCTTGGGATCGACGGTTAAATAATCCCCCTCCTTGGCCGAAAGGAGATCGGGCCAGAGCTCGGCGGCCAGGGTCGCCGAATCGAGGTCCTTCAGCACTTTGAGGTAGGAAGGATCGTGGAATTCGGCCATGACGCTCGAAATCCAGCGGTTCGGGTTTTACGAGGCGGATCCACGGCCGCTCGATGAGGTCATAGCGGCGGCAGAGGTCCAGGGTGATCTTGGCCCGCACGGGCTTGAAAGGATGGGTGGGGCTGTACTCAAAATTGGCCAGCTCATCCGAATAGATGAAAACGCTGCGGACTTTATCGACCGGTTCAGACATACCAACTCATCATACATGAATCAAGAACCGGGTCAACTTTTTTTGAGCCGGAAAGCGAAATTCGGGCAGGGAAAAGAATTCGTAATTCTCCTATCCTCGCGGTGCGCGGTTGCCGTAGAAAGTTGACATCTTTCCGAAAGCAAAATACACTTTTTAAGAGAGCGAATTCGGCAGGAAACAGGAGGGGATTCCATGGATTCTTCCGGTCAAAAAATTGGAGAGCGGTTCCAGCAGGAAACGAAATATCTCCGGCCATTATACGTTAAGAAAAGCGAGGGGACCGAAGTAAAGCCGGGCAGGGCGGCGATCTTCCTCCCCCGCCCATCCCTGGAAGAGGATAGGAATTTCTGGAAAGTTCTCCAGAAGCGCAGGTCGCACCGGGAATACACGGACGGACCCCTCACCCTTCAGGAGCTCTCGACCCTGCTCTGGGCAACCCAGGGGGTGACGGAGAAAGCTTTTTCTTCGTGGTACCGGACGGTCCCTTCGGCGGGCGCTCTCCATCCCATCGACACCTATTTGGTCGTGAACCGGGCGGAGGGCCTCGATGCGGGGGTTTATCTTTTCAACGTGCGGGATTTTTCCCTGGAGTTGAAGAAGAGGGGCGACTTTTCTCCTTCGATCGCCCGGGCCGCGCTGGATCAGGAGATGGCCGGGGCGGCCGCCGTGATCTTCATCTGGGTGGCGGTCATCGAGCGTTCCCGCCAGAAATACCGGCAGAGGGCTTATCGCTATATTTACCTGGACTGCGGGCACATCGCTCAGAACCTCTACCTCGCCGCGACAGCCATGGACCTGGGCTGCTGCGGAATCGCGGCTTTCTTCGACGAGGAAGTGAATGAGCTCGCGGGAGCGGACGGCAAGGAGGAGACGGCCATTTACCTGGCCACGGTGGGGAGAAAAAGATAATCGTCTTCCGGAAAAGAAGAAAGCTCTATTTCTTAATTTCATTTAGGTAAACCCCAGGCTCTGCCGGGAGACTCATAAGGTTTGACGTTTCCGGGGATTTTTGTGCTCCCACTTGTGTTGTGCCCCGGGGGCAAGGGCGGTGCGCGCAGAAAGCCTCGGCGGGCGAAATGTCCGGCAGAGGATTCCTTCGGGTTTCCGCGAGAACAGGCGGAAGCCCCTTTCAGACCCGGAAGCGGGACTACAAAGGCTGAGCCGGGGGGGTTGCGGCGGCAGAGGTTTCGCCCGACCCAAGAATCGAAACCTGCCTCAGGGTTTCTGCGCGCATCGCCCTTGCCCCCGGGCCTCGGCAAGAGCTGGCCACCTGTAGGCTTCGTCGTGATCCCGCTCCGAGCGGGACGAACGGTGGCGAAAATTCAATCCGCTTTGAGCGGTTCACGGTTTTTCAAGCCTCCACCTCTGGCGGAGGTCATGACTCTTCCAGCCTGAACTCTTCCTCCTTCCGTCGGTATTCCTTCCAGCTTTAAAAGAGAGGCCTTCAATTCCAATCCGCCGGGGGCGGAAAAGCCCGTCAGGCGGCCGTCACTGCCTACGATGCGATGGCAGGGGATCACCACGGGCCACCGATTCCGGGCGTTGGCGCTGCCCGCGGCACGGACGGCTTTCGGGTTCCCGACTTTTTCGGCCAACCACCGGTAGGTCCGCACCTCGCCGAAAGGAATGGTGCACATCGCCTGGTAGGCTTTTTTCTGAAACGGAGTTGCCCGGGAGAGGTCGAGCGGCATTTCAAAGCGGTCTCTTTGCCCGTCGAAGTACTCGATCAATTCCCGTTTCGCCCCTTCGAGGAACGCCGCCCCTTCGACGCCGTCCGGAAATTCCCTCCGGATCTTTTTCCGCAGATCTTCCGGAGAAAGACCGGGAAGATAGATCCGCTCGACACCCTTTTCATTGCCGACGATTGCCATCCAGCCGGATTTCACCTGAAAAATAACGTAGGCGGCCATTCTTCCTCCTGTATGGAAATTCACGTAACCGTAACAGCTTCAGGGGATCCCGTCAACGGTATGAAACATCGCACTCCCGACATCAAACACCAGGACGCAGAACGGAGGGGGGGTCACCCCGCCCCTACAACCCCTTACCTTTTACGAAACATTCGTGCGGCGAAGGGACATTCTTACCGGCGGTTACGGTCCTTCAGCAGGTCTTTCAAAAAAGCCTCGGTCTGGGCTACCCTGAAGCCAAGGGTATTGTAAAAAATTTCCATCCAGTCGCGGAAAGTCAGTTTATGCCGGGTGACGATCTCCAATCCATACTGGTTGCAGAACTCGCAGACCCGCCAGAACAGGTCGCTCCTCAAGAGCTCTTCCTTCCCTTGAACCTGTTTTCTGCGGCATTTTGTGCAGACGACATCCCGGATGATTTTCATGTTTCCCCCCGACCTCGTCGCTGGGGCCGTTCCAGAGAGATCTCTTTTCCTCAACCGAGGTGCCTGCCGATTGAGGGCGGGAACCAGTCCTGGTGAATAAACGATTTTCTAAATGCCTGAACAAATGATATCATACCGCCAACATTTTTTGGATCGTTGAATGACGAAACCACTACGCCGGCAATTAACCGCAGTCGTTAACCTACGCCGAAGTGGACGAAAACGGATGATGGCCGTCACGCGCCGGAAAGGAACGAAATGACTGTTGATGAAACTGCGAAGCATATCCTGGTCGATGACCGGGCGGGAATCTTGCGTATTCAGATAAACCGGCCGGAAAAGAAAAATGCCCTCACGTTCGCTATGTATCAGAAAATGGCCGACGCGCTCATCCGGGCCGACCAGGACGAAGCGGTGCGTGTGGTCCTTCTGACCGGAACGGAAAACTGCTTTTGCGCCGGCAATGATCTCCTTGATTTCAAGAATATTTCAATGGGGAAGGAACATCTTCGGAATCCGTTTGTCCCCGCGATCAGCGGGGCCAAAAAGCCGATTGTCGCGGCAGTATCGGGAGTGGCCATCGGGATCGGTACGACCATGTTGCTGCACTGCGATTTGGTTTATGCCGGGGTTAAGGCCGTATTCCAGCTCCCCTTTGTCAACCTGGGCCTGTGCCCCGAATTGGGGTCCTCCGTCCTTTTGCCGCTTCTCATGGGCCATCAGCGAGCCGCCGAACTGCTGCTGCTCGGGGCGCCCTTCAGCGCGGAAAAGGCCCGCGAAGTTGGGATCGTCAACGGGGTCTGCCCCGAGGAGGAGCTGATGAAGACTGCGCTGGAGAACGCTCGCCGGCTGGCGGAGCAGCCTTCGGCCTCCGTGTGCCTCACCAAAGCCCTTATGAAACGAGGCCGCGAGGCTGCGGTCCTCGCGGCGATTGAAGAGGAGAGCACTCAGTTCAAAAGGCGGCTGACCTCGCCCGAAGCCAAGGAGGCGTTCCAAGCCTTTATCGAGCGCAGGAAACCTGATTTTTCCCGGTTTCCACGAATCGATCGGTAGCAGAGAGGGACGGTCCGGGGATTTTCAATTTGTTCCGTTCCGGACTGGAGGCCCACCTGGGGGATCGGAGCTTTTCTTCGCCCCCTCTTCTTCCCTGAGGATCTTTCTCAGCACCTTCCCTACGTGGGATTTCGGAAGCTCCTTGCGGAATTCCACTAGGGTGGGCGCCTTGTATTTGGCCATGTTCTTCTGGCAGTAGGCGATGATCTCTTCGGAAGTGGCCCGCTCCGTTTCCTTCAGGACGACGAACGCCTTCACCGTCTCCCCCCGGTACGGGTCCGGCACCCCCACGGCGCAGGCCTCCAGAATTTTCGGGTGCTGGTAGAGGACCTCCTCGACTTCGCGGGGGTAAACGTTGTACCCCCCGCAGATGATCATGTCCTTTTTCCGGTCGACGACGTAAAAATAACCTTCCTCGTCCATGCGGGCAATATCCCCGGTGAAGAGCCATCCGCCCCGGAGGGACTTCACCGTCTCTTCGGGCCGGTTCCAGTATCCCTTCATCACCTGCGGCCCGCGGATGCAGAGCTCCCCCTCCTGTCCTGGAGGGAGGTCCTTTTCGCCCGTCTCCAGGTCGACGATCCTGGCGTCCGTGTCCGGCCGGGGCAGGCCGATGCTCCCGATCTTTCTCTGGCCGGAGAACGGATTGGCGTGGGTCACGGGAGACGCCTCAGTCAGCCCGTAACCTTCGCTGATTTTCCCGCCGGTCAACTCCTCGAACCTCTTCAGCGCCTCGACCGGCATGGGGGCCGAGCCGGAGCTGCACACCTTGATGGAAGAGATGTTGTACTCCTTCACCCGGGGGTGATTGATGATGGCGATATACATGGTGGGCACGCCGGGGAAGCGCGTGGGCCGGTAGGCCTTGATCGCCTCCAGGGTGTCGTCCACCTGGAAACGGGGAAGGAGGATGATCGTGGCCGCGAGATAGATCGCCTCGTTCATGGCCACCGTCATCCCGTACACGTGGAAAAAGGGGAGCACCGAGAGCATTCTCTCTTTCCCCTTCTCCGCCTCCTGGTTCCAGCTCACGCATTGAACGACGTCGGAGACCAGGTTGTAATGGGTCAGCATCGCCCCTTTGCTGAACCCCGTCGTTCCCCCGGTGTACTGGAGAAGAGCCACCTCCTCCGGGTCAACGGCCACGGAAGGGGGCGGATGGGATTTTCCTTTCTGGAGGACGCCCGAGTATTCGTAAACCCCCGATTTGGCTTCCGCGCTCGAAGACCGGGGTCCCGCCGTATCGGACGTGCTCGTCCGTGTCCGTGAGAATGATCCTGGTCAAGGCGGCTTTTTCTTTCACCGCCTCGATCCTGGGAAGAAGCTCCCGCAAGGTGACGATCGCCGCGGCCCCGGCATCCGCGAGCTGGAATTCAAGCTCGCGCTCCACGTACATGGGGTTCACGTTGACGACGATCCCCCCGATCTTCAGGATGGCGTAATAGGCCACGATGTAGGACGGGCAGTTGGGGAGCATAAGCGCCACTCTGTCCCCTTTTCGCAGGCCGATCTGCGTCAGCCCGGAAGCCAAGTTTCCGACCCACTCTCCCAGCTCCCGGTATTTTATCTTCTTCCCCCGAAAGATGACCGCATCCAGTTCGGGAAATCCCTCGACCGTGTCATCCAGGATTCTGTAAAGGGGGATTCTGGGGTAATCGATATGGTGGGGCACTCCGGGTTCGTAAAATTTCAGCCAGGGTCTTTCCATAGTTTTGATTCTCTCCTAAAGATCTCCGGGAGGGGCGGGGTGACCCCGCCCCTACGGACTCACCGCAATCAAATTCGCATTCGGCGATCCGAAACCGTAATCCTCCTGGTTTTTTTCAATTTATTCTAAATTCCGCATTCCGCAATTTTCAGGACCCCAGATAAGCTTCGATCACCGCAGGGTCGCGGCCTACTTCGGCGGGGGAGCCCTCGGCGATCTTCTGCCCGTAGTTCAAGACCACAACCCGGTCGGAGATGTTCATGACCACCTTCATCTTATGCTCGATGAGGAGGATGCTCACCCCCCGGCTTCGCACCTTCTCGATGAGGGCCATCATGCTCCCGTTTTCCTCTTCCGTGAGGCCTCCCATGGGTTCGTCCAGGAGCAGCAGCTTGGGCTCGGTGATCAGGGCCACGCCGATGGCCAGGCGCTTCTGGGATTCCTGGGGAATGTTGTGGGCGAGATCCAGGGCCCGTTTCCCGATTCCGATGAAATCCAGCATGGCCCGGGCTTTTTCCTGACTGGTCCGCTTCATCCTCCCGGCAGCGGCCGGTCCTGAAGAGCGCGTCCCAGAAGCCCATGCGCGTCCGGCAGCGGTAGCCGATGATGAGGTTGTCGAGAACAGTCTCCTCGTAGAACAGGGACGTGGTTTGAAAGGTCCGGGCGACTCCCAGGGCGGTGGTCTCGCAGGGGCGCGACCCCGTTATATCCCGGTTTTGAAAAGAGACGCTTCCCCGGGTCGGCAGGAGCGTGCCGGTGATCAGGTTGAAAACGGTGGTCTTCCCGGCCCCGTTGGGCCCGATGAGGCTTAGGATCTCGCCGGGGCGCACTTCGAAGCTCAGGTCTCTCACGGCGGCGAGACCCCCGAAGAATCGGGTCAGTTCCCGGAGGATCAGGACGGCTTCCATTCGACCTCCTCCTTGGCCCTTCGGCCCCTCAGGTCCTTCACCGCTCCCATGATGCCCCGCGGGAGGTAAATGATCATTAAAATGAGGATTAAGCCGTAAAAGAGCAGCCGGTATTCGGCGGCGATGTGAAGCGTCTCGGGAAGGGTGACGATGAGCAGGGTCCCGATGATCGGGCCGGCCAGGGTGCCTACCCCGCCGATCATGATATAAATGAGGGCGTCGAAGCTCACGTGGTAGTCGGTCAGCTCCGGGCTGAGAAACCCGATGTACGAGGCATAGAGAACGCCGCCCACGCCGGCGAAGAAACAGCTGATCGTGAAGGAGAGAAGTTTCGTCCTCATGGGGTGAATGCCGACCGCTTCCGCAAGCTCCTCGTTCCCCCGGATGGCCCGGAAGGTCCGCCCCACGAGCGAGTGCATGGTGCGCCGCAAAACAAATATCGTAAGGAGAAGAAAGGCCAGGACGAGGTAGTACTGGGCCGCCTGGGTCTTGAAGGCGATCTCACCTCCCCCGGGGAGAGGGATCGGCGCCGGCCCGGGGATCCCCATGAGTCCCCGGGCCCCTTCGGTCAGACCTTCCCAGCGGTCGACGATGAGGGTGACGATGATGTTGAAACACATGGTGCCGATGGCGAAATAGGAGCCCCGCGTGCGCAGGGCCGGCAGGCCGATGAGGAACCCGAAGAACCCGGCGACAGCGGAGGCCAGCGGCAGGGCCAGCCAGAAGTTCATGTGGAGTTTCAGCATCAGGAGCGCCGAGGCGTAGGCCCCGATTCCGAAGAAAGCCCCGTGGGCCAGGTTCACCTGGCCGGTGTACCCGAGGATGAGGTTGAGCGAAAGGGCCACGATCGACCAGATCCCGCTCATGATCAGGATGTTGAGATAGTATTTGTTGCTGATCACCAGAGGGATCACCACCGCCGCGGCGATCACCGCCCATGGGGCCAGCCTGCGCAACCCGGGAGTCATCGGACCCCCTTCCCGAAGAGGCCCAGCGGCCGCACCGTGAGGAAAGTCACCAGGGCCCCGAAGGCGAAAAGGTCCTTGTAATCCGTCGAAATGTACCCTCCCCCCAGGGCTTCGATCAAGCCGAGCATGAAGCCCCCGATGACCGCTCCGGGGATCGAGCCCATTCCGCCGATGATGATCACGACGAAGGCCTTCAGGTTGGGCATGCTCCCCATGGTCGGATAGACCAGGAAAATGGGCGCGATCAGGGCCGCCGCCGCGGCGGCCAGCGCGGTCCCGATGCCGAAGGTGAGACTGGAGACCCGGTCGATGCTGATCCCCACCAGCTGGGCTCCCTCGGGGGATTGGGCCACGGCCTCGATGGTCGCCCCCAGCCAGGTGCGCTTGATGAAGAGTTGAAGGAGAATGATGAAGAGGGCGGCGGCCACGATCACCAGCAGCCGCTGGAGGGTGATCGAAACTCCCATCACGTGGATGGGCCGGTCATACACCGCGGGAAACCGGCGGAAGTCGGCCCCCCATACGATCAGGGCCAGGCTCTCCATCACCAGGATCAGGCCGATCGCGGCGATGAAAGAATTGATGTGCGGGGCCGACCGCAACGGACGGTAAACAATCCGCTCGGCCCCCGCCCCAACCAGCCCCAGGACGGCCATGGCGATGACCAGCGAGACCCAGTAGTTGGTGTGGAAGTTGACAACGACGAAAAGGGCGGTGAACCCGGCCCACATGTACATGGCGCCGTGGGCGAAGTTGGGGACGTGCAGAATCCCGTAAATAAGAGTCAGCCCGAGGGCCACGAGGGAATAGACCGACCCGAGCATGATGCCGTTGATTAGTTGCTGAAGAAAAAGGGTCATTTACCTGTTACTCGTTGCTGGTGGCTGGTTAGTGGTTCCCCGTTAGCCCATTTTCAATTTATTTCAAACAAAACGGTCAAGGATTGTAGGGGCAATCACGCCGTGGCGTGATGGTTGCCCATCTTGCGGGCGGTCCCGCCCCGGGGGAGGCCGCCCCTACAAAATTGTGTTTAGGTTCGGCTCGCCCGGATTCCTTATCGATAGTTTAAGAACGAGAAACAAGAAACGAGCAACCAGCAACCGCTTCTAATACTTAATCCCGAACGGCTCAGTCCACTTGCCTCCCGATCACTTCCGTCCCGTAGGTGATGCGCAGCTGGGCCCCGTTTTCCCGCAGGCCGAAAACCCCCGTGGGAGCCAGGGTGCCCCGCTTCTCCAGGGGGAATACCTGGTTCATCGCCGCCCGGATCTTGGGGACATCGGACACGGTCCCGGCGATTTCCATGGCGTAGGCCAGAATGTAGACGCTCTCGTAATGGCTGGCGGATTCGAAGGTGGAGACTTCCGCCTCGCCGAAGCGCTTCTTGTAGGCCGTGGTGAAAGCGGGCGCGTCCTTGATGGGGCGGTGGTACAGCGGCGTGACGGCGATCGTCCCTTCCAGTTTATCGGCCGTCACCACTTTCACCATCTCGTCGAGTTTCGCCTGGTCGCCCAGGATGAACTTCCCCTGGAACCCCAGCTCCCGGGCCTGTTTCACGATGAGGGCGGCCGGTTCCGAGGCGCCGATGAGAAGGATCGCGTCCGGCTTTCCCGCGATCACTTTCGTAAGGTGGGTGTAGTAATCGGTTTCCTTCATGTAATCCGCCGGGCTGACATCGGAAAGCACCCCGCCCTTTTTCTTCCACTCTTCCGCGAAGATGTCCATCCAGATCTTGGCGTACTCATGGACCCCCGGGATCGCCGCTACTTTCTTGATCCCCCGCTCCTTGGCCTTGTCGCTGAACGCCGAAGCGTAGGCCCGAATGTCGGGGGGCATCCGGATAACCAGCTTGTTTCCCATTTCCACGATCTTGGGGTGGGTGCTGTATCCCATGACGATGAACCCGTCTTTTTCGTTGAAGTTCATCATGGCCAGGATCCCCCCGCTGTGGGGTGAGAAGACTGTGGTGACTTTGTCCAGCGAAACCATCCGGCGCGCGTTTTGAGCCGTGAGATCGGGCTTGTACCGATCATCCAGGGAGACCACTTCGATCTTGTACTTCTTTCCGGCGACGGTGGCCCCGCCCTTGGCGTTGATCTCCTCGGCGGCCATGATCATGCCGGTTTCGCAGTTCTTCCCGTACTTGGCAGCCCCCCCGCTCAAGGGCCCGGAATAGCCGACCTTCACCACCTCGGCCCCCCATGCCGGGGCGGCAACAAACAAGCCGACGAGCAAAACGGTGCCGAAGATGACTCCAACGTTTTCCCTTCTCATGTCTTCCCTCCTTTAGGAACCCTGACATTGTCAAAATCAAACAGGGAGTTCAGAGAAATGAGCCGTTATCAAAGGCTCTGCGATCTCCCGAACCCTGTCACCCTCATGAAAACGGGAGGCCGGGAGTCTTGAAACGACCGGATTCCCTCTTCTCCAATTTCAGTACTTGATCGGAAAGGGCTCGCTCCATTTGCCGCCGATGACTTCCGTTCCGTAGACGACACGGATCTCCGCCCCATTTTCCCGCAGGGCAAAAAGACCCGAGGGGGTGAGCATGCCCCGCTTCTCCAGAGGAAACACCTGGGGCATGGCGGCGCGGATCTTCCGGACATCGGAGGTCGTCCCCGCGATTTCCATGGCATAAGCGAGAAGCCCAACGCTCTCATAATGCTGGGCCGTCTCGGTCGTGCAGGCTTCCTCCTCGCCGAACCGCTTTTTATATGCCTTGGTAAAAATCGAGGCATCTTTGATCGGACGATCGTAAAGAGGAGTGAGGCCGATGGACCCCTCCAGTTTATCCATGGGGACAATCCTCACCATCTCTTCCATCTTGGCCTGGTCGGCGAGGATGAATCGGCCTTTAAACCCGAGCTCCCGGGCTTGTTTGACGATGAGCGCTGCCGGTTCGGAGGCACCGATGAGGAGGATGGCATCCGGCTTGCCGGCAATGACTTTGGTCAGATGAGTATAGAAGTCCGTTTCCTTCATGTAATCGGCGGAGCTGACATCGGTTAGGGAACCTCCTCGCTTGGCCCATTCTTCTTTAAAAATATCCAGCCAGATCTTGGCATATTCATGGACCCCGGGGATCGAGGCCACTTTTTTCACTCCCCGCTCCGTGGCCCGATCGATGAAAGCGGAGGCGTAAGCCCGGATATCCGCGGGGATGCGGATGACCAGTTTGTTTCCCAGCTCCACGATCTTCGGGTGGGTGCTGTATCCCATGACGATGAAGTCTTCTTTCTCGTTGAAGTTCATCATGGCCAGGATGCCGCCGCTGTGCGGGCAGAAGACCGCGGGGACTTTGTCCAGCGAGACCATGCGCCGGGCGTTCTGCACGGCCAGATCGGGCTTGTACCGGTCGTCGAGGGAAATGAGCTCAATCTTGTATTTTTTCCCGGCCACGGTAATGCCGCCTTTCCCGTTGATCTCCTCCATGGCCATCAGCAAACCCGCCTCAGAGTTTTTTCCATATTTGGCCGAACCCCCGCTCAACGGGCCGGTGAAGCCCAGCTTGACCGCCTCTGCCGCCCAAACCGGGGCATTCACAGAAAGGGGGAAGAGGAGAACGAGCCCCCAAAAAATCCGCATCGCCTTCTTGCCCATACAGACCTCCTTCATGGAATTATTTCTTTTGACAACCGAATCCTTCCGAGTGTTTCTTCCTTCGTCCGGGGTCCGGCAAAGGTGCGGGCACTTCATGTTCCCAGATAAGCCTGTTTCACTTTTTCGTCGTCCAGGAGTGTCTGGCGGGCCCCGGAAAGAACGATCCTGCCGGTCTCCATGACATATCCCCGGTGGGCGATTTGCAGGGCCTGGGAGGCGTTCTGTTCCACCAGGAAAATGGTCATCCGGCGCTGATTGATATCCCGGATCACTTGAAAAAGGGCCCTGACCACCAGGGGGGCCAGGCCCAGGGAAGGCTCATCCAGGAGCAGAAGGGTCGGGTTGCACATCAGCGCCCGGCCCATGGCCAGCATCTGCTGCTCTCCCCCCGAAAGAGTGCCCGCCATCTGTTTGGATCTGTCCGAAAGGATCGGGAAGAGTTGAAAGATCTCGGCCAGCGATTTTTCAATCCCGCCCGCGTCGCGCCGCCGCACGTAAGCCCCCAGGCGGAGGTTCTTGAGGACCGACATCTCCGGGAAGAGTTTTCTTCCTTCCGGGCACTGGGATACTCCGAGGCTGACGATCGCGTTGGGGTCGAGGTGCTCGATTCTGCGCCCCTCGAAGGTAATCGCGCCCGCCCGGGGCCGCAGGAGCCCGGAGACGGTCTTAAGAAGCGTGGTCTTCCCCGCTCCGTTGCTGCCCAGGAGAGTTACGATCTCCCCCTGTTCGATGCCCAGGGATACCCCCCTCAGCGCTTGGAAATTCCCATAAAAAGTGCTGACTCCCTCGAGGCTAAGCAGCATGCGTCCCCCGGTCGGGTGAAATGTGGCTGGGATCCAGGAAAGGGCCCTTCCAAACCAGGCATAATATCGTACGCGGGAAACTCTCTGTCAAGGTGAAATCTCTTTTTCTGTCTTGTCGCAGGCCCGGGGAGAGCTAGTCATAAATACTTTTTAAGGAAACTTTCGACGTCCTCGCGGATGAATTTCTCAACGGTCAAATCGTCCCTCTCCAGGAACTCGGTCATGTCCACAAACGTTTCGACGAACGCGCCTTTCTGAACCTCGCGGCTGTCCCAGAAGACCGCCTCGGCGTTGTTCTTTCCCAGAATGCCTTGCTGATAGCCCTTGTAGGCGACCTGGGTGGCGTGGGCGAGAACCGCCTCCACTTTTTTCCTGATGTAGGGGCTGATGTCCCGGGCGAGCCGTTTTTTTCCTCCGTGGAAACATCCCCACAGGCTGTACCCCATCACGGCCGGCTTCGCCCCCGCTGCCGGCCGCAACGCGCGAAGGGAAATGCGGGTCGCCATCTGGTGGGTCCGGTGGCGTTCATAAGGGGCAGGGAGATACACTTCCGCGGGCGCGAGCCATTTAAAGATTTCCCGAAGCTGCCGCTCGACTTCTCCCCCGTCACTCTCCAGTTCACCGCTCCGCTTCCCCAGGAAAAAACCGCCGGCCGCGCCCGTGACCTTTAACGCTGCAAGCGCTTCCTCCTGCCTTCGCGAGGCCATCTCTTCATCACCGATTCCGGCTTCCCGCCCGGGGGCTGCCGCGGCCGTCGGTCAGGTAAATGGAAAAAACTCCCCTCCCTCCTTCCGAGGCCTCGATCATCGTCCCCCCCGCTCCCAGGATGTCATCGTCGGGGTGGGGGGCGATGACGATGAGGTTCCCGGTCTTCCCCCGAAAATCCTCGAGGGAAGCCCCCTCTTGAACGGATAGAAATTTTCCCCGCCAGGAAGGCTCTTCCATCTGTATTCCTTTCCTCAAAATCAACTTTCATCCGGAGCGGCCCTCAGGAGCGAATCAGAGCCCATCCTCACCACCTCTTTCCCAAGCTCGTAGGCTTCGGCCATGGCCGTCGGGTGGTTCAGGATCTCGCCCTTGGCATCGACTTCCTTAACGAGAAGAGACCGATGAAAGGTCATGTCCAGGGCGTCGAAGAAGTATTTCATCGTGAGCAGCGCGCCGTCGAAAATTTTCGTTCCCCGCGACCCTCCCACGGCGAGGAAGACCCCGATCCGGCGCGGCTTTCCGGGCGAGACGGGTTGTTTCAGAAGATACTTTCTGGCCCACAACGCCTGGCAGCGGTCGATGGCGCATTTGAGGTGCGCGCTCACCGAGTAGAAAAAAATCGGGGAAGCCACCGCCAGGACGTCCGCTTCGACCAGCTTGGGGTAAAGGGATTTCATGTCATCGTTGATCGGGCACTGCCCGTCTTTCTTGCAGGCATAAATTTCCAGGCAGGGCGAAATCTTCAAGTCACGGAGAAAAATTTCTTCCACCTCCGCCCCGGCTTCTCTGCTCCCCCGCAGCAGTTCCTTGAGGAGGAGCTCCGTATTTCCTCCCCTCCTGGGACTTCCGAACATTCCTATGACCTTCATACATTCTCACCCTTTCCGGCTGGCCGCCTCCCGCTAAATTAGCAAAGCTCACGTGTTTCTGCCAAGCGAAAAGAATGGAGATAGGATGGGGGTTTGTCCATGGTTCATGATCCATGATTCATGGTCGTGGCCGAAGGTCCGTGGTGCCGTTTTTTCGTGGTCCGTGGTTTTGACTGGGGTCGGACAATATTTCTTTACTGCGAGCCGAAAATTTAATATGCTTCAGGCGATTCGTATCTCAAAAAAGTAAGGAGAAAACATCATGGCGCGCATCGACCACGTCCACTTGCATTCCAGCAATCCGGCCCGGACCATCGATTTTTTCCAGACCTTCTTCGAAGCCAAAGTCAAGATGGAATTCGAAAACCTGGGGAGGAAGATCACCGTTCTTGCCCTGGAGGGCGGATCGGATCTGTCCATCCTGCACATCCCCCCGGCCGTCGAAAACCCGAGACCGGAGATGGCCAGCATTGATCACATCGGGCTCGCCGTGAACGACATTGAAGACCTGGTCCGTCGTTTGAAAGAGCAAGGGTACAAGTTCCCCGTGGGCCTGGTCCAATCCCCTTCCGGGGCCAAGGTAGCCTTCTGCCTGGGCCCGGATAACGTTTATCTCGAGCTCGTGCAGCGGCCGTAAGAAATTGCGGATCGGGGAATAGGAACTCCCTCCCTTCAGCCCGCAACATCCGGATTCCGGGTTCCGAGTGGAAGTTTTTCTGCTTGACAGCACTTTCAGCAGCGGATAATCTTTACCAAAATTCCGGAAAGCGAGGAAAGAAGTGAAACACGCGAGAAGATGGTTCATAGTTTTCCTGATGATCGCCCTGGGACTCTCCCTCGGCTGTGCCAAGAAGACCATTCGATCCGACGCCGTGTATACGCCTTCCAGGACGCCGACAGCGGCCGAAGCGAAACCCGAGGGCGCCCCGGAAGCAAAGCCGGAATCCGGCGCGGAAAGCGCCGCTGCCGCCGACCGGGAAAAGAAGCTCCAGGAGGAGAACCTCCGCGAACAGGCGCTCCGTGAGCAGGCCCTGCGCGAGAAAGCTCAACAGGAAGAGGCTTCCCGCAAGGAAACCGCGGCCCGCGAGGCGGCCGCGACAGCGAAACTGGAGCCGGTGTATTTTGCCTTCGATCAGTGGTCGATCCAGGACGACCAGAAAGAACTCATGGTGAAGAACAGCGACTGGCTCAAGTCGCACCCTAGAGTGAATGTCCGGGCTGAGGGGCACTGCGACGAGCGGGGAACTTCCGAGTACAACCTCGCACTGGGCCAGAAGAGGGCCGAAGCCGCCAAGGCGTTTTTGGAAGGACTCGGGATATCCGGCAAGAGAATATCGGCTGTCAGCTATGGAAAGGAACGGCCCCTCGATCCCGGCCACAACGAGTCAGCCTGGGCCAAGAACCGCCGGGTGGATTTCGTTCCCGCAAAGTAAGTTTCGGTAGCGGCTTGTGTGACCACGGGGGTCCAACCCGAACGCTAATTAACGATCGCCCGATTCACTAACCAGCGAAAGGAGGAAAGGAAATGACGAAAACGGAAATGGTGAACTATCTGGCCGGGGAAGCCGGGATCAGCAAGAAACAGGGAGCCGCGGTCCTCACCGCTCTCTCCGATCTCGCCGTGAAGACGCTCAAGAAAGGGGACAAACTGGCGATCCCGGGCTTCGTCACCGTGAAGGTCCAGAACCGCAAAGCCCGGATGGGCAGAAACCCCCAGACCGGCGAAGCGATCAAGATCCCGGCCAAGAAAGTGGTGAAAGCCGTTCCCGCCGCGTCGTTGAAAGGAATTCTGGGGCCCAAAAAGAAATAGTTTCTTTGAACCCTCCCTCCGGCTGAACCGGAAAGACCCTTCCTGCATCCGGAACGAGACCGCAAAATTCCCCCCGACCCTTTTCCGCCAAGGGCTCGGGGGGGATTTCTCCAGGAAGATCCCTGCGGGATTCGCCTGAGCCGCCAGCGGGTCAATCCTCACATGACTTGACCGGTGATCCGATCCTCGCCCACATTCCCGTAAAGGGGCCAGTTTCGAGGCCCTCGGCGGGGCCCTGAAGTCGAGAATTTGAAACTGTGGCTCACTCGCCCTCTGGTTTTTCCGCTTTTTTCTCCTGCTTCTCTTTTTTCCCCTCGGCCTTTTCTTTCTTCCCCTCACCCTTGGGCTGCTTTTCCTTCCCTTCGCCCTTCAGCTGCTTTTCCCCTTTTTCCTTCTTCGCCTTCTTTTCCTTCTTCTCGGGAACTTCCTCCGCTGCTTTCACGGGGGGCGCTTCCCGGGCCGCCTTCTCGGCTGCGATTTTGTCGATCTTTGCCTGGGCCCTGTCCTGGTTCAGCTTCTCCTGGGCGGCGATGCTGGCCAGCCGGACGCCGGCCTTCCGGACCTCGGCCTTCAGCCTGCGCAAGGTAGCTTCTCTCTTCATAGCCGTCTCATCCAGGCCTTTTTCTTTCAGCAGGGCCAGCCGGGCCGCCAGTTCTTCCTCGGCCCTTCTCTTCTGGTTTTCAACGTAAATCTTAGCTTTGAGGTTCATCTCCGTCTCCCTTCCATCATTGCGAAATGAGCTTCATTCTTAACACAGGCCCCGGGTCGCGGCAAGGAGAATGTGCCGATCCAAACGTGAGACGTCAGACCTCAGATTGCACTGAACGGAGGAAAAGAGATGTAGGGGCGGTTCGCGAACCGCCCCTACGCCGGGATGCCCCGGCCGCGTCGAACTGCTGCTTGAAATCATTTGCCACTCCACGAACGGGATGTTACTATTTTTTCGTGAAACGAGAAGATTTGCTGAAAGTTTCCAAGCCTACCCGATACCTCGGCGGGGAGATCAACTCCGCGGCCAAGGACTGGGCGGACGTGCGCCTGAAGTTCGCCCTCGCTTTTCCGGACGTTTATGAGGTGGGCATGTCCCATCTCGGAATTCAGATTTTATATCACATTCTGAACCGGGTCCCCGAAATCGCCTGCGAACGGGTCTTTGCCCCCTGGCCGGACATGGAAAAGCTTCTCCGGGAGCGGGGACTCCCTCTATCCTCCCTGGAATCGTCCCGGCCCCTGAAAGAGTTTGACGTCCTCGGCTTTTCCCTCCAGTATGAACTTCATTATGGCGAAGTGTTGAATATGCTCCAGCTCGCCGGCATCCCCCTCCGCGCGGCGGACCGGGGAGCGGAATATCCCCTGATCATCGGGGGAGGGCCGTGCGCGTTGAACCCCGAACCCCTCGGCGGACTTCTTCGACGTCTTCCTTCTAGGGGACGGGGAAGAAGCGGTCCTCGAAATCTGCCGGGAGATCATGACCTCGCGTCAAAGAGGCGAGCCCAAAGGAGAGATGCTGATCCGCCTCTCCGGGCTGGAAGGGGTTTACGTCCCTTCCCTTTTCCGCCCGGAGTACGGGGCGGACGGCCGGGTCGCCCGGATCGTAGCCCTGAAAGAGGGCTATTCAACAGTCAGCCGGCGGGTGCTCCAGGATCTCGACGAAGGGGCTTTCCCGTCCCGGCCCGTCCTCCCTTTCATGGAGGTGATTCACGACCGCCTGAACATTGAAATCGCCCGGGGCTGCACCCGGGGCTGCCGTTTTTGCCAGGCCGGGATGATCTACCGGCCCCTTCGGGAGCGTTCGCCCCGGCGCATCCTGGAGCTGGTCAAAGCGGGACTGGAGAGCACGGGGTACGATGAAGTCTCCCTCCTCTCCCTCAGCACGGGGGATTACTCCTGCATTGAGCCTTTGCTTTCCGCGATCCTGGAGGAAACCCGGGAAAGCCGGGTGGCTATCTCCCTTCCCTCCCTGCGGGTAGAGACTCTTACCCCATCCGTCATCCGGCTAGGTGCAGGAAGTTCGGAAAACCGGATTTACCCTTGCCCCCGAGGCGGGAACCGAACGCCTCCGGCGGGTGATCAACAAGGGGAACACCGAGGAGGACCTGCTTTGCACGATCGACCGGGTCTTCTCCGCGGGATGGCGGCTGGTCAAGCTGTACTTCATGATCGGCCTTCCCACCGAAGGAGAGGAGGACCTGGAGGGAATCGTTTCCCTCTGCCAGAAGGCCCTGCGGATCGCCCGGAGGTCCAAGGGGTCGGCCCAGATCAACGTGAGCATCTCCACCTTCGTCCCCAAGGCCCACACCCCTTTCCAATGGGAAGCCGCAAGTGCCCGAGGAGGAAGTGCTGAGGAAGCATGAATTCCTGCGCCGAAACCTGGACCGCCACGGGATCCGTTTCAAATGGTCCGACCCGAAATTGAGTACTGCTTGAGGGGGTATTCGCCCGGGGCGACCGGAGGCTCGGCCCGGTCCTGGAGGCCGCCCAGGCCCTGGGATGCCGGCTCGACGGGTGGGGGGAGCACTTCCGGTATGATTTGTGGGAGGAAGCTTTTTCCCGGGCCGGGGTGGACCCTCTCTTTTACTCTCCGCCAGAGGAGGCCTGAAGAGAGCCTGCCCTGGGACCACCTCGAATCGAGGGTGGCGAAGTATTTTCTGGCGGAGGAAAGAAAGCGGGCCCTGGAAGGCGTCAAGACCCGCGACTGCCGGAAGGCCTCCTGCAACGGGTGCGGGGTCTGCTACGATGCGTCGGGGATCCTGAATCGAACCGCTGACGGGGCCGAAGCCCCCGAAGGAATCGTCTCCCGGCCCAGCGCCGACTACGTCCGGCGCCCCCCTGCCCCGCCGCCTCCGCTCCCGATATTCCAAATTCGGGACGGCCAAATTCTTCGGGCACCTGGAGCTTTCCCAGTTGATGATCCGGGCCTTCCGGCGGGCAGGGATTCCCCTCCTCTATTCCCAGGGTTTCCATCCCCTGCCCAAAATCTCTTTCGGTCCTCCCCTCCCCGTGGGCCATGAAAGCTGGGCCGAATTCATGGATTTCCAAGTCCTGGGAGATCTTTCGCCCGAGGAGGCTACCCGGCGCCTGAACGAGGTTCTTCCCGGAAATCGTCCAGGTGCTGGAGACCCGGGAAATTCCGTTGAAAACCCCCTCAATATTTGATAGTATTATTACGATATTATATGATATAAAGCTTTCCGATGGGGCCGTCCTTCCCGCCGACAAATTGGCCCGCTTTGGGGAAGCAGGTACATTTCCGGTATTCTGGCCGCGAAAGAAAAAGGAGATCGATTTAAAGAAACTCGTGGATTCCCTTTCTCCGGTCGACGAGCGCACGGTTGAGCTGGTCGTGCGCTGCGGCGCAGAAGGAACTCTTCGGCCGGAAGAAGGCCTGTGGATTGGTCTTCGGGTGGTCTGAAGCCGAAAGGCCGGCGGTTTCCGTCCGGAAACTTCAGGTTCGATTCAAGGACCCGCTTTCATGGCCAACGAAATCCTGATCAACGTAAATTCGGGCGAAACCCGGGTTGCCCTCCTCGAGGGCGGACCTCCTGGTGGAGCTTTACGTGGAGCGGAGCTCCGAGCAGGGGATCACCGGGAACATCTACAAGGGACGGGTGGTCCGGGTGCTTCCCGGGCATGCAGGCGGCCTTTGTGGACATCGGCCTGGAAAAGGCTGCTTTCCTCTACGTCTCCGACGTCCATCAGGAGTTCGACGACCTGGAGATGCTGATGCGCGCCCGGGAAGAGGACGGAAACGGCAACCCCCCCGCGGAGGAAGAAGAGGTCCTGAACCTGGACACCCCTTTCCAGATCGAGGACCTGCTCCACGAAGGACAGGAGATCCTGGTCCAGGTCTCCAAGGAGCCCCTGGGGACCAAGGGGGCGCGGATCACTTCGCACATCTCCCTTCCCGGCCGGCACCTGGTTCTCATGCCCATGGTTGACCACATCGGCGTCTCCCGGCGCATCGAAAACGAGGCGGAGCGCAAGCGCCTCCGGGAAATCATCCAGCACATCAAGCCGCCGGGGTGCGGCCTCATCGTCCGCACGGCCTCCGAGGGGAAAGGGGAAGCCGAGCTGCGCCAGGACTTGGATTTTCTCATGAAGATGTGGGGCAACATCCAGAAGAGAAAGGCGGTCAGCCCCGTCCCCAGCCTCGTCCACAAAGACCTGGATATCAGCCTGCGGGCGATTCGGGATCTCTTCACCCAGGACGTGGACCGGGTGGTCATCGACTCCCGGGAGGAGTACAACAAGATCCTGGAATTCTGCGACACCTTCATGCCCCAGCTGAAATCCTCCATCGAATTCTACGACAAGGAAGAGCCCCTCTTCGATTACTACGGGATCGAGATGGAGATCAGCCGGGCCCTGGGCCGCAAGATCTGGCTGAAGTCCGGCGGCTACATCGTCATCGACATGACCGAGGCCCTGACCGTCATCGACGTCAACACCGGGCGGTACGTGGGCAAAAGAAACCTGGAAGACACCATTCTGAAAACCAACCTGGAGGCGGTGAAGGAGATCGCCTACCAGCTCCGCCTGCGCAACATCGGCGGGATCATCATCATCGACTTCATCGACATGGAGAAGGAATCCAGCCGGGAAAAAGTCTTCCAGGCGCTCACCGACGCCCTGAAAAAGGACAAGAGCAAAACCAACATCCTGAAGATCTCCGAGCTGGGCCTGGTGGAGATGACCCGCAAGCGGACCCGGGAGAGCCTGGGGAGGATTCTCAGCGAGCGCTGCTTCTACTGCGAGGGCCGGGGTTTCCTGAAATCCCGCTCCACCATCTGCCAGGAAATCCTGCGGGAGATCCAGCGGGACATCCGCGACCTGCGGGGGGAGAACATCCTGGTGGACGTCCATCCCAACGTGGCCAATTACCTGTACGACGAAGCCCGCATGGAGATCGAAAAGCTGGAGCGCCGCTTCAGTAAGCGCATCACCGATCACCGGCAAGAACGATTTTCACCTGGAGCAGTACGAAATTCACAGCCGCAACGGCCATTTTCCAGTTGACAAACCGAAGCCGGAAATCCTAACATAGAGAACTTAATGCCTTAAATGTCTTAAATGCCTTAAATGCCTTAAATATTTAGCATTTAAGGCATTCCGAATTTAAGGCATTTTTATTGGAGGTTCATGTGTACGCGATTATTCGGACGGGGGGAAAACAGTACAAAATCTCGCCGGGGGATACGATCCGGGTGGAGAAGGTGCCGGGCAGATGCCGGCGAGACCGTGGAGATGAAGGATGTGCTTTGCTACGCCGAAGGGGAAAACGTCCTGACGGGCAAGCCTCTCCTCTCGAATGTGAAAGTGGTGGGAGAGATCCTGGGTCAGCGGCGGGCCAAGAAGGTCATCGTCTTCAAGAAGAAGCGGCGGAAGGGATACTCGAAGAAGACCGGCCACCGCCAGTCTTTCACGAGTCTTGAAGATTAAAGAGATCAGTTTGCAGTAAAGAATGCCTTAAATGCCTTAAATGCGCTTGAATGCCTTAAATGATTTTTTTGCATTTAAGGCATTTAAGGCATTCCGAATTTAAGGCATTCTTCCTGGAGGTTTTCATGGCGCATAAAAAAGGACAGGGAAGCTCCCGCAACGGCCGGGACAGCGCCGGCCAGAGGCTGGGAGTGAAACGTTACGGCGGGCAGTTGGTCCATGCCGGTTCGATTCTGGTGCGGCAGCACGGGACCCGGATTCACCCGGGCCGCAACGTGGGCCATGGGAAAAGATTTCACTCTCTTTGCCAAGATCGACGGGATCGTCACCTTCGAGCGTCTGGACCGGGAACGGAAAAAAGTAAGCGTATATCCCCAGGCCGGGCAATAAAGAATGCGCTTGAGCGCCTTAAATGATTTTTTAATTCTAAGGCATTTAAGGCATTCCGAATTTAAGGCATTCTTAGGAGTCTCACCGATCAAATTTGTCGATGAAGCCAAAATCTTCGTCAAGGCCGGAGACGGAGGAAACGGTTGCATCAGCTTTCGCCGCGAGAAATACGTTCCCCGGGGAGGCCCGAACGGCGGCGACGGCGGAAAAGGCGGGGACGTGATCTTTAGGGCCGACGGCCAGCTTGCCACCCTCCTTGATTTTCGCTACCGCCACCTTTACCACGCCGAAAGAGGCCAGCACGGAAAAGGAAAAAACCAGGAAGGCCGAAGCGCGCCGGACCTCGTCCTCCGCGTGCCCGTGGGGACAGTCGTCCGGGACGCTGAAACCGGGGACCTCCTCAGGGACCTTACCCAAGACGATGAGAGCTTCGTCGTCGCCAGGGGCGGCCGGGGAGGCAGGGGGAATGCCCGTTTCGCCACCTCCACGAACCAGGCCCCCCGCAGGGCCGAACCCGGCCGGGCAGGTGAATCCCGTTCGCTCCTCCTGGAACTGAAGCTGATCGCCGACGTCGGGATCATCGGCTACCCCAACGCGGGAAAATCCACCCTCATCTCGCGAGATCTCGGCGGTGCAGCCCAAGATTGCCGACTACCCTTTCACCACCCTCGTTCCCAATCTTGGCGTGGTGTCGCTGGGCGACCAAGCCGCCAGATCGTGGTCGCGGATATCCCGGGGATCATCGAGGGGGCGCACCAGGGGGCCGGCCTGGGACTGCAATTTCTGCGGCACGTTCAGCGCACTTCCCTGCTCCTCCATCTTCTGGACCTCTCGGAACTGAACGACCGGGACCCGGTCCAGGATTTCCGGACCCTCAACCGGGAGCTCTCTCTGTTCGACTCTGCGCTGGCCGAAAAGCCCCAAATCGTCGCCCTGAACAAGATCGATACCCCCGAGGCGAAAAAGAAGCTGCCCAGGGTCCGGGGGTATTTCAAGAGAATGAAGAAGGAAGTCTACCCGATTTCCGCTTTGACCGGGGAAGGCGTTTCCGATCTCCTGTGGGCACTCTCAAGGCAAGTGAGAGACCGCAAGAGGATGAATTCCGTTGAACCGTAAAGAGATCCTGAAGAGCGTGCGCCGGGTCGTTCTGAAAGTGGGGAGCCGCGTCCTCACGGCGAAGGGCAGCACCTTAAGCCAGCCGGTCTTCGACCGCCTCGCGAAAGAGGTGTCGGCGGCCAAGAAGCTCGGTTTCGAGATGGTCATCGTCTCTTCGGGGGCCATCGCTGCCGGCATGGGCCGGCTCGGCCTTGAGGAGAAGCCGAAGACCATGCCCCAGAAGCAGGCTTGCGCCGCCATCGGCCAGAGCGCGCTCATGTGGAATTACGAACGGGCCTTCTCCTTTTACGGCGAAAAGGTGGCCCAGATTCTCCTCACCCGGGACGACCTTTCCAACCGCCACCGGTACCTGAACGCCCGCAACACCCTGCTGACCCTCCTTGAATTCGGGGTCATCCCCGATCATCAACGAAAATGACACCGTCGTGGTGGAGGAGATCAAGTTCGGCGACAACGACAACCTCTCGGCCCTGGTGACCAACCTGGTCAACGCGGACCTCCTGGTCATCCTCAGCGACATCGACGGCCTGTACGACCGGGACCCGCGCGTTCACAAGAACGCCAGGCTGATCCCCCTCGTTCCCCAGGGTCACGGAGGAGATGGAGAAGAAAGCCTCCGGGACGACTCAGCGCCATCAGCATCGGCGGCATGGTCACCAAGCTTCAGGCCGCCCGCAAGGCCGCCCTCTTCGGGGTCCCCACGGTCCTGGCCAACGGGATGACGGAAGGGGTGCTCGGGAGAATCCTCCGGCGGGAGGAAGTCGGAACGCTCTTCACTTCCGAGGTCAACAAGCTGACCAGCCGAAAGCACTGGATCGCCTTCACCCTGGAACCCGTGGGAAAAATCCTCGTGGACGAGGGCGCCAAGAGGGCCATCCTCCAGAAGGGAAAGAGCCTGCTGCCCTCGGGGGTCCTCGAGGCGGAGGGGAAGTTCGCTTCAGGGAGACCCGGTGATCCTGGCGGACGCAGCCGGCCTGGAGTTTGCCAAGGGGCTGGTGAACTACGACTCCGGGGAGATCCGGAAAATCAAGGGTCTCAAAACTTCCGAAGTGGAGGGCCGGCTCGGCCACAAGTGCAGCTGACGAGATCATCCACCGGGATGATCTGGTCTGTTTCCCTTGCGGGCGCCGCCTGTTCTCTCGAACCCCGGGAGGAAAGATAGGCTCCGAATTCAGTCCCGCGACACGGGATCCAGAGTTAAACGGGACCCCGGCGTTCGGCTGAGCTCACGCCGAAGCCTTTCGCCGGGGTGACGATGAAGCGGATTTTTGGGCGCTCATCAAATTTGTTGGTTTTTGTGAAGGAGAGGCTTCCATGTCCCTGAAGGATGAAATCCTGACCGTTGCCCGGAATGCACGCCAGGCCAGTGTCGCCCTGGGCAACCTTTCCGCCGCGGTGAAGAATTCGGCGCTGGACAAGATGGCGGAAGCCCTGGTCCGGTCGGCCCCGGCCCTGAAGAAAGCCAATGCCGACGATCTCCGTACGGCTAAGAAGGCCGGTCTTTCCGCCGCCATGATCGACCGGCTCACCCTATCGGACTCCGTCCTTCGGGGCATGGCCGCAAGCCTGAAGGAGGTCGCCCTTCTTCCCGACCCGGTCGGGGAGGTGATCCGGATGTGGACGCGGCCCAACGGACTCCGCGTGGGCAAGATGCGGATCCCCCTGGGGGTGATCGGAATCATCTATGAGTCCCGGCCCAACGTCACCTCCGATGCGGCCGGGCCTTTGCCTGAAGGCCGGGAATGCCGTCATCCTGCGGGGAGGTTCGGAGGCGATCCACTCCAACCTGGCCATCGCCGAAGTCCTCAGAGAGGTCTGCCGGAAGCAAGGGATCCCGCCAGACGCCATCCAGGTCATCCCCACCACCTCGCGCAAGGCCGTGGAGGAGATGCTCCAGCTGGAGGAATACATCGACGTCATCATTCCCCGGGGCGGGGAGGAACTGATCCGCTTCGTGGTCTCCCGTTCCAAAATTCCGGTGATCAAGCACTACAAAGGGGTCTGCCATGTCTTCGTGGACGCCTCCGCGGACCGGAAGATGGCCGAAAGGATCTGCTACAACGCCAAGGTCCAGCGTCCGGGAGTCTGCAACGCCATGGAGACCCTGCTCGTTCACCGCAAGATCGCCCCGTCTTTTCTCCCCCCCATGGCTGAAAAATTCAAAGCCGCCGGCGTGGAGCTGCGCGGGTGCCCGCAGACCCGGAAAATTCTGAGATCCGTCAAGCGCGGCCCGGGAGGAAGACTGGTCTGCTGAATACCTCGACCTGATCCTGGCGGTCCGGGTGGTGGAGGACCTGGACGAAGCCATCCGGCACATCATCCGCTACGGGTCCTCCCACACGGATTCCATCGTCACCCGGGACTACGAGAACGCGGAGCGGTTTCTCAAGGAGGTCCCCTCTTCCACGGTCCTGGTCAATGCCTCCACCCGCTTCAGCGACGGGTTTCAGCTGGGCCTGGGCGCGGAGATCGGGATCAGCACCACCAAGCTCCATGCCTTCGGTCCCATGGGGGTCGAGGACCTCACGACTTCGAAGTTCATCGTTTACGGCACGGGACAGATCCGCACATGAAGAGAGTCGGGCTATTCGGCGGAACCTTCAACCCGATTCATTTCGGCCATCTCCGCCCGGCCGAGGAGATCGGCGAAGAATTCGAGCTGGACCCGGTCCTCTTTATCCCCTCCGCGGCCCCTCCCCACAAGAAAAAAGAGGGAATCCTTCCCGCACCCCTGCGCCTGGAAATGGTCCGGCTGGCCGTTTCCGACAACCCCCGTTTTTCCGCCTCCGGAGTCGAGCTGGAGCGGCCGGGCAAATCCTACTCCATCGAGACCATCGAGCATTTTCGCCGGGAGTTCGGCCCGGAAGCCCGTCTCCACTTCATCCTCGGGCTGGACGCCTTCCTGGAGATCGACACCTGGAAGGATTTCCCGGCCTTTTTTCACCTCTGCCATTTCGTGGTCATGACCCGCCCCGGCTTCGAAAAAAAATTCTCCCGCGAACATCTTCCCGTTGAACTGGCCGGGGATTTTTGTTATGATGCCGAAAAGATGGGCTATGCTCACGTTTCCGGATTCTTCGTTTACCCCCGGGAGATCACGGCCCTGGACATCTCCTCCACCCGGATTCGGGAGTTCCTGGCGACCGGGCGGTCCGTACGATACCTTTTGCCGGGTCCGGTCGAAGCCTTTATTCGCCGGAATCAACTTTACGGCACGAAGGAAGCCGAATCGACAGTTTGACCCCCTCCTCCAAAGAGAAAGCTTTCCTCTTAGCGCAGGCCGTCCTGGACCGCAAGGCTGGCGACTTGGTCATTCTCGAAGTCAAGGACCTCTCCTCGTTCACCGACTATTTTCTGATCTGCAGCGGCAGTTCCGACCGCCAGGTGCAGGCGATTGCCTCCCACATCGAAGAGAAGCTGGCCAAGAAAGGGATTCGCCCGATGGGAGTGGAGGGCAAGCGCGAGGGGCGCTGGATCCTGATGGATTATGGGGATGTCATCGTTCACGTCTTCTACCAGCCGGTCCGTGAATTCTACGACCTGGAAAGGCTGTGGTCGGAAGCGCCCCGGATCGAGATGCCTCGGGCCGGGAAAGGCCGGAGAAAAGCTCCGGAATGAAAAAATTTCGCCTCTCGCTCATCTTCGTAGGGCGAACATCCGATACCTTTGTTAGGGATGGATGCGCCATTTATGAAGAGAGGATCCGGCGTTACGCGGATTTGGACCTCCTGGCCGTCGCCGAGGAGCGGGTGGACGCGGGCAAGAGGGATTACCTCGTTAAGCAGGAGGGGAAGAGGATCCGGGAAAAGCTTCGGCCCGGCGGTTTCGCCGTCGCCCTGGATGAGAGGGGAAAGCTCCTGTCGTCGGAAGCGTTTGCCAATTCCATGGTTGAATGGAGCCTTTCGGGATCCCGCGGGATCTCCTTCGTCCTGGGCGGCCCCTACGGCCTGGACAAAGAACTGAAAAGAGAGGCGGACCTGCTCCTGGCTCTTTCTCCCATGACCCTGGCCCACGGCCTGGCCAGGATAGTGCTCCTGGAACAGATTTACCGGGCTTTTACCCTGCTCCGGGGAGAGCCTTACCATAAATAAAGGAGCCGATATGTTCTCGCGCACCCATTTCATCATCTTCACCCTCCTCTTCATCGCCTTCGGCTACCTTTTTTATCTCAACCCCGGTGAAGTCGAATTCCTCCTGTACGAGGACCGGACTCTCTCCATCTCCCCCGCGCTCATCGCGTTCGGCGCTTTCATCATCGGGGCCTTCTTTGTTTTCCTGGTCACTCTTTTTGTCGATGCCCGGCGGGCCTTCGAACTGTGGCGCTCTTCAAAGACGGAGAGGAAGGAAGGAAAGATCCGGGAGCGCTACAGCGACGCCCTCGAGGAGATGCTGCGGGGCAATATCCAACAGGCGAAAGAGGCGCTCTCCACCATCATGGAGAAGCGGCCCCAGCACCTGGCGGCCTACATCTCCCTGGCGAACCTCTATTCCCTGGAGGGAAAATACGCGGAGGCCATCGAGGTCCTGGGGCGGGCCAAAGCCGTCGACCCGGAAAACCTGGAGCTTCTTTTCGACCTGGTGAAGAATAACGTGGGCCTGAAACGATATCCCGTCGCCCTCGAGACCCTGGAGGACATCCTGGTCCGCGATCCCGCCAACCGCGAGGCGCTGAAGAAGAAGCGGGACATTCACATCCTCATGGGCAACTGGGACGAGGCCTACCAGGCGCAGAAGAGCGTGGTGAAGCACACCAAAGAAAAGGAGTACGCCCTGGTCGAAAAGAAAGCCATGGCGGGCATGGAGTATAAATTCGCGGAAGAACTGGCCCAGAAAGGGGATTTCAAGGAGTCGGAGAAGGCCTTGCGGGAGATCGCCCGCGAAGAACCCGCGTTTTCCCCGGCCCTCGTTTCCCTGGGCGACGTCCTCCAGCGCCAGGGTTCTTTCGACGAGGCCAGCCAGGTCTGGAAAACGGCCCTTGAGTCCTGCTGGAACCCGGTCTTTCTGGAACGCCTGGAATCCCTCTACCTGTCGATGGCCAACCCTCAGAAGGCCCTTGACCTGTACCGGGAGTATATCAATCAGCGGCCGGAAGACAGCGTTCTTCGTTTCTTCTTCAGCCGGCTCCTCATCCGCCTGGAGATGGTTGACGAGGCGATCGAGCAGCTCCGGGACCTGGAGACCGCCGGGGTCGTTTTCCCCGAGCTGTTCATCCTCATGGGGCAGGCTTATCACCGGCGCGGCGATTTCGCTCATTCCATGGAATCGTACGAGAGGGCCCTGGATACCAAGAAATTCCCCCTCCCCTCTTACCAGTGTTCTTCCTGCGGGGCCAATCGGGTGGAGTGGTCGGGCTTTTGCGACACCTGCCATTCCTGGGGAACGTTTTCCATTCAACTGCCCGACTTCTCCCAGAATATGCCGCAGATCCCCTTCTACAGTTTTCCCGCCCGCATATGAGCCTGAGCCCCTTCTGGCGCGCTCTCGTCGATTTCATCTTTCCCCCGAAATGCCCGCTGTGCGGCGAAAGCCGGGGGGGCGAGCCCGTTGACCGTCCCTGCCCCGCCTGCCTGTCCCGGATTTCCTTCCTCTCTTCCCCGCAGTGTCCCCGCTGCGGCATAGGATTCCTGTCCCCTTCGGAGACCGACCACCTCTGCTCCGCATGCCTCACCGAAGAGCGCTATTTTACCCGGGCGCGGGCGATTTGCCGGTACGAGGGGGTGGTGGTGGAAGCGATTTCCCGCTACAAATTTGGGGGCGTCACCCGCCTGGCCAGGCCCCTCGGACACCTCTTGGCTGAATGCCACGACCCCGGTTTCCCCCTTGACGATTCGGACCTCGTCATCCCGGTCCCCCTTCACCCCTCCCGCCTGCGGGAAAGAGGGTTCAACCAGTCCCTGCTCCTCGCCCGATATCTCTGCCGCCGGAGGTCGCTCCGCCTCGATTTCACGTCCCTCCGCCGGGCCCGCCCCACCCAACCCCAGACGCGGCTGTCCGGGTCTGAACGGCAGACGAACGTGAAAGGTGCATTTGAGGTGAGAAAACCCGAAGTCATCGCTCACCAGCGGGTCCTCCTCGTGGACGACGTCTTCACCACGGGAGCGACGATCCGGGAGTGCGCGAAGGCCCTGCTCCAGGCCGGAGCCCAAGAGGTGAATGTGCTTACCTTGGCCAGGGTCAGTTGAGAATCTTTTACCTTTTTTTTCCCGCCCGCTTTATGTTATAGAATATTTGAATTCCGGCGGTCCCATCCGCCGCCAATCCCTTGCTCCGCGCGAAGCGACAAGCATTTTGAAAACCACTCCGGACGAGAAAGGAACACCTTCCATGGATGAAATTGCGATTAGCAAGGCACCCGCCAAGAAATTGAAGAAAAAGCCGGAACCGGGCGCTCCGCTGGGCTTCGGCAAAATCTTTACCGATCATTTTTTTCTGATGGACTACAGGAAGGATGAAGGCTGGGTAAACCCCAGGATCGAGCCCTACCGGCCGATCCCCCTCGACCCGGCAGCCCTGGTTCTGCATTACGGGCAGGAGGTCTTCGAGGGGCTGAAGGCTTATCGGTGGCAAAGCGGCGACATTTACCTCTTCCGGCCCCGGATGAATTTCGAACGGATGAATCGCTCCGCGAAAAGACTGGGCATGCCGCAGCTGGACGTCGATCAGGCATTGGAAGCCACGAAGCAGCTTCTCCGGGTCGAGAAGGAATGGGTTCCCTCGGCCCCCGGCTCCTCCCTCTACATCCGGCCAAACATGATTGCCACCGAGCCGGCCCTTGGGGTCCAGATTTCCAGGCAGTTTCTTTTCTATATCATGGTGTGCCCGGTAGGCGCCTACTATCCCCAGGGTTTCAACCCCGTGGATATTTACGTTTCCGAAAAATACATCCGCGCCGCCCGGGGAGGGCTGGGCGAAGCAAAGACCCTGGCTAACTATGCAGCCAGTCTCCTGGCTCAGGAGGAGGCTCACGAAGAGGGGTACAGCCAGGTGCTCTGGCTCGACGCGGTCGAGCGGAAGTACGTGGAAGAGGTGGGGACGAGCAACATCTTCTTCTATATCGGCGACGAACTGGTGACCCCGCCGCTCGCGGGCACGATCCTCCCGGGCGTCACGCGCAACTCAGTCCTTCACATCGCCCGTGGATGGGAGATGAAGGTTTCGGAACGGATGATCAGCCTGGATGAGGTGATCTCCGCCCTGGAATCCGGCAAGGTGAAGGAAGTCTTCGCCGCGGGGACGGCGGCGGTCATATCCCCGATCGGAAAACTCGCCTACCGCGGGAAGAAATTCGTGATCAACGAGGGCAAAGTCGGCCCCCTGGCCACCAAGCTCTACGATGAGATCATGGGGGTCCAGTATGGGAAGGCGAAGGATCGCTACGGATGGATGATGAAAGTTGCCTGAATGAGTCGAATGAAAGCCAAAACTAAGAAATCGGGTGTTGGCTTTTCTTCTTTTTTGTTTGAACCACAGAGAACACAGAAAAGAATTACTCCGAATAGTTTTCTGTGAAAGGAATGATGAATTTTGGAGCCCGGTTTTCGCCGTTGTGAGGACCTGGAGCCTTTTTAGATTATCAAGGATGTTCTCTGTGGTTCATTCTTGGTGCAAGGAGGCCCGATGAAAACAAACATCCGCAAAGTGGCGGTCGTGGGGACCGGCACCCTGGGAGCCCAGATCGCCATTCATTCTTCTTTCCACGGCTACCAGGTGGCAACGTACGACCCGGATGAAAAGGCCCTGGAAAAAACCGTGGCCATGATCAAAGTGCGCATCCAGAATTCAAAC
Source organism: uncultured delta proteobacterium (assembly GCA_963712535.1). Taxonomy (GTDB): domain Bacteria; phylum Desulfobacterota; class SM23-61; order SM23-61; family SM23-61; genus CAVQIK01. The sequence goes on along the minus strand of CAVQIK010000015.1, from coordinate 137,172 downwards.
CGGGAACCCACCCTCTCCCTCGAGGAGATCCAGCGGCAGGCCGGAAAAATAAAGGTGGCCAGAACCCTGAAAGAGGCCGTCGCGGATGCCGACCTGGTGATTGAAGCCATTCCTGAAAATTTGGAACTTAAGCGTCGGATATTTAAAGAAATGGACGCCTACGCGAAGAAAGAAGCGATTCTCGCCACCAACAGCTCTTCCATCCCCGTATCCAGGATCGAAGGGGCGACTGGAAGACCGGAAAAATGCCTCAACCTCCACTTCTATTCCCTCGATCTGGGAAGAAATTTCGCGGACGTGATGGGCGGGTCCAAGACCGCGCCTGAAATACTGGAGACCGGAAAGGAATGGGTCCGCTCCATCGGGTGTGTCCCCTTGACGGTAAAGAAGGAGCTGCTGGGCTTCTGCTTCAACCGGGTCTGGAGGGCGGTCAAACGGGAGACCCTCCACATGTGGGCCGGCGGGTACGTTGACTTCAGGGACATTGACCGGGGATGGATGATCTGGACGGGCATGTCCCAGGGGCCTTTCGGGATCATGGACGCGGTGGGGCTGGACGTGGTTTACGGAATCGAAATGGTGTATTACGACGAATCCAAAGACCCCAAGGACCGTCCGCCGGAAGCCCTCAAGGAGAAAGTCGACCGGAACGAGCTGGGGATAAAAACCGGCAAGGGTTTCTACTCCTACCCCGACCCGGAGTACAAAGATCCCAACTTCCTGAAGGGGTAAGGATCTTTTATATTGGGACGCAGATAAACGCAGATAAAAACGAATCATCGGCTTTGTATTTTCTTGTTGCCGCTACCCCATCGTGCGGCCTCTCTAATATGACAGTATTTTAAATGTAGGGGCGGGCCTGCGTGGCCACCCAAAAAAGACCGTCAAACCTGCGAGTTGACCAATCTTTAAAACGATTTTCTCGCGGTGGAAATATCAGGATTGTCGGTGTCCTCTGTGGTTCAAAATAAATAGAAGGAGGGAATCATGGCAACGGTACTATTTATGGTCAAGGCAACGATCCCCAAGGAGAAAGAACAGGAATTCAACCGCTGGTACGACGAAGTGCACATCCCCATGTTCCTGCAGTTCAACGGCGCGGTCAGCGCCCGCCGGTACAAGGCCATCGTGGGGGAAGAAAAATTCCAGTATGTGGCCATGTACGAGCTGAAAGACGAGGCGACTTTCAAACGGCTGATGGAATCGGACCACATGAAAGCCCTCAAGGCGGACTATGACGCCAAATGGGGATCCGTGAGCGACCGGGCCAGGTTCGCCTATGTGCAGGTTTTCCCCTGATTCAAAGTCGCAAGGCGCGAGAGCGCGAGTGCGGAAGTCGTCACCCCTTGCGCCCTCGCGCCCCCGCGCCTCGCGGGTTTTGAAGATATCCGGCCCTTCCATCTCGCCCCCTTTTTCTTCCAATAACGAATGGCAGAGGTCCAGGTCATGGCCAGGTAAAGCGTACCCACCAGCGGCAGCGCCAGGGCATACAGTCCGGACATTCCGTAGAACCGGAGTGTAGGCAGGTAGCTCGCCATCATAGCTGCCAGCGAGCTTGCGGCAAAGATCTTGACCGCGGCCGTGGGAAAGAAGAGTCCCGCCACCGGCAGGCAGAAGGCGGCGATCAGAATCGTCGTGCAGGCGAAAAGCAAGGAGGCGGAATAGCGAAGCTGGGCGAAAGCGCTCCGCGCTACCATATCCCAAATTTGCGGAAGACGATCATAGGGGCGGTGGCTCAGAGCGGAGTGGGTCAGGCCGATCCAGGTCTTATGTCCCTGCGATTTGACCAGTTTGGCAAGAGCGCAGTCGTCGATGAGCTCCCCCCGGATCGCTTTGAACCCGCCCAAGTCCCTAAGCAGCCGGGTCTCAAGCAGAACGCACCTCCCCGCCGCCGCGGCGACTCCGGGGGAACCGGAATTCGAGAGATGGAACGGGTAGAGGAGTTTGAAAAAATAGATGAAGGAGGGCATGAAGAGTCTTTCCCAGGGGCCGACCATGCGCAGGGCAGCCATGAGCGAGATAAACGGAATCCCTTCGTCCGTCATCTTCTTTCGAAGCGCGGCGACAATTCCCGGCGTGAGCTTAATGTCCGCGTCGATGAGCAGGGTAAAGCGCGTATGGACGTAAAGGTATCCTTGCTCCAGAGCCCAGAGTTTCCCGCTCCAGCCTGAAGGCAAAGGTTTCCCCTCTACGACCCGCACAAACCCTTCTCCCAACACGCGGGCCTTTTCCGCAGTGCCATCGGTGGACTGGTCGTTCACCAGGACGGCGGAAAGCCCTTTCCCAAGCCTTATCCTACCTGTCTTCGAGGGCGTGCGCGATTATCCGTTTCGGTACTTCTCCTGCTTCCGACTTTGTTTTTGGATTCTGATATTCGTCTGCCTCTTATGTCCTTCCCCCGAAAATAAGCCTCGGTGATTCGAGTCCTCGCCGCGCAAACGCACATACTTCTTTTTAGCTCTCTCCCGGGGCAGAACCAGTGGATTTCCCCTTCCTGGCGTATTGGAAAAATTGCAGAAGGGCCGGCAGGTAGAAGACGGCTGCGGCCAGGATGGCGAGGCTTCCGACGGTGGTGAGGAGGCCCAGGCTGAAGATCCCCCGGTGGGCGGATAGGGTGAGGCTGCCGAACCCCGCGGTGGTGGTAAGCCCCGCCAGGATCACCCCCATGCCCGTGCTGAAGGGAAGCGGCGGGACGCCTTTCTCCCTCTGCCGCCACCGAGCGATGATGATGATCCCGTATTCGACGCCGGCCCCAACGACCAGCGGTAAAAAGAGGCTGTTGGCCAGGTTCAAATCGACGCCCAGCAGGTTCATCAAACCGAGCGTCCATGCGGTCCCGGCCACCAGCGGGACAAGGGCGAAAAGAGTACAGACGAGATTTCGGAACGTGAGCAGGAGGAGGATGAAAATAAAGACCACGGCATACAGGGCGGCCTTGATGCAGCCGTCGCGGAAGGCCCGGGTGAAAACATAAAGCGTCACGGGGTCGCCGATGGCGTTTGCGTCCACGGACCCGAGGTCGCGGACGAAGCGGCCCAGGATCTCGGGCTCCCAGATGTTCTCCTTTGGGTAAACCCGGATGAGGAAAAGGCCGCTGCGGCTCCTGAACCGCTCGAGGAGCGGCGGCGGAATATCCTTCAGGACCATGGGCCGGGCGTTCACATTGGCGCGCAAAATGTCGAGCTTCTCTTCCAGGTCTTCGATCAAACTCCTCTCGAAAGCCGCGAGCGCTTTCTGGACGCCCGGTGTTCCAGAGGAGTTGAGGCGGCGGCGAAGTTCACCGATGAGTTCGTACCCTCGGGCCATCTGGGCCTCCAGGGCCTTCGGCATCCCTTCCGGAGACTTTCCGGGGTCCATTTTGAACTGGATTCTCCCGAGGACTCTCTCCAGGTCCTTCAAGTTTACGGGGGTTCCGGATAGTAGCGCCCGCCCCAGTCCCCCCAAGACCGGCTTCAGCTCTCCCAGGAGTTCGAGCTTTTCCTCCTGTTCTTTTGGGAGCAGGCTGTCGATGCTTTCCACTCTCAAGACCGAGGGAAGGGCTGCGAGCGCTTTCGTCTTCTCCCGGACCTCTCCCAGAGACCGGGCGAGGACTTCGCCGAAAGTGCTGGAAAGCCCCGAGCCGGCGAGAAGTTTTTTCTCCCAGATGACCGATTCGACCCCGGGGGACTGGAGCCGCAGCATGTTCAAGTCGAATTTCACTTTTCCCGCGCCCCAGAGGGAAACGGCGAAGCCGAGCGTGCCCAAGCCAAGGAGGGCCAGAACGCGCGGCCGGGTCAGCTTCAGGAACGGCTCGAGCGGGGTTGAAATCCCGCCGGAGAACCGGGGGCGCTCCGGCCTGTCAAAGAGCAGGACCATGGCCGGAAGAAGAAAGAGGGTCATCAGGACCATGACCGCAAGGCCCAAAGAACAGATGACCCCCAACTCCACCAGGCCTTTGAAACCGGTGAGGACCAGGGGAAAAAAAGAAAAAGCGGCGGTCAGTCCCGCGAGGAGCACCCCCGGGCCAAGCCTTTCCATCATCTCCCCTTGCGCCTGTCGGGGGGAAGCAAAGCCCCTCTGTTCCATTTCCCGGTACCGGGCAAACCAGTGGACGCCGTAATCAATTCCCAGGCCGAGGAGGAGGGGCGCGAAGGTTACGGAGAGAATGTTCAGGTGGCCGATAAAAAGCGTGGTCAGGCCGAAGGTAAACGAGAGAGCGATGAGCAGGAGGATCACTTCCAGGAGAGGGCGGCGAAGCCCTCGCCAGAATACGATGAGAAGGGCCGCCAGGGCGCCCATGGACACCAGGGTGGCGAGGCTCATGTCCTCCAGGGCGGTGCTCATCTGGTCCGCGTTCAGCGCTTCCAGGCCCGTGACCCCTGTGCTGACGCCCGGAAATGCGCTTCCCACGCGCGCGATCTCCTTCCGCAGGGCGCTCAGGGAATGCCAGGTCCCGGCGAAATCCTTTTTTTGGGTGGGGGTGACGAAGAAGATAAGATAATGTTTATCGCCTGTCCAGAAATACCCTTCTTCCGCGCCGTTCTCGCCCGGCTCTCCCCTGAATAGGGATTCCCAGGGGGAAGCAAAGCGGAGTTCACCGTCCAGGAACTTCTTCATTTCCTCCAGGACGCGGAGCAGGAAGCCCAGGTCCAGGGGTCCCCTGGCGGAATCCGGCGACGGCTCATCCAGGAAGCCGGTAAAGAGCTCTCCCACCATGCGGGAAGAGATGCCCTCGTTCACCTGTTCAAAAAAATTGACCAGGGTGGGGCGGCGGGTCACCCCTTCGATGAGGCGGCGATGTTCCCGGACGTTTTCGACGAGGCCGGCGAGGTCTTTCCTCTCCAGGTAAAGCAGGGCCCAGGATTGAAAGGTCCGTGGGTCCACGCGGTAAAAAATCTCCCGGTAATTCTCTTTATCCTTCTCCAGGCGAGGCGCAAGGGTCTCCAGGAACTCCACGGAACGGCGGGGGTCCGGGCTTTCGATGACCCCGACGAACGAGTCGAGCTGGGCAAACTGATTGACTTCTTCGGCGAGCTGAACCAGCCGCTCTTTCGGGGAGATGAGATCCTTCTGCCCGGTCTGGAACTCGAGGTTTCGGACCGTGTAGAAGATGGACGCCGCGGCGAGGAGGAGAGCCAGCAGGAATACCGGAACCGGGTGAGCGGCCTGAAAAAGAAAAGCCTTTCTCAGGACAAAATGGACGGGATGAATTCTCAAATTTCACCAAACGGGTAAAGAAGGAATCCGTGACTCTTTTGGCCGGCAAAATTTTGCCGTCCCCTGGACATGGTACCGCCTCCCAATTTTCCATTCCTCTGAATTTTTTCACAGCTTCCGGGGGAGAGGGGCGGGCTGACGGGGACTGGGTTCACTCACCAGGTTTTCAGGCCCGCCGCGTACTCCAGCTCAGCCAATGACAGATTGTAGCGGAAGAGGGCTTCCAGGTATTTCCCCTGATTCTGGCCGTAGCGGTCGATGGCGTTCAGCATATCGTAGGCCGAGCCGACGCCCATGTCGAAATCGGACTGGGCGGTGACGATCCACCTGCGGGCGGCGGAGGCGGCCTTCCGGTACGATTCCATAGCCGCTTGCCACTCCAGGTGCTCCTGATAGGTCTTGGCCACCTGGATGGGAATGTTCATCTCGGCCGAGGCCTTGGTATGAAGCAGCTTCTCGTACTCTGCCCTCATCTTGTCGACTTTGGCCCTGCCAATCCCGAAATCGAAGTTCCACTTCATCCCGGCGACGACTCCGGCGTAAGCATGGTTGAATTCGTCCCGGATGTACCGGTTGTAGAGGGACTCTCTCCCCGGCGCGCCGGCCACGGACCCGTGCAGGGCGGCAAAGAAGGAGGGATACCGGTCGCTCGTCGCCGCCTTGACCTGCAGCTCCTGGGCCGCCAGGGCTTCGGCCAGTTGTTTGAATTCGGGGCGCCCGGCGGCCGCCTTTTGGATGTATTCTTCCAGGCCCCCCAAAACTTCCCTCTTCACGGGGAGGGATTTCTCGGCGGGGTCGAACTCCAGGTTCGAAGGCAGACGGATCAGGGACTTCAGGGCAAAGTAGGCGACCTTCACCCCTTTCTCGGCCTCCGCCCTGAACCGGAGCGAGTCGGCCCGGTAGGCATCCACCCGGTGAAGATCGCTCTCCCTCACGTTGGATGATTCGACCTTCAATAGGCGCTGGATGCGGCGCGCGGCTTCGTCGAAATAGTCTCCCCCTTCCTTCGCCAGGTCCAGCCCGACGCGCGCCAGGATGAGGGCGTAATAGAGCTCTTTCACCCGCAAAACGATCTGGCCTTTTTTTCCCTCGACCTGGGACTGCTTGGCCAGAACTCCCCGGGTTGCCGCTTCTTTTCGGTTGGACAGCTTGCCGAAGGTGTACAGGGGCTGGGTCAGGGTCAGCTCCAGGCGGCCGAAGACCCCGATGCTGGATAGGCCGAGAGCGGGAGAAGGGTCGGTGATTTGCCCGTTCCGCACCTCCGGCTCCTTGGCATCTTCTACGGGCCCGAAGAGGGCCGTGCTTTCCAGCTGGGGGTAGTAGGCGGACTTGACCTGCTCCAGGTCGCTTCGGGCGGAAGAGATATCGCTCGCCACTTCCCCGAGCTCGGGGCTCTCCGACAGGGCTCTTTCAATCAACTCCGGCAAACCCAGGATCAGCCGGTTTGGCGGGCTCTCCCCGAGGGCTTCCCCAGAAAACAGGCCCACCGTGCCCACGGAAATAAAAGAACAGAGGACAAGAGACAGGACCGTAGCGGAAGACGTTTTTGCCATGGAAGGACCCTCCGGATAGGAACCGTGCCTTCCCTCCCCGGAAAGGCCGCGGCAGCGCTAATAGAACCAGTTCAGACCTAGAAGAAGCATTTGGGTGTTGGTCCCCAGGTTCCCTTCGGTCATGCCGGCATTCGAGAAATGGAGCCAGCGGTACTCCAGGGTGAGGGTCGTCTTCTCCCGGAGAAAATAGTGGACCCCTCCCCCGGCCTGCAGGTTAAACTGAAAGGCCTTGTTCAGGTCCGGGGCCTGGATGTCTGTCGCCGAGACACCCGCCCCCGCGTTCAAGAACGGTGCCCAGGGGCGGGGGGCGAAAGTATAACGGATCAGGGGAGTGAACCCGACAAAATACCGGTAGCGGGGATGCACCTGTGACCCGCCGAAGATCTCCCCCAGGAGTTCCCAGTTTCCGCTGTACCAGTGTCCCGGGGCCATGACGTCACTGAAAACCCAGCCGGCGCGGACGAGCCCCTCCACCAGGTCATGCCTCTTCTCCGAACCAAGCACCCGGGTGCCCAACCCGCCGCCTACGGCAAAACCGAGAGAGGTTTCATTTTTCCGGAAGCCTCTCTCCGGCATCCCGGGGTCGGACAGCTCCGATTGCGCCGGGGATTCGGCTCCGGCTCCCGAAGCTGCCGGAACGAACGGCCCGAGAAAGGCCGCCGGAAAGAGGGCCGCCAAAAAAATAGAGGCAGCCAGGAAAAGCCGAGAAGCATGCATCCCTTCCTCCTGTGCTTGGAACCGCTGTTGATTTTTCCGGGTCATGCGGACCCGAGCGCACCGCCCCCGTGGACAAGAACCTCCCCGCGCGCCGCCCGCTTAAAATGCGCGGCCCTTAGGAATCGGACCTGGTTTTTCAGGAGGGTTTCTCAATGGCTTGCTGTTGCAGGCGCATTTTCTGCAGGAGAGATTGAAAGGATTCCCGCTGGATCACCCGGGTAAACGCCTGCCGATAATTTTCGGCGATGCTGACCCTGTCGATGGACACATCTTCCACGAGCCAACGATCCTTCGATCGGGTGAGTGAATAATCCACCGGAATTTCCTCATTCACCCGGACAATGGTGGTCTTCACGAGCGCCTTGTCCCCGTTGACCTCCTCCTGGTGGTAGAGAATCTTTTCCTGTTTGAGCAAATCCAACACCATTTTGGTGTAGGAGTCCTGAAATAATCCCTGGAAAACGGATTTGAACTCAGCCCGCTCGGAAGGCGTCAGCTTGTCCCACTCCCGGCCCAGGGATTTTCTTGACATGGAATCGAAATCAAAATTCCGGGCGATGATCTCCTTGATGGCCGCCCGCCGCCGGTTCCGGTCTTCAGCACCCTCCCCTTTGGGCCGATTCTGAACGGCCATCACTTCTTCGAGCAGCCCGCGAACCCGCGAAGCCGGCGTTTGGGCCTGGGCGGGCACGCCCTGAAGGGCCAGGCTGAAAAGAAAAATGGAAATAAACGTGCAGGGCGTCAAATTCATAAATATATTCTACTCTCCGAAAAAACCCGATTCAACGCAATCGTCAAGGCAGGACTCAAGCCGCCGAGGCGGCCCGAGGTGGAGGGAGACCGCGGGTGCTGAGGCCGAAAAGGTTTTTCAGAATAAAATCACTCCGCAGGCTCGCGTTGCTGACGAGGATGATGGCTTTCACGCTCTGCCGCGAAATTTTCACCTCCTGGCCGCTGCGGTAATTCCGCTTCTGGTTGATCTTTCTTAATGTGAAGACGGCCATTCCGACCGCCCAGAGGCAAAATTTCCGTATCCCCGTCTCCCGGGATGGAATCATCAGGGTGTAGGCAAGGGCATTCTGAAGGTGTCCGCGGGCCATCCCGATCAGGATCGCGAGACCTTCTCCGAAGGCGTCCGTGTAGTGGCCGGGAGAAAGGTTTTGCAGGTCACATCCCGCGTCACGGAAGACGTCCTGCGGAAGCCAGCAGGACCCATGCGCCCGGTCTTCCCAGAAATCTTTGATGATATTGGTCATCTGCAGCCCTTGGCCAAACGAGGAAGCAAGCGACAGAAGCCCTTTCCGGTGCCTGGCAATCTCGGTCGAGTACTCGCAGAAAAGTTCCGTGAGCATTTCGCCCACGACCCCGGCGACGTGATAACAGTAGCGCTGAAATTCCTCGACGTCCCGCAGCCCCGCCGGGTTCTTGGCAAGCTGGAACTCCTCCATTCCCGCGACCATCGTCCCGCAACACCGCTTCATGGCCGCTTGCTGTTTGGCACTGAAGGACCACGTCGTCTCCACGACCCGCGGCGTATTCCGGATCAGATCCCTCTCCTCCGGAAGGGTCCGGCCGGAAAGCAGAGGGTACAAAGAATCGGCGAATTGCCCCGCCGGCATCTTTCTCTCCAGGACCCGCAGGAACTCCTGAAAATAGAACTTCTTGCGGTCGGGCGAAAGGCTTTCGTCATCTTCGATGGTGTCGACGATCCGGCAGAGCAGGTAGGCGTTCGTAACCTGCCGGCGGAGCTCGGGAGGAAGCTGGGGGATGGTCAGGGCAAAGGAACGGGAGACTTCCTGGAGGGCCCGCTCTTCATAATCCGAAACCGGGATCGGGGGAACGGGCGTTCTCATGATTTTGCCTTCTCTTCTCGCCATCCTGTTTCCCCGCCCGAGGCGGATAGCCGGCCGAAAAGACCGGGGGAAAAACTGAAAAGATTCAAAAAAGATAACCGATGCTGATGATGTTCGCGTCGATCGAGTGGTTGGGACTGGCCAACCCGCCATTCGAATAATGCCGGAAGCGGTTTTCGATGAAAAAGTTTCTCCACTTGTATCCCACGCCTGCCTGGAGGATGAAGACGTAATGCGTGCCTTGCTCCGGGAACTGAATGCTGTTGTAGGCGCCCCCGGAGCCCAAGCTGAAAAAAAGGTTTTTTAGATAATACCTGAAAAATAGTCCCAAGCCAACATCGATTCCATCCTCCGGATCGATGGTGTAGGAGAGGTAGGGCTCGGCGACGAAGAAGAGATTCTTGAGGAGCAAGAACTCGTGAAAATACGCTGCCTGAAAGAAATTGTAATTCCGGTGATCCTCCAGTTCTCCGAAATCTGCCCTGTTGTTGAAAAGGCCGAATCCATAGCCCACTGAAACTCCGTTCTGCTGGGCGTAGCCTGGGAATGGGAGCAGGGCAAAGAGGATGGCCAGAAGCGCGATTTTCCTCATCACTCGGGTACCTCCAATATTGGGCCGCCAGGCCAGCCACCGGGGCCGACGGGCGTGGGATCGGCGAAAGATCGGGGCGCGGGGACTTGCACCGGATGGCACTCTCCCCCGGCCTGATGGAAGGACGGATTTCTCCTTTAGGGTTCACTCCCTGACCCTGAAAATTTCTCGGCGGGATCCGGAGCGAACGGCCCCTCTATTCTCGGGCCTCGCAAAAAGACCGAAAGGGCTTGAAACGGATGGGCGAGGGTGTCGTTTACCGCCGTCGCTTCGAACCCGCTGTGGAGCATGCACTGAGCACACTCGGGATGCCGGCCAGGCCCGTATCGGTCCCAGTCGGTCTCCTCCACGAGGGCCCGGTAAGTCGGGGCGTGCCCTTCCGCGAGGAGGTAACAGGGCCGCTGCCAGCCGAGGACGTTGCGCGTGGGATTCCCCCACGGCGTACAGGAATAACTCCGGTTTCCGGCCAGGAAGTCCAGGAACAGGCTCGAGTGATTGAACTTCCAGCGGCGCTCCCGGCGGAGCTTCAGGATCTCCCGGAAGAGCTGTTTGCTCCTGCTCCTTTCCAGAAACAGGTCCTGCCGGGAGGCGCCGGCGTAGCTGTAGCCCGGGGACACGGTGATCCCCTCAACTCCCCGGGCCGAGATAAAATCGAAGAATTCCCCCACCTCCTCCGGGGCCCAGCCTTCGTATAGGGTGCAGTTGACGATGCAACGAAAACCCCGAGAGCGAAGGATTTCAATGCCCTGGACGGCGGCGTCGAATACCCCCGGGCGGCCCGCGATCCGGTCGTGCTGCTCCCTGCCGCCGTCGAGGTGGATGGAGAACGTCAGATGTGGAGGAAGGGACGTAATCCCCAACCCTGTTCCTCAGGAGCAAGCCGTTGGTGCACAGGTACACAAACTTTTTTCTTCTCACCAGCTGCGCGGCGATCTGCGGCACCTCCGGATGGATCAAGGGCTCTCCACCGGAGATCGAGACCACCGGGGCCCCGCACTCTTGCGCCGCGGAAAGGCACTCCTCCGGGGTGAGCCGCCGGTCCAGGACCTCTTCAGGGTAGGCGATCTTTCCGCATCCCGAGCAGGCGAGATTGCAGCGAAAGAGCGGCTCCAGCATGAGGACCAGCGGGGTTCGGCGCTTCCCCCGGAGCTTCTGGCCCAAGAGGTAAGCGGCAATCCTGTATTTTTGGCCGAGCGGGATTCCCATTTTTTCAAGGTTCCTTTGAATCGATGGCCCCGTCCCATCCTTCCCGGGGATCTTACGCGACTGCGCCGCCCGTCACGGCGACAAGGCCGACCGGCGGCAGGGAAAAGGGCACCCAGAACCAGGTTCCTGGCCGATCAAAGCCCACCCGGGCAGAGAATTGGAATTACATCCCAGGAATCCCGTGCAGGACAAGAGGGAGCCGCACGGCCGGAAGGATGGATGGATCCTGTTGGTTTCCCGAACAACGCTCGGCAAAGAAGCCAAGCGACCGAAACCGGGTCACAGGCAAGGAGCCCCTCCCCTCCGGCTGTTTCGTTGCGCAACCGGAATGAACCTTTCAAAGACGAATGCAACAGCTGAAAATTATATCATAGCCCCTGCGGATTAAGACCAGGTATTTGTCCGAAGCCGGCGTTAGCTGCGGGGGGAAAAATATTGACAAAAACGGGGGGGAATTCCATATTCAAGACATGAAGAGATTTATTTTTTCGGCCAGGACGGGAAAATTCGCACGGATCGCCGCAGTCGCGATGGCTTCAGCCGAACGAGCGCTCTCTTTCACTCGGCGGGACACTCCATGAAGACCCTTCTGGTGAACCCTCCTTCCTTCGAGAAGTTCGACGGAGGAGCCGGGGCGCGATATCCGGCGACCCGGGAGATCACCTCTTTCTGGTATCCGACTTGGCTCGCTTACGCCGCGGGGCTCATACCCGAAAGCCGTCTCCTGGACGCCCCGTCGCACGGAGTGAGCCCGGAGGAAACCGTTCGCATTTCCAGAGACTTCGAATTCGTGGTCCTCTTCACCTCAACCCCGGGGTTCTCCAGCGATCTTCGTCTTGCCGAGAGGATGAAGGACGCCCGTCCGGGTGGGAAGGTCGCCTTTGTCGGGCCTCATGTGACCGCCTTGCCCGAAGAGAGCCTCCGGGCTTCAGCGGCAATCGACTTTGTCGCCCGGCGGGAATTTGATTATGCGGTGGCGGAGTTCGCGCGGGGGGCCAGGCCCGAAGAGATCGCCGGGATCAGCTTCCGGAGGGGAGACCAAATTTTTCATACCCCGGACCGCCCTTTCATGGAAAACCTGGATGACCTGCCATTCGCGGTGGAGATTTACAAACGGGACCTCGACTTCACCCGGTACACCGTCCCGTTCATTCTTTACCCGTATGTCTCCTTTTACACCTCCCGCGGGTGCCCGGCCCAGTGCACGTTTTGCCTCTGGCCCCAGACCCTGAGCGGGCATCGCTGGCGTACCCGGAGCAGTGAAAACGTGGCCGCGGAGGCAAGGAGGGCCCGCGAGCTTTTTCCTGAGGCCAGGGAAATCTTTTTCGACGATGATACCTTCACCTGGAGCAAGCCCCGGGTCCTGGAGCTTTGCCGCGAACTCAAACCCTTGAAGCTCACCTGGTCCTGCAACGCCCGCGTGACAACCGATTTTGAAACTCTGAAGGAAATGAAAGATGCCGGGTGCCGCCTCCTCGTCGTGGGTTTCGAGTCCGGAGACCCGCGAATCCTGAAGAGCATAAAGAAAGGCGCCACGGTCGAGCAGGCCCTGGCCTTCATGAAAAATTGCCGGCAGGTGGGGCACGGCTCCCGCTGGGGAAACGGGCGAGCTGCCCACGAGAACGACGTGCAGCCCGACCCGAAGCGAAGGCAGGCGCCTGGCGCGGTCAACCGCGTCAAGAGCCGCCTTCCCCGCTACCATCAGGCTCGCCGCCGTCAAAACGCCGCTGCGGTGGGCTTTTTCAACGGCTTCGTTCACCGCCAGGGAGAATCCGAAGTCATCGGCCGTCAGGATGATCTTCCTCACCGGGAAGTCTTCCGGGCGACGCGCCCGCCCCGGGTGAGGATCAGCTTCGAGCCGCGCCAGATGACGCTCTTTTTCGTAAGAGCGAGGAGCCAGGTCGCCAGCGCGGCGATATCCCTGAGGGGGAGAAACCCAAGGCTCTTCAATCCTTCCCGGTCGCGGAAGAGGGCCAGCATCGCGGCCGCCGTGCCCAACCGGATTCCCAGAGCCGCGGCCAGGACTCCCAGCCCCAGGCCATCCGCCGCCCTCACGGCGGCAAACAGGAGGGCGAACGGCACGGTGCGGGTCAGAATGGTGGCGAAGAAAGCCGCCGGCCGGGCGGAGCGCGTCTTCTGGTCCCACGAGACCTGGTGATTCCACCAAGACTTTAATCCTCTCAGGTCCACCGTGACGTCCACAAAATAGGGCACCAGGACCATCTTATTCCCCAAATCCAGGATCCGCTTTCCCATCACGTAATCTTCTGCCAGGTAATCCGCCAGCGTCTCAAGCCCGCCCGTCTCCCGCAAGGAGTCGCGCCGCAATGCGACCGAGGAACCCAGGCAAAAGGCCGAAGCACCGGTGACGTAGGCAAAGATCACCCCGGGAACGAAATCCGCGTTCAGGGTCAAGAGCGCCATTTTTTCGAACCAGCGGCCGGCCGAGCCCGCCCGGTACAGCGTGCAGGCAAACCCTACCCGGGGGTCAGCCAAGGGGGCCACGATGTTTTTCAGGTAATCGGCCCGCAGATACACGTCGCTGTCGCTGATCACCAAGATCTCGTTGTGGGCATGGCCCAGGCCTCCGAGGAGGTTGTTCACTTTGCCGTTGGGTCCGGCCTGGTGATCCTTCACCACCAGGGTTGCCCGTTGGGAATATCTTCGCCGGATCTCTTTCAGAACGGGGATGGCAGGGTCTCCGGGGTTTTGAACCGAGTAGACAACGTGGAAATCCGGGTAATCCTGGAGGCAAGCGCTGGCCAAGTTGGATTCCTGATTTTTCTCCAGGCCGCAAACAGGTTTCAGAACCGTCGCCGGGGGCCATGCGGAAAACGAGCCGGCACACGCGGCGGGTCGCGCGGAGAATCGCCACACCGCGAGGAGGCAAAGGACCCCGTAAACGGCCCCGCTCGCGGCGGGAGCCAAGAAGAACCACTGGGTAAGGTACAGGAATGTTTTCATGTCAGCAGGCCTTGACCGAGCAACATTTTTTAAAAGGCGGATTTGTTTCGAGAAGGAGGGGGGACGCCCACGTTCCTTTTCTATCCTTGCCCTATATACCATCAGCTTTTGTCCGCGGCAATCCCCAGAAGCTCCCGCGTTGAAAATACTTTTGCGTTGCACGGCACCCCGCTGGGATGTTAACCTAACCTAAAAGATAGACTTCATTCCTGAAATTCATCATTGCTAGGCTCTCTTTTCCCATGGAACAAATAGCAGAAAGGGCCGAGATCGAGGAGCCGGACGACTCGGGCCCTCTGAATGAAGAGGTCGAAAACGCCATACAGAGCGCGCGCGGCGCCCTGATCGGGCTCCAGCATCCGGAAGGCCATTGGTGTTTCGAACTGGAAGCCGACTGCACCATACCCGCCGAATACATCTTGATGATGCACTACCTGGATGAAGTCGATGCGGATCTCCAGGCGAAGATTTGCACGTATCTCCGTGCTCATCAGGAAAGCCATGGGGGCTGGCCCCTCTTCGTAGGGGGCAAATTCAACCTCAGCTGCTCGGTGAAAGCGTATTATGCTTTGAAGTTGGCGGGCGATCTTCCGGATGCCCCCCATATGGCCAAGGCGCGGAAAGCCATCCTCGCTTCCGGGGGAGCGGCCCGGTGCAACGTTTTCACCAGGATGACCCTCGCCCTCTTCGGCCAGATTCCCTGGCGCGGGGTTCCGTTTACACCGGTGGAGATCATGCTCTTCCCCCGCTGGTTTCCGTTTCACCTGCACAAGGTGTCCTACTGGTCGAGAACGGTCATGGTCCCCCTGACGATCCTGTGCAGCCTGAAGCCCCGCGCCAAGAACCCGGGGAAAATTCACATCCGCGAGTTGTTCCTCACCCCGCCGGAGACAGAGAAGAATTATTTCCAAGTCCGCTCCCCCCTGAACCGGCTGTTTCTGCTCTTCGACAAGGCGGGGCGCTCCATCGAGCCCTTTATCCCCCGGGCGATCCGCCGCCTGGCCGTTCGAAAGGCGGAAAGGTGGTTTGTCGAGCGCCTGAACGGGGAAGACGGGCTGGGCGCCATCTTTCCTGCCATGGTGAACGCCCACGAAGCGCTGGCGTGCCTGGGATATCCTCCTGACCATCCCGCGCGAGTCAAAACGAAGCGCGCGCTCCAAAAACTGCTGGTGACCGGCAAGGGCTTCGCTTATTGCCAGCCCTGCGTCTCCCCCGTGTGGGACTCCGCGTTGACCTGCCTGGCGCTCCAGGAGGAGGGCAGCGAAGAAGGAAGGATGGCCGTGTTCCGCTGCCTGGACTGGCTCCGGGGCCGCCAATTGGACGACCAGCCGGGCGACTGGCGCGAGAACCACCCTGAATTGAAAGGAGGGGGATGGGCTTTTCAGTTCAACAACCCTCATTATCCCGACCTCGACGATACGGCAGCGGTTGCCTGGGCCATGCACCAGTCGGGGAGGGAAATCTTCCGAGATGCTGTGGAAATGGCCGCCGACTGGATCTGCGGCATGCAATCCAGGAATGGGGGGTTTGCCGCTTTCGACGCCGACAATACCCACTACTACCTGAACGAGATCCCCTTCGCGGATCACGGCGCCCTTCTCGACCCCCCGACGAGCGACGTCAGCGCCCGCTGCGCAACCCTTCTGGGCCTGATGGGGCGGCGAGGCCCGGAGCTGAGGCGCTGCCTCGATTTCCTGCTCCGGGAACAGGAACCGAATGGCTCCTGGTTTGGAAGATGGGGGACGAATTTCATTTACGGGACCTGGTCCGTTTTAGCCGCCCTGGAAAAGGTCGATGAACCCTTTGACCGCGGCGCCGTGGAGCGAGCGGTCCAGTGGCTGAAGAGCAAGCAGCGGCCCGACGGCGGTTGGGGGGAGGGTTGCGATACCTATTTTAACCCCGGCAAAGCCGGAGAGGGGCCCGAGAGCAATTCTTTCCAGACCGCCTGGGCCATGCTCGGCCTCATGGGCGCCGGGCATGCCGATTCCGAGGAGGTTCAACGCGGGGTGCGCTTTCTCCTGCGGACCCAGAGGAGCGACGGGCTGTGGGAAGATGAGTGCTTCACCGCCCCGGGGTTTCCCCGCGTGTTTTACCTGAAGTACCACGGCTATTCCAAGTATTTTCCTCTTTGGGCCCTGGCGCGCTACCGCAACCTGCGGGGGGAAAAGACCTTTTAATGCGTACCGGGATCGTAGCCGCAACTTTTTGGGAAGCCCGCCCCCTGCTCAAAGGCCTTGCTCCCGCAGCCGCGAATGTCCCTAAGAAAAACAGAAAACGCGTTCCCCGGAGACGGGCCGGAGAACTGATCTTCCTTCCGGAAGGGGCGATGCTGCTCGTTTCCGGGATGGGGGCGGTCCGGGCTGGGCTGGGTGCCCGGAGATTGATGGAAAACGGGGCAACGGCCCTGGTCAGCTGGGGCTTTGCAGGCGGCCTGCTTCCCAATCTCTCACCCGGAACACTCATCCTCCCTGAAAAGATCCACGCGACCGACCAATCCGTTTATTTCGCGGACCCGGCCTGGCTCAACCAGTTGCAAATGGGGCTGAGAGGACAAGTTGAACTGCGGGAAGGGGCTCTCGCCGAAAGCGCAGGGATTGTGGCAAGTCGCGCGGAAAAGGAGCTTCTTCTGCGCCGGACCGCCTCAGTCGCCGTGGACATGGAAAGCGGAGCCCTGGCCCGGGCGGCCATGGAATCGCGGGTTCCTTTCCTGGCCGTTCGGGCCATAACGGACTCCGCCGGTAGCGACCTCCCCCGCTGCGCCCTCGATGCGGCCGATGAATTCGGACGAGTGCGAGTCTTAACGCTGTTCTTGGGCCTTTGCAGGCGGCCGTCGGAAATATTTGCTCTGGCTCGGATGCTACGGGATGTCCGAACGGCGGAAGCAGCGTTGGCCGGGGTGGTCCTTCACGCGGGGCGTTATTTGCTCGACCCGCCGGCACCCGATCGGAACGATTCTCAAACGGGCCGAATCTCGCCGGCGGCTGCAAGGAGTGAAATTTCTTGAAAACGCTGATCACGGGGGCCACGGGATTTGTCGGGTCCGCGGTAGCGCGGCAATTGATAAAGGCCGGACACCGGGTGCGCGCTCTTATCCGCGCCGAGAGCGATCAGAAAAATCTGTGCGGGCTGGATCTGGAAACGGTTACGGGGAACCTCACGGACCGGCCCTCGTTAGACCGAGCCCTGGCCGGCTGTTCCATCCTTTTTCATGTGGCGGCGGACTACCGCCTGTGGGCCCCTCGTCCGAGAGAGATTTACGACGTCAATGTCATCGGGACCCGCAACATCATGACGGCGGCGGCCCGGGCCGGAGTGTCCCGGATCGTATACACCAGCAGTGTAGCGACGCTCGGCCTCAACCGGAACGGCGTCCCGGCGGATGAGAACACCCCCGTTTCCCTAGCGGATATGGTCGGCGATTACAAGCGCTCGAAGTTCCTGGCCGAAGCCGAAGTGAAACGACTGGCAGATGAGGAAGGACTGCCGGTGGTGATCGTGAATCCCTCCACCCCCGTAGGTCCCCGGGACATCAAACCGACGCCCACCGGCCGTATCATCGTCGATGCCGCCTCGGGCCGCATGCCCGCTTACGTCGACACGGGCCTGAACCTCGTCCACGTCGACGACGTGGCCGTGGGACACCTGCTGGCTTTGGAGAGCGGGAAGGTCGGCGAGCGGTATGTATTGGGCGCGGTCAACCTGAGCCTGAAAGAAATTCTCGCTGAAATTGCGGCCGTCGTCGGGCGGAAACCGCCGCGGGTGCGCCTGCCCCGCAATCTGTTACTCCCAGTCGCTTATCTCTCCGAAGCCTGGGCGCGGGTGACCGGGGGAGATGAGCCCCGGGTCACCGTCGTAGCGGTGCGGCTGGCGAAGAAAAAAATGTTTTTCACCGCGGAGAAGGCGGAGCGCGTTTTGAGGTTCAAGCCGCGCCCCATCCAGGAGGCCCTGCGCGATGCCGTCGCTTGGTTTCAAGAAAACGAGTATTTGCGGTGAAATTCGATTTCGGTACCGGTGCCGGAGATCGGACAGATCCGCCATTCTTTTTGCCCTTGCAGCAGGCCGATGAAAAGCGAAACGGAAGAACCCTCCATCGCCTATTCCTTTGCCGCTCCCTCGGATAAGGGGGAGATCCGCGAACTCCTGTCCGAATGCGGCCTGCCCACGCGCTATGTCCACCGGTATTTAAAGTCTTTCCTGGTCGCGAAGGCAGCTGAAAAGGTCGTGGGCGTCGTAGGGGTCGAAGTGTACGGAAGAGTCGGGTTGTTCCGCTCCTTGTGCGTGGCCCCGGCTTATCGCGCCCGGGGCATCGCCATGGCCCTGAACAAAAGGATGCTGGACTACGTTCGCTCGCGGAAAGTGCAGCGGGTATATCTATTCACCATGAAGGCGGAGAAATTCGCAGCCAAGCTAGGATTTCGCAAGTTGAAAAGAACCCAAATCCCCAGGAGCATCCGCGCCACCTGGCAGTTCCGCGGCTCTAAAGGGTACCCCGTTATTTGCATGGTGAAACAGATAAGCCGTTGAGGGGCGGGAATCCATCCTAGTCGTGCCGGGTTTACAGCAATCCATCATCACCTGATGGGCGAGCCGGAACCAATGAGATTTTGTAGGGGCGGCCCCCCGTGGCCGCCCGCAAGATGGGCAACCCTCACGCCCGTGGCGTGATTGCCCTACATTTTTTGACCATTTTCCCCAATTGAGCGGATAGGCCCCAAGGCTCACGGCCTGAATTCCTAAACCAAAATTTCTTCCATCCAGCCCAGCTTCACCAGCTCAATCCGGCCAAGGTCGCTTACTCCCAGGTTGTATTTCTGGTCGGCCACGATGATATGGACCGGAAGGACATCGAGGGCCCGGTCCTCGCCGAAGTGAGCGATCCGTTTCAGCTGGAGGAGGCGCGCTCCGACCGCATCCACCGCCACCGGGTCCGTCCCCATAATCAGCCCCTTGTAAGGCCAGACGTATCTCCGGTCAAAGAAATTGGCCCCGCGGCCGTAGAACTGAGGGGTCAGCGCGGAGAGGATATTCAGACGCGTTTTCCCCTTCACGATCGGGTACGTCCAGATCTTGCCCAGGGGGGAACAGCCTTCTTCATGATATGCGGAAGGGTTGGGAACAAACTGAATATAATTCTTCAAACAGGTGCCCACCCCTGACCAGTGGTGGGTTCTCAAAGGCCGCGCATTGATTAAAGCGGTGGCTTTCTGGAAGACAGGGTTGTGCAAAACCCCGCGGTCGGCGATATCCACATTTTTCTCGGCTACTCCGGCATCCAGCACCCGCCGCTTGATGGCTGCTTCAAGTTCCTTGGGGGTGGGGAGCCTCCCCCACTCGTTGCTCTTGATTCCCACGACGTCCGAATTCTTGATCAGCTTCTGCCAGGCCTCCAGGGGTTCTCCGGCGCCAAGAAGGTTCTTGACGCCCTCGTCGAGCATAGACTGCAGGATCTCCCCCCGGACATTTTCCTGGCCGTCCAGAACTTCGGCGTTCCGGATGATGACCACCTTTGATTTCTGGGCGGCCGGAGCCTTGGCCGGAACTCCGGAGACCCAAGCGGCTGCGAGCGCGCCCCCAGCTGCCCCCCTGAGAAAGTCCCTGCGGGTTATCACTCTCTTTTCCATGTTTCAACCCTCTTCAATTAAATGGGACGCAGATTTACGCAGATAAGAAATAAAATATTGGCAACCCTTCAAATCTTAAAATTATATATATAGCCATACCAGAAATCCCTCCCAGCCTCCCTTTAACAAAGGGAGGAGAATAGTCTCCCCCTTTGAAAAAGGGGGATTAAGGGGGATTTCCGGGGTTTCCCGTCATCTTGGAACTTTATTTGTTTTTTCGTTAAAAAACCTGAAAATCTGCGTTTATCTGCGTCCTAATATTTTGTCTTCCGCGGCCTTCAGCAGAGCCTCCCCGTCGGATTCCCGGGGGGCTCCGAACACGAGGATGATATTCTCCTTGAACTGCCGGGCGAAGGTCCATTTGCGGTCTTCGGTCCTGACCCGGTCCTTGCCCGACGCGTCGGCCAGGTAAGCGCGGGTGAAGCTCTGCAGGGCCTCTGCCGCTTTGCCCGGATTCGGGTATCGGATTAGGAGGAGAGAAACTTTTTCTCTTTCCCGAACGTAATTCGCGAGCACGGCTTCCGAATCCCGGTTCAGGTTGAGAATGTTCTCGTGGGAAATAAAAAAGCGCTGGTTGAGGAGGATGTGACTCTTCAGATAGCGAATATTCTTTTCGATGAGCCCCAAGTCCTTGCCAGGAAGAAATTGAATTAACGCGGGCTCGGCCCCTGTACCGGGTATGGAATCGGCCGCTGCCCGGCCGGCGCTGAGGATGGCCGGTTCCACTTCCGGGCCGTCCCCTTCGCCATAGACGCTCACGAAATATTTCCCCTTCCAGAACCTCAGCAGCCCTCCCCCGAACTCCGACCCCTGGCCGATTCCCGCGCTGTCATCCTGGCGTTCAAAAGAGAAGACCCCGTAGGCATCTTCCGGGGAGGCCATTTCGTAGACCTCGACGACGATGGAGAGGCGGCTCGTCTTCTCATATCGGCGGACGGTCAGGTTCTGAAACCCGTAGGCAAGGTATAGTTCCGCCGCCCCGTCGATGTAGTCAAAAAGGGTCCGGGAATTGTACCTGAGGTCTTTCCCGTCCCATTTCCATCCCGCGACCTCTGCGGGCAGGGGGACCTTTGGATTCAATTTTTCCTTCTCTCCCCCCGTTGCCGCCTGGGGTAGGATGATTGTCCAAACGAGGAACAAAAATAGCAGATGAATCATTTTATATCGTTTTTGGGACACAGATTTTCGCAGATACCCGCAGATTCAAAAAAAGAAACGCCCGCAGGCCCGGATGATTTCTCTTACTTTCTTTTATTCTATCCTGAAAATCTGCGAAAATCTGCGTCCCAAAAAAAAATTACGGATGCTTGCAGATCACGTTCAGCAACGCCTGGCGCTTTCCTTCCCGGACGGCTTTCACCGCCCGCTCCAGGGCGGGAATGACTTCACCGGGGTCCTCCACCCTCTCGCCGTATCCCCCGAAAGCTTCCACGATCTTTTCATAAGCGGGCGCCGGCTCGAGATCGCAGAGGACGAAATGGTTCTTCCGGGCAGCCCAGCCCTGCGGGTAAAGATCCTGTACCGACCCCTTTACCGCGTTCCAGCACTGGTTGTTAAAGACCACGGCCACGACGGGGAGGCTCTGGGCCACGAAGTGGCAGGCGGTGGGAGCCGTGAAGTGGTAGGTCCCGTCGCCCATGCAGACGATGGGAACGGTGTCCGGGCGGGCCAGCTTCACCCCGAGGGCGGCGCCGAAGCACCACCCCAGGCCGCTGGACATGGGAGACGCGAAAAATGAACCGGGTTCGGACAGAGGAACCTGATTCGCCCGCAGGTCGTATTCGTTGATCAGCACGGTATCCCGCGTCCCGCACCCGGCCCACGCAGTAGGACACCCATTCCATGTCGATGGGTCTTTCTCTCCGGAGCTTCTCGGCCGCGGCTTTCCAGGCCGCCTTCTGGGAGTCGTGTTCCTTCGTCAATCTCTCCAACCGCCCCTGGATGAGGGTCCTCTTCGAGGCTCGATGCGGCTGGAGCGCCGCGGCCAGGGCTTTCAATCCGGCCTCGGGATCGCAGGCCAGGGGGACGTCCACCGGGAAGGTCCGCATCGGATAGCGCGAGAAGAACGGGTCGATCCCCATCTGGATGACACGCGCATCGCGTTTTCGGTTTGGAGCGAATGGGGAACCAGGGGACGTCGGCTTCGATCACCAGGATGACATCCGATGACTCCAGGTACTTCATGGGGTCAAACCCGAGGTGAAGGGGGTGTTCCGTGGGAAAATTCAGGTACAGATTGCTCATGGGGATGGTGACCGGCAGGGCGAAGGACTCGCAGAGCTTCACCAGCTCTCCAACGGCCGCCGGGTTCTTCCCCACCATGGAGGTGATCACCAGCGGGTTTTCCGCGTCCTTCAGCAATTCGGCTGCCCGGCGGACCGCCTCGGCATCCGGGCCCGGTTTGGCATAAAGCCTCGGGCCTGGCGGGCGTATAGGTAAACTCGCTGTGCTCCTCGGCCAGGACTTCCCGCGGGAGGCTCAGGTAAACGGGCCCTTTGGGCTCAGACATGGCGATGTTCAGGGCCCGGTCCACCACCTTTTCCACCTGGGCGAAACACCTTAGCTCGTAGTCCCATTTCACGTACTCCCGCACCATGGAAGCCTGGTCGAAAGACTCCTGGGCCCAATGAATGTGCAGATTCCGCCCTCCCTTCACCTCTCCCTCGGTGATCGGGGTCCTCCCGGCGGTAAAGATCAGAGGGATGTTGGCCCGGGAAGCGTTCATCACCCCGGTCAGGCCGTTGGAAGTCCCCACGTTCACGTGGACCATCACCACCTGCGGCTCTCCGGTGACCATGGCATACCCATGGGCCATGCTGACGGCCGTAAATTCGTGGGGAACCAGGATGGGCCGGGGAAACTCTTTCCCCTCCGCCGCAAAGCCTGGCGAAGCCGTCCACCAGGGGAGCAAAGTCGGTGCCCGCGTTCCCGAAGAAGTACTTGATCCCCCGGTCCCGCAGAAGTTCGAGGTAAGCCTGGGCTGTGTTTTCGATGGGAACGGTAACGGTCGACTGGGCCCCTCGGAGCCTTTTTCTTCCCGGCCATATTCCCCCCGCTAATACAGGAACGTAGATTTGTCTGGATGACAATTTTGTAGGGCCTGATCCCCGATCAGGCCTTCAAACGGTGCGTTCGGAGAATCGCACCCTACATTCTATGTACATTTATTTCTTTCGTTTGCATTAGTCTTTCAACAATTCCCTCGCGATCACCATCCGCTGCACTTCGGAGGTTCCCTCGAAGATCCGGATACAGCCGCATATCCCGGTAGATGCGCTCGATGGGCGACTCCTTCATGTACCCCATTCCGCCGTGGATCTGGAGGGCCGAATCCGCCACCCGGTTCACCATCTCGGTGCAGTACACTTTGCACATCGCCGCCTGCTGGGTGACCCTCTGTTTCTGGTCCCGGCACCAGGCCGTGTGGTACACGATCTGCCTCCCGGTGTAGATGGAGATCGCCATGTCCGCCAGCATCCACTGGATGGCCTGGTTGGCGGAGATCGGCTTGCCGAACTGGACCCGCTGCTTGGAGTGGGCGATGCTCATGTCCAGACAAACCTGGGCGGTCCCCACGCACGAACGCGGCGATGGTGATCCGGCCTTTCTCCAGGACCTTCATGGCCGTGGAAAACCCTTTCCCTTCCTGCAGGCCGATGATATTGCCCGCCGGCACCTGGCAGTCTTCGAAGACGAGTTCGGAGGTGTTGTTTCCGTGGACTCCCATTTTCTTATCGATCTTGCCCACCGAATAACCCGGGAAGGTCTTCTCCACGATGAAAGCCGTCACGCCGCGGGGGCCTTTCGTCTTGTCGGTCACGGCCATGACCGTGGACACGTCGGCGATGTCCCCGTTGGTGATGAAGTGCTTCAGGCCGTTGAGGAGGTACACATCCCCCTTCTTTTCCGCCTTGGTCTGGATATTGGCCGCGTCCGAACCGGCGTTGGGCTCGGTCAGGGCAAAGGCCGCGGTCCATTCCCCGCTGGCGATTCGGGGAAGATATTTCTCTTTCTGCTCCGGCGTTCCGTCGATCAGAATCCCCTGGGAGCCGATGCCGTTGTTCGTCCCGAACCGGGATCGAAAGCAGGCATTCACCTTCCCGAACTCCTCGTTCAGGACGCATTCTCCCAGAGTGCCCAGGCCCATCCCCCCGTACTCTTCGGGAATGGACAACCCGAAAAATCCCATGTCCCGCATCTTCTGCACGATGTTCTCGGGAATCTTCTCCTCCTCTTCCACCTTCTGGGAGATCGGCTCCAGGTCGTTCTTCACAAACTGCTGCACCGTGTCCCGCATCAATCGAATGTTTTCCGGCAGTGTGTAATCCATCCAATTCCTCCCTTTTCCTTTGAATGATTCATGTAGGATCGTTTATGCCCGCCGCGAAACGCGCATGGCCTTGAGGACAAAAACGCAAAAAAATATATCATAAAGACATCGCGGTTGACAACGAATTACTGGACTTTGGGCCCTTAATTGGTCTCGGGGAGCGGCAAAAAGTTGTTGCCAAAATCGAAGAACACTCCGTCCCCGCATATCGACCGATTTTAAATAGTCCGTAGGGGCGGGGGCGCTTAATGGTTATCGTGGAGAGGAGAGGTATTCTTGCTCGAAGATCCGGTAGGCCTTCGCGTAAACAGCCTTTGCCCGGTCCCGGTCGATTCCCGACCAGTCGCGGCCGATCTCTTTCAGAAGTTCCAGCCTCTGGGTCAGGCCTTCAACCGCCAGCGCTTCGTCAGCGGCCCGGTCGAGGAGCTGCCGAACTTCTTCCCCGGTCCGTTGATCCCTGGCCCGGGCGATTTGCCGGAGGGCTTCCACCCGAAGCTCCTTCGGATCCACCCGGCCCAGGATATCAAGCCCCTTCCGGGGGTCCAATTCGTACCAGGCCGAACCAATGTCGGCCATCAGCCTGAAGTTCTTATCCCGCTCGGCGAAATGCAGCGCCTGCTCCAGAATTTTCACATCCTCCTCAACCGTCTTTGCCCGGAGCAACCGTGCGCCTTCGAGCAGGGCTAAAGACCGCATCGCGGAAGATTCCGCACCCCGGCAGATCTCCAGGCATTCTTCAGGGTTCCACTCGAGCCGAATCTGGAGAACCTGGAACAGCACCGGGTTGCCTGTTCCGGAGGGGGCTGCCGCTCGGGCTTCCTTTTCAACGCGGGATAGGACTTCTTTCCCTTTTTCGGGATTGATGAACCTCCACTGGACGGGCCAGCTGGAGCAGCCTTTTAGCCTTGAGCGAACGATCGCCGATCCTTTCGGCCGAGAGGAGAGTCTTCCGGAAAAGGGGGTCGGCCTCTTTCCGGTTCCACTTCCGATACTGGCCGCCGGCCTGCAAAAGGGCATAAGAATGAGGCTCGGCAAATTCGGCAGATGGAATTTTCTCGGCCAGGCTCAAAGCCTTTTTCTCATCCAAAGGAGCCCACTCGGCTGCCAGGCCGGCCAGCAGGCAGGATCTCTCCAGGGGGTCCGAAGCTTTCTCAAGCTCTTCCCGGGCTCTTTCGAGAAACGGCAAAGCCTGGAGTTCTTCCTTCTTCGCTTTCTCCCTCCCCCGCCCCCAGGCAGCGAGGCCCAGGAGCAAGGGCGATTTGGCTTCTTCCCCCAATCGGCTGAGTTTTTGTGCCGCCGTGTCAGCCGCCTTTTGATAAACGGGCAATCGCAAAGAGCTCTCCGAAATTTCCCGGGCTGCCCGGAGAGCCTGCAGGGGATCTTCCCTGGCCCAGAGGGTCCCTGTATCCCTGAGGAGCGAATCCCGAACGTTTGGGTCCGGCAACTCCGCGAGTTTCCGGAGCGTCCAGGCTTTGTCCAGAAAAGCAGCCTCGGCGAAGATTTCCGAAAGGAGCTTCTTCTGTTTCGGCCCCTGCGGCAGGCTTAGGCACCGTTGCAGGGCCTCTTCCAAATGCCTTAGGGCGGCTTGGGGCTGGCTTTTCTTCATGGCAGCCGCGACTTCTTTCCATGCGAGGGTTTTTTCGTACGGGAAGGAAGAAGAAATGGAGTTTGCCCGCTGCCCCCCCCTGACCGGGTCGGTCTTGGCCCAAAGCCGAACCTCCGCCAGGGATCTTCGAGCAACGGATACGGAAGGATCGATCTTCTCCAGGGCGGCTTTGGCTTTCGCCGGGTCGGAATTTGCCCAGGCTGAGCCCAGGAGATCGAGGACTTCGGCTCGGGCGGAGACCGAAGGGATTTGCTCCGCGGCCATCCGGGCCGACTCAAGGGGGAGGTTCTCCTTCCCTTTCTCCACCGCCGCCCAATGTTTTCCCAGCTCGATCAGGCGCAGAGCCCGCTCGTAAGGTTCGGGGATAGACTCGGCAGCCTTCAACGCCTCCCTGTAAGTCGAGGAGACTTTTGCCCGGTCCCCGGCCGCTCGTTTTCCGATCACCCTGACCGCCGCCCGCGTTCGGAAAGGCTCCAGGGGAATTCCGCCTGCCGCTTCGAGGGCCTTTCGCGGTTCCCGGAGGGATAGCTCCGCGGCTGCCTCCGAAAGAACCTCCGAACGGAAGAAAGGATCCTCTATGCCGGGAAGAAGTCGGGCAAGCTCCTGCAAGTCGAGCTTCGCCATCCCCTTCCCCGCCAGCATCCGAATCCTCCGGGATTCGAATGCATCCGGCTCGCGCTCGGCCTCCCGCCAGGCTTTCTTCACGAGTCCGATCGACCTCTCGCGACTGACGCCGGCAGCCCGGGAAATGCGCAGGAATGAATAGGCTCTTCCCTCCGGAAAATCGGCGGGAAGCCCGTCTGCCCAGCGCTCCGCCTGTTCATTGTCGATCGCGGTCCATTCGAAAATCAAATTCTGGAGAGCCCTGTTCCGAAGCCCGGGGTCCTTCAATTTTTCTATTTGCGACAAAGACTGGTCCGCCCAGAATTTCTTCTCCTGGGGAAACACCCCGGCTCCCGCGGCGGAGACCCGGGCCGAAGCCTTGGACCGGAGATAAAGTGAGGAAACGAGCTGGGCCGATTTCCAAGCCTCGCGGACAAGATCCCCGGCCATGTCACGGTTCGCAGTGCTCCGGGCGATTTTCACGAGGGCCATAGACTTGAGGAAAGGATCGGCGATCGCGAGGGAGATCTCCCGGGCCTGATTCGGGTCGGTCGCGCCCCAGGCTTCAGCGGCAGATTTCAACTCCCGGTCGCGAACCTCCTCGTCCTGAATTTTCAGAGCCTTTTGCAGGGCTGCTTCCAACGCCGGGCGGCCTCTCTTCGCGTCGGCCCGGACCCACTCCTCGGCCACGGCGCGGAGCGCCCACGCGCGCCCTTCCGCGCCGCGGATTTCGTCTTTCAGATCCAATACCGTGTCGAAGTTTACCTTTCTCCGGCCGGCCTCGGTCCGGTCGGATATCTGGGAGACAAGATCGCGGAAGCCCCCCAGTTCCCCCGCCTTCTCCCCGGCGTTCAGGGCCATCTTCGACGCGAGCCGGAATGCCTGCTCGGCCCCCTCAGGATCCATTTTCGACCAATCCCCTGCCATCTGGGCCAGGAGAATTGAACGATGGAATTCGTCTTCCACGGCGCGGGAAACCTGCGCGGCCACGGAGAGCGACTGCTCTAACTTCTCCTGGGCGGGACTCTTGCCGCCCGGTTCCATTGGTCCCGGAGAGCAGGAGGCTGCCGCCATGCTTCCTCCCAGGACCCCGACGGCCAAAAGCGCCTTTCCCATCCGGTTCAGCTTCCGAAACCCAACCCCCAGAAGGACCATGACCCCGATAAACAGCAACATCCCGATCCCGATCAGGAGCCGGCGGGTTGTTTCGTCCCGCGACAGGAGCGTCTGTTCGTAGACTTTCTCGAGCGCGGCGCGCAGGGTTGAAGATTCTCGGGCAAACCGGCCAGCCGAGGGAAACTCCCCGTCCCTCAGGGAAGAAAACGATTCCGCGTTTTCGGCGGTCCTTGTCTTCAGCAGTTCCGCCGACCGCCCTTGCCGTTCTATTTCCCCGAGAATGTCGTTTAACTTCACGATCCGGCTCTCGGTAAAAAAATTATCTTCCGCCAGGGACCGGATCCCAGGGCAAGGGTCCAAGCGCGCCTGGTACACGCTCCGGTCCAGGCCGAAAGAAGAATCCTTCATGGATTGCAAGGTTGCGGAGGAATGGCATTCCACGCAGACCCCTGCCGGCTTGCCCAGGGCCGAAGGGGAGCCCAGCCCGGGAGAGGTCAAGAAGGCCGCCAGCAGAAAAATTCCGGTCTTCCCCTTCATTTGCCCCTGCCTCTTCGGAAGGGGTTTAATTTTTTCATCCCTTCGCGAAAGATCTGCCGCTTCAAATAGTGGATGCCCCGGGTGGGGCTGAGGTGTTTGGGACAGACGTCGGTGCAGTTGAATTCCATGTGGCAGCGGTAAACGCCGTTTTCCCCGGCGATCCGCGCCAGCCGCTCGCCGGCTAAATCCCGGGAATCGGCAATCAGGCAAAAGGCCCGGTTCAGGCCCATGGGCCCGATGTACTCCGGGTCCCAGTGCATCATCGTGCAGGCCGAAACGCAGGACCCGCAGGCGATGCACTCGGTGTTCAGTCCGATCGTCTTCCGCTCCCGGGAGTCGGGTCTGATCTTGGCCGGTTCCGCCGAAGGGCTCCTGGGGACGAAGTAAGGCTCCATCTGTTTCAGCCGTTTGATCAGGAATTTGAGGTCCACGGTCAGGTCCTTGATGACCGGAATGTGCCGCAAGGGTTCAAGGCGAATGGGCCCGGAGCCGAGATTCTTCACCAGGGTTTTGCAGGCCAGCCCTTCCTTCCCGTTCATCACCAGCGCACAGGAGCCGCACATGGCCAGACGGCAGGAGTACCGGAAAGAGAGGGTTTTATCGTGGGTCTGCTGGATCTTGAAGAGGGCATCCAGCACCGTGATCTTGTCCGAATCCCCCAAGTCCACCTCGAATTCCTGGCGGTACGGTTCGGTGTCCTTTCGGGGATCGAACCGGAAGATGTTAAAGGTATAGATCATTTTTCCTCATAACGAGCTCGTGGTGGGGGTGAATCCTCTTTATCCCCCGAAAGGCAAGTAGCTCCATACAAAGAAGAGCCCGAAGCGGCGGCCAGGAGAAACAAGGCAAACAGAATCCTCTGGGTCTTCACCTTGGCGCCCAGGTCGATCAGAAAGACTCGGATCCCCAAGGAAGCGTGCAAGGCGACCACCAGGAGCAGGAGGAACTGCATCGGCCGGCGGTAGGGCAGGAAGAAATGAAGAGTCAGAAACAGCAGGATGAGAAGGGCCGAAACTCTCTGCAGAAGCCAGGCCCACATCCCCGGAAGAGTGCTCCGCCAGACCTTTGGTCGGCCGCCTCCTTCTTCAAAATCCATTCACTTCCATTGGCCATAATAAACTCCTTGATTTCACCGCAGAGAACGCAGAGGACGCAGAGAGAATGCTAAGAATTAAACGAATTGCAGAATCGGCAATCCTGGCAAAACGTCTAGTCTCGACTAGATGCTCATCGTCGAAAGCCGAGGTCCAGAATGTCTTTTTAACTGGATTCCGGTCTTCGCCGGAATGACGGGCAAATGCCAGGTTGTTTACGGGCGGCCACGCAGGGCCGCCCCTACAATTCGTTTCGTCTGTTTCAATCTCTGCGTTCTCTGCGCCCTCTGTGGTGAAAATCTTTTATTCAAACCCGATATCTTCCGGCTTCAACCGGTTCAATTCACCGGGCGTTCGTAGACTCTTCTTTCCGTCCTTGTCGCCGTTGATGAAGAAGTTCTTCAGGTATTCCTTGTTGTTCTTCTTGGGAAAATCGCTCCGGTAATGGGCGCCCCGGGACTCCTTTCGCTCCAGGGCCGACAGGCCCACGATCTCGGAGACGTCCAGGAGATTGCGCATGTTCAGCCAGTCGTTCCAGGGGATGTTGTAGGACCGCGGCCGGCCGGGACTCCGACCTGTCTCCATCTTTTCTTTCAGCTCCCCGATGAACCTGCAGGCCTTCCTGCAGCCCCTTTTCTTCCCGGATGATCCCCAGCTTCTCCCAGTTGCTCAGCCGCATCGTGTCCCGCAGGGGGTAGAGATCCAGTCCCTTCCCGCCCCAGCGGGGCTTCCACTTTTTTGATGATCTCCAGCCACCTGTTTCTCATCGAAAGGGGCCAATTCCCGGCCGATCACATCGTTGGCCATCGAATCCCCGGCGATCCCCCCGAAGACCGTGGAATCGGCGATTCCGTTTCCGCCCAGGCGATTGGCCCCGTGAACACCGCCGGCGTCTTCCCCGGCGGCGTACAAGCCGTCGATGTCCGTCTGGCAGCGGGTGTCGATCCGGACCCCGCCCATGAAGAAATGGCCGGTGGGGGAAACTTCCACCCGCTCGCGGGCCAGGTCAAATCCATAATCCCGGCAGCGCTCCACCATGCCGGGAAAGTTCTTCTCCACGAACTCCGGCCCCATCACCGAGGCGTCGATGTACACCCCCCCGTTCGGGGTTCCCCGCCCGGCCATGATCTCCATGAAGCTGCTCCGGGAGACGACATCCCGGGTGGCCCGCTCCTTCACCTCCGGGGCGTACCGCTCCATGAAGCGCTCTCCCAGAGCGTTGAAGAGCTGGGCCCCCGCCCCCCGCAGCCCCTCCTCCAGAAGCGTCCCCGAGGTGTTGGACCCTTGCACGAGCAGCCCGGTCGGGTGGAACTGGACCATCTCCATGTCGACCATCTCCGCCCCGGCCCGGTACAGAAGGGCGATGCCGTCGGCCGACTTGTCCAGGGAAGGGGCAAAGAGCTTGTACATGGTCGGGCCCGCCGCCCGTGCAGACCAGGGTCGTCCGGGCGTGGGCGATCACAAAATCTCCCCGTGCCCATATCCAGGAGCAGAGCCCCGACGATCCGGGTCCTCTCCTTATCCCAGAGAAGCTCCAGGGCCCGATGTTCTTCCAGGTATTCGATCGATTCCCGGCGGAAAACCTGCTCGGCCAGGCGGGAGACGATCTCGATCCCGGTCAGGTCTCCTTTGTGAACGGTCCGGTCGAAGCTCTGCCCGGCAAAGGGCTTCTGGTGGATGGTCCCGTCCGGGTTGCGGTCAAAGAAACAGCCGTATTTCGTCTCCATCTCCTTGATCCGCTCCGGGGCCACGGTCACCAATTTCCAGGCCAGCTCCTGGTTGTTGATGAACTGGCCGCCCTTGAGCGTATCGCTGAAATGTTTCTGGAAGGAATCGGCCGGGTTGAGAACCACGTTGTATCCGCCCTGGACCATGCGGGAACAGCCGCCCTTGCCGATGATCGCCTTGGTCACCAGGAGGATCTTTATCTTTCTTCCCCGCATCGGCGGCATGGAGGGCGGCGCAGAGCCCTGCCCCCCCTGCGCCCAGGATGAGGATGTCGGTTTCGACGACGGGAATATTCGAATTGGCTCATTTCACCTTCCAGAGCGGCGGAGCCGCTGTAACAAAGAATGGGATACAGGGGCGGTTCGCGAACCCCCCTACGGCCGCGGCGATTATTTTTTCACAGAATCTTCGGAGCCAAACAGCTCAAATCCGTTTAAAAAATCCCGGTCAACGGCTTGCAATTTTCTTCTCTTCGGGTCCAGAGACAACAGGTAAGCGCTCAAGCCTTCCAGGTCTTCCAGGGGAATCTCATACCGGGGCATCGTCGTCCCGGGTTGATACAGCCGAGCGTTCAGGATAAACCGCTGAATCCACTCGGGGGACCGGTTTCGCTGGAGAACGACGGCCATATCCGGCCCTTCCCTTCTTCCCTCCCGGCCGAAAACCTGGTGGCAGTAGGCGCAATTTTTCTGAGCGAAGACGTGGGCCCCTCGGACCTCGGCCGCCGAGAGAGGACCCTGTGGAATGACCAGCCTTCTCGCCGTAATCGAGCCCCGGCCATCCCCAGGAGAGTGAAATAGACCCCCACGGCCAAAACAGCGGAGCCGAGGGAAAGGGCAACGGGCCGCAGAAGGAATTTCCTTTCCGCGGTTCGATCGATATACGGCAGGAGAAGAACAAGAACGGGAACGGCTCCAAAGAACAGGACCGGCAGAACCGGGTGGGCGGCATTGAAATAGGAAAGGGTCTCCTGGAAGAAGGCCAAATACCAGGGGAGGAATGTCGCCGCCGGGTTGATCGCCGGGTTGGCGGCTTCCCTGAGCGGATCCGCAAACCAGAAGGGAACGAACGTGATCACCGCAAGCAAGACCCCGGCGGCCGCGGCCAAAACCCAGAGGTTCGGGCTTCGCAATTCCCGGTTCTTGGCTCGATCCTCCGAAAATCCCCGGCGCGAATGACCGAACAGGAGAAGGGCCGCGAGGGCGGCGAACCCGATGTGCATGGCGAAGAACCGCGCCAGGGCCGCCCCTCCCAGTTCTCTTCCGCCCCTCAGAAATTCGGCCAGAAATTTTCCCACCGCGGGAAGGGTGGAAACACTGGACAGAACCGAGGCTGTGCCCCAGTAGGCTTCGCGGGAGAGGGGGAGAAAGAACCCGGTACAGTTGGCCCACAGGGTGAAAAAGATCAAGAGGACTTCCGCCACCCAAACCCAACCAGGCCTGACCTTGTACTCCCCGGCGTAAAATACCCTGAGCAAGTGAATGAGGAAAAGGAGGAGAAGAAGGCTCCCGCCGGCGGCATGCAGGCGGTGAAACATCCAGCCGAAGGGGACCTGTTCGTCCACGCGCTGGAGCGAGGAGAAGGCCTGAGAAAAATTCGGAAGATAGTAAACCGCCAGGAAGACGCCCGAGAAGGCGACTGCCGCCAGCATGCCCCAGACAGAGTAGGTCAGAAGATGGAAAGAGAATCCGTCGGATTTCATCCGCATATATTTCCCGTAAACCTGCCGGTCACGCTCCCCCGATGACGACCCTTTCTCCCTTTACTTCAACCCTCCACCGTTCCAGGGGAGCTGGGGGCGGGCCGGAGAGGACTTTTCCCTCCGCGTCGAAGAACCCGTCGTGGCAAGGGCAGAAAAATTCGTTTCTCTCCGGCTTCCAGAGCACAGTGCAGGCAAGGTGAGTGCAGACCAGGGAAAAAGCCCTGAAGGTCTCATCTTCTCCCCGGAACAGGATGCCCGGGGCGCCCCCGTACTGAAAATGACGCGTTCCCCCCGCGGGGATCTCCCCCAGGGGGATCTCGACGGGGGCGGCTCCGCCCGGCGCGAGAAAACGGTACGTGCCGTAGAACAGCGCGCCAAGCCCGCACGCCCCCAGAAAACCGAGGATACCCTGCAGGAGCGTCCTCCGGCCGACCTGGACGTTTGCTTCGTACCCGGATTTCGCCGGAAATGTCTCCGAACCTTCTTCGCTCACGGTTTCTTTTCCTTGCCCGGATGATTTTGCTCCGCCCAGTACAGCGATGCCTCGGGCACGGAGATCCGCGGCGCCCCAACATACCGGTGGCATTGGTTGCACCCGGCCTGAGGGTCGTGGCAGAGGACGCACTCCCTCTGGCTGAAGTCCCCCCGGTTCAGCGCCGACCCGTGAAGG
Organism: uncultured delta proteobacterium; assembly: GCA_963712535.1. GTDB lineage: Bacteria > Desulfobacterota > SM23-61 > SM23-61 > SM23-61 > CAVQIK01. The sequence goes on along the minus strand of CAVQIK010000015.1, from coordinate 104,084 downwards.
GTCCGCCAGCGCTCCGCGGGAGCATGATACTCCGGGACGGCCGTGCCTCGGGCCACGGTCACCGCCAGCGGTCCCTCGCCTTTGAGCTCGGGTTTTTGCACCTGCTGGCAGGCGGGAAAGAATATTAATGCGATTGGGACGCAGATGAACGCAGATTTGCGCAGATAATTATATAAATGAAACAGAATCGCTTTCATAGGAATCAAAATTTCAAATTGTGATTGGTGAACCCAAAACCGAAAACCCAAAATTGTAGGGGCGGCCCCGTGTGGCCGCCCACAAGATGGGCAACCATCACGCCATGGCGTGATTGCCCCTATAATCTTGCCCCCGCACACTTTAGGCCCTATAATGCCCAAGCAGGTTTTCTTTTCTTATCCTGTAAATCTGCGTTCATCTGCGTCCCAATCGAGATTATTTCAACACCAACGCCCTTCCCAAAAGATCGTGAACGCCCGCCCACTTCGCAGCTCACCTTGTGGTGTTTCATGACTTCGGGCAGGTTGGCCTTGCAGATGGCGCAGATGGTGGCCAGGTAGTTGGCGCCGGTCGCCCGGCAGGCTTCCGCCCTGGGCTTTCCCCCGGCCATCCGGATTTCCATGATCTCATCGGCCAGAAGTCCGCCGCCGGCGCCGCAGCAGTAGGTCTTCTCCCGGATCGTGTCCGGATGCATCTCCACAAAATGGTTGCAGACCGCCTTGAGGATGTTCCGGGGCGGCTCGAAATATCCGGTGGCCCGGGCCACGTTGCAGGGGTCGTGGTAGGTGACCCGGAGCGAGTCGTTGGCCGTCTTGTCGATCTTGAAAGCCCCCCTGGAGATCAGGTCCCAGGTGAGGTCGCAGATGTGCACCGGATAGGGGATCTCCAGAAAGTCCATGGGACCGCTCAGGGTGGGGGTGAAGGCCAGACCGGCCCTCCAGGCGTGTCCTCACTCCCCCCAGTAGATTTTTTTCACCTTCAGCTCCCGGGCCGCCTCCAGGATCCGGTTGTTGATCTTCTTCAGGTTGGCGTAATTCAGGAAGAGCCCGAAGTTTCCGCCTTCATTGCAGTAGGTGCTGGTCGTCCAGGAAATGCCGGCCGCGTGAAACATCTTGGCGTAGCCGATCATCGTGTTGGTGTTGACGAAGTTGTCCGCCGAAGGCGGAACGAGGAGGACCTCGGCCCCGACCGCGTCCACCGGGAACTTGATATCCAGCCCTTCCGTGTCCTTGAGGTCTTCTTCCAGGAAGGAGCAGTTGTCTTTCCAGGCCGGCGCCCAGATGCCCAGGTTGTTTCCCGTGTCGTAGACCTTGGCCACCACCTCGGTGACATACTTGGTGGCGATTCCCGCCGCGGCCATGATCTCCCGCGCCGCCATGGTGATCTCCGCCGTATCGATCCCGTAGGGGCAGAAGACCGAACACCGCCGGCACTCGCTGCACTGGTAGAAATAGGTGTACCAGTCCTGGAGGACGGAATCGGTCAGCTCTTCGGCTTCGTTGGCCCGGCCCCAGATCTTTCCCCCCAGGGTGAAATACCGCTTGTACACTTTCCGGAAAAGATCCGCCCGGGCCACGGGCATATTCTTCGGGTCCCCCGTTCCCAGGAAGAACTGGCACTTGTCGGCGCAGGCCCCGCACTTCACGCAGATGTCCATGAAGAGACGGACCGAGCGGTATTTCTCCAGCACCTCGGCCATCTTCTTCAGCATGACCTCTTTCCAGTCGGCCCGCCGCTGCCCGGGCAGGTCGATCTTGACCATGTCCTTCTCCTTGGAAGGATGGCAGCGCTGGTCCTGGAGGCCCCGATGTCGAATTTCGGGAGTGGGAACAGGCACTTTCATTCTTTTCTTCCCTCTTTGGACGCGGCCAGGGCCTGGCGGTATTTCTCCGGCGGCCGATAGGTTCAAGGGATTGTAAGCCACCGGGAAATCCCAGGGGTTGACGAACCGCTGCTCGAAATTTGCCCGCTGGTTTCGGGTGGGGCTCAAGAAGAAGCCTCCCGAATGCATCAGCTTGCTGAAAGGGAAATAGATCAGCAGAACCATCACCAGGAGAAAATGCAGGCCGAAGAGCCAGTGGACGGGCAGTAGGACCGGGCTGAAAGTGAATCGAGACCCTGGATCATGGCCTTCACGTCAACCAGGTAGGTGCGGAAAAAGAGCCCGAGCAGCACCCCGCTGATCGTGATCGCCAGGAGGAGAAGAAGGGAGAAGTAATCCCCCAGGATGGAGATGTACAGGTTTCTCTCGGCGACCAGGCGGCGGGCCAGGAGCAGGGCAAGAGGAATGGGGATCAGGTACCCGGCGTAGAGTCCCACCGTTTGAATCCCTTCCACCCAGCCTGGAATGGGAAAGAGAAAATACCGGAGATGCCGGAGGAGAACAAGCCAGAGAAGAAGGTGGAAGGAGAGCCCCGCTGCCCAGAGAACCTTGTCTCCTTTGAAGAGGCTGGGGAACCAGAGGGCATCGCCGATCAGCCGTAACGCCACCCCTCCCCGGGTGCGAGGGGCCGGAGTCGTCACAATTCGCAAAGGAACGGGAGTCCGCCCCCAGACCCAGAAACGGTAGAAGACCCCCGCCAGGAAAATTCCGAAGCTAAGGTAGGGAAGAACGATGAAGAGAAGTTTTGACGCCATTCGTGCGAGTAATTCCTGTTCACACGGTTCGTCGCCCTCCTCCCGAAAACAGGAGAGAAGGCAGGGTCAGGATTTAAATTCTATCGGACGGCCACAGAGGGCCGCCCCTGCATTTCCGGACGGAAGGGACATGCGCAAATGCGCACAGGTTCCTTCATACGGGAATGCCCAAACGTTTGTAGATCTCCGGCAGCTTCTTCTCCGCCTCCGCTTTCACGTCGAAGTAGAGATGGTTCCCGTGGGAATCCATGGCCACCGTGAGGGGGCCGAAGTCTTTGACCCTGAACTGGTAGAGAGCCTCCGGGATGAAGCTCCTCGAAATACACCTTTTCCACTTCCACGATCTGCTTGGTCTCCACGGCCGCCGCCCCGCCGACGATGGCCAGGTAGCAGCCCCCGAATTTCTTCATGGCCTCGAGGCTTCCCTGGTACTGGCCGCCCTTGCCGATGATGGCCCGGACTCCGTATTTTTCCATGAGACCGGGCGTAAACCGGTCCATCCGTCCGCTGGTCGTGGTCCCCACGCAGATCTTCTCCCACCGGTTCCCCATCTTTCTTCAAGCTGGGGGCGGTGTGGAGCAGGCACGCCCCCTTGCAGGGAAACGGGAGGCTCATTCTTGTGGTCGAAGATATGGATCAGCGTCAGGTCGCGGATCCCGAAGATCGTGCCGTTCAGGGTCACCATATCGCGGACCCTCAGCTTCCGCACGACCTCTTCCGTCAAAGGAGTATTCAATGTAAGTGGCCATCGTCGTCTCCTTTTCATCGTAAGTGTCAGCTCCAGTGCCAGAAACGATTCAGTGTCTGAACCTGTACCTCGATCGCTGGCTTAAAATCCGTACTCCACCTTTCCGTCCGGATAGATCTTCGCCCGCGGCGCGGCGGGCCGGCCAGCACTGGGTGTTGACCGCCACCGGGTTCTGGGTGATGTGGGTGTGAGCCCATTCGATGTGCACCGCCAGGGTGGAAACCGACCCTCCCAGCCCCATGGGGCCGATCCCCAGGGAGTTGATGGCCTCATAGAGCTCGTCTTCCATCTTGGCAAACAACGGGTCGTGATTGTGAGAGCCGATCGGGCCGGGCGATGGCCTCCTTGGCCAGTTTGCTGACCAGGTCGGCGGTTCCGCCGATCCCCACCCCGATGACCCCCGGAGGGCACGGGTTGGAGCCGGACTGCAGAACCGTGTCCACCACGAATTTTTTCACCGCCGCCACGCCGTCCGCCGGGATGAACATCTTCATGGCGCTCATGTTCTCCGATCCGGAACCCTTGGGCACCATGAGGATGTCCAGGCAGTCGCTTTCGGCGACGAAATCCCAGTAGATGATGGGCAAGCCCTCGCCCACGCTGGTCTGGGGGTTCACCCGGGTGACGGGGTGGGTCGAGCTCCCGCGGAAAGGATGCTCCAGCGTCGCCCGCTTGGCGCCTTCTTTCAGGGCAGCCGCGACGCGGGCGCCGTCCACCGGGAATTTGGAGCCGACCTTGACCATGTAGATGGGCAGCCCCGTGTCCTGGCAGATGAGCATGTCATCCTTGTCGGCGACCTCCACGTTGGCCAGGATGGTCTTGAAGATCTCCTTGGCCGTGGGGTTCGTCTCTTTCGAATAGGCCTTCTTCAAGGCTTCCCGCACATCCGGCGGGAGGATCTTCAGAGCTCGGATGTAAAGCTCTTTGGCCGTGTCTTCGACCAGTTGATAGGTGAATTTCCCCATTCCCTTCCCTCCTTTCCGGACGATGGCTCTGCCCCGTCCCTCAGGAAAACTCGCAGATTTTTCATGACGCCATCCCGCACCCGCCGGATGTGCTGCCTCATCCTCTTTTCCGATTCCTCCGGGTCTTTCTTCCGGAGGGCTTCGATGATCTGGCGGTGTTCCGCCAGGGAAGACTTCATCCGGTCCGGAACGCCCCGGCTGGTCAGCCGAAAGATCCGGATGTGGTCGTGAAGGCTGGAGACCAGCTGGATCAGGCGGCGGGCATCGGAAAGAAGGACGATGCCCTGATGAAACTTGAAATCCTCCCGGGCGTAACGCTGGATCTCCTTGTCGCCGAAGGGCTCCTGAAATCCGTTCATGCACGAGTCCAGCCGGGCCAGGCTGGAGTCCGTGATCTTTGCCGCGGCCAGGCGGGCCGCAAGGCCTTCGAGGTTCTCCCGGATAAGGAACAGCTCGAAGATGTCCTTTTCGGAGAACTGGACGACAAAAGCGCCGCGCTGAGGGAGAATCTCTACCAGTCCCTCCTTCTCCAGCCGGTTGATGGCTTCCCGGATCGGGGTCCGGCTGATCCCCAGGGCTCCGGCCAACTCCCTTTCGTTCAGTTTTTCCCCGGGCGCAACCCGGCCCTCCAGGATCATCCGCTTCAATTCCTGGTAGGCCTGAATTCCCAAGGAGAGCCTGGAAGGTTGAATTTTCTGCATGGATCCCCGGGGCTGGTTGAAATTGTATAATTTATACATTATGCACTTTTTCCCGTCAATAAAATTTTTCATAGAAATAGAATAAAGGATGTAACCAGCATCGGCCGCCGGTTTCTTGGGTTGACAAACTGGCCCACGTGCAACAGAATGCCTGCATGGAAAATGGAATCGGCTTCGTCCAGCTTATTTCGGGCACCGCGCCCCTACACTGAGAAGGATTTAAATTATCGTGGTAAAAGAGAGGTAAAGAACCACTGGGAATTCGGAACAAAATGGAACGCAGCGAAGAGGTCAGTCCTCGGAAGCGGAAATGAGGTTTTCAAACGAGCGGGGTGGAAAAAAGGCGGGAGGTCAGCCGAAAGGAGAAAGCACTGACCTCCCTGGGAGTTGGGGTTGAAACATGCGGGAGACAGGGCGGGGCAACCCTGCCCCCCACACTTGGGTTGTAGAAGGGCTTGCCGGGTTTGGCACTCCGGCTGTTTCTCTGCCCTTCTGGTCTCTTATCGTCAGTTTTCCCGACGACCTTTAGTCTGAGGAATGAACAGCCCGCCTTTTTGCCGACATTTCGTCCGGAGCCAAGAAATTGAAAATACAAATAAAAATGTTAGGATGAATCTTACAAGAAACTTTCCGGCTCTGCCTTATGTTCTGCAGTTATAACACTCAAGTTCCGTGCCGCCTTTACCCAGCAGCTATTCAAAGGAAGGAACGCGGGACAGGAATCTCGGAATCAAAACGAAATGAAGAATTTCGATCTTCTGTTCATATTAGGGCCGACGGCCTCGGGAAAGACCAGGGCCGGCGTGGAGCTCGCCCGCTCCCTGAACGGGGAAATCATCTCCGCCGATTCCAGGCAGGTGTACCGGGGCATGGATATCGGGACGGGCAAAGACCTTGCGGAATATGGTGAGATCCGGTACCACCTGATCGACGTGGCGGACCCGGGACATGAGTTCAGCGTATTCGAGTTTCAGCGCCTATTCGCGGAAGCCTTCAGGGATATTCGCGCCAGGGGCAAGGTGCCGGTCGTCGTCGGCGGGACGGGTCTATACCTTGACGCCATTCTCCGGGATTATCGACTGCCGGAGGTCCCCAGGGACGAGGCATTGCGCCGAGAACTTGCTTCTTTCTCGACGGAGGATTTGTCGGCAAGGCTGAAGGGTTCGAGCATCCGGCTGCACAACACGACCGACCTGCTGGAGCGGGACCGGCTGATCCGGGCCATTGAGATCGCCGAATTCAAGGAAATAAGGACGGAATCCCCTGTTCCTTTGGTGAAAGCGGCGGTATTCGGGATTAAGTGGCCGCGGGAAATTTTGCGACGCCGGATCACCGGCCGCTTGAAGGCCCGGATGGATCATGGCCTTGTTGAAGAGGTGAGAAATCTCCTCGATTCGGGAGTTTCTTTTCAAACCCTGGATTTCTACGGCCTCGAATACAGGTATGTCGCCCGCTACCTGCAGGGCGAATTCAATCGAAACGACCTGTTTCAAAAGCTGAGCAGCGCGATCCACCAGTTTGCCAAGCGGCAGGAGACCTGGTTCCGCCGGATGGAACGCCAGGGGATAAAGATTCGCTGGGTCGACGGCGAAAAGGACCCGGCAGGAGCCATCCTGGATATTCTTGAACGTGAAGAATAAGAAAGTAATTTAGAAATTTAGTTCGGAGTTCGGAGTCAAAACCGTGAGGCGCAAGGCGCGAGAGCGCAAAGCAGGTAACGCTTTCACGCCTTGCGACTTGCGCCTTGCGACGGTATTCAAATGATCCCCGTTCAAATGGAAAAATACCTGGCAACCCGGGGACCTTCCGGACCCTGGGAAATTTCAGGCTGTGGCCGAAGAGATTTTGACGGCGCGGTCATCATTCCGTCCCTCGCCGAAAGCCAAACCCTGTTTATTACCCTGGAGTCCCTAGCCCGAAACCCCCGGGATACGCTTTCCCGGTTCCTTGTCTTGGTTGTCGTCAACCACCGCCAGGAGTCGCCCCTTTCGGAAAAAAAGGACAATGAGGAAACGCTGAAGAAACTCTCGGCGGGCGGCCCCTTTCTGGAGAAGGTTCAGCTGGGTTGGGTGGATGCGGCTTCCCCCGGCCGGGAGCTTCCGGAGAAGGGGGGAGTGGGGCTGGCGCGGAAGATCGGGTTTGACCTGGCCCTTCCCCGGCTAGACTTCCGCAGGGGCTCGCCTATCCTGATCTCACTCGACGCGGACACGCTCTGCCGTCCCGATTATCTTCCGGCTATTATCCGCCACTTTAAAAATTCGGCGCTCCCGGGGGCCGTGATCCCGTTTTGCCACCAGGCGGGAGATTGCCTCGAGCAGGACCAGGCGATTCGCCGTTATGAGCTCTTCCTCCGGGCATACGTGCTGGGTCTGGCCCGCGCGGGGTCTCCCTATGGATTTCATACCGTCGGAAGCGCCATGGCCTGCACTGCCGCGGGTTACATCCGGATCGGGGGGATGAAAGCTCTGCCGGCTGCGGAGGACTTCTATTTCCTGGAGCACCTTGGGAAGGAGGGAGGGGTTGCTCAAGTTAAAGGGACGGTTGTTTACCCTTCCGCTCGATCCTCCAACCGGGTCCCCTTTGGCACCGGCCGGAGCATGTCGAGGCTGCTCGCCAAAGAAGAAGGGGCCGTCCTCTTCTACCAAGCCGAATGTTATCGCGTACTCGCCGATTGGTTGAACCTGATGGGGCAGAGTTTAGGGGAGGAGGGAAGTTCGATCTTATCCCGGTCCGCGGAAATATCCCGCTCTCTCCATGATTATCTTTGTTTAATTAGATTCGAATCTTTATGGAATAAGCTGAGGAATAACTTTAAATCTGACCCGAGTCTCTTCCGGGCATTTCACCGCTGGTTTGACGGTTTAAAAACCATGAAACTCATCCACCACCTTTCCGCCGGATCTTTCCCCAGGAATGAGCCCGAGGCGGTTGTCCCCGGCCTCCTGAGTTGGGCAGGTTTAGATCCCGTCTCGGGCATCGATCGTCAGCTCGACCTTCTCAGGGAGATCCAAAACGGCGGGGAATACTCGGTCACCGATCAGAGGCTGAAGGGCACCCCCACCTCTTCCCCGATGGCCTTCAAATCATCGTACACCTTGTAGAAGACGGGGATCCCTTCCTTGCGGTACTTCTCTTCCAGCTCGAACTCTTTCTCCCCGTGAACAAAGACGCGGTCCCGCCCCTCGGCTTTGCTCGAGTTCTTCAGCCGCCGGATGACGTCGTCCATGTCCTTCTTGAACTCCTCCACGGGACGGAAGTAGTCCACCCGCAGGGCTCCGAAGAAATGGGCCACCTTGGAAGGCAAGGGTTTCCCCTCCGGGGTTCTCGGATACAAGAGGTTCAAATACCCCGAACCGGAGAGGACCCCGGTCAATATATCCACCATAAGGTCGAGCCCGTACCCCTTATGCCCGCCGAACTCTTCCCCTTCCCCGCCCAGGGGCAGGATTCCGCCGCCCGCTTTGCCGCGGATGTTTTTTAGGACCCGGACCGGGTCTTCACAGGACCGGCCTTTCTCGTCGGTGGCCCACCCGGGGGGGAGTTTCTTTCCCATGCGGCTATATACCTCCACTTTACCCAGGGTGGCGACGGCGGTGGACATATCCAGAACAAAAGGCTTCTCTTCCAAAGCCGGCGCGGTCACGCTGATCGGGTTGGTCCCCAGGAGAACATCCCGGCCAAAGGTGGGGACGACGTAGCTGTCCGAGTTCGTGAGAGAGATGCCGATGAGGTCGTGTTTCAGGGCCATCATGGAATAGTAACCCGCGATTCCGTAATGGTTGCTGTTCCGGACGGAGACGAACCCGGCGCCGCCCTTCAGCGCCTTGTCGATGGCCATCTTCATTCCGAAATTCCCGGCCACCTGTCCCAGTGCCGCTCCCGCGTCGATCAAGGCCGTGATCGGCGTCTCCCGCACAACCTTGATCTCCGGCCGGGGGACCATGACCCCGTCCTTCAGGCCGGTGTAATACCTCCGGAGCCGGGCGACGCCGTGGGATTCGATTCCCCGCAGGTCGGCCTGCACCAGGACTTCGGAGGTGATGGAGGCATCCTTCGCCGGGACGCCCATCTTCTCGAAAACTTTCTGACAGAATTCGGTCAGCGGTTCCACTCGAACGGTTGGGTATTCTGCGTTCATGGAGCTTCCTTTTCGGGCAATGTGGATCTCAGCCCGATTGCTGAATTCAGGTTGCGAAAAAAGTAAGAGCAAAGAAAAAGAAAGTCAAGAAAAAAGAGGAGAGTTCTTCAGATTCTGAAAAAAATCCCGGATTCTCATCCTCATTTCCGGCAAATCCTTCCAGAGGGGGATCTGAGAGCGGAAATCCGAGCTTCCCCGAAGTCCCCGGGTGTACCAGATGAGGTGCTTCCGAAACTCCCGCGCCCCGTGAGTCCCTCCCTGGTGTTCCAGCATCATTTCCAGGTGGCGCAGGATCGTCTGTCTCTTTTTCTTCCAGGGAAGGCTCCCCGGGGGAAAGCCCCCGAAGAGCGAGGAGCGTCTGGCGGAAGATCCAGGGATTTCCCAAGGACCCCCGCCCGATCATGGCCCCGTCCGCACCTGTCCGGACGAAAAAATGGCGAATGGCCTCGGGGGACGTCAGGTCGCCGCTCCCGATAACCGGGATGCGGATGCTCTTCTTCGTGCGGGCGACCACCTCCCAGTCCGCTTTCACTCCATATCCCTGTGTCCGGGTGCGCCCGTGAACGGTGAGCGCGTCCACCCCGCAGTCCTCGGCCACCCGGCCGATTTCCAGGAAATTCAAGCTCTTCTCATCCCAACCGGATCGAATTTTAAGCGTGAGGGGAATGGAGACCGCCTTGCGGACGGACCGCAGGATTTCCGCCACCCGGTTCACGTCTTTCAGCAAAGCAGCGCCGGACCCGCTCTTCACCACCTTTCTCACCGGGCACCCCATGTTGATGTCCAGGACATCGGCGCCCAGGCTCTCGACGATCCTGGCGGCTTCCGCCATGACGTCCGGCTTGGAGCCGAAGATCTGGACGGCCAGCGGGCGCTCCTCCGGACAGCTTCTCAGGAGCTTCTCGCTCGCTCTCCGGTTGCGGAGGAGCCCCTCGGCGCTGATCATCTCCGTGCAGACCAGGGCACACCCCTGCTCTTTCGCCAGAAGCCGGAAAGGAAGATTGGAGATTCCCGAAAGAGGCGCGAGGATGAGGGCGTTGGAGAGGGTCAGCGAACCGATTTTCAAAGGGCCCGTTTTGTCAGCGATCAAGGAAGATTTTCCCTTCCCGGTAGACCGGGACCAGCCTGGAAGAATCGATCCGGGCGCAGATCCGGACATCTTTGCCCAGCCCCACCCCCTCCAGGTACTGCCCCCATTCGCAATCGCAGAGGGCCCCGTACACATCGCCTTCACACTGCTCGAACAGGACCTTGGCCGCGGCGGCGGCGTCGCTCTTGGAAACGGGGAGGCCGGTCTTCTCCAGGCGGTCGACGATCGCTCCCCCGCAAACCGTGTCCTCCAGGCAGAAGACATCCTTCTCCCCCGCGCAGGCAATGAGGATATCGCGGCCTGCCTCGACCAGGCGCCGGGTCAGCGCGCCCAGGTTCAGGAAGGAGCCGATGAAGATCTCCGCGCCCCTTCGCGAGGCAACCAGGGCCCGGGTGCCGTTGGTGGTGGTCATGACGACGACTTTCCCCCTCACCTTCTCCGGCCGGTAGTCGCGGGGAGAATTGCCCAGATGAAAACCTTCGAAGCGCGACGGCCCTGCGTTCTCCCGCCAGGAGGAAGTCGGGATTCTCGGGCCGCCAGTTCCCTGGCCTCCTCGACCGTCGCCACCGGGATGAAGGCCGAGCATCCGTTCTCGAAAGCCACGATCATCGTGGTGGTCGCCCGCAGGGCGTCGATGACCACCACCGACTTTCCCTCCAGGTCCTTTTGTTCCAATTCATGCGGCGTAAAAGCCAAATCGATTTTCATATTCCAGTAAGTTGAGGATTGGGAGTTGAGAGTTGTTGTTCTTATTTCTTCTGACACTCACACTCACACTGACACTGTTTTTAATGTGCTTCCGCCCAGTTCTTCCCCACCCCGATCTCCACTTTCAGCGGAATCGTGAGCTTCATGACCCCTTCCATCTCCTCTTTGACCAGAATCTCCGACCGGTTTCAGCTCTTTTTCCGGAACCTCGAAGACCAGTTCGTCGTGGATCTGGAGGATCAGCCTGGTCTTCCGATTTTCTTTCTGGCAGGCGGCGGTGAATATGGATCATGGCCACTTTGATCAGGTCCGCGGCCGTGCCCTGGATCGGGGCGTTGATGGCGATGCGCTCGGCGAACTGGCGCACGCTGCGGTTCCTGCTCTGAATATCCGGGAGGTAGCGGCGCCGGTTCATGCAGCGTCGTTACGTATCCCTGTTCCCTCGCCACCTCCAAGGATCGGTCGATGTAATCCCGCACCCCCTGGTATTTCTGAAAATAGTTGGCGATGTAGGCCTGGGCCACGCTCGGGGGGATGGCCAGCTGCTTGGCGAGGCCGAAAGCGCTCATGCCGTAAATGATTCCGAAATTGATCACCTTGGCCAGCCGGCGCATCTCCGGGTTCACCTCCTCCAGGGGGACCTGAAAAATCTCCGCGGCCGTGGCGGTGTGGACGTCCTGGTCTTTCTGGAAGGTCTCCAGCAGGGACGGGTCGCCGGAGAGATGGGCCAGGATCCGGAGCTCGATCTGGGAGTAGTCGGCGGAAAGGATCCGTTCCCCTTCGTCCGGGATGAAGGCCTCCCGGATCCGCCTTCCCTCCGGGGAGCGGATGGGGATGTTCTGGAGGTTCGGATCGCTGCTGGAGAGCCTCCCGGTGGCGGTAACCGTCTGGTTGAAGGAAGTGTGGATCCGTCCGGTCGCCGGGTTGACGAGCTGGGGCAGGGCGTCCACGTAAGTGGATTTCAGCTTGGAGAGGCTCCGGTATTCCAGAATCTTCGCCGGCAGCGGGAACTCCTTGGAAAGCTCGGTGAGGACGTCCACGTCGGTGGAGTAGCCGGTCTTGGTGCGTTTTGCCCCCGGAAGCTTGAGCTTCTCGAAGAGCACCTTCCCCAGCTGCTGGGGGGAGTTGATGTTGAAGGACTCTCCGGCCAGGGAAAATATCTCCTCGGCGATGCGGTCCATCTCCTTTTCGAACTCTCCGGACATCACTTCCAGGAGCGGGAGGTCGAGTTTGACCCCGTTCATCTCCATTCTGGCCAGGACCTCGATCAGGGGAAGCTCCACCTCGTTGAAAAGGTCGGCAAACCCGTCGGCTTCAATCTTGGGCATGAGGAGGTTGCCCAAGATAAGGGTCAGGTCCGCGTCCTCGCAGGAATACCGGGCCGCGTTGTGAATATCCACCTGGTCGAAAGGAATGGTCTTGGCCCCGCTTCCGGCGATGTCGGCATAGTTGATCACCTGGTAATCCAGGTATTCCCGGGCCAGCTCTTCCAGGCTGTGGTCGTGCTTGGAGGGGTTGAGGAGGTAAGAAGCGATCATCGTGTCGCAAACCATGCCCTGGGGATGAATCCCTTGCCTGGCGAGCAGGATATAGTCGTATTTGATGTTCTGCCCGTATTTCTTCAGCCGGGGGTCTTCCAACACGGGACGGACCGCCCGCAGGACATCTTTTCTGTCCAGCTGTTCGGGGGCTCCGGGATAGGTGTGCCCCACCGGGATGTAAACCGCCCGATTGGGCTGAAAGGAGAAGGACAGTCCGACGATCTCCGCCCGCATGGGGTGGAGAGAGCTGGACTCCAGGTCGAAGGCGAAGGTCCCGGCTTCCCGCAGGTCCTTGAGAAGCCCGTCCAGGTCCTCTCTCTTCGAGAGGATCCGGTAATCTTTCGCCAGCTGGGTCGGCTGAACGGAATATTCCTTGAACAGCTTCGTGAATTCCATCTCCTTGAAGATTTTCTGCAGCTTCTCCCGGTCCGGCGTCTCCAGTTTGAAACTCTCCAGGGTCCATTCCACGCGGGCTTCCGTGTCGAGGGTGGCGAGCTCCCGGCTGAGACGGGCCTGCTCGGCGTGCTGAGCCAGGCTCGCCCGCACCTTGGGATTCTTGACCTTGTCGAGGTTTTTTAGGAGTTCTTCAATGGACCCAAACTCTTCGATCAGTTTCGAGGCGGTCTTTTCCCCGATTCCCGGGACGCCGGGGATGTTGTCTGAGGTGTCCCCGCTAAGCCCCCGGACCTCAATCAACTTCTCTGGGGTGACTCGGAAGCGCTCCTGGATGTCGGCGACCTGGAAGATCCTGTCTTTCATCGGATCGTACATGGTCACGTGTTCGTCGATGAGCTGCATCAGATCCTTGTCTCCGGAGACGATGACCGTGTCGATCCCCTCGTTCTCCATCCTTTTCACCAGCGCCCCGATCAGGTCATCGGCTTCCAAGCCTTCCTTTTCCAGGATGGGGATCCGGAGGGCAGCCACGATCTCTTTGATGTAGGGCACCTGCGGCCGGAGATTATCGGGCATGGGCGGGCGCTGGGCCTTGTAGGCGGCGAAGACCTCGTGGCGGAAAGTGGGGCCGGGGGCGTCGAAAGCGACGGCGAGATACTCCGGCCGCCGCTCCCTCATAAGTTTGAGGAGCATATTGGTGAACCCGTAAACGGCATTCGTGGGAAAACCCTTCGAGTTGGTGAGGTGGGGGAGGGCGAAGAACGCCCGGTAAATATAGGAGCTTCCGTCGATCAGGAAAAGGCGCGGCCTTTGCTCATTCATGGAATGAGTATGCCACAACCCCAGGGGGAAAAAAAGGTGTTCGGTACGAGTTTCGAGGAACGAGGCTTGAAGATCTGGGCCCAAAACCAACCGTTAAGGGGTGAATGCTGGGGACTGATAAAATGGAAATAGAGGTGAAAGATGAACCCAATTCTTCACCCTTAGTTGCAGACATTGCGGGGATTGAAGTCGCTGGCTTCGCTCGCTCTTTTTCGCTCATTGAGGACGAGCGCTCGAGGGTTCGTGAACCGCGCGCTTGTCTTATTTGAGGGACGGGGGTTCTGAGACAACTTATAATTCGAGAATTCTGGCATTCCGCAGGCTTCGGGATTTGGCAAGTTGCTTCAGAACCTACGTCCCCTCCCTTCGTACATCGCAGTGTTGTAGATCAGTAGCGGTCGAAACACGATGTATCCCGGATCAGAGCCCGCAAGGACACGAGTGGCCGCGATAATCGTTACGAGACCGAATAAAGCTGCTGCGAGCGCCAAGACCCTTTGGATGATTCTCACATATCCGGTTTCACCGGGGTCGGGTCGCGGCAAGTTCTTGATTATTCATTATTGACGTCCCAGAAATAGGTGTTTTTAAGGCTTATATCGTCGTTTTCGGCCAAGAAAAAAGCCTTATAGGGAGCAGACCCCTCCCGGAGCTGATACCCTCCACTCCCTCCTATGACCTCCCTCCCTTTGGCCCGGAAGCCCAAAAGGGCTTTCACATGCTCAACGAAAGACCTACTCCCCACGGCGATACTGCTGGTCCATTCCTCCTGACGGATTCTCTCCCCATCCCCTAAGTATTCCTCCACCCACCCTTTGTGGCTCCTCTTCAGTTGCTCATAGGACACGGCTCCAACCAATTTTTGCAGCCTCTCTTAATCGATCAGCACGTTCTTCCTTCGGGGCTCCTGAATCTCATTGTACCCGCAGGGTGGGCTAACTACCAGATCATGCGATAAAGAAAAGGGGGGAAATGGGTGACACTCCTAAGAGGGAGAGAGGAGTGTACCCATGGAAAATGTAGAGGAAGTCAAGAAGAAGTGTAAGGGGGAAGAGAGTCGTTTTGGGAAGCGGTATGGATTTGAGTTAAAGCTTCGATGTGTAAAGTTGCGGTTGGAAGAAGAATTCCCCGCCTCTTTGTTAAGTAAGGAGATGGGAGTCAGTAAAGATGCAGTTTATCGTTGGGTGAAGGCGTATCAGGAACGAGGAGAAGCGGGGTTACGGAGTCAGGTTAGGTCCTCGGGGAGCCGGCGGAAGCTCCCCGGTGCGGTACGCGAGAAGATTTCAGTTCAGTGTGCAATGCTTGATAAACTCTGCCTTCTGGCCGAAGTTCACGGTCCTTTCGAGTTCAGACACCAACTCGCCAAACATGGCCTTCTTTTTGATGGGAATATCGATTTGCTCGGGGAATACGGTCAGCTGAAGATAGAACTCCGCGTCCAGTATCAATAGGATTATCATCTCTTGTAGTAGCTGGTGATAAATGAGAAGAGCACTTAAAGATCCCGCCGTCGTATTCTGACTAAAGGAATCATCGGCAATCTCTTTGAGGTCTGTGAGGAATTCATGCCTTTCGAAATCAGGCCACTGGTCTCTGTGCTGGATCTTTTCTAGGATTCGGGGCAGGTACGTCTCATAATGTTTACTGTTCATAGATATTCTAGCGCATAACGTGGCGCTGAGCGGTGCCCCGAAAGGGCATCCGTCTCCTGTGCCTGGTTCTCCCCGGAGCGTAGCGGAGGGGAGAGCCAGGCACTACCGCTCAGCGCCACGTTCCCCCCGGAGCGAAGCAGAGGGGGGAACGGTAAGGCTCACCGGGAGCCAGGTTTATCGGCGATCCGGTGCAGCCGTTTGTTGGGGCAACCTGATTACCACTGACCCAGCAATAAAATCGTGGAGCGCGCGACGCTTCTTGCTGAAGAGCATTGTTATTATTTCCACGATGAACCAAGCAGCACTCGTAAACGTCATTATGTAGAAAGACGCGTCGAACTTTATTGAAGCCGGGTCCATGATGTTGATCCCGGAAAGAATCCTTGGTACCTCAAGAGCAATACCAATAATGGAAAGACCTAAGGGAATGATATCCCTTTTTATTGCCTGGGACATGGTAAGTGGTTTTTCTGAAATATCAAGGACTTTTACATGGGTTGCCATCTTGCCAAGTGTCTGGCCGAATTTACCGTGCATCACAATGCTGTAAATTTGGAATGAAAGTGAACTGACGGTATACCAGCCAAGCAGGATGATTGTTGGCAGGGGTATATAGTTATTCCAAATAAACTTGTCAAGTATGTACAGCGGTAAGAAGACCAGTCCATCTATCCATCCAGCCCAAAACCGCGGCCAAAAAGTTTGATATTTTCTTTCGATCATATATTGCCCCAACGCTGCGGGTCACCGGATGCCGGACTTATCGGCTGTCCGGTGGAGCCGCTTGTTGGGTGTGTTATTTAGTTTTCTGCTGGATCGCATGCCAGCTTTCGTCCGTCCAGCCGAACCAATTGGATTCGGAAAAAACCAGTGCATTGATTTGCTGGAGCGCTTTTCGCGCTTCCGCAGTAAAATCGTATCCGACCGCGACGATGCGATTTGGAGATGATCTTAATGTATTCAATGCCTTCCTTATATTATTTGAGGTGACAACATTACGCGACTCTGGCGGAAATACGATGAGGTCAACTGGGTTATTTCCGATCAGATTGGTATCCACATATTTCCGCAGGCGTGATGGAATGCGATCCAAAAGAGTGATTGGCGAGATCGCTGGATAAATTGTTTTTCGCAAAATCACACCCAACGGGGCCGCGGCTGAGCCGTGGCCCGAAGGGCCATCGGTTCGAGTCGCGGGTTCGGCCGCCGCAGGCGGCCGCAACCCGCTCGGCTCAGCCGCGGCCCCGGGCATCAGCGGCGCGGCTTCATCGCGTCCGCTTGGATGCCCTTGTTAGCGCTATTATTCCCGTGAGGGGGACGTTCGTGCAGAAATTGCTTTGCATCTCCCCCAGGAATATTTCACGAAAAGTCCTTTCCGCTTGAAGAAAGTGGGCGGGTAATACAGGAGGTCGTAACTCCTAAATAACGCGCTATCTCCGCTCCCGAATAACCATGCTCCATGATTCCCAGGCGCGATAACTCCTGCCGCGCCTCCACAACGGTATGCCTCCGGGACCCCGACCGTAACTCGTTTAAACTCACCCCGTGATCCTTACAAACTCTTTTCCCCAAGGACTCTAACCCCTCCTTCTTCCGCCCTGTCCTAAATAGATCATTTCCCTTCTCATCCGCTTCAGCCAATATTCTTTCCACAAATTCTCCATGCCCTAAAATCCGCTCATCAGATGCCTGCTTCTCTCCTCGCCTGCGCAAGGCAAGCACCGAAGACCACCCCCCTAAACTCCGGATCAAGCCTCCCCCCACCAACTCCGGCTTCCTCCCCAAAGAAAGCCCTTCTTCCATAAATTTGAAATAATTCCCCCGGCCTCTCCTCCCTCCGCCAAAGTACGACAAAACATACTCCCGGTTCTGCCATTCTCTCCCGGCCATCCCCATGAGAGCGGCATGGCCAGACCAGGGACACTCATTCAATTCCCCCAGATCCTTGACCACCCCCGCCCGCAGCAGATTTAAATGAATATAGCGAACCAACTCCGTTAGATACGCATCCTCCTGGCAGACGATGGATTTATACCGATTCTGAAAAACATGGCCATGCCGTCTACGGCGTAGGTTGAAATTCACCGCATACCCTGTCAACAATCTCCGCATGCTGGAAGGCAACGGCCGTTTCCCAGTCTTACACAGAAGATGAAAGTGATTAGGGAGAAGACTCCAAGCATAGATCTCGATCGAGTCATCTTTTACCAATTCTTCCAGGCGAAGGATGAAGTCCTCCCGATCCTGATCGTCGAGAAATATTTTCCGTCTCTCAATTCCCCGCCCCATCACATGATGCAAAACCCCGGGTGCATCTAATCTGGCTGACCTCGGCATAGCCTTAATATGAACCGTTCCTTTATCTCCCGTCAAGCAATTTCTGCACGAACGTCCCCTTTCCCCGGCATTTCCGGATGATGTATTCCACCCTCGCGATCTCGCGCTCCATATGGGAGATGGAGGAACGAATCTTCGGGTCCTCCTGGTACCGGGACCGCAGCAATCCGCAATGGACCCCGATGCTCGCGATCGGGTTCCGTATCTCGTGCGCCAGACCGGCAGCCATCTGCCCCAGGAGACGGAGGCGGGCGTCGAGATCGCGGTTTTCCTCGGCCATCTCGACGTGGGCCCGGTCCTTGAAGAACGCGCAAATTCCGGACCTCTGTTCTCCGTCCTTCAGTTCCCCCAGGGTGAACCCTATCGACCGGCCGCGTTCCTTCCCTTCCCGGAATGATCGATTCCATGCGCGTGAGGAGGTACTGAAGGTCGAGCGCCTCGACCAGCATGCGGAAAAAGGGGGTATCCCCTGTGATGCTCCGGAGATTCATCCCCGGTTTCAGGGAAACGCCACCGAGGATTTTCGTCGTGATGTCGTTCTGGTACACGAT
Source organism: uncultured delta proteobacterium (assembly GCA_963712535.1). GTDB lineage: Bacteria > Desulfobacterota > SM23-61 > SM23-61 > SM23-61 > CAVQIK01. The sequence goes on along the minus strand of CAVQIK010000015.1, from coordinate 85,819 downwards.
CTGGCCGCAGATCGATGGCAATAGTACCCGCCCGGAAACATTTCAGGATGTCCGCTTCCAGTTTCAATTCTGCCCACCACTGGAGAACTTGGATCGGGGAAACGAGGCTTAGACGATATGACGAATCGGCATCGATTGCAATAACGGGAAGAACATATTGAATCAACAATCATTTTATACCCTCGGCCCCCATCGGCGTCTTCGTCGGATCGCGCTTTCTTTTATTCCTTCCTAGTCTCTGAAATCTACCGATTTTTTCCCCGCAACACGACTAGATTTACGCCCTTTTCCTCTCCTGGTTCTGTACATCCAATACCAGCGGCACGAATACAGATTGCCTGCGCTGCAATTCTTGCCTGGTAAACTCCCCAACAAGCATGGACTGATGTATGCGTTGCTCGAAGTTCTCCGGCAACGTTTCAAGCTGTTTGGCGTAGAACAGCTTCCATTTATCATCCGGAATGAACTGTTTATTCATCAAGAAGAGATAGTCCAGCAGCAAGTTGATGGCGCAATTCACTACGTGGTGCGCCGCGGCAATATCCCCCCTTTCCGTCCAACTATTGGCCACTTCCATGGCCAGCCATCGTGGCCCTTCACCGGCGAGCTTGTGCAGCTTTTCCCATTCTCCGGGCCGAAAGACAACTTTTGTTTTCAACAGATTTTCTATTTGACCCTTGGGGTCGTAGAGGATAGTTGCATGACATTTATCCCAACGATTCTTCATGTCCCACAACATTTCGTCGTTTTGCGGATCCATATATTCTTCAAAGCAGGATTTCTCAATCTCGACCTCGTTCCCTTGGGCTGTCCAATAACCGCCCTGTGGTCTTTCCGGCAATATCAGCTTTGTATATCCACGAGGGTAGAAAATCTCAATATCGACATCGGAGAAGCGGTCGGCGAACCCACGTGCCAGACCGCCCGTAAGAAGAATCCCGACGACCTGGGCATTCTGCTCCATTATCGTTTTGACCAGCTTGTCGACCTCCATGAGCAGTTCGGCGATCCGGTTCGTGGTATTCGGCGGAACCTTCATATTGAAACCTGCTGGGGCAGCAGGTTTTACAGATGCTTTCCTGACCCCATGGATTCCGCTTCCCGGATCACTTGTGGAAAGTAACGCGCGATACGCGATCTGTCTTCCCCGACTCTTCATTAGGAATACATTATGTCTGGTGCGGCGTAAAATGCCGCGCAGGAAGGGATGTCGAAGCCTCCATATTTCCTTCCGCAGTATTTCCCGCAACTTGAGATCACCGACTCCCTGCTCTGCGAAATATCCCTCGAGCCAGGTCAGGAATCCCTGCCGTGCACGGGTATATTGGCCTGTTTCATGGGAAACCGAACTGCATGCATGCGGGTGCTGGCGATAACGGTACCAGACATCGCTTGCCACAAATGCAGGGAACGCCAGGCACAACTTGGCGTGAAATGCCTGGTCCTCGTACATTCCCTGGAAGGATGCTTCGTATCCCCCGACGGCATCCACCGCTTCCTTGCGCACCATGACGTCACAAAGCGATGCCCATTCGTCCTGCAGGAAGAGGCTCAGCAAGGCCGGGGGGTGCACGACGGTATCCAGGTCCACATTGAGAACCTGCACGAAATCCCGTGTCCCCTCCTCCTGTTTCCCTGTCCAACTATACCACCACTGGGCACGCCCGCAGACCAGCGCGGCATCTGGATGGGAGCACAGGATCGTTATCTGCCGTTCGAGCCTTTGCGGGTAGATAACATCGTCGGCATCAATAAAGGTGAGGAACGCGCCTCGGGCATTGTGTATCCCCAGGTTGCGGGAAGGGCTCATGCCTCGGTTCGCGTGGTCAGGATGTTCGAGATAACGCATTTTATCCGGGTATTGCTTCGCATAGCGCTTTGCGATGGTCGTACTTTCGTCGATGGAGCCGTCATCCACCAAGATCAACTCCAGATTTTCATACGTCTGTGCCAATACGCTTTGGATCGCTTCCTGGATGAATCTCTCTTCGTTGAGAAATATCATGATGACAGAGATGAGTGGGCGAGCCGCCATTGGAGTCAACTCACATCGACAAGAACGGCGGGATTCTGAAAAGCAATGGGTTTTCAAGATGTTTCACCCATCCCAACAGTCCATCGTTGCTTGATCACTGTCAACATCCAGTTTCGCGATGGAACGTTCCCCGAACCATCGAAGTTATCGTCTTCCACGTTAAAAACCATTGCGTATCGAATATAGTCTGCGGTAACCGACCCTTTCTGTACGCATACACTCAGGTGGCACCGCCCTGGGGTCAAATGAATGGGTTCTGTTACACAAGTCACATATCCTTCAGGTGGCAAGAAATCCGGAAGGCTTTCCGTCCACTGGCTGGTCATGCGAAATAAGCCGGAATTGCTCGTATAATCGAAAATATCGATCCAAAAAGAAGGGAAAAGGATTTCTTTATTACTTCGGTATCCGATGGTTATTTTCAGACGACTCCCCGAATAGATCACCTTGCCCGAATCGACACTCTCTATACGCACGGATGTTATCCGTACCTCACCGGTTCCGGTACGATCCTGTCGCTGATCCAGGGGATAAAATTCTTCCGGAGTTGAAGACTGAAGGTAACTCTGCACAACTTGTTGTGTTACACCATCCTCCATCACTTTGCCTGCATTCAACCATATTGTCTTATCGCACAGGGATTGTATGGATCCCATGTTGTGGCTCACAAACATAATCGTCCGACCCTCTTTGGATGCGATATCCCCGATCCTGCCCAAACATTTCTTTTGAAATGCCGCATCTCCGACCGCGAGCACTTCATCGATGATCAAGATGTCAGGCTCAAGGTGAGCTGCTACCGCAAAGGCCAACCTGACGTACATTCCCGAAGAATAGCGTTTCACTGGAGTATCAAGGAACTTTTCTGCCTCTGAAAATGCCACGATTTCATCGAATTTCCTTTTGATATCCGCTTTCCTCATGCCTAAAACAGACCCGTTAAAAAAGATGTTCTCCCTGCCGGTCAACTCCGAATGGAACCCCGTGCCGACTTCGAGCAGACTCGCCACACGCCCTTGGATCGCAATTCGACCGGTGGTTGGCTCCGTTATGCGGCTTAGCACTTTGAGAAGTGTGGATTTCCCGGCGCCATTTCGACCGATGATGCCCACGATCTGGCCCTGTTCGACCTCCAACGAAACACTCTGCAAAGCCCAAAATTCCTCTTTCGATGCGTTCGTATCTTTGCCTCTATCCGACTGCATCACTCTGCGGCCTAACGATCGAACACCGCTGGCAATGGCATCTCGAAGGGTGTTCTTTCCCCGGGCTCCCTGATGGGAGATCACGTATCGTTTTCCGAGGTTCTCTATTCGGATCACTGGCGACGACATCTACACCCTTCCCGTTAAATGAAATCTGCGAACGTGCGTTCTGTCTTGCGGAAATAGAAAAAACTGCTGATTAGCAACGTGATGACCAACCCCAGAGACAGCAAAAATCCAGGCCAGTAAATCATGGCTTCGCCCCCCAGGATGGCCCAGCGAAAACCATCGATGATCCCCACCATGGGATTCAAGGAATAGAGAAAACGCCACTTCCCAGGTACGACGCTACTGCTGAAACCAACGGGCGAGACATAGAGACCGAATTGCACTATGAACGGGACGATATAGCGGACGTCCCGATATTTCACATTGATGGCCGCAAACCAGAATCCTGCTCCTACCGCCGCGGCAAAAGCCCCTAATGTAAAAAGCGGCAACATCAGCAGTCGCCAGGTGGGCACGACACCATACCAAAACATCAGAACGACCAGAATTGCGCCGGAGAGCAAGAAGTCGACAAAACTTACAATCCCTGAACTTGTCGGTATGATCAGGCGCGGAAAGTAGATTTTTGATATCAACTCGGTGTTGGCAAGAAGACTGTTGCTACCCTCCGACAGGGCGTTGGCAAAGAACTGCCAGGGCAAGGTCGCCGCAAATACCAAGATCGGATAGGGGACCCCTTCGGATGGCAACCTTGCCAGTTTGCCAAACACCACGGTCAACACCACCATCGTCAAAAGGGGGCGTATCAATGCCCATGCGATTCCTATCGTGGTTTGTTTATAACGGACGAGTATATCGCGCCAGACAAGGAAGTAGAAAAGCTCGCGGTAATGCCAGATATCCTTCCAGTATTGAAGCTCGGTTCGGCCGGCCTCAATCACCAGTTCCCCTGAATTGCCACTTCTCATGTTGCCCTCTATATTTACACCCTCCCCCCTGGGGAGCAGAGTCCCCGGGCAAGGGATCCTATGCAGTCGTGGGGACATTGACCGCGGCCATGCGACTCTGTTCCCGTGCAATTTCCCGGGAAATTGATGCCGAGAGCATCTTGGCGACATCGCCCCAAGAGTGGTGCAATATCGCTTGGCGATCACGATCGCTGAACAAAGGTTGGCCGCCCTTCCAACGCCAAAGCATCTCCACAATGGCGTCGGGGAAACCGTCCAAAGACACGACCTTCAGGCTTTCGAAATCCACTATTCCTTCCGCGCCCTTCGGGGTCGACACGACGGGACGGTGCCTGGCCAGCGCATCCAGGATCTTGATGCGGGTCCCGCTGCCGTGGAGAAGCGGGACAATCGTTAAAACGGCACGATCCAGCTCATCCTCGATGCGCTCGGCAAAGCCGACGACGGTGATGTTGGCCACCCGCATTTTCGGCGCGGGACTCCCAACGATCCGAAATTCCACATCAGGAATCCGGAGGGCCACGGAAGGGGCGATCTGTTCCGCAATGATCCTTACCGCCTCGCGGTTCGGTTCATATCCAAGGTTTCCGAAAAAGAGGACGACGGGACGCTGCGGCCGTACTTCCGCATCCGGTGGGAGCAACGCTGTCCCGTTGGGTATTACCTCGGTCGCCCGGGCCCAGGGAGACAGACGGGACTTGTCGGCTTCCGAAACCGCGAATGTCAGTGTCGCTCGTCGTAGTATGCATGACTCCAGCCATTTGACCAATGCGGCCCCAACCCGCCGTCCCTGCTGCCGAAGCAGATCATGCTCGACGTTATGATCGTCGAAGAACAGGGGTACCCCGGATAGTTTGGCGAGCCCTATGGCACTTGGGACGGACCACAGGTGGGAGCAGATTATGCCATCTACTTTCTCCTCGCGTAGGACTCGGCAGCAAACCTGATACACCCGGGGACACAGAAGTTTCTGCGCGGGATGCCTGACCCGGATGTTGATAAGCATTACACCGAGTTCGTTCAACTGTTCCTGCGGATTGGCTGCGCGTTTTCCGTCATCAAAGTTCATTGCAATGACCCGGTTCTCTCTGGCGAGGCCTTTCACCAGCTCAAGGGATCTTATCTCTGCGCCCTTCGCGGGGTTCAGGAGGTTCTTTCCGGAGATGAAAAGTATCGTGTGCATTCTTGCCGGCTACGTTAACGCTTCCGGGGGTTGCTACCCGTGCTACCGTCAAGGAGCCGGAACAGGAAACTTCGCATTCCGATTTCCTTATGCAAGATCGGTGATTAAACGAGAGTTGATATGCTCCACCGTCATGGCGACGTTATCCCAACTCAAATTCTTTTTAATATATTCGCGGGCGTTTCTGCCCAATTGTCTGCGGAACCTGGAATCCTCGAGCAGGCCGCTGATATTGTCGCCGAATGCCTGGATGTCGCCGTTGGGGACGGTTATCCCGGTGACGCCATTCTGAATAATGGGCGCCGAACCCTGGAAGGAGACGGTCGCTTTCCCGGCCGCCATGTAGTTCAGCAGCTTCTGGGGAATACCATCGCATTCCGTCCTTGGATTTACCGCTACGTCGGCGCGCGCCAGAAGCCCCCGGAGATGGTTCAGCCCTGACGTAACGACGAAATCGATATGGTCCTGGATCCCCAACTCGCTGGCCTGCTTTTCCAACGGATCGAACGCGGAAAACGCTTCGTCGGTCGCGACCAGTAACCGCGATTGCGAGGAACGGCTTACAACCGTGCGAAAGGCTTTCAGCAGCAGATCCAGCCCTTGGTACGCTGCGACATTCCCCGTGAATATCACGTTTCGACCCGTTTCGTTCGCCGGACTCTCCACCTCGTCGTCGGGAGAGGCGAACATCTCGGGCTCGACTCCGTTTGTCACTACCGCGATGGACTCGGAGGGAATTATCCCGGCCTTGACGAATCGGTCTCGGATCGTCTGGGTGACCGCGATGACATAATCCGCCCGCGGCGGTAAACGTCGATCTATGTAGGCCCCGATTTTCCTGCTGAGCCATGTGGATCCCACAAAACCGTAGAGGGGAAGCTCCGATTCCAGCATTGTGTGCGCATCGTATATCAAGGGAATCTTCCGCTTTCCCATCGCCATAATGGCCACAAGAAGGCCCTCGTAGTGGTGCGCGTGAACCACATCCGCATCGGTTTGCTTCAATAGTCTCCGAAGCTTCATGATGAGGAGAGGGTCCATCAGAAGCAACTTGGTCAAGGTGGGCCCCGGGGCCTCGTTTTGGTACCAACTCAGGGGACATGTGCGATGGAACTTCAGCTTCGACGGAGCCCCCGGTTGCCCCAGGTGATAGGTGACGATATGGACATCGTGGCCTCTTTCGCTTAACGCTTCCGCCATACGAAGAATGCGTATCGGGGTACCGCGTGGGGAAGGAAGCGGGCACGCTGCGACCATGACTATGGTGAGTGGTCTGTTCGCGCATGCCGTCTCTTCCAGGTTCTGTCTCCAAAGATCCCCGGATACCTCCTGATTCCATCCTTCGATCTGCAGTACGCTGCGGGACAACGTTGGATTCAGCACCCGATATTGCATTCCCCTCCTCCTTCCCTCTTCAAGCCGGCGGTACCGGGTTCTTTTTCCTGTATTTCGCGCCGGGCACATGGGCTTGCGATCGCCAGGTCCCGGTATGTCGCATCCCAGCAATCGACTACCGACCCGCAGATGCGTCGTATGCTTTCGCTGGCCGCCATTCCAAGCTTGCGGCGCAATCCGTCATCCGACAGCAGTCGAATGACGTTCCCGGCGAGATCCCGAGGATCCCCCACTTCGACGAGTAAACCCGTCCGGCCTTGCTCCACCAGGTCTTCCACACCGTCGACCCTGGAGGCGACCACTCCCCTGCCAGCGGCCATCGCCTCCATCACGCTCAGCGGGAATCCTTCATAATGCGTGGGGAGCACAAAGACGTCCGCGACATCCAGCAAAGACGGTATCTCTTTGAAATATCCTAAAAATCGAAAGGATTTTTCCACCCCAAGCTCCGTGACTTTCCGTTCGAGTTCCTCCCGGAGCGGACCTTCCCCCGCAACCGCGAATACCGTGCGTGGATGCTTGCGCAAGATCTCCGGCGCGGCGTTGATGAGTGTGACGTGGTCCTTTTGCCGAGCCAAGCGGGCTACTACTGCGACGAGGGGTTTGCCCGTGGCATCCAATTTCTCCCTGAGGCGTAACCTCTCATTGTGCGGGCGTCCAGCGGGCGGAACGAATTCCAAACCGTTGACGATGACCTCAATTCTTTTTTCGCCCAAAGCGAAGGTCTGCAACAGCTTGCGCCTGTTTCCTTCCGAGACGGTCGCGAGGAAGTTCGCGGAACGAATGAGTCGTCCAGCCAATGGCCGCAGGAGGTACCGTTCCATGCAAAACAAGGACGGCGGCGGCACCAGATGGAACTGCACGATAAATTTTGTTCTGCTCGCATGCGCGGCAAGGAGAGATATCAGATTCTGATAAGGCCATGGGAGCGGAACATGGACTACGGCTGGCTCAAGGGTGCGTATCAATCGAAGGAGTGTCTGGAATCCGGGGAGCCACTTCCACGGAAGTGCGCTCCCGAGTCCTGGGATACGAACCACGTGGACACCGGAGCCCTCCAGTTCCGCGGCGAAAGCGTCCACGTCCGTCGCGGCCGGGACCGCGAAGGTAACTCTGTAGTTTCTCTCGACCAACTTCCCGGCGAGAAAGCTCATCTGCTTCTCGCACCCCCCGTAGGCGGTCGAACTGAGGGAATAAAGAACCGACAGTCGGGCATCCATAGGAGGGCGTATGGGCGTGTGCGTATTCATCCAATAGGCTTATCGGAGGTTCTGGAGAAAAGCCCATCGGGAATACACGCCATACCCCTTTTTCTTATAACCGAGGGGTCTCGCTAACCCATTAACTCAATTGGGTTATCTGGCCGAAAGAAGTACGCGGTCGAGGAGAAGCGCCGGATTGCTCTGGAGAAATGTGGGGGGAAAGGGTTAGAAGGTCTTTTTATTCAGAGAAAACCGAAGAAGTTCCCTTCCGGTTTCCGTACCGGCTCCGTTGAACGTTCAGCCAACGCCGGATGGGTTCTGGCAATAACTTCCGAGCCACCGACTTTACCAAACTCTTTGTGCCCCATTTGAGATATTGCGGGTCTCGCAAGCGGTACCACCTCGCATGGCGACACCGCCATTGGGCCTTTTGCATAGCCCACCACACCGTCGAGTCCTGGATTCCTTTTTCGGTCAGATACTTCTCGACCCAGTTCAAATAATTCCGTAGGGCTGAATCGTCCTCTCCTTTCCGCCACGAAACAAAAGTGCATGCGTCCGGATGTATCCGGTATTTGTACCAGACTTTCCCGGACACGAAGACGGGGAACTCAAGACAGATCTTGGTCATCACGACGGTGTCCTCGTACATACCGCGGAACGCTTCTTCATACAGACCGACGGCATGGATCAGGTCGCATCGGACCAGGATTCCCCCGGGGATGAAATATTCGTCCAGCAGAAATAGTTTCACCAGGGTTGGCGGGAAGACCAATGTATTGCGATAAGGGTGCACCCCTTTCCTTCCGACCCCGAACAGATCCTCACGGGGAAGATCCGAAGGATTCCCATTCCAACGGTACCAACGGAGCAGTGGGCCGTACACCATGGCCGCCTCGGGGTGCGATTCCAGGATGGCGACCTGTTCTTCGAGTTTGTCGGAAAGCCAGACGTCGTCTCCGTCCAGGTACGCAATGTACTTGCCACCGGCGTTTCGGATCCCAAGATTCCGAGAGGCGCTCATCCCCCGGTTCTGGCGACCTTGGTGTGTGAAATAATGAACTTTCTCGGGGTATCTCTCCGCGTATCCCCGGGCGATTTCAAAACTCGCGTCGGTTGAACCATCGTCCACCAGCAACAGTTCCCAGTTCTTATATGATTGGGCAAACACGCTCTCGATCGCTTCCTGGAGGAACCGCTCCTCGTTCAGGAAAATGATGATTGCGGAAACAAGCGGATGGTTATCCCTCGTTTTTGTCATGGGGAACTATTTCCCTGCGTTGGAATGTGCGGGTGGAGGCCGCCTTTTTCTTGAATCTTTCCACCGTGGCATGCACCCTTTCGTACATTCCTTCCGATAAGATTCCTCGCGCGAGAAGTTTTAGAGGATAAACGGCGTAGCCGGTATCCCAATACAATTGCAATGCCGGATGACGGGCGAGGAACAAGCTCCTTCGCAGTTCTCGCCATACCGTTTTGTCCGTGTAGTTTTGCCGGAGAAAATATTTCTCGATCCAATCCAGGTATTTCAATCTGTTCATTTTATCCTGCCCCAACCGTGCCGCGCGCCTTTCGCAGGAGTTCGGGTGGATGCGATATTTATACCAACAAGATCCTGAAACAATTACATTTTCCGTGCGACACAGTTTTGCGAAGACCACTGCATCCTCGTAACTCCCGCGGAACTCAACCTCGGCGCCCCCGACGCGCTCGATGGCATCACGCCGGACCATGGCAGCGGCGGGAATGAAAACTTCATTCCGCAGAAAGAGAGAGAGCAATTCGGGCGGCGCCACCATTTTCCCGGAAAAAGGATGGACCCCATTCGGCCCCACTCCGTACATCCTGTCGTGTGAACCCTCTATATCGCGCCGCGCTGCCCAACTATGCCATTCCAGCAACGGGCCGCAGACCACGGCTGCCTCGGGACAGGATTCCAGGATGGCAACCTGTTCCGTCAGCTTGTGCGGGAGCCACACGTCATCGCCGTCCAGGAAAGAAATATACTTCCCCGCTGTGTTCCTGATTCCAAGGTTCCGCGACGCGCTCATCCCCAGATTCCGTCGATCTTCATGGGCAAGGTACCGGATTTTCTCCGGGTACATATCAGCATACCGCCGTGCAATTGCGGCCCCAGCATCAGTTGAACCATCGTCCACCAGCAACAGTTCCCAGTTGTCGTAGGTCTGGGCGAGCACGCTATCGATAGCCTCTTGCAGGAAGCATTCCTCGTTCAGAAAAATGATAATTGCGGAAACGAGCGGGCCGCTCAACCGGCGAACCATTTCAGCAACCTCTCCTCGAATTCTTCTCCGCTCCAGTCCCGGACATCGAAACGGGGCAGTTCATATCGATCGACACGACTCCAGACCGGTTCTCCTACCGTCGTGCAGGCGCACGAAAATCCGGCGCCGTTCACGAGCGCGACCGTCTCTTTTCGATACTCGCCGAACGGGTAGGAAAATACCGTGATGGGATGTCCCACGACTTCTTCGAGCACGGTTTTGCTTCGTCCGATTTCGTCGCGTTGCACTCTCACCGAATGCGTGGGAAGCGACAGGTGATGCACGGTATGAGCCCCTGCTTCCAGCAGCCCTCCCTGCTCCAATTTCCGGACTTCCTCCGCAGAGAGGGGGCGATGACTCTGCCTGGGATCGGGTTCCACACCCGCCCAATCCATGATAAGGTCCATCGCTTTGTCCCGTTCGTCTTCCGGCATTCCATGCAACCGTTCCCAGACCGCATGATAGAAGGAAACCCTCGGGCTGGTTTGAGATCCCGAAACGGGTGTACCGCACTCGCGTCGATACTCCTCTGCGCTGTAATCGGAGGCTTCCTCTAATTCCCACCGGTAATCTCCGCCGGGCAGGCTCATTTGAAGCCTTTCAGGTAATCTTCCTGGTTTCAGAAGGATTCGATCGAGGTCATCCCACCAGAATTCGCGGTTTCTTCCCAAATATCCGGTCGACACAAAGACGGTGGCCGGGATGTCGAACCGTTCCAGCAAGGGCTTGGCGTTGTAAAGATTATTTGCGTACCCGTCGTCAAAAGTCACAACCGCTGCCCTGTCCGGGATGTTTCGATCAAGATGTGCCTGGGCCAGTTGGTCCAGTCGCATCGGTACGGCATGCCTTTTCAATACATCGAGATGTTCCGCGAAGTGCCCCGGCGTCACGCTTAGAGACCACGGGTCAGCATCTTTTTCCATCACGCGGTGATACATGAGGATCAATCCGCAGGAGGTGAACCTCCTCCGCGCCCACCGGACGGTTCGCCGTATTTTATTTCCCAACGGGACTCTCACGGTCATCTCTCTCTATCCGAACCATATTCAATAAAAGACTCGGATATCCGTTTTTTCGGTCGTTCCTTCCAAAATATTCAGTTATTTTCCGCTTATTTCAATTTCGTGACTGCCATCCTTTCCCCACGAAGCGCACTCCGGAAGATATCGCCCCGGAGTTCCGCGATCGCGCCCGGGGTATGGATTAGCTAGTTTCCATCCGGAAAGCCCCCAAAATAGATGGGGGGTGTTGCCCTTTCACCGGAATGAAGAGGGCTATGCAAGACAATGACGTTAGAAGTTAAGCGAAAATACTGCTTTTTGTGGAAAATCTTCGGTCAGCAGGCATATTGGTCCCTTTCACCGAATTTTGCTTCACCGCTGCGCCCTTTACGCGATCGCCAACTTAATCCTGGCCAATACCAGCAGATTGTAAGAGACCAGTGCACTCCAGACATACTGGTTAAACCCCTGCCATCCCGTCCAATCGCAACGAGAGAACCCAAACGAACGCTTCAGCCGAGAGATATTCGCCTCAAGGCCAGCCCGAAAATTCTTCAGCTGCTTGTAGACCCAATGGCTCTTGACCATGTCCAACACCGAAAGACCTCTGCGTTTGGCAAAAGCGACATCCTTCACCCCTCGCTTTTTCCCTTCCTCCAAATTCTTCTGCGAAGCGAATCCTCCATCGGCACTCACCTGCCGCGGAGGCCGATCATAAAGCCGCTCCTGTCTTTCGAGCAGGACGGGAAACAAACTCGTGTCACTGGGATTCCCGCGCTCCACCATACAATCCAGAATGAGTCCCGTACGCCCCCCCGTCAGAAATACCTTGTGACCGTACTGCGTCTCCCGCCGACTCTTCACAATGATGTCGGTGTGATCCTCGAAAAAAGAGACCACCTTTTCTCCCGCAGGCACGCTCTCTCCCCGCAACACTCGACGCTCGGTCTGATCGATCACGCGTTTCAAAATCCCTATGGCTTCCTCCAGTTTCTTCGCCAAACCCTGCGCCCTCAAGCACTCCGCCTCATCGGTATGCATATACTCCCGAAGAACCGGAATCGCTTCCAACGCATACCCCCGAACCCGACCCGCCAAGTTCAAAAGATCTTTATACGCCTTCTCTCGCACCCCCTGCCGCTTGGCGTTCAAAATCTCCAGGCACCGCTTCTTGGCTCTCCGGTTGTGGTCCGCAAACGTATACTCCGGGCGCGGAGAGAACTCCTGGCCCTCCGCCAACAACCGCGTGATCACGCGAATTCCATCCTGAAGCAAAGTCGAATCCGTCGGCAGGTGAATGTCCGTCTCGACCACCGTGGAATCGATTCGAGCCTTCCGGCCCTTCTCCCACCCCTGGCCTTCGGCATACCGGATCGTGGCCTCATGGACCTCCATCCAGGTTTCGACCGAAAGGGCCTTGATATTTTCCTGCAGCGTCGACGCGGAGGGATTCTGTCCCATCCGCAACTTGGAAAACGCCCGGAAGCTCTGAGAATCCTGCAAGTGAAACTCCAGCTCTTCGTAAGTCAGAGTCCGGTATTGTTTCAACACGGCGCACCGCAGCACTTGTTCCGCGGTCATTCCGTCCCGGCCGGTGTCTACCCGGTGGGCTTTGGCCAGATCCTGGTAGGCGGATTCCAGGATCGCGGGATGAGCGTCAAGAACTTCCGAGATGCCCCTCAGTTCTCGGGAGACTCGGTTCTTGGACAGGTAGTGCCAAATGCTTAATTGCTCGTCCCATTTTTTACGCATCGTCACCTCGCGAACCCAGTATTTACGGGCTTTTTCACGCGAGGATATCAAAAATGCACTGTATTTCCAAAGGAAAAATGAACCGCTTCCGAAATAATTTCAAAAAATTAGAGTTTCCGGGGGAATTGTGCTTCACCAAGTTTGAGTGGCCGATTCGATTGTAACGGCCAAGGTGGCACGTAGCCAACTGAACTTCTCTTTCATGAAATCAAAATCAGGGCCGGACGTCACGAACCTCGCCTTTCCCTTGATCAAGAAACCGGCACCCGCTCCATGCAGGCCCTCAACCTTACTGCTCCCCAATGTAATCAAAACATCCGGATTGTGGGCAATGTTGGCCTCCGTCTTGTGCATGTAACCTGCGGGGATAAACAGCCGTTCATCTTGCGATATTCTGAGGTAGCTATTCCAAGTATTGACCATGTGGGGTCCATCAGGTCCCAGGGTGGCGATAGCAACAACTCCGTCCTTCTTCATGATTTCCTGCAGTTTCTCCGGGATCATCGTGTGTTCCTCCTGTTGTTTGGTTTGTTATTGTGCCGAACGAAATGGTCAGCCGCCGAGGTAGGAGGTCGGCTGGACCAAATTGTTGGCCTTCTGCATACAGATCAATCCTTCCACCAATCGAAAAATGCATGGGTGACCATAGTTCCGGTTGCCCGAACGAGCATGCACTCATCCTCGGTTTCGGGCGCTCTGCCTAGCACGTTCCATACAATCCACTTCCCGACCGCGTCAGAGGCGATGAATCGTGGCTCGTGCCCCGCAGCAGAGAGGCGATCGTACTCGCTCTCGAACAGACCCTTACAGTCATCGAACCCCCGTATGCCATCTGGATCCCATTCCGCCAGCGACTTCGCAACGATCTCCATCAAGCTCTCTTCTCGGGCATCACCCAACCGAAGGCTGTTCAGACGCGACGCTGCCATGAAGACACCAGCAACGGTCAGGATGAAGTCACAGTGTTTAACATCGGCTTCTCGCAAGAACGGGAACTTATCGAGAAGTGGCACGAAGATGCTCGTCGCGTTGATTCCTGAGGCCGTGACGAGTGTGGCAGCCTGCTTCACTAAGGGGTCTTCTTTGGGTTTGAACAAATTGCCAAGAATACCCATGTGTCTCTCCTTATCTTCGTGGCCAACAAGGCGCTCCACCTGACCGCTATTCCGCTGGTGCTCCATAGCGCCAGGTAAGCTTGGTCGTTCAATCCTCTGCTGCATTTCAGTCGAAATTAAAATCCACGGCGATCTTGAAAGTTTTGGAGGCCGGGAGGTTCAGAATATCCTTTATCCCGGTCTTGCGGGAGATTTCTTTCAGGATCTCTTCAATCTTCTTCCTGCTGGGAGCGATGAGGGTAAACCAGATGTTATAATCCCCTTCCCTTTCGTAATTATGGGTCACCCCGGGATAAGAATTTACCACGACCACGAATTCCTCGACCTTCTCCGGGGGAACTTTTGCCGTGCACAGAGTGGAACTGAAGCCCACGGCCGGAGCGCTGAAACTGGCCCCGATGCGCCGGATGATCCCAACCTCTTTCAGCTTCTGTACTCTCTCCAGCACCTCTTTTTCTTTCATCCCCAACTTCCGGGCCAGGGCCAGGAAGGGACGGCGGGCTACCGGGAAATTCCTCTGGATTTCGTTGAGGATCAGACGGTCCCTGCGGTCCAGGGGGAATGCATCCTTTTTCCTTTTCTTTTTCGGTCTTCGATTTTTCTCTTCCGGGTGAGAAGGCAACTTTTCATCTCCCATTCTTAACCTAATCCGGACGAGCCGGATCTAAAAAAAATTCGGTAGGGGCGGCCCTGCGTGGCCGCCCGCAATATGGGCAACCATCACGCCATGGGTGATTGCCTACAATCTTAACCACTTCGCAATGCTTATGAATCAGGATCCTTGGGGTTAATTAACCCTCGATCTCTCCATTCCACGATCTTCCAGGCCATGATTTCCTGGTCTCTCCACCAACCGTCCAACTTCTTCCTTGTTTCCCACGTCCAAAGGGCATTCTTGGTTTCGCTGTCCAGGAGAGTGGGGTTTTTGCGAAAAAGAGGGGTCCCGGGGAGCGGCAGGTATGTGTGGGCATGAATTCTGGCCCCCCATTCTTCGATCATCTCGTCCATGAGGCGAATGCTGGCCCGGCGGTCCTCCGGCGTCTCTTCGGGAAACCCGAAGACGAAGTCCACGTGCGGGAGAAAGCCGGCCTCATGAATCCAGCGCACGGCCGTCCGCGCCTGCTCCGCTGTGTGGCCCCGGCTTAACCTCGAAAGCAGGGAATCGCTGCCCGACTGGGCCCCCAGGACGACCGTCCTGTTGTTGCAGTATTTTTTGACCAGCCCGAGAACCTCCGGATTGACCCAGTCGGGACGGACTTCCGATGGGTAGCAGCCGAAATGGATTCCCTGCATCCCGGCTCCCCGGCAGGCGGCCAGGAATGTTTCGATGCTCTCCAGGTCAACCGTTTTTCCGCCCTTCGCGCCGTAAGAGAAGGCATTGGGGGAGATGAACGCGCTCTCCGAATACCCGCAGGGGACGGCTTTTTTCAACACCGCGGCCACGCTTTCCGCGGTGCGGTGACGCAAAGTGCGCCCGAAGATGCGGGGGGTCTGGCAAAAGGCGCAGTTGTAAAGACATCCGCGGCTGATTTCGACCGGGGAGAAGAACCGGAATTCAAGGGAATGCTGGGGATGATCGAGAGGGCCGGGGGGTTCCTTGTCCCGGATGATTTTTTCGGCAGGGAGTTTTCCACCCAGGAACCGGCGAACAAAATCAGTCCAGGTCCTTTCCGCCTCGCCGGCGAAGACAAAATCAAACCCAGCCCGGAGCGTGCCCGCGGGGTCTCCGGTTGCGTGAGAGCCCCCGGCAAGGAAAAGAGAATTCGGCGAGAGATTTTTTCTCAAAGCTCCCAGTTCCTCCCTGACATCCCCAAAGTTGGGAGTCATGAAGGAGAATACGACGACCGCTTCCCTGGATTTTCCTTTTTGAACCGCCTCCTCCAGGGAGCCGGCGATCAGGACGGAGAATTCCCCGGTTAGTCCTTCCCTTTCGATGCACCCCAGGAGAACGGGAAGGGTGTACCTGTTCCCCCGGGCCTTGCGCAAAATCAGGAGAGGACGATCGCCTTTCGCCGAAACCATGATTTTTTATATCCGTTGTATGCCGCCATGTCAAAAGGAAACCTTGTTTCCACCCGTGAATCCAAATTTCCCTCCCCCTGCGACGGGGGAGGGTGAGGGTGGGGGTGATGAGAACTTGCATTTGACCCGGATTGCCGCCGTCTTTCTTTTTTGCTATATATCCCTCGTCACGGAAGCCCTGAGAGGAGGTCACACTTTCTACTTTGAAACGATCGGTTCCGAGTGAGGCAGGCATGCTCCCCTTCGCGGCGCTCACCGCGATGGCGTTGCTGTTCGGCCTTTCTTTCGTTGCGACGAAGTTTGCCCTGCAATCCATCCCCCCTTTCACCCTCATTTTCCTCCGTTTCTCCTTCGCCTCTCTTCTTCTCGCGCCTTTTTATTTTCGCAGAAAGGAACCCAGGCTCCTCCGGGAGGACCGGCGACGTATGTTCTTTGCCTCCCTGATCGTCCCCGGGCTCTATTTTCTCGCGGAGACCTACGGCCTGAAGCTCTCCTCCGCAACCAGTGTTTCGATGTTAATTTCGACGATTCCCATCTTCGCAGGCCTCTTTGGGTTTCTTATCCTGAAAGAGCGGATCGGCCTGTGGCGCGGGGCGGCCATTTTTCTCTCCATCGCCGGAGTGGGAATCATCCTGTCGGCAAATTCGGGGGAAAAGGAGGCCTGGAAAATGGCCCAGGCGGGAAACCTTTTGGGACTGGGGGCGGCAGTTTGCGCCGGTCTTTACATGGCGATCGGGCGCGATCTCACGAGCAGGTATTCGCCGCTGACCATCACCACATTTCAGGCTTTTTTTGCAGTTGCCATTTTCCTCCCGCTCGCCGGTATGGAGCTGTTTACCCAAGGATGGGGGCGCGTCGGACCCCTGACGCTCCTGGCCGTCGTCTATCTGGCCCTCTTCTGTTCCGTCCTGGCCTTCTTCCTCTGGAACTACGGAATATCCAGGCTGGAAGCCAGCAAGGCCGCCGTCTTCACGAACCTGGTGCCGGTCTTCACCGTTCTCGGGGCAACATTTTTCCTCGGGGAAAAAATTGTGCCCGAACAGGTAATCGGAGGCGCCCTGGTGATTTGCGGAGTGTCCCTGGCCAGCGTGACCCCGGGGGGGAGTCGCCGCTGAAGTTACAAAATTGTGGGGTTTCAGGCAACACGCTATAATGGAATTCATTCGGGATAATAATCGGATCAGGGCTAAACCCTGAGCGACAGGAGGAGATCATGTCTTCTTTAGTGCCCGAGGGGGCGGGAGTCCGGAAAGCGGTTCAGTGGGTTTCGAAGATGCGGGAAGAAGAAAATACCCCTCTCCAGAAGCTCATTGACCAGGCAAGCGCGCGTTTCAACCTCTCGCCCAAAGACAGTGAGTTTCTGCACCGCTTTTTTAACGAGGGGGAGAAAAAGAAGGACGAGAGGAGGTAGGCTCGCCGGGCGCGTTCCTCCTCCCCAGCTTTTCATCGACCGTGAGCAGGACCAGTGCCCCGCCGATAAAGAAGACCGCCAGGGCGACGACGCTCAATCGGCTTGACCCCGTCATTTGGCCTACGATTCCGAAGACCATGGGGCCGATAATTCCGGCGAACTTCGAGCTGACATCATAGAACGAAAAAAATTCGGCGCTCCGGCCCCTGGGGATCAGGGTCCCGAAAAGGGACCGGCTGAGTGCCTGCGTTCCCCCCTGGGCGAAACCCACCAGGAGCGCCAATATCCAGAAATGAACTGCCGTCCGGATGAAATACCCGCCCACTGAAATTCCCGTGTAAACCGCAAGGCCAAGAAGAATCGCCCTCTTGGCCCCGATCCGGCCGGCCATCCGTCCGAAGAGAATGGAGCAGGGGATGCCGACAAATTGGACCGCGAGGATCGCCCCGATGAGGTGTTCCTGGGGAATCCGAATCTCCGCACCGAAGATCACGGCCATGCTGATGATCGTGCCGATGCCGTCATTGTATAGCCAGAAAGCCGCCAGGAATTTAAAAGCCTCGCGGTGGCGGCGCAGGTTATGGAACGTCAAGGACAGGCGCTGAAAGCCGGCCCGAAGCGGGTCCGGGCTCTCGCCCCGGATGCGGACCACCGGCGGCTCGGAGACATTCAGAAAAAGGGGAAGCGAGAAAAGCCCCCACCAGACGCCGACGGTCAGGAAGGAAACCCTCGCTCCCCACTCGGCGTTACGGATTCCGAAAAAGCCGGGCTTCAGGATCATCGCCAGATTAAAAGCCAGGAGAAGCCCGCCCCCCAGGTATCCCAAAGCATAGCCGTAGGAAGAAACCCGGTCGATGTCGCTTTCGACGGCCACGTGGGGCAGAAGAGAATCATAAAAATTGTTCCCCCCCGAGAACCCCACCATTCCAAAGATGTAGAGGGCGGAGGCCAGAAACCAATCCCCCTCTCCCACGAAGACCAGCATCGCGGAGGCGACGATCCCCAGGAAGGCGAAGCCGGCCAGAAACTTTTTCTTTGTCCCGCTGTGATCCGCGAGCGCCCCGAGGAAGGGGGCGGAGAAGGCGACGATGAGCATGGCGATCGTGTTGGTGTAACCCCAATAGCCGGTCGCGGTGGTTTTGGAAAGGCCCCCGGCAGCGACGGAACTGTAGAAGAACGGAAGAACCGCCGCCATCATGGTGGTTGCGAAGGCCGAATTGGCCCAGTCGTAGAAACACCAGCTGAGGATCACTTTACGCCGGTCAGCTTCCATTCGACTCTTTGGGACCGTTGGGTTTTAAAAGTGCGTTGTTCGTCATTCCCATCGAAACGGGAATCCCGGGTGATTTTTCATTTTCCCTTGCCACCTGCCAGGCTTTCCTTTTATACTCAGTTTATGCCGGCCTATGGAAAAACCCTTGAAAAAAGGCTGAAAAATTGCTTCATCTCCACCCGGCCCTGGTCTTTTGCCATGTCCCTGATCTCTGTTTCCGTGGGGACCCTTCTCGCTGCCGAAGACGGGCCCATTCTGTGGGGGTGGTACCTTCTCGTGTGCGCCGGGATCGTTTGTTTCCACGCCACCGCCAACGTGTACAACGACTATTTCGACAGCCGTTACGGGGTGGACCAACCCGACTCCCCCACCGCCCGGTACCGTCCCCAGCCGATTCTCACCGGCCTCTTCACTCCCGGCCAGCTCTTGACCGAAGCGATCGTGCTCAACCTGGTCACCGTTCTCATCGGGCTGCTCCTCTCCTTCCAGCGCACCATGCTCGTCCTCTGGATCGGCTTCACCGGGTTTCTGGCGAGCGTATTCTACACGGCCGGCCCGGTCAAATACAAGTACCGCGCCTGGGGAGAGGTTTTTGTCTTCCTCATGTGGGGCCCGCTCATGTTTGAAGGGGCCTACGCGGTCCAGCGCCAGACTCTTTCATTAAAGGCCCTCATCCTCTCCATCCCGTTCGGGGTCCTCGTGGCCCTGGTCCTCCTCGCGAACAACATCCGTGACATCGCCTACGATTCGCGCCAGGGGATCAAGACGATCGGCATCCTCCTGGGCAGCCGCCAGAGCCTGAGGGTTTACGCAGCCCTGATCCTGGCCGCCTACCTTTATATCCTGGTGATGGTTCTCACCGGCCTGTTAAGTCCCTGGGGACTCCTGGTGCTCCTCTCCCTCCCGAAAGCGATTCACCTGCTCAAGAGCTTCATGGAAAAGATCCCGGAAGCGGCCGACGCGATCACCGCCCAGCTCAACACCGCCTTCGGGCTCCTTCTCATCGCCGCCCTCATCCTGAACAGAGTGGTGCCCCTGTGATTTGGGGCGGGGTCCTTCTCGCTTTCGCCTGCTGGGGCTTCACCTTCGGCTGGGCGGGGGGGAATTTTTGGGTGAAGATCGGTGTTTCGGTGATAGTCGTCACTCTATATTCCCTGTGGTGGCAGAAACCCAGGATCCCGCTCCGCCTCTCTTCTTTCCTCCTCGGCCTCCTCTCGGCCGCGGTCCTCTACGGGATTTTTTTTGCCGGTTACCGGCTGGCCCCATATTTTTTAGCGGGGGCCGGAACTCAGGTCGGCGGGATTTATTCCCTGGGCACAGGGACAGGCCGGGTTGTTATATTCCTCCTTCTTCTGCTGGTGACCGGCCCGGGGGAAGAGATCTTCTGGAGGGGGTTTCTGCAGGAGAACTTAATGAAGAGGTGGGGAGAGCTCGGCGGTTTTCTCGCGGCTACCGCGGTGTACTCAGGAGTTCATGTCTTTTCCGGAAATCTCATGCTCATCCTCGCGGCTCTTGTGGCCGGGACTTTCTGGGGCCTCCAGTATCTGTGGAGGAGGGACCTTCTGCTCCAAATCACCTCCCACTCCGTCTGGAGCGCGGTCATTTTCGCCGTGGCTCCCATTCAGTAACTTTCACCAGCCGCCGCAATTCACTTTTTCTTCCCTGAAATCTGTTCGAGGCAGTACCATTTGCAATCCATGCCGCCGTAATGATGCAGTCCCGGGTCGTCGCAGCTGAGGCTGTGCAGGACTTTTTTCCCCTTTTCCACCTTCCACTCGATGAGAAGCCCCGCTTGCCCCTTTCCTTCCGGGCACTGCACCCGCCGAACGCTCCACTTCGATGTCGGTTTCATGGCAACGCTCCTTTCTCTCATGTTACGTTTCGGGTCGAAGGGCGTCAAGGCTTCTCTCGGGTCGCATCCGGGCGGAGAGAAAGCGCGTCAGGAGTTTTGGCGAATCCCCTGTAAGTGAGCCTCCCGGTTATATCCCCCCAGAAGAAAACGTCTTTGGCGACACCGGCTATGGGGACCCTGTCCGCGCTGAACCAGGTATCCACCAGGCCGTGCAGCGAACCTACCAGTTCCTTGTCCAGGTGAACGATGACCAGAAACTCTTTTCCCGCTTTCTCCGCCTCCTGGGCACGTCTCCTGTCCGCCTCCTTCTTCGATGCGACGTCCAGACGGATGGTTTTCCGGCTCCCCTCCCTCGGGACCGTGTGGATGGAGAAGTGTTTTCCGGGCTCGATTTTCCCATATACCTCCGCACGAAAATTATAGAAAGCGGTCATGGGATCGTCATACGGGAAACCAGGAGGGATATCGATCTCTTCCCGGCTGGGCGTATCGTCTTTCCGGGTCTCGACGCGTACCTTTCCGGCTTCATAATCATAAACCGTGATCCGGTTCCGAGTGCTCTTCCCGATGATCACATCCTCCTCGAAACGAAGAGGGATGAGCCTTTTCCCGTTGTCGATCGTGCCCATCGTGGAACGGTAAACGTCCCGCCGGTACCGGCTGATCCATCCCGCGAGACCCAGAGTCTTCGCCTCGTGAAAAGCCATGTACCGCCCGTTCCCGAGATCCCGGAAAGTGGCTTCTCCTTCACCTAACCTGCTGAATATCCAGAACCCGATTTCATATTTCAGGACTTCCCCCTTGAACCTGTTCGCCGATGGATTCCTCGGCCCCGGCCAGCGAGGTTACCAGAAACATGAAGGCCAGCATAACGAAGATGCCCACGGAAAACCGCCCGCTCGGTGAAGGCGTCTCGCTGGATCCCGGTGAAAGAAGGATTTTCGCCTCGGGTTGCAGCCCATAAACCCGAGGAGCAATATTCTTCCTCTTCACCGGCGGGTGCCCGCCGAAGAAGACCGGGCCGGATAGAAAGGAGAGAATTGGAAACCCTTGCTCGCGGAAAATAGGACGATCTCCTGAGAAAATTCTAAGAGTCATCCGGAAGAGGTGTCAAGAAGTTTCCCATCGGACTCGCGAAGAGAGAGGCTCCTCAGACATTCAAGGAATCAAAATACGGATTCAATCATCAAAAAAACTAAGAGCTTGTCCGTAAATAGTATTCCCCCCTTTGCAAAGGGGGGTTGGGGGGATTTTTCGAAAGCGATCTACAGCAAATCCCCCTATGTCCCCCTTTTTCAAAGGGGGATTTTAACGTAGAGGTTTATTTAAGGATAAGCTCTAAGTTCACGGTATCTCTCTCCGCCAAGAGAATGGAAACTGAACTCAAAAAAAAATCGGATAGGAGGTTGCCCATGATCGGGAAAATCCAGCGACCGATCCCAGCCGGAGCCTCGGCTCGGAGCTCCTGGAGGATGCGGTCATTGATATCGGTTGTTCTCATGTTCTTCCTGGCCAGTTGTGCGATTGGAACTTCGGAGACGCCCCCGCCGTCAAAAGAGCCGACAGCCGGCCGACAGCCGGCACCGACCAGTAAACCCGCTCCGAGCAATAAACAAGTAGACCCTCGCCAAGCGGAGCGACTTCAGAAAATAATGGTCCCGCTCATCCAGCACATGAATAAGCCCCTCCCTTTGAACGAGGTGAAGATCGGGATCCTGGATACCCCCGACATCAACGCCGCGAATGCCGGCGGGGGCGAGTTTTACGTAACAACGGGCCTGCTCGAAAAAGCCAACGATGATCAGTTGCGCGGGGTCCTTGCCCATGAGACCGCGCACGCGGACCTCGGGCACGTGGCCAAGACGCAGGCGGTCGGGACCGGATTGAATATCGGCATGATCATCCTCGACCAGATCCTCCCGGGATCCGGCGCGATCACCCCCCTCGTTGCCGATCTGGGGGTGATGAAGCCTTTCAGCCGCAAGGAGGAGTACGAGGCGGATACCCATGGCGTTGATATTCTGAACCGCTCCGGGTACAACGGCAAGCAGGTCATGGCCAACACACTTACGTGGCTCATGCAGACCGCAGGGCCGAGCGGAGGGTTCTTTGCCACCCACCCCGGCACCGAGGACCGAATCAAGCGCGTTCAAAGCTTGCCCTAAGAGCAAACGAGCAACGAGCATTAGTTTCCACCGGGAAACTCCCTCTCCCGCTCTCGGAGAGGGCGTATTGACGGGATCAGGCATAAAGGCGCCTAATTTCGAGGCTTTTATCATTCCCACTCTCACCTTCTCCGTTAAGGGGGAGGGATCGGCGGCGCGAAGAGGTGAATCGATGCTGAAAGACATGGGAATCAGATCCAGCGAGGGAAGAAGCCGGTTTTGCTTCACGGATGCCGCTTTCCTGGTTGCCCTTTCATCGATGGTCCTGGTGACCATCGGATTGGGAGGGGCCGGACCTACTGGATGGCCGCCTTGGTTTCGATCGTCCTGGGGGCCGCCCAGCTCTTGGAAGCAGCTGATCTGCCCCCGTTCCCTCCTTGTTCTGTTTCGGTGGTTATCTTGACATCCTCGTTACCCCATGCAAATATTCGACAGGCCTTGACCTTGGAGGGGCAGGTTTGCGGTCGCCCCTGACGAACCTTGTCTCCCAAAAAACCGGAGGAAACTTTCATGTCTAATCGAAAATTCCCTTTTCTAGGTATCCTCTTTTTTCTCTTCTCCATCTGGCCCGGCCTGGCCCTCGCGCAAAAACCGATCGTGATCGGCGGCTCGCTCCCTCTGACAGGCGTCTTTGCGGAAACGGCCAAAGTCATTGAAAAGGGGTATCAATTCTGGGCGGCGGAGGCTAATGCGCGCGGAGGCCTTTTGGGCCGGCCGGTGAAGCTCATCATTTACGATGATGAAGGAAAGCCGGACAGCGCGGTAAAGCTGGCGGAAAAAGCGATCACCGTCGACAAGGTGGACCTCCTCCTGGGCGGCTATCCCGGGACCGCGGCGCGCGCGGTCATGCCCGTGGCGGAAAAGCATAAGATGGTTTACGTCTCCATGGGCGGCCACATGGCCTCGTTTACGCAGGGTTACACTTATTCCTTCGGAAGCCCGCCGCTCATGGGCGAGTGGTGGTTCATCGGGGCCTTCCAGTGGCTGGAGACTTTTCCCGCGGACCAGAGACCGAAACGGGCGGCTGTTTATATTATGAACAACCCGATCGGGACCTCCCTGCTTTCTTCCATTGATGAGTACACCAAGAAACTGGGGATCCAGGTGGTGATCAATGAAAAATACAACCTGCCCCTGCCCGCGGCCGAACCGCTGGTCATGAAGGCCAAGCAGATGAACTGCGACCTTTTCGTCTCGGGAGGGGTATTCCCGGACGGGGTCGCCACCATAAAAGCGGCAAAAGCTTTGAAATACAACCCCAAGATCTACCTCCAGGGCATCGGGTCCGTCATCCCCGCCTGGGTGAAGGAACTGGGCGATGACGGCAATGACGTCGTCTCCGGGACGTCTTATTACCCGAAGCTGAACAACCCCAGCAACAACCGGCTGATGAAGCAGGTGAAGGAAAAACTGGGAATGGAGGAAGTGGACACTTACTTCGGCTTCGCTTATGCTTGGCTGCAGACGCTAGCGGCGGGAGTGGAGGGAACGAAGAGCCTCGAGCAGACGAAGATCCGCGACTGGCTGAAGAATAACAAGGTCGAGACGGTTGCCGGCACCTTCACCTTTGACGAAAAGGGACTCCCAAAACCTTTCACCTACGCGACGCAGATCATCGACCGCCGGGTGGAGTTGATCTGGCCCGCCGGAAATCCGGACCCACAAGGGCATCTATCCCAAACCGCCGTGGAAGTGAGGAGAAAAAGAATCAATGGTCAATGGTCAATGGTCAATGTTCAATAGCAATTGCAATGGCGCTATGAACATGACCATTGATCATTGACCATTGAGCTATGGAAATCTCATTCCCCTTCCTTCTCCAGTCCCTGGTCAGCGGAATTCTCATGGGGGGAATCTATGCCCTCATGGGCGTTGGCTTCAGCCTGACCTGGGGAGTGCTGCGAGTCATCAACATCGCCCACGCGGCGTTCGGGGTCCTCGCCGCTTACATCGCTTACTGGCTTCTGGTCAAGCTGAAAGTGGATCCCCTTCTGTCTCTCTTGCTAACCCTTCCCTGCTTCTTTCTCGGGGGCATGATCGTCCACCGGTTGTTCATTCAGCCGATCTCCAGGGCCAAGGAGATGATCGTCTCCTCCATGGTCCTTACTTTCGGGCTGGCGATCGTGGTGGAAAATATCATGCTTTGGCTGTGGAAACCCGATCCCCGCGTCCTGAACCCCTCCTACTCCGGCCAGGCGATCTTTCTCGGTGAGATCGCCTTTCCCATCGCCCAGGTCATAGGGTTCGGGCTTTCGGCCGCGGGGATCGGGCTGCTTCACTTCTTCCTGAATCACACCCACACGGGAAAAGCGGTCCAGGCCACCTGGCAGGATCAGGAAGGGGCGGCCCTGATGGGCATCGATCTTCAGCGGGTCTCCCGGATCGCTTTCGGCCTGGCCATCGCCACCGCCGGCCTGGGCGGGGTTTCCATGGCCCTGATGTACACATTCGACCCGCCGGTGCATAATTTTTGGCTGATCTACATGTTCCTGGTGGTCATTGTCGGGGGCGTCGGCTCCGTTCCGGGGACTGCCGCCGCGGGGCTGCTTCTGGGAGTGATCACCGGCCTGTGCATGGCTTTCGTTCCCTACCAGTGGATCAACGTGATCACCTTCGGCCTCCTCGTCCTCACCCTTCTCGTCCGGCCCCAGGGCCTGTTCAAGACGGGAGTGTAGTCCTGAAAAAGGGAACCATTTCTAAACAAGGGCGAACTCTCTTCCTGGCGGGGCTTGGGGCCGTCGCCATCCTCGCCCTCTTCCCCCTGCTCTCTCCACCGGCCTACTTTCTATCCATGCTTTACATGGTCCTCCTCTATGTAGTCCTTTCAGAGAGCTGGAACATCATCGGCGGTTTTGCCGGATACCTCAGTTTCGGCCATGTCGCCTTCTTCGGGATCGGCGCCTATACCACGGCCTTTATGATGAACCGCCTGGGCCTTTCCCCCGCGGCAACTCTTCTCTCCTCCATCCCTGCCGGTTTCGTAGCCGCGATGGTAGCCTTCCTCATCGGCTACCCCTGCCTAAGGCTTCGGGGGCCCTACTTTGCGGTGATCACGTTGTGCTTTGCCTTCATCATCCACATGGTCATTCAGAATATCGGGATCTTCGGGGGGGTGGAAGGCCTCTGGCTCCCGGCCATGAATCTGCCCATCTCCGCCATACGCGGCCTCTTCTACGAGATCATGCTCGGGCTGACGATCGCGGTGGTTCTGCTGGTCCGGTGGATCGAGAAATCCAAGCTGGGGATGGGCCTGGCCACGATCAAGGAAGATGAGGAGGTCGCCCAGACCCTGGGGATCCACACCCCGCACGTGAAGATCCTGGCCTTCGGCTTGAGCGCCTTCTTCCCGGGGGTTGCGGGCGGACTTCACGCTTATTACCTGACCTACATATCCCCGGAGATTGTCTTCGACGTCATGGTCTCGATCCTCATCGTTCTCATGACCCTGTTCGGGGGAGGCGGGTCCTGGGTCGGCGCCCTCATCGGGGCCGTCTTTCTGTCCCTTGTGAACGAGTTCCTCACCACCTTCGTGGGCGCGGAAATCGCCCGGATCATTTACGGGTTCCTGTTCGTCGGGGTGATCCTCTTCATGCCGAACGGCGTAATGGAATTCCTGCGCAGGGGAAGAACGAGGCAAGGGCCCCCCGACGAGAAGCCACAGGGGGACACATGCTGACGGGCAGAGGGATCACCAAAAGATTCGGCGGCCTGGTCGCCCTTTCCGGGCTCGACTTTGATGTGAAGAAAGGAGAGGTCGTGGGCCTGATCGGCCCGAACGGGTCAGGAAAGACAACCCTCTTCAACGTCATATCGGGTTTCTACCGGCCCACGGAAGGGAGTCTCACCTTCGAGGGAAAAAGGATCGACGGTCTGAGGCCGTATGAGGTAGCCAAGATGGGCGTGGGCAGGACCTTCCAGATCGTCAAGCCGCTCCTTGGCATGACCGTCCTGGAGAACGTGGCCGTAGGGGTCCTTTACGGCCGGACCGGCGTGAGGGACATGGGAAGGGCCCTCGAGAAATCAAGGGAGATGATTCGCTTCGCCGGGCTGGAGAAAAAGGCGCACGTCCGGGCGGTCAGCCTGGCCCTCGCGGACCGCAAGAGGCTGGAGATTGCCCGGGCCCTGGCCACATCCCCGGAGATTATCCTCCTGGACGAAGTATTCGCCGGCTTAAACCCGGCGGAGATCGATGAATCGATCGGGCTGGTGCAAGGGATCCGGGAGCGCTACGGGGTCACCGTTTTCATCATAGAGCACGTCATGAAGGCGATCATGAGGACCTGCGGGAGAATCATCGCCATTCACCAGGGCGAGAAAATCGCGGAGGGAACCCCCGCGGAAATCGTAGCCGACCGCCGGGTCATCGAGGCTTATCTGGGAAATGCTCCGGGTATCTGACATAAGCGCGTCGTACAGCGGAATGCCCGCCTTGCGGGAGGTTTCGGTCCGGGTCCGCGATCAGGAGCTGGTTTCAATCATCGGCTCCAACGGGGCCGGGAAGACGACCCTGCTGAAGACTATCTCGGGCCTCTTGCGGCCCACCCATGGGACCGTTCACTTTCTGGACGAACGCATCGACGGGCTCCCAACATACGAGGTCTGCGGCCGGGGGATCGTCCAGGTACCCGAAGGCCGGAAAATCTTCCCCCGGATGAAAGTGGTGGACAACCTGCAGATGGGAGCCTATCTGCCGCGGGCGAAGGAGCGATTTCGCAGGTCCCTGCAGGAAGTCTTTGCCCTCTTCCCCATTCTCGCCGCGAGGAAAAACCAGACCGCCGCGACCCTCAGCGGGGGCGAGCAGCAGATGCTGGCCATCGCGCGCGGGCTGATGGCCTGCCCTCGCCTCCTCATGCTCGACGAGCCCTCGCTGGGCCTTTCACCCAAAGCCGGCCAGGGAATCTTTCAGACCATCTGGACCTTGAACCAGGGAGGCCTTGCGATCCTGCTCATATCCCAGGACGTCCTGCAGAGCCTCAACCTGGCGGGCAGGGCTTACGTGCTGGAGAACAGCAGGATCGTAATGGAGGGCAAAGGGAAAGACCTGCTGGGAGACCAGAGGGTGAAGGAGTCTTATCTGGGGATCTGATCAAATTCACAAAGTCCCCCTCACCCTGGCCCTCTCCCCCGTATTCGGGGGAGAGGGGGAGGGTGAGGGGGTAACGTGGGCTGGACCGTCCGAACAATTATAGCCGGGTTAAAATGCCCCCATTCCGCACTTCCTATTTAGAATAAGTATATTCCTCCCCCGGGCTAAGCGAAACCACCTCCACGCCGGGCGCTTCTTTCCTGGCCAGGGCCACGAACTCGTTGGTGTCCTGGGCCAGAATGGGAAACGTCTTGTAGTGCATGGGAATGACTTTTTTGGGGGAAATCATCTTCGTGGCCCAGGCCGCCTGCTGGGCGTCCATGGTGAAGACGCTCCCCATGGGCAGCATGGCCACGTCGATCTTGTAGAACTCGCCGATGACTTTCATCGTGTCGAAGATCCCCGTGTCGCCCGCGTGGTAGAGCGTCGCGCCGTCTTCTAATTTGATGATGTAGCCGCAGGGGGCCCCCGAAGCCGTGGAGTGGAACGCCTGGGTCATCGTGATGGTGATCCCCTCGTAGGAAAGCTTGCCCCCGATGTTCATGCCGTAGCCGAAGTAGCAGACTTTCTCGGCCGCGATGTGGAACTCGCTCTGGATGCGCCGCCCGGTCTCCACGTTGGCGACGAGCAGCGCGCCTGTCTTCTTGAGGATGTCCGGGGCCTGCCCCACGTGGTCGAAATGATCGTGGGTCACCAGCACCAGGGTCGCCGCCGTAACGTCGTCGATCCCGTAACCGCCGATGGGGTTGTCGAACCAGGGGTCGATGTACAGGATCTTCCCTGTCCCGGTGGTAATCCGAAAGCCCGAGTGCGATATGTACTTGATCTTCGTATTTCCCATAAGACCTCCTTTATTTTGTTTTGCCACCCGTGGGTGGAATTCAGCGCTGGATCCCAGTTTGCCGGCAATCTCCAGGCCCCCCCATCGAAATCAGGTCGTCAGCCGGCGGTAGATCTTCGGGAGCTCCCGGGGCAGCGCCCCGGTCTCCTCGATCACCAGGTACCGGGAGGGCGGCAGCATCTTGCGGAGGTAATCATGCCCGGCCCTGTCCACGGTGATGCAGAACACGTGGATGTTCCTCCGCCCGGCTTCCTCCAGGGCCACCGTCGTATCCCGTAGGGCATACTCCTTGTCCGAGCGGTCATCCCCGTAATCGTAATCCTGCGGGTACCCGTCGCTGATCATGATGAGGTTCTTGACTTTGGAATCGCGCCCCTCCATCTTTTCAATCGAATGGCGAATGGCCGTGCCCATCCGGGTGGAACGCTGGGGTTTGATCATCTCGATCCGCCCCTTCACCCGATCCCCGTACCCTTCTCCAAAATTCTTCAGGGAGTAGAAGTCCACTTCCTTCCGGCCGTATCCGGAGAAGCCGAAGATGGCGTATTCGTCCCCGATCTCCTCCAAGGCTTCGGCCATGACGACCAGGGCTTCCTTTTCGATGTCGATGACTTTTTTCTCGGGGGCAGCCGCGGGTTCGAAACCGGGCTTTGTCCGTATTCCTTCCACGCGTTCATCCGTGGATGCGCTCATGTCCAGGAGAAAGAGGGTGGAGAAATCCCGATCCTTCCGATTCTTCTCAATGTAGATCTTTTCCGAGGGGGATTGGCCGGCCCTGCGGTCCACGGAAGCCTCGATGGCGGCGTCCAGGTCGATCTCCTCGCCCCTTTCAAGGTGCGGGATCTTCTTGAACCGCTCCGGCTTGAGCATCTGGAACTGCCGGCGAACCTCGGCGACAAGGTCCGAATAGGCGTCCAACGTCCGATCGACAAAACGGGTGGACCCCGATTCAATCTCCCTTTCCTTTAAACGGCACCATTTCACCCGGTAATCCCGGATCTGGTAATCCCACTCGTCATAGTAAAACGGGTTTTCTACGGGCTCTTCTCCAACGTCGTTTACAAGCGACCGCAGCTCTCGCTTCAGCTCTTCCCCCGCTCCCCGAAGAGCCCCCTGAATGGACTTCGGTTTCATGCCCGGCAAATCGGTAACCAGTAGGCCTTGGGAACCGTTTTCGCCCTCGCCCTGGAAAATCTCCAGTTCCCATTCCGCCCCTTTTTCCAGGAGCTCCTTCAACGCTTCGGGAGAAAGGGGGACAGTCATTTCCATCCGGCCGAGCAATTCCCGCACCTTCCGGATGCGAATCTTTTTCCGGACGAGATCGGGACGGAGTTCACCCCAATGGGCCGGAGCGGCCAATTCCCGGTATTGCTCCTCCCCCCGGCCCGGCAGGCGAACGGATTCCCCTGCCCCGCCGGCCAGGAGGGGTGGAAGCACCGAAGAGGCCGATTCGAATCCTTCTTCGTAAGCGTATTCCGACCGGGGAATATTTGGAAGGGCGGCAAGTCGCCGATAAAGGGCCACGGCGGCTCGGGCCGAATCCTTTACTGTTGCCTGTCTCTCGAGGAGAGCGGACAGGAGGGAAATCAAATCTCCGTCGGGAAGCGAGGGATGCCAGGGGATCGTGCCCGGAGGTTTTCCGAACAGGAAAAACCGCAGAATCGACTCGAGGATCGCTTCCCGGAGCGGAAGAGAGGAGGGAGCCGGTCGATTGGCCATTGCCTTTCCGACAAAAAGATCAATCTCTCCCTTCAGGCCCCGGTATTCTCTCTTGAGGCACTGGTCGACCCTTCCCCCTTCGAGAAGCCGAAAGAGATCCTGGGCCAGACTCCTCCTGGGAAAAAGATGGAAAAAAGCTTCCAGGGAGGAGATCTCTTTCCCCTTATCCGAGATCCCGCGCAAACAGGCCTTGAGGTATTCGGGAGAGAAGAGGTCATAAACGGATGAGAGCCGAAAAGCAAAGGTGCCGAATTCCACGTAACCGGCCTGGTGGGCCGCGGCTAGTTTGAAACCCAGGAAGTTTAGTCGGGAGGTGGGAAATTGATCCACGATCTCGGGCAGGAAAATGGTTTCCCCATCGGTGAAGGGCAAGGCACCCAGGGGATCGGTCAGCCGGGTTCCCTTTTCCCGAACGGGCCTGATGCCCAGGGTTCGCCCGGTGAGCGCCTGCGCGAAGAGCTTCAGCGGCCGAAAGACCTCGGCCAGGGACACGGAAAACCCATTTTGCCGCAGCCCGTCAAGGGACCGCTTTGATTCGAGGCCGAAATAGGCCAGGGCCGCGGAGAGGTTCCCCGGCACTAAGGACAGGCCCTCTCCGAACCACCTGGGGAATTGATCTTTCGGGATCTGCTCTCTAATCTGCGGGAGGTGAATAAAAAATTTGTAGGACGCGGAAGGGTCGCGGGCAAAGATGCGGAGGCCGCAGTCGAGAAAGAGAAGGCACTCCTCCTCCGGAATGGATTTGAGGATTTCCGGGCTCCTCTCCACGTACTCCAGCAATGTTTCCCGGGAGTGTTCGGCGAAGCCCATGGCCCACCTGGACCATACCGGTGCGGCAGGACGGGGGAATTGAGGAAGCGGCCCGGGCGGCGGTTCGAAGAAAAGTGACGGCGAGCTTACTCGACCGTTCCGCAACCCGCTTGCCCATTTTCAGCAGTTCGGCCCTTTCCTGAACCGTGAGTGCGGGCAGAGCCTCCAGGGCGCTTCTCAGGGAAGAATCAATCCGGGCAAGGTCCCAGCGAACCCGCCTCCGCAGGTCCGCGGCAAAACTATTCCAAGCCTGAATTTCCGTCTGTCATTTCATGATCATTTTCAAAAAATTTAACCACAGAGAGACTACAGAGAAAGCCCATGAAATAGAAGAGACCTGGTAATCGCCTTTGTAGAAGATATAAAATAGCCCATGATTGTTCAGACATTTCAGATGGCCTCCCATCGCCCCCTCACCCTCCCCCTCTCCCCCGAAAGCGCGGGAGAGAGCCGGGGTGAGGGGGCAGTTCGGAAGAAATTGTCTGGTCAATTAGGACTCTTGAGTCTTTTTCTCTGTGCCCTCTGTGGTTAAAATTTTTTACGGAAAAATCGAATTGATCAGTTCCCGGATCCCGCGTTCCATCTCGTGGTCGTCGGTCACCGCCTGCGCCACGGCAACCTCGCAGGCCCGGCGGGGCTGAATCCCCTGGACCATCAGTTGGCCCGCGTAGATCAGAAGGCGGGTGGATACCCCTTCCTCCAGGCCCTGGTCCCGCAGGTTTCGGACTTTTTCGGCCAGTTTGGCGAGGTCCCCGGCGGCCTCAAAATTCACCCCGCTTTCGTGGGCGATGATCCTGGCCTCCAGCTCCCGGGGGGGATAATGAAAGTCGATGGCCACAAACCTCTGCCTCGTGCTGTGCTTCAGGTTTTTGAGAACGCTTTGATAACCCGGATTGTAAGAGATCACCAGGAGGAAGTTTTCGTGAGCTTCGAGGATCTGGCCTTTCTTTTCAACCGGGAGGATCCGGCGGTGGTCCGCCAAAGGGTGGATCAGGACCGTCGTGTCCTTTCGCGCCTCCACAATCTCGTCGAGATAGCAGATCGCCCCGTTTTTCACGGCCAGGGAAAGGGGGCCGTCCACCCAGATCGTCTCTTCGCCTTTCAAAAGGTATCTTCCCACCAGGTCGGAACCGGTGAGATCTTCGTGGCAGGCGACAGTGATCAGCGGGAGCGGAGTGCCCATCTCTTTTCCCAGGCTGTAGGCCATGTATTCGATGAAACGGGTTTTCCCGCAACCGGTAGGGCCCTTAAGCAACACCGGAAGGCGGGCCTTGTACGCCTGGGTAAAGACCTGCTCCTCATCGGCAATGGGAAGGTAATACGGCTCTTCCGAAAGGAACCACTCTTCGAAAGGCTTCTCCTTGTTTCTATTCATGCGTTAAGATTAACAAAAGGGCGGAGAAATTCGCAAGGACAAACAGGGGTGCAAAATGCGGAATGAGCGCGGAAAGAACTCTTTTACGAGCTGCCCCCGGGCTCGCGGAATCAGGCTACGGCCACGATCTCCCGTCCCGTTTTCCTCCAGTACCCGTCGGCCCCGCACTCCTGGAATATTCTGATCGCCTGCCCGTAGGAATCCCTGCTCTTTGCCCGGTCTCCCCTCTCCTGGAGGATCCTGGCCTCGAGGGCGTAGTCCCTGGCCAGGAGAAGTCGCATCCCGTTTTTTCCGTCCAGCTCGATGGCCTTTTCCGCCCATTCCTGGGCTTCCGGGATGAGGTTCCTGTCCAGGTGGAGCAGGATCTCGGAGATATACTGGGCCATCCATCCGGCAAAGGCCCGGTTCTTGTTCAGGGCGAAGGATTTCATGATTTCCGGGAGGCTTACGTCCAGCTCCCCTTTTAAAACCCTGGCCCGGGCCATCGCCACTCTTATCAGGTTGAGCCAGGACGGGCCGAACCGGCTTTTTTCCAGGAAAGAAGAAGCTCTGCGGTAGGATGCCAGCGACTTTTCGTAATCGCCCAGGTCAAAATACATGTCCCCCAGGAAAGCGGACGCCCAGGAGCCCCAGGTAAAATGGGTCGTCTTATCCCCGAGGGCGATCCCTTTCAGGAGGTGATCCTCCGCTTCGGCAAAGAAGCCTTTGTAGTAGGAAGCCGTTCCGTAGTAAGAATGGGCCATCCCCTGAACGTAAATGTCCCCGCTCTCTTCGGCCGTCTTCAGCGTCTCCTGGCTGATCTGGTGGGCCAGGTCGATTCTTCCCTGAAAAAGGTAGCTGACTCCCGTGTTGATCTTGGACGACGCAATTCCCGCGGCGTTTCCCGCAGCCACGCTGAGGTCGAGAGACCTCTGGAAATACGCCTGAGCCTTCTGGAATTCACAGTTCCACGACAAGGTCGTACCGAGGATGTTGCACGCGTTCCAGGTACAAAGGTAATCCTTCACCTCCTCCGAAATCTCCAGGCCCTGCCTGAGATATTCCATGCCCTGGGGATAATCCTCCTCCACGAAGAGAAGATAGGAGCCGATTGCCGTGTAGATGGAAGGGAGGGCCTTCCGGTAATTAAGCCGCAGGGCGAGGTCCGCCACCGGGGAAACGGCTTCGTGGGCCTCGGCGTGGTCGTTCAGGTTCATGCAGTAATTGGCGAGGGTGACCCGGGCATTGATGATTCTCTTCTGGACCGCCTCGCACTCGGGCAGCTTTTCCAGGCAGAACAGTTCCTTGTAGGTGTAGGAAATGGCGTCATGATACCCGGACCTCCGGCGGGCCTTCTTCCCCGCCAGGCGCGCGAATTCCGCCCCCTTCTCAAAGCTTTCGCTCTTGATGAAATGCTCGGCCAGAACGTCGCTGTGTTCGGTCAAATTGTTGCGGTACAGCTCCTCCATGACTTTCCCGATTTTCTCGTGGAGCTGTCTTTTTCGCTTGGTCAGGAGGGAATCGTAGACCACCTCGCGGGTCAGGGCATGTTTGAAGACGTAGGATCGAATGGGGGTAAATGTCCCTTTCGTACAGGAGTTCGGAATTCTTCAAGGCGGAGAGCCGGGAGAGCAGTTCCTGCTCGGGGAGGTCGGCCGCACGCTTGATCAGCTCATGCCGGAACTCCCGGTCGATCACGGAAGCGGTCTGGAGAAGCTCCCTGGGCCCTTCCGGCAAAGAGTCCACCCGGGCCATGATCACATCCTGGAGGGTTGAGGGAACTTCCACTGCCTCGGGTCCCCGTGCAAGCTGGTAAGACTGGTTCTTTTGGACCATGATCTTCAGGTCCTTGAAGGACCGGATAAACTCCTCGATGTAAAGGGGGACTCCCTCGGTCTTTTGCAGGATCAGCTCCTCGAGGTCCGGGCTCAAGCTCCTGCTTCCCAGGAGGTGGCCTACCATGTCCAGGCTCTCCCGGTTCGAGAGGCGGTTGAGCGTGATCTGGCTGTGGTAGGATTTGGCGCCCCAGGCGGGGATGAATTCGGGGCGGTAGGTGACGATGACCAGGATCCGGGCCCCGGGGATGACTTCCAGGAACGCGCGCAGGGTCTCCTCGGAGCTCTTGTCGATCCAATGCAGGTCTTCAAACACGACGACCAGGGGACGTTCCCCCGCCAGCGTCAGCAGGAGCCACTTGAAAGCCTCCACGATCCGGTTCTTGCGGGCGTCCGGACTGATGAGAATCTTCTCGATGCCGCTGTCCTTTACCGAAAGGAGTTCGAGGAGGTAAGGAAGGTAGACCCCTCCCTCGGTTTTCAGCCGTTCCAGGGCTTCGGTGATTTTCCTCTTGACCTCCGCCTCTTCCTCGTTTTCATGAACATTCAGGCTTGATCGCAGGATCCCGATGACCGGATGGTAGGCCATCCCCCTGCCGTAGGATAGGCAGCGGCCTTCCAGGAGAGGGCAATCTTCACCGGCGAATTCTTTTGCCGAATTCATGCAAGAGTCTGGATTTCCCGATTCCTGCCTCGGCCACGATCGAGAAGATCTGCCCCCTTCCTTCCCTGGCCCTTTCCAGCCCGTCCACGAGAAGGTCCAGTTCCCGTTCCCGGCCCACAAACGAGGTCAGCCCTTTTTCCGCGCTGACCTCAAACCGCGTCCGGCTGGCCTGGGTCGTGAGCACCCGGTACGTTTTAACCGGCTTTTCCTTTCCCTTGATCTTCTTCTCCCCCTGGCACTCAAAGGAGAAGAGCCCTTCCACAAGCCGGTAGGTCTCCTCAGTTACGAGGATCGTGCCGGGCTCCGCGAGCCCTTCCATCCTCGAGGCCAGGTTCACCGTGTCGCCCACGGCGTTGAATTCCACCCGGAGGTCGTTCCCCAGCGTCCCCACGACCACCGGGCCCGTATGGATCCCGATCCTCATCCGGAGGGGCGGGATCCCGCGCTCTTGCTCCAGCTTCCCGCTGATTCGGGTCATTTCTTCCAGGATGGCCAACCCGGAGCGGACGGCCCGCTGAGGGGCATCCTCCAGCGCGATGGGCGCGCCGAAGAGAGCCATGATCCCGTCTCCGGTCATCTTGTTCACGGTCCCTTCGAAGGCATGGACCTTTTGAACCAGGATCTCGAAGACCTCATCCATGAGGGCGTAGATCGCCTCCTGGCCGAGTTTTTCGGCGAGAGGGGTGAACCCCGCCATGTCGCAGAACAGGACCGTGACCTGTTTCCGTTCCCCTTCGATCTTGTCCCTCTGGGCCAGGATTCTTTCGGTGAGGCCGTGGGGAAGGTATTTCTGAATCCGGGCCAGCTTCTCGTCCCAGGAGAGCTCCCCCGGGAGATGCGCCTTTCGACTTGAATTCGGACTGGAGGAGGAGGGGATGGCCGCACTCTCCGCAGAATTTATCCCCCACGTGATTTTCATGGCCGCACCAGGAGCAGAGGAACAAGAGTTTCTCCCCGCAATCCCGGCAAAATTTTCGGCTTCTCAGATTATCCGCTTGGCACTTCGGGCATTTCACCTGGCTGGCTCTTGATTCCCACTCCGCCCCCCGCTCCCAGGGATGTATTTGATTACTGAGCGGGCAAAGAGCAAGTCCGGTGCCAGTCGTCCCGAGGACTTTAAAGCCGGGAGAAAATTGATGTTTTCATTTACCTCTCTCTGAAACGATTGCCTCTCGCGAAAAACTTTTTCCCTATTTCTCCACGAATTTTCTTCTTTCAAAATTTTATTGCGATCCCGGGAGTTACTCCAGCCCCTCTTTACCTCGCGATTGCAAAATCCTCCGGGTCCCGCTCTACCCTCTTACCGGGTTGCGAGAGCGGATCGGCTGGGGGGTAAAGGGTTTCGCGAACCAAAAATTGACATGAGGGTTGGCTTCGATTAACATGTTTTTGATATTATTTCCGAAGGACGTGAGACTTTCGGGAGAAGGAGGAAGCAGTGGCTCTCAGGAGATTTGTGGTCGAAGTGGGAATGGGCGTTGACCAGCACGGGCAGGACAACACCCGGGCCGCGGCAAAGGCGGTGCAGGATGCCATTCACCGGAGCTGCCTCTGCGGGTTGCGGGAAGTAGCCGGCCTCAAGAACCCGGCCGAGATGGTCGTCGAAGTCCTGATCGGCTGCCCCTCCCCGGAATCCGTGGACAAGGAAAAGGTTCTGCAGGTCCTGCCTTTCGGGCAGAAGAAGATCGACGTTCGACCCGGGGGGCTGTCGGGCAAAACCCTTTTTCAGCCCGAACTGGGCGACAAAACCGACGAAATGGTGGTGGCGAACGCGATCGTAACCGTCTGGGTACCCTGAACGGCGGGGGCGTGGAGTTCAGATTGAAGAGCAGAGGTCGATGAAAACCATTTTTGTAAACCCGGAACGTTGCGTCGCCTGCCGTACCTGTGAAATCGCCTGCGCCGTAAACCGCTCATCGCTGTCCCGAAAGCTTCCTGAAGCCATATATGAAGCCGTTCCTCCCCTGTCCCGGGTAAGGGTGGATGCCGGCTGCGACGGAAAAAGGGTTTCCCGTCCAATGCCGCCACTGCGACGAAGCTCCCTGCCTGGATGCCTGCCCCGCCGGGGCCCTGTACCGGGACGAAGAAGGGCTGGTGCTGGTCCGCGATGAACGGTGCGTCGGCTGCTGGATGTGCGTCATGGTGTGCCCCTTCGGGGCCCCCCAGCCTTTCCGGAGCTACCGGAAAATCATAAAATGCGACCGCTGCAAAGGGATGGAGGGCGCCTACTGCGTGGAAAGCTGCCCCACCGGAGCGATGATCCTGGTTGATTCCGAAGATATTGCCAGCGGAAGGTTCAAGCCGCCCCGAAAGGGAACCTGGACGGGGCTGAATTTCGCATCCGGCCAGGAACGCCAGAAGCCCTAAAGCGCTCACACTCAACAGGACACAGGCGGCACTCTAAAATGTTTCCTATTCGCCCCCACCCTCTCCCCCGAAGGCGGGGCGAGGGTCGGGGTGAGGGGAATTCGGAAGAACAGTCTGCTCTGCTATGAACCAATCCGGAAGCTCCCTCTCCCCTCGCGGGAGAGGCCCGGGTGACGCGGATTGAGAACTGAGACTGTTGGATTTGCAGACTTTTATTCCGACCCCTACCACTACCCTTCCCCCGTCAAGGGGGAGGCAAAATTTTAGGTTTCCGCACCGACACTCTCTGGTCACTCTCGCCGGAACGTTTTCATAACGCGCCGGCCTTCCGGGAGCATGGATGAACCGAATCCATCCGAAAACCGCGCTTTCCCAAATCTACGAATCTCCTCCTTGCGGCGCATGAGCAGGGGGAAAGTTTCCTGTGGGGCCGTTATGAGGACCAGCTTCCCCTCTGCGCTTTTACGGCCAACGGGCTGAGCTGTCGAAAGTGTTTTCAGGGCCCGTGCCGGATCAATCCCTTTGGCGACGAGCCAAGCCGGGGGGTCTGCGGCGCGGACCGGGACCAGATTGTCATGGAGAACCTCTTCCAGGCAACGCTGGACGGGGTACTGGAAACGGCCCGCTCGCTGGCGCTGCTGAATGAGCGGCTTTCCGCCCCGGAGCTGCCCGACATCGGTCCCGATCTTCCCGCCGAGACCGTGGAGCGGCTTTCCGCCCAGGGGATCTTCCCGGTGAAAAAAGACCACCTCCTAGCGGTCCAGAACAGCTACTTCTCCTCCAAAGCCTACCTTCCCCAGACCCTGAGGGACCTGACCCGGCTGGGCTTAATTCATTACGCGCTTCTGAAAGGCAGGCAATCCCGTTTGCAAACCCTTGGCCGGCAATCCCGGATGTTCGATCCCGCCGGGGTTAACGTTCTGATCTTGGGCGAGGCCCCGCCTTCCGTTCTTGAACCGTATTCTTACAGCAGGCGGCGGCAAAGCCCGGAGGGAAAAACATTAATTTATTCCAGGAAGGGTCAAGACCGATTTCCGGGTTTCTGACCCCTGCAGACCACGGTTCTCCGGAGCTGGCCCTGGCCATGAATCTGGATGCCCTGATCGTGGCGCCGAACGCCTCTTTCCCGGCGCTCCCGGAGCTGGCGGAAAAGATCGGGCTCCCGGTCCTCCTCGCGGACGCCGCAGCCGGAAAAGGCTTTGGAGCTTGCTCTCCAACACCACCGGAAGAGATCCTACTTCACTTCTTCCCCTCTTCTGCCGTCGGCCCCCGGAAACGATTTCACCGCGGTTTACGAAAAACGAGGACGGAAATAAGGGCCGCGCTGCAGTCCGGGGATCTTCGTGGAATCCTGGTAATCCTCGGGGAGCCCAGCGTCAAGCAAAGTTTTTTTGAACGCTCTCTCGATTTAGCCGAGGAGGGAATGCGGCGGAGACTTCTCGTCCTCATGGGCGGGCGCAATCTCCGCCGAAATCGAACTCCTGAACCAGGAGTTGGACAGGCGATTCGGCGCAAACCCGCCCCCATCTCCCCCGCTCTGCGCCGGGTCCTTCTACGAGCTTGCCGAGTGGGTTCCCTTCCTGAGAGACCTGAACTCCGGAAAGGCCTTCGACCGGCTTCCCGCGGTCATCTCCTTTCCTGAATTTTACCGGACGTCCACCTGGGCCGCTCGCGGTGACGTTCCTCTCCCTCGGGTTTGCCGTTCAAATCGGCGCTCCCCTCCCGTTCTGGGGAAGTCCCGCCTTGGCTGAAATCCTGCTGAAAGAATGGCCTCGAATATCCGGGGGCGTTCTCCTCGCTTCTCCCAGTTTGCCGGACAGTCAAACCCAGGCCCGGGAGATTGGCGACTTGATCGATGCCCGGAATGCGATCCGTTGAGCTCTGATTTTTCCCCCGGAGCTGGGTAAAACGAACGGCAAGCAGGAGAATATCGGGGTTGAGAATCCCGGACAGGTTATGAAAGATTACCTCATCATCGGCAACAGCGCGGCCGGGATCTCGGCAGCCGGGGAGATACGCCGGCGCGACCCTGCCGGGCGGATCACCGTTCTTTCCGATGAGCCTTCCTTCGGTTACTCCCGCGTCCTGCTCCCGCTCTACCTGGCCGGCAAACTCCGAAAAAGAGAAATGCTCATCGCCCCCAGAAAATTTTATACCTCGCTCCGGGTCCGCCTCCTGCGAAATGACCCGGCGGTCCGCATCGATGCGAAGGCCCAAAGAGTTTACACCCGGAGCGGCACCGGCCTCCCGTACGATTCCCTGCTTATCGCCACTGGCGCCTCGCCCAGGACGCTGGGAGTGCCCGGGGAAAATCTTCGGGGCGTTCACTATTTGCGCAAGATTTCGGATGCGGAGTCCATCCGCGAAGATCTTTCCTCCTCCCGCGGCCCGGTGGTCCTGGCGGGAGGAGGCCTGGTCGGGGTAAAGAGCCTGGAAGCCCTGGTGAAGAAGCGGCCGAAAAATCCACCTGGTGGTTTCCTCCGACCGGGTTCTTTCGCAGATGCTGGACAAAACCGCCTCCGACGTATTTCTGGAATGTTTCGCCAGGGAGGGGGTTCGCGTGCACCTTCGCACCGAGATCAGCTTCTTTTCAGGGGAAGGGTCGTTTGGCCGGCGGCCCTTCTCTCGGACGGGACGCTCTTGCCCTGCGGCCTGGCTATCGTCGGAAAAGGCGTCACGCCCAACGTGGACCTTTTGCAGGGAACGGGAATCACGATGGGCCGGGGGGTCAGGGTGGATCAGCACCTGGCTACAAATATCCCGGGAATTTACGCCGCCGGCGACGTGGCCGAGCCTCTTGACCTTCTCCAGGAAAGAAATGCCGGGAATGCGATTTGGCCCGTTGCTGTGGAGGGGGGCCGCGTGGCCGGGGGGAACATGGCCTGTCCGAAGGATCCGCTTCTCTTTCCGCGATCGCTTCGAATGAACGCCGTCGAGGTCCTGGGTACCCGGGTTGTTTCGGTGGGAAATTCGGAAGGGGAACAGGAACTGAGGTATTTCCGGAAAGGAAGCTCCTATTTACCGGAAACTGGCTTTCTCCGGAAATCGCCTTTCGGGATTCTTACTGGCCGGGGACATCCGGGGCGCGGGCGTTCTGACCTCCCTGATTAAGAACCGGACCGAAATTTCCCCATCAAGCTTGGAGGAAGGGCTCGAGAGGGGGTTCTCGTATGCCCCATGCCTCCGGGCGCTCGGCGGGCATTCAAGTCCGGAAGTCCTGGGGCTAAACATAAGATTCCTTTCTCCGTGCCCTTGCTGGTTCATTTCTTTTTGGAGGAGAATAAATGAGAATAGACCCCCGGAAATGCACCGGCTGCGGAAATTGCAGATCTTACTGCACGATGCGGGGCGGGGTTATGCGTTTCGAGAGGGACCCGAAGAACCCAGCCAGGGTGGTATCGGTGATTGAAGAAGACGAGTGCGTGGAGTGCAGCGTTTGCCTCCGGAGCGGCTGTTGCCCCGCGGACGCCCTGTTCCAGCCCCCCTTGAGCTGGCCCAGGATCGTCCGGAAGAACTTCAGCGATCCGCTGAAGATTCACCCGGAGACCCGCATCCCCGGCCGGGGGACCGAAGAGATGAAGACCAATGAAGTGACCGGCCGGTACCGCAGGGGCAAATATGGGATGGCCTGTGAACTGGGCCGTCCCGGGGTTGGCGCCCGCTTCCGCGACGTGGAAAGGGTAGCGCGGGCCCTCTCCGCCCTCGGGGTGGAGTTCGAGGAGAACAACCCGGTGACCAAGCTGATGGTGGACCGCAAGAAAGGGCTCATCAACCCGGAAGTGCTGGAGGAGAAAGTCCTCTCGGCCATCGTGGAGTTCCTGGTTTCGGCGGAAAACCTGCCCCGCGTTTTGGAGGTCCTCGACCGGGTATCGCAAGACATCCAAACCGTCTTTTCCGGGGACATCATCGCCCGTGTCGAAAGCGACGGTTCCGTTCCCTATCTCGACGTAATAAAAAGGAAGAACCATTTTCTCTCTTTCAACGGAAAGAGCAACGTTGGCCTTGGAAGACCGGGAAGCTTCTGAAAAAAACCCCTCTGTGCTCTCTGTGGTTATTTCTTTTGCAAACCGGTAATCGGAGGATCTCATGACCCATACTCTCCACCGAAGGGGGACTCGGGAGAGCCTCGGCGGCGATTACGTCGTCTTCACCATGTCCGCCAAGGGGTTCAACGAAGCCGGTTCGGCGGTCAAAATGCGGGATTTTCTCAGAATCCTTCTTAAACATGAGCCGGTCAATTACGGCGACATGGTAACTGGAAACCGCTACGTAAAATCCCCGGAGGAAATTTTCGGAAATATCCAGGATACCTCGATCATTCACGGGGTATTCACGGACCCAAAGATAGTCTCCGAGATTCTGGGGGAGCTCAAGGAAGCGGACCTCGGAATCTCGGTGGTCGTCACCGGGGTCCACGAAGAGACGGAGCGGTGCTGTCGGGAGAGTGTTCTCGCAAAACACACCGTCGAGCACTCCCTGGGCATTTTCGGCCGGACAAAGAAATTGCCCCGGGAAGAGATTCTCCAGCTGACCACGATGTGCGGTCACGGGATGGTCCCGGCGAACTTGGTGGAAAAAACCGTCGCCCAAATCAAAAGAAGGAAAAAAACTTTTCGCGAGGGGGCTCTCGAACTCACCCGCCCCTGCCATTGCGGAATTTACAACCCGGTCCGGGCCGAACAGCTGCTGAGAAAATTGCTCCCGCTCATGGTCCTGGCCGGCTAGGGGTTGTCCCAAAGGGTCTTTACGGTTCGGTCAGTCATTCCGGCGAAAGCCGGAATCCAGAATCCCCTGTAATCCTGGATTCCGGGTCGCGCTTCGCTTGCCCGGAATGACGATTCCATAAGAAATATTTTAGGATACGCTAGCTATTACTCCAGCTCGAAACCACCGGAGCGTCTGAATTGAGCAAAGAAAAAATTTCCGTCCTCTTTCAACCTTCGGGGCGAAGGGGGGAAGTGGAGACAGGGAAAAGCGTTCTCGAGGCCGCCCGGGAGTTGGGCGTCACTCTCGAATCGGTTTGCGGGGGAAAAGCCACCTGCGGAAAGTGCCGGGTGAGAATCGATTCCCGGCCCGCCTCACCGGGACCGGAGATCCTTTC
The DNA here is from genome assembly GCA_963712535.1 of uncultured delta proteobacterium. Taxonomy (GTDB): domain Bacteria; phylum Desulfobacterota; class SM23-61; order SM23-61; family SM23-61; genus CAVQIK01. Next base: position 43,169 of record CAVQIK010000015.1, on the reverse strand, counting down.
ACCCTTTACCTTCGAGGAAGGCAAGTTCATCAACGAGGATGAACGGAAAGCCGGGTACCGCCTGGCGTGCGCCGCCCGGCTTTCGGGGGACGCCATGGTATACCTCCCGGAAGAGAGCCGGGGGTTCCAGCAGGTGATCCGTAAAGAGGCCAGGGAGATCTCCCTGAAATTGAACCCGGCGATAAAATCCTACTACCTGGAGTTTCCACCTCCGACCCTCGAAGAACCCTTGGCCGATTTTGAGCGGCTGCAGCGCGCCCTTTCAGCTTCATATGGGCTCAAGGACCTGCGCATCGATTATCCTGCGCTTCAGGCACTGCCGCACCGGTTGAGATCGGCGGATTGGAAAGTTACCGTCCTGATCTGGATGGACCGGGAGATCATCGACCTGCGGCCCGGCACGTTGGAGGATTTTTATGGCGCCGCCTTGGACATCGGGACGACCACGGTCGCTCTTTACCTCTGCAGCCTGAGAACCGGAAAAGTCGTGGCTGCGGGATCGATGATGAACCCCCAGGTAAACTACGGGGAAGACGTGATGGCCCGCATCACCTATTGCATGATGAACCCCGGGGAAGGGTTGAGCCTCCTCAGGGGAGCGATCCTCGACGGCCTGAACGGGCTGATTCAATCCAGCGCCGCTTCGGCCGGCATTTGCGCAGAAGACCTCCTCGAGATAACTGTGGTTGGAAACACGGCCATGCACCATCTCTTCCTGGGGATTGATCCCCAGCCCCTGGGTCTTTCTCCCTTCCCCCCGGCTGTCCACCGCGCCTTGGACCTGAAAGCCCGCGACATTGGGGTGAAGATCCACCCCGCCGCGAATGTCCATCTTCTGCCCAATGAAGCCGGATTCGTGGGCGCGGACAATGTGGGCGTACTCATCGCGGAAGAACCGTACCGCCGGGAGGAAATGAGCCTCATCATCGACGTGGGCACCAACGGGGAGCTGGTTTTGGGAAATCGCCGCCGGCTCCTTTCGTCTTCCTGCGCCACGGGTCCCGCCTTCGAGGGGGCCCACATCCGCTTCGGAATGCGGGCGGCCCCCGGGGCGATCGAAAAAGTGCGCATCCTCCCCGGGACGATGGAAGTGAAATACAAAATAATCGGCAGAGAGGAGTGGAGTGACGAGTGTTCCCCCGGAGAGCTCCAGGTGCGGGGGATCTGCGGTTCCGGGATTATCGACGCGGTGGCGGAAATGTTCCGGGCCGGAGTGCTGGATAAAAGCGGGCGGATTCATGGAACCCTGAACACCCGCCGCCTTCGGAAGGCGGAAAGGGGGTTCGAATTTGTCCTCGCCTGGGCGGAGGAAACGGCCATCGGGCAGGACATCACCGTCTCCACCTCCGACGTCCGGGCCGTTCAGCTGGCCAAGGGAGCGCTTTATTCCGGCGCCAAGATCATGATGAAAACCCTGGGTCTGGAGCGGGTGGACCGGGTCGTCCTGGCCGGGGGCTTCGGCAGCTACATCGACCCGGAGAGGGCGATGATTCTGGGGATGTTCCCGGACTGCGATCTCGCCAACGTGGTTTCCGCCGGGAACGCGGCGGGGGACGGGGCGCGCATGGCCCTTCTCAGCCGGGAGAAGCGGGCCGAGGCGGAGCGGATCGCCCGCGAGGTGGAATACGTCGAGCTCACGGTTGCTCCCGATTTCACTATGGAGTTCGCCGAGGCCATGGCCTTCCCTCACCAGAAAGATCCTTTCCGCCATCTGGAGAGTTTATTAAGCAACCGAAAAGTGGAATAATGGGATGAGGGACAGGCCGGAGGAGGGGCGGGGTCACCCCGCCCCTACGGCCGCGATGTTCACGGTAATTTTTAGAGTTAGGTTTCCCGGCAGTTGAATGCGGTATTCAGGATCGGGGCTTCTCCGAAAAACGGAGGGAAAACCATGAAGACAAAGCCAGCCTGGATTGTTGCTTTCGTTCTCCTCTGGATCGCGTCATCTTCCTGTGCCGCCAAACCGCGGGTATTCGTCGTTTACGACAACCCGGGAACATTGACGGCCGGACGACCGCGTTTATTGGGAAAACCTGGTCATCGGCTCCGTGGGCGACCTGGAGAGGAACCCCGGGGGTCGCACGGTCGTACCCCTTCGCATCAAGGAGGACTTCCGCCCGGCGGTTACGGACAGGAGCCGTTTCGTGATCGAAGCGGACCCGCTTACACCGGGGCGTCAATCCGTGAAGATGGTGCAGGCCGGCTCCGGGGGCGCCCCCCTCCCCGAAGGGGCCGTGGTGCCGGGGAGCACCCCTTCTTCCCTCCTCAAGGAGAAAGGGGGGTCTGACGTCCTGGGATGGTCAAAGCTTCTCCAGGACTTATTGGACCGCATCGACGAGGAGATCCGCCGTCTTTCGCCCCAGGATTGGCTGAAAGAGCTGGAGCGTCAAATCGATTTATGGACAGGGCTGCTGGAGAGTTCGAGCCAGGAGGCACGGCGCTATTTCAAGAAGGAGGTCCTCCCCCAACTCGAGCAGGTGCTCGAAGACGCCCTGCGCCGCCTGAGAGAGCTGGGGAAAACAAAGGAAGGAAAGTCGCTGGAGCAGAAATTCGAGGAGCTGAAGCGGACCCTGGACTCCCGGACGTAGAGCACGGTTCGCGGCCGGTCCCTGCGTACCGCCCCCTCTGTCAACCGGAAGAGGGAGGGTTCACCAGCGGCAGCTCAAGCCGGACCGTGGTCTTGCCCTCTTCGCACTCCACCGTCATCCTGCCTCCAATATGTTTGATGAGCCGAGTGGTGATGTGCAGCCCCCGCCCCCGCCCCTCCCCCGACAGGTACCGGGCGATCTCTTCTTCCGGCATCTCTCCGGCGTTCGTGATTTCGGCGATCGCCCAGCTGGTTTTTTGGTAGCACCGGATCGAAACCTCTCCCCCCTGGGCGCTGGCCTGCGCAGCGTTGTTTAACAGGTTGTCCAGAACCCTTTCGATATGGAGGGGGTAGCAACGGATCCACAGAGGGATTCCGGACTCCTGCTCGGTGTGGCGAATCCCCTTCTGGCCCAGTTCCGCCGCCGCTTCCCGGTTGATCAGGACCCTCCTCCTCAAGGTTTCATTCAGGTCCAGGACGGATTCTTTTCCTTCCCCATGAAGCGTCAGGGCCAGGGCCTGGATCCGCAAGGACTCCGATGCGATGATGCTCACGGCCTGATCGATCTTCTCCCTCTGCGGGACCCCCGGCGCTTCCTCCAGCATCCTTTGCACCCGCCTCGCAAACCCGGCGATGGCGATGGCCGGATTTTTGAAATCGTGAAGCAGGTCATCCATCTTCTCCAGCCGCAGTCCTTTCATCAGTTCCTTCCCGAGGAAAGTGAACATCATGATCTCTTCTTCCGCAAACCGCTGATGCTGGGCCTGGGCGTCGAACGCCAGGAAGTACTGGACGATCCCGTCCACGTGAAGCGGAATGTACAGGACGCAGTGGATTCGTTGCACGGCCATGTAGTGCCTGAGATGGGCCGGGAGCAGCTCGCTTTTCTGCGGGTTGTTGATCAGAATATAGGAGGGGTGGATCTTCTCATTCTCATAATCCCCAAAAGGACCGGTCTGATTCGTCAGCGCGTATATGTACGGTTCGTTGATCGGGAAAATTTTGCCGATGCCGTGTTCCGCCTCCGGAAACCCGGCTTCCAGCATCACGGAATCCCGGTTCTCCAGGACGGAAAACAGCGTGCACCGCTGGATTTTCATGATATCGGCCAGTTCGGGGATCACGGAATTAAAGACCTCCTTCATCTTGATCCCCTCCCGCCTGGCCAGGCGCAGGTAAATGTGATCCAGGATCTTATCGCGGGTGAGGTTGATCTTCTGCAGGGAATAAATCCGCTTCCGGGCGATCACGTACCCGATTCGGCGGGAGAGCATCTCGGCGATTTGCGTGTCCACCGGGCTCAGCGTGTGATCCTGTTTCTTGTAGAAGATCTGGAGAATGCCCTGGAGGTCTTCTTCCCCAGAAGAGAAACTGGGGAGGAAAATGGGAACGGCCAGGAAAGAACGGATTCCCAGCTCTTCCGCCCTCTCCCGGTTTCGAAACCGCGGCTCCCGGCCGATGTCGGGCACAAACAAACTCCGCCGGCTCCCGAGGGCCTCATCGGCGATCTCCTTTTGCATGGGGAAGGTCTGCGGGATGTCCTGGACGGCCGGCGGGGAATAGGAAAGATCGTCCCTCTCTTCCCTTCGCCGGTTATAAATGTGGATGTTGGCGAAATCGGCGCCCACGAAACCGGCAACGTTCCGGGCGAGGTTCTCCAGAATCTCCTCCTCGCTCAGGAGAGGGTCGATGTCCAGAATGGTTTCCACCTGACGGATCAGCCGCTCGACATACCTGTTCAGCACTTCCTCCTGAATTCGAAGGGCGATCGGGAGGAGCTTGTCGGCGAAAGGGGCCACCCCGCCCTCCAGCAGACAGGACCGAATGGAATTCAACAGGGCCGGGTCCATGTCTAGGTGATTCATGCAGGGGCTTTCCTTCGAGCGCGGACGGGGCGAAATCGCAGGCCGGCATCTCTCCGAGAAACAAAAAAAGCCCCACTTCCTCGAAAGAAATGGGGCTTTTGTCTTCTGCCCATTCGAATCCCTCCATGTGAACACTAAAGGCAGAACAAAACGGCTGTTCAGAACTGCCGTCTAGATCATCTTATACAAGAATGTCGCTCCGTTCAGAGTAGAAGTTGTGAGAGAACCCTATATTGCATTTTTACCTCAACCAAAGATCAAATACAACGAAAATCTTGAATGGGATGGGGTCGACTTCTCGCGAATTATCGGAAATTCACCTTGACCCTTTCAAAGAGGCGGCATTAGAATGGCATTGGTTGATTCCGCTCTGCAATGGAATTCCCGCCGACCATCAAGGAGAAAGGAGAAGTTGCTGAATGGCCATAACCATCATTAAAGACTTTTGCAAGGGCTGCGGGTTTTGCATCGCCAATTGCCCTAAGAAAGTCTACGAACTTTCCAACGAGATGAACAAGAAAGGGTACCGCCTTCCCTCCCCGGTCCGTATCGAGGACTGCACCGAATGCGGCCTTTGCGACCTGTACTGCCCCGACTTTGCCATCGTCCTGGAAAAAACGAGGAAGAAAGAACGAAGAGGAAAGGAGGCCCGCTGATGTCCTCAGGAGTAAAGCCTGGAAAATACTTCGTTCAGGGCGACGAGGCCATCGCCGAAGGGGCCATCGCCGCCGGTTGCCGTTTTTTCGCCGGGTATCCCATCACTCCCTCGTCGGAAACCTCAGAGACCATGGCGCGTCGTCTGCCCGAAGTGGGGGGGGTCTGCCTGCAGATGGAAGATGAACTGGCCTCCATCCACGCCATTGGAGGCGCATCGGTCGGGGGATTGAAGGCCATGACCATCTCCTCCGGGCCGGGAATCAGCCTGAAACTGGAGGGCTTGGGCTGGGGAATCAAGAACGAAATCCCCTACGTGGTCGTCGACATCCAGCGGGCCGGCCCCAGCAACGGCGTCGCCACCCGGGTCGGGCAGGGGGATTTCTACACGGTCCGCTACGGCTCCGCCGGAGGAAACAGCTGCACGATCGCCCTCTCCCCCAAATCCACCCAGGAGGCTTTCGACCTGACCATCGAATGTTTCAACCTCGCGGAAATCTTCCGCTGCCCGGTCTTTCTGCTCTCCGATGAAACCGTGGGCCACACCCGGGAACTCCTGGTCATCCCGGAGGAGTCCGAGCTGAAGGTCGTGAAGCGGATCAAGCCCACCGTTCCTCCGGAAGAATTTCTCATGTACCCCCTGGACACCCCGGGGGTCATCCATTACCCTTTCCCGAACATCGGCGAGGGGTACGGGATCTGCGTCTCCCCCTACACCCACACCTCCAAGGGGTACGCCAGCACGGCCCAGGATATCCAGGAGAAGATGGCCAAGCGCCTGGTTTACAAGGTCACGCGAGAACCTGGACAAGCTGGTCCGGGTGGAAACGCAGAAGATGGAAGATGCCGAATTCGCCGTAATCGCCTACGGGGGAAATGCCCGCCCGGCGATGGCGGCCGTGGAAATGGCCCGGGAAAAGGGCATGAGGGTGGGGTTCTTCCGCCCGATCATCGTCTGGCCCTTCCCCGACGGCGAAGTCCTGAAGGTCGCGGAGAAGGTGAAAAACATCCTGGTCTGCGAGCTGAACATCGACGGCCAGCTCACCCGGGAGGTCGCCCGGGCGGCCAAAGGCAAGGCCGAAGTGTACCCATCTGGGTTCGGGAGGCGTGGAACCCCATCTTCCCGCGCAGATCTTCAACGAGATAAGGAGGCTTTACAAATGAGCGCGGTCGGTGAATCCTGAAAGGCCTTCCATCCCCTCGTGGAGAAATACCTGCGCAAGGAGCGCATGCCCCATATGGCCTGTCCGGGGTGCGGCATCGGACAGGTGATGCATTCCACCCTTCTGGCCATCGATGATCTGGGTCTGACCCCCAAAGACACCGTCTGGGTCCAGGGGGTAGGATGCAGCAGCCGGATCACCTACTCCACCTGGGTGGGCGACAACGTGGATGCCCATCACGGCCGAATCTTTGCCGTGGCCACGGGCCTGAAGATGGCCCGGCCGGACATGAACTTCATCCTCTTCACCGGAGACGGCGACTGCGGGGCCATCGGCGGGAATCACTTCATCCACGCCTGCCGCCGCAACCTGGACGTGACCGCCATCCTGTTCAACAACGGGATCTACGGCATGACCGGCGGGCAGGTCGCCCCCACCTCCCCCCTCGGGGCCGTAACGACCACGACCCCTTACGGGAATATCGAAGACCCCTTCGACATGTGCCAGATGGCCGTGGCGGCCGGGGCCAGTTACGTGGCCCGCTGGCGGTCCACCGATTTCAAGCCGCTCGTGGCCTCCATCAAGAAAGGGATCCAGACCAAAGGGCTGGCCTTCATCGAAGTCCTGCTCCAGTGCCCGACCAATTTCGGCCGCTACGTCCTGAAGACCAGTTCACCCCAGCGAAGTGGTCAAATGGATCAAGGAGCATTCGGTTTCCCCCAAGGAGGCGGAGAAGCTCCCCCCGGAGGAGACGGCGGGGAAATATCTCCTGGGCGAATTTGTCCATCGCCCGGAGCGAAAGGGCATCGTGGAGCGGTACCAGGAATTCTTGAAAGAGCATCGGAAGGAGTAACCATGGCGCGCAAGAAATTCGTTTCGCGGGATTCGGGGGACAGGGGCTTGCTCCTGGCCGGAATTATTTTGGGGAAGGCCGCTTGCCTGTACGCCGGAAAGCAGGCGGCCCAGACCCAGTCCTACGGTACGGAAGCCCGGGGAGGCGCCAGCCAGTGCAATGTCGTCATCGATGAGAAAGAAATCACCTATGTCGGGGTGGTGAACCCCGACGTTTTTGTGGTAATGTCCCAGGAAGCTTATGACAAGCTGATCGGCGAGGTCAAAGAAGGCGGAATCGTCTTTTACGACTCAGACCTGGTGAGGATCAAGGACAACCCCGCGCTGCGCCAGGTCCCCATCCCCTCCACCTCGGCGGCCAAGGAGCTGGGAAAACAGATGGTTGCCAACGTGGTGATCCTCGGAGCCATGGTGGAGGGGACCGGAATCCTCGATGCGGACCAGGTCAAAGCCTGCCTTAAGGAAAGTGTCCCACCCGGGACCGAGGAGCTGAACCTTAAGGCCTTCGACGCGGGGCGGGCATTAGGGAGGAAAAGTTCGGAGTAATGGAGTTCGGAGGTCGGAGTCGAATTTGTAAGCATAGAGTTGAGTTGGGAGTTGTTGAAACATCTTTCCGAATTCCGCATTTGGCATCCGAATTTGTGACTCCGAACTAAATTACTCCGAACTCCAAACTTTTTTATGGGAGTTGCGATGGACCGATTTTTAGGTTACCCTCGTCCCGGCGGCCGGGTGGGGACGAGAAACTATCTGGCTATTCTGCCGACGGTATTCTGCGCCAATGAAGTCGCGGCATCCATCGGAAAAAGATTTAAGCGCGCGAGGCCACTCCTTCACCACCAGGGCTGCGCGCAGCTCAAGCCCGACGTGGACCGGGTCACCCAAACGCTGATCGGCCTGGGAACCAATCCCAACGTTGGAGCGGTTCTGCTGGTCGGCCTGGGCTGCGAGAGCGTCTCCATAGACGAGGTCTACCGGGGCATAAGAGTTCGGGGGCAAAAGATCGCAAAGCTGACCATCCACGGCGAAGGGGGGATGAAAAAGGCAGTCGCGCGGGGTTTGGAATTGGCCGCCAACCTCGATCGGGTCCTCTCCGACATGGAACGAAAACCGGCGCCGGCAAGCCGCCTGGTGATGGGGATCAAGTGCGGCTCCTCGGACGCTTCCTCCGGCCTGGTCAGCAACCCGGCGGTGGGAAGGGCAAGCGACCTTCTCCTGGCCGAGGGGGGTTCGGTGGTCTTCGGCGAAACGACCGAATTCCTGGGAGCGGAACATCTCCTGGCCAGGCGAGCGGTAAACGGAGAGGTGGCCGCGAAGATTTTCGAGATCGTCGGTCGAATGGAGGACCGGGTGAAGGCATCGGGGGTGGATATGCGGGGGAGCAACCCGACCCCGGGAAACATCCGCGGCGGGCTTACGACGATCGAGGAAAAATCCCTGGGCGCCATCTGCAAATCCGGTTCCATGCCGATTGATGCCGTTCTGGAGTACGGCGAGTCCATTCCCGGACGGGGACTCTTCATCCTGGACTCCCCGGGGAAAGAGGCCGAGATCATGAGCGGACTCAGCGCGGCCGGGGCCAACGTCATCGTCTTCTCCACCGGGGGAGGAGCGCCGCAGGGGTATCCCATCGTCCCCGTCGTTAAGGTGGCCGGAAACCCGGCAAAATGCCGGCTCATGGCTGACCATATCGACATCGATGCCGGCGGGGTCCTCCTGGGGAATCTGACGCTCGACCAGGCGGCGCGGATGATCTACGAAAAGTTGCTGACCGTGGGCAGCGGCAAACCGGTGAAAGCGGAAAAATTGAAGTACGATCAGACGGTGGAGATTTATACCACCGGGCCAACCGTATGAATGCCGAATGCGGAATTCGGAATAATGACCGTCCTGACTGGAAAACTAAGCGCCGAATGAACAACTTGGCTCGCTTGCCCACCTCGGGCAGTTTTTCATTTCACATTCCGCATTCGAAGCATTCCGCATTTGAAAGGGTTTTCAGGTGCTTCTAAACGATAGAGAGGGGGCGGTGGCAACAATCACCATCAACCGCCCTGAGGTGCTCAACACCCTCAACCATGAACTGATCCTGGCGCTGACCGAACAGGTCAAATGGTGGAGTGCGGAGCCGGGAGTTCGGGTAATCGTCCTAACAGGGGCCGGGGACCAGGCCTTCGTGGGCGGGGTGGATGTGAGGGCGATGATGGACCTTGCCCCGGACGGAGCGGAAAACTTCATCACCGACCTCCACCGCTGCTTTCTGGCGATCCGGGAATCCGAGAAGATCGTGATCGCATCCATCAACGGCTTTGCCCTGGGCGGCGGGCTGGAGCTCGCGGCCGCCTGCGACCTGCGCATCGCCTCAAGCCACGCCCGGTTCGGCATGCCCGAGGTCAGGGTCGGGATTCCCTCGGTCATTGAAGCCGCCTACCTCCCGCACCTCATCGGGCTCGGCCGCGCCGCGGAGATGGTCTACACGGCGGAAATGATCGATGCCGCGGAAGCCCGGCGCATTGGACTCATCAGCCAGTCAGTCCTCCCCGGTCAGCTGAAGGAAGCCACCCGGCGGCTGGCCGAAAAAGTCCTCCTGAACGGGCCGACGGCGCTGGTCCTGCAGAAGAAGCTGGTCGCACAGTGGACCGAGACGAACCTGAGCGGCGCCATCCAGGCTGGGATTAAGGCTTTTCGGGAGGTCTACGAGACCGGCGAACCCAAAGAGGGAATGAAGGCGTTCTTGGAGAAGAGAAAGCCGAAATATTAATCCGGAATCCGGTGCAATTCGTGAATGGCCCCTACCCATACGAAGGGTTCTATCGCGGCGGCGCGGGTTTTCCATAACCTACGATCCTCTTGCCGGAGGGAAAAGGATGTTCAAGAAAATCATTATTTCTTTGGCCCTTGTGTCTTTCTCTGCCTTCTTATTCTCCCCTCCTCTTCCCGCCGCGGAAATGGGAAAGGGAGTGAAGGTCACCTTCCTCGGCCAGTCGGCCTTTCGGATCGTTTCTCCGGGAGGCGTAAACATCCTGATCGATCCTTTCCTGAGCAATAATCCCAAAACCCCGGCAGACCAGAAAACGATCGACAAGGCGGATCTTCTCCTGATCACCCACGGACACGCGGACCACCTCGGGGATACGCTCGCGATTGCCCAGAAGACGAATGCCTCCGTGGTGGTCATGGCTGAGCTTGCCACCTACCTGGCTAAAAAAGGCGCGAAGAACGTCGTCCGGATGAACAAAGGAGGGACTCTTAACATCAAGGGGCTGCGGATCACCATGGTAAATGCCCAGCACAGCTCTTCGGTCACCGAAGGGGATCAGGTGATCTACACCGGCGAGCCGGCGGGTTTCATCATCCGCCTGGAAAACGGATTCACGATCTACCACGCCGGGGACACCTCGGTCATGTCGGACATGAAGATCTTCGGGGATTTGTACCAGCCCAACCTGGCCCTGCTTCCCATCGGGAGCCATTTCACGATGGACCCGGCGGAAGCCGCCTATGCCTGCAAGCTGCTCCGGCCCCAGTTCGTGATTCCCATGCATTATGGAACTTTTCCCGTCCTGACCGGCACTCCCGAGGACTTCAGGAGACTGCTGGAAGATCAACCAGGCGTCAAGCTGATTATCCTAAATCCGGGAATGACCGTGGAATAAGGAAGAGGAATAGGAATCGCCGGCATTCAACGTGCCGGCGCGGGTTAAATCAAAGCCAAGGAGGTTCTCATATGAAGGTCGTCAAAAACTATATCAACGGCGAATGGGTGGATTCGCAGGCCAAAGAGTTCGGCGATATCTGGTGCCCCGCGACCGGGGAGAAGATCGGACAGGTGCCCTTCTCTTCCGCCAAGGACATCGATCGGGCCGTCCAGGCCGCCAGGAAAGCTTACCCGGAATGGCGCTCGACGCCCCCTTTAACCCGCGCCAGGTACCTCTTTAAGCTGAAGGACCTCTTTGAGAACGCCTTCGAGGACATTGCCCGGACGCTCGTCACCGAGGAGGGCAAGACCCTGGACGAATCCAGGGGGGAAGTCCGCCGGATGATCGAGAACGTGGAACACGCCACGGCGGTCACGACCCTGATGACCGGCTACAACCTGGAGGACATCGCCCAGGGGATCGACTGCACGGCGGAACGCCAGCCGATCGGCGTCTTTGGGTCCATCGCCCCGTTTAATTTTCCGGCCATGGTGCCCTGGTGGTTTTTGCCCTACGCGGTGGTCTCCGGAAACACCTATATTGTGAAACCCTCGGAGCAGGTCCCCATGACCCAGACGCGCATCTTCGAGGTCCTCGACGAATGCGGACTGCCGGAGGGCGTTGTGAACATGGTCCACGGCGCCCGGGACGCGGTGAACGGGATGCTCTACCATCCGGATATTCAGGGCATCTCATTCGTGGGGCAGAGCGCGACCGCCCGCTACGTTTACAAAGCCTGCGGCGAGACGGGCAAACGGGTGCAATCCCTGGGCGGGGCCAAGAACTTTGTCCTCATCATGCCCGACGCCGAACTGGACCGGAACATGCCTTCCCTGATCACCTCTTTTTACGGGTGCGCCGGCGAAAGATGCCTTTCCGGTTCCGTCCTCGTCGCCGTCGGAAACGTATATGAACAGCTGAAAGAGAAATTCGTTTCCGCCGCCAAGGCCCTCCGGGTCGGAAACGGCCTCGAAGAGGGCGTTCAGATGGGGCCGGTGATTTCGAAGAAACACAAGGAGAAAATCCTGGGGTACATCGAGAAAGGTATCCAGGAAGGCGCCAAACTGATCCTGGACGGCCGCAACATCAAGGTGGCCGGGTATCCGGACGGGTTTTACATCGGCCCCACGATCTTCGACGGCGTCCATCCGGAGATGACGATCGCCAAGGAAGAGATCTTCGGGCCGGTCGTTTCCATCATCCGGGTAAATACCCTCGACGACGGTTTGAAACTCATCGAGAAGAGCGAATACGGGAACGCGGCCTGCCTTTACACCACGAACGGGAAGACCGCCCGGGAGTTCAAGTACCGCGCCGTTGCGAGCATGATGGGCATCAACCTGGGGATCGCGGCCCCCATGTCCTTCTTCCCCTTCGGCGGAGCCAAGGGTTCCTTCTTCGGGGACATCAAAGGCCACGGGAGGGAAGTGATCCAGTTCTTCACCGACACCAAGGTGGTGATTCAACGCTGGACCTAGAAACCGTAAGTTGGGAGTTGAGAGTTGATCGGACCGATCCGTCCGATCGACTCCCAATTCTCAACTCTCATTTTTCGAAAAGGAGATTGGTCATGCCGCTTACAACTTTCGGGGCGATCATGGGATTTGCCGCCGAGATATGTGAAAAGACAGCCAAGGTTTACGGCGACCTGCTTGGAAAAGCAAAAGACGCGAAACTGAGAGAGCTCTTGCAGACCCTGGCGGCCGAGGAGGGAAAGACCCATGCCCTCATGGGAAAGGCGCGGCGCGAAAATGTGACCGAGATGATCCTGGAGCCGGTCTCGGGCCTCCGGAAGGAGGAGTACCAAGTCGACCTGAAGCCCGGAAACGAGCCGGGAGATGCCGGCCTGCTGAAGGTGATTACCGCTCTCGAAGAACGGGAGAAGAGGTTCTTTCGCGACGCGGCACTGAAGGTCCCCCTCCCGGAAGTGGCCCGCATTTTCCGGAAGATCGCCCAGAAAAAAGAGGAGAGCCTGAATCGGCTCCAAAGCCTCAGCCTTTCGTAACCAGGCAGAGAAGAAAAGAGACTTCCCCTCTCCCCCTCCTGGGGCGTTCCGCCGCAGCCCGGAAAGGAAGAATTTTGAACCAGGGAAACCCTAAGCTCATGACGGCGGCCGAAGCGGTCCGAAGGTTTGTGTTCGATGGAGCTTGGATCGGCATGGGGGGGCAGTCCATCGGCCGCTCTTCCATGTGCATTTTTCATGAGGTGATCCGGCAGAAGAAAAAAAACCTGAACCTGGTCGGCTGCAATCTCTCTATGCCCATGGACATGATGGTGGGCATGGGAATGGTCCGAAGGACGGAGGTCGGGACCGGGAACCTGGAGCGGTTCGGCACGACCCACTGCTGGCGAAAGGCGATAGAACAGGGGAAGCTGGAAAACGAAGATTACAGCCACCTGGCGATGGTGACGCGCTTCCTGGGCGGGGAGATGGGCCTTCCGTTCATGCCCATTCAGAGCCTTTTGGGTTCGGACATCCTGGGGAAAAAGGCCGAAGGGACGGGAAAAAAGTTTGAGATCATCGACAACCCCTGGAACCCGGGGGAGAAGGTCGTCCTCCTCCCCTCCCTCAACCCGGATGTTTCCATCGTGCACGCCCACAAAGCCGACGAGACGGGGAACCTGGTCATCGAAGGCTTTCTGGCCCATGAACCGGAGATGATCCGGGCTTCCAAAGCGGTGATCGCTTCCTGTGAAGAGATCGTCTCCGCCCGCGAGATCCGGAAATATCCTGAAAGGACCACCATCCCCTACGTATACGTGAGCGCGGTGGTTCACCAGCCGTGGGGCGCCCACCCGACATCCGTGTACAGATGTTATCAAATCGACGCCGAACACTTGAAAGAATACCAGAAGAGCGCCCGGGAAGGCGGCCGGTCATTTGACGATTACCTGGGGAAATATGTTTTTTCCTGCACCAAGTTCGATGAGTACCTGGAAAAGGTGGGAGGCCGGGAAAAATACAGCCGCCTGCAGCAGGAAATGAGCGAACTCGTGTAGCGACCGCGAGGGAGTCAATGTCCGGGGATTACACGCTGAACGAATTGATGATTATCGAAGCCGCCCGGCACATCCGGGACGGCGAAACGGTTTTTGTGGGCACGGGGATGCCCATGGTGGCGGCCCTGTACGCCCAGAAGACCCATGCCCGTAACATGTGCTTTGTGGTGGAAACCGGTCCCATTTCGCCCGAAGTCCTGCCGGTCCCCACCTCGGTCTCCGACCCCAAGGCCATGTATCGGGCCGCGAAACTCGGCACCCTGCGGGAAGTCCTCGGGTGCCTGCTGCAGCGGGGCCTGGTGGACGTCGGATTCCTGGGAGGCGCCCAGATCGACCATTACGGGAACCTGAACAGCACCGTCATAGGCGATTATCAGCGCCCCAAGGTTCGCTTTCCGGGAAGCGGGGGGGCCAACGATATAGCCTCCCACGCCAAGCGGATCCTGGTCATCGCCCCTCACGAGAAGAGGCGCTTCCCGGAACGTTGTTCGTACGTGACCAGCCCGGGGTACCTCGACGGCCCGGAGGGCCGAAAAAGGGCGGGGCTGAAATCCCTCTACCCGGACCTCACCGTGGTCACCGATCTGGCCGTCCTGTCCATCGACAAGACCGAAGGGAAATTGAAGATCGTAAAGCTCATGCCGGGAGTGTCGCTCGAAAAAGTGCGGGAGAATACGGAGTTCAAGATCGAGGCTGCCTCCGAAGTGACCACCGTGGCAGTCCCGACCGCGGAAGAATTGAACATCCTGCGCAAGGATGTGGACCCGAACCGCGAGTACCTGGGGAAGGGAGACTGAATGGGGCCCGGTAAGAAAAAGATCCTCATCTGCGAAGACGTGACCGGATCGGGCATCGACCGCCTGAAGGAAAAGTACGAGATCCGTTTCGAGCCCGACCTCTGGAAAAAAATCCCGGCGCTGGAAGAAAAGCTTCCGGGATGCCAGGGCCTCATCGTGCGGAACCAGACCCGGGTCGACGCTTCCCTCCTGGCCAAGGCACAAGACCTCCGGGTGATCGGCCGAGCCGGGGCCGGCTATGACAACATCGATGTCGCGGCCGCCTCCCGGCAGGGGATCGTCGTGGCTTACAGCCCGGAGGAGAACGCCGTCTCCGTCGCCGAACAGGTTTTCGCCCTTCTCCTGGCCCTGGCCCGGAAGATTCCGGGGGCGGACCGCTCGACGAGAAGCGGCGGCTGGGAGCGGAAGAAATATCACGGGTTCGAGCTTCTGGGAAAGACGCTCGGAATCCTGGGCCTGGGGAAGATCGGGTTTCGCGTGGCGCTTCGGGCCAAGGCTTTCGGGATGAGGATCGTGGCCTGCGATGCCTACCTGTCTTCCACCAGCCTGCAGGTGACCGAATCGGGCGCCGCCCTGGTTTCGATGGAAGACTTGCTGGCGGAATCGGATTTCATCTCCGTTCACCTCCCGCTCACCCCCGAGACCCGGGGAATCCTGAACCGGGGAGCCTTTGAAAAGATGAAGCCGACCGCCTTCCTCATCAACACCTCCCGGGGGGAGGTCCTGGTGGAGGAAGATCTGGCCGAGGCCCTGAAGCAGGGCCGCCTGGCTGGGGCGGCGCTGGATGTCCGGGCGAAGGAGCCTCCGCCGGCCGAGGACCCACTCCGGGAAACTCGAGAACGTCATCCTCACTCCCCACACCGCCGGGCTGACGTATGAAGCTCAGGAGAAGGTCGTGGCGGCGGTCGCGGAGGACGTGGACCGGGTACTGAGCGGGCAGCCGGCCCTGCGGTTCGTGAATTTTCGCATTTCCGAAAAATAAATTTGGACGCAGATGGACGCAGAAAAAACGGATAATCCGGTATGGCAGAATTAAAGAACCACCGTGCCAGGTATTTTCAATTCCCTAGTCGCTGGGATCAAATCCTGGATTCTGAATTATCTTTATCCGATCTGGTTTCTGCGTAAATCTGCGTTCTAAATAAATAGAAAGAAGGAACGAAGATGGCTAAAAAGTATGTTTATTTTTTCGGCGCGGGAAAGGCGGAGGGGAGCAGCAAAATGCGCAACCTCCTGGGTGGGAAAGGCTGCGACCTGGCCGAAATGACCAACCTGAAGATCCCGGTCCCGCCGGGTTTCACCATCACCACCGAGGTCTGCAACATCTACTACGACAACCAGAAAGAAGTACCCGCCGGGCCTGAAGGAACAGGTCCAGCAGGGCCTTGGCCAAGGTGGAAAAGGCCATGGGGGCGAAGTTCGGCGACCCCGAAGAACCCTCTCCTCCTCTCCGTCCGCTCCGGCGCCCGGGTCTCCATGCCCGGCATGATGGACACGATCCTCAACCTGGGCCTGAACGACCAGACGGTCCAGGGGCTGATCGAGAAATCCGGGGACGAGCGTTTTGCCTACGACTCCTACCGCCGTTTCGTCCAGATGTACAGCGACGTCGTCCTGGGCGTCGGCCGGGAAAAGATGGAGGAGCGCATCGCGGAAAGGAAGAATCAGAAAGGGGTGAAGCTCGACACTCGAGCTTTCGGCCGAAGACTGGAAAGACCTCGTCGCGGAGTTCAAGGAAATCGTGAAGCAGTGAAACGGGCAAGGATTTCCCCGAGGACCCGGAGAAACAGCTCTGGGGCGCCATCGGGGCGGTCTTCGAATCCTGGGACACTCCCCGGGCGATCACCTACCGCAAGCTGAACAAGATCCCCGACGACTGGGGAACCGCGGTCAACGTCCAGGCCATGGTGTTCGGCAACATGGGCGGAGAGAGCGCCACGGGCGTGGCCTTCACCCGCGACCCGGCCACGGGAGAAAGGGTCTTCTTCGGCGAATTCCTGCCCAACGCCCAGGGAGAAGACGTGGTGGCCGGCATCCGCACCCCCCAGCCCATCAGCAAGGCCCGCAAGGCCGACTCCGACCTGGCCTCCATGGAAGAGACCCTGCCGCAATCCTACCGGGAGCTGGTAGAAGATCTACCAGCGGCTGGAAAAGCACTTCAAGGACATGCAGGATATCGAGTTCACGGTCCAGCAGGGAAAGCTCTGGATGCTCCAGACCCGCAGCGGAAAGCGAACGGCCTTTGCCGCCCTGCGGATCGCCGTGGAGATGGTGGACGAAAGACTGATCGACAAGAAGACGGCCATCTCCCGCATCGATCCGGATTCCTTGAATCAGCTCCTGGCGCCGATCTTCGACCCGCAGGCCAAGGCAGAAGCCATCCAGGGCGGGAAGCTCCTCGGCCAAGGGCCTGAACGCGGGTCCGGGAGCGGCCTGCCGGGGCGGCGGTCTTCAACTCCGAACGGGCCATGGAACTGGCCAAGAAGGGCCAGAAGACCGTTCTCGTCCGCAGCGAAACCTCTCCCGGAGGACATCCACGGGATGAATGCCGCCGAGGGCATTCTGACCTCCCGCGGGCGGGATGACCTCCCACGCCGCCCTGGTCGCCCGGGGCATGGGGAAGCCCTGCGTGGTCGGCTGCACGGCCCTGAACATCAATTACGAGACCGCCTCCATGGAGGTCAACGGGCGCACCATCCGCGAAGGCGACTTCGATCTCGATCGACGGAACGACCGGGCGAAGTCATCGAGGGCCTGCTTCCCACCAGTTCCTCGGAGATCGTCCAGGTCCTCATCGAGAAGAAGATCCAGCCCAAGGATTCCCTGATCTACCAGCAGTTCGCCAAGCTCATGTCCTGGGCGGACGAGATCGCCGACCTCGGGGTGCGCACCAACGCGGACACGCCCCGCGACGCGACCGTGGCCCGCCTCTTCGGCGCCACGGGCATCGGCCTCTGCCGCACCGAGCACATGTTCTTCGAGGCCGAACGCATCGCGGCGGTGCGGGAGATGATCCTGGCCGACACGCAGGAGGAGCGCCGCCGGGCCCTGGCCAAGATCCTGCCCATGCAGAGGAACGACTTCATCGGCATCTTCCGGGCCATGGACGGGTACCCGGTGATCATCCGGACCCTCGACCCGCCGCTCCACGAATTCCTGCCCCACACCGACGAGGAGATCGGGAACTGGCCCGGCGAGATGGGCGTTTCCTTCGAGAAGCTCAAGGAGCGGGCCGAGAGCCTGAAAGAAGCCAACCCCATGCTCGGCCACCGCGGCTGCCGCCTCGGGCATCAGCCATCCGGAGATCACCGAGATGCAGGCCCGGGCGATCTTCGAGGCCGCCTGCGAAGTCGCCAAGGAAGGGGTGAAGGTCATCCCCGAGGTCATGATTCCCCTCGTGGGTCACGTCAACGAGCTGCAAGGCGCAGAGGGAGATCGTCGACCGGGTGGCCAAGGAGGTCATGGACCAGACCGGGAAGAAGATCAACTACCTGGTCGGGACCATGATCGAACTCCCCCGGGCGGCCATCACCGCGGACCAGATCGCCCAGGTCGGCCCAGTTCTTCTCCTACGGGACGAACGACCTGACCCAGACTGTCTTCGGCCTCTCCCGGGACGACGCCGGAAAGTTCCTCCCCTTCTACCGGGAGGCCGGGATCCTCGATTCCGATCCTTTCGTTTCCATCGACCGCCCGGGCGTGGGCGAGGTCATCCGCATCGGCGTGGAGAAAGGACGCAGGAGCCAACCCCGAGCTGGAAGTCGGGATCTGCGGCGAGCACGGCGGCGACCCCAGTTCGGTCGAGTTCTGCCACCTGATCGGCCTGGACTATGTCTCCTGCTCGCCCTACCGGGTGCCCATCGCCCGGCTGGCCGCGGCCCGGGCGGCCATCACCTATCCCCGGAAGAAGAAATTGACGAAACGAGAGATAATTGTCGGACGCAGATTCGCAGAAATACCTTCTCCCGGCGAGAGCTGAGTCATGCGTCCATGATGATAGGCGAAAAACATGTACAAAAGAGCCGTCAAAATTGTGGATGCCCGCATGGGCATCATTTCCAACAACGAGAAGCTCATCACCGAGCCCCGTTATTTCGAAGGGCAGGTCATGGAGTCCCTGCTCACCGACATCCATTCCATCGCAGCCGATCCCCTTCAGCGACGACCTGGACTCCTACTTCGTGGTGATCGACGACCCTCACGTTCAGCCGCAGGTGAAGGTGACCGAAAAGGTCTGCACGGCCACCGGGGACTTCACCCGGTACGAGAAGGAGTGCTCGGACAACCGCTACTCCCTCTTCGGGAACCTGGGCCTCTTCTTCAAATATCCTCCTGGTCACCCTGGAGCGGTACCACAACATCTACAGCTTCCACGCCAGCTCCATGTTCAGCCCCAGCCGGAACACCCTTCTCCTGGTGGTCGGCGGAGCCGGGGCCGGCAAGACCGTCTTCCTGCTCAAAGGCCTGGAGGACGACTGGGCGCATCTTCAGCACGGAGATGACCCATTTCCGGTTCACCGAGAAAGGGCTACGAGTTCTACATGGGCTCGCTCTATGACAACATTCGCCTGGGAAACTTGATCTACGACTTCCCCCGGGCCAATGAAAGGCTCAAGGTGGAGATCCCCCCGGTGGCCGATGTGTGGGGGCACAAGATCGCCATCGACATGCGGCATATCGCCGCGCGCCCCGTCTTACCTCAACCCCCGGGTCACGGTCGTCGATGCCCGGATCGAATCCGGGCGGGAAACCCCGATCGTGAAGACCGTTACCCGGAAGGAGAAGATCGTAAAGATCCTTTTTGACAACGCCACGGAAAAACTTGGGCCCACGCTGGTTTTCTATGACGTCATCCCCGTGGAGAGCTTTGACACGCCGGAGCTGATGCGCCGGCGGCTTCAGGTCATGACCCGCTTCGTGGAAGAAGTGAAGTTGAACCCGGTCAAGTCCGTCTTGGCCGGAGCAAAAAACTGCATGGAGGGAATATAAAATGAGTCGAGTGAAAGCTTTTGATGGAGTGTTTGAAATGCCCGTTCCCGGGCGGACGGTGAAGCCCCGCAAGGAAGGCCTCACCATGATCATCGACAAAGGGCTGGGGCTCGAGCGGCCACCCAGGATCTGCTCGATTCCGCCGCCGACGTGCATCGACTTTATCAAGCTGACCTTCGGCACCAGCGCCTTCCTCGACATCGACTACCTGGCCGAAAAAGTCGAGATGGTCAAGGACTACGACATCTACATCTGCCCCGGCGGGACCTTCCTCGAAGTTTCCGTCTGGCAGGGCGCCTATGCAAAGTATCTGAAGCGCTGCAAAGAGCTGGGCTTCAACGCCATCGAGGTTTCCGACGGGACGATCGAGATCGACATGAAGACCCGGGCGGACTGCATCAAGCGCGCCGTGGACATGGGCTTCATGGTGGTCTCCGAGGTCGGGAAAAAGGACCCCGACGAAAAGGTGGCCACCGCCAAGCTGCACGAGGAAATTGCCGCCGACCTGAAAAACGGCGCCTTCAAGGTCATCGTGGAAGCCCGGGAGGCCGGCAAAGGCGTGGGCATTTACGACAAGGACGGAAAGCCCAAGGATGAGGAAGTGGAAGCCATCATCAAAGGCGTGAACGACATCACCAAGCTGGAATGGGAAGCGCCCATCAAGAACCAGCAGCAGTTCCTGATTCTCCGCTTCGGCCCCAACGTGAGCCTGGGCAACATCCCCCCGGAAGACATCCTGGCCCTGGAAGCCCTGCGCAACGGGCTCCGCGGGGACACGCTGAAGAAGGCCTGGGAGGCCAACCCGAAATACAAAAAGTAATTTTGGACGCAGATAGACGCAGATTTTCAGGATCGAGAAATCAAAGACGGGAGCAGACTCTGGATTATTAAGCAATCCATGATGGAACAGACTTATGGTCCGGAACACTCTCCCTCACCCCGCCCTCTCCCCTGCTCTCGGGGAAGAGGGGAAAAGTGAGGCGACGACCGTAAGAAATGGAGTGTCTGAAAATCCTGATTCCGGAATCCGGCTCCTGATTTGTTCTTATTCCTGATTTGCGTTCATCTGCGCAGATCTGCGTCCCAAAAAATACCGGGAACTAAAGGAGGGAGAATGTGTAGGAGGGTCATTCCGATTTTGGGTTTCGCTCTGGCTATCTTTACGCTGGTAATCTCAACCACGGCGATCCCGGCCGCGGAGAAATATCCGGACCGCCCCATTGATTTTATCTGCACCTGGGGGGTCGGCGGCGGTGCGGATCAGATGGCCCGGGTCGTCGGCAAGCTGGCCGAAAAATACCTCGGCGTCGCCCTGCCCGTTTCCAATATCCCCGGCTCTTCGGGCAATTCCGGCATGGCCAACGTTTTGGCAGCCAAGGCCGACGGTTACACCATCGCGACCTATATTGCCGATACGCTCGGCACCATCCCCTTGGGGACCGCCCGACATAAGATTTCGGACTTCGAGTGGATCACCCGCACCCAGGTCGCCTCGTCCTTTCTGTTCGTAAAAACGGACTCTCCTTATAAGACGATCCAGGACTTGCTCAAATTTGCCAAGGAGAACCCCGGCAAACTGAAGGTGGCTGCCACCGGCTTTGGAACCGTCGATGACATTACGATTCGTTACCTGGCCTCCAGGGGACACAAGATGATCACCATCCCGATCCCTCAGCCAGGCGAGCGCTATGCCTCTGCCCTGGGAGGGCACAATGAGGTCCTCTATGAGCAAGCCGGGGACATCAAGCAGTACCTGGAGGCCAAACAGCTCCGGCCCCTCGATCATCTTCGCGCATAAGCGCAATCCGGCCTTCGCCGATGTCCCCTGCTCGGAGGAGTTAGGCTTGGAGATCACCCTCCCCCAGTTCCGGTCCATTGTGGCGAAGAAAGGCGTACCCGCAGACCGGGTCAAGATTCTGGCGGAGGCTTTCAAAAAGTCCATAGAAACGCCCGAGTGGAAGAAGTTCGCCGAGGAACAGTACCTCGACCCGGACAGCTACATGGGGCCAGACAAGTTCGGCAACTGGGTGGCCCAGGAAGTCGAGACCATGCGCAAATTCATGAAGACCTTCGGGATTATCAAGTAGGCGGAATACCCCCAGGAGTCCCGGGCTGCTTGCTCCTTTCCCCGTGACGAAGGAAGTTTTTATGGAAAAGAGGGATGCTGCGACCCTCGCCAGAGGGCCCGCCCTGAAACCCATGATCGGGCCCCTGCTCATTTTCCTCCTGGCGGTTTACCTTTACATCGTCGCCGGAAGCATTGATGTGAACCCTATGCCAGGACAGCTGGGCCCGGCCTTTTGGCCCAAAGCTCTGCTCATCCTGCTCATGGTCAGCTGCGGAATTAAGGCTTGGGAGATTTATCGGGCTCCCGTGGAAGGCGCCGCGAAAAAGGCCGCCTCCACGGTGGACACCTTGAAACTGGTCCTGATGATCGTCGCCGTGCTGGGGGTCGTGTTGCTCATGGATATCGATCGGCTTCGTCCTGGCCAACTTCCTCTTCCTGCTCTTCTTTATGCGCATTGCCGGCTACCGCGGCAAGGGGAGCCTCACCTTGATCCCGGTATTGGGGACGATCGGGCTCCTCTACCTTTTCGTGAAGGTCGTCTATCTCCCGCTGCCCAAGGGCCAGTTTTTCTTCGATGACCTGACCATCTTTCTTTACCGGATCCTGTACATCATCTAAAGGCGAGCGGACTTCCAGAGGAAAGGATATCCATGGTTGATCAATTTTCCTACTTGTGGATCGGTTTGGTGAATACCTTTGATCCGCTCAATTTCTCCATGATCATCCTCGGGATGGTCATCGGGGTTCTGGCCGGGGCGCTCCCGGGTATTACCATGCTGAATGCCATCGTGTTGGTTTTGCCCTTCACCTACCTCATGGGGATCGTTCCTTCCCTGCTGCTCATGAGCGGGATCTACTGCGGGGGGGTTTTCGGGGGGTCGATCACGGGGATCCTTTTCAATATCCCCGGAGA
Source organism: uncultured delta proteobacterium (assembly GCA_963712535.1). Classification (GTDB taxonomy): domain Bacteria; phylum Desulfobacterota; class SM23-61; order SM23-61; family SM23-61; genus CAVQIK01. The sequence goes on along the minus strand of CAVQIK010000015.1, from coordinate 20,583 downwards.
CCCCATGAATGTGCCGACCACCTGGGAAGGATACAAACTGAATAAGAAGGGGTTCGTTTCCAAAGCGCTGGGAATGGCGATTATGTGCTCGGCCTTCGGCGGATTCATCAGTGCCGTGCTCATGACCTTAGTGGGGCCGCCCTTCGCCAAGGTGGCCCTGTCGTTTTCTTCCACCGAGTATTTCGCCGTGGTGTTTTTGGGGCTTGCCAGCGTGGTGGTCATTGGCACCCAATCCATGGGAAGCGCCTTGATTTCCATGTTTATCGGCTTGATCCTGGCCACGGTGGGCATGGATGACATTTACGGGGCCCCGCGCTTTACCTTCGGAATCGGGATCATGGAAACGGGAATTAACTTTGTTACCGTCCTGATCGGGATCTTCGCGATCGGGGAGATTCTGGAACAACTTTCCTTGAAAATCAAGACCGAAGCCGAAGTCTACCGGATCCGCCCCAAAACCAGCCTGCCCACCTTCCGGGAGCTCTGGGCGCTGCGCTATAGCCTCTTGCGAGGCCTGGGGGTCGGGACCGCCATGGGGGCCCTTCCGGGAAGCGGGGCGACGGTTACCTCCTTCGTCAGCTACGGGGTGGAAAAACAGGTCTCCAAGCATCCGGAGCTCTTTGGTACCGGGATCTGGGAAGGGCTGGTCGCCTCGGAGACCTCCATCAATGCCTCGACGGGGGGCGCCATGCTTCATCTTTTCGCCCTCGGCATCCCCGGGAGCGGGGCTACGGCGGTCATGATGGGAGCCTTTCTTCTCCACGGGATGCAGCCCGGGCCCCTGCTCTTCACCAAGACCCCGGAAGAAGTTTATACGATCTTCGTGGGTTTTATGATCTGCAACCTGGTCATGATCATCGCCGGCGTGGCCTGCGCCAAGTTCTTTTCCGAGCTCATGCGAGTTCCCGAGATTATCCTTTCCGCCTTCATCGTCTCTTTCTGCCTGATCGGCGCTTTTGCCCTCCGCAACGATTTGACCGACGTGTGGTTCATGGTCATCTTCGGCATTGTGGGCTACTTCATGCGCCGCTACGATCTCCCCACCCCGCCGATGATCCTCGGCCTCATTCTCGGTCCCATGGCCGAAAAATACTTTATGACCTCGATGATCGGCGAAGCGAATGATGTCACCATTTTTTTCCGCCGTCCGATCAGCGGTGTCCTAATGGTCGCCTCGTTCGGCATCTTGCTGTTGCCGATCCTGCGCGATATGCGGAAGAGCAGAAAGAAAGCGCCGGAGACTGCATGACCGGAAAGAAGGAAAAAAGGATCGTGGTTCTGGGGGTCCTGGGCGTGGATGCCCACGTGGTGGGAAACAAGATCATGGCCCATGCCCTGGAGAGCGAGGGGTTCAAGGTGGTCAACATCGGCATCTTCTCCTCCCCGCAGGACTTCATCCGCGCCGCCATCGAGACGGCCGCCGATGCCATCCTGGTGGGCTCGCTCTGCGGGCACGGAGAGTTGGAGTGCCGGGGCTTCCGGGAGAGCTGCATCGAAGCGGGGATCGGCAAGATCCACCTGGTGATCGGGGGAAACCTCGTCGTGGGCCGGCAGAACTGGGAAGGGGTGGAAGCGCACTTCCGCGGGATGGGCTTCGACCGCGTGTACCCCCCGGGAGTCCCGCCCCATCAGGTGATTGAAGACCTTAAATCGGATCTGGAAAGAAAGGACTGAGGTATGAGGCCGGACGACTGAGGGAAGCCACCCCAATCAGACCGGGGCCGTTTCCCTCAGTCCTCCTCCCTCGGTCCTCGGCACTTATGAGTTTAGCCCTTCTGATCGACTTCGGCAGCACCTTCACCAAGATTCTGGCCGTGGAGCTGGCCTCCGAGGAGATTCTCGCCTACGCTCAAGGCCGCACCACCGTCGAGACCGATATTATGGTGGGATTGACGAACGCCCTGGATCAACTCCCTTCTCCCCTGAAGAATGCGCCCTACGAATGCCGGCTGGCGAGCAGCAGCGCGGCCGGTGGCCTGGGCATGATTGCGATCGGCCTCATCCCCGAACTTTCCGCGGAGGCGGCCAGGCGTGCGGCCCTGGGGGCCGGCGCGAAAGTGGTCAAGGTCTATTCCTTCCGCCTCTCGAACAAGGAGCTTCGGGAACTCGAAGAGGCCGCCCCGGATATTCTCCTCCTGGCAGGCGGCACCGACGGCGGCAACACCGAGGTCATCCTGGACAACGCCCGGGTACTCTCCGGCAGCCGGGTTCGATGCCCCATCCTGATCGCCGGCAACAAAGCGGCCGCCGACGAGGTGAATTCCATCCTGACCTCCTCCGGCAAGACCACCCTGATCACCGACAATGTCATGCCGGAAGTGAATGTCCTGAACGTGGAGCCCGCCCGGGAGATGATCCGAAGAGTCTTTATCGACCGCATCATCGAAGCCAAGGGGTTGAAGCGGGCGGAAGATTTTGTCGAGGCCATCCTCATGCCCACGCCGACCGCGGTCATCCGGGGAGCTCAACTCCTGTCCCGGGGAACCGGCCGGGAAAAAGGGCTGGGAGACCTGGTGATCGTGGATGTCGGGGGGGCAACGACGGACGTCCACTCCATCGGGGAGGGAAGACCCACCCAGGCGGGCGTCGTGCGGAAAGGCCTTCCCGAGCCCCTGGCCAAACGGACGGTGGAAGGAGACCTCGGAATCCGGTACAACGCGGCTACCATCCTCAAGCTTTGCGGCCGGGAGCGGATCCTGGAAAACGCCTGCCTCCTCCATGAAGACCTCCCTCAAAAGCTCGAGGGACTCTCCCGGTGCGTTGAAACCCTTCCGACGTGCGATCAGGACCGGGACCTGGACTTCGCCCTCGCCTCCTGCGCGGCCCGGGCCGCCATGGGGCGCCACGCGGGCACGATTGAGAGACTCTGGGGTCCCCACGGGCAGTACGACGTGCAGCAGGGAAAAGATCTGAGTGCGGTGGAACACCTGATCGGTACGGGAGGGATTTTCATCCATCATCCCCAGGCGGGAGCCATTCTGGAAAAGACCCTCTTCTCCGCGGAAGAGCCTTTCTCCCTTCGCCCCCGGAACCCCGGGATTTACACCGATGCCAGGTACTGCCTGTTCGCCGTGGGGTTGTTGGCCGAGCGCTTCCCGGAAACCGCCTGCCGGATTGCCAAAAAATATTTGAAGAAATGGAATTAATTTTTCACCGCAGAGAGCGCAGAGGACGCCGAGAAAGATGAACAGCGCAAAAGATAATGGATCATCTCCAATTTACATGCAGGAAAACAGGGTGGCAAAGGTAAATCGTGCGGTGATTGCAGGGGCCCGGAAGGAAAGGCAGATTCCGCCGGTGATAGGTTAGATTCTGCGTCCTCTGCGTTCTCTGCGGTAAAAGGTCTTGAATGAAACTCAATAACCAGCGCTGGCCGGACAATAAATTTTTTGCCGAACGGGAAAAAGTCCTTTCCCTCTGGCCGACAGGCCGGGACATCCATCTGGAAGAAGCCGCGGAATACCTGAGCCGGTTGCCGGTCGAAAGAAACTACGCCGGGAAAGTCGTCGAGGCGGAGAAGGAAGGGAGAACCCTCGTGCAGCCCCGGGGGGGAGTGGCGCTGGTCGAAGATCATGTAGCCCTCCTTCGGTGTCTTCAAGACCAGGGGGGCGCCGACCTTCTGCCGACCACCACGGACACCTACACCCGCAACCTGAAATTTCAGGAGGCCCAGCGCGGCGTCGAGGAAACCCGGAAGGCGGGTCGTTCCATGCTGAATGGATGCCCGATCGTCAACCACGGGCTGGCCGCGGTGCGAAGGATCTCGGAGTCCGTGCAGCGGCCGATCATCGTCCTTTCGGGAACCGCCTTCCCCCAGATCACGGCCGAAATGGGGTTCGCGGGGGGGATGTCGGCCTTTCTCGGTGCCCCCATCTCCTACACCGCCGCCTACACCAAGGACCTCTCCTTTGAACAGGGGATCCAGAATTACCAGTACGTCGACCGGTTAACTTCCTTTTACCACGAGAAGGGGATCCGTCTCCACCGGGAGCAGCCCGGGTTTCTCACCGGGACCCTCATCCCCCCGGGGATCGGGATTGCCGTGGCGGTCCTGGAGATGCTCATGGCCGCGGGCCAGGGCGTGAAGCACTACAGCATGGGCTTGTGCCAGAGCTTGAACCTTCTCCAGGATGTGGCCGCCCTTCTCGCCTTGAAGGAAGCGGGGAGAGATTACCTGGGGCGATTGGGGTACGGGGATGTCTTCTTCTCCGTCGCCACCCATCAGTGGATGCAGGCCTTCCCGCCCGACGAACCCAGGGCTTACGCGGTGATCGTCCTGGGAGGAATCATCGGCGCCCTTTCCGGAGCCACGCAGATTATCACCAAATCCACTCACGAAGCCGAAGGGATCCCCACCAAGGAAGCGAATGCCGAGGGGGTGAAAGCCACTCGCATGGCCATCGAGATGATGCGCTCCAACCGCCTCCCGGAGAGTAAACCGTTGCTGGACGAGAAGCGCATCATTCTGCTGGAAGCCCGTTCCATTCTGGACAGGGCGCTGGAAATGGGAGAAGGGGATCCCGTGCAAGCCTCTCTCCGGGCCATTCAGGCCGGGATTCTGGATATCCCCTGGGCCCCCAACCAGCACGTTGCCGGCAAGGTGATCCCGGTCCGCGACGCATCGGGGGCGGTCCGGTATCTGGACCACGCCGCCCTCCCGCTCAGCCCCGAGGTCCTGGAATATCACCGGGAGAAACTCCGGGCAAGAGAAAAGAGGGACGGGCGAAAAGTGGACCTGGGGGCGGCCATTTTCGACATCACCGAAATCAGCAAAATGCTGGAGCAAGGATAAAGAGGGGGAAAACGAACGATTGAATACCGTGTCCGCGGAGTTGATCCCCGGGATCATCGAAAACCTGAAAAAGAACGAGATGGAGGCGCTCTATTTCCCCACCGCCGAAGCGGCCAGGAACGAGGTCTTGAAGAGGATCCCCCCAGCAGCCAAAGTGGGCATCGGCGGCTCCGTCACCCTGCGGGAAATCGGTCTGCTGGAAGCTCTGCGCCAGCGGGGAAACGAGGTTTACGACCACTGGAAGGAAGGCCTCTCCAAGGAGGAACGGCAGGCGGTCGGCAAGAACCACCCGAGGGCGGATTTTTTTGTGACCAGCACGAACGCCCTCACGGTGGATGGAAAATTGATCAACGTGGATGCGACCGGGAACCGGGTTAGTTCCATGGTATTCGGCCCCGAAAAAGTCATCGTGGTTGCGGGCCTCAACAAGATCGTCAAGAACCTGAATCAAGGGCTTGCTCGCCTGAAGAAAGTCGCAGCCCCCAGAAACTGCCAGAGGAGGAAGGACCCGACCCCCTGTGCCCAGGATTTGATCTGCCGCGATTGCGACAGCCCTGCCAGGCTGTGCCGGGTAACCACGATCATCGAGAGAAGACCCTGGGGAATCAAAGAATTTGCGGTGATCCTGGTGGGAGAAGAACTGGGATATTGAACCCCGCAGGGGCAGTTCGCAAGCCGTTCTTAAAAGGAATGCCGATGAATATCGAAAAAGTGAGCTTGTTTCGCCTGAAAATTCCTCTGAAAAGGCCCTATAAGATCGCCACGGCTGAGATGAAGGCGTTTGACTGCGTCATCGCTCTCCTGCAGGCCGAACACCTGGAAGGCCTCGGAGAGGCGATGGCCGATATCCAAGGGTATTTCTGGGAGACCCCGGAAGAGGTTTGGCAATTCGCCAGGGAGAAAGGGCAGAAGATATTGGGGTTGTCCGTCGCCTCCGCCCATCAGTTTATTTCCCCTTTTGCGAAAGACCAGCCGTGCGCCGCGACCCCGTTCCTAACCGCCATCGAGGTTCTTTCTTCGGCGCCGGCCCTGAGCCCCCCTTCGGAAACCCGGCCCGTTCCCCTGGTGGGAATTCTCCAGGCAACAGAGGGAAAAGATATCGAACGGGAGGTGCAAGGATTTATCTCTCAGGGGTACGGCACCCTGAAGATCAAAGTCGGGTTCCATATCGATGAGGATATTCGCAAGGTGAGGATGGCCCAAGAAGCGATCCGGGGAAAAGCCCTGATCCGGCTGGACGCCAATCAGGGGTACACTTTTCTCCAGGCGAAAAAATTGGTCCAGAATATCGAACCCCAGGGAATTGAATTTTTGGAGCAGCCTTTCGAAGAAAAGGAATGGGACTCCATGGCTGCGTTGGCCAAGTTGTCGCCGATTCCCCTCGGGCTGGATGAATCGATTTACGGAATCGAGTCCCTGGAAAAAACCGTTCGGCTGCGTTGCGCCCGCTTTGTGAAGTTTAAAATCATGAAGATGGGAAGCGCGAATGCCCTGGCCCGGGCAATCGAGACCGCGAAAAAATTAGGCCTGGAAGTCATTTTGGGCAACGGCGCGGCGGGGGAAATCAGCTGCTACCACGAAGCATTGATCTCCAGCAAAATGCTCCATCGCGCGGGGGAAATGAATGGCTTCCTGAAACAGAAGGAATCGATCCTGTCCCGGGAGCTTACAACTCGGGCCGGAGAGTTCATCCTGGAGCCTGACTTCTCCCTGAAATTCGACCCGGCGAAGATAGACAGATTCGCTGTCGATCGTGTAACTTTCCCCTGAAACAATCCATTGCCCGTCTTCTACTGTCTTCCGGTTTGAATTCACCTTCCCCGAAAGGAGCATTCCCATTCCCAATAGCTCGCATTCCCCTGTCCGCCTTCAAAGATTGATGGACTTCGCCCTTAAATAAAGCTAAAATATCCCCATGTTTAGGCCGGCGTCCCGCTTTTTTCAGACCCTCGCCCTTTTCCTCGCGGTGTGTTTTTCGCTCTCCGTCCTCTTGCCATCCCGGGCTTCGGCCATGACCATCCAGGAGGAGCGCGAGCTGGGGGAAAAAGTCCTCCAGGAAGTCCGCAAGATCTGGCCCATCGTCCAGGAGCCCGCGGTCAAGGATTACGCCACCCGGGTCGGGAAAAGAATTCTTAGCACCATGGAAACTCAGCCTTTCGATTACCAGTTTTATGTGCTCAACACCCCGGACATCAACGCTTTCGCCGTCCCCGGGGGGAAAGTGTTCCTGAACAGCGGACTCATCCTGATGGTGGAAAGTGAAGACGAGCTGGCCGGAGTGGTGGCCCACGAAATCGGGCACGTGGTCGCCCGGCACATCGCCAAACAATCGGACCAGAGCCTGAAATTGGGTCTGGCCACCCTCGGGGCGATGCTCGCCGGAATCCTCCTGGGCCCCCAGGCGGCCGCGGCCATCGGGGTGACCAGCTCCGCCGCCGGCGGAGCCTTGATGTTGAAGTACAGCCGGGAAAACGAAGAGGAGTCCGACTACCTGGGCCTGAAGTTCATGGAACGCGCGGGGTATGACCGGGCTGCGATGATCAGCATGCTGAAGAAAATCCGGCGGGTCTCCGGCCCTGCCTACAGCGATCCTCCCCCTTACCTCCTCACCCACCCCGCCATCGAGCAGCGGATGGCCAACCTGGAAGTGCAGATGGTCCATTTTCCCAAAATAGAAGGAACCCGGAGCCCGGAAGGAGATCTTCGGCGAATCCAGACCAAACTGGTGGTCGAGGAAAAGGATACCGCCCGGTCGATCACCTTCTTTGAAAACTGCCTGAAGCGCAAGCCCGAGGATTCGGAGTGCCTTCTCGGGCTGGCCCTGTCCCAGCGAAAAATGGGAGGCCTGGACCGCTCCGTGGAGAACCTTTCCAAGGCTGCCGCCGTCTCTCCCGCGGACGGGGAAATCACTCGCGAGCTCGGCGCCGCTCATTTTCTGAAAGCGAATTTTTCGGAAGCCCAGAAATACCTGGAGCAGGCCCGGTCCCTCTCCCCCGGCGACGCTAAGACCTACTTTTATTTGGGAAGGGTCTATCTCGAGCAGAAATCGAACGAGGAGGCTTTGCGGGCGTTCATCCAGGCGAATAAACTCGACCCGAACTTCGGGGAGAATTACTACCACCTGGCCATGGCGTACAGCGCCAAAGGGATGCTCGGCCCTGCCTACCGAAGCCTGGGCTATTACTACAAGCTGTCGGGCGACGGTAAGACCGCCCAGGCCCAGTTCCAAAGGGCCCTGCCCTATTTCGGCGATCAGCCTTCAGAGGTAAGAGTGATTCAAAAAGAAATCGACGAGCTTACGCCCAAGAAGGACGACGGCAAAAAGAAAGAGGCGAAGCAGTAATCTATCTCCGCCCTCCCGTAATATTTCCGCGGGTAGCGACGTTCTTACACACTTCCGGCGCATCCCCCCAGATTTTGGCGCTGAGACGAAGGGACTTGCCTCCGGCAAATCCCAAGGACATTTGTAGGTAATGGACAATATACGAAACTTCAGCATCATCGCGCACATCGATCACGGCAAATCCACGCTTGCCGACCGTTTGATCCAGTATGCCGGACTGGTGGATGAAAGGAACTTCAAGGACCAGATCCTGGACAACATGGATATCGAACGGGAGAGGGGGATTACGATCAAAAGCCAGGCCGTAACCCTCCCGTACCGCGCCGGGGATGGCAAGGATTATCTGCTAAACCTCATCGACACCCCGGGCCACGTGGATTTTTCCTACGAGGTCTCCCGCGCCCTGGCCTCCTGCGAAGGCGTCCTCCTCCTCATCGACGCGGCCCAGGGAGTCCAGGCGCAGACGATCGCGAACCTTTACCTCGCCATGGAAAACAACCTGGAGATCATCCCGGTCATCAACAAGATCGACCTCCCCACGGCGGATGTGGACCGCGTCCTGGAGCAGATCGATTCGGAGCTGGCCCTGGACCCTGATTCTCACCTCCAGTGCTCGGCCAAGGAGGGGATCGGGATCGAGGAGATCCTGGAAGCCATCGTTCAGAGGATCCCTCCGCCCAAGGGGAATGTGGAAGCTCCTCTGGCCGCGCTGATCTTCGACGCCCAGTATGATTCCTACCGGGGAACGATCGTCCACTGTCGGGTTTTCGAAGGCACCGTCCAGGCCGGGGACGTTATCCGATTCTTTTTCAATCAGGCCGCCTACAAGGTCGAGGAGGTGGGCCGGTTCTCTCTCTACCGGGAAAAGACGGAACGGCTCTCGGCCGGCGACGTGGGCTATATCATTGCCGGGATCAAGACCGTCTCCGACGTACGCATCGGGGACACCCTCACCCTCGATGCCCGCCCCTGCGCCCACCGCCTTCCGGGATTCAAAGACGTGAAGCCGGTGGTCTTTTCCTCCATCTATCCTATCGCCTCGGATGATTACGAAGACCTCGCCGTGGCCCTCGAAAAGTACAAATTGAATGACGCCGCCTTTGTATACCAGAAGGATTCCTCTGCCGCCCTGGGATTGGGGTTTCGCTGCGGGTTCCTGGGCCTCCTCCATCTGGAGATCGTCCAGGAAAGGCTCGAGCGGGAATACGGCCTTTCCATCCTCCTCTCCGTTCCCAGCGTCCGGTACCGCTTTACGCTTAGGGATGAGAGCGTGGTCGAAGTTGACAACCCGGCCCATTACCCCCACCCGACGACCATCGCCAAAGGCGAGGAGCCCTACATTCGGGCCACCCTCCTCTTGCCCGAAAAGTACCTGGGCGCGGTCATGAAACTCTGCATGGACCGGCGGGGGGTCAACTCCAAGCTCAGCTACCTAGGGCCGAAGCGGGCCGAGCTCATTTACGAGATGCCCCTGGCCGAGGTGATCTACGATTTCTACGACCGCTTCAAGACCGTGACCCAGGGGTACGGGTCCTTTGACTACGAAGTGATCGACTACCGGGAAAGCAACCTCATCCTCCTGGATATCCTGGTGAACGGGGAAAAGGTGGATGCCCTCTCCCAGATCCTGCACCGCGACAACGCGCGGGCCCGGGCCGTGCAGGCCTGCGAAAGGTTAAAGGAGGAGATACCGAGGCAGGCCTTCCGCGTAGCCATCCAGGGGGCGATCGGCGGCGAAATCATCTCCCGGACGACCATATCCCCTTACCGCAAGGATGTGACCGCGAAGTGCTACGGCGGAGATATCACCCGGAAGCGGAAGCTCCTGGAAAAACAGAAAGCGGGGAAGAAGCGGATGAAGATGATCGGCTCCGTCTCCATCCCCCAGAGCGCCTTCCTGGCCGTGTTGAAGACGGACTCCGACTAGCGGCAGTTTCTTATTTCTTGAATTTTAACGCTCTCGTAAAAAGTCTCTTCGGCCGTCACCCCGGCGAAAGCCGGGGTCCAGGACATTTTGAATGATCTGGATTCCGGCCTTCGGCGTGAGCTCAGTCGAACGCTTTCGCCGGATTGACGGATTCTGCAGGGATTCACCTTGTGCGACTTCATCAATTTTGAATATTGAATGTTGAATTAAGGTATGTTGCCCCAAGTTCCTGAACGCCTGAATGTTCTTCCTGCAGGAATCCCCGGCCTCTACATCCACATCCCTTTTTGCCGGACCAAATGCCCGTACTGTGATTTTTATTCTGTCACGGGAGTGTTGAAAATCCCGGATTTCCTAGTAGCCCTGGAAAAGGAAATGGAAATGGCCGGGCAGGCGTGGGCATGCTTCGACACTGTGTACATCGGGGGCGGGACCCCCTCAATCTTAAGCCCCGGACAAATCGAAAGAGTTCTCTCCGGGGTTGGAAAGAATTTTTCCCTTGCTCCGGCTGTGGAAATCACCCTGGAGGCCAACCCGGCGGACCTGAGCCTTTCCTTTCTGGAATCCCTGAAAACCATCGGTATTCACAGGCTTAACCTCGGGGTACAATCCTTCGACCCGAATGCCCTGGAGTTTCTGGGTCGGAGGCATTCCGTCGGGCAGGCCGTTTCAGCCCTGGAATCCGCCCGCCAGGCCGGCTTTGCCGATTTGGGGCTGGACCTCATCTACGGAATCCCCGGGCAAACCATGAATTCCTGGATGAGCACTCTCTCCCGGGCCGCGTCATTTTCCCCCGAGCATATCTCCTGCTACCAGCTGACGTTGGAGAGAGGAACTCCTATTGGCAAGGCATCGGAAGAAGGAAAATTTTCTCTCCCCCCGGAAGGCGAACAGCTCAGTTTTTTCATGGCCACTTCGGAAGCCCTGGAGAAAGCCGGATTTATCCACTATGAGGTATCCAACTTCGCCAGGGGAACCCGATTCGCTTCGCGCCACAACCAGAAGTATTGGGAGCACACTCCCTACCTGGGGCTTGGGCCGGGGGCCCATTCATTTTGCGGCCGGAAGCGGTGGTGGAACGATCGGTCGGTGGATCGATACATTGCCGCCATTGAGGCGGGCGAGCCCCCCCCGGGGAACGCCGAAGACCTTACCCCGGAAGACCTCCGCATGGAGGCCTTTTTTCTGGGGCTCCGCACCAGGAGAGGGATCGACGTGGAAGCCTTCTCCCGGGAACATGGATACGACCTGATCGGGGAGAAGGGCAGGATCCTGAAGAGCCTGGAAGCAGAGGGCCTCTTATTCCTTCAGGAGGGCCGTCTCAGCCCCACCCGAAAAGGCCTCGCGCTAGCCGACAGCCTGGCTCTCATCTGAAAAACACCCCAGCTTTTCCTTTGACTCCTCTTCCGACCCGATCACTTATTTTCCGAGGAACGGCTGTGAGGGAGGATACTTCGCAGAAGGAAATACGATAAAGTTTTATGTCAAGTTCATGATGTTAACCAATTGAAATTACTTAATAACAAATTAAGTTTCGGAATGCCAAGCTTGTTCTGTCATTCCCGCGAAAGCGGGAATCCGGAATTGTTCGAGATTGCTCTGGTTCCGAGTCCCTTCGCTTGCGCGGAATGACGTCCCTTCAAGTCGAGAATTTCAGCAGCTCAAAATTTTTCATTCTTTGCCGGCTGGCGCTATCCTCTTTTTTTGAGTTCTTGATCCATTTGACCGATGTATATAATACCGGCAGAGCAGTGGGGAAAGATCGAGGCACTTAAGCCCGCCTGCGAGCTTTTTACGACTTCGGCACCGCTTCTTTAAGCCGACGAAGTCAAGATGATAAGGCGGAAGAATATGACCCCTGAACACTCGCATCTGAAAAAAATTGCAATCGATCAATTGCAGGTGGGGATGTTCATCGTCAATCTGGGCCGTTCCTGGCTTAGCCATCCCTTCCTGAGAAACCACCTCACCATCACTTCCGAAAAACAAATTTCAAAAATGAGAAGATACGGCATTCGGGAGGTATTCATCGATCCGCAGAAAGGGCTGGATGTTCCCGCTCCCGAACTCGATTTGACGGAGGTGCTGACTCCCGAGGATGAGGAACCCGGGAGCGCGCCCCTTCCAGAGAAACCAAGCGAGCATCAGGAGACGATGGTTCCCGCCGGCGCCCTTTCTTCTCCCCCCCCGGGAGAGACGCCCGTGTCCCGCGAAGAGGTGAAAAAACCCGAGTCCGTTGTCTTTTGGGAACGGAACATCGGCAGATTGGAAAAGAACCTATTGTCATTCCAGACCCCTGCCCCCGAGGGCGGTGTTCCGCCGGTGCCATATTCCCAGGAGGTGAAATCCGCCCGGATCATCCAGCAGGAGGCCGAAGGGGTGGTCCGCAACATGATGCATGACGTGCGCCTGGGCCGGAGCATCCAAAGCGACAGGGTCAAGAAGGCGGTAAGCAACATGGTTGACAGTATCTTGCGGAATGAGGACGCCCTGCTGAGCTTGACCCGCATCCGCAAGTACGACGAATACACTTTCGTTCATTCCCTGGACGTTTGCATTTTCTGTCTTTCCATGGCCCGGCACATGAGCCTCTCCCGGGACGAGATGCTCGATATGGGCATCGGGGCCCTCCTGCACGATTGCGGCAAGATGAAGATCCCCCTCCAGATCCTCAACAAGCCGGAGGCGCTGAGCGCGAACGATTGGGTCGAGGTGAGGAAACATCCCCTTTACAGCAGGGAGATCATGGAGAAATCGCCGGGGATCCCGGAGAGATCGAAGGAGCTTGCCCTTCAGCACCACGAGCGGTTCAACGGCGCAGGGTACCCCTTCGGGCTCCAGGGGGACAGAATCGGAGTCTTCGGCCAAGTCGCGGGGATCGTCGATTTTTACGACGCCATCACCGCGGACCGGCCGTATCGGAAAGCGCTCCAGCCGCACGAGGGCATTCGGCAGATCTACGAAAGAGTCCAGGTGGAGTTCAGCGGATTTTTGGTCGAGCGCTTCATTCAATGCATCGGCATTTACCCGTTCGGCACGCTGGTCCTGCTGGATACGGAGGAGATGGGGATCGTCTGCGGGGTGAATTCGGAGACCCTTCTCCGACCGAAAGTTCTGGTCATCTACCGGGATTCAAAGACTCCGTATGCGCAGCCCTTTCTTGCCGACCTCGTTGAGAAGTCGGACCAGGCGTTCAAGCGAACCGTTATCATGCCCCTCGACGCGCAGAAGTGGAATATCCACGTGGAAGCCTACCTTTCGGAGATTCGCAAGAACCTGAACAGCCAAACCTCTTCCTGATATCCTGAAGTCGTCCTCTTCCCCACCCCTCCGTCCCTCCTGTCCATCGCCCTGGAAATCCGGTGCCTCGTTCTGATATATTGGTGTCGGTTCCGGCGGAGCGGCCAGGAGGAGGAAGCATGTTGACCTATCAACTCACAGGGGACGAGGCGCTCGCTCAAGGCGTTTGGGAGGCGGGAGTACGTGTGGCTGCCGGATATCCCGGATCCCCGTCCACTCGGTTCCTGGAACACCTGGCCGAAATTTCCGACCCCGCGGAGCTTTACGCGGAGTGGTCGGCCAACGAAAAAGTGGCTTTCGAAGTGGCCCTGGGCGCCTCGCTGGCGGGAAGACGGGCCTCGGTTTCCTTCAAGAGCGTGGGCCTCAACGTGGCCATGGATCCTTTGATGGTCGCCAACATCGGGGGGGTCGGCGGCGGGCTGGTGGTCATTCTTGGCGACGACCCGGGAGCCTGGGGGTCCCAGAATGAGCAGGACGGCCGTCTCCTTGTCCGGGCCGCCGGGGTCCCCCTGCTCGAATTCAGTTCACCCCAGGAAGCCTACGACATGGCCAAGTATGCTTTTTCCCTGTCGGAAAGGCTTGGGGTGCCTGTTTTCATCCGGGAAACCCGCTCGTCCTCTTGCGAAAGAGCGGCCGTGTTTGTGGAGGGAGAGCGCGTTAACGCCTCACGGGGCAGTTTCGGGGAATTGAAATCCTGGAAGATCCTGCCCGTGAGGCCGGCCGAAAAGCATGGGGAACTCTATGCCAAGACAGCCCGGATTGTTGCCGAATTCGACCATTCCCCTTTCAACTCCATGATTCTGAATTCGTCCCTGGGCGTGATCGGTTCGGGATACGCGGCCGCCAAAGTTTCGCGAATTCTAAAGGAGAAAGGGGGGGAGCAGGTCAGCCTCTTCAAACTGGGAACCGTGTATCCGCCTCCCGCGGGCAAGCTCCTCGAATTCCTCTCCCGGTTGGAATCGGTGCTGGTCATCGAAGAGCTCCAGCCGATGATCGAGGAATACGTCCGTTCCCTCGCCCACACGAAGGGGCTAAAAATCCGGGTTTACGGGAAAGAAACCGGCCATCTCCCCCGGGCTGGCGAGCTTTTTCAGGACCACCTTCTCAGCGCGATAAAGGGATCACTCGGAGTGGCGATCTCGCCCACGGCACCGCGTGCGCCGGAAGGCTTCCCCGGCGTCGTTTATCAAAGCCTTCCCGTTCAGTGCCCGTACCACCAGGCCTTCAAGGCCTTTTCCACGGTGCTCCCGAGGGACCCGGAAGCCCGTCCCATCTTTGTGGGCGATGACGGCTGTCTCATCCGGCTCATGAATGAGCCCTTCTCCCTTCTCGACTGCAAATTCTGCATGGGTTCTGCGATCGGGATCGCGTCGGGGCTGGTCCGTGCCGGAGAGAAGAGAAAGGTCGTCGCCCTGATCGGCGATTCCTCCTTCTTCCACACCGGCCTGCCGGCTTACCTGAACGCCGTGGCCGGCGGCGCCCGGATCATGGTCCTGGTCCTGGACAACCGCACCACTGCCATGACCGGCTGCCAGGGCAATCCGGGAACGGAGTTTAACCTGCAGGGAAGAAGCCAGAAGAGGATCCCTATCGTCTCCGTGCTGCAATCGGCGGGAATCGGAGTATTCCGTTCCGTGGACGCGTTCGGTGGCAAGGCGGTTTTGGCCGCGGCTTTCAAGGAATGCCTGGAGAGCGAGGAACTGTCCGTCCTTCTCGTAACCGGCCCCTGTCCGAACCTGACTGAAAAAGTCTGCTAAGAGACAGGTTCAAGCTTAGGAACTTGTGACCGAAAATTCCCTCCCCCTTTGACGGGGGAGGGTGAGGGTGGGGGTGATAAGAATTGAAGCCTCCTCACAAGGAAGTGAGTTTCCCAAATTGCAAAAAGGAAAGGAGGTCGCTACCCATGAATGAAGCAACCCAGTTGGACAGGACCTTTTCCTTCATCCTGAAACGCACGACGAAGACCGGGCAGGCGCCTTTTTACACGGAAATCGCCGCCGAGTTGGGGGTTTCTTTAGAAGAAGGCCGTAGGGCTCTCCATGCTCTCTTTGCAACGGGAATCGCGGCCTGGGTATTTCCGAATACAGACTACATCGCCTCCTTTTCCCCTTTCAGCAATCTTCCAACCCAGTACAGGATCACGATTGATGGAGAGCAGAAGTGGTTCGGTCAGTGAGGATTCGAGTCGCTGGCGGTCAGCTGGCTCTTCAAAAGAAAAACAATTCGGATCGATGCTCCCTGTCTCGATTGCGGATCACCCATGCGGGTGGAGATGAAAGACGGCCGGATCGAGAGCGCCGACCCTGAAAATCTGGTGGGGTACACCTCCGTTCCTTTTCGGGAATGGGGCAAAAACTGGCCTTACAGCTGAAGCACCATGAACCTCTTCCGGTCGGAAGAGCACGTTCGCAGCTGGAGCGGTTTCAAAGCGGGTACGGAAGAAGGGATCGTTGAATTGTCTGCTTTGGTAAAAGTCTTTTCGACGGATCTTTTTACCAGGCGCCTGGACCCGGATTATATTTCCCGCCGTCAGGAGTATCGAAGCGGGTTCACCGCAGCCCTCCTAGAGATAGGCAAAAGGAGCCCCTTCTGGTCGCCGTATCCGTAGCCCTCCTACCGTGGAGCTTCAAAGCAGACCGGGAATGAAAATCAAATATTTTTCAGATACAGATACGGCCTTGGTCGAGTTTTCCGGAAACGAAGTAGCTGAAACCAAAGAGATAAATGAAAATATCTATATTGATCTGGACGGATCGGGTAATTTGGTAGCGATGACGATTGAGCATGCGCGGCAGCAGGCAAGTCTTCCATATTTATCTTATGAGCAGATAGAAAAAGAAGCGCCCAACAAGAGCCGGTGAACCCCTGAAAGCAGCGGCTGATGCGCGGCGCGAGGCGGCGTATCTTCCTCTGGAGGATTCATGGCGAACGAAGAAGTCTACGCAGCCGGTCTGCTGAATCGGGCTTTGGACCCGTCCACGCAGCCCCCCCAGATCCGCGCGTTCTTGCAAGCGGAGATCGATCTCCTCCACGACGTCATCGCGGCAGGGATGCGGGTGATCGATGTTGGGTGCGGCACCGGACGGCATTTGGCCATCCTCAGTGACCGTCTGCAAATCGGAGTCGGTGTGGACTATGAGCATAGCTACATCGTCGAAGCCCACCAACGCGTCGGCGCTCGCAATTTGCACTTCATTACCGCCGACGCAACCGCCATCCCCATCCAAGCCACGTTTGACTTCGCGACCTGCCTCACGAACACCTGGGGTACCATGAGCGACAAGGCCGGTGTCCTGAAGGAGATGCGCCGCTTGGCGCCCGCTCCTCAGACGCGGCTCTTGTCGGTCTATTCGGAGGCCTCGATACTGCCGAGGCGGGAATGGTATCGCCGGTTGGGACACGTCGTGGTGGAAGAGTCCGCCGATTACCTCATGAGCGAAGGCGGCTTTCGATCCGAGCACTTCTCGGAGGCCCGCCTTCGAAACCTGGTCGGGGATTGTAAGATTCGGCCCCTGGCAGATATCGCTTACAGCGTCACGTTCTGACATGGTAATCTGTAGCCTCGCGCCGTGGGGATCGCGGTGGATTCCCGCTTCGGCAGAAATGACATCCAGGGTTTGGAGGCGAAATAAAGAAGCTCTCCTCCCTTAGGAAAAGGGAGGCCGGGAGGGATTTCTGGAAAGGCTGCTCATGCGGCACTTTTTCCGGATGAGCGATCACGGCCGTAGCCCCTCAAATCCAGGGGTTTTTACAAAACTTGACAGGGTTGAATAAGAAGTGATACCGTCCGACTGTTCCCAACATAGGAGAGATGCCCATGCCAGAGGCGAACTCTGGCGTTAGCAGCCATCGATGGGGACCAATTGTGCCGATAGATGGTATAATATCCACATGATTGCGGACAAGGACAGAGAGATAATCGAGAAGACGGCCGCCAAGTACCGTGTAAAACGGGTGATACTGTTTGGGTCGAGCCTGTCGTCTGATAGGGAAAGCCGGGATATCGATATCGGGGTAGAAGGTATTGATGGTAAAGATTTTTTCGCGTTCTACGGTGAGCTCCTGTGCGCCTTATCAAAACCGCTTGATGTCGTAGACCTGTCCACAAAGAGCCGCTTTATCGAACTCATCCAGCGGGAGGGCGTGCCTCTTTATGCCTGACTACCGTCTTCGTATCGAAGCCGAGTATGAGGCTATTGAAAACTCGCTCTCCGCGCTGCCTTCCCTTCCGTTGTCCACTCTTTCCATCCTTGAGCTTAGGGCCTTGATAAACAACTTCTACAACGGCATCGAGGCCATTCTCAGACAAGTCTTCCAGTCAAGAGCACTTCCCATCCCGCAGGGGAAGTCCTGGCATAGAGATCTACTGCTTTCGGCAGTCGAAAAGGAAATCCTGTCGGCCAGCTTGCTGGACAACTTGAAACCCTATCTTGCCTTCCGCCACTTCTTCGGGCACCGCTATGCCATGAACCTTCTCCCAGAACTGATGGAACCACTCGTAAGAGAAGCCCAATCCGTGTTCAGGGGCATGAGGCCAAAGAGGATCGAAAAAACCACTCCACCGGATGGCCTTCGGCCAACGTTGACTTCTAACGTCAGACCGTTTTAGTCTGGAGGAAGATATGGTAATGACACAAGGACTACTTTTAAAGATACGTGACCTGAAGCCGCAAATGAGGAACCGATTCAAGGTAAAGGAAATTCAAATGTTCGGTTCGAACGTCCGCGGGGAACAAAAGGAGAGCAGCGATATCGACGTCCTTGTTGAGTTCGAAGAGGGTGCAGACCTTTTTGACTTAGTTGGGTTGGCAACCTTCCTAGAGGAACAGCTTCGGCGAAGAGTTGATGTCATCCCTAAGCAAGCCTTGCGAGAAGAATTTAGGGACTCGATCCTCAGGGAGGCTGTCTCCAT
Source organism: uncultured delta proteobacterium (assembly GCA_963712535.1). GTDB lineage: Bacteria > Desulfobacterota > SM23-61 > SM23-61 > SM23-61 > CAVQIK01. The sequence continues at coordinate 2,309 of CAVQIK010000015.1, read as the reverse complement.
ATGAGAGACTACAAGATATATTTGAAAGATATTTTGGCTGCAGTGGATAGCATTGAAGCTTTCGTGGGAGGGATGAGTTTCGAAGAATTTCGTGCGGACGATAAAACAACCAGCGCCGTGATTCGGAAACTTGAAATCATTGGGGAGGCGACCAAACAGGTTCCTGATGACGTTCGCCAGCAGTATCCGGATATCCCATGGAAGGAGATGGCTGGCATGCGAGATAGATTAATCCATTTCTATTTTGGTGTGGATTACCGGCTCGTATGGGCAGCTATTAAACAACGGTTGCCCCGTTTAAGAGAAGAAATGCGAAAAGTTCAAAAGGATCTGGCCTAATCAATCACTCCAGGGATGGCTTATAGCCACCACTGACCTCGGGCGCTAGGCAGCGCATCTCTCCTCTCGAGGATTCATGCCGAACGACGAAGTCTACGCAGCTGGCCTACTGAATCGGGCTTTGGACCCATCCACGCAGCCGCCCGAGATCCGCGCGTTCTTGCAAGCGGAGATCGATCTCCTCCACGACGTCATTGTGGCAGGGATGCGGGTGATCGATGTCGGGTGCGGCACCGGACGGCATCTGGGCATGCTGAGTGACCGTCTGCGAATCGGCGTCGGTCTGGACTATGAGCATAGCTAGTTTTCATCCGGAAACTCCCGATTTTAATCGGGAGCCGAAGTTTAATTTTCCCCAGGTAACAGGGTTTCAAGCCAATGACATTCCCAGTTCGATTAAGATGTCAATCTGAACCCAAAATCATGGCCCAGAGGGCATACCTCTCCTCTCAAGCCTCATCGCTGCAATTCGCGACCTTACGCCAAGCCCAACTTGAGCCTGGCCAACACCAGGCAATTATAAGATACCAGAGAACTCCAGACATACTTCCTAAACCCAAACCATCCTCTCCAATCGCAACAGGAAAGCCCAAAAGAACGCTTCAGCCGCGAGATATTCGCCTCAATTCCAGCTCGAAAATTCTTCAGCCGCTTATAAACCCAATGGCTCTTCACCATCTCCAATACCGACAGACCCTTCCGCTTGGCAAAAGCCACATCCTTGATGCCCCGGCCTTTGGCTACCTGCAAGTTTTCCCGAGAGGCAAACCCACCATCGGCCGACACCTGTCGCGGGGGTCGATCGTAAAGCCGCTCCTCCCGCTCAATCAAGATCGGGAACAAAACCGTATCGCTGGGATTGCCCCGCTCAATCACACAATCCAAAATCAGTCCCGACTTTCCGCCCGTCAGAAACACCTTGTGCCCGTAATGGGTATCCCGCCGGTCCTTGACAATAATGTCCGTGTGGCACTCAAAAAAAGATACCACCTTCTCCCCTGCGGGGACCGACTCCCCCTGCAGCACCCGACGCTCCGTCTGCCCAATGACCCGGCTCAGAATCCCAACCGCCTGCTCCAATTTTTGCGCCAAGGCGTAGGCCCGCAGGCATTCTGCCTGATCCTCACAGACATACGCATAGAGCACCGGAATGGCCGCCAAGGCATACCCGCGAACCCGCCCCGCCAAGCCCACAAGATCTTTATACGCCTTCTCTCTAACCGCTCCTTTCGTCGTGTTCAAAATCTCCAAACACCGCTTCTTGGCACGCCGGTTGTGATCGACAAAGAAATACCCCGGCTGGGGCGACATTTCCTGGCCCTCGGCCAACCAGCGCGTGATGATTCGAATCCCGTCTTCCAGCAAAGTGGAGTCGGTCGGCGAATGGATGTTCGTATCGACCACCGTCGAATCGATGCGGGCCTGGCGGCCCTTCTCCAATCCCTGGCTCTCTGCATACCGGATGGTAGCCTCATGCACGGCCATCCAGCTCTCCACGGAAAGAGCCTTGATATTTTCCTGCAATGTCGAGGCCGAGGGTTTCTGCCCGGTCCTCATCTTGGCAAAGGTTCGAAAGCTCTGCGAATCTTCCAAATGGAACTCCAACTCCTCATAGGTCAGACTCCGGTACTGTTTCAAAATGGCGCATCGCAGGACCTGCTCGGCGGTCATCCCGTCACGTCCTGTGTCCACCCGCCGGGTTCTCGCAAGGTCCGTGTAGACTCCTTCCAGGGTCTCAGGATGCGCCTCGAGAATTTCCGAGATGGCCCTCAGCTCCCTCGTTACTCGATTCTTGGGCAGGTAATGAAATATGCTTAACTGCTCGTCCCATTTTTTTCGCATGCTCTCCTCGCAAACCCAATGTTTACAGGCCTTTTTGCGTGAGGATAGCAAAAATGAGCCGAAAATCCAAGGAAAAATGACTTGATTCCAAAATCAATTCGCAAATTTAGAGTTTCCGGATGAGAACT
>CAVQIK010000014.1:0-288213 GCA_963712535.1 uncultured delta proteobacterium | reverse complement strand
TCCCCCATCCGCACTGTCTACCCTAACCCACGGGATAGGTTATGCACTGTAGGAACCAACGTCCCCGAGACTCCTCCAAGGCAGCGGATTAATGAATGAATGAAACGGAGCGCTAGAATCTTTTTAGGGCTTGGGTCATCTTAAACAATAAAAGACGGGTCCTTTCTAAATGAAATGTTAATGTTAATGAAGAAAACACTATGGTCCAGGATGGGATTTTATTTGGGGCAAGAAAAAGCTAGAGGCATAGAGGCATTAAGGCCCTTGTTTTTTTTCACTATGGAATAGGGTATAGCTGTTATTTTTTTAAGTCTCTGTGACTTAAAAGTTTCGATATACAAAACATTCACAAAGAGGCCACTCATGCGTATTGCCACCTTTGGGGACCTCCACTTGGGTCATACCCCGGTTTTGGATAAATTCTTAGGGGAAGAAGACCGGTTGCTGCGATTGGACGATCATCTCAGCCGGACTCATGATCGAATCATTCTAATGGGGGATATTTATCAGACCGATTACGGCAGCTATCCCGGTTCCCGATCGGAGGTGCTCGAAGCCATCCTGAAACGATATTCCCGAATTGTCAGGCGTTGGAGCACTGCTGCTCACTATTCCCTGTTTGGGAATCACGACCTGATTACTCAAAAATTATTGGGCAACTTGAAGCAGATCCATTTATTAAAGGATAATTGGGGTATCTGGTTGACCCATGGGCATCAATTTGACCCCTTCATCGGCGACGAGAGGCGTCTGCCTTTTGTTGGCACCTGGATGATCGGCGGATTGAGGCGTCTGGGGTTCATCTGCCTGGCGGATTTTCTGGAAGGCCGCTTTTACAACTGGGGCCAGCGGGTTTCCAAGGCCCTGGAAATGGCCGCCGTCATGGCCCTCCATCGCGGCAAAAACAATGTCATTGTCATGGGGCATTCCCACCAGATGGCCTGTCTCCCCATAGGCCGGGGGGTTTACGTTAACTCGGGGGCCTGTACTCCCGATTCACTGCGTTATGTTTCCATTGATACGTCCAGGCGGGTGGTGGAAGTACGAAGTTTTACCCCTCCCAACGGAACTCAAGTCTCGCTGCGCTGGCAGGAGGGCGCCCCCTCTTTTGTAAAAAATTTCAATCAACCCTTGGGGCCAGAAGGAAGCCTCTGCCCCCCTTCTTACTCCTTAGGCAGGAGGGCCTTTCGGATCCCCGCGATGACCTCCTGCATGGTTTTCCGGCCGCCCAGTCGAAAGGCCGCCTGTTGCAGCCAATTTTTTCCCGCAAGGTTTACCGTGTAGGTGTGCAGGGTTATAGTTTGGATTCCCGGGGTAGGGTTCAGCGGTGTGAACCCGGGTTGAGGACCAAATCATTCTCGCAAGAGGTCTTCTCCGAACCGCAAAACCCCGTCTACCTGCGTCGGGTTATCCAGGTAGGACGGAAGAATCCTATCCTGCAAGCCAGCAAGAAAAACCCTTCTAGAATTGTCCTGAGCTTGTGGGATTTTCCTCAGGCCAACCCAATGGCGTCGTCCGCCCGATGCTGCTCACCTTGGGAATTGGGGGACACATCACTTATTTCCTGGAAGGCGGTGGCTTCCTCCCTGGTTTCCCCTTCTGCAAATTGCGCCCCGTCTTTTTCTCAATGCCTGCTAAATTCTCATAGCCAACCAACGGGCGGCCCGTTTTTGTAGCGCGACGCAAATCACTTTCTCCCCCCGAATTCTCTCCCTGCAGAAACTCCCTCCAATCCGCTACAAGCCCCAACAAATCTCGATCTTTGACCAAAACATCCGTCTTTTGCTCGCCTACGTGAAATTTTGCGCTCGACGCCGGGTATTCCCAAGCCCTTCTTACCATACCCGCACGAACCGGGTTATTCTCCACATACCGAACCGCCGCCGCCAAGTGTTTCTCGTCCAATACGCACGACCCAAACCGCCCTTGAAACAAATACCCCCGCACACCTTCCGCAAAGTTGCGCATTCGGCTGTACCGCTTGTGTGCTTCTCCGATGGCCCGGGCAAGGGCTCCCCCACCTTCGGGAACGGCGATCAGGTGTACGTGGCGATGAAGCGGACATGGCGAATACCTTTCAAGATAATGAGCTTACAGGCTCCTCAGCCAACGGAATAAAGAGAGACTGGGGGTGATTAAGGAAGCCCTGGAAAAAATTGAAAAGGGAGAATACGGGGCTTGCGAAGAATGCAGGGAAGAAATTGGGCAGGGTAGACTTAAGGCAATGCCGCTCGCAAAACTCTGCGTCAATTGCCAGGAAGACTTTGATGCTGCAACGGGAATGGCAAGGGCGGGGCAGGATTTATCGGAGATCCAACTTCCGCGGGGCGATGTTGACGAGGAGGAGGAATGCCCGTTTGGGGGAGAATCGATGCGTTGACTCTTCTTTAACTCCTGTTTTAGGATTTTCCGCGATAACATTCCAGACGCAACTCCTTCAATGCCCTTCGTAGGCGCGTCCATTCCCTTAATCCATTTCCATCTTTTGATCTTATTTGCTTGACACTTCTATAAATCTAGCGCATAATTCGGCTACAGGTTGCAAAGAGATTGAGGTTTGAAACAATAAGCCGCAAAAGCTCTGGTAGCTTTTCGCGGCTTTTTTATTTCGTCCTCGGCCATTTTGCAAACTAACATCTCAAAGGAGAAAGCAAATGGTAAAAGGTCGAGTGAAATGGTTCAATGAGAGTAAGGGATTTGGGTTTATTAGCCGCGAAAGCGGGGATGACTTGTTTGTGCACTATTCCTCCATCAGCGGAGAGGGCTTCAAAACCCTTCAGGAAAATGAAGAGATAGAATTTGAGGTCGCCCCCGGGAGAAAAGGCGAGCAGGCCGTGAACGTCCACAAGGTAAATTAATTGCAGGAGGAGGAAAGTATGGGCAAGAATCTTTATATCGGCAATTTGGCCGAAGCCGTCACCGAGGAGGATTTGGAATCCAACTTTGCACAAGCCGGGAAAGTTGTCTCGGCTAGTGTGATCAAGGACAAATATACAGGGCTGGGCAGAGGGTTCGGCTTTGTCGAAATGGGGACCGAAGAAGAGGCCAAGGAAGCCATTAAGCGGTTTGACAACGGGGAACTCCTGGGGAAAGCCATTAAGGTTAACGAAGCCAAACCCAGGCCGGATTACTCCCAGGGGAGGCCGGGCGAGCTTCGAAGTGGCGGAGGTGGTCAGGGACGCGGGCCCAAACCGGGGGGCGGTTGGCGGTTTTAGTTTGATGCCGGGATTCGCTCAGATTCACAAAAAGAAGGGATTTGGTTTCCGCCGAATCCCTTTTGTTTTGGAACGGGGTCGGGTGGCGAAGGTTTCCACTCGGGCGAAGGTCGCTTACGAACAAATGTGGCAAGAGAGTGCCTTAGTGGCAAGAGAGGGCCTTAATGGAGAAATGGAAAGGGATCATGCAATCCGGGTTTTTGGAGATATCGGTTGTCGTAGCCTTTACTCGATCTTCCACCGGCGTACGGGAATGGTCTGGGACCGGGTTAACAGACCGATATTGGCCCATGAACCAGCCTACATTTGAAACGAATATCGGGACGGTGCTGATTTTGAAGGGCAGCATGCGACCGGGCGGCAAACATTACATCGAGTTTAAGGGAAGCGGAAGTCCGAAGGGACCATTAGCCGAGGTTATGGGCTAATGGAAATGTAGGAACAAAAAAACAGCAAACAACTTTGTGCGGAATCCGCAGTTTGCCGGTGCAACGTTTAGAACAGCGTTTTGAGTATTTTGAATTGGGTACGCGATATTTTCCATTCCCTTCCATTTTTAAAGCGTACCTGACGCCAGATGAAATCTAAAAGGAAAAGGGGAAACAAAACGATGGACAGAGACCGGAATACGAATAACTTCGGGCAATCATTTAAACTTTCCGTTGTCGAGGCCGTTTGGGCAAAAGCTGACCCCATAGGCGGATCCAATCCAGACAAATTCAGGAAGGATACTTGCGGTGCCGTGATGGTTAAATCGTCTTTTGGCAAGGATAGCCAGTTCGGTTGGGAAATTGATCATATTTTCCCAGCTTCTAAGGGAGGAAAAGATGACCTTGTTAACCTTCAACCTCTTCATTGGAAAAATAATGAAGGTAAAGGAGATAATCATCCCAACTGGATTTGCGCGATAAAAGAGAATTAGATTTGCGCGTTCTTCTAATCGGTCGCCTGGAAGTAACGAGGTCGTTGATTTTCGAGAACGCAAAAGATGTTTTTTCATGGTCTAAAATGACCATCTTGGTCATTTAAGAAAAGGTTATCGTTTTCTCCCTTAACTTTGACCGCAATGAAGACAACAAATATAGATTTGACCTACATTATGCTCCAGCCTGGGGTGCCTGAAAAATGGAAAGGTCGGGTTTTATGGCCGAAAGCCGGATTCAATGCGGAGTGTATTTTTTTTTCCAAAAGATTGTTTTGACTTTTGCTTATTTTCTTCTTTGCATTTTTGAAGATTTAAAAATAGACGGCAGGGAAAACGCCAAGAATATAAGAGGCGGGCCGCTTATAATTATCGCCAACCATAAGAGTTTTCTGGATCCTTTAATAATCGGGCTTTGCTTTCCGTTTTTTTCCAAAATATATCCTTTACGGTTCATTGCCAAAGACACATTTTTCAAGAATCCTATTGGCTGGATTTTTTACAAATCTGTGGGGGCCTTTCCTGCCTGCAAGGGGCAAGGGCTGGAGGCATCCCTAAAGATACCTTCCCAAATCTTGAGAGAGGGCGGTTCGGTCATGATTTTCCCCGAAGGAATACGTGTAAGAGAAGATTGTTTAGGCCAACCAAAGATTGGAGCGGCAAAATTGGCCTCGCATTTTCCAGAGGTCCCGATTATTCCTATTGCAATTTTCAATACTCATAAGGTTGGCCATTTGGGGTTGCTTTATAAGAGGTCGAGACTACGGGTCAAGATCGGCGAGCCGTTCGATTATAAAGACAAGGCTTTTCAGCTTCCGGCGGAAACCGGCATCAAAATTTTGATGGGGGAGATTGAAAAAAGTTACAAGGAAACACCGACAGGTCGTCTTCAGCATCCCGAAAATCCTGCGCCGGTACTTCCTCTATGACCGGGATTTTCTTTCCGCAAGAGATCATTTTTTTTCTGGGCACTCTCACGAGTGTCGGGCACTTGCCGAACTCGGGACCGTGGCTGATTCCCTCCTTTTGATGGCGGCTACTTCGGTCCCGTGCAAAGAATAAAATCTTCTCCCTGGGAGCGACTCATAATGGCGAAAACTCAAGCTATCATGGCGGTATGCGAAGGCATCAGAAGGTGGTTGGAAACAGCCTATAAAACCGAGGGGCGGTCCCCCGTATTTGCTTTCGATCTGAATCTACCAAGGCATTCTTCACAAATTCCCCCGGTTCAGAACACGGTCTTTTTGTCCCTGTATCGGGTTTGTCCAAACAGCAGCCACCACATACCGATCGGGCGGAATTTGTTGGATGGAAAAAGGCAAGAATACCAACTGCCGATTGATCTTCATTTTTTGTTAACCATCTGGTGTGAGGATTCGGTTACTCAGCAGGTAACTGCAGGCTGGATGATGCGGGTACTGGAGGATAGCCCCATTCTGCCGGCCAGCCATTTGAACGAAGGGCATGAGAATGTTTTTCGACCTGATGAAGAAATTGAGATTGGTCTGAGTGAACTATCGGTTGAAGACATGGCCCATTTATGGGAAGTCCTTACGGACAGCAAATACTATCTCTCCATACCGTATGTGGTCCGAAACCTGAAAATTGAATCCGGACTGCCGGTTTCATAAGGCAAGCCAATTCGGGAGAGGCAGTTTAAAGGGTAAAGGGCACCTGCACATGGCCGGATACACCGAAAGATGAACAATGCTTTGATTCTCGCTTTCAAATCGTAACCCTCGGTTCTGAAATATTGTTCTTCAAATGACTCGTAGGTGGAAACGTTATCTCAATCGTGCCCCGTCGATTGTACTTTCTATATGAGTCATACCCGCAAGTACGACCGGGAGGACAGAAAAATCCTGATCTTGGAAAAACGGTAAAAAAGCCAGAAAGCGGAAGCCAATACGGAAGCTCTTTGGTGAAGAGGGTCCCGGAAGGGTTGAATAAGCCAACCGAAATGGTTGACTTTTTCATTTCTGGAGCACATGGGAAAAGCGATCCTGCAAGCCAGGAAGAAAACCCTTCTGGGAATTGGCCTAAGCTTGTGGGAGTTTCCTCCGGCGAACCTGTCGTCCGCCCGATTCTGCTCACCTTAATTGCCATGCTTTTTATCATTAACCTCGTTTCCAATGTGTGATACAAACCATTTAATCCATCAGACAAGACAACATCAAAAATTATCTACATTGAATCGCAGGAATCCCGGGTTGAAAATTTCCCTGAAGCGGGACATCACGGCGCCAGTCTGGACATGGCGTCCGTCCCGGTAGTTCGTCAAAGGAAGACCGACATAAAACAGTTCAAGATTTTCCTGTCATTTATCTTAGCTTTGGGCTTGGCGACATTCATCACCCCCGCTCAGTCCCAGCAAACGGTTCCCGCTGTTACCGCCACGGCCTTCGCCGCACCTGCAGGCGAGGTGCAGGCCGCGAAGCCCGCCCCGGCGCGCAGGTGGGCCGATAAGATCGAGAGGCGCGGGCTGCCGAATTTTCACAAAGTCTCGGATGTTTACTATCGGGGGGCTGAACCCGATGCGGCAGGCTTCCGGGAACTCAAGGCCATGGGGATCAAGACGGTGATCGACCTCCGATTTTTCCATTCAGATAAGAAGGAGATCAAAGATATTGGATTGGGTTATGAGAAGATAAGATTTAATACCTGGCATCCTGAAGATGAAGATGTGGTCAAGTTCCTGAAGATTGTGATTGATAAGAGTAAGCAACCCGTCTTCGTTCACTGCCGTCGTGGGGCAGACCGGACCGGCATGATGACGGCGATCTATCGGATGGCGATTCAAAATTGGCCCAAGGAAGAAGCGCTCAAGGAGATGAGGAACGAAGACTTTGGCTTCACCGAATTCTCGCAGAACATCGTAGATTACCTTGAAGATATCGACCCTGCGACGCTGTTCGCCAACGCTCAGGCTTTGGGAATGGACCTGGCGGAGTGCGGTCGACTCTGAGGTGATGATGAAAGAACGCAGGCTATTCCTGAAGGCAGCATTGGGTGCATTTGCGGGTGTTGGCGTTTTTTTTATTTCTTTGCATTCTTTTCTCCGACCCTCGTGGGGGGACGAGCGAAAAACAATTCTTCCCAAAGGGACAAAACGGGAGAGTCTCACCGGAAAGAACCCTGCCAACCTGGATACCCGCAATTTAGATATCACCCCACTGAAGGATTTCCAGACCATGGGAACAACAGAAAATAAGGTTGATGTGGATAATTGGCGTCTCGAGATTACAGGCAGAGTTAAGAGACCGCTCACTTTGACCTATTCCCAGGTTCTGGAGTTGCCTTCAACTGAAAAGCAGGTCCTGCTGATCTGCCCAGGTTTTTTTGCCAACAATGGTGTGTGGAAAGGTATCCTGATGGGCGAACTGTTCAAAAAAGCGGAGCGGGAGGATGGGGCAAACGAGGTAACTTTCACTGCCTCGGAGGGGGGCTATGAACGAACGGAGAAATTCTCCATGGAAGAGGTCCTATCGGACAAAGTCTTCCTGGCCTACCGGGTCAATGGGGAGGCCCTTCCGGAAAAGCACGGTTTTCCCCTTCGCGTGGTGGCCGGGGGACACTATGGCAGCCGGTGGACAAAATATGTCGGAAAGGTAAAGGTAGAGTGAGGCGCAGGGGTTTTTCTTCCTGCGCCCATGTCCCCATCATTTACAGCGTGGGTTTCCGGGGAGGATCTTAGGCGATGAGTCATTCCCATTTTCATCGATGCTATATTCCCTTTAATGGGACATTTCCGGGCGATTTCTCCATTGCCTCAGCGATATCCTTCAAATACCTTGAGATTCTCTCTGCCTCTTCGGATTGAAAATCTGGGACGGGAATGATCCCATAGCTTTCATATTCATCCAGAGCATGTTTCAGGGTGATGTTTTCAATCGTTCTCCCCGGCTGAAAGGCGATTTCATTCTTCATCCTCGCAGTCGTTTCGGTCACAAGTCCTGTACCCGTTAAATCGTCGAGAAGCTGCTGAACCAGGCGGACTGGGCCTCAGCCAGATTCCGTCCGTGCTGAATCCTTGACGAACATCGCCTGATCTCATACAATCCAATACGTTTGTTTTGAATTAGGAGAAGATTTACATGTCGGAGCCTCGAAGGACTCCGGGAGGATTATTTTGAAATCGATGCCGCCTGATTCATCCTTCGGCAGGCGAACGGCAGGGTTTGCCGTTATCCGCCTGGCCGCCCTGGGCGCCGGATTCCTCAGCATGGCCGTGACGATGGCCTGCACCGGGGAAAGCAAGGTGCCGGAGAAAACGCGCCCCGCGGCCCCTGTTCAGGTGGCGACGGTGATCCAGAAAGATGTTCCGGTGCAGCTGCGGGCGTCGGAAACGTGGAAGCTTACTCGGCGGTATCCATCAGGGCCTTGGTCGAAGGGGAGCTGTCGAAGGTCCACTTTAAAGAAGGGCAGGACGTGCAAAAGGATGACCTGCTCCTGTCCATCGACCCCCGGCCCTTCGAAGCCGCCCTCAGACAGGCCGAAGCGAACCTGGAAAGGGACCAGGCCCTGGTGCAGCAGGCGGAAGCCAATCTGACGAGAGACCTCGCCCAGGTAACCCAGGCCGAAGCCAACCTGACCAAGGATCTGGCCCAGGCCAAGAATGCCGAAGAGCAGGCGAAGCGTTATGCCTTTCTGGCGGAGAAAGGCTATGTGGCCAAGGAACAGTACGATCAGATCCGCACCAACTCGGAGTCTCTCGCGGCGACGGTTCAGGCGGACAAGGCCGCTATTGAAAATGCCCAGGCCACTCTCCGGGCCGACAAGGCCGCCCTGGAAAACGCCAGAGCGGTCGTCCGGGCGTCCAGGGCCGCCGTAGAAACGGCCAGAATTCAGCTCGGATATTGTTCCATCCGCGCCCCCATCAGCGGGCGAACCGGCAGCCTCCTGGTTCAGCAGGGAAATATCATTAAAGCCAATGATGTTCCCATCGTCGTCATCAACCAGATCACCCCCATCTATGTCACCTTTGCCCTTCCCGAACAAAATCTGCCCGAGATCAAAAAGCACATGATCGCCGGAGACCTCAAAGTGGAGGCGGTCATCCCGGGCGATGAGAAGCGCCCGGAGCAGGGGGTCTTAACCTTTGTCGATAATGCCGTGGACACCGCCACGGGAACGATCAAGCTCAAAGGAACCTTTGAGAACCAGGAGAAGCGGCTCTGGCCGGGGCAGTTTGTGAATGTCATTTTAACGCTTAACCACTCGGCCCAACGCCATCCTGGTTCCCTCGCAGGCGATTCAGACCGGACAGGAAGGTCCTACGTTTTTGTGGTCAAACCCGATCTCACCGTGGAGTCCCGCCCCGTGGCCGTGGACCGTTCGCTTGATGGCCTGACCGTGGTGACCAAGGGACTCCAGCCCGGGGAAACCGTGGTGACCGACGGCCAGCTCCGGCTCGTCACGGGAGGCGAAAGTAGAAATAAAGAAGGAATCCGGCGAGCGAGGAAAGCTTCCGTGAACATCGCCGCCCTCTTTATTCGCCGCCCGATTACCACCACCCTCCTCATGCTGGCCATTCTCCTCTTCGGCATTATCGGGTATCGCGAACTTCCGGTGAGCGACCTCCCCAACGTGGATTTCCCCACCATCCAGGTCTCGGCCAGGCTGCCCGGGGCCAGTCCGGAGACGATGGCCTCGGCCGTGGCCACTCCCCTGGAACGCCAATTCTCCACCATTGCCGGCCTGGATTCCATGACCTCCACCAACGGTCTGGGCATCTCTTCAGATCACCCTGCAGTTTAACCTGAGCCGGGATATGGACGCGGCCGCCCAGGATGTTCAGGCGGCGATCGCCAGGGCGGCCAGGATTCTTCCTCCCAACATGCCCAGCCCCCCCTCTTACCAGAAGGTGAATCCTGCCGATCAGGCGGTTCTGTACCTTTCCCTGAGCTCCCCGACCCTCCCGCTTTCCACCGTCCACGAATATGCCGAGACCATGCTGGCTCAGCGAATATCCATGGTCAGCGGGGTGGCCCAGGTCCAGGTTTTCGGCGCTCAGAAGTACGCCGTTCGGGTGCAGGTGAACCCCAAGGCATTGGCCATGCGGCAGATCGGAATTGACGAGGTCGCCAATGCGGTCATGAACGCCAATGTAAATCTGCCGACGGGCACCCTGTGGGGAACCCACCATGCCTTTACCGTCCAGGCCACCGGTCAATTGATGGAAGCCTCGGAATACCGGTCCATCATCGCGGCCAACCGGAACGGCTTCCCGGTCCGCCTGGAGGATCTCGGCCGGGTCATCGATAGCGTCGAGAATGACAAGATCGCGGCCTGGTATAACAACGCGCGGGCGATCACCCTGGCCATTCAACGTCAACCGGGGACCAACACGGTGGAAGTGGTGGACGCCGTCAAGGAACTCGTCAAGAGTCTGCGTGCCGAGATTCCCGCCTCGATCCGCCTGGACCTGCTCTACGATCGCTCGGTATCGATTCGGGATTCCGTTGCGGACATCAAATTCACCCTCTTTCTGGCCATCTGCCTGGTCGTCCTGGTCATCTTCCTCTTCCTGCGCAACCTCTCGGCCACGATCATCCCCAGCCTGGCCCTGCCCTTCTCGATCGTGGGCACCTTTGCCGCCATGTATCTCCTGGACTACAGCCTCGACAACCTTTCCCTGATGGCCCTCATCCTATCGGTGGGATTTGTGGTGGACGACGCCATCGTCATGCTGGAGAACATCGTCCGCCACATGGAGCAGGGGGAAGGGGTTCTGGAGGCGGCGCTCAACGGTTCCAAGGAGATTGGTTTCACGATCGTCTCCATGACCCTTTCTCTCGTGGTCGTATTTATCCCGGTGCTCTTCATGGGCGGGATCATGGGACGACTGCTCCATGAATTCGCCGTGACCATCAGCCTGGCGGTCCTGATTTCCGGAGTCGTATCGTTGACCCTCACCCCCATGCTCTGCAGCCGCTTTCTGCGCCCTCCGGGGGCCATGCGCCATGGCCGGCTTTACGCGCTCTCGGAACGATACTTCGAACGCATGCTGCAGGCTTACGAATGGAGCCTCAAAAAGACCCTGGATCACCGCCTGGCGACCCTGATCCTCTCCGGTTTGATTCTCGTGGCCACGATATACCTGTTCGTCATCGTCCCCAAGGGCTTCCTTCCCAGCGAAGATACCGAATCAGATCATCGGCTTCACCGAGGCCAGCCAGGGAATTTCTTTCGAATCGATGCAGAAGCATCAGAAAGAGGTCGCGGCCGTCATCTCCGCAAACCCCAACGTAGAGGCCTTCATGTCCTCGATCGGGCCAAGCGGGTCCAGCCCGGGCTTCCAACACCGGACGGCTCAATATCCGCCTGAAACCGAGAAATCAACGGGATCTGAGCGCGGACGAAATCATTCAGGAACTCCGGCCGAAATTGGCCGCCGTTCCCGGGATCCAGGCTTTTCTGCAGAACCCGCCCCCCGTCCGGATCGGCGGGCGCCTGACCAAAAGCCAGTATCAATTTACCCTGCAGGGCACGGATACGGACGCCCTCTATCGTTATGCTCCGCTCCTGGAGGCAAGGCTCAAGCAGATCCCCGGGCTGCAGGACGTGACCTCCGACCTGCAAATCAAAAACCCGCAGGTCAATATCGAGATCAACCGCGACAAGGCCTCTCTGCTGGGGGTCACCGCCCAGCAGATCGAAGACGCCCTCTCCAGCGCCTATTCCTCCCGGCAGATTTCCACGATCTACGCCCCCAACAATTCGTTCCAGGTGATCCTGGAGCTGGAGCCCCAGCATCAGATGGACCCCTCGGCGCTCGCCATGCTCTACATCCGCTCATCCAAGAGGCGCTCTGGTTCCGTTGAATGCGGTAGCCAAGGTGAGCTCGAATGTGGGGCCTCTGACCGTAAACCATCAGGGCCAGCTTCCGGCGGTGACCCTTTCCTTCAGCCTCCGGCCGGGTGTCTCTCTGGGGGAAGCGGTGTCTGCGGTTCAGGAGGCCGCCCGGGCTATTTTGCCGCCTACCATCACCACCAGCTTCCAGGGCACCGCTCAGGCTTTCCAATCTTCCATCAAGGGGCTGGGAATTCTTCTGCTCATGGCCATCCTGGTCATTTACATCGTCCTGGGAATTCTCTATGAAAGCTTCATCCACCCGCTGACGATTCTTTCCGGCCTTCCTTCGGCTGGGGTCGGGGCGCTGCTGATGCTGCTCCTCTTCCGCGCCGATCTGGACATTTATGGTTTTGTGGGGATCATCATGCTGATCGGGCTGGTGAAAAAGAACGCCATCATGATGATCGATTTCGCCCTGGAGGCTGAGCGGAAGGAAGGGAAAAGCCCTGCCGAAGCGATCTATCAGGGCTGTCTGATCCGCTTCCGCCCCATTATGATGACCACCATGTCGCGCCCTTTTGGGGACGCTGCCGATTGCCATCGGTTTTGGAGCGGGAGCGGAAGCCCGCCGTCCTCTGGGCCTGGCCGTGGTGGGAGGCCTGCTCTTTTCCCAGTTCATCACCCTCTATATCACCCCGGTCATCTACATTTACCTGGATAAATTCCAGGCGGGAATAAGGGAAAGAATCCGATCCCGCCGCCTGCGGACATCCGGCCAAATATAATGATTTTACTAATATATTAAGAAGGGCCCCTCCTTGGCTCTCCGACGACTTCCTTAAATCCGGCCGGGGTCTGACCTCGATACAAACCGTTCCGACGTGAAATACATAGTTTTCCCCGCTTATCTTTTCCCTGATCCGGCAGGATAATCCTTCCTGGGAATCTGAAAACCCTATCGGTGATTCCCTCAAGCAGCTAATCTTTCGCGGAGAAATGGGGCTTTCATGGATGACGATGTTCTATGGTGGGGGGGCTTCCTGGTTTTTGTCGCCATCATGTTGTTCCTGGACCTGGGAGTGTTTCATCGCAAGGCGCACACGGTTACGATCAAGGAGTCCCTGATCTGGAACGGGGTCTGGGTCACCCTGGCCCTGCTGTTCAACGTGGGCATTTACATCTGGCAGGGGCCGGACAAGGCCCTCGAGTTCCTGACCGGGTACCTGATCGAGGAGTCCCTCAGCATCGACAACATGTTCGTCTTTCTCCTGATCTTCTCCTATTTCGGGGTCCCCTCCCTCTACCAGCACAAAGTCCTTTTCTGGGGCATCGTCGGCGCCTTGGTCATGCGCGCAATTTTCATCGCCCTGGGGGTCCTCCTCATCGAGAAATTTCACTGGATCATTTACGTCTTTGGAGCCATTTTGATGATCTCCGGGATTCGGATGGCCGTGGAGAAGAGAAAGCAGATGGACCCAGGGAAAAACCCGCTACTAAGAATCCTTCGCCGGGTCATTCCCGTTTCCGCCGATTTTGAAGAGGGCAGGTTCTTCACGCGAAAGAATGGGGCGCTTGTGGTGACCCCCCTCTTCATCGTCCTTCTCGTCGTCGAAACGACGGACCTCGTCTTCGCGATCGACTCCATTCCGGCTATCCTGGCGATCACCAGCGACCCATTTATTGTGTACACGTCCAATGTCTTCGCGATCCTGGGCCTCCGGGCCCTCTATTTCTCCCTTTCGGGAATCATGCGGCTCTTTCGGTACTTGCATTACGGGCTTTCCTTCATCTTGGTTTTTGTGGGCGTGAAGATGATGTTGGCGGATGTCTTCAAGGTACCCATCTGGGTCGCCTTGGGCGTGATCGCCGGCACGTTGGGGATCTCTGTCGTGATCTCCCTTCTCAAACCGCAGAAGGGCGATGGGGCCGAGGTGTCCATGGCTCCGGCGAAGAAAAACGGCGATCCCGAGGAGGACGCCGAATGAAAGCAGCTTAATTTTTTTCCGGAAATCCAACTGCCTTCGAGGTCCCGAAGAGCGTAGGGGTGGGGTTCAGCGTCTTCCGAAGATAAGGACCGGAGTTATTTTCTCCGGGCGATCTGTTCTTTCAGCCACCCTGTCCAGGCTTCCAACCCTTCCCCGGTGCGGCAGGAGACGCGAAACACGGTAAGATCGGGGTTGATGCGGCGGGACCTTTCTTCCATCAGGTTTATATCGCAGTCGCAGAAGGGGAGGAGGTCGATTTTGTTGATGAGGAGGACTTTGGATTCGTGAAACATGAGGGGGTACTTCAAGGGTTTGTCATCCCCCTCGGCTACGCTCAGGATCATGGCTTTGAAATTCTCCCCCAGGTTGAACTCGGCCGGGCAGACGAGGTTCCCCACGTTTTCGATGAAGAGAAGGTCCAGCCCGGAAAGGTCCAGGCTCCCGAGGGCCTCCCGGACCATATTGCTGTCCAGGTGACAGGCCCCCCCCGTGTTAACCTGGACCACGGGGGCCCCCGTCCGGCCGATTCGCTCGGCGTCATAGGTGGACTGGATGTCGCCCTCGACCACCCCGACGCGAACTTCGCCGCTGATCGATTGGATGGTTTTTTCCAGAAGAGAAGTTTTCCCCGCTCCGGGGGAGCTCATGAGATTGATGACCAGGATGCCTCTTTCGGAGAATCGAAGCCGGTTCTCTTCCGCAAGCCGCTGGTTCGCTTCGAGGATGTTTTTGACAACGGAAATTTTCAAAGGAGACTCCGTAGGGTGCGTTCCCCGAACGCACCGACTTTCGGCCTGATCGGGGATCAGGCCCTACATTTTCTAAAAATCATTTCATCTCCACAAACAGCTTCGAAGGACGGGAATACCCCTCCTCCTGGGCCAGGTGGTCCAGGTGCAAGGTCAAGTAGTCTTCCACTTCGATGTCCAGGGCGCCCTCCATCTCCCTGGCGTCTATCGTCTTGACATAATTCCGGCAGGCCAGGCAGACGTCGACCCGGTTTTCCGGTTCACCCTCCACCTGGAAGTAGGTCATCTGCTGGTGGTCCTCATTCGGGCAGTAAGGGCATTTGATCCGGGGATATTCCCAGTCCGTGCCGCAGAGGGGGCAGTGCAGGATGCGTTTCCCTTCTTTCTGGATCTCTCCCATCCCGGGCAATCCTCCGCAGAACGGGCAGAATCCCTGTCCCCACGATACATTTTTCGTCGCTGTGCGCCACTCTTCCGCCATTTTTTCAAAAACCGGTTTCAGAGTTTGCACCAGGAAATAAAAGAGGAGGCTCCCCTCGGGCCCGAATTCTTCCTCCAGGCCGGGTTCTGAGAGGCGGTTGTCAAGGAGCCGGCGCAAAAAAAACTCAAGGTCAAAATCTTTTTCCTCGAGCGCCCTTTTGAGGGATTCATGTTTTCCGGGATTTACCTCCGCAAAACCCTTCAAAAGGCAGGCAAAATATTCCCCGGCCTGGGCGGCGTTCAAGGGAATTTCCGAGGGCCGCAGATAGGGAAACCCTTCTTCCATTTGAATCTTAGCCTTCAGGTGGTCCAGCGTGAAGGAATAGGCGGGCCCCTGTTCCTTCACCCGGCACTTCTCCCCCAGCATTCTTTCCGCCAGCTCCAGCACTTCCCGGTACTGGGGCGTCCTTTCGCCGAACCTGCGCAGCCTTTTCAGTTGATCTTCCATGCTTACCAGCTTTCCTGTGGAATATTTCCTATTTTACGGTACCTGCTGACACAAGTCCACCCCGCTGAATGCGAGATAGAACCAGTTTGGAGTAATTTAGTTCGGAGTGAAGAGAAATGCGGAATGAAAAATAGAATACGGAATAAGCGCGAGAATTGTAAGTTGAGAGGTGAGAGTTGTGAGTTGTAACGAACTCGGTTCTACCCAACTTTGCACGGAAGATGGCTCGGACCGGGACGGTGCCGTAGGGGCGGGGTTACCCCGCCCCTACATTTCTCCCTAGTCGAGATTTGTGAGTTGTTATTCGTTACAACTCCTACCTCCCAACTCACGTCAAATGGACCGTCGGCCGGCTTCCACGTCCTTCAGCCATTTCGGGCGGTGCTTCTTGCACCAGCCCTTGGTCACGTAGCCGTGCCCCATCACCTGGAAAGTCCCCGGGTTCCCGTAGGTCCCGAGGTAGAAATGGATCACCAGGAACGACCCCAGGACCAGGACGCCCAGCACGTGCCCGACATAGAGCCAGCGGGTCAAAGGGGCCCCGAGCAGGGGGAACCAGATGAAAATGCCGGTCCCCACCATGATCAGCCAGAAGAGGAAAAGAACCATGAAGAACATCTTCTGGCCGGCGTTGAATTTCCCCGCTTCCGGGACCTTCTCAACTTCCCAGAGATACCCTCCCAGGACCTTGAACCACTTCTTGTCGTCCTCGTCGAAATAAAGGGTGTCTTTCCCCCACGCCAGCAGGGCCGGGAGAAAAGCCACGGCGAAGACGAGCCCGCAGAGGTTGTGCAGGAGCTTCATCGTCGCGTACCCCCCCGGATAAAGGTCCGTGAAGAGGGGAATCGCGGGGAAAAAATTGGCCGCGAAGTAGAGGGGATGGAACATCAGGACCAATCCCGTGAGGAAGAGGAAAAGACAGCTCCCCCCCAGGACCCAGTGAACCACCCGCTCGAAGGCGGTCGAGGCCTGGATCATGTTCTTCGGTCTAGCCATGGTCATTCCCTCCTTCTTCAGGCCGCTTGGGCCCCTTGATGATGTAATGGAAGAACGTTCCCACCAGGGTGGCACCGATGGCGAGCACCGACAGGGGCTTGAGGACATCCTTCCAGAGGATCAGGGCGAGGGGGATGGACGGGTTCACCGTCATCCCCGGGTACATCCGGACCTTCTCCGGAAGAACGTACATCACGTGGGTTCCTTCCACAAACTTGTCGCCGTACACGCTCGCGTCCCCGCCCAGGGCCTTGGCGCGTGCGTAAGCCTTCGTGATCATGTCCGCCTTGTTCCCGAAACTCAGGGTGCCCGGGGCGCAGGCCTTGGCGCAGGCCGGGATCAGTCCGCGGGAGGTCCGGTCATAGCAAAGGGTGCACTTGTAGGCCTTGTTGGTGACCGGGTTGATCCGGGGAACCTCGAACGGGCAGGAGTTCACGCACATCTTGCACCCGATGCACAGGTTCTGGTTGATGACCACCGCCCCTTCCTCGCTCTTGGAGATGCACCCCGGAACAGGGCAGGCGCGCTGGCAGGCGGGGTCTGTGCAGTGGAGGCACGCGTCCCGGCGGAAGAGCCATTTCATGCCGCCGTCCTTGGTGGGGACTTCGGTGAAATGGATCATGTTCCACGTGGCCCAGGAGAGGTCGGGGGGGTTCTGGTAAGTACCGGACTGGACCGTTGCCTCCGCGGGCAGCCGGTTCCACTGCTTGCAGGCGACCTGGCAGGCCCGGCAGGCCGTGCACTTGGAGATGTCGACGAGCATGACTTTTTCTTCCATCTCACTTCCCCCCTTTCTTTTCAACGTTCACCATGAAGGCCTTGGATTCCGGAATCATGGTGTTGGCGTCCCCGATCGTGGGGGTGAGCAGGTTGGCGCTGTCCCCTCCGTCCGCGGGCGTGACCCAGCCGAAGTGCCAGGGAATGCCGACCTGGTGCACGGTCTGCCCCGCGATCTTAAACGGTTTGAACCGGTCGGTCACGATCGCTTTGGCCCAGAGTTCGCCCCGGGCCGATTTCACGGTGACGCGCTCGCCGTTCGCGATTCCCCTCTCTTTCGCCAGCTCCTTCGACATCTCCACGAACATCTGGGGTTGGAGTTCGATGAGCCACGGCGTCCAGCGGGTCATGACCCCCGTCTGCCAGTGTTCGGTCACCCGGTAGGTAGTGCAGACGAGGGGAAAACGCGGATCGCAGGAGAGATACCGGTCCGCCCCCGCGCCCACCCCGGCCTCGCCGAAGATCTTGGCCGTAGGGTTGAACTTCTGCGCGGACATGAGGTTCTTCTCGATCGGGCATTCCAGCGGCTCGTAGTGCTCGGGGAACGGCCCTTCGGCCATTCCCAGTCCGAAGAGCCGGGCATGGCCTTCGGGAAGCATGATGAAGGGATAGATCGCTCCCGGCGGGGGCGGCCCGTCCGGAACGTCGCCCTGCCATTTGGTTCCGTCCCACCAGATGACCGCCCGTTTGGGGTTCCAGGGCTTTCCTTCCCAATTTACAGAAGCGCGGTTGTAGATGATCCGGCGGTTGACCGGCCAGCACCAGGCCCACCCCGGGTAAAGGCCGATCCCGGTCGGGTCCGCCTTCCCTCTCCGGGCCGCCATATTGCCGCCTTCGGTGTAAGAGGCGCAGTAGAGCCAGTTGCCGCAGGTCGTGGAGCCGTCGTCCTGGAGGAAGGCGAAGCTCCCCAATTGCTGCCCGGCCTTGGCCACCACGGTTTTGACCTTCGTCTTCGGGTCCTCGACTTCGATGTCCTTTGCCGTGTACCCGTTGATCTCTTTGGCGACGTAATGGGGGTCGGGATGCCGGATTATGCCATCCGGGCCTTTCACGCCGTAATTCCAGGAAACATTCAGGATGGGTTCCGGGTACGCCCCTCCTTTCTCCTTGTAGAGCTTCCGCACCTTCAGGAACAGCTCGTGCATGATGTCCAGGTCGGGCAGGGCCTGTCCCGGGGGGTTCACCGCCTTGTATCTCCACTGCATCCAACGCCCGGAGTTGCTGAGGGACCCTTCCTTCTCGAAAGAAGCGGCGCAGGGGAGCATGAAGACCTCGGTCTTGATCTTGGAGGGGTCTTTCCCCGGGCCTTTCCAGAAGGATCCGGTCTCGTTGTCGAAGAGGTTGACATTCACCATCCAATCCAAAGTCTCCATGGCCTTACGCACCTTGCCCGCGTTGGCCCCGGAGCAGGCCGGGTTCTGGCCCCAGGCGAAGAACCCTTTGAAGGCCCCTTTGGCCATGCGGTCGAAGATCATCAGCCAGGAGGCGTTCTGGGTCTCGTCCAGCTTGGGCAGCCAGGCGTACCCGAAATCGTTCTCCTTCGTGGCATTGGCGCCGTACATGGCCTTGAGGAAGCTTACCATGTACTTGGGGCGGTTCTTCCACCAGTTGAAGCTCTTCGGGTCCTTGGTTTTCGGGGTATATTTCTCGTTGTAGTCCTGCAGGGTCTTGTCCGAAGCCTTAGGCGAGGGATTGTATCCGGGGAGGATGTGGAAGAGCAGGCCGTAATCCGTCGACCCCTGGACATTCGACTCTCCCCGCAGGGCGTTCACCCCGCCGCCGGCCATCCCCATGTTTCCCAGGAGCAGCTGGATAATGGACATGGTCCGGATGTTCTGGGTACCCACGGTATGCTGAGTCCACCCCATGGCATAAAGGATGGTTCCCGCCTTCTCCGGCTTCCCGCTCTCCGCATACGCCTGGTAAACTTTCAGCAGGTCATCCTTGGGGGTCCCGGTGATGTCGGAAACAAGCTCGAGGTTGTAACGGGAGTAGTGCTTTTTCAGGAGCTGGTAGACGCAATGGGGATTCTGCAGGGTCTTGTCCGTCTTGGGAATGCCCCCTGCATCCACCTGGTATTTCCACGTGGACCGGTCGTACTTCCTTCCCTTGGCGTCATAACCCGTGAAGAGCCCGTCCTGGAAACCGAAATTCTCATCGATGAGGAAGGAAGCGTTGGTGTACTCGGCCACGTATTCCTTCTGGATCAAGTCGTTTTCCAGGATATACTTGATCATCCCGCCCAGGAAGGCGATATCGGTGCCCGAACGGAGGCGGGCGAAAATGTGGGCCTTGGCCGAAGAATTGGTGAACCGGGGGTCCACACTGATCAGCTTGGCGCCGCGATCAATAGCCTTGTTGATCCACTTGAAAGAGATGGGGTGATTGGACGCGGCGTTCGATCCCATGATCAGGATGACGTCCGCGTTCTGAAGATCGTTCCAGTGATTGGTCATCGCTCCCCGTCCGAACGACTCTCCCAGAGCCGCTACCGTTGGGGAGTGTCATATCCTGGCCTGGTGTTCGATGTACACCAGGCCGATCGAGCGGAGGAATTTCTGGTAAAGGTAGCACTCCTCGTTGTCCATGGCGGCGCTGCCCACCGAAGCGATGGCGTCGGTCCGGTTGACCGTCTCCCCTTTATCGTTCTTCTCCATAAAGGAGGCGTCCCGGTCGGCCTTGATCTTCTCCGCGATCTTGTCCAGGGCCCAGTCCCAGGAGACCTCTTTCCACTCTTTGGCCTGCGGCGCCCGGTAGAGGGGCTGGGTCAAGCGATTCCGGTTGTCCGAGAGCTGGTAGAGAGAGGACCCCTTAGGGCAGAGCGATCCCTGGTTGATGGGATGGTCGGGATCTCCCTCCGTGTTAACGACTTTTCCGTCCCGGGTGTGCACGATGATCCCGCAACCCACGGCGCAATAGGGACAGATCGTGGTCGTCTCCTTCGTGTAAAGGATTTTGGGGGCCTGAGCCCGGGCGGTCCCGGGGCTCACCGTGACGCCGAGGCCGCCGGCTAGCGCGGTGACTCCCGAGATCTTCAGGAATCCCCTTCTGCTCACATCCATGTTTCTCCTCCTTGGTGCTCGGGTTGATAAGTGACTGGAACCATTCTTCAGACGACTTTCTCATGCCTCCCCTGCTTATAAGTTCCTCCGGCGAAATTACATTTTCTCTCCGGAGGCGATGCGATCGCCATGGGAATAGATTCTCATCCGGCCGCCCCGCACATAGCCGACGAGGGTGATCCCCGTCTCCCGGGCCATTTCCACGGCCAGGTCCGTCGGCCCCGAATAAGAAAAAAGGAAAGGGATCCCCCGTTTCGCCGTCTTGACCAGGATTTCCGAGGAGACCCGGCCGCTGGTGAGGAGGATTTTTCCTTTCAGGGAAACACCCTGCAAATACGCCGCGCCGAAGACTTTGTCCACCGCGTTATGCCGGCCGATGTCCTCGCAGAAGAAACGAATAAGTTCTCCGTCGGCGAGGGCGGCCCCATGAACGGAACCGCTCTGGCGGTAAAGGACGGACCTCTGATTCAACTCCTTCATCAGGGCGAATACCTGGCCCGGGGAGATCCGTTTCCCGGAGCGGATTCTAGTGGAGCCTAGGGCATCCAGGACGTTGTAAAAGATCGTTCCCCGGCCGCAACCCGAAGTAAGGGTCCTGCGGGAAAACAGCTTTTGGGCGAGGGGATTCCGGTATTTTGTCCGCACCCGCACCTCTCCCTCGGGGTCCACCTGGATCCTTTCCACGGGTTTATCTTCTCTGAGCCAACCCTCGGAGAGCATGAAACCGACAGCCAACTCCTTCAGGTTCTCCGGCGTGGCGAGAAGGGTGACAACTTCCTGATCGTTGAGGAAGAGGGTGACTGGCTTTTCCGCGATGATGAAAGCCTCTTCCCTTCGTCGTCCTTTCTCGCCGATTTTTTCGACCTGAAAAAGTTTAAAACTGTCTTTCATCGAGAGGGCTTGACGAGCGAACGGCTACCCATTCCTCCAAGAGCCCTTGATAACATCGGAGCATTTTTTTGTCAATATTTTTTGCAGAATTTTTTGGGCAGAACTTCAGAGGAAAAGGGAGAGGGGTTGAAGGCCGGGGGTCAAAGAAAAAACATCCCGCGCCGTGATTCACCCGCGGCGTCGTCAGACCTGGCGTTGAGTTACAGCTACCGGGAATTCTGCGGAGGGTGTTTTTCTGATTCGGGATCGCTTTTGGGAGTCACGTCGATGGCGTCGGGCTCGTGGAGGCCTTTCTTAAAATTCCGGAAAGCCAGGCCGAACCCGCGGCTGATCTGGGGGACCTTTCTCCCCCCGAAGATGAAGAAGACGATCGCCAGGATGATGATGAGTTCGGTGAGGCCTAAGCCCGCCATGGAGTCTCCTCTGAAATCCAGGTGTAAGGCGGGGTCACCCCGCCCCGGGGAAATAGCGGCGAAAGAAGATTTGCGCCGCAGCCGTTATCATACCGCGCCCCGACGAAAAAATCAGCCCCTTCTTTGCATATCTAAATACCAGTTGACGCCTATTTCCCCCTACCGTAGAATAATTTTTGTTCTTGCCCGGCATGGAGTTGGGATCGCAAATCCATCCAGGCGAAGACCGGCCCTTCCCCTTCGACCGGTAGAAACGATGGCTGCAAGGGGAACACGGGCCCTGAAAATCCCTGAAAAGGCAATCAGACCCCTTCGCACCGGAAGTCCCTTCGGTCCTTTCGGCCTGAATAGGTCCTGCCAGATGTCCCCCGCTTGAGACCGATTCCGAAATGCGGGGTCCGGGGACCCGCGGCACACTACCCCGAACAGAATTGAATTCGGCTGTTGAAAAGGAGATATTCGATGCCTAACGGAGAAACGCGTTCCAGAACTCAAAAGATCTTGTCTGCCGTGATCCCCCTTGCGGTCCTCGGCGTCATTTGGGTTTCGCCGCCGCCGGCAGGCCTCGCCCCGCAGGCCTGGAAGATGTTCGCCATTTTCGCCGCGACCATCCTGGGCATCCTCCTGCAACCGCTGCCTTCGGGCGCGGTCATGATGATCGGGGTGACCCTTCCCATTTTTACCGGGGTTTTGCCGGAAGCCAAGGCCCTCTCCGGGTTCGCCAACAGCACGGTGTGGCTCATCTTCTGCGCCTATGTCCTGTCCATCGGCTTTGTCAAGACGGGGTTGGGGCGGCGAATCGCCTACCGGCTGATCTCCTGGTTCGGGGGGAGCAGCCTCGGGATCGCGTATGCCCTGGGCGTGAGCGACCTCATCATGGCCCCGGCGATGCCGTCGGTCACGGCCCGGGCGGGCGGGGTGATCTTTCCCATCGTCCGGTCCATCAACACGGCGTTGGGCTCGGAGCCCGGCCCTACCGGCAAGAAGATCGGCAATTTTCTCATCATGACCTGCTTCCTGTACGCCACGGTCACCGGGGCGATGTTCCTGACGGGCATGGCCGCGAACCCCCTCTGCGCCGAACTGGCCAGGAAAACCTTGAAGCTGGAGATTACCTGGGGAGGGTGGGCGCTGGCCGCCCTGGTCCCCGGGTTGATCTCCTTCATTCTCACCCCGCTTCTTCTCTACTGGCTCATCCGGCCCGAGATGAAGCGTACGGCGCAAGCCAAGGAGATGGGCGAAAAAGCGATGACGGAAATGGGCCCGATGACCGGGAAGGAGTGGGCCCTGACAGTGATCTTCATCCTCGCCCTTCTCGGCTGGGGTACGAGCTTCTACACCAAGCTGAGCGCCACCACCGTCGCCCTCGGCGGGGTGAGCCTGATCCTCCTTCTGGGGGTCGTCGGCTGGAAAGACGTGCTGTACGAGCGCGCCGCCTGGGATACCCTGATCTGGTTCGGGGCGATCATCAGCCTGGCCAACGGGCTCTCGGACCTGGGGTTCATCAAGTGGCTCACCGCCCAACTCAGCCTGGTTTTTGCAGGATGGTCCTGGATGGCCACGTTTGTGGGCCTCGGCCTGATTTATATCTACATTCACTACGCCTTTGCCACCGCCAGCGGCCATACGGCCGCGGTTTACGCTCCATTCATCGCGGCCGCGGCGGCAGCCGGGGCCCCGCCCATGATGGTGGCCATCTGCTTCGGAATATTCACCAACCTCATGTGGGGGTTGACGGAATACGGGGGCGGGCCCGGGCCCATTTACTTCAGCCAGGGATATTACGATCGCCCCGCTTTTTACCGCCTGAACCTGGCGGTCACCACCATGAACGTGGCCATTATGTTCACCGTGGGCCTCGCCTGGTGGAAATTTATTAACCTTTACTAAAGTCAGGAGGAACGAAATCATGGCGACAATGATCGACAGCCCCCTCTTCGGGGACCTTTTCGGCACGGAGGAGATGAGGAAGATCTTCAGCGATGAGACCACGATCCAGAAGTGGCTGGAGGTGGAAGCGGCCCTGGCCCGGGCCGAAGCGAAGCTGGGGATCATTCCCCAGGCGCACGCGGACGAGATCACCCGGAAAGCCCGCGTGGAATTGATCGATATGGCGGAGATGAAGCGGCAGCTGGTTCCACACTCACCACCCAATCATGCCGCTCATCCGCTGCTTCCAAAAAGTCTGCGACCCACCCGCGGGGGAGTACATCCACTGGGGGGCCACGACCCAGGACATCATGGACACGGGGGCGGTGCTCCAGCTGAAAGAGGCCAACGCGGCGGTCGTTCGGGACCTGACCGAAACGCATCGTCTCCTCTCCGACATCGCCCTGCGCTACAAGGATACCGTGGAAGCGGGCCGGACCCACGGCCAGCACGCCCTGCCCATCACCTTCGGCTACAAGGTGGGAGTCTGGGTCGCCGAAGTCAAACGGCACCTCGAAAGAATCGAGGAGATGTCCCCCCGCGTGTTCCAGGGCCAGTTCGCCGGCGCGGTCGGGACCCTGGCCTCCATCGGCGATTCAGGGTTCAAGCTGCAGGAACTTCTGTTCAAGGATTTGAACCTGGACGTTCCGGAGATCGCCTGGCACACCGCCCGGGACACGATCGCCGAGTTCGTCTGCGTTTATGCCATGATCGGGTCCACCCTGGCCAAGATCGCCAACGAGATCGTCGGGCTCCAGCGCACCGAGGTCGCCGAGGTGGAGGAGCCCTTTCACATGGGAAAGGTGGGGTCCAGCACGATGCCCCACAAGCGCAACCCCATGATGTCGGAGGGCGTGATCGCCTTAAGCAAGTTGATCCAGAAGCAGGTCGCCCCGGCTCTCGCGGACATGATCGCGGAGAACGAACGGGACCAGCGCGGCTGGATGGCCGAATGGGCTTTCCTGCCGGACACCTGCTGTCTCCTTGCCGGCATGCTCTACTGGACCAACAAGGTTCTCTCCGGCCTTGTAGTGTACCCGAAAAACATGACCCGCAACCTGGACGTGCTCCACGGGCTCCTGCTGAGCGAAAACGTGATGCTCGCCCTGGGGGAGAAGATGGGCCGGCAGGCGGCCCACGAGGTCGTTTACGAGCTTTGCATGGAAGCTTTCGAAAAAGCGATCCCGTTGAAAAAGCTCCTCCTGAAGGACAAGCGGGTCAGCCAGCACCTGAACGAGAAGCAAATCGACGGCCTGCTCGACCCGGCCAAGTACACGGGCCTCGCGGCCATTCGAAGTTCGTCGACCGGGTCACCGGAAAAAAAATAGATTAGATAGGTGCTCGGGGCTCCACCCGGCATTCTCGCGACGAACTCTGCACAGTCCTTCCTCACCCGCCCCTCTCCCCCGATGGCCTGGGGGAGGGGGCAGGAGTAAGGTACTGGCGGAGTGACGGTTGGATTTTAAAATTCCTCCTAATTCGGATCATCTCCAATTTACGTGAAGGAAGACGGGTGGCAAAGCTAAATGGTGCTGTGATTCCAGGGGCCCGGAAGGAAAGGCAGATTCCGCCGCAATCATGAGGCAGGTATCGGTTCTTGGTTTTGGCGGGGGGGTTCTTTTAGCCTCGGAACCATGCCTTTCCGGCCCCCGCTGCGCTTTACGGAAAATCAAGAGGTCTTTTAATCAACGCTTTATCCCGCCAATGCTTGTGGCGGAATCTGCCTTTCCTTCCGACCCCTTGTGAGGCTTTCGCCAAGTTTTGATCACGTAAATTAGAAATGATCCCCTAATTCTAACTGAGCCGCCTGAAGGCCGAAGCCTTTATAGCCAAATATAGTTCGGCTCCCTCGGAAATCTCCAATTCCTTGACTGCTTGCCGCGTGACTTCGGCCACCAGTTTTTCACTGCCACAAGACAACTCTACGCCGACCTGGTTGCCGGCCGTAAATATGTCTGCCACTGTGCACCTGAACAAGTTCCGGGCGCTGATGGCCTCCGGATGCCTTTTGAAGAGAATCATATCCTTGGAGGAGATTTCGAAAACAGCCTCTGGCTCTTCGTTTCCGGCGGAGATAAGCAATTCTCCATCCCCCCATCGATAGGCAAAAAGCCCGTCGACCCGGCGGGGGGCTGCCAATTTCAGCAGGTTGATGTAACCGACCCGGCTTTGCTCCATCCGGTCCCGGGCCAGTTGATCGGGTATCGTCTGATCGACGATTGACCCATTGGCAACAACGAGCACCTGATCGGTCATGAGCCGCATTTCCACCAGAGAATGGGAAATGAATAGATAAGGGATTCGGAACTGTTCGCTCACGGTCTTCAGATAAGGGATGATCTGGAACTTGAGTGTATCGTCCAGGGCGGAAAGCGGTTCATCCATCAGAAGCAGGCGGGGGTTGGCCAGGATCGCCCGGCCCAACGAAACCCTCTGTTTTTCCCCGCCGGAAAGATTATTAACCCCTCTTTGCAGGAGGTTCTCCAATTTCAGGACCCCAACCAGGCTCTCCATGGTGATGGATCTATTATTTTCCGCACAGCGTTTGAAACCGTAGAGCAGATTAGACCTGACACTCAGATGCGGAAATAGATTGGGATGCTGAAAGACCATGGCAATCCGCCTCTGCTCGGTTGGAACATTGATTCTCTTGGCGCTGCTGAATAAGCATTCCCCATCCAAAAATATCTCTCCCCTGTCCGGATGATGAATGCCTGCCAGCAATGCGACCAGGGTTGATTTCCCGCTCCCGGATTCGCCGAAGATTCCGATCTGTTTGCCGGCGATCGTAAAATCGGCTGCCAAAGCAAAATTCCCATATCGCTTCTCCGCGGACATCCGAATTTCCATGTCACCTTCTTTGCCCCAGTTTCTTTCCGAGGACTTCGTGAAGGAAGAGAATTCCCAGGGCCATGCAGACCGAGACGATGCATAAGGATAAAGCCATGGCTTCGCTGGTCGGGGAGCTGGCATACTCGTAGATGGCCAGGGGGATGGTCTGGGTAACGCCGGGGATATTCCCGGCGACGATGATCGTGGCCCCGAATTCACCCAGGCTCCGGGCGAACATCAGGGATGAGCCGGCCAGGATTCCCCGGATTGAAAGGGGCAGGACAACCGTGAAAAGCGTATCGTACCAGGGTGCGCCGAGGGTCCGAGATGCGTGGATGAGCTGCGGATCGATGGACTCCATGCCGATACGGATGGACCTGACCAACAGAGGAAAACCGACCACCGCCGAGGCGATCACGGCAGCCTTCCAGGTGAATATAAGGCGGATACCAAAAGACTCCAGGAGCGGACCGATCCACCCCTTTTTCCCAAGCAGGAGAAGCAGAAAATAACCGATGACCACCGGCGGGAGGGTTAACGGCAGGGTGATAAGAACTTCCATCAGCAGCTTTCCCCGGAATTCCAGATAGGTCATCAGATAGGCAACCGCAAAGCCAACCGGCAACGAGCCGACGACTGCCACAGCGGCCACTTTAGCCGAGAGCCAGATGGCATCATAATCGGCAGGGCTCAATGACAGCATTCCCCCATCCTCAGAATAAATAATGGATTATCTTTTCCCTTTTGCCCTATTTCAATGCAAACCCGTATTTGGCAAGAACTGCCTTTGCCTCTCCGCTTTGCAGGTACCTGTAAAAAGCCTCTGCGTCTTTGTTTTTTGACCCGCTTTCGGTCAATCCCATTGGATAGGTCACCTGCGGGTACAGGTCCTGCGGTACCGTGAAGAGGATCTTGGCTTGCTTTGACAGAAGGGCATCGGTCCTATAGACAAAGGCGCCGTCCACCTCGCCCCGTTCGGCATACATCAGGCACTCGCGGACATCTTTGGCCATGATCAGCTTCTGTTCCAGCTCTTTTTCGACCCCGCCTTTTTTCAAGGCTTCCATGGCATATTGCCCGGCGGGAACACTCTTGGGACTGCCGACGGCAATCCTCTCCAACTTGTGGAGGTCTTGAAGGCCCGACACCTTCTTGTCAGTCCTTCCAGCAAAAACAAGGGTGTTGTAGGCAAAAATCCCGATGCTTGGGGCGCTCATCAGCTTCTTGCTTTGCAGGTAATCCATCCATTGGATATTGGCGGAGATGAAAATATCGGCAGGGGCGCCGTTCTCAATCTGTTTGGCAAGGGCCCCGGAAGCACCGTAATTTTTCAGAAATTTGATATCGGCATTTTGCTTGGCGAAATTGTCCGCCAGTTCGTTCATCACGTCTTTGAGGCTTGCGGCAATCGACAGGTTGACTTCTCCGGCAAACGCGGTGGACATCAAGAGAGCAACGCAAATCAGAACGCCGAGAAAAGTGGCAGCCTTTTTTTTCACTTCCTATTCCTCCTTAAATGGGATCATTGCTTTTTGGCGCATTTCATTGGAGTTCGAATCCCTCCTTCGCTAAAACGCCTTTTGCCCCGCTGAACGGAGAGAACCAAAAAGAATTGAGCGCTTCCTGGTTTCCACCTCCTGGAATCGTCGGCACGGATAAATTTACGACGCGGGAGTAATGCGCCTGGGGTACGGAAAATGGAATTTTCAACCAGCTTAATGAAGCGTTCTATGTCGCTGTCCAATAAGCGGCGAACCAAAGGAAAGGACCTTTGGTTCGCTTATCTTCTGAAGGTCAAATCAGATAGAAAGATATGATTCCCACTCCTCATGATCGGGTTCGACGGTCGCATTTGGAGAAATGAAATCGTTTTTGAAAAATTCGATTCACTGCTTCTTGAGCTTCCTTGCGGAACACCGCATAACAAGACATTAACTCTTTCGCGCGGGGCGTAATCCGGGAGCCTCCTCCCAATCGGCCTCCTACTTGCCGTTCCAACACCAGGAACCCAAGCCTATGTTCGATCGTCCGGGTCATTTTCCAGGCTTTGCTGTAAGCCATCTCCATCTGGGCTGCCGCCTTATGAAGAGAGCCTGTCGCTTCGATTCTCTTCAACAACTCGTAAGGTCCATCCCCGAATGCCTTCCCGTTCTGATCAAGCCAAATTTTAAGGGCAGCTTTCATGTGCCTAAAGCCTCCCCGATTGCACTCTAAAAAACCAAGCACCGTTATTCTCACAAAAGAATAACCAGGGTCTTCTTCCGTCGTCAAGGAAGAAATTGGGTCTATCCTTCTTTGGAAAGATCGGCTTCGCGAAAGGACGGAAAAATCGGATTTTCGAGGAATTTTGGTATTTTTTTGTAGTAATATATGATAAAAAGTAACTTTTAGGATTCTTAAAGCCTTCAAGATCTGCTCATCTTATCCCTTACCCATGGGAATTGGGAATCGGAGATAATTTTGCCGGTTCAAGAATGAGAGGGATGCCGAATGAATAATGTAACCTTGCGAATCAACGGGCGTTCCCACAGGCTTATCGTTGATTCAAACCGGGTTCTGCTTGATCTCCTCAGGGAAAATCTTAAGCTGACCGGGGCAAAGCAGTCCTGCGACCGGAAAGGCCAGTGCGGTGCCTGCACGGTGATCGTCAACGGGAAAGCGGTGCGGTCCTGCCTGACCCAGGTCGCCAATCTGGATGGGGCCGAGGTCATTACGGTGGAAGGTCTGGGGACTTCCCAGAATCCTCATCTCATCCAGGAAGCCTTCGTGCTGGCGGGTGCCGTTCAATGTGGTTATTGCACGCCGGGAATGATCATGTCAACCAAAGCGCTCCTGGATCATAATCCCAACCCCGCCAAGGAAGAGATCAAACAGGCCCTGCGGCGGAATCTCTGCCGCTGCACGGGGTATGTGAAAATCGTCGATGCGGTCATGCTGGCCGGACGATTTTTGCGCGGGGAAATTACCCCGGCCCAAATTCGATCGTCCGTTTCCAAGGGGGAGATCGGGGTGTCTTTTCCCCGTCCCACGGCGATGCTCAAAGCCTGCGGGGAAGCCGAATACACCGCGGATATTTTCATCCAGGGCCAGATGGAACTCGCTGCGGTTCGCAGCCCCCACGCCCATGCTTTGATTAAATCGATTGATACGACGGTGGCTGAGAAGATGCCGGGTGTGGTTGGAATTATGACCGCCAAGGACATCAAAGGCACCAACCGCTATAAGGAGGATGTAGCAGATCACCCCGTGCTTTGCGATAAGAAAGTGCATGTGATGGGGGATCCCGTCGCCCTGGCGGCTGCGGAAACCAGAGAACAGGCCGTTGCCGCCGCAGCGGCCGTCCGGGTGGAGTATGAACTCCTGCCTGCGGTGATGACTCCCGAAGAAGCCCTGGCGGAGGGGGCGCCCAGGGTGCACGAAGATGGGCCGAACCTGTGTCTGGTTCGCTCGCAGATCAAGGGGGATGCCGAAGCGGCCCTTCAATCCTCCTATGCCTCGGTGGAAGGGGATTTTTCGACCCAGCTCATTCATCAAGCCCCGCTGGAGCCGGAATCAGCAGTTGCCTATCTGGAAGGCGAAGGGGAGGATGCCCAGCTCGTGGTGATCGGCCGGGGAATCAACATTCATCATCATATGATGTCCCTCCAATATGCCCTGGGCTGGGAAAATATTCGCTATGAAGAGGCCTTTTCCGGGGGGCAATTCGGCATCAAGACGGACATTACCGCCGAGGGGTGGGCGGCAGCCGCTGCCCTTCATTTCAAGAGGCCGGCACGTTACCTCTGCACGCTTACGGAGTCCCTGTGGATCACGACCAAACGCCACCCCTTCAAGATAAAAAGCCGCCTGGGAGCTGACCCCCATGGAAAGCTGACCGGCTTGACAATGGATTTGGTTATTGAGAACGGAGCCTACACCTCCCGGGGCGCGGCTATTTTAAACCGGGCCCTATCCATGTTGAGTGGCGCCTATCACATCCCCAAGGTGAAAGTTTCAGCGAAACTCGTTTATACCAACAATGCCTGGGGAGGAGCGGCCCGCGGCGCGGGGCCGCCGCAGGTAAACTTCGCCTTGGAATCCGCCATGGATCTTCTTGCCCAAAAACTGGGACTGGACCCGCTGGAATTCCGTCTCCTCAACTCGCTTCAGCCGGGGGAGACGACCTCGACCGGACAAGTGGTTGATCAATGGCCCTTTCCCGGGTGCCTGGAAGCCCTTCGCCCCCACTACGAGCGAGCCCGCAAAGAGGCGAATTCCTTCCGGGGAGAAAACCTTAGACGAGGGGTCGGAATCGCCGGGGGGGCCTTTGGGATTGGAGGGATCAAAGACCAATGCCTCGCGTCCGTGGAGCTCAATCCTGATGGAGGCCTTACGGTCTTCGCCTCCGTCGCAGACCCCGGAGAGGGGAACGACGCCATGCTCACCCAGATTGCCGCCCACCAGATGGGGATCCCGCCGGAAAAAATCCGCCTGGTGACCCGGGACACGGATCGGACCCCCGTTTCCGGTCCGGCGGCCGGGAGCCGGATAACTTACATGGCCGGAGGAGCTTTGATCGACGCCATTGAACTCCTCAAGAAAGCCATGGCCGAGGCGAATGCCAGGAATTATGAGGATATGATTTCGGCCGGAAAGCCCACCCGTTACCTGGGGAGAAAAATCCTGGATACCACCCCTCTCGATCCGGTGACAGGGCAGGGTTCCCCCTGGGACAGCAGGGTGTTGGGGGTCCAGATGGCCGAGGTCGAAGTGAACACCAGGACCGGCGAAGCAAGGGTTTTGAAAATGACCGCGGTGGAAGACCTCGGTAAGATTATCAACCCGCAGGCAGTGGAAGGGCAGATGCAGGGAGGCATGGATATGGGAGCCGGTATGGCCTTGCGGGAGCAATATGTTCATGGAAAAAGCAAAGACTGGATTACGTATAAGTTCCCGACGATGGACACGGCCTTTGATATGGAGGTGATCACCCTGGAAACTCCCCGCAAGAGGGGGCCCTTGGGGGCCGTGGGAGTGGGAGAGTTCGTCCTGTTGCCTACTTCTGCTTCCATCCTGAACGCGATACAGGACGCGATTGGGGTCCGCATCCATGACCTGCCCGCTACCGCACAAAGAATTCTGGAGGCTTTGGCGCGAAATGGGAAGCGATAGAAGCCAAAATGACCCAGCTGGAAATTAGTTTCGTGCCGTTGAATTGATCAGGTATGAGGAGGAGCCCCTGGGGGTCCATCAAGAAAGGAATTTATCTTTGCAAGAAGGCCAGCAGGAACAGACTCTAACCGGTGAAAACGCCCATCGGGAAATTTCCGCAAAACTTTCGAACTATCCTCTTGCCCAGCGACTCGCTCGAGAAATCTACAACTTTTATGGTGATTATTTAAGCTATACCGAAAGCGGACATTTTCCTTCCACCATCTTCGTCATCAAGCTGCAGCACGCCCCGGTTACTTTAGAGTCCGCCGAGATACGACTTCAGCTCGGGACCGAACGTGCAGCTGAGGCTCTGACGCATGAACTTCTTCATCTGCGACTTCCCCTGCTTGGCTTTCCTCTCGGGGAATTCGTTAACGTCCCTCTTCCGCTCGACCCTTATGCCCGCGAATTCCTGGGGATGTGCCATTGGGTTCTGAATCTGGTCCAACACGAGATGAATTACCAGAGTTTCAACGCCTTGGGCTTTGACCGGAATCATTTCCTGGCCATGCCCGGGGAGATCATGGATTATCAAGACCTCTTTGCACGAAAAGCCCGGAACGGTTGTGCCCCGGAAGTTGACTTTCCCTGCTGGTGTATGGAGTACCTGAGGCACTGGTGCAGCGCCCGTCATGGTTGCAATCATCATTCCTTGGATCAGGCCCAGGAGGCACTTGACTGGGGTTCGCGGCTATACCCTGAGATGAAAGAGGTTGTGGCGAAAATAAGAAAATGGATCGAGAACGGTGCTTTCAAGACTCCATGCCAATATCCGCAGCAGGTGAATTTCCTTCTTGAGTTAATGGGAATCCCCAAATTTGTGAGCTGGGTCAATCTCCAGTTTTCCAAACCCCAAAAGCCGGTTGCAATCAGGCTGAACTTCACAGGGACTACACCGGAAGCGTGCCGGGAGCGGGATTTCAGGAACGTGGAGCAAGGATTTTGAACCCCTGAAGATTCCCGTTATCTCAATCCGACAAGAAGAAATAAATCGATACCCACCGGAAAGGAGCTCATTGCTAGATCAGCGGCAGAATATTGAACGTCATTATGGTACGGGTGGCGTCCTTGATTCAATCTTGTACGCGCTTGCGGCCATGGGTAAGGATCTAAACCAGCTTCGTCCTAAGGATTTGGCGCCCGTCGACGAGTTCCATGTCCGGGGCCGGGAAGCTACTTTGGATTTGGCCTATCTCGCCGGTCTAAGGCCGGGGATCTGGGTATTGGACGTAGGATGTGGGCTTGGGGGGTCGGTAAGATATCTTGCCGATGAACATCAGTGTCGGGCCACGGGGCTTGATTTGACGAGGGAGTACGTGAAAACGGCGTTGGCGTTGGCCGGAAAGGTCGGCCTTTCCGCGAAGACCAACTTCGTTCAGGCCAGCGCCCTGGCGGTCCCCTTTGGGGGCGGTTTTTTCGACGTGGTCTGGGCTGAGCATGTTCAGATGAACATAGCGGATAAGAGCAGGTTCTATTCCGAGATTGCCCGGGCGCTCAAAACAGGAGGCCGGTTCGTTTTCCACGAGATCCTGCAGGGTGAAGGCGGCGAGCCCCACTATCCACTGCCCTGGGCCAACGGCCCGTCCATAAGCTTTTTGCCGAAACCCGAATCGCTGCAGGATTTCCTCCAGGCCGCCGGGCTTTCCGTTACATCCTGGGAGGACAAAACCCAACAGTCTTTGGACTGGTTCGCCGCCGTAATCGAAACGCTGAAGAAAAAGGGGCGTCCCCCATTAGGTCTTCACCTCTTGATGGGGGAGAAGGCGAGACTCAAATCCCAGAATCAAATTCGCAGTCTCCAAGAGAAACGGATCTCGGTCATTCAAGGTATGGCGGGAAAAGGATGATGAGTCGCTTCTTCCGACCAAAGCTGGAAACCGGAAAGGGGGTGAGTCTAAACGAATAGCTTTGTCACCCGCCGATTTAGACTCTAAACCTACACTCGCACTGAAAGGGAGGAAACGTGGAAAAGAAGGTCCTAACCATCAATGGCGTGCCTCGGATGATGGTCATCGATCCGGAGGCTTCCCTGGCGACCGTTCTGCGTGAACAATTGGGATTAACCGGCACGAAGGTCGGTTGTGGCACCGGTCATTGCGGATCGTGTTCGGTAATCCTGGATGGCAATCTCGTCCGCTCTTGCGTCACAAAGATGAAGAGGGTAGCGGATGGGGCCCGGGTGACAACCGTCGAGGGGATCGGCGCCCCCGAAAACCTGCACCCCATTCAATTGGCTTTCGTTGCCCACGGTGCTCCGCAGTGCGGTTTCTGTACTCCCGGCTTTATCGTGTCGGCCAAGGTTTTGCTGGACCAAAACCCGAAACCCACCCGGGATGAGGTACGCGACTGGTTCCAGAAGAACCGCAATGCCTGCCGTTGCAGCGGGTACAAACCTATCGTGGATGCGGTCATGGATGCCGCTTCTGTATTGCGCGGCGAGAAAGCAAAAGAGTCTCTCGTATTCAAGTTGCCACCGGATGGCCGGATTTGGGGGACCAGCTATCCTCGCCCCTCGGCCGTGGCTAAAGTGACCGGGACATGGGACTACGGTGATGATTTGGGTCTCAAAATGCCACCGAACACGTTACACCTTGCCCTGGTGCAGGCCAAGGTCTCCCATGCCAACATTCTTTCCATTGATACATCCGAGGCTGAGAAAATGCCCGGCGTCTATAAGATCGTCACCCATAAGGATGTGAAGGGCAAGAATCGGATCACGGGCCTCATTACCTTTGCCACCAACAAGGGCGATGGGTGGGACCGACCCATTCTTTGCGATACAAAGGTGTTCCAATATGGCGACGCGATCGCCATTGTATGCGCGGATTCCGAGGAGAACGCCCGGGCCGCGGCCGACAAGGTTAAAGTCAAACTGGAGGAACTGCCCGCCTACATGAGCGCGCCGGCAGCCATGGCCGAGGACGCCATCCAGATCCATCCCGGAACCCCGAATGTCTACTTCGAACTTCCCATTGTCAAGGGTCAGGATACCAAGCCTCTCATGAAGTCGGCCGCCTATGTTGTGGAAGACGAATTCTACCTGCAACGGCAGCCGCACCTGACCATGGAGCCGGACGTGGGCTTTGCTTACTTCGATGAAGAGGGTCGTCTCACGATCCATTCCAAGAGCATTGCCATCTATCTCCACCACGCCATGATCGCCCCCGGTCTGGGCATTGCGCCGGAGAAGCTGCGCATCATTCAGAACCCGAGCGGCGGCACATTCGGCTACAAGTTCAGTCCGACCATGGAGGCCCTGCTGGGGGTGGCGTGCATGGCCACCGGGCGGCCGGTGTTCCTCCGGTACGATTACCACCAGCACATCACCTACACCGGGAAGCGCTCCCCCTTCTTTATTAGGCTGAAGTATGGCGCGGACAAGAACGGTAAGATCGTCGCCATGGAAAGCGACTGGAGCGTAGACCACGGCCCATACTCGGAGTTCGGTGATCTGTTGACGCTGCGCGGCGCGCAGTTCATCGGTTCCGGTTATGGCATCCCCAACATCCGGGGCCTGGGTCGAACCGTTTGCACCAACCATGCCTGGGGGTCCGCCTTCCGCTCTTACGGTTCGCCGCAGAGTTTCCTGGCCAGTGAAAGCCTGATCGACGAGCTGGCCGTGAAGATGGGGATGGATCCCCTGGAGCTGCGCTATCGCAATGTCTATCGCCCCGGCGATACGACCCCGGTAGGACAGACCCCCGAAGTCTTCGTCCTGCCCGAGTTGATCGACAAGCTGCGGCCACTCTACAAAGCGGCTAAAGAGCGCGCCAAGCGCGAGTCTACCCCGGCGGTCAAGCGGGGCGTCGGTGTCTCCCTCGGCATCTATGGCTGCGGGATTGACGGCACCGACTCTTCAGAGATTTCGATAGAGCTGACCAAGGATGGAGTGACCCTGAAAACATCCTGGGAAGACCACGGCCAAGGAGCGGACATGGGGGCATTGGGAACAGCCCACGAAGCCCTTCGGCCCCTGGGCTTGACCCCGGACCAGATCAAGTTGGTCATGAACGACACTGCGATCACCCCCAACAGCGGGCCGTCAGGCGGGAGCCGCCAGCAAGTGGTAACCGGTAATGCCATTAAGAACGGGTGCGATCAATTGCTGGCGGCCATGCGCAAACCAGACGGGACCTATCGAACCTACGCGGAAATGGTCGCTCAAAACATTCCGCTCGTGTACAGCGGGAAATGGGTGGCGTCCAATAATGTATTCTGCGACCTGAAGACCTCACAGGGCAAACCCTTTGCAGTCTACATGTACGGGATGTTCATGGCGGAAGTTGCCGTTGACACCAAGACCGGAAAGACATCGGTAGAAGGATACACGGTCGTTGGCGATGTGGGCAAGATCAACAACAAGCTGGTTGTCGATGGCCAAATGTACGGCGGTGTGGCCCAGGGGATTGGCCTGGCTCTTTCGGAGGACTTTGAGGACCTGAAGAAACACACCACAATGCTGGCGTGCGGAATCCCTTACATCAAGGATATACCCGATCGGTTCGACATTCACTATGTTGAGACTCCTCGGCCCGAAGGTCCGTTCGGTGCGGCGGGCGTGGGCGAGCTGCCTCTCACTTCCTCGCATGTTGCGGTCGTCAACGCCATCTATGACGCTACCGGCGTACGGATCACCCATCTGCCGGCGCTCCCGGAAAAAGTGCTGGCGGGACTGAAGGAAAAAGGACTAGCGAAATAAGGGCTGAACACTCGGCCCGAAAGAGATTGGGACCCGGGGCGGGGGAAACCTTACCCCGCTCCGGGCATGTTTTAAAGCGAGTATCCCATCCATGGAACAGAAGGAACTGCGCGGACTGGAAGACCGCTGTATCCAGGAATATGCGCCCCCCTGCACGGCTGCCTGCCCAATCCATGTGGATGTCCGGGGTATGATGTCCGAAATCAGCCGGGGTGATCTGGAGGCGGCGCTGAAAATTGTGCGCAAGACGCTTCCTTTCCCCGGTATCATCGGCCGAATTTGCGATCAGCCATGCCGAGCCGTCTGCAACCGGAAAAATGCCGGAGGATCACTGGCCGTTGCGGCGCTGGAGCGGGCCTGCGCTGACCTGGGCGCTCATCCGCCCGAGAAAAAACCTGCCATGCCGCGGAAGAACAGGAGGGTGGCCGTGGTGGGCGGCGGGCTGGGCGGGCTGACGGCAGCCCTCGACCTGGCGAAAAAGGGCTATCCTGTGGTGTTGTTCGAGGCCCGGGACCGTTTAGGCGGCCGCCTATGGGATGTTCCCGAAGAAATCCTCCCCCGATCGGTGATCACGGCGGAGTTGAACGTTGTGGCTCAAGCCGGCGTGGAGCTGCGGCTGAAGACGCCCCTCGGCAAGGGGCTTTCTCTTGCTGACCTTCGCACCGAATTTGAAGCCGTTTATCTTTCCCTGCGGATCGAAGGCCATAAACCGGATGGCCTGGGATCAAGCGATGGGGAAAGGGCCCAGGTTGACCCGGCAACCCTGGCGACCGGCCAGCCCGGCGTGTTTGCGCCACCTTTGCGTGAAGGTTCGTATTCTCCGATTCTGGCGATCTCGGACGCACGGCGGGCAGCCGTCTCCATCGATCGATATCTGCAAAAGGTATCCATGACGGCTGCGCGCTATCAACGAAGGCCCTTACGTCACGCGCCTGTACACGAATACGGCTGGAATCGCGCCTTTGGGGATGGTCCCCATGGCCGAACGCCGGGCCGGGTACAGCCTGGACGAGGCCGTGCAGGAAGCACGGCGCTGCCTCCAGTGCCAGTGTTTGGAATGCGTTAAGGTATGCGCGTATCTGGAACACTACGGCAGCTATCCCAAGAAGTACGTGCGGGAGGTTTACAATAACCTCTCGATCGTCATGGGTCATCGCCAGGCCAATCAGTTTATCAACTCCTGCAGCCTATGCTCCCTTTGTCGCGAGGTTTGCCCGGAGGACCTTGACATGGGTGCGGTTTGCCGGCAGGCCAGGCTGACGATGGTGGATCAGGGTCGCATGCCAGCCTCCACCCACGAATTTGCCCTGCGCGATATGCAGTTCAGTAACAGCGAAGAATTTGCCCTGGGGCGTCATCAGCCGGGGACCACGGCCAGCGAGTATGTGTTTTTTCCGGGATGCCAGCTCAGCGCCTCGGCTCCAGAGCAAGTGGAGCGCGTCTATGCTCAACTGCGAGAGGCCCTGGGTGTCCCGATCGGGCTGATGTTACGGTGTTGCGGCGCCCCGGCCGAGTGGGCAGGGCGCATGGACTTGTTTAAGAGTGCCCTGGCGGATTTCCGGTGCGCGCACCAGGCTCTGGGCAGCCCCCGAGTCATCCTGGCCTGTTCGACCTGCTACCAGATGTTTCAGACTCATCTGCCCGAGGTCGAGGCGGTATCCCTGTGGGTGCTCTTGGATCGGCAGGGGTTGCCGGCGCGAGCAGCCTCGTTCGATAAGAAGGGAATCGTCTCGATCCATGACCCCTGCACCACGCGGGGCGAGCGGTCCATCCAGGATAGCGTGCGGCGGATCCTTGACCGACTGGGTTACCAGGTCGAGGAATTGCCATTGAGTCGGGAGAAGACGGAGTGCTGCAGTTACGGGGGGTTGATGTGGCTGGCAAACCGGTCCTTAGCGAAGGCGGTCGTCCAAAGACGAATTGCGGAAAGCTCATTGGATTATGTTACCTATTGCGCCATGTGCCGGGACTTATTCGCCGCCCAAGGCAAGCGCTCGCTGCACCTTCTGGATCTTCTCTTGGAAGCGGACCCGGAGTCACGAGCCATGCGCGCGGGTCCGGGATATTCCCAGCGGCACGAGAATCGAGCGCGGCTCAAACGCAAGCTTATCAAGGAGGTATGGGGAGAGGAGATGCCTGGGTTACAAGATTATGACAAGATCACGCTGAATATCCCGCCGGAGGTGCAATCCCGCATGGAAGAACGGCTGATCCTGGTGGAGGACATCCAACAGGTGATCGCTCATGCCGAGAGCACCGGAAAGAAGCTTAGGAATCCCCAAACGGGCCATTTCCTGGCCTACCATCGCCCGGGTAACGTAACGTACTGGGTGGAGTATTCCCCTTTGCCGAAAGGGGATGGGTTCGCCATCCACAATGCCTATAGTCATCGGATGCTCGTGGAAGAAAGCAAGAAGCTATGACCGAAGCAAACAACCAGACCGAGCGGGACGATTGGTTGTGTGCCGCCTGCGGAATTGCCTTACAGCCCGGCAAAGTTACGGTCTCTTATCTGGACAATGCCTACCCGGTGGAACTGCTCCGCTGTCCTCGCTGTGGGCTGACCTGGGTGCCGGAGGAGATTGCCCTGGGCAAGATGGCCGAGGTGGAAAAAACCCTGGAAGACAAGTGATAATGATCGCCGACGAACATTCTCGAAGTACGAGCCGAGCTGTAGGCCCGATGACAAGTTATTGGCAAAAAAAGAGAAGGTAAGTCAATGATTAAGCTGATGCAAACCGTGAACCACTTGCTGGAGGAAGGCGAAGACCTGATCCTGGCCACCATTATCAGCCATACCGGGTCCACCCCCCGTTCTGTAGGGACTAAGATGGTCGTGCGTAGGAACGGGGTCATTGTCGGAACGATTGGCGGCGGTTTGGTGGAAGCCGAGACTTTGAAGCTCGCCCCGGAGGTTTTCGAGACGGCCAGAGCCCGGGTGAAAACGATTGAACTCATGGGCGCCACGGCGGCGACCACCGACCAAATGATCTGCGGGGGGCGTCTGATGATCCTGCTCGAATATCTCTCTGCGGATCCCCGGACCGTAAGGGAAATCCAGGATTTGATCGCGGTTCTGCAAAAGGGGCGCAAAGGATACCTGGTGAAATCTCTGCAAATGGACCCGGACGCGCGGCGGGGCGAAAGTTTTCTGATCCAGGATGGACAGGTAAAGCTTGGCCGGCCCCTTCGTTCGGAATTCTGGCTCCGGGAATTTGCTTCCAAGGGCGACAAGATAAGAACCCCATTTATCATGGAGGTGGAAAACCAGCGTTTTTTCATCGAGCCGACTTTCGTTCCCGGAACGGTTTTTCTTTTCGGGGCCGGCCATGTTTCCCAGCAGGTGGCGGAGGTCGCCGCCCTGGTGAAATTACGTACCGTTGTCCTGGACGACCGAGAGGAGTTTGCCAATCCGCAACGGTTTCCCAAGGCGGATCAGATCATCGTGCTTTTTTCCTTCGAGCAGGCCTTTGCCAGCCTGGAGATTGATTCGGATAGCTACGTGGTGATTGTCACCCGGGGGCATTTGCACGATAAAACCGTGCTGGAGCAGGCTCTCCGGACCAAAGCGGGATATATTGGAATGATCGGGAGCCGGCGCAAACGGGATATGGTTTATCAAACGCTGTTGAGCGAAGGGTTTACCCAGGAGGATATTGACCGGGTATATTGTCCGATCGGGTTGAATATCGGGGGAGAGACTCCTGAGGAGATTGCGGTCAGCATCGTGGCCGAGTTGATTAAAGTGCGATCCGGAATCGACAAGGTATGAAACCGGAAAGAGTTTCGGCCGTCATCCTGGCCGCCGGTTTTTCTTCCCGCCTGAAGGATTTCAAACCCCTGCTTCCTCTGGGAGAAATGACCCTCCTGGAGAGGACTGTCCGCCTCTTTCAGCAAAACGGGATTCGCGATACACGGGTGGTTATAGGGCATCGGGCGGAGGATTTAATTCCCTTGCTCCAATCCAGCGGGGCGGGGTGGGTACTCAACAAAAGTTACCGGGAAGGAATGTTTTCTTCCGTGATCGCAGGAATAAGCAGCCTGGAGGTCGATCGGGAGGCGTTCTTCCTCCTGCCCGTGGACACCCCCCTGGTAAGACCCCGGACGATTCGAGATCTGCTGGAGGCTTATCCCAAGACCGGGCAACACATTTTGTATCCGGCTTTTCAGGGAAGGCGGGGGCACCCACCGTTGATCGCCACCGCTTTCGTGGAAGAAATCCGCCTCTGGAAAGGCGACGGCGGACTCCGGTCTTTTTTGGGCCAATATGAAAATGAATCCCAGGAAGAGGAAGTGGCCGACCAAAATATTCTTCGTGATGTTGACACCGCGGAGGACTACCGGGAATTTGTCTTCCAATACCCGAAGTATGAGATTCCCAGTCTCATGGAATGCCGAGTGCTTTTGACCCGCAAGTTCCCCGTTGCCAGACCCTTGCTGGAACACTGTCAGAAGGTGGCCCAGGTCGCCTTGCGCTTGGCCGAGGAATTGAATCGGTCCGGAAACGAATTGAATTTAAATCTAGTCGTGGCCGCTGGCCTGCTTCACGACCTGGCCAAGGGCCGACCCGATCACGCTAAAACCGGAGAGAGAATTTTGAAGGAATTAGGGTTTCCCGGAGTCGCCAGAATCGTGGGGACCCATACCGATATTTTGCCCCGGGAAAACAATCAGGTCAACGAAGGGGAAGTCGTTTACCTGGCCGACAAAATGGTAAGGGGCAATCGGCTTGTGCCGTTACAGGAGAGCTATCAAATCGCGAAAGAGCGTGTTTCCTCCGACCCCCAGATCGGAGAAGTCGCGGCGAAACGGTGGGCCCATGCCTTCCTGATTAAAGAAAAGGCAGAAAAGAAAATGGGCCGTAAGTTGGAGTTCGTTCTCGGGGAGCCATTGCCGAATGATCTATTTACTGAGACATGGTGAAATCGGGCAAGGCGAAAAAAAACGCTTTATCGGGCAGGCGGACTGGCCTTTGAATGAAAAGGGCATCCATCAGGCCTGCTTGTGGCAGCAGAAACTCAAGACCGTCTTATTCGAAAAAATATACTCCAGTGACCTGAGTCGGGCCCGGGAGACCGCCCGGATCATCGCCGGCCATGACCAGGAGAAAGTTCAATTCCTTCCGGCATTGCGTGAGATCAACCTGGGTGAATGGGAAGGGCTCTCCTCGGCGGAAGCGCAGGGTCGTTTCCCCGCGGAGTGGCAGCGCCGTGAGAAAGATTTAGTGACCTTCCGTCCCCCGGGCGGGGAAAGCTTCAGGGATTTATCTGTCCGGAT
This sequence comes from uncultured delta proteobacterium, assembly GCA_963712535.1. Taxonomy (GTDB): domain Bacteria; phylum Desulfobacterota; class SM23-61; order SM23-61; family SM23-61; genus CAVQIK01. The sequence continues at coordinate 246,551 of CAVQIK010000014.1, read as the reverse complement.
CGAACCGGTATTTAACCAAATGGTTCAAGCCCCGGAAGGAGATATTTTGATTGTTGGCCACGCCGGTGTGAACCGGGTCATCCTATGCCGGGTCCTAGGAATGGATTTGGCCAACCTTTTCCGGCTGGGGCAAGACTATGGTTCCCTGAATTTCCTCAAGCCTAAGAAAGATGAATGGCGATTGGTCGCCATGAACATTCCGGCTGATTCAGTACTGATTCCATTACTAGTTTAAGAAACGGAAGGTCAAAGAATGTTCTTGGAGGACGACCTGTTGCGCCTGAAGGAGTTGAAGCAGCAAGGCTTCTTCTGCAGCCAAATCCTGATCATTCTCGGGCTGGAACTGCAGGGGAAATCAAACCCCGACCTGGTCCGTTCCATGCATGGCCTGGCAGGCGGCCTGGGTTTCACGGGGGAAATTTGCGGAACCCTCAGCGGCGGCGCCTGCCTTTTGGGGCTTTACGCCGGGAAGGGGTCTCCGGCAGAGCAGGAAGACCCGCGCCTGCTGTTCATGATTGAAGCGCTCGTCGAGTGGTTCAAAGAGAGATTCGGCGCGCAATACGGCGGCATTACCTGTAACCACATTCTTGAAGATAATCCCAAAAACCAATTAACCCGCTGTCCGCACCTGGTGGCCGAAACATATCAAAAAATCAAAGAACTCCTCGTTGAAAATGGTTTCGATCTCTCCGGAACAGATCATGAAACCTGATCTCCAGGTTATCTCCAGAACGGAAAGCTTGTGCCCCGATTGCCTTGGCAGGATACCCGCTGACCTTATCCGAAGGGACGGGAATACCTATCTGCGGAAAAGCTGCGCCCAGCATGGGCCTTTTGAAACGGTAATCTGGCGCGGTTCACCGGCTTACGAAACATGGGAAGTGCCGAAGATTCCAACCCATCCGGAGAAGCCTTTCACGGCCGTTGGGAGGGGATGTCCCTACGATTGCGGCTTGTGCCCCGAGCATCAGCAACAGCCCTGCTGCGTCCTGCTTGAGGTGACCCAGCGCTGCGACCTGGGCTGCCCGCTTTGCTTTGCCAATGCCGGTTGCAGCACAGAGGATGACCCGGATTTGCCCACGATCCGATCCTGGTTTGAAAATCTGTTGACTGCCGGAGGCCCTTTTAACATTCAGCTATCCGGTGGGGAGCCTTGCCTGCGGGAGGACCTTCCCGAGATTATTACCTTGGGAAGGTCGTTGGGGTTCACCTTTTTTCAGGTGAATACCAATGGCTTACGCCTGGCAACCGACATAGGCTTCCTGGAAAAACTCAAAAGTGCGGGTCTTTCCACTGTCTATTTGCAATTTGACGGAACCCGCGACGCCATTTATGAAAAACTCAGGGAACATGATCTCCTCTCGTCGAAGATGTCGGCCATTGAGAATTGCGCCAAATTGCAGATCGGCGTGGTGTTGGTGGCAACCATTGTACCCGGAATCAACAGCCCTGAGGTCGGCAATATCGTCAAATTGGCCCTCCAATACCACCCGATGGTACGAGGCGTTCACTTTCAACCGGTCAGTTATTTTGGTCGATACCCCAGGCCTGCCCAAGACCAGGATCGGATCACCCTGCCTGAAGTCATCACCCTGCTCGAAGAGCAGACTGAGGGGTTAGTGAAGAAGGAAAATTTCAAACCCTCCGGCGGCGAGAACGCACACTGTTCGTTTCACGGAAATTTTGTTTTCATGCCGGACGGCAGTTTGAAGCCGCTATCCCGTCATGATCCGGGCTCATGCTGCCGCAAGCCGGTAACCGCCCAGGAGGGCAGGATCAAAGCCCAGGCTTTTGTCTCTCGCGTGTGGGCGGCCCCTCCGCCGGATGTGCCCGCGGAAAGCATTATCCCCAGCTTGGGCGAGTGGGATACTCTACTGTCTCGTGCCCGTACTCATATGTTTTCGATTTCGGGTATGGCTTTCCAGGATTCCTGGACGGTTGACCTCGCCCGGCTGCGTGACTGCTATATCCTGACTGTGGCGCCGGATGGAAGACTGATTCCTTTTTGTGCTTATAATTTGACCAGTCGACAGGGAAAGGCGCTTTACCGCGGCAATGGCCGATAGTCCTTTGAAACAGACCCCGCTTCACTCTTGGATCGCCGATAAGATTGGCAGTCCCCCAGAGGCCTTCACGAGAGAAGCGATTGCCGCCTACCAATTGCGCAAGGTGCGCGAGACGCTGTCTCTGGCCAGGGAAAATAGTATTTTTTACCGTTCCAGGCTGAATTCTTTTCCGCCGGACATTGCCAGCCTGGAAGAACTGAAACACTGCCCCTTTACTACGGCTGAGGATGTCCGTCGAGCGCCCCTCCAATTTCTTTGTGTTTCGCAGAATGAAATCCAGCGGGTGGTTACCCTGGGCAGTTCCGGCACGACAGGTCCGCCCAAGCGTATTTTTTTTACCCGCGACGACCAGGAATTGACTATCGATTTCTTCCGGGTCGGCATGTCAACCTTTACCGCACCCGGCGACCGGGTCCTGATTCTCTTGCCGGTCGAACGGCCCGGAAGCGTGGGGGACCTGCTGGCCATTGCCCTCGAGCGGATGGGGGCAAGCGGGATTCGCCATGGATTGGTGCGGGATGTGGGCCATACGCTGGCAGTCATGGCCAACGAGGGTGTGAACGGCGTAGTAGGGGTGCCTACGCAGGTGTTGGGTTTGGTTCGTAAGGCAGGAAATGAGGAACCCAACCGGTTTCGGTTGAAAAGCGCGCTATTGACCATGGATCATGTACCGCAGGCCATTGTCCGCGCGGTGGAGGCTGCGTGGGGCTGTATGGTGTACAACCACTATGGCATGACCGAAATGGGTTTGGGCGGGGGGGTGGAGTGTCAGGCCCGGCGCGGATACCACCTCCGTGAGGCGGACCTTTACATAGAAGTCATAGACCCTATCAGGTTCAGGACGGTTCCGGACGGCGAGTACGGTGAAGTCGTCTTCACCACCCTCACCCGGCGCGGCATGCCGCTGATCCGTTACCGTACGGGCGACATCAGCCGGTTTATTCCCGGGGATTGTCCCTGCGGCACGGTTCTTCGAACCCTGGAAAAAGTCCGCACCCGCATCGGCAAAAGCGTGGATTTGGGCAACGGCCATTGCCTGACCATGGCTGATCTGGACGAGGCCTTGTTTCCGATCGATGGAGTCTGGAACTTCACCGCCTGGCTCAGCGGCGAGGGCAAGATAGATTGTCTCAACTTGGAGATATGGGGGATGGGACAAACCAAGGCGCATGTTGTGCAAGAGGCAGTGGAAGCCATTCCCGCAGTGCGAGGGGCCCTGGAGTCTGGCCGTCTGAAGGTTGCGCCGATGATACAGAAAGAGGGCCCGTTTGGGTTTTCGGGACAGGCAAAGCGGATACTTTTGGATCGGCGCGTGCCTTCTGATTGAAGCGGTGATCACGCAGGAGCGTCTTTCGGACCCCAATCCACTGGGTTGTCCTTTGAGGGAGCGGCCCAGACCGGGGGTGAGGTAGAGGAAAACCCTAGGAACGATCTTTCGAGAAGGTTTTGATCGCCTTAGACAAGAAGACAAATATCTTGGTTTTCACTTTTCTTGTCGTAAATACTGAATTCGACTTTGGCCATGGAGGAATGAAACCCCTCGAGAGACCTCAATCCTTGAATAAACTCGGATATTTCCCGCAGGAATTCCCTTGAACTCCCCCCAGATATAGGCATGTCAGATTGGCTACCTTTTTGGCATTTTTACGTTCAGAACGTATGATTTTTCATGATAGAATTTCTTAAGTCGTGACAGAATGCAATCGAAAGGAGAAGAGCATGAGAAGAAGAGTCATACTGCGGGGCGCTCTGGGATTTTTCCTTCTTGCTGGGATTCTCCTGCTGAGTGCGGGGGCCGCACGGGCGTTATTCGATTCCGGAATATTCCTGACTGCCCACGATCCCATCGAAGAAGCCCAGTTCGGCCGGTCCGTGGCCGTTGACGGGAACACCGTAGTGGTCGGGGCCCCGGAGGGGGACAACGAAACGCCTCCTTTCGCGCCCGGAGCGGCTTATGTCTTCAGGCGCATCGGCAAAACGTATTTTCTGGAAGCCAAGCTTGAAGCGCCCGATCCCCAACTCGGAGCGGAGTTCGGGCGGGCGGTGGCCATAAAGGAGAATGTTATCGTGGTGGGAGCCCGCTTTGCCTCGAGCGGGGAGGTCCCCCGCGCAGGAGCCGCCTACGTCTTCCGGAAGATCGGGTGGAAGTGGGTTTTTGAACAAAAGATTACGTCGAGCGACAGTTCAGCCGAAGACAACTTCGGACGGGCCGTAGCCCTGGACGACGACTTGCTGGTGGTGACCGCCCGGAAGGAGGATATCTCTAGCCCGGACGTTGGGGCGGCTTATGTCTTCCACCGGAAAGGCCGAACCTGGAAGCAGGAGGCGAAACTGACGGCCAGTGACCCAAATCCTGCGGCGCTCTTCGGGCAATCGGCGGCCGTTCAGGGAAATCTGATCGTCATCGGGGCGAGGGATGCGGATACTCCCGTGGCCAAAGGGACCGGAGCGCTTTACCTGTTCGGATGGATCCACGGCAAGTGGGTCGAATTCGACAAGCTGTATGCTTCCGACGGGAAGTCGGGCGACCAGTTCGCGTTCAATATTGCCGTTTCCGGAAACATCATCGCAGCCGGAGCGCGAAGGGCCGACCTCACCAGCCCCAATCGGAGTAATGCCGGGGCGGCCTATCTATTCGGTTTCACCGGGCGCGAGTGGAAGGAGATCCAGAAGCTGACCGCAAGCGACGCCAAGGCAGGGGACGAATTCGGGCATTCCGTGGCCATGAGCGGAGACGGAGACTTCATCGCGGTGGGCGCGCGCCGGGCGGATATTGACGGGAATACAGACCAGGGGGCCGTGTATATCTTCCGCCGATCGGATGACCACGGACACCTTTGGAAGCACAGGATCGCAGAGTGGGAGGAAAAAGGCCGGATCACGGCGTTCAACGGAGCCGCCGGTGATGAATTTGGCCATTCGCTTGCCGCAGATGACAACATCATTGTCGTGGGAGCGACGGGGGTCGACCTCCTGGAAAAGGACCAGGGGGCCGCTTATGTATATCGATTAAGCAGATAAACGGCTGCTGGTGGGTCTACCCGTCAATCAGGGGGAGACCCCATTTCCGCCGCCTCCCCTACTTCATCGAGCATATTTTTCCCATCGCCTCCAAGGCGCGGTCGATGTCTTCGGAAGTATTGAAGGGCCCGAGGCTGAACCGAACTCCTCCCGCTCGGCCGGTCCCCAGGCGCTGGTGGACCAACGGAGCGCAGTGCAAACCGACCCGGGTGGCGATGCCGAAGTCGGCATCCAGAATGGCCCCCACGTCCGCGGGGACCCTTCCTTCCACATTTGCCAGAATGACCGGCAAGCGACGGTCCATCCGGTCGGTCCCATAGAGCGTTACCCTAGGGATCTCGGCCAGCCCTTGCCACAACCTGCTGGCCAAGGCCCGTTCCTTCTGCAGGGTGGCTTCCATCCCTTGAGATTCCAAGTAGTCCAGCCCGGCCATCAATCCGAGAATTCCGATGAAATTAACGGTGCCGCATTCCAGGCGGTGGGGATAAGTCTGCGTGTGGATAGGGTCCTCGGAATCGATTCCCGTTCCGCCAAACCGGGTGGTTTCCACATCAAATCCCCGGTTCAATACCAGCCCGCCGATGCCCGTGGGCCCGAGCAGAGATTTATGGCCGGTAAAGGCCATGGCCGATACCCCCCAGGCGGAAAGGTCGATGGGGATAAGCCCGGCGCTTTGGGCGGTATCCAGGATCAACGGGATCTCCCTCTCGCGGCAGAGGGCCCCGACGGCCTCCACCGGCTGGATGGTGCCCAGCACATTGGAGCCATGGGTCAAGAGCACGAACTGGGTGTTAGGCCGGACGGCCCTGGCAACCTCATCGGGATCGATGAACCCTTCAGCGTCGAAAGGGACCAGGTCAAAGTCAATCAGGCCTTTTTCCCGGAGGTAGTGCAGGGGGCGAAGGACCGAGTTGTGCTCCAATTCGGAAGAGACCACGTGGCCCCCTGAACGGGCCGCCCCCTGGATGACCAGGTTGAGGGCGTCGGTGGCGTTGGAGGCGAAGATCACCCGGGCCGGGTCGTCTCCTCCGAAGAGACGGCAGAGCCGGTTGCGGGCGGCGGAGACCATCTCCTCGGCTTCCAGGGCGAGATCATACCCCCCCCGTCCCGGGGAGACCCCGTGGGCCGTATAAAGGTCGATCATACGCTCGAGGGCTTCCCTCGGCTTGGGGAAAGTAGTTGCGGCGTTGTCCAGGTAAACGATGTCTGCCATTTTCTTCAACCTACCCGCAGGTTTTGGGATTGGGCAGACCCGGCCAGCCGGCGGGCGCCTTGCTTGAGTCCTCCCGGGAAAAGGCCTTCAATCTCCATCAGACTCATTCCCGATCCCCGACTTGAGCTGGCGGTTGAGGGGCGCCCGGCCGTTTTGGAGATAATATTCCCGTAAGAAGCGGATCACTTGCCAGTGAGTGTCGGTCAGTCACCGCGAGCCCGCATCTCGCGGGCCAGCTCACCGGCCATCTCCTCCGTCCACTGAGAGGGGGTCCACCAGGAAGCCTTCGGAGTCAAAGACAATCTCCCGTCCGGCGAGGGAACGCACCCGAACCTGCAAGGTGTCAGCACCGGCCGGAGCGGGAGGTTTCGGCTGGCTGGTCCAATGGCGATCTAGCCTTGCCCAGGGCGGCCTGGACCTTATCCGGAGTTGCGGGCAGATGCCTCACCCTGGCCCCGCAGGCATTGAAAATGGCGTTGGTAACGGCCGGCGCAGTGGGAACCATGGTCATTTCCCCCACCCCGATGGCACCGAGAGTCCCTTTCGTCCGCGGGGTCTCCCGGATAATATGTTCCATTTCACAAGAGGTTGTGATCGTCGGGAAGCGGAAGGTGATCCAGTCCTTGGTTTGCCCCGCTACATACTCTTCCCGCAGCGCATATCCAAGTCCCTGATCAACTCCCCCCTCCAACTGGCCTTCCAGGTTCTGAGGATTGATGACCGTGCCGGCATCAACGGCGGTCGTCACTTTGACGACCTTGACATCCCCGGTCTGGGTATTGACCTCCACTTCCGCCATCTGGATGGAATGCACCTGGGATTCGAAAGAGGGCCCCAGTCCCGTGGTCGGATCGATTGTAGCGGCGGCATCCTGGTTCTTCTTCGTGCCCATGTAACGGTTCGGTTTGCCGGCTGCCTTAAGCTGGTCATAGGTCGTGGCTCTTGCTTCGGCCATCGCGGACTTGAGCTTCTGGACGGCATCCACCATGGCCCCCCCGACCATATAGGTCATCCGGCTTCCGGCGGCAGGTCCGGTGGCTGTGGTCCGGTCCGTATTCCGTGTCACCAGGCGGATTTTGCTCATGGGGAGATCCATGAGATGGGCCGCGATCTGGATAAACATCGAATCATTGCCTTCCCCCGGGTCGGCAGCGGCGGCAAAGACCGAGAGACCTCCGTCGGGGTCCAATTCCACGGCCACACTTGCCGAATCCCCGGACATGGAGATGCCGAAAGCCCCGGTTCCCAACCCCACCCCGCGGCGGACAGGGCCGCCCTTCCGGTTGAAATCCTCCGCCTCCTTTTTCGCGCGGTTATAGTGGGGGCGGATAGCCTCCACGAGCTCCGGAAATGGCCATTGGTCCACAACCCGGCCGGTAGATTTTGACTGCGCCCGGCTTCAAGGAGTTCAGCAGCCGGAATTCCAGGGGGTCCATCCCGATTTTTTTGGCCAGCATATCCATCGCCGATTCCAGGGCGAAATTGGCCTGGGGCGGTCCGGCGCCCCGGGCGGCGGAGCCCCAGGGATTGTTCGTGTATACCAATTTGCCCAATGCTTTTACCGCAGGGATGTAATAGGACCCGGAAAGCATGTAGAGGGCCCGAAAGATCATTGCTCTGCCGGCTGAAAGATAGGCCCCGTTGTCAACGACGTAATCCATGGCCAAACCCGTGAGCTTCCCCTGGCGGTCCGCACCCAGCCGAATTTTCATTTCGAAAGGATGACGCTTGGGAGAAAGATACATCGATTCGGTCAGGGAAGGAACATACCGGACCGGCCGCCGGAAATGAAGCGCCGCCGCGCCGGCCAACCCTTCGGAGGTGATATCGATCTTGATCCCAAACTGCCCTCCGGCATAGGCCTCCTCATATCTCATATTTTCATAACCCAAGGCCCCCTGGAGCATCCCAAGATGAACGTGGATGTTGATGCTTCGGCCGATCACCACCAGGATCGGCTCCTCCCCTTCATCTCCTTCTTCCAGGTAGGCAACGCAAGCCTCGGGTTCCAGGGGCGCCTGGTGATTCATCTGGGTGGAAAAATCGGTTTCGACCACAAAGGCGGATTGGGCGAGGGCCGCTTCCGCATCCCCCCTGATCTGCGGTTGCGAATAGCACAGGTTGGGCCATTCGCTGTGAAGCTGAACGGCATCCTTGGCCAGGCCTTCGGCCGGATTTTTTATGACGGGAAGGGGTTCGTACGCGACTTCGACGGCCTGAGCGGCGGCCACGGCCTGTTCCCTGGTTTCCGCCAGAACAGCCGCGACCGGGTCCCCTATATAACGGACCGTTGTATCGCAGAGAACCGGACGATCGGCCACGACGAAGTTTCAAACGGTTGGTACCCTTGATATCCTTGGCGGTCATAACTCCGATCACGCCCGGCATCTTTTCGGCAGCAGCCGTGTGAATGGATTTGATTCGGGCATGGGCATGGGGGCTGTGGACCACGGCCAATTCTGCCGCGCCTTCCACTTTGATATCGGCTGAGAACTCAGCCACGCCGCAGGCTTTCGCCATGGCCGATGGTCTCGGATGGCTTACGCCGATTTTGGGGCCGTTCGGATCGGGCCTCACCTGATCCGGAGTGATCTCCTTGCGCAGGAAGCGGCCGGCCAACTGAACGGCCTCGATAATTTTTTTGTACCCTGTGCAACGGCAAAGGATGCGCCGCAAGGCAGTTTTTATTTCCTCCACGGTGGGATTTGGCTTTTCATCCAGCAGGGCCTTGGCCGCCATGATCATGCCCGGGGTGCAAAATCCGCACTGGATTGCCCCGGAGAGAACAAAGGCCTCCTGAATCAAATGCGGATTCTGCGGGGTTCCCAGGCCTTCCACGGTAATGACCTCGGCTCCATCCAGGTCGGCCACTTTGGCGAGGCAGGAGCGGGTCGCCTTGCCGTTCACCACCACTGTGCAGGCTCCGCACTGGCCTTTGCGGTCGCAGGATTGCTTGGCTCCGGTGAGCCTGAGGTCCTCGCGCAACAGGTCGAGCAGAACCCGGTCCGGGGGATGACGAACTGCTTCCGGACCCGTTAATCTTCAGCGTAACTTTCTTCATCGATCCTCCTTTGCAGGGAAATGTCCTCGAACAGAAAGACTTCTCCTTTTTTTAATGTTTGAGTATTTCGACTTTTTTGGCTTCCCAGGCGGCAGATTCCAAGGAATGGTTAAAGAAGATAATCCAGAAATCATCATCATTCAAGAGAAAATTTTCATATTTTATAACTTATTATTACTTATTATTACTAATTACTACTTTAAAAGCAGAATAACGTGACGAATATATTGAGGTTTCGAGAGATAAACTTGTTGACAAAAAGAAAGGATTGATTATTAAATAGACTCGCAATTTTTCTGTGGGGGAACTCACGATACTTCGACTTCTTTCCGCTGTCGCCTTCTCGTTCATATCCTATCCAAGACATGTGGGTCCGGATCTGAATAGTGCGAATTAATTCGGAAAGACCATACTAGCGGGGGGACTAGAGGGGCGTTTCCTGGAATGAGGGGCCATGTGTAAGGAGGAGAAGAAGGGATGGACGAGGGGAGAATTTGAAAATTTCAAGAAGGAGGAGAATATGAAGACAAGGAGAGCCGTGTGGGCAGTAGCAATTGGGAAGCGGTCTTTTCCTGCTGGCCTTCGCCGGAGCTTCTCTGGCCGAGGACACCCTGAAGGTCGGGGCCATGTTCAGCCAGACGGGCACGGGTTCGGCGGTCGGAAAGATCCAGGTGGAAGCGGTCAAGCTTGCGGTTAAGGAAGTGAATGAAAAAGGGGGGGTGACCGTAGGCGGCAAGAAAATGAAAGTCGAGGCTGTCCTCCGCGATGACGAGACCAAGCCGGACGTGGCCGTGCGGAGACTGCGGGAATACCAGAATGACGGCATCAACCTTCTCGTTGCCGGGACCTTTGCCCATGTCAGCCAGGCGCTGAACGAGCAGGTCAAAGGCGGGCAGACTTTTGTAATCGTGCCCAACGGAATCCAGGAGAAGACCTTCGAAAAGAAGGAGAAAGCCCCCTATTTTTCTTCCACCATGGGCGGCGTGGACGCCATCGGGAGAATCTGCGGCGATTACGTGGCGAAGACGTACAAACCCAAGAGCGTCACCCTCTTCCTTCCTGATTACGCCTACGGCCACGGAGCGGCCAAAGGGGCCAACAAGGTATTCAAGGAAAAATACCCGAACATCAAGATCAGCGAGGTCTGGTCTCCTGTCGGAACACCCGATTTCACTTCCTACATCATAAAGATCAAGGAAGCGAAGCCCGACGTCGTGATGATGGGCCATTGGGGCAACGACGCCATCAACGTGCTGAAGCAGGTTTATGAACTCGGGTTGAGAAAGGAATCGAAGATTTTCTTTAATTCGATCGGGTATACTTTGGCCTCCGGGGTTCCCGCCGATGCGCTGGATGGGGTGACCATGGGCTGGTGGTGGTACCATGATCTGAGCGGGCTGAAAGACCCTGCGACCGAAAACGCGGTGAGTGAAATCGCCAAGAAGTACCTAAAGGAATTCGGGGATATACCGGATACGTTTGCGATCTACACGTACATCGCCATGATGGAGACCCTGCGCGGGGTCCAGGCGGCCAACTCCACGGACCCGGCCAAAGTCTCCAAGGCGATCATGGACAAACCCGAATTCACGGGTCCGAAAGGCCCGGGGAAGTGGCGCATCGACGGCCGGCCGGATTACAAGTATGCCTATTTCATCATGGATGGAAAAGGATCAAAAGCCAGGAAGGATAAGTACGATCTTTGCAAAGTCGTAGAGGCCTACCAGGGCCCCGAGCTTTGTCTCCCGTTGAAAGAGATGGGATGGTAACAAAGACCGCAAGGCGCGAGAGCGCAAGGCGTTAAAGGAAGAAAATACCGGATTGGGGAATTCGAAGGCGGGATGAGGAATAACGAACCTTCCCTCACATTATTTTACGCCTTGCGCTCTTGCGCCCTCGCGATCTCGCGACTTTTTTGTTATGCCTGAAATCCTCAGAACTGAAGGCCTCAGCAAGCATTTCGGCGGGCTGATCGCGGTAAACCAGGTAGTTTTCCGGATTCAGCCCCAGGAATGCGTCGGGATCATCGGCCCCAACGGATCAGGAAAGACGACGTTCTTTAATCTTCTTTCGGGTTTATTTCCCCCCACCGCCGGGCGTATTTTCTTCTTCGAAAAGGAGATCACCCGGCTCCCTCCCAACCAGAGAGTGCTCCAGGGAATGGTGCGCACCTTTCAGCTGGTCTCTGTTTTTAACTCGCTGACGGTGTGGGAAAATCTCGTTCTCTCCAGCCTCAGGTTCCAGCGGGAACCCGGGTCCGAATGGAAGTTTTTATTTTCTCCCGCGGACGGGGATGGGATGCGCAGGAACTGCACGGAGGCGATGGAAGTCGTCGGCCTTGAAAATCATTCCCGAACCCTCACCTCCGAGCTTTCTTACGGCGCCAAGCGGATGCTGGAAATCGGCATCGCGCTCTCCCTCAAGCCCAGGCTTCTTCTCCTCGACGAGCCCATGGCCGGGCTCAGCGACCTCGAAATCGTGGGGGTCCTGGAGATCCTGCACCGAATCAAGAAGGATCTCACCCTGATCATCATCGAACATAAACTTTCCAAAATCGTGGACCTGGTCGACCGTCTCTGCGTCATGAACGAGGGAATTTTCATCTGCGAAGGAGAGCCGACCTGCGTTTTGAAAGATCAAAAAGTGCGGGAATGCTATTGGGGAAAAGGGGAGATGAAAATATTGTAAGGCGGTTCTCGATCCGCCCACTGGGGAAGCGGCCATGCCGCGGAAACGGTTGTAGGGGCGATTCATGAATCGCCCCTACGGTGAGCAGGAATCCATGCTGGAAATCAGGAATTTAGACGTCGCCTACGGACACGCGCAGGTTCTCCACGGGATCTCGTTCCGGATCCACAGGGGCGAGATGGGTTTCTTCATCGGGCGCAACGGGGCGGGGAAAACGACCCTCCTGAAAACCATCATGGGCCTGCTGAATCCCGCGAAAGGTTCCATTCGTTACCAGGACCAGGAGATCACCGGGAGGCCCCCGGAAGAATTGTATCCTCTGGGATTGAGGTACGTCGGCCAGGAGAAAAAGGTCTTCGCGAACCTCACGGTACGCGAAAATATCGAGATTGCCGCTTTCGGCAGCCATGAATCCATGGACCGCGCCCTGGAAAAAGTGATCGCCCTTTACCCGAAGCTGAAGGACCTCCTGAAGATCAAAGCGGGGCAGCTGAGCGGCGGGCAAAGGCAAATCCTCCTCGTCGGGCGGGCCCTGGTCGGCGATCCGAAATTCCTTCTCATCGACGAGCCCACCCAGGGGCTGGCCGCCGTGGTGATCGAAGACATCGGAATGATCTTAAAGAAGTTGAAGGAACAGGTTTCCGCGGTCATCGTGGAGCAGAACCTGGCGATGGTGAGATACCTTGCCGACCGGGTTTACATCCTGAAAGAGGGGAAGCTGGCCAGGGAAGTTTCCAGCAAGGCCGAGATCGCGGATACCCAGGGGATGGAAGAATACCTTTAGTGTTCAGTGTCAGTGTCAGTGGACAGTAAAAGAATTGATTATTGTTCAAGTTGGGTTTCTGAGATTGAATTGTAGTGTCGTCATTCCTGCGAAAGCGTTCGACTGAGCTCACGCCGAAGTCAGGAATCAGGATCTTGGAAAAGCATATCTGGATTCCGGCCTTCGCCGGAATGACAGGTTCACAGTCTTCGGGAGTGCTCATTGTCAACGGATCGTAAAAAATTACTGAACACTGACACTGACACTAAACACTTTCCCGCTTTTTCCCCCAAGAGGAGCATGGCAAGGGAAATCCTCATCATCGGGGTCTGCTTTCTTATTTTCATCCCTCTGATCTCCATCCACAGGGTCACGGACTTCATGATCTTCTGCATATTCGCCCTCTCCTTCGACCTCCTCTACGGGTATATGGGGCGTCTCTCTTTCGGTCATCTCCTGTACCTTGGAACCGGAGCCTATTCTTTCGGGCTGTTCGTAAAATATTTCCAGACAAATGCCTTCCTTGCTGTCCTTCTCGGGGTCCTGGCTGCGGGTATTCTGGGAATGCTGCTGGGCCTCATCATGGTGAGGGCGACCGGGGCCTGTTTTTCCCTCATGGCCCTGGCCTTCAACCAGATCGGTTTCTTCCTGGTGTTGTCACCCTTCAAGAGGTTCACCAACGGCGAAGACGGTTTCGGCGCTCATGCCCAGTCGATCGGGTTTTTGGATTTCAACAGCAAGACCACCCTGTTTGCCCTTGTCCTCCTCCTGCTCCTCCTGGTTTACTACCTGTTGAAAAGGATGACGACTTCCCCGTACGGCATTCTCATCCGTTCCATCAAAGAGGACGAAAACCGGGTCCGTTTCCTGGGCTACAACACCTACTTTTACAAGTGGGTGACGTTCGTCGCCGCTTCCCTCATCGCCGGCCTCGCCGGGACGTTAACCGCTCTAAACTATAAATTTGTCAATCCGAACGTGATGGATGTTCACCAGAACGTGGGCGTGGTCTTCGCCTGCCTGATCGGCGGCGCGGGGAACCTCTACGGGGCGATCATCGGCGGGGTCGCGTACATGATGATCAGCAATTATCTCGCCATTTATATTCAGAGATGGGAAATGTTCCTGGGCATATCCCTCCTCATCATCGTCTTCAAATTCCGCAAGGGAATCTGGGGAAACGTTCAAAGCGCCGGTGAATACTTCCGTAGGGGGAAAGAGGTCCGGCCGGCAGGAGAAAAGAGGGCCTGAGATGCTCCTGACGATCTTCTACGGATTTTCCATCGGCGCCATCCTTTATTTCATATCCATCGGGCTCTCCTTGACCTTCGGAACCATGCGGGTCGTCAACTTTGCCCATACTCTGACTTACAGCATCGGCGTTTACGTTCTCATCACCTTCCTTCCCTGGCTCGGCGGAAATTTCGTCCCCGCCGCGATCCTCGCCATCGTGGCCGTAATTCCCATCAGCTACCTCGTCGAGCGGTTTATCATCCGCCGGCTCTACGGCGAATCGCTCGATTACACTTTCATCGCCACTTTTGCCGTTACCCTCATCGGCGTAGATACAATCAAGTGGGTCTGGGGCGTGAACCCGCGTCCTTTGAGCGCTCCGCTCAGCACCTACCTTGATTTCTGGGGTATGACGTTTCCCGTTTACCGGATCATCATCTTCGGGATCGCCCTCCTCCTCTTTTTTGCCCTGGAGGTTTTCTTCCGGAAGACGATTCTGGGAAAGATCGTCGTGGCCGCCCTGGAAGACAAGGATGGAGTGCGGTGCCTGGGCGTCCGCGTGGATAAATATTTTTCTCTCATGTTCATTCTGGGGAGCGCCCTCGCCGCCCTGGGGGGAGTCCTTTATGCCCCCATCAGCGCGGTGCACCCGTACATGGGACTTTCGGTCTTGCTGCTTGCGTTTGCGGTCGTCATCGTGGGAGGAATGGGGAACCTGCGGGGCACCTTCATTTCCGCTTTTGCCCTGGGAATGGTCATGGCCTTGACGGCCCGCTATTGGTCGCAGGGGGCGGAGACCATGGTGTTCATCGTCATGGCCGTCGTATTATGTTTTCGCCCGATTGATGCATGACAGGAAGACAAATTTCATCCGGATCTCCCGGCATAGCGAACCTAAAATTACCTTCCCAGGGAAGGCGTCTGTTCCATTCTCAAAAAAGGAGGGAAAAATGAAAAGGAGTCTCAAGGGAATGAGCGGGATCGGAATGGCGTTGCTCCTGGCGGTGTTTCTGTGCGCTCCGGCGCTCGCCGCGGACACGATCAAGATCGGCGTGATTTACTCATTGACCGGCGCCGGGTCTTCGCTGGGTCCGATCCAGGCGCAGGGGGCCAAGCTGGCCATCAAGGAGGCCAATGATGCCGGGGGGATCACCGTGGGCGGCAAAAAATACACCATCGAAGTCGTTGAGCGCGATGACGAGGGCAAACCCGACGTGGCGATCCGGCGCGTGACCGAGATGATCCGGGACAGCAGCCTAAAAGCCGTGATCGGCGGCACCTTCGCCCATGTCTCTCAGGCGATGAACGGATTGGCCAAGAAGCAGAAATACTTTCTCATGACCACCAATGGGGTTCCGGACAGCTATTTCAGCAAAGAGGAGAAGGGCCCTTACGCGTTGTGCAGCCTGGGCGATAACGGGATGGTAGGCCGGGGCGCCGCCGCATACGTGATCGACGTGATGAAAGCCAAAAACGTCGTCTTCTTTATGCCCGACTATGCTTACGGCCGGTTCGCCTACGGGGGGGTTCAGCAGATACTGAAAAAGCGGCCGGCGGTTCAGTCCAATGTGGTCTGGTCGCCCTTGGGGACGGCGGATATGACCCCTTATCTCATCAAATGCATGGAACATAAACCCGAAGTCATCTGCATGGGCCACTGGGGGAACGATGCCATCAACGTCCTCAAACAGGCCTATGAAATGGGGCTGCGAAGCAAAACCAAGCTCTTCTTCAACTGGGTCATCGATACCATGGCCGTCGGGATCCCGCCCGAAGCCCTGGACGGTGTCTGGTGCCAATTGTGGTGGTACCACGACATGAGCGGGTTCAAGGATGCCGAGGTGGTAAAAACTTCGCAGGAGTTCACGTCCCGCTATGTGGCGGCTTACGGCATCCCCCCCGATCCTTACGCGATGAGCGCCTACTACGGCGGAGCCGAGACCCTCCGGGCCATGAAACTGGCGAACAGTTTCGATCCCAAGAAGATGTACGACGCCCTCATGGCCAAACCCAATTTCAATTCGGTGAAAGGGCCGGCGAAATGGCGAGTGGACGGGAGGCCGCAGTTCAAGTACAACTCCTGGATCGTCGAAGGCAAAGGCCCCAAAGATCGAAAAGATATCAAGTACGACTATGCCAAGATCGTAGACGTTTACGGGGGCGATGCTTTCCTGCCGTCGGTTAAAGAGATGGGTTGGTGAGAGAGTTCGGAGGAAAAAAGCAATCTGAGAGTTGGGCCCGACTGATAACTGAAATCGGGCTTCTTCAACTCGAAAGTTTGAAGCTCTCACTCCAAACTCCGTACGGGCACCGCGTGCCGTACGTTGCTCCGAACTGTATCAATTTACCGGTTTGGAAAGAGGTTCCAGAAATCCCTCCCAACCTCCCTTTTACAAAGGGAGGAGATAGAGTTCCCCCTTTGAAAAAGGGGGATTGAGGGGGATTTCTGGGGATTTTTGGCAATTCTGGAATGCTCTTCATAAGGCTAAACAGTCACTCCGAACTGAAGTGAGATTTTCATGCCCGACGAAGTCCTGAAAGCCGAAGGGCTGAGCAAAAACTTTGGGGGTTTGACGGCGGTCTGCCGGGTCGATTTCCTCGTCCGCGAAGGCCAGACGGTGGGGGTGATCGGGCCCAATGGCTCGGGGAAAACCACGCTCTTCAACCTCCTTTCGGGGCACCTGCCCCCCAGCGAGGGCAAGGTGCACTTCCTGGGCCGCGACGTGACCGCCGCCCTGCCGCACATGAGAGTGATGATGGGCATGGCCCGGAGTTTTCAGCTCGTCTCCGTTTTCAATTCCATGACCGTGTGGGAAAACGTGGTCCTCTCCTGTATTCGTTTCAAGAAAGAAGAGCATTCGCCGGGGAACTTCTTTTTCAGACCTGCCCGGAAGAGGACGGTCCTGGAGGAGTGCCGCCGCTCTCTGGCCGAAGTCGGTCTGGAGTCCAAGGCGGCAAGGACAACGTCCGAACTGAGTTACGGGGACAAGCGCATGCTGGAACTGGCCATGGCATTTTCGCTCAAGCCCAAGCTCCTTCTGCTGGACGAGCCCTTATCCGGGTTAAGCGATCACGAGATCGCGGAAGTGATTGCCCTTCTCAACCGCATCAAGAAGAATTTCGCCGTCGTCATCATCGAACACAAAATTTCCAAGATCCTCGACCTCGTGGAGCGCCTCTGCGTGATGAACGACGGACGGATGATCTGTGAGGGGCCCCCGTCAGAGGTGCTCGGCGACACCCGGGTTCGGGAATGTTACTGGGGAAAGGAAGCCTGAGTTGCTGGAAGTTCTCGGCATCGATGTGGCCTACGGGCCCGCGAAAGTTCTCCACGGGGTTTCCCTCACCCTCAATCCGGGGGAGATGGTTTTTATCGTGGGCCGCAACGGGGCGGGGAAAACCACTCTGCTCCAGACCATCAGCGGCCACATGAAGCCGAGTTCCGGACGTATCCTCTACGACGGCAAGGAAATTCACGGGCAGCCCGCGGAAAAGCTGGCCCGCCTGGGCATTCGTTTCGTAGCCCAGGACAAGAAAGTGTTCAGCAACCTGACGGTCCGGGGGAACATCGAGCTCGCCTCTTATGCCACGGGGGAAAACCTGGGGCAGGCGATTCAGCGCCTCACGCGGCTCTACCCCAAGTTCCAGGATTCCCTCGGGCGCAATGCCGGAGGTCTCTCCGGCGGCCAGCGCGAAATTCTCCTGATCGGCCGGGCGCTGGTTGGAAATCCCAGGCTGCTCCTGATCGATGAGCCGACCGAAGGCCTCGCGGCGATCGTCATCGAGGACATATTTCGGATTTTGAAGGAGATGAAGCAGGAAAAGATGTCGACGTTCATTGTCGAGCAGAACCTTTCGATCGTTTCCCGGCTTGCGGACCGGATTTACATCATGAAGGAAGGAAAGATCATCAAAGAAATGACCGATCCCTCCGAGATCCGCAACACCGCCGAACTGGAGAGTTATCTGTAGAGCAGTGGAAGGGCAAGTGGAAGTTGAGTCACCAGAAGGCAGATGATTTGGAAGTGATCAATCCGTCAACCGGCTCTTTTGCCGTAACCCCTCTGAAGAAAAACCTGTTTACCAGGGACATTCTCCTGATCGGGGCAAGTTTTATCCTGATGGCGTTCCTCATCCCGCTTCACTGGGTGATAGACTTTACCATCTTCTGCATCCTGGTCCTCTCGTTCGACCTTCTTTACGGATACATGGGCAGGCTTTCGTTCGGGCACGTTCTGTACTACGGTACCGGGGCCTACGTCGCCAGCCTCGTCCTGCTCAATTTTACCCGCAACCCTTTCCTGGCCATCATCGCGGGAATTGCCGCCGGCGCGCTTTTATCGATGGTTCTGGGGTTTATCGTCCTGCAGACGGACGGCGCCCCTTTTGCCCTGATCAATCTGGCGTTTAACCAGATCGGCTTCTGGCTGGTCGCTTCCGGCCTCCAGGCTTACACCAAAGGGGAGGACGGTCTCAACACGACGGCCGGAACCCTGGGCTTTATCGATTTCACCAATGAATTTTTCGCATTCGGGTTCTTCCTGGCATGCCTGCTCTTGGTGTTTGTTTTGCTCAAAGTGTTTACCCTTTCGCCCTACGGGATTACGGTGCGTTCGATCAAGGAAAACGAGGACCGGGTGAAGTTCCTGGGTTATAACGTCTTCTATTTTAAGTGGCTGACCTTCGTCCTGAGCAGCACGCTGGCTGCTTTCCCCGGGACCCTCTTCGCGGTTTTTTACGGGTTTGTCGCCCCGACGATTATCTCTCCCTTCGGGAACACGGATGTGATCTTCGCGGTCCTGATCGGCGGGGCGGGGAACCTTTATGGGGCGATCATCGGGGGAGTCGTTTACAAGCTGATGAGCAACTACCTGGCCACGAACATCACCCGATGGGAAATGTTCCTTGGAATCCTGCTGCTGGTCTGGATATTCCGGTTCCGGCGCGGGCTGACCGGCTACGCCTCGGAATGGATTCTCCGCAGCAAGCGGAAACATGCGGCGGAGGTGTAAGGAAGTGCTTGAGACCCTCATCTACGGCTTGACGATCGGGGCGATCCTCTATTTTTTCTCGATCGGCCTTTCCATCACTTTCGGCACCATGCAGATCGTCAATTTCGCCCACGGGATGGTTTACTCCGTGGGCGTGTACCTTTTTATCACCTTCCTGGCGTTGTTCGGAAAAGTCTTTCCATTGGCCCTGGTCCTGGCTGTTGCGGCGATGCTGCCCGTTGCCTTTGTCATCGAGCGCCTGGTGATCCGCCGCCTGTACGGCGAGAGCCTGGATTACGCCATTATCGCCACCTACGCAGTCCTTTTGATCGGGGCCGACCTGATCAAGTGGGTCTGGGGCGCCCAGCCGCAGCCGATCAGCGATCCGCTGAGAATCTCCCTCCACTTCCTGGACATGAACATTCCCCTGTACCGGGTCGTGGTGTTTGTGAGCGCGATCGCCCTTTTCCTCGGGCTCAGGGCTTTCTTCAACCGGAGCATCATCGGGAAAATCGTCATCGCCGCCCTGGAGGACCGGGCCGGCGTCCGCAGCCTGGGCCTCGATGTGAATCGATATTTTTCCATTGTCTTTGTCATCGGGTCCGGGCTGGCGGTGCTGGGAGGGGTGCTGTACGCGCCCATCGCCACGGCCGAACCTTACATGGGGTTCCACATTCTCCTCGTCGCCTTCGCGGTAGTCATTGTGGGGGGCATGGGAAATTTGACCGGAACGTTTTTTTCCGCTTTTGTCCTGGGTCTCGTCATCGCCATCACCGCCCGTTTCTGGTCGCAGGCCGCCGATACGATGGTCTTTGCGGTGATGGCCCTGGTGTTGCTGAAAAATTCGCTCCTCGGGGCCTGGAGGCGAGTGGCGGCAAAATTGGCCCGGGCCGCGTAGGAGGATTTGCGAACCGCTCCCGTAGAATCGTTGCAGGTTTCCATCCGGAAACTGTCCCTCGCCCAAAGGGGGACGGAATCTGAGTTTCCGGATGAACACTAACTAACCCGGTCGACTCAGCGTTGGGTGCCGGAACCAAAAAAGGAGGATCCATTATGAAAGGCGTGTGGGGAAAAGTGCTCAAAGTCGATTTGACGAACGGCACCTGCAAAACGGAAGAGCTGCCGGAGAAAGTTTACAAGTATTTCATGGGCGGGGCCGGGCTGGCTGCGTACTACATGTGGAAAGAATGCCCGGCAGGGACCACCGCCTTCAATCCCGCCAACCGGATCACCTTTGGCGGCGGCCCCATGACGGGATTGAAACAGACCGGCGCCGCCAAATGGACCGCGGGGGCCATCTCTCCTTCCATCAACATGAACGCCGACACGGCCGCGACTGCGAGCTGGGGGATCGAGCTGAAAGAGACCGGCTACGACGCGATCGTGGTCTCCGGAAGATCGCCGAAACCGGTTTACATCGTCGTGGATGACGGCAAGGTCAAAATCAAGGATGCCAAGAAGTTCTGGGGCAAGAATGCCTATGAAACCGAAGACGGGATTAAAGAGGCCGAAGGGTCCGATTTTGAAGTGGTCACCATCGGCCAGTCGGGCGAAAGACTCGTCCGGTTCGCCAACATTCAAACCCGCAAAAAATCCTTCCTGGGACGGAGCGGCCTGGGTGCGGTCATGGGCTCCAAGGGGCTCAAGGGAATCGCGGTCAGGGGCAGCCAGAACTGCCCCCTGGTTCGATCCCAAAGAAGCGGACCGCCTCAACAAGGACATCAACAAGAGACTGGCCGAGCTGGATTCCCTGAAACCCGAGTGGCTGCAGATCAAGCGCGTGGGGACGGCCATGGCGACCGAGCTGTTCGCCCCGCAGGGCAATCTGCCGATCAAGAATTACTCCCTGGCCGATTTCCCCGAAGGGGTCAAGGCCTTTCACGCCTCAAATTACGCCAAAGAGCTGAACGCGAAACCCTGGCCGTGCAAATACTGCGTTCTCCAGTGCCATAACCTTTGCGAGGTGAAAAGCGGCCCCTATGCTTACAAGGGGAAGGGTCCCGAATATGAATCCTTCGCCATGGTGGGATTCAATACAATGGTCCCGGATGTAAAAGCCGTAGCCTACGCCTGCGAGCTGGCCGACCTGTATTCGATGGACACCATCTCGCTGGGCGTCGTCCTCGCCTGGGCCATGGAGTGCTATGAAAAAGGCGTCATCACGAAAAAAGACACCTATGGCCTGGATCTGAAATGGGGCAACGCCGAGGCCATGGTGGAGATGGTGAAGAAGATCGGAGAAAGGGCGGACGGCCTGGGATATCTGCTGGGCGAAGGCTGCAAGATCGCTTCCGAGCAGCTGGGCAAAGGTTCGGAGGAATGGGCAGTCCAGATGAAAGGGCAGGAGATCGCGGCTCACAACTGGCGCGCCCAGTATATTTCCGCTCTCAATTATTGCACGGGCGTCGCGGCGGGTCCCAACCATGAGCGGGGCAACTCCCAGCATATCTGGGTCGGCCACATCCGGCTGCCCGAATGGGGGATCGGCGAAGTGGAGAACGAAGAGCGATGGTCCTGGGACAAGGCCGGGGACCGAAACGCCAAGTTCCACGATTACTGCAATATCATTAACTCGGCCTGCCACTGCAAATTCATGGAGTTTCGAGGGTACACCTTAACCGACATGCTCAACAGCATCAACGCGTCCACGGGGTGGGGATGGAGCCTCGATGACCTCCGCCAGTGCGCCGAGCGGATCACCACCCTGCAGAAGATCCTGAACATTCGTTACGGCTGGAAGAAGGAACATGACTTCCAGTACCCGAAGCGCTTCATGGAACCCGTGAATTCCGGCCCTGCGGCAGGAAAGGTTCCTGTCGGGCTGGATGACGCGATCCGGGATTACTATCGCGTTCGGGAATGGGATGAAGACGGGAAACCCACTTCCGGCCTGATTAAGAGACTGGGAATGGAAGAGTATGTAGAATAACCATCGACGATAAGACGCGCTCCCCCGATTTCCACCGTTCGGCTGAGCTCACCGCCGAGGCCTTTCCCTCTCCCGCCCCTTCCCCTCCCCCTCGACGGGGGAGGGACAGGGTGGGGGGGAAAACGGGATTTCTGCACAGCTTCAGGGAGGGGGTGCAAAATTGAGGGCGCCATGAAAATAAAGATCAACTATGAAGATCACGAGGTCAAGCCCGGGGCCCGGTTGACTCAGATCGTAAAAATGGTGCGGAAGAAAAAGAAGAGCGAGCCCATGATCCAGGCGATTGTAGAGAAAACCGGGCAGGACCATATTGTGTTTGTGGTGAATGGCCGGATCGTTCAGCCTGCCGAATATGATTCCACGTTGCTGAAAGATGGGGACGATATTCGCTGGATCCATCCTTTTTTCGGCGGCTGACCGGCCCTACGAGCAATCGCCAAATCCCCCCTACCCCCCTTTCATAAAGGGGGGTTGGGGGGATTTCTGCAGGGAATGCCGGAAAACAATGACTACTTTCTTTTGCCGGTGCCTATAGCATATCTCCCCACCATTCTCGAGGTAAACGAATGGAATGCGCTTTCAAAGACCTCCACTGGGGAAAAGAGATCGGCATCCGCGATTATCTGCAGCCGGTCACACTTCCGGAAGCCCTGGACCTCCTCTCCCAGTTCGACGGGCGGGCCCTGATCGTCGCCGGGGGGACCGATGTGATCCCCCTTCTCCGGAGGGGGGATCTTGACGCTGACGCCCTGGTGGACATCACCCGTCTGCCGGATATGAATTCGATCAAATCCGAAGGGGATTGGATCTGTCTCGGCGGGTTGGTCACCCACGGCCAGGTCTGTTCTTCCCCGCTCATTCGCGAGAAAGCGGGACTGCTCGCCGAAGCCGCGGGCGCCATCGGCTCGCCCCAGATCCGAAATGTCGCCACGGTTGGCGGAAATCTTGTTTCCGGCCAGCCAGCGGCAGATGCGGCCCTCCCTCTTTTGGCCCTGGATGCCAGGGTGACGGTCCTCTCCAAAAAAGGAACCAGAGAAGTACCTCTGCAAGATTTTTTTCTGGGGCATGGACAGACCCGGGTGGATTACCGGCGGGAGATCCTGACCCAGATCCGCTTCCCCGCGCTCGGGAAAAATCAGGGCGGATCTTTTATCCGGCTGAGCCCGCGAAAATCCCTTTCTCTTCCCATATTGGCCGTCGCCGCCACAGTCGCGATTGAACCGGAAAAGAAAACGATCCGGGAGGCGGCGATCGCCATAGGACCTGTGGCGCCGGTTCCTTTCCGGGCCAGGAAGGCCGAGGCTGGGCTTCGCGGCGCCTCGCTTACACGGGAAACCCTGGAGCGGGCAGCGCGGGATGCCTTTGACGAATCCCAACCCCGCACGAGCCTCCTCCGGGGCTCAATGGAATATCGCAGGGAGATGGTGAAAGTCCTTGTCACCCGGGGGTTGAGCATGGCTTCCGCCAGGGCGGGTTTGCGAGTAGCGGAGGAGGGTTGATATGAAGGATCATCCGCTCACGTTTCATCTGAATGGAAAGGAAGTCACGGTCCAAATCCAACCCCATCTGCAGCTTGCCGACCTCCTTCGAGACATTCTCGATCTGAAAGGGACAAAAATAGGTTGCCGGGAAGGGGAATGCGGAGTTTGCACCGTCCTGGTCGACGGCGAGCCGGTTAACTCCTGCATTTACCCGGCGATGAAGGTTGCGGCCCGGTCTGTGACCACGATTGAGGGGTTATCCGTGGGGGATCAGTTGAGCCCGATTCAGCAGGCCTTTATCGAGGAAGGCGCGATTCAGTGCGGGTTTTGCACGCCGGCGATGGTGCTTACGGCCAAGGCTCTTCTGGACAGGAATTCTCATCCCGACGAGGCCCAGATTCGGGAAAGCCTGTCCGGCGTTTTGTGCCGTTGTACGGGCTACCGCAAAATCGTCAAAGCGGTCCAAAAAGCCGCCGATGCCGGAAACCGGAGCAAATAAAACGGGTTGGCCGCAGAGCGCACAGAGATAGACGAATAAATCATTAATACAAACGCATTTTGTTTGGTGACAATTTTGTAGGGCCTGATCCCCGATCAGGCCTTCAAACGGTGCGTTCGGGGAACGCACCCTACATTTTATGTAAATTTATTTATTTCGTTTGTATTAGTAGCTGTTTAGCCCTTTGAAAACTGTTTCAGAATTGCCGGGAAACCTCAGAAATCCCCCTCAATCCCCCTTTTTCAAAGGGGGAAATATTTCTCCTCCCTTTGGAAAAGGGAGGTTGGGAGGAATTTCTGGGAGCTCTTTTCAAGCAACTAAGTGGGCATTTCCATAAATATCGTATCGTATTTTTTCGCTTAAAAGGGTTCACAGTACGGCAGAGTCAGAGACAAGCAAATGGAGTTCCTTGATACGTCCCTTCCAGAAATCCCCCCCGCCCCCCTTTATCAAAGGGGGGAAGGGGGGATTTCTGAGGCTTGTTCTCATGGCCAGGGTTTCCTTTTTCCAAACTCAAGAGCCTGCAACATAGTACAGAAGCAGGCCGCTGCGTAACCTGAATACGTTAGTGAATTTATGAACTACTGTACTAAGTTGATACAACGATTAGAAATAATCATGTCAGGGACATCTCCAAATTAGTTGATCGAATCTGAAATACAGGAGTAGCCATGGAAAGGAAAGATGAGAAGAAGAAGGTCCTGACCCGGGAACCCCTCACTTTCCCTCAAACCATGCTGTTGAAAACCGATTCCGATCTGTCGGTTGTGGGGCAGCCCGTCAGCCGGACAGATGCGCGCCTGAAGGCCGCCGGAAAATTGGCTTTCGGGGCGGATTATCCTCAGGAAAATTTCCTGCACGGGAAGATTTTACGAAGCCCATACCCGCATGCCAGGATCAAGGCGGTCCGGATCGACAGGGCAAAAGAATTTCCCGGTGTGGTCGCCGTTCTTCTGGCCAAAGACGTTCCCGGAAGGAACGGTTTTGGAGTCGTGGTGCCGGATCAGCCGGTGATCTGCGGGGACAAGGTTCGTTTTATCGGCGATGCCGTCGCGCTCGTTGCCGCGGAGACGGAGGCGATTGCCAATAAAGCGCTCTCGCTCATCGAAGTTGAATACGATCCCCTTCCGGCCCTTTTTGATCCGCGGGAAGCGGTAAAACCCGGCGCGATCGCGATTCATGAAAAGGGAAACCTTCTCTCTCATCATAAATTGAGAAAAGGCGACGTGGATAAGGGTTTTTCGGAAGCCGATGTGATTCTGGAGAGAACCTATAGGGTGCCTTTTGTCGAGCACGGCTACCTCGAACCCGATATGACCATGGCCATTCCCCAGGCGGACGGAAGCATCCTGATCCAGGGGCCCATGCAGGCCCCTTTCACGACCCGGCGAAACGTTGCCGCCGCCCTGGGCGTGCCCATCAACAGGGTTCGAGTGAAGTCGGTCTCCATGGGAGGCGGGTTCGGGGGAAAAGAAGATGCCCCCATCGACATCGGGTGCCGGGCAGCGGTCTTGGCAGCCCACACGAAACGCCCCGTACGCATATCTCTGGAGAGAGAGGAAGTGACCCTTCAGACCGCCAAGAGACACCCTCACATTATGGAACTCAAGGTGGGGGCGAAAGAAGACGGCAGGATCGTCGCCTTCCAGGGGACGATCTACAACGAAAAAGGAGCTTACGCTTCCCTAGGCCCCCTGGTGAATATTCACTCCGCCATCATGATGCCCGGGCCCTATGACATCCCCCATTGCAAGGTCGATTCCTATTTGTGCTACACGAACCATCCTTTTGGCGGGGCCATGAGGGGATTTGGAGCGCCGCAGGTCTGTTTTGCCCACGAATCCATGTTGGACGAACTGGCCTTGGAGCTGCGGATGAACCCTCTGGAAATAAGGAGAAAAAATGCCTTTCGACTGGGTTCAACCACGGCCACGGGCCAGGTCCTGAAAGAGAGCATGGGCCTTCGCGAGGCTATCGAAGCCTGTGCCGCGGCTTTCGATTGGGACCGGCGGTACCGGCAGGCCGGGTACGTCGACCCGCAGCGCACCCGCCGGCGGGGAGTCGGAATGGCGCTGGGTTTTTACCGGACAAGCATCGGGACCGGCTTTGACGGATGCGGGGCCAACGTGTATGTTCACGAGGACGGGTCGGCGCTCCTTTACACGGGGATCACGGAGCTGGGGCAGGGCTCCTTCACGGTGCTGGCCCAGATCTGCGCGGAAGAACTGGGCGTTGAAGTAGAAGATATCCGGCTGGTTTCGCCGGATACCGACCTGGTTCCGGAATCGGGTCCGACGGTGGGAAGCCGATCGACAACCTTGATGGGCAACGCGATCATCCTGGCGGCCCGCCAGGTGAAACAATCGATTCTGGAGATCGCTTCCGAGATGCTGCTCGTTCCCGTGGAAAGACTCGAGGCGAGGAATCGGCGCATTTACGACCGGGAGAACCCGGGCCGTTTCGTTTCTTTTCAGAACGCGGCCGCCCGCTGTATGGCCTCAGGAAAGCGGCTCATCGGGCAGGGTTGGTGGACGCCGCCGCCCCTGAGCGTGGATGCGGAAACTCTTCAGGGAGACCCCTATTTCGTATATTCTTACTCGGCCCAAATGGCCGAAGTGATCGTGGATGTTGAGACCGGCGAGGTGGAGGTCACCGAGCACGTCGCCGCCTTTGACATCGGCAAGGCGGTCAACCCCCAGTCCGTGGAAGGGCAGATTGAAGGGGGCCTGGCCATGGGTTTGGGGTATGCCCTGATGGAAGAGGTGGTCCTTAAGGACGGGCGGATTCAAAACTTGAACCTTCAGGATTTCCTGATTCCCACCGCCCTGGATGTGCCTGAGATGAAGCCGATCATTCTGGAGATGAAAACTCAGTACGGGCCGTTTGGCGCCAAGGGGGTGGGGGAGATGCCCAATATTCCGGCCGCCCCCGCGATCATCAACGCCGTCGCCCACGCCTGCGGCGGAAGGGTCCGCTCGCTCCCCGCAAACCCGGAAAAGGTTTACTGGGCGATGAAAGAGGCGGCAAAATAACAACGGCGCTTACCGCGACTTGGAGCGCAAGAATTGATCAACTCACAACGTCTCCCGGTCACGTTACCCAAAGCCGGGGCCCCGAGAGATTGAGTGCCTCACCCCTCACGGGCTTTGGCTGCTAACTACCGATCGTACCGGTCGAAGAACTTCAGGTATTTGGCCAGAAGCAGATCTTTGTCGAATTCCCAGAAATTCTTCAGCATCTCGTCCTGCTCCCGCTTGCTGAAGTACTCCATGGAACGGACGAAGAAGATCTTCTCTTCTTTTTCGATGTGGCCGGGATAGAATCCCGCCAGCGTCTTGCAGATGATTGCGATCGCCCCCGCGGCGTCTGCCTCCCCTTTCAGGTACCGTTCTCTCTGCACATCCAGGTTGTTGACGATCTTGCGGCTCTGGATGTGATCCAGAACCAGCTCATCCATGAGCCGCTTGTGCTCGGGAGTGAGGCTTTTCATGGAGAGTTTGTCGAAGAGGATGCTTTCCTCTTTGCCGTGGTGGCATTCGTCCGTGTAGGTCTTGGCGAATTCCACCACGCCGTCGAAGAAGACCATGTCCGGCTTCTTCTCCGGTCCCATTTTCTCCAGCTCTTTTTCGAGCAAATCGACCATTCGTTCGATGAGCCGGTGCTCCACCATCAGGATGCCGATCGGCGACACGATAATGTCTTCGTTCATCCAGGCCTCCCCTCATTTTTCATCCAGTATAACAAAAGCCGTTCAGCACCTCAACAAACCCGTTCGTAGGGGAGATTCTAATCATATGTCTCAGGGGCAAAAAGGGTATAATTTCTCGTAAGGACCATTTGAAAAATGCGATTGGACAAAGGCTAAAATCTTGGGACGGGAAAAGATAACCCGCGTTTTGCTGGTGAACCCTTCCTTGGGTACAACGAAATTTTCGAGGGAAGATCTGTTCCGGAGCTATCTCAGTCTCGGGACCCTGGCGAGCGCTCTGGGAGATCGGTCTTTTCTGGAAACGTTTGCCCGGCGGTCGCCGGCATTTCGCGGCCGCCCAGCAGAGTTTCCAAATTTCGAAATCAAGGTCGCCAACCTCTCTTCCCGTCCCGAGAGGCAAAGCGTGCAGCAATACCTTCGTGCGTTCATGGAAGAAATCCCGGCGCTTGTCGGCGTGACAGCCACGAGCGCCCAGCTGGATGAGGTGAGAGATGTCGCGGATGCCGCCAAACGGATCGCTCCCGACGCCCTCAGGGTGATCGGCGGCCCGCACGTTTCCGTCTCGCCGGAAGAGTTTCTCCGGGATTCGGAATTTCAGGCGGCCTGTATCGGGGAGGGGGTGGAGACCCTTACCGAGCTTGCCATGTCGTTCCCGGCTGTCGGGGCGGCAGTTCTGCCCGAAGTAACAGGCATCGCCCACAAAGACGCAGGCGGGAGGGTGCATCGGAACGCTTCGCGAGAATTCCTCTTCCGTCTGGACGAACACCCTTTCCCTTCGGAGAGCCTGCGTCTGTTTGCCGTTGACTTAAGTGACCGGGATAAGAACGCCCGGGAGCTGGTTTACCTTCTGGCCGGCTCCGGCTGTCCGCACCGGTGCAGCTTCTGCGCCCAACACGCGATCCACGGCGGCCGGGTCCGCGAACGAAGCGCGGAAAATATTTTTGCCGAGATGATAAAACTGCAGTCCCTCGGGTTTCGCCGGTTCGCGGTCGTCCAGGAGACTTTCTTCTCCAACTCCGCGAGGGTGGAGCGGTTCTGCGACCTGATCGAACGGTCAGGGACCCCCTTCGAGTGGACGGCGGAAGCGAGAGCGGACCAGTTGACCTTTGAACTTCTGAAGCGGATGGGGCAGGCAGGGCTGCGGTTTATACAGATCGGCTTGGAATCGGGAGACGAGGTCCTCTTGAAGGGGCTGGGCAAGGGGATCTCCCTTGACCAGGTGCGAAGAGTTCGGGACTGGTGCGAAGCCCTGAAAATTGACACCGCCTTCTACCTGCTGGTGGGGCTTCCGGGGCAGGGCTGGCAGAGCATCCTGAAATCGGCACTTTTTCTGAGGAATCATACCCCTTACAACAGGATCACCCGGCACATCTCCGTCTCGGTCGCCATCCCTTACCCGGGGACGAAAATCGCCGAAGAGGGCTCGGTGAGGCTCGTCGGACGGGAACCGTCTTCCCTCAGCTGGCCGGGGAGGAATTGCAAGGCGGACGTAAATGAAGACGGTGTGCTGGTAGGGAGAAATTTTACCGAGACGGATGCGATGACCTCCCGGGAGATCCTGGAGGCCTACACGTACCTGGATGATCTCGGTGACTTTCTGCTCCACGCCAAGTATGATCCCGCCTATTCGCCGGAGGAACGCGTGAGAGCCCTGGATTTCGCCGGCCGAATTCTTGCCATGATCGAGAGGAGAACCCTCCGGGACCTGATCGCCCGCGCCCAGGAAGATCTCACCCCCGAGATGTATAAGAAAGCGCATGCGGAAATGCTGGACAAGGACGGGGGAGAGGAATCCTCCCTCAGAAATGTCGGCGGGGAGGGAGAGCCCGGTTCCGCGACATTCACGAATTTTCTGGCCCGCATCCGGTTTGAGAATGGTTACCCGATCATGAGAGCGATTGAGCATTCTCGACCGCATCAAGTGGATGAAGATTTGCGCGCTGGCCTGGGGTCTTGCCGGATCAACATGCGAGCTTATGCGGTTTGAGCAGGAAGGCTTGGGGGAAAAATACCGAGTATTCCTGGACAGGATCCCCGCCGTCAGGGTGAACCAGACTCTGGAGAAGTTGGACAGCGGTTTAGAGGCGGAGGAGATTGGCCCGGATATTTTCCGGGTTGGCAAAGAGATAAGGGTGTTTGGGTTTCGCTTTATTTTAGACTCTGAAGGCCTGATCCGAATCTCTTTAGCAGTTTGCTGAAAAACTCTTTGAGCTGTCTTTGCGAGCGAAGCGAGCAAACTGATTCAGAATAAAATCAAAGAAAATCAGATTGCCGCGTCGCTTGGGCTCCTCGCAATGACCTCCTGAATTGGGTTTTTCCGCAAACTGTTAGGGTAGCGCGTCGCCGTGTTTTTTTAATCGGCTTCGCCTTGATTGCGGGGGAATAAACCCGATTGAGCTATTCCAAACCCGGGCCTGTTGTGAGCCTGTACCTCCCGGATTCTCGGGGGTTCCAAGTTGATTCTGCCGCGGCACTTATGATACTGATGAATAAGAATTTGACTCCGCTCAGCCCATCCCAGGCAGTCTGGGTAGCCATTTCCCGATAGTGGAGGTATTCAAAATTTCTGCCGGAGAGAAAAGAACCGTCTTGATTTTGGGGACCCTGGATACCAAAAGCCAGGAGATTCAGTATCTGCGCGACCGGGTTCTCGAGAGCGGCCTGGAAGTCATCGTCCTCGATAACGGGGTTCTTGGTGAACCCCGGGGAATTACGCCCGACATTTCCGCCCGGGAAACCGCCAGGGCGGCCGGGACGACTCTGGATGAGGTCCGCAAGAAACCCAGCAGGGGCGAAGCCATCGATGAGATGATTAAAGGGTGCAAGGTGCTGGTGAAAGAATTGTATGACCGGGGCCGCATTCACGGAGCCATCTCCTTCGGCGGTGCGGAGGGAGGAGTCATGGCGGCGACCGCCATGCAGGTTCTGCCGCCCGGGTTCCCGAAGATCGTCATTACCCCTCTAGCCAGCGGGGTCAGGCCTTTCGGGCCGTTTATCGGCATCCGGGACATGATGGTCATGCATTCCCTCATCGATATTGTGGGCATCAATGATATCAGCCGGTCAATTTTTGACAACGCCAGCGCGGCGATCATTGGCATGGCGAAGAATTACCGGCCCATGGAGATCAAGGGGACGAAAAACGTCGCTTTGACCGCTCTGGGCACGGTGCAAAAGGCTATCAATCTCATCTGCCCTCAATTAATCCAGGCCGGCTATCAGCCCATCATCTTTCATGCCAGCGGGGTGGGAGGCCGGATCATGGAGGATTTCATCGAGCGGAAAACCTTTTGCGGGGTCATCGACCTGAGTCCGAATGAGCTGACCGATCATCTGGTGGGGGCCTTTCATGACGCCGGCCCGAATCGATTGGAGGCCGCGGGCAAGTTAGGGATTCCCCAGATTATCATTCCCGGCTGCGTCGACTTCTTCGCCGTCGGGCCCGCTGAGTCGGTCCCGGAGAAATGGCGGGACCGGAAAAAGTATTACCACAACCCTGCCTTCACTCTCATTCGCCCCTCACACGAAGAAATGCGGCAGGTCGGGGAGGCCTTCGTCCGTAAACTCAACCAGGCGCGTGGCCCGGTGCGGGTCATCCTGCCCCTTCGAGGGTTGAGCATTGGAGGTTTGAAGGGGGGCAGCACCTATGACCCGGAGGGCGACCGGATTCTTTTCGAGACTCTGAAGAAGGGATTGAAGAAAGAGATTCCGGTGTTCGAACTGGACTGCCACGTCAATGAACAGCCCGTAGCGGATAAGGCCGTTGAGGAGTTTTTAGGAATGATGACAGGCAAGGATGGTGATCGACCGGAGGATTTGCAATCTTAATAGCTTGATGTCGTAGAAATTCCGTTCGCCCTGAAGCTTGTCGAAGGGAAGGGCTCAGGGCGAACCGGACCCACACGGAACCCGGAAAGCCCGAAGAACTGAAAAGGCAGACCAGAATTTGGATCAATGTACAATAAAGTCTCTGCTCCGATTTTTTGACATCATTTTGAAAAGAGAATAAACGGAGGTTAGATTATGGCTCTCGATTTTCCTACCTGGAACATGGGATATCTCACCTACCCCGATATCCAGGAATACCTGAAGCAGAAGGATATCATCATGGTTCCCGTGGCCAGCCTGGAACAGCATTCTTATCATTGCCCTCTGCTTACCGACAGCATCCATTGCGAGGCGATCACGAAGATCGCCGCCGAGTACGCCCAGGTCCTCTACACTCCCCAGCTTTGGGTCGGCTACAGCCCGCATCACATGGGGCCTCCCAGTCTTGGGCTGGGGACCATCACCGTCCGGGCGGAGACTTGGCGCAACATGATGTACGACATCTGCCGCAGCCTGATTCACCACGGCTTCAATAAGCTGATGATGGTCGTCGGCCATGCCTCCAACATGAAAATCATCGATCCCTTGATGCGCAGCCTCAAGTATGACACGGGGGCCCTGATCGGGATCTGCCGGCCGTGGGCGGAGAACTATCTTGGCATCGTTTCCGACATAATCGAGGGCCCACCTGAAGAGACGCCTGGATGGCATTCGGGTGAGCTGGAGACATCACAGGTGCTGGCCGTCAATGAAAAATGGGTTCGCATGGAAAGGGCCATCAAAAGCGAAGCCACCAAAACCCCGCCATTTCTTCCCAAAACGTTCCTGAAAAAAGACGGCACCCCGAACGTGGAATTTGAGGGATATCAGTACTTCGTCTTCCCCATGGAGCACCGGGAGTTCTCCGATACCGGTTTGATCGGCAATCCCCTGAGGGCTTCCAAGGAAAAGGGCGAGCAGGCCAATCGACGTTGGGGCGAGCATCTGGGCCGGGCCTTAAAGGAGCTGGAAAAGGTCAAAGTAGAAGTGAAAAACCGGGAGTTTGTGAACCGGGTGTAGAAGAACAGGGGTAAGGGCTCGGGGGGAACCGGCGAAGGTTGAATTTTGGTCCGGGTTTCTAAGGTTTACAAATGGAAAAAAATTTACTTTATGAACTGATTCGTGAAGAACTCTGTGACGTCGTCGGCGAAGAGAACGTGGATACCTCCGAGGCGGGCCGCTTTTGTTACGGCGCGGATTACTCCTGGGTCAGCAGGGCCTGGGTGGACCGTGCCCAGAAGCCCATGGTGCCTGATTTTGTGTCCCTGCCGGAGACAACCGAGGAAGTGAGCAAGGTTTTGAAGATCGCCAACCGCCACCGGGTTCCCGTTATTCCTTACGGCGGCGGGTCGGGGGTGAACGGGGGGATTTTGGCCTTGCACGGCGGCATCATGATGGACCTGAAGAGGATGAAGCAGATCATCCGGATCGACGAGAAATCCCTTACCGTGACGGCCCAGGCCGGGATCAACGGCCAGCATCTGGAATGGGAGTTGAACCGCCGCGGGTTGACCCTGGCCCACTATCCGGCATCTGAATACTGCGCCACTTTGGGGGGATACTTAGCCGCCCGGGGATCGGGCACCCTTTCCACCAAGTACGGCAAGGCGGAGGAGATGGTCCTCTCCATGGAGGTGGTTCTTCCGACGGGCGAGATCATCAGGACTCTTCCGGTTCCGCGGCACGCAACAGGGCCGGGCATCATGGACTTCTTCATCGGGTCCGAAGGGACGCTGGGAGTGATCACCGAAGCGACCATGCGCCTCGACCCCATCCCTGAGGTGCGGGAATTCCAGGGATTTCTTTTCAAGAACCTCGCCGAGGGCATCGAGGCGGCGCGCCGGATCATGACCAAGCGGCTCCAGCCCTGCGTCATCCGGCTCTACGATCCGCCGTCCACCATTCGGTTCATCCAGAAGGTGCTCGGCATTCAGGTGGAAGGTTCGTTCATGGTGGTGGGCTCGGACGGGCAAAAGGAGATGGTTGAATTGGAGAAGAGGGAGATCGCCAATATCTGCGGCGGGCTGGGGGGCGAGGACCTCGGCCGGGAGCCCGGAGAAATCTGGTGGAAGGAGCGCTACAAGTTTTATTTCCCCCCGTTCTGTCCGGACTTGCCCGAAATGTTCGGCACCATGGACACGGTAACCACGTTTGACAAGTTGATCCCTCTCTATGAAGCCAAGAAGAAGACCATCGAGGAAGGATTCCGGGATTTTCAAGTGAGGTACACCGCTCATTTTTCCCACTGGTTCCCCTGGGGAGGAATGATCTACGACCGGTTCTTCCTGGAAAAACCTCCCCAGGACCCGCGCGAGGCCATCCAGCTTCACAACCGGATCTGGGCGGCGGCGATCCGCACCGCCCTGGCGGCGGGAGGAGTCATCAACGAGCACCACGGAATCGGCCAGAAGCTTGGCTACTTCATGCCCGAGCAATTCGGGACCGCCTGGCCTTTTCTGGTCAACTTG
The DNA here is from genome assembly GCA_963712535.1 of uncultured delta proteobacterium. GTDB lineage: Bacteria > Desulfobacterota > SM23-61 > SM23-61 > SM23-61 > CAVQIK01. The sequence goes on along the minus strand of CAVQIK010000014.1, from coordinate 212,562 downwards.
AAAAAAATGCTCGATCCGAACAACATCATGAATCCGGGGAAGCTGGGCTTCTGACCCGCGCGCAGGGGCGGCGCGGCCGTGCCGCCCCTGCGGAGACCATTAGAACGGTCATACAAGACTCGTGATGACCGCCCGGCCGAAAGGGGCAATTCATGTCGGAGACTCGACTCTACGAGAATTGCCCCTACATCCGCATCTGCAAAATTCTCCCCTTATTTATGGAGATTGATACATGTTTTTTACTGAATCAGAGAGACTGGAGACCGTGCGAGCCTGCCGGGACTGCCCCATGTGCCATCTCATCGATACCGTGGCCATGATCACGGGTAGAGAATCGAACACGCCTCGCGGCCGGGCCATGACGCTGTGGGGATTGGAAAAAGGGCTCCTCTCCTGGGAAAGCGAAGGTGTTCCGCAGATTTTATACCAGGCTTTCCTTGACGGGCTCGCTCAGGAGTGGTGCGAGGGAAACTACGACAACGATGAACTGGTGATCGACGGAAGAAAAACCCTGGTGGAAAAGGGAAGGGCTCACCCCGCAGTCTCCGACTGTGGCCCTCAATCTCCGGAACACGGGAAATCCTTTCGGCCTGAAACCGGATGGGATGAAGGCCTTCGTCGAGAAATCCGGCGGAAAAATTGCCGCTGATCCCGAGGTCCTCCTCTATTTCGGTTCCGCCGCCCGCCTGCAAAGAGTCCAAACCGCGCAGGCCCTCGTTAAAATCATGGGGTTCCTTCAGATCCCCTTCGAATGCCTGGAGCAGGAGCCGGACTCCGGGTTTTTGTCCTACCAACTGGGGGATTTCCTGACCGCTGCCGAGCAGGCGAGAGAAGTTGCCGGCCGCCTAAAAGTAAGCAGGGCCAAGACGGTGGTAGTCCTGGGGGCATCCGATTACCGCATGTTCTCCACCCGGATGGGACGATTCGGAGCCGCGTTGCCGGAGGGCCTGCGAATCCTCCACGTGACCGAATTTTTAGCTCAACTGTGGGAAGAAAAGAAACTTTCCTTCGGCAGAAAACTGGAGGCCCGGGTGACCTACCATGACCCCTGCAGCCTGGCGCGGTTCACCTACGTGATTGAACCTCCCCGGAAGCTTCTGGCGGCCCTGGCCGGGGACAACTTTGTGGAGATGGAGTGGCACGGCCGGAAGGCTCACAGCTGCGGGGGATGCGGAGGAGTCCCTTTCACCTATCCGGAGCTTTCAGAAAAAGCCGCCCAAATGAGAATGGAGCAGGCGGCTCGAACCGGGGCTGAGATCCTGGCCTCCGCGGACCCGGGATGCGAGGAAATGCTGAGCCGTGCTGCTCGAGGACTCGAGGTGAAAAATATCGTAGAATTGGTAGCCGAAGCACTTTCCTAGGGCGACCCGTTACGCCTTTCGCGTGATCGCCCCTACAATTTCGTCCTAAGTCTTTTCCGGTCCGTTCGGCTCAATCACCACCTTCATCGCCCCGTCCCTCCGGTTGACAAAGGTGTCGAGCGCCTTCCCGAACTCCTCCAGCGGGAAAACATGGGTAATCAGATCCTTGACCACCAGTTGGCCTGAGGCGATCAAGGAAAGGACTTTATCGCTCACGTTGGGATTCGCCTTCGAGCCGAAGATGGCGATTTCATTGCGGCAGACGTATTTGAAAGGGATCTTTTCCATGACTTGTTCCGGGGGGACCCCCAGCAGTCCGATCCGCCCGCCTTCCCGGACCATGCGTATGGCCTGGTGCAGGGTTCCTTCCGAGCCGGAACATTCGAACACCTCATCAACTCCCAGCCCGCCGTTGGCAGCCCGGACTCCTTCTACCGGGTCTTCCTTTTGAATATTCACCAGAACATCCGCGCCCAGTTTTCCCGAAGCCTCCAGGCGAGGAGGCCGGCCCACGACAATAATCTGCGCCGCCCCCAGCAGGCGGGCGGTCCGCATGGCCAGGATTCCGATCGGTCCGGGGCCGATGATCGCCACGGTTCCGCCGGGGGTGATTCCGGTCAATTCCATCCCGTGCATCCCCACGCCGGCGGTGTCCACCAGAGAGCCTTCTCGGAAGGAAACATTGTCCTTCATTTTATGGATGCTCTTGACAGAGTAGATGTTGTACTGGGCGTAGGCGCCGCGAAACTGGAACCCGTAATGGCGGATGCCGGTCTCCAGGCGGCCGTAGTTCATGCACCGATTGTAATGGCCGGCGACGCAGTTGGGGCAGTGGCCACATCCTTTCCAGGCCTCTCCGGCGACCCGGTCGCCTGCTTGAAAGAAGTACCCGGCATTTTCTCCCAGAGCGACGACTTCTCCCGCCCATTCGTGGCCGGGGATAAAAGGATAAGCCGGAGGCCAGTAGCCGGCCAAGCCCGCCCCTGATGACTTCGGGATCCGTCCCGCAGATGGCCACCGCGCCGATTCGGCAGAAAACTTCGAACGGGCCGGGAGAGGGAACCGGCACTTCCTGGATTTCGAATTTGCCTGGGGCGGTCAAAACCAGGGCTTTCATGGAGGAGGGGATGAGTTGGTTCATTTTCTCTTGCTCCCGTATCATTCGTCAAGTTTAAAGCCGTAGGGGCACGATGCATCGTGCCCCTACACTCAGCCCTTTAGAGTTGATGTAGTTTCATCGGGGTTCCTAATGCGTCTGATCCAGGGGAGGCACGGTGATGGCCAGCAGCACTCCGTCCTCTTCTTCATCATTCCGAACGGAGTGAACTTCGCCGGCCAGGACCAGCAGGGCGTCCCCCTTCTCAAGTTCGGCGAAAACTCTTCCTTGGGCGGAGAATTTCAATCGGCCCTGAAGCATATAGAAGATCTGATCCGAATTTTCATGGACTTCATCGTTGCTTCCGGAACCCTTCTGAAATCGTGGAGAGGGTGATATTGGCTTTTTTGCAGCCGGTGTCCGGATTGAAAATGACCTGGGTCTGCATGTTGAAATGGTCAAAGGGAGTGTATTTCTCCCCGGTTCCTTGTCGGTAGATTTTCATTTCCAATTTCCTCCACCTTCAACTAAATGGCGAGATGATCCGAAATAACCAAAAGAGGAGCGCGAAGGCTCCTCTTTTCGTTTGCATTATGGCCGGCGCCACTATTTCTTGGGTTTAAAGGTTTCCGGATTGGTAAAGGTCCCGCCGAACATGGGGTCTTTTTCCTGGGTCACATTGTCTTTGGTCACGACAACCGGGGGAACGAAGGCTATCTTGCTGGTCAGCGGTTTCTTGGCAACAATCTGATCCACCAATCCCAAGCGCCCTCGGCCATCTTGGCCTGGCTCTTGATGGTGGTGTAGCGCATCTGGCCGTCGTAGACGGCCTGCATGCCCATCAGGGTCGCGCCGGCGCCGTAGACTTTGATCTTGTCGCCTTTGCCCGCGCTCTGGACCGCCCGGACCGCGCCCAGGGCCAGCCCGTCGTTGCTGGCGGCGAAGACGTCGATGTTGCTGAAGCGGACGATGGCGTCTTCCGCGTTCTTCATCCCGTCCGAGGCGATATCGCTCGGCGAGGTATATTTGTGAAGCAGCTTGATATTGGGAAACTTCTTCAGTTCCGGGGTCGTTCCATCCTCGAACATCTGGATGGCATAGCCGGCGCCCATGGGCCCGAACAGGAAGACCATGTTGCACCCGTTGGGGTAATCCTTGGCGATCTGCTGGATCTGCTTTCTTCCGAACTCGGGTTCATCGGCAACCACTGCCGCGGTCACGTTCTTGGTCTTGGACAATCGGCCAACGGTCACCACGGGGATCCCGGCCTTGATAGGCCTGGTCGATGGCCACCATGCTGCCGTCCTGCTGCACCGGGCCCATGACGATGATGTCCACCTTGCGCTGGATCAGATCCTCGACGTCCTTGATCTGCTTTTCCTGGTCGGCATTGGCCCAAACGGTGATGATGTCATACCCCTTGGCCTTGGCGGCCTGCTCCAGCAGCCTGGCCATCATGGCCCACCAGTCCCTGTCCTTCTGAACCATGCTGGCGCCGATGACGACCTTCTTCTGCGCCGAAGCTTCCATTACGCGACACGAAGCAATCAGGAGCGAACAGTACCATCAACACACCCAAAACATCTTTTGCTTTTCATGCTTTTCCTCCTTTATGTTTTGATCCTTCTTCCTATTTTAGTTTTTTCCCATCAGACATTACTTTGGATGTCCGTTCCCTTGGCTCCGACCGAATTGGCGACATCAACAGACATGACAACTGTAGGCGTTTCGTTCACCTCCTTTCATTCAACCGACGGCGATCGACCGTTCGCTGAAATCCTCTAAATATCCTTCTTCCGCGAGACCATATCCAGCGCCACGCCGCAACGACGATGATCCCATCACCACGCAGCTGCCACTCATAGCCCGACGCCGATGATGTTCAACCCGTTGAACAGGGTGGCCATAAGGATCGATCCCAGGACCGTTTTCCACATGCTGCCGATCCCGCCGGCCAGGGAAGTCCCTCCCACGACGACGGCGGCGATCACGTCCAGGTTGGTCGTCATCATCGAGCCCGGGCTGGGCGGAGACGACCCGGGCCGTCAGGATGATTCCCGCCAGGGCCGAGAGAAAACCGCTCAGGGTGTAAATCTTAATGATCATGGCGTCATTCTTCAAGCCCGGCCAGGCGGGCGGCCTTGAAATTCCCTCCGATGGCATAGGTGTTCAGACCGAATTCGGTCTTGGACAGAACGATATGCCCGATGATCACGATGATGATCATGTAGATGACCGGCAAGGGAATTCCCGTAGATAAACCCGATTCCGATGTAGTTGAAGGCATGGGGCAGGTCGCTGATGATCAAGCCCGCCGGTCATCAGCATGGCGATTCCCCGGGTGGCGGTCATCGATCCCGAGGGTGGTCACAAAGGGGTTCACATTCAGCTTGGCGATGACCAACCCGTTGAGCAATCCGGTGAGAATGCCCGAGGCGATCCCCAGGAAATCCCCAGAAAGGACGATCTTCCGGTCGCCGCCATGGTAATGCCCGTGAGGCAGCCGGCCATGGCCCCCACCGACCCGACCGACAGGTCAAACCCGCCGCTGATCATGCAGAAGGTCATGCCCACGGCGATGATCATGTTGATCGACATCTGCCGGCTGATATTGATGATGTTGTTGATCGTCATAAACCGGGGGTCCAGGATGGTGAAGATCACCAGGACCGCCACCAGGGAAATCAGCAGAAACAACTGCTGCAGGTTTCGGAGATTGAACCGGCCCTGTTCGTTTTCCATCTTGGACGCCCCTTCTCTCAAACGTTCATCATGCATCGCAGTATCGACTCCTTGTCAAAATCTTTCCTTTCAAAAAGGCCCCCGAAATTGCCCTCATGGAGAACCAGGATCCGGTCGCAGACCCCGACCAGTTCATCGAGTTCCGAAGAGACCATGACGATGGCCCCGCCTTCCCTGACGAACTGGCCCATGATCCGGTGAATCTCCGTCTTGCTGTTGACATCGACACCCCGGGTGGGCTCATCCAGGAGCAGGATCTTTGGGCTGGACCCGATCAGCCGCCCCAAAACGGTCTTCTGCTGGTTTCCTCCCGAGAGCTCGGAGACGACCTGAACATGGGGATCGTAGGTTACGATGTTCAGTTTCTTGACCAGGGTGTCCGGCCTTCTCCCTTGATCTTGCGGTCGCTGAGGAAGAGATCTTTGAATGACTTCTTTCATCTTCAAGACGACCAGATTTTTGGCCACGGTGAGTTCCGGGAAAGTGCCCTCCTGCGGCGCGATCCTCGGTCAGCAGACCCGATCCTTTTCTCAATGGCCTCCTCAGGGGATGCGATTTTGATCTTTTCCCGTCCAGGTAAATTTCCCCGTCATAAACTTGTCATTCACTCCGTAGATGGCGCGGACCAGCTCGCTCCGCCCGCGCCCGACCAGGCCGGCCGATCCCGAGGATCTCCCCCCAGTGCACCTTGAAAACTGATGTCGCGGAACCCTTCCCCGGACAGATTCTTCACCTTCGAGGGCCACCTCCCCGATCTTGGTTTCGGTCTTGGGAAACAATTCGCTCATGTCCTTGCCCGCGATCAGCCTGCAGATCTGGTCCGGCATCCAGGTTCTTGGTCTCCGCCGTGGCCATCACCTCGCCGTCCCTCAGAACGGTGATGCGGTCCACGAGCTCGGAGACTTCATTCAAACGGTGGGAGATGAAGATCACGATATATCCCCGCTCCCGGAGCAGCCGGACGACCTGAAGAGGTGATCGATTTCCTTGAAGGTGAGGGAGGAGGTGGGTTCGTCGAGGATGATGACTTTCCCGCCCGTGGAGAGCTCCCGGGTGATTTCCACCAGCTGCCGCTCCCCCATGGAGAATTCGGAGACCAGGGTCGAGGGGATCGATGTGGATTCCCCATTCCTTGAGCATCTTTTCCGCGTCGGCGGTCACAGGCTCTTTTCATCCACGAACTTGAAGGCGCTGGCCCTCCGGAACTTGTGGATGAACATGTTCTTGGCGATGGTCAAGGAACGGATCAGGCTCAACTCCTGGTGGACGATGCGGATTCCCGCATTGTAGGCGTCGACGGGAGTGGCAATGAACCGGCTGGCGCGCCGTCCGAGTCTCGATGGTTCCGCTGTCCGGCGGATAAACGCCGGAGATGATCTTCATCAGGGTGCTTTTCCCTGCCCCGTTCTCTCCGACGACTCCGTGAATCTCGCCGTCGTGGAAGGTGATCGAAACCCCCTTCAAGGCGCGGACGCCGACGAAGTTCTTGGAGATGTTCTTTACTTCCAGCATAAAATTCCTTAAGGCTCAACGACTACTTTGATCGCCCCATCCTTGCGATGAAGGAAAGTCCGGAAAGCGTCCTCATATTTTTCCAGCGGGAACCGGTGAGTTACGATTTTTTCCCCCTTCAAAATCCCTTTTTCGAAAAGCCGGATCACATCTTCAGAGACATTGGGATTGGCCCTGGAGCCGCGGATCATGATTTCATTCAGAACGACTTGGTCATTGGAAGGGAAGGAGACTCTTCCCGTCCTCGTAAAACCCAAGAAGGGAGATCCTTCCTCCCTTGCGGACGCTGTCGAATGCATTGAGGGGAGTTCCCTCTCCCCCGGAGCATTCCAGAACCTCATCGGCGCCGATGCCGCCCGTGATCTCCAGAATCCTGGCCACGGGGTCTTCCTTTTCAAAATCTACCATAAATCCGCCCCCTATTTCTCGCGGCAACACTCAACCGATGGCCTCGGCCCACCATGATCACGGTTCTTGGCCCCCATTCCCCTGACAATCTGCATGGCGCAAAGGCCGATCGGGCCCGGGCCGTAGACGGCCACGGTCCCCCCCGGGGTGATTCCGATCAGCTTGATTCCATGGAGGGCCACCCCCGCGGTGTCGACGAGGCTGGCGTGGGGAAAGCTCAGGCTGTCGGGGATTTTTTTGATCGATTTAACCGAATAGGCGTTGTATTCACAATTGGCCCCCGGCACGGTAAAACCGTAATGGCGGTGGCCGGTCTCCGGGTTCCCGTAATTCAGGCAGAGGGTGTAATTCCCCTTCACGCAATTCGAGCAAATCCCGCACCCCTTGTGAGCCTCGCCGGCGACGCGGTCGCCCGGTTTAAACCCGGAAACCCCGGCCCGATTTCCACGACTTCCCCGGACCATTCGTGCCCCAGGATGAAGGGAAATCGAGGCGGCCACCCTTTGGACAGGTGGGTCCCGTCGACGATCTCCGGGTCTGTCCCGCAGATGGCTATGGCCCGGATTCGGCACAGGACTTCTCCCCTTTCCGGGGAAGGAACCGGCACTTCCCGGATGGCAAATTTATTCGGGGCCGTCAACATACAGGCTTTCATTATTTTGCGAACCATTTTCTTTCTCGATTCGATATTCATCCGGAAAATTGTTTTCTCCATACTCCCGAATGCGCCTTACGGCCCGGGTAAGCGCTTCCACGTTTCAGGGGGGTGGAAATTCCTCGAACCCCGGATTGAGGACTTGTTTGGCATTGAATTGGCCGGCAGGAATTCAGTTTAGCAGAAAAATCCGTTAGGGCAAATTATTTTCGGGATTCGGCTGACTTGAATGAGTCCGCGCAAATTTGCCTCCCGAGTCACGGACCGGTAGGGGCGGGGCGGCCCCGTCCCTACAAATCGCCTGGCAATGATAGGACGAAAGCGCCCGCGAGGGGAGAAGGAGATTCCGGATGAATTTCAGAAATTCATTTTTCCAGGGGATCGTTTATATAAGTATAATGAAGATAGAAGAATCTTCAGGAGAAGCATCCAACCCATCCCTGTCGCCGGGTCGATTCACTTGCTCAAAGGCTGTCAAATCTTAGTAGGGGCGGGTGACCCCGCCCCTACGGGAATACGATCTTCATAAGCAGAGCCGGCCAGACTTACACTGGATTAAGAACCGCCAGAAAGGAGACCAGGATGAAAAACCTGAATGGAGGGGCGGCAGCTTTGGCCTGCGCTCTCTTCTTTGGACTGGCGGCTGTTCCCGCCGCCCATGCCGCCGACAGCAAAAAGGAATTCGTCGGCTCGGAAAAGTGCAAGAGCTGCCACAGCGAGGAATTCAAGAGCTGGAAGGCAAGCTTCCACGCCAAGATGATCCAGCCCAGGAAAGGAGGTATCCTCAGGCAGGCTTTGGAGAAATGGAAGAACGACGGCACCAACCCCGGGCCCACGAAAGGGAACGTCACCGGAAAGACGTTTACCCTCGATGAAGTGCAGTACGTCGTCGGTTCCCGATGGAAGCAGCGTTACCTGGTGAAAAACGAGGAGACCGGCAACCTGCAGTTGATGGACAAGCAGTTCAACCGCTACAGCGGCCTTTGGGAGAATTACGGCCAGAAGAACGACTGGAATACCCATTGCGCGACCTGCCACACGACCGGCTACCGAATCACCGAATATGATGAAAAGGCGCGGAGGACCGTGAAAAGTGAGTTCACGGAAATCAGTGTCGGGTGTGAGAACTGCCACGGTCCAGGCGCCAGGCATGCCGCCGCCGGCACGGCTGAAAAAAAGAAAACCATTTTCAACCCGGCCAATATCGATGTCCAGGCCCAATCCAAGGTGTGCGGGTACTGCCACGTCCGGGTAGAAAACGAAAAATGGCACAGCGCCCAGGGGAATCCCCGCGAAGACATGCCCGCTCCCAAATTGGGAGAAAGCTACCACGCCGGTCAGGACTGGACGAAGTGGGACGGAATCATCATGCCCGGGATAAGACCGGACCAGCCCTTCACCAAGGAATACTCCGGCGACTTAAAAGGCCTGTTCAAAGTGGATGACTTCGCGAAGGCCAATGGGATTTACGAGGAAGCCAAGCATCATCAGCAGTACCAGGGGTTCATCCAGTCTGCCCATTACCGGAAAGGGGCCATGTCCTGCATCACCTGTCATTCTCCCCACGCAGGAAAAGGCAAGCTGAAGAAGGTGCCCAAGGACAGTTGCCAGTCCTGCCATGATGCTTCCTACACCGTTGAAAAATACATGCCCAACACCGGCCAGACCGCCGGAAACCTTTTTGTGCGCACCCACACGTTCGGCAAGAACCCGCGCCAAGGCGGCCCTGGAGCATCGCAGATGGGCCCTCCGGAGTACTACGAGTAGGGACGACACCAACGGCGGGAAGAAATGCTTCCCGCCGTTCATATTATCCCGGGCTGCGTTTCGATCCGGCCAACGCACAAGGGAGGGTGTGGCGAGGGATCGGGATGAAAGCGATCGGTCAGCAGCGGAAGAGCGGAAGTTGGGCCGTTGACCTCTCCGCGCCCTTCATCCGCCCCCTCGCAGAACCGCACAGGTCTCCTTCCAGGTCCGGGTTCTTGCACCGGCAGACAATCGCCCGGACCCCCACCTTCTTCGCAATGCCGCGGATTCGGTCGTACCCTTTTTCTCGCAGCAGGGGAGGAAGAAGCTTGGTCATCGTAGAGGAACCGACGACCGTCCAGTCCCCGCCGTGGAAGCAGGCCTCGAGCAGCTTTCGGTGGAGAGGGGATAGCTCCCGGATCAGTTGGTCCCGGATGGGCGGGCGGAGGTGAAGATAGCTGAGGGAAACCCTTTGGACCCCGGCCTCTTTCACCCTCTCCAAAAGCTCCGCGATTTCGTTCTCCGTGTCAGTGACGAAGGGAATGATTGGGTCTATCCGGACCTCGGGGGAAATTCCCAGGTCCCGAAGGTGGAACAGGTTCCGGATGCGAACCTCCGGATGGGCCGCGTAGGGCTCATAATCCCGCCAGTACCGCTCGGAGAGAGAAACCAGGCCGACCTGGGCGAGAACTTTTCCCGGGAATCGCCGGAAGAGATCGAGAAATTTCCCGGGGATCTCTCCTTTGGTCAGAATCGAGACGCCAACCCCCCAATCCAGGAGGATCTGCATGGTTTCGTACGTGACCCGGAGAATATCGGGGTGGGGCTGGAAGCAATCGGAGGCAGTGTTGATGATCACCCAGGACGGAGCTTCTCTTTTCCGGGGCAGCTCTTTTTCCAGCAGCTCGGGAAGATTCACGTACAGCTGGACCTCTTTTCCCCGCGGAGCCTGGCTGTAACCCCGGGCATAGCAGTAGGCGCAGGAAAAAAGACAGCCGTTGGTGATATTCAGGGTGGGGATCCCCCCAAGACAGCCGAAATTCGCCCTGTTTAAGACCTTTCCTTTTCTGATCCTGGGGGTAATCTCCAGGTTCTCCGGATACACCGATCTTTCTTCTTTCTTTTTAGAATGCGTGTTCGGCAGGCAAGGTCCCCCCGAAAGAGGGGACCGGCGGGATATGGAACCGTCTTGCCCCGACATACACCCGTGAGGTTTCTTACTCGATCTGCACTTTAACGCGGAAGTGTTCGGCGGCTCTCGCAACCCCTTCCCAGCTTCGGTAATAATCCATTTTAATTTCCGAGGACCCGGCCTCCTTGGCTCGGAAGGTCCAGATTCCCAGGACGGGCCCGCCTACCCGGCCGTCGGAAGCAGCCCTGGTCTTTTCCGAGACGACGTCAAAGAAGCGCGAGTCGAGGTCCTGCACATACCACCAATACCCGGTTCCTCCCATCCCTTCGAGCTGAACCTGAATCTCCTGGCCGGGCTTCAGGGTGACTTCCTTTCTGTTGTCCTGTTTCTGCAGGATCACATCTGGTTGTTTTTCCATATTTCCCCCGCTGGCCCAAGATTGGGCTCCCGAAGCGATGAAGATAAGGACTAGAATTTGGCCAAGGAAAATGAATCTCTCTGTTTTTGATTTCAATGCAGCCTTTTCTCCTTTCCGGGTTCGTTCATAATCGCCCATCCCGTGTATCGGCTGCGGGGCGATTCCGATGAATAGATTTCCGCGAGAATCAGTCCGGGGTCGCGTAGTAAGAATCCCGGAGACCCTCCAGCAATTGAAAAGACTCGACCCGAATGGCGAAAATTTCAGCCTCAGGGTCATCCACCAAATCTTTCAGCTGCGGATGCTTCTTCAGAAAACTTCTTCCGAAGCCCGTCCTTTTTTTCCGGATCGATGGCCTGAAAAGTGCCGCTGATGGTCAAGGCCATCTTCCCGCCGAGGTCCCCATGGGCCTCTTCTTCCCGGGTATCAATCAGGAGGCTAACCCATGGGTTTTCCAAGAGGTTTTTATATTTTTTGGTCTGCCGATGAGTCACCAGGTAAATTTGGCGGCAATCCGAATCCGCGATGTAGGACATCAAGGAGCAATGGGGTCTACCTCCGCTTGCGGTGGCCAGGACACAAGTCTCCTTTCCCCGAACCATCGCCCGGATCTTATCGATCATCCTTTTCCCTTCCGGGAATCCTGTTCCCAATTTTGAGATTTACCCAAATCGGCGAGCAGGAATCCATCCATATTCCTTCGGCACAGATGCTGGTTCCCGGGCCGGCGTGCGGATCGTCAACAAATATGAACTGCTCAGTGACTTCCACCCCGGAGCGGCATTTCTAATCTTACCGCAAAATACGGCGGATATCTTTCCTCTTTTAGCTCCTCCCGTTATTTTCAGGGCGGATCCTTAAGAGGCAAGGGTCGGCTCCCCGGCTGGATTGGCATAGACTTTGCTCCTTTCCCGGGTGGCGGGACAAAAGTTTTTGGCGGAAAATTAAAAATCCAATAAGAACAGGAAATTGGCGCGATACGGCGGCAGGGCGCGGGCCCGGCATCGCGCCTGCGGGAACGTATGGGGGTACAAAAATGACGCGTCGTATGCCCCCGGAAAGGCAAAATATTCCCGGTTCAGGAAGAGTGGCCAAGTTTGAGGTGTCGCTATGAAGAGAATTCGTTTCCTGCTCAAAAAGGCTCTCACCCCGATCACCATCATGGTCATTCCCCATGAGAACCTCAAATCCATCAACGTGAAGGTGCCGTCGCTGGCGATCTTCCTGGTGCTCTTATTGAGCATGGCCGGGAGCTACTATGTCCTTACCCTCGCGGCGAACGGGTTGCAATATCCTTACCTCGTGAAAAAATTGGACTTCTATTCCGATCAGTTCTCCCAATGGAACGCAACGGCCTCCGGCCTGAAGGAAGTGGAAGAGGATTTCCGCCGGATTTTCTCGGTGAAGAACAAAGAAAAAATACTCGAGAAGATGGCCGCCCCCTCCAGCGGTTCAATCGACATCCAGAACCTCATGAAGGACTTGCAAGAGACGGCGGAGAACGTGGATGAAATCAAAAATTATCTGCGAAACCAGAAGGATATTTACGTGGCTACTCCCCGCGGATTGCCCGTGGAGGGGAACGTATCCTCCCCCTACGGAAAGAGGGAAAGCCCTTTCGACAGAACGGCCGTGACTTTCCACTCGGGAATGGATCTTTCCGCCAATTTGGGAACGGCGATTCACGCCACGGCGGACGGCTTGGTCAGCTTCTCCGGCCGGTCGGCGAACAGCGGCAACCTTGTGGTCCTGGCGCACGGCTTCGGCTATCAGACCATTTATGCCCACAATAAGAAAAACGCGGTGAAGGTCGGCCAGAGGGTGAAGAGGGGAGACATCATCGCCTACGTGGGGTCCACCGGGAAGTCCACGGGGCCCCATGTTCATTACGAGGTCTGGGAAAAAGGCAAGAGCGTCAACCCCAGAAAATTCCTCCAGGGGAGGTCCTGATGTTCTCGAAGGAAAATCATAAACTCGAAACGCTGATCGGAGCCAAATCGAACCTCGTGGGGGAACTCGAAGTGAAAGGAACTCTGAGGGTGGACGGCCGGGTTGAGGGCCGGCTGAATGCCGACTGGGTTATTTTGGGTGAAACGGGCTTCGTCAGGGGTGAAATCGCTGCCAAAAGAATCATCGTGGGCGGCAAGGTGGAAGGGAATCTCCGGGGCCTGGAGCTGGTCGAGGTTAAGGCGGGAGGGAAGGTTCTCGGAGACATCCTGACCCATAAACTTTCCATAGCCGAAGGGGGCGAGTTTAACGGGAGAATCGAAATGAAATCGGAACCGGAAAAAGTCCTCGAACTTGTGGCCAAGCCCCAGGAGGCGTAAGCCGCCCACCTTCCAACCTCGGTTGCGCTTCTTGCGATCCGTCAATCAAGCAGAAAAGCCGTCCCATTTTGGTAACCCCGCCGCGGGCCTTGCGCAAAATTGTCCCGAAAAAATGGAGACTCGTCTCCATCCTTTTAAAAACTAAGTTAAGTCAAGGACTTTCTCCGGCAAGGCCAATCTAATGCGGGCATGGAATTTGCCCCTATAAAGTTGGGGAGGAAGCGGCCGATTCCCCAGGAGCCGAAGATGTCAGAATTAAAATCAGTCCTGATCGTGGACGACGAACTCAGCGTGAGGGAATCCCTAAAGATGATCCTCAAGCCCATTTGCCGGGTCCATACTGCCGCTGATGGGAGGGAGGCGCTCGAGTATCTCCAAAAAAACAAAATCGATCTGGTGACTTTGGATCTCAGGATGCCCGGGCTCAGCGGGCTGGATGTCCTCAGGCAGATCAAGAGGAGAGACCCGGACATTGAGGTGATGATCATCACCGCCTTCGGGAGCTCAGAGGACAACCAGGACGCCACCCGCCACGGCGCCAGGGGGATCCTCAGCAAACCCTTCAGCGTTTCCGAGCTGACGACCGTGGTAAACGAACTGCTGGAAAAGAGAAAAACCAATTTAAGGCTGAAGAACCTCAGCCTCTACAATTCGCTGGTGGTGCGGAATTGACCCGGCCGCCGGCCTAGAGCCTAGGGCAGGACCCGTATCCCGTTCCGGCCCGCCTTCCCCTCTCCAATTCTCCCCTCATTCCAAAAGCGGAAACATCCCTGTCATAAATTCGCGGGAACCTTCCCAATTGGGCCTGCTGCTCGAGGGTAAGGACTTTACCGGCTTCCACCCGATACCGCTCGGCGCTGTCGTTGATTTGGGATTGGAGAGCGGCACTCTCGTCCTGAACGGCGCGGATCTTTTCCCGGTCGGGGTTTTTCCTGTTCCAGAGCTCCCGCAGTTCGGCCTGGGCTCCCTTCAAACGATCCCGAGGTCCCCTCGTCTCCTGGAGAAAAGCATTCTGCAGATCGCGCAACTTCTCAGTTTGTTCCGCGCTCAGGTTGAGACCGCAGCCCCATGTACCCTGGCTGAAATCGGGCGGGTAGGAGCCATTCTCAACCGGGGCCGCGTCGGCCCAACTAAGGCCCGGGATCAAGAATAAGAGAAAGACCGAAAGAACCATGGCGCCCTTTTTCATTTTCTTCCCCTCCTGAAAAAACGGCCGCTGCAGCTTGCCTGCGTGCGGCCGTGGGTTTTTGCTGCTTCAGCGAAAGTCTCTAAAACCGGTCCGGATATGGTCGGCCCTACTCAACCGGAGTCCAATACGGGCTCTGACCGAAGAAGCGGTACACGTCCGTCATCCACGCGCGGTCAGACAGGTTGGGCCAATGATCCTCGTCGAAGCTCGGGGCCTGGGCCAGCTTGTCCCGGGTAATGTTCATGACATAAATGTCCTTTCCCCCGGCCGCCGACAGGGCGGTGTAGGGAATAGCCACGAGGCGGTCATGGCCGAAATCCAGAGAATGGGAAGGCTCGATGACCACGAACGCAATCCGTCCGGTATCCTTCGGATCCAGCAGGAGGTCCTTGATCTCCCCGAGATCCTTCCCCGTTTGGTCCTTGATCTCTTTTCCAATGATCTTGCTGGTCCTTAATTCCGTGGCCTTGTATTCGGAGCCCCAGCTAACAGCCGGAATTCCCCAACCGGCCATCGCCACCGCGATGGCCAGGACAAAAGCTGCGAAGGTAAGCGTCCAATTTTTTTCCATGTCGTACCTCCTCTATCTGGACTTCCCCTGAGTTCCCGGGCTGCGTCCGGCCCGGAGGGGATTTCTTCGACACCCCGTTAATATAATCAGGCGCAAGGAGGAAAGAAAGAATCGGGGATGCAAATAAATCGGTTCGCCCGTTCCTCCTGTAGTAAAATGGGACGTCCTCGTGAAATCCGGGCTTAGGCGGTACGATCCGTACCGGCTGCCCTCGCGGGAAACAGGGGCTGAATCAAATGACTCGGCGGCTGATACGGAAATGGTCCGGGCGCGCGATCCTTCTAATCTCCCTCGCGGTCCTGGTGTTGGTGTTCTCGTTTCTTGAACCAATCCTCATGCGGGCGGGAAGATTCATGGCCCCGGAGGAAAACGGAAGGGGGGACGTCGCCATCCTGGAAGGGGGAGAGATGATCGAGACCGGGGCGGTGGGTAAAGGATTGGACCTCCTCTCCTCCGGGAGAGCGGACCGCCTCATAATCGTGGTCCACGAGGTCCCGGGCGGACTAAAGTCTTTTGCCGTGCGCGAAAATTACCCCGAGCTGATTCGTGAAGGACTGAAAGACCTTGGGCTGAAAGCGGAACAATTCAGGGTGATGAAAACCCCCGTTCGCCATCCCATAACCCTGAACGAGGCAAAATTAGTCCTGGGAGCCCTCTCGCAGGAGGGGGTGAGGAGCGCCGTATTGCTGTCGAACGGTTTTCACACCCGCAGGAGCCTTCTGTCTTACCAATCGATCGGGAAGCCGCTCAAAATCAAGATCATTCCTCGGGCTTATTTCAGCAAATACGAGCTTGACCGGTGGTGGGTTCAGGATGCCGCCATACACGATTTCATCTCCGAGTCCCTCAAGCTTCTTTACTACCAGGCGAGAGGGTATATTCCCCTTATGGCTTCAAATTAACAAGCAGCTTAAAAATGGCGGAAGTGCATGGGAATCGAACCCACCTGGGACGCCGCTCAGCGCCCCACACTGGATTTGAAGTGCGAAAAACGCTATTTTTCTAACCCCTTGATATTGGTCCGGTTTTCCCGTAACTGACCGTTTATCATTGAGAATTTGAATTACAGCTATTCCAGTCTATTCTATCTATTTCGATCTTTTTAATTTGCTTTTAACACAAATTTAGCACACTACCGTACTGGATTCTTGCTCCATTGTGGGAACCGAAGGAAAACAGACTGATTTCCACGGTATTCCGGCTAAGAAACGCCAGGTGATTTGCGGAACAGATTGCAAGGGATCCGGCGGATGTGGAACACGGTGGTTCACGCTTGAGATAGTGGAGGATCAATTACTATCATAAAGTGGAAAGAGAGGATGAATCACCACCGCTAACCCAGTTTCCAGCAAAATTTTAACACGGGCTTAAGGATAAACGGATTTTCTTTTTTTAAACAGGAGGACATACCCGCCCAGGTTGATCGCAACCCAGATAACGGCGGCAATTCTAAGGTAGGCCTCATCGAGATCCATGTAGATTAATTTTTGCAGGTATTGGCCAATAAAAGATCCGGCATAAGCGAACTGGCGGTTGTAGAGGCTGTAGAGATGATTTTCCAGATAGGTGAGGGGGCAAAACCAGCCGCCGATATTTAGAATCAGGGTAAAGACCAGTGCCCCAAGGTGCACCCAGATAAGCTGGCCATATTTTATCCCTATAAACAATCCGAACAAGATAAATAATATCCACAAAAAGTGCAAAATAATTACAGCGTCGCCAAGCAGCCGGTAGACCACCATTTTATCCTCAAAGAGTTTACATTTTCAGTTAGCAAACGATCGTGCAAGGGAATAGCAAGGGGTCATTGTGCCGGCGCTGTTTTTTTACGATTTCATCCTAATTGAAAGCTCCCAAAAGGAAAGAATCTCCCCACCTTCCGCCGCCTCCTCCCAGCCGCTTTTTCACCCCTCATCTCGCCCTGTCCTCTTAGCCGGTTATCTTGATCTCCGCCCCGGTAGGTGGATCGGGGGCCGATTTCAAAAGTATTCTTAATTAAAAGCACGAACCCAGCTCCGAACACACGATTGCGAAATAGAGGACGCCTGCCTTCAGGATATCCATGATGCTTCCCGAGAGAATTGACCAGTGATCTGCACTGAAGTCGAATCGAGCATTCTCCTATCACGAAAGGCTTTCCGATCACAAGACGTTATCAAATTGACGGCAGTAATTCGGAATCTCAGTTGAGCACAGCTTCCTTCTTCTCCTTGTATCAAAAAAACGTACAATATCAATAAATTGGGAAGTCATAGGGAATGCTTTCATCAGGCACATATTTTGCTGTTGTTATTCGAGATACAAAGATTTTGCTATTTTCAAGCGTATCTTCAGCCGGCTTTGGGCTAGTGTGTGGGGTCATATGGTTGGGGAGATTTTGATCGCTCCAGGTCTTAGGAACGTTATAGCGTGGGATTTGAATTATCCGACGTGAATAGCATTTTCCCAAAATAAATCAGACACGACCGTCTTTATGCAGTGAGTTCCCCAATCCCAAACAAAGGACCTTCCAGAGGAGTTTGAATTATGACCAAAGCAGATATCGTCAGAATTATTGGTGAGAAAATTGGAATTACCGCAGAGAAATCCACCGAAATCGTAGACCAGCTATTCGCCACATTGAAGGAATCCCTGGAAAGTGGAGAAAACATCAAGATTTCCGGGTTTGGGAATTTCAATGTGCGTACCAAATTGCCGAGAAAGGGACGGAACCCTAAAACCGGTGAAGAACTGATGATTTCTGGTCGAACGGTAGTGACCTTTAAACCAAGCGCTTTGCTGCGGAAAGCTTTGAATGAGAATCACGGATCTGAGGATCAATTGCCAAATGAAGAAGGAGAGGCAGATCCTGAAGAGGTGATTTTGCATGCCCCGTGCACTTTTCATAATGGCATTATGAAGTCCTAAAATAAATCCTAGCCATTGCCGGTTCAGATTCAGGTTGGTTCCTCCTCCTGAAGGGAACTAGATCAGGTTCCCCGTCCTTCTTCCTTCATTACTCTTAATCGTCATCCTTTGGAAATGTTCAGAATGGCCATTTGGAGGAAAATAACCGAATAACACAGTGGAATTTAATTTTTCTGGAAATTCATCCGACCAGAGTATATACTTTCGAAAATTTATCTATGTCCATCGATTTTCGGCTGACCATCGGAGGGACCGCTGTGAAGTTCTCGTTGATTGGCTTTAGGATGCGGGGTTTGACAGGGCAAAGTAAGCAAAATCCGAGGTTTTTATTCTGTTTCCTTCTATTGGGTTTACTTTTTTATTTCAATTCTCAAGACTCCTTTGCGGGGGTGTTTAAATCCCGTGCGGCTCTTACCGTAGATGCGTCGACGGGTGAAATCCTTTTTTCCAAAAATTCAAACTGGCGGCTACCTCCAGCAAGCACCACGAAGTTGATGACAGCTATCGTGGCCATAGAGAATGAAGAGCTTTCCAAGGTGGTGACGATAAGTAGGAAGGCTTCTCGTGCGGCACCCTCAAAAGTGGGATTTAAAGGAGGGGATCAAATTACTATTGAAGGGCTCCTTTATGCCGCCCTTCTGGGGTCTGCAAATGACGCCGCCGTCGCTCTGGCGGAAGCCGTATCGGGTTCTGAACAAGAATTTGTTTCTTTGATGAACCAAAAGGCAATCTTGATCGGGGCTGAAAATACGAAGTTTGTCAATGCGACTGGTCTTCCGGGTAATGGCCAGTATACAACCGCCTTGGATTTGTCCAAAATTCTGAATTACGCCTTGGGAATACCCAAATTGCGGGAGATCATCGGGACCCCTGAGGCCAAAATCACAACCGAAAAAGGGAAGGTATTCAATCTTAGAAGTACAGACAGACTTCTATGGTCGGATCAGAAGATTATAGGAGGGAAAACGGGGTATACACGTAAGGCGGGGCACTGCTTTGTGTGTGCAGCCCAAGGTGAGACAAAAACGATTCTTGTGGCTATTCTTGGGAGTCCCAGCAGAAAAAGCCTATGGACGGAGACTGAAAAACTCGTTTCCCGGAATCTTCAAGGGACCTCCCAATAAAGTCTTCCGTTTTGATTTATCTTTCCAGTTTCTCCTTTATGAAGTATCACCTTCCTCTTGTTCCATGCTCCCAGAATAAGTCAGAATTTGGTGCTTCAACTCCATTAAAAGCCCGATTTCATTTCTTACGATAAACGTTCAACCCGACCTTAGCCTCCTCATGCCCCGGAATGGTCACATTACCCTCAGTTGTCGCAATAATGATGGTCTTGCCAGAAGCAGATGGACCAAATTCCTTCGATAGATCGACTTTAATTGTAAGGATGTTCCCTTCAAGAGACATTTCCACGTTTTTCATAGTTTATCCCCTACTTTTTCTTCGCCGGGACAATTGCCTCTTTAGCCGCTTTAGCTATCCGCATTTTCACGACCGTCTTAGCCGGGATCTTGATTGTTGCACCGGTAGCCGGATTGCGTCCCATACGAGCTTTCCTTTTGGCCAGGACCAGTTTTCCGATTCCAGGAAGGGTAAAGGAACCAGCTTTCTTTGTTTCAGATACAGCGAGAACTGCAACCTCGTCAAGGATCGCTGCAGAAGCTTTCTTGGAAAGCTCAAACTTCCCTGCAAAATGGGACACGATTTGAGATTTGCTCATGGGTTTCTTGGCCATTTTTGTCCTCCTGTTGGAGTGGGATTTAAAAGCTGGATAGCGGGAGTATATTGAAAGCAGGTTTGGGAATCAAGTGAAAAAGTTCTCCTGGTCCATTGTTTCACAACCCTAACCTGAATCAATTCGAATCGGGATCCCTCCGGCGCTGCTCCTGAATACCTTTTCTGCAATCCCCCACTAAAGATCGAAACCGATAAGTAGGAAAGTGGCTCCTTCCAACCTTTCCTGAAAGGTCTTTCCCTGAAGGTTCATAAATCGGTGGCCTAAATCCAAAAGATCTTTCCTTTCTTCTTCGCGAAGCCAACTGTAAGCTTTATCCCACTCCCTTCTTAGATTCTGGGCCTCCTCCGCATGAGTCGCAGCCAGGGTTT
This sequence comes from uncultured delta proteobacterium, assembly GCA_963712535.1. Classification (GTDB taxonomy): domain Bacteria; phylum Desulfobacterota; class SM23-61; order SM23-61; family SM23-61; genus CAVQIK01. Next base: position 192,392 of record CAVQIK010000014.1, on the reverse strand, counting down.
CCACAGGGAGAAGGACTTTGAGGAAAGTGGCCAAAGCAATTTTCTGCAAAGAGTCCGAGTCCCGGACCACCTCCCAGGTCTGACGTTCTTCTTCCGTCCCCGAGATGAGGTGCCGGAGAAGGGCCACCTGGCTGAAACCGAGGCCAATTTGGACCAGCCACTGGACCACTTCTCGGTCTTTAATGGCCACGGAAAGAAAATAAACGCATTGCTGGAGAAGGGGCATGTCCATGCCATGGGACCGAGCCGCCTCCTGAAGCCTTTTCGTAAAGGTGAAGGTGTAAAATTCCAAGGTGCCATGGTTTAAAGCATGGGCGATTTCATGGTGCGTAACCCCCTGGATGACAGAGTTGGAGATTCCCGTCAGCCTCTCCTGGCAGATATGGATCCTCGGATAACCCCTCCAGGCATCATGGGTGGCCAGGAATTCGGTCTCCTCTCCTGTTTCAACCCCGAGGGCATCTTTTTCACTCCGGCAAAACTCCTGATACTTGTCCATGTTTTTCCAAACCATTAGGTGCAGAGTCGGTAAGGAATTGGGAAAAGAGGTTCTTTCCAAGACCTCATTGGCCCAGGATCGAATCTGGGTTAAAAAGGCCTCTTCAACCATTTCGTGGCACACGATATGGATGCGTTCGCTCATATTATTCCGTGATTTTAAGAACATATCCCCTGGATAAAAAGTGACCTTTAATGGCCCGCTGGACCTCCTGGTTTACCATTTCACCGAGCTCCGCCACCAACCGGCTCCTGGCTTCTTTGATCAGAAGGGGTCGATTATAGCGGATTTTCCGGGAAAGAAAGGATGAGATGTTCCCCCCCAGCTGGCAGAAGACGAAGGGGACGTTGTCCAGCTGATTCAAAAACCTTTACTGAAGGAAAAAAATGGAGTAAAAGATATCGCATGCCACGCAAAGCTCGCTTAGATGTTCCCGGGACCTTGCATCATGCAATGGTACGGGGGATTGAGGGAAGAAATATCTTCCAGGATGAGGAAGACCCTAAAGCGTTTGTGGATCTGGAAGATCCGGAGATGGCTTTCAGAATCGGTATAAGTCGATCCTTTGTGATCGGGACCCGTACCTCTTGGAGTTGGTCCGTATATTCATCTTAATGCGATCAGGGGAACTAAGTTACAGGAGTGAGCTCAAGCTTATAAAGTGTTTTAATGGGAATTCTTTGCTTGGCGCCAAGTATCTCAATAGCGACAATCTGGTTTTTTGAAGTTGTGTGTAGAATCACCCCCTCATCAATCTCTATGGCCCCATCCGGTTTCTTCGAGGATAGTTGAATGTACGCCGCATCGGCGTTTTTATCGTAACGTACTTTCACGATCTCACCTCCATACCTTCTTCTTCAAAGGGTAGGTTGTAATAATAAAAGGGCTGCCTTCAATTTCCCTATATATTACTTTAAGTGGATAATCCGAGAATTTACCAGGAAACCTTTTAAGAGCTATCAGACGGCCTCCTTCTTCGGATGAACCGTCTGGAGAGTCCAGCGTGTCTAAGATTTCCTTTTCAGAAACCTGATATAGCCTCATGTTGTTTCGGGCATGTCTCGAAATCTTCATTCCAAAATTATGTCTTCAATCCATTTGGGGTTTCAATTTAGGGGTTTGAAAAGAGTTCCCTGAAATCCCTTCCACAACTGACGCTCTCCCGATTTTGGAAGGGAGGCTGGGGATTTCTCCGGTTTCCTGGAGTTTTGGAATACTTTTCATAGGGCTAAACAGTGACCATTGGAGGATCTTGGCTTCATACAAAGAGATGAAATCTGAATGGCGGAAGTGCATGGGAATCGAACCCACCTGGGACGCCGCTCAGCGCCCCACACTGGATTTGAAGTCCTTTCACCCCTATTTGGACCCGTCCTTCAACCCTGCACAATCACTGCTAAACCGTTGCATTTTCTGATTTATCCATTTGGGCCATGTCAGAAGGAGTCAGATGGAATCAGCCCAGTTTCTAAGGCCACAGGCACAGTTTAGGCACAGTGTACCACATCATAGAGAGGAAATATGGACCAAAAAAGAAAGAAACTGCGGCCAAAAGAAGTGAAGTTTCTCGAAGAATACGCCAAATCGGGCGATCATGCGGAGGCCTATATCACCGCCGGATTCAAAGTCAAAAGCCGGGAAGTGGCCAGGGTCAGCGGCTACAGACTGTTACGGAAGATCGACGAGCGCATGGATTACAGGGAGGTCCTGGAGGCCGTGGGATTGAGCGACCGCCGTGTCGCGGAGGTTATGAGAGAACTGATGGAGCATGACGACCCGAAGGTCCGGGTTCAGGCTTTGAATATCGCTACTCGTTGCCTTGGCTGGCAGAAAGAGAACCTGGATGTCCCGGAGGGAGCGGAAATTATCATCCTTAGAAGGTTTCCGGACCAGCTTCAGGGAGGACAGAAAGGAGAACCCAAAGCATTGCCCGCAGCCGAAGTAAAGCCGATGGCCATAACCAGGTAACCCCGTAACACTTCGACCGATCAGTTATCCCCCGCGGGTGAGGACTCAAACCCGCAGATCGGGTTCCGAATGCTCCTTCACCGGACCGGAAAACATTCACAGTGTCGCAATGCCCTGATAGGACTCCCACGCTGTTCGGTGCTGAAGCACGAGCCACCCTACCCCCACCCCACCCCCTTTTCTCCTGGGCAAACCGGAGGACCGGAGTCCCACCCCCCGGGTCTTTCTGGGGTACTCCCCCCAGAGGCATTTTCACCCCAGGAAAGGGGGGGCAGTCCAAAAATTTTTACCTCTGGAAAGTCACTGAATATTACGACGCCCGATTTCACCTACAAGTCCTCGAAGAAGGGTGAGCCATGATGCCAATGATTACCGGATGAAACAAACTAAAAAGGCAGGGCCTTACATGCGGACCAGAGATTGGGCTTTTCAGGACCTGGATAAGGGCGAGTGGAGGATTCCCACACCATAAAGGCGAGGGCTCGTTTATGTCGATGGTCTGAGAGCTACTCAACAGGTGATTGCCCTCCGGGAAGTCAGGTGAACTCCACGTCAACGACTCCGTACGAATAACAGCGCCGCCCCAAAACATACGTCTATCCGGCGGCGCTTAGCTGAGGACCTTTTCGAGTTCCTCCAACAAGGCTTTCTCTTGTGGGGAGATGGACTGAATCCCCAAGAAACCTCCTGCCGCCTCAGCGATCTCCCGGGCTTTTCCGACGATGCTCTCGCGCATGAGAACCCGCTCATGCTCCGTCAGCTCTTCCCAGATGGACCTTGCATACTTTTTCCAGGCATCCATCAACCGTTTATTTGGTTTCTCCTTGAGCCAAGCCTCAAGCATGGCGTAGTTCGCGGTCCCCGGTTCAACGCCCCGCTCGGAGGCAGCTTTCAGGATGGCTTTTCGTTCCTTATCGTCCAATCGGCCGTCAGCCCAAGAAACCGCGGCAAGGGGAACCAGCCCAACGGCCAGAACTGACTCAGGCCCTACTCCCAGTTCCATCAAATGGTCGATAATCGCCGGATCCTTCGCTTTTATGACAGCGCTGAGGGCCTTTCGCTTCTCATCGAGCTTGGCCTTCGCCTGAAGCTCACGGAGCAACCGCTCGTTTTCTTTTGCAAAAAAGATTTCTTCCAGATCCTTGGCTTCCTTCTTCAGCAGGTGCTCATCCATCATAGCCAATTCCTCCCCTCCGCTTTGCACCAATATTATATCAATTGGGATCGAGCTTGCTTTTGAGTATCTGAATATAATGAGAAAGGAATTATGTGTCAAGGCAATTTGGGGTAAATTAACTCATCTGTTTTTGCTCAATTTACTGATTTCGGTTTGAAGTATAGTATGCCGACGCCAAAAAGAGAAAAACACACTTTCAGGAAGAAAGGTGGCATGGGGACCACCCAAAATCTTCCCAACTGGGGCATGCTTGGTCCGGGATATTCTGGATTCATGCCCCCAAACACAGAAGAGTTCCTTTGGTAATTGATGAGGCTCAAACTCTCTGCCCAGAATTCTGAAAGGGATCCTTCGAACTGACCTACGGACTTCAGGCGGTAAAAGCGAATTCCGCAGGGTTAGCCCCACGAGATAAGGTCATTCAGGCATGTAGTAAAATCAGGAAAACTGCAAAAGAAAACCCAGAAGAATCAAACATCGAAGGTTAGAAAAACGCAGCAGTTATGGCCGGCTCCATGAAAATTGCACCTACAAGTCAATAGACGAACCAAGAGGAAGCCTCATAAATTACGGATTGAAAGCGATAACAACAGCGGATCAGTTCCGGAAGTCCCTCCGCTTCCGCCCCAGTTGTCAGCTGCATCCGCCAGTCGATTTGAACAACAAGAAAATGAGATGGTGTGGGTATAGCGAGCATATGGAAGATAACTATTCCAGTTGACAGAATTTGGGATTGACTTAAAATCGGTCGAATGCCAGCACATCCGAACATGAGTAGAGGCGCTGATTCACTTCATCCGATAATCGCCCCTATTTTTCCGCTTGAAGAGATGCAAAGATCTGCCGGAATCTTTGGTCCCGGGCCGGGTTGCTCTCCTTCGCCCATTTGTTCTGGCGGATCACCGCCGTGTCCGCGCTCGCGCGGTCGCGGATACCCGGATGCGTGGCGAAGATTCCCCCCGTGTTGCCTTGCCCCTGCCTCTGGGCTATTCTTTCCAAGGTGCCCGGGAGGGCGTAAGGGTTGTAGCCGAGCCGATGGAGAAAAGTCAGGGCGCTTTCATCCGCTTCGCTCTCCTCCTGGCGGCTGTAGCCGCTGACCAGAAGCGTTTTGACGACGTCCTGGACGGACCCCTGAAAGAGCGAGACCAGCTCGTTCATCTCGGCGCCCCCGTACTTCTGGGCCGCCTGTGCGCCCAGGAGGCTCACCACCTGGATCCAACGCGAGCGCTGGACGGCCGCCGCGCCGTCGCGGTGATTGACGTGGGCCACCTCGTGGGCCAGGATGGCCGCGAGCTCATCCTCTGTTTTCACCTGCCGCAACATTCCCCGCGTGATAAAGACCATCCCGCCCGGGCAGGAGAGCGCGTTGATCTCTTCCGAGTCCAGGATGGCGAAATGGTATCCGCCATAGGTCAACGGCCGGTCCGACCCCAGAGCCACGGTCTGGCCCACCTCGTTTAGGTACTGAGTCCATCGAGGGTCGTCGTAAAGCCGGTATCGGCTGAGAATCGTGGCAGCCACGGCACGGCCAAGAAAGTACTCTTCCTCGTCAGTCATGGGCCGGACGGCACTCGTGTTCTGCTCGACGACCTGCTCCAACTCTTCTTCTTCCTGGTCGGAAAGGATGCCGGTTTCCTTACCCAATGTGGTCCCTATCTGGACCAACTCGGCGCACCCCGGAAGAAGAAGCAGGAATGCGAGCACCGCGGCCGGAGAGAAAATCCTTTTCATGACCCACCTCCCGGCTCCTTCAGGCCCCCGGCCCGGATAAACGACTGGATCCTCTGCTCGTCCACGTTGAAATTTTGAACCTTGTTGACTTGGTCATAACGCATGTTGAGGTTTTTTTCGCGGAAGGCCTTCTCCACTTCGGGGGTGAAACCTTTCCCGGCCAGCGCGATTTCGTCCTGGGAACTTTCCTGCGCCCTCCCGCTGGCGAGAGAGGTGGTTTCGAATTTCTGCTCCTGCACCGCGCCTTTGTGGATCCACCCCTCTTTTCCGCGATAGTTCACGCGCAGCCAGTCACCCTGCCGGCCTTTCTCTTCAAGCACCGAACCGTAGGGGGCGCGGATGACGGGAGGGGAGAAGAAACGCCGGTCTTTTCGGATCACCCCTTCCTGAGTGATGACCCGGACGCTCGCAGATAGGGCGACCGAGGACATCACCGCCAGGAACAAAAGGGTGATTAAAATTTTCATCCTCATGAGTACCTCCTAGTTCTCCCCTGCGGCCGACCCAGTTCAAAGATCGGGACCGGCATTTATACAGACTTTATAAGACGGCTCATATCCTGAATTATGGGGTGAAATATACGAATTTAGGCCAAAGGGGTCAAGGGATACTTTCAGGAAGAAGTCCTTCCTTCCATTAACCTGACAGTGTCTGTAGGTCCAAACTCTGATTTTCACTCAAGAAGGGGTCGTTCCCTTACTTAACCCATCAGGTGCAAAAAAACATCAGCAATCGTATTGTGGAGCCTTGTTTCTATTGGCCGGGAAGGGCATCCGCAGAATGTTGCTGGATCTCACCTTTGGTGGCCTTTGCCCCCTCACCCCAGCCCTCTCCCCCGCAACGGGGGAGAGGGGAGGGTGAGGGGGTTTGCCGGGAAGATTTATGCAATACTTAGGTTAACAATGTCTGTCAGGTGAAATCCAGACTTCCACATCTAAAACCCGGAACCAGAAGATCCATAGGCCTTCATCCCTTTCCGGAGCTACGGGGTGGAAAGAAAAAGGGGATTCCCCCCCAATTCCAGGTGAATCCCCTTTTCATTTGGTTTTCCGGCGGGATCGCTTTAGAGTCCCTTTTTCCTATACGGGTTCTCCCCCGAAACCCATAACGGGAAACGCGAAAAGGTGATCAGACTTCTTCCAGCATAGTGGTGAAGAGGTCGTGGTGTTCTTCTTCGTCTTCTAAGATTTCTTTGAAGATGAAGGCCGTGGTCACGTCCCCTTCTTTACCAGCCATCTCGATGATTCCCTTGTACATCGTGATGGCCTCTTCCTCGGCCTTCGTATCCAGCTCCAGAAACTCCTTCAAGGACTTGCCCACGGTAATGGGTTCGGGCTTCGTCGTAGGAGTTGCTCCCAAGTACCAGAGCCTTTCGGCAATCTTCTCCGCATGCTTCATCTCGGCAATCGCCGTTTGCTTGAACTTATCCTGCACCGCCACGCCCTTGACTCCCATCACCTGCACGTGCTGCCACATGTACTGGATGCTCACCTGCATCTCCCGAGCGATGGCTTTGTCCAGCATTTCCCTCAGCTTGTCGCTTGCTTTGGTCATGGGCTCCAATGAAACTGCCATGTTCCCACCTCCTCTTGGGGTTTAGTTGCATCCTCAATCATATTGTATATAGGATTCATCCCAGAATAAACTCAAATTTTCACCCCTTCAGACTCCCCCTTTCCAGAGTTAATCCGCACCTCTTCCAACCCAGGGGAGATTCATAAATTAGGCGGAAGGATGCAAAATTCGATGAGCTGAACAGGCGAGCAATAATCTTCCAGAAGGTTTGAAATCAGCTTGCTGGGTTAATCAAAAAGAGGTGGAATCTGATGACCCCAAGAATACTCTTTTGAGAATGGGTAATCAAATGGGAAATTGCCTCTCCCAATTGTCCCCCATCTTCCAGCCAAAATTGCTAATTCCGATTTGAAATATTGTATTCTGAAAAAAAATGCTAAAAACTTGACTTCAGGAAGGAGTACTTTTTTTGGGGGGGGGAGGGGGGGTGAAATCACCGTTCCTCCAAATTTACCTCTAACACCTACGAATCAATAAGTGGGACTAAGATGGAGAGGTGAATATTATCAACTGAAAGTGTTAGCGCCGAATTATGCAGCATACGACTGAAATGGCCTCTGATTGTATGCTTGCGACCCAAGGCTGATTCAGATCAATGAGGACAGAGATCGAGGACCGCCTGTGCGAAAGCCTTTGGCAACTCCTGCGGCGGATTGTGTCCGACGTTTTCGAATAGCCGGCGCTGGTAAGCGCCAGGAAAGTATCTTTCATGCCCCCTCAGATGTCCGGACAGGAATTACTTCATCGACGACACCATGGATCACGATGGTCGGGACATTGATCTTGGTCTGAGTTGCCAGCCGCGCCTCGGTCGCCGAGTAGCGAGGATCGCCCTCCGCATTGCCGTGGCGGTGCCGATAGGAATGGATCACGACCTCCACGAAATCGAGATGTTCGAACGACGCGGCGGTCCGCCTGAAGGTCGCCTCGTCGAATGACCAAGTCGGCGACCAGAGTTTCCAAAGTAACCGGCACAGTTCGCTGCGGTTGACAGTCAGTCCCGCCCGCCCCCGCTCAGTGTGGAAATAATACTGATACCACCATCTACGCTCGCTCTCAGGATCAGCAGGTTTCAGCGAAGCCGCGATATCCTGAATCTGATATCCACAACAGGTGACCAGTCCTCGCACGCGTTCCGGCCAGAGCGCCGCTACAACGCAAGCTGCGCGAGCGCCCCAGTCGAATCCGGCCAGAATTGCGTCTGTCACCTTCAGTGCATCAAGCATCTCGAGGAGATCCTGCCCCAGGGCAGCCTGCTCTCCTGATCGCATCGTATCGAGAGAAAGAAATCGCGTGGCGCCTATAACCTCGCAGGTAAGGCACGATGGTGCGAAAGCCCGCTCTATTGAGGAGGAGGGCTACCTCGTCGAAGGCTCTCGGATCGTAGGGGAAACCGTGCAAGAGCACGACCGGATAGGCATCATGTGGACCCGATTGCTCATAGCCGATGTCCAGTACGGAAGTCCGAACAAGTTCCAGGTGCGCCATGGTGGTCCTCCTTTGGCTGCGGTGCTAACCCCCAGCAATCGTCACCGTGGTTTAGTGAAATGCTGCCCGGAAATCTGATGATGAAGAGATACTCTCTTGGGAATGGGTAGTCAAGGGGGAATTTGCCTTCCGAGGATGCCCTTATTTTCCGGCCAAAATTGGTGATTTCGGTTTGAACTATTCTATCCTGAAGGAAACGGAAAAAACAACGTTACGCGAGGAAACATTCAAATTGGCACCCTCTCAATCGCCTCCCCAAAGGCATGCATCGGGTCGAAGATTCATGGGCCCACCCTCCAAAGATTGAAGATTTCTATCAACAATTCATGAGGTCCTTCCTTGACACTTCTGTAGAAATGGCCTTCCATAGAAATGATCTTTGAGGAGTTCATACCGTAATCGATGAGGAGATCCCCTAGAATGGGGATAACCCGGCATGAGGGAGGCAGGCTAATCGACGGGCTTAAATGGTCGGGTCGGGGAGACAGGAGACCACTTGCAAGTGTTTATTTGCGAAAAGGAATTAGAAGAGAGGGGCTAAAGAAGCCTGCTTGACGGAGGGGAGAAAAGAACCCCCTCCTTGTTGAATCTTCCACCTACAACTGTTCAGCGGAGGTTTGCTTGGAAGATTGAGGATTACTGAAAGAAATGGCGCGTCCCAACTTAGCGATAGCGAGAAGGAAAGAGTTTGCCCACCTGGAAGGAGGTTGGTATAAAGACCGCTGCTCTCTTGGCCTAAATTATTTGATGAGTTCTCTTTTCTCTTCCATCTGATAGTCGAGGTCCTTTAATTCTTTAATGATCCCTTGCAGGTCGGCCACTTCGTACCGCAGATCTTTGTTCGCCTCCTGGACTTTTTCCAGACTAATCCGCAATTTTCCGATCTGACTCCGAAGGGCCTGATTCTTCTCTCCTATTCCTCTCATATCCTTGCGAAGGCGGTCCACCTCTTCCAGGCTAAACTGCAATTTTTCGTTCTGGTCTTCAAGAAACTGATTTCTCTCCTCTATTGCTTTCATATCCTTGCGGCCGCGGTCCATTTCCTTCAGGACTGCAAGCCAGTTCTGGAAAGAATCGTTTTGTGCTTTACCCTGTGACATGGAAAGATAGCTTTCCATTTCTTGAAGAGCCCGAGAGTAATCTAGTTTAGGGTTTCTTGAGTTCACATAGAGAAAAGCTAGCTGCAGGTGCGATTTAGCCCGTACGGATTCCACAGGATCCTCCCGGGCAATTGTTTCTAAACGATAGGTCTCCTGCAAAAATTCTTTTTCTCCCTGCGGTTTCTTCAGTTCCAGGTTCAAGGTGCAACTTACAGGGAGAAAAAAAAGAAGGAGAAAAAGGCGCACCATTGGACGCGAAGAAATTGCGGCGCAAAGGGGGACGTTCGTGCAGAAATTGCTTGACGGGAGATAAAGGAATGGTTCATATTAAAGCCATGCCTAGATCAGCCAGATTAGATGCACCCGGGGTTTTGCATCATGTGATGGGGCGGGGAATTGAGAGGCGGAAAATATTTCTCGACGATCAGGATCGGGAGGACTTCATCCTTCGCCTGGAAGAATTGGTAAAAGAGGGCTCGATCGAGATCTATGCTTGGAGTCTTCTCCCCAATCACTTCCATCTGCTGTGTAAGACGAAGAAGCGGCCGTTGCCTTCCAGCATGCGGAGGTTGTTGACAGGGTATGCGGTGAATTTCAACCTACGCCATAGACGGCATGGCCATGTTTTTCAGAATCGGTATAAATCCATCGTCTGCCAGGAGGATGCGTATCTAACGCAGTTGGTTCGCTATATTCATTTAAATCTGGTGCGGGCGGGGGTGGTCAAGGACCTGGGGGAATTGAATGAGTGCCCCTGGTCTGGCCATGCTGCTCTCATGGGGATGGCCGGGAGGGAATGGCAGAACCGGGAGTATGTTTTATCGTACTTTGGCGGAGGGAGGAAAGGGCGTGGGAATTATTTCAAATTTATGGAAGAAGGGCTTTCTTTGGGGAGGAAGCCGGAGTTGGTGGGGGGAGGCTTGATCCGGAGTTTAGGCGGGTGGTCTTCGGTGCTTGCCTTGCGTAGGCGAGGAGAGAAGCAGGCATCTGATGAGCGGATTTTAGGGCATGGAGAATTTGTGGAAAGAATATTGGCTGAAGCGGATGAGAAGGGAAATGATCTATTCAGGACAGGGCGGAAGAAGGAGGGGTTGGAGTCTTTGGGGAAAAGAGTTTGTAAGGTTCACGGGGTGAGTTTAAAGGAGTTACGGTCGGGGTCCCGCAGGCATGCCGTTGTGGAGGCGCGGCAGGAGTTATCGCGGTTGGGAATCATGGAGCATGGTTATTCGGGAGCGGAGATAGCGCGTTATTTAGGAGTTACGACCTCCTGTATTACCCGCCCGCTTTCTTCAAGCGGAAAGGAATTTTCGTGAAATATTCCTGGGGCAGATGCAAAGCAATTTCTGCACGAACGTCCCCCCTTTCACCCCCTTTCACTCAACTGAACATGATCCGATTCATGGAGGGAATGAGGGGCGGGCCCAAAAAATCCCTGCCCCTGAATTCTTGAATTCCGCGCCGGTTAACCTCGCCGCGGCGGAGGCGGGGCGAAACCGCCTTCGTCCCAGAGACGGTTTGGCGTTGGGTGCGGGGGAGCGCACGAGACGATTCCCATCCGGCAAAGGGTCGTGCGCCACTCATACTTGATGAGAATGGTTTCAACTGTCCTCGCCTCCGGCTCGAAGGCGACGGTCCGCGAGGGCGAATATTCCTCCCGGCCGTAACCCGTTCCCGCGCTTTCCATTGCCCTGTCGGCAGGCGCCGCCTTCCGGGCCTGCGGGGCTTGAGGGGCGGCAGAACCGGATTGGTCCCGGGAGAGGCCGGCCGGGGGTGCGGGGTTCTCCCGGCGTTCCACTTCCGGGTAGACCGCCACGGCGATGACCCCCATGGCGCTGCGGTCGCCGAAGGCTTCGGCATAAGAATCGGCCACATCCGTGAAGTAGAACCGGTTCACCCGGTCTTTTGCGCTCCTCCACCCCCGGTACTCGCAACTCTCGTAGGAGCCCAGGATGTACATCCGGTCGCGATTTTCAAGCCATGATTTCTTGCCGCTGATGATATTCCGTCCATCTACCGCCACGACAAGGCCCACTCGGCGGGGAAGAAGGTTTCGTACCCGAATGGTGTATTCGCCCCCCTGCACCGCCTCCGCGTAGGCTTTCTTTTGGGGCTGGCGTGCGAGCGCTGGGTAGAGGGGGAGGCTTCGGCCATCTTGACCAAGGATCTCCACCTGCACCCAATCCCCCACCGTTGCCCCAAGGGCCGTACCAGCGCCCATGAACAAAAAGAATGTCGCCATCACCACAATGATTCGCTTCATTTCGCACCTCCATGCATTTCTAAAAAACCCATTCTGAATCATTAGACAGGGGGTGCGGCGAAAAAGTTCCCGGAGAAATTTGCGGATAAAGGATGGGGGGAATGTCGGATGAAAGAGAAGAGGGGGGACCCTATTTTACTTTGGTTGTTATAAGGTTGGCGGAAGTGCATGGGAATCGAACCCACCTGGGACGCCGCTCAGCGCCCCACACTGGATTTGAAGTCCAGGAGAGCCACCAGTGCCCTATCCACTTCCGTGAAGCCTGCGGCTTACAATTGACCCTTAACTTTAAACAATTTAACATAGGCGCGGGCTGCATGGCAAATCCGATGTGGTTAATTCCGCAATTCGCATTCCGAATTCCGCATTCCTTATCCGTGATTTCTTATTTACTCCGAACTCAACTTACTTTATATATCCCTTTCGCCTTCAACCCCTCGTAAAGGGCTCTTGGCCTTGTTTATGCTGTCGACGACGAGGGCGGCGGTCATGGTAGCCGTGGAGATCGAATCCACCTGGGGTCGAAGTCGATCGGGCTGGAGGATGGAACGGCCGACAAGGCGCTGCCTCATTTTTTCGACTTCTTTGGAATCCCAGGGAACGTTGTCCACCTTGGTCACTGGAGCGGGAAAGAAATTGACGATCATGCCTTTTTCGTCGAAGGTGAAGAAGAAATGGGTGGCGTGGCAGAGGTCGCAGGTGGGGGCCCGGCTGGCCAGCTTGGCGAATAGGTACGACTTCTGGTTCCCGCTCTGGACCTCGCCCGCGTAGATCTCTTCTCCGTCCGCGCAATTTCACCTTGGCGGCCCCAGCGACCTTCCATTTCGGACTGCGCATGGATTCCTGGGCTTTCTTCAGTAAGCTCTTCTTCGCTGTACCGAAGCTGAAGCTCTTTTGGCCTTGGTCTTCTCCAGGGAAGTGTCTTTCGGCTGGGACTAGGATGGCGTTCCAGTCCGCCCGCAGGGTTTCGTTCAACTCCTTCAGGAAGAACTCCGGTTCCCTCTTAAGCCCGACTCTCGCCCGGGTCACCACGAGGCCGGAATCCGTCTTCCGGACCAGGAGCGTGAAAGGGGTGGCGCCCGGGGTCTCCGACAGCCTCGTAGGCCAGAAACTTGGGGTCGGCGACGATGGGGAAGGGGACCTTTTTCTCGGCCCGGAACGAGTCCACCTCGGTCTGGTTATTTCCCGCCGCGACCGCCAGGAACTTGACCTTTCCTTTCATCTGAGGATCGTTCCCCACCGCTTCAAACACCTGGTTCAGCACCGGGGCCTGCAACTGGCAGGAGAAGCAGTATTTGTTCATGTATTCCACCAGGATTACGTCGGCTTTCACATCCTTCAGAGAAAAGGACTCGCCTTTCATTAACCCGAGAAATTTCGTGGGAAGGCCCAGGTATTCCACTTCCCCTTTCGAAAGGGTCATGGGGAACGAGAAGTCCGGGAAAAAATCCCCGGGAGTAATCACGCGATCTTTTTCTTTGGCCGGGGCCGGGGCAAAAGAGAGAAAAAGGGCCGCAGAGAAAAACGCCCCGATCGTCAGCCACCTGTTCATCTTCATCATTGCGGCTCCTTTGATAAGGATAGTCCAGTATAGAATATAGCCGAATGTTGTCAACTGGCTTCACGGCCTCCGAACCTGCTCTTAACTTAAAGGAGGCTTTGCCCAGTGTGGCTTCTCTGCTAGAATCAGGCTGAATTGTGTCGGCTTGAAGCGCCTGAATATATTCGTGGGGAATCTCGGAAATCAGGGAGAACTGGTTTGCCATGCCAAAGTCCTGGATAGAAGTAAGGGTGGATATTCCGACTTCCCTGGTTGAGGCGGTTTCAAACTTCCTCATCGAGCAAGGGTCGCCGGGAGTCATCCAGGAAGCGTCCCCAAGCCGATCACGAAAGCTCAGAGAGGACATTGTCGCCTACTTCCCGAACACCCGGTCATTTGGGAATAAGAAAAGAAAAATCAGGAACTATCTTTCTTCGCTGGGGGAGGTTCCGGGCGGATTTTTTCTGCGGCAGCGGCTGATTCGGGAGGAGAAGTGGGCCGAGGCGTGGAAGGCCAACTTTAAGACCTTCCATGCCACCCCTCACCTGGTGATAAAACCGCCGTGGGAAGATTATGCAGGCCGGAAAGGCGAGATCGTCATCGAAATCGACCCGGGCATGGCGTTCGGCACGGGCGCCCACCCCAGCACCCGGATGTGCCTGGCGGCCCTTGAGGAGCTTATCCCTGCGTTCCCTCATCGACCGACGATTCTGGATGTGGGGACCGGTTCGGGAATCCTGGCCATAGCCGCGCAAAAATTGGGCGCGGGGAAAATCGTGGCCCTGGACATCGACCCGATCGCCGTTGACTCCGCCCGGAAGAACTTCGCTGCCAACGGAGCCGAGGGCGGGATCGATTTTCGGGTGGCTTCTCCCGGCGGGCTGCGCCGCGGGTTCGATATTGTCGTCGCCAACCTCCTGCCTCAGGAGTTAATAGTGTTGACTCCGTCACTGGCCGGGCGAACTCGCCCGGGAGGGTACCTGATCCTGTCCGGAATCCTGCGGATGCAAAAAATCGAGATCCACTCGGCGTTCGCCAAACGGGGGCTGTCCCTGCGGGACTCCAGGGAGCTCAAGGGCTGGGTCTGCCTGGAATATCGGAAGAAACGGGCAGACGCCCGGGGATGAAAGGAATGAAAGAGCGCCGTTTCCGGGTTCAAACGGAATTCATCCAGGGCCGGGAAGCCGCTATCGTGGACCCGGGCGAAATTCGCCACATCACCCGGGTATTGCGGCTCCGGCCGAATGATCGGGTCACCCTTTTCGACGGGGAAGGGAGCGAATTGCCGGCCCGCATCCTCCGCGTTTCTCCGGAAAAAATTTCCTTTATTCTCGAAGAGGAGCCGGTCCGGGCGGCCGGGGAATCCCCTCTCCGCATCGTCTTGGGCATGGCCTTGCTGAAGTCCTCCAAATTCGATTGGCTCCTCCAGAAGGCGACGGAACTGGGGGTTTCGGAGATCGTCCCCTTCTATTCCGCCCGGGTCGTTCCCCGATGGGATGAGGCCCGAACAGCCTCCCGTCAAAACCGATGGAACAAAATTATGGCCGAGGCCGCGAAACAGTGCAGGAGGGCCAGGATCCCGAAAATTTACGAACCCGAGTCTTTCGAAGCGACCCTGGCGAAGGAGTTTGAGGGAGCGTTGAAAATTTTTCTGTGGGAGAAAGAAGAGACCACCCGCCTCGGAGGCCTCCTGGAAAAATCCGCGCCCGCTGTTTTCGCCCTCGTCGGCCCAGAGGGAGGTTTCTCAGATGCCGAAGCAGACCGGGCTCTGGGAGCTGGTTTCCGTCCAGTTGGACTCGGGCCCCGGATTTTGCGGGCCGAGACCGCGGGAATTCTCATTGTCGGCCTTCTTCAATTTACGCTGGGTGATTTACGTTAATGGGTAACCGAGCTGGAACGGAAATTTCCCTTGCCCCGGCCGGACCTTGAATCTATAATTCCTCTATCCTTCGGCACTGCGTAATGATTTTCCCTCAGAATAGGTTGTAGGGCTGGATAAATTCCCTCGCCCTCGACGCGGGAGGCGAGGGTGGGGTAATATTCGTGCTGGCAAAAATGGCGCGCAAGCGCCGCAGTATCCAGATAAAGACAAGGTATCTTTGATGAAGTGCAAACGTTGCCGTTCCACGGTTCCTGACAGTTCCGATTACTGCCCGAATTGCGGCCAGGATTTGAGTTCTCTCCGCCAGCTGTTAAGAGATTTTTACGATGAGGATCCAATCACGGTTGACCCCCGCCGCGCCGAACCCAAAGTCTTGGACGAGGCGGAGAAGAGGGAACCGCACCCGGGGGCCGAAGAAATCCGGGCAGTAGCCGCACCGATTCCCGATTTCGAGCCTGAAATTTCTCTGGAGGATGCTATCCCTGAGGAGGAGCCCGAGGAAGAAGAGGAGAAGGCGTCGACCTGGGACCGAGCGCTGCGAGGAGGGTTCTGGCTCAGGTGCATGGCCTTTGCGACGGACCAGGTGATTCTCCTTCTTCTCCTGGCGATCTTTGTCGTGCTCGGGTTTTTGAGCCTGGCTATGGGCGCCGCGGCCGGGCGGGAGATTCCTTTCCTGCGCCAGCTCCGGATCGTTATCCCGGTGATTTTGCCGCTCTGGCTGGTCCTGAAGCTTGCCTATTTCACCTTTTTCCATGGCACGTGGGGCAAGACGATAGGGAAAATGATTTTCGGCCTGCGGGTTGTCCGCCCGGACGGCCAGCCCTTGACGTACTCGCGAGCCCTGGTCCGAACGCTGGGGTATTTTCTTTCGGCTATCCCCCTATTCCTGGGATTCTTGTGGGTAGGTTTCAGCCCGGGCAAACGTGCCTGGCACGACGCTCTGGCCGACACGCTCGTTGCCCGAGAACAATAAATGATTGCGGAATGCGGATTGCGGATTATGACGGCCCCCGGGATTGGAGGGCGCAAGCCGAAAAGATAAATACTTTTCGCCCTTGCGCTCTTGCGGCTTACGCTCCCGCGATGGAAAAAAGGGCTTGACGCCCGGCTTAAGCGCATTATAAACTTCTCCGAAGAAGGAACCCCGTTCCTTCCATACCGATCAACAAAATGCCGAGATAGCTCAGTCGGTAGAGCAGCGGACTGAAAATCCGCGTGTCCCCAGTTCAACTCTGGGTCTCGGCACCAACAAAATAAAGGGGTTACAGACATTTTGCCCGGTCCTGTAACCCCTTTTTTATGCGGCTGCATCCCGCCGACGTAAAAAAGCTTCTTACCGTAATTGACGACATCCGGGATCGGGCCCTGATCCTTCTACTTTTGCGTACAGGCATGCGGATCGGCGAGGGCCGGCGTCCTTACCGTTTTCAGGATTAGCTTGGCTGACCTGGAAACATCGACGGCTTCCTTTTTGTTTCCGTCCATCCAAAGATCAACGTCCGACTTCTTAAACCTGACCAGCCGGGCTACTTCATTTTCTTTTGCTTTGCCATCGAGCATAGGGTGCTCGCCTTGTTCTCCAAATACTCCGCGAGCTTTTGAATGGTTGTAAATCGGAATTGGTAGGTTCTGCCGCCTTTTGTCCCATCACATCGAGAATCTCTCTTTGGTTTAGAGCTTAATGCCTCCGTCGCTTATGACCGGTACCGGTCGGGATATAAGGGACGACTGGAATGGCTTTTGGAAGAATCCAAAAAGTGAGTCTGGGAAGGCAATAGAACAGGACTCGGCCGATTATTGGACTGAAGCCCAGGGAACATAGAGAAGAAATTCCCCGGGTTTTTCCTGTCCCGACAGAATCATAGAACATCTACACTCGATCCTTTTATCGTTGACACAAAAAGCTGTGCTGTCCTATGCTTCAAAGGCGAAAGCGCAATTCCCTTGCGCAGCACAGGCCCGGTCCGTTTCAACCGTTAAAGAGGAGGTTATCAAATGAAGAGTCGTTCATTGCTCACTAATCTGGGAGTAGTTATTCTTTCTCTCGCTCTATGCTTGGGATTTACGGGCTGGGCCGATGCTCAAGGGAAATTTCCCAACAAGGAAATTGCCATGATTTGTTCCAGCCCCGCCGGAACATCGACTGACCTATGCGCCAGGGCGCTCGCGACCGCAGCGAGTAAAATCCTGTCGCAAAACATCATTTTTTTGAATAAGCCGGGAGCTGCACAGTCGATCGCTCTTGTTGCGGTAAAGGCTGCGAAGCCGGATGGGTATACCATAGCCTTACTGGAGTCGGGAGGAGCGTCTGCTCAGCTTTTAAAACCGGTTCCCTACGATTATCTCAAAGATTTCACCTATATCATCCAAGCCTTCGGCTATCAACATGGAATCGTTGTCCAAACGGGTTCTCAGTGGAAAACCATACAAGATCTGATAGCTTATGCCAAAGCTAATCCGGGCAAGCTCCGTATGGGCGTTTTGGGAGTGGGGTCGGGACATCACCTCGCCATTGAGCGGCTAGCGATAAAGACAGGAGTCAAGTTTAATGTTATTCCGTTTGGAGACTCTGTAACCGCCCTGACGAATCTTATGGGCGGACATGTGGACGCCGCATGCTCAGCTTCGACCTTTTTCCCCTATGTGGAATCCGGCCAAATGAGGATGTTAGCAGTCGCCGGCGGAGCAGAAAAGAGGATCCCCAAGTACCCGGATGTTCCTACTCTAATGGAATCCTATGGATTTGGCATGCCCAGCTTTCCCACGGTGGGCGGTCCCAAAGGAATTCCTCCCTCTATCGTCGACATTCTTCACCAGGCTTTTAAGAAAGCCCAGGAGGATCCGGAATTCATCAAAACGGCAGAAAAGTTTGCCACCCCGCTTGTTTACCGCAACCCTGAAGAGGCAACAAAATATGTTCAGGATTTCTTCGCGGAACTAGGCCCTGTCGTGAAGCAGCTTGGGCTGCGCAAAGAATAAAAAAGCATCACAACCGTGAGGATTCCAGGGGGACTTATACTAAGTTTTCATCCGTAAACGCTCTCTCCCCCGCCGGAGAGCAGAAGGTGAGGGGGAGGGAAATTTTTTGAGTTTCCGGATGGAGACTTGTAATGAGATAAACTTATGCTCAAAAGAATAAATAACGATCAATGGAGCTCAGCATTCTGGCTGGGTTCCGGCATCGCCATATGTATCACTTCGATCCATTATGGGATAGGAACCTTGCATGCGCCGGAAACGGGGTTTGTCCCTTTGGTAGCCGGTTTGGCCATCTTCATATTGGCTCTCATCGGGTTTATAGGGTCCACTTTAAAACAGAGAGAGGGCCTTCAATGGAAATCACCTATCCCGGAGGGAGCGAAGTGGGAAAGACTACTGCTGACGATTGGAACCCTTTTTGCCTATGCCTTGTTGCTGACTCCTATGGGATTTACGCTGTGTACAGCTATTTTTGTAACTCTCCTCTTACGCATGGGTAAAATCTATCGATGGCCTGTGGCGATTGCGGGGGGGATCGTTACCGCCCTGTCAACTTATGGAGTATTTGGAGCCTTGCTTAACGTCCAGTTTCCTAAAGGACCTTGGGGGTTTTAAGAAACGGGCAAATGGAAACATTGTCCAGCATATTTATGGGGCTGCAAGTTGCCTGCCAGCCGCTTAACCTGTTTTTCTGCTTTGTCGGAGTCCTGATTGGTACCTTGATCGGCGTTCTACCCGGTATAGGCCCTGTCGCAACTCTTTCCATTCTTTTGCCGGTCACTTTCCGTGTGCCCCCCGTCGCAGCGGTCATCATGCTGGCGGGAGTTTACTATGGCGCCATGTACGGAGGATCGACCACATCTATTTTGGTCAACATACCCGGCGAAGCCGCTTCCGTGGTTACCTGCCTGGACGGATACCAGATGGCCCGCAAAGGTAAAGCCGGACCCGCTTTGGGAATGGCTGCTTTCGGCTCCTTCATCGCTGGAACCATAGGGATTCTGGGATTGATGCTGGTAGCCCCTCCTTTGTCCCAGATCGCATTAAAATTCAGCCCCGTAGAATATTGTTCTTTGGTGATCTTAGGTTTGACCATGCTGGTTTTCTTGTCCAAAGGACCCATGTGGAAATCTCTGCTCATGGCTGCGGTTGGTATTTTCTTGGGTTGTGTGGGCCTGGACACGATGGCTGGAGCAGAAAGGTTTTCCTTCGGCATTATTGAATTGGCCGATGGCCTGGGGATTGCGCCGGTGGCGATGGGGCTTTTCGGTATTTCCGAGGTTCTGCTCAACATAGAGGATTCGATGGGGGGACGGTCCGTCTTCGAAACAAAAATTAAGAACCTCCTGCCATCTTTAAAGGATTGGGCAGATTCCATCTTCCCCATTCTTCGAGGGACCGTCCTTGGTTTTTTCCTGGGCATTCTTCCCGGCGGAGGAGCCGTGATTTCTTCTTTTCTTTCTTATGCCGTGGAGAAGAAGGTTTCCAAACATCCCGCAAAGTTTGGCCAGGGTGCGATTGAAGGTGTCGCCGGTCCTGAGTCGGCGAACAATTCGGCTTCTGCCGGAGCGTTCATCCCCCTTTTAACCCTGGGAATTCCCAGCAATGCCGTCACTGCCATCCTTTTGGGAGCGATGATTGTTTTCGGGATGCAGCCCGGACCCATGCTGATCCAGAAGAACCCTGATCTTTTCTGGGGAACGATTATGAGCATGTACGTAGGAAACACCATGCTCCTCGTTCTCAATCTTCCCCTCATCGGGATATGGGTAAAGATTCTTAAAGTCCCCTATTCCATTCTCTTCCCCTTGATCCTGCTATTCTGCCTGATCGGGGCTTACAGCATCAACAATAGTGTAGTTGAAATGATGATCATGATCGCCTTTGGGGTCATCGGATACATATTTAAGAAGTTTGACTATGAAGCCGCTCCGGTGATTCTCGCCTTGGTTCTCGGACCGATGTTCGATGTAGCTTTCAGACGATCTCTGATGCTCTCTTCGGGGGATTTTACGGTATTTTTCACCCGGCCTATTTCATTGGGTTTGCTGGCAAGCGCTCTATTCATTTTAATGTTTCCCCTTTTGCCGTGGTTTAAGAAGAAACGAGAAGTGATTGAT
The DNA here is from genome assembly GCA_963712535.1 of uncultured delta proteobacterium. Classification (GTDB taxonomy): domain Bacteria; phylum Desulfobacterota; class SM23-61; order SM23-61; family SM23-61; genus CAVQIK01. The sequence continues at coordinate 172,073 of CAVQIK010000014.1, read as the reverse complement.
GAATTGAAGGAATGAGGTAAGAAGCACATGAGGGGTCCTGTTTTTGATTGCGGGGCTCAGGTCTAATTTCATGCAAATAAGGAGGAAGCCGATGTCTGAGGACCGTTTGTTGGCTGAACTCTCGGTCGACCGAGCGTGGAAGAACATTGAAACCATGGTGAACCAGTTCCCGTCGCGCCTGGCGGGATCCGGCGCCTGTTGGCAGGCGGCAGGGTTCGTTGACGAGCAGCTGCGGGCTGTGGGCGTCAAGTCGGAACTGATGGAATATCAGGGGCTGGTCAGCTTTCCCGAGAAGGCTACTTTGGAGATCATAAGTCCGGAGTACCGCTCTATTCCTGCCAACGTCCTGGGACACAGCGTCGCGACCGGTGCAAAGCCGGTGGAGGGCGAGTTGGTGGACGCCGGCCGCGGAACCTGGGAAAATTGCGAAGAGGCAGGCATCGCCGGCAAGATCGCCATGACCGATCTGTCTTATTTTCCGCCGCGCCACGAGAAACAGCGCAATTTTGCCAACCAAGGCGCTCTGGCCGGAATTCTATTGAATTGGGGCAAAGACGACAGCAACATCCTCCCCTTCGGCTCCGTCAAACCCTGTTGGGGCAACCCCACCAGGGTGACGATGCGGACCGAGATGGCAACCATCCCCTGCCTCGGCGTATCGCGGGCCGATGGGCTCGCTCTGCGGAAGATGTGCGCAGGGGGCCGGGTGAGGGTCCGCCTCACTGCCTCCTGCTCCAACGAGTGGCGGCGTCTTCGGCAGGCGGTCGGCTGGGTGCAGGGCGGGGGCGGGTCGCGGGAATTCGCCATCCTCGGCGGTCATATGGACGGCTGGTTTGGCCAGGCAGCCAGCGACAACGCCTCCGGCAATGCCATCTTCCTGGAAATCGCGCGGGTGCTCCAGAAACATGCGGCCGATTTGAAGCGCAACCTCGCCGTTGGATTCTGGGTGGGCCACGAGACTGGAACCATGATCGGGTCGAGCCACTTTGTAGACACTTACTGGGACGAGCTGCGGGAGAACGGGGTGGCTTACGTCCAGGTCGACCAGCCGGCACTAAAAGGTACCCCAGAGTGGGAAACTAGAAGCGACTACGAGTTGCACGATTATCATGCCGCCGTCGAGAAGCGGATCCTCGGCAGCGGCTGGCGATGCGGGTGGAAGCGGTTCACCAAAATTGGTGACGCCTCTTTTTTCGGCGTCGGAGTCCCGGGCATCGCGGGCCGCTCCGGCTTCCCCGAGGCTACCGTCCAATCCTGGGGAAACGCCAACCTCGGCTGGTGGCATCACTCCGTCGAGAACACCATGGATGTCCTCGACAGGGAGTCGTTGGGCGTGCACCTCAAGGTGTACACGGGCTACCTTTGGGGCCTGCTAACGACACCGATCCTGCCGGCCCGCTTCACCCCTACCGTGAAGAAAATGGTCGAGCGATTAAACGAGCTTGCGCCCCAGGGTGAGCCGGTTAAGCTGGCTCGTGTGGTGCAGGTAGCGAACGAGGCTTTGGCGGCAGCGGAACGGCTGGACGCGGCGGTCGACGCCTGGCGGCAGAACGCCGATGTTCCGAAGGATATAGAGCAGACGGTCAACAACACGCTCAAGGGTCTGAGCAGGATCCTGGTGCCGCTTGGAGGGACGGTTGTCGGTACGTACGGACATGACGCGTACGGTCTAGCGGCTCAGTCGACCCTTCTGCCCGGCCTTTATGATCTGCCGCGAATGAACTCACTGCCGGCTCAGGCCGAAGAGCGGGAGATGCTTTTCAGGGAATTGATTCGCCAGCGGAACCGTCTTGCGGACAGCATGCGGGAGGCCCGCGATCTAGCCAATCGGACCGCGGTAACGATCGCGAAGTAGGTTTCAGGCAACTCGGGGGATAAGCTTTGACAAAATGGTCTAAAGCATATCCCCCCTAAATCCCCTTTAATTGGTCATGCCCGCGGAAGCGGGCATTCAGGAGGAAGAGGTCAGGGACGAAGACTGACGATTCAGGATGTTTATTTTTTGTCCTCGATTCCTGCTTTCGCGGGAATGACGTTCTAATTGCGACACAGTCTCCGCGGGGAAGGTTTAGTAGGCGCGCATGGCGGCCAGGGCTTCGGCCATCTTCACCGACGTGACGATGGGGTTGACCAGGGGAAGGCCCGCCTCTCTTTCCGCTTCCTTCAACAGTGCCGGGTCCATGAACGCCGGAGACAGGCATCCCAGGATCATCAGGTCTGCCCCTTTGGATTTGGCCTCCTTCATGATCCGGATGAGACTCTGCTGGGTTTTTTTCACATCCTTCCCCATTTCGAGGACGGGAATGTCCAGGGAGTGACTGGAGACCAGGCGGTTCGCGTCCAGCCCGGCTTCCCGCACCAGGCGCCTCTTGGTCGCTGCCCGCTCCAGGGACGTGGTAACCATAGAGAAGCGTTTATCCCCCAGAGCGCCGAGGACGATGGAAGATTCCCCCGGCCCAATGATGGGAATACGGGCCTGCTCCCGCGCTCCTTCCAGCCCGGCGTCTCCCGCGCACCCGATGATCAAGGCGTCGTATTCGTCCTGGTGCCGGAGGATGAACTTCAGGATATTGGGCATGGCCTGATATTCATCGATGGCGTTTTCGATGGCCAGGGGCCCGTCCTCCACCGCTTTGACTTCCACGGTCGTCCCCTGGGCCGCGATCCGGTTGAGGATCTTCTCCCTTCTTGCGATTTCCGCCTGGCTCATGCCAAGCCCGACGAGCAGGTAACAGATTTTCATGAATAACCTCCGGGTAAAATATAGGGCGGATCCCGATCAAGCTTAAAATCAGTGCGTTCGGGGAACGCACCCTATTGTTCTCACGTTCCCTTCCAGCACGCCTCGATGCACCGAGATCTGCAATTCCGGCCCATCTCTTATAATGTTAAAGACAGTTTGTCAAGAAAGGATAATCCAAGGAGGAAAAACCTGCTATAGTTCTCTCTCTTCCTTCTAGGGTTTTCTTCGGCGATTAGGGAAGGGTGAAATGCGCTACAGGACATACTGAAACCGGTCTATCCGTGAGCAACAAAGATTTTGTAGGGGCGATTCATGAGTGGCCCCTACACATGTATACAGGAGGAAAAGAATGAATCTCATTCTCGCAGATGCAAAGGTCATTGACGGAGTCGGGGGGAAGGAAGAGAAGGCAACCTTAATCATCGAAGGAGAATTCATCAAGGAAGTGGTCTCCGGGGGAAAGGTTCCGGAGTTGGCGGGTTTCACGCGGCTCGACTGCCGGGGAAAGACGGTCATGCCGGGGCTGTTCGATACCCACGTGCATGTGAGCGGGGGAGACGTGGTGCCCGGGGTCGATGACTTCCGGGTGAACCGGCGGATGGACGAACACCTGGCCATGCATGCCTACCGATCGCTGGAGGCCGCCCAGAGGGCCCTGCGGGCGGGCTTCACCACGCTACGCGACATGAGTGCCCGGGATTTTGTGGATGTTCAGCTCCGCAACGCAGTCTGCGAGGGTTTGGTCGTAGCACCCCGGATCATCTGCAGCGGGATTGGAATCACCATGACCGGCGGCCACGTCTGGGGCAAATGCATCCAGGTGGATGGGCCGGATGAAGTTCGCAAAGAGGTGCGGAGGCAGGTGCGGGAAGGGGTGGACTGGATCAAAGTCATGGGGGTTACAGGAGGTGTTTCCTCTCCGGGGCAGGACATCCGCAAGACCCAGTTTACCCACGAAGAGATCTGCGCCGCGGTAGAGGAGACCCACCGGCTGGGCCGCTTCTGCGGAGCCCATGTTCACGGGACGGCGGGGATCGCCTCGTGCGTGGAGGCGGGCATGGATACGATCGAACACGGAACCTTCCTCGACGAGGCGAACGCCGAAAAGATGGCCGCCCGAGGAATGTACCTGGTACCCACCCTCCTGGTGTCCTATTCCCGCCGGCAAGGCGATTCGGACAAGAGCCTGCAGAAGCGGGAGGAAGAGCTGAAGCGCATGGGGATTGTCGTCCCGGAGCCCGAGGAACGAATGGCCCTGGCGAAGAGGAAAGGGGTGAAAGTGGTTGTGGGTAGCGACTGCGGGGGCAACACGCGGGCCAAATTCGGAAATCACGGGATCGAACTCCTGATGCTCAACCATTGCGGGTTTACCAACATGGAGACGATCGTGGCCGCCACCGGACTGGCGGCAGAGGCGATGAGGCTGTCGGAGGTCACCGGATCCCTGAAGCCCGGCCTCGCCGCGGACGTTCTCATCGTCGACGGGAACCCCCTGGAGGACATTTCCGTCCTTACGCCCAAAAATTCCCGGATCGAGACGGTGATCAAAAATGGGAAGATCGTTTATAAGGACTTGCTGACCGAATCCTCATGACGGGGTTTGATCGAAGGTGGCTGCGAGGAAGCATCATGAAATTCCTGAATCTGGCATACTTGGGAAGCGCTCATCCCTCCAACTGATGAAGGCAAACAGGAATGCCATTTCTACTGTGAAAAAGGAGGCCGAAGAGGATTCTTCCCCGCGCGTGTGACGGACCTGGGATACCCATGAGGCGCGAGATCGTCGGGGCGAGGTCGACGGCCCGGACTCCCCGGATCGGCTCCTGCTTGCGGATGCCCGGGCCCGCTGCCACGAAGACGCCGTGCATGTTCACCTGATGGGGCAGGTCGACCAGGTCGGGGAGATACCCGTGGTTGCCGAAGAAAGGGGTGAGAGCGATTCTTTTCCCGGGTGTGGAGGCGTTGAACTGATAAGGCGGCCGGAGGACGACCACTACATCGCCGCTGCGGGCCGAGTGGAGCGAATTGCTCCCCTGGACGTCCCCCAGCTCTTCTTTTTTCAGAATCGCCAGGACCATTTGCCTGCCCGGATTTTCCGGGTCAATCAGGTCCCGAAAAGCGGCGATAATCTCATCGCGGACTTTCTCGTATTCGGCTGGAGGGACCACCCCGCCCGGGTCGCGCCCGCTCAGATTGATGTAGATCTGCGCCGTGGCCCCGGAATAACATGCTTTAACCCGGGCCGGCGTTCCCCCTGCCCGGCAGTTGGCGGTCTGCGCCGTGGACTGCAGGCCGGCATCCTCCAGGATTTTCCCGGCGTTCACCGCGAGCCAGTTCGGGGCAAAGCCGTGGTCCGAGGCGGCGAAGACAGTGGGATTGCCGCCCATTAAACGCCGGGCCAGGGCCAGCTTGGCGTCGGCCCCGCCATAGGCGCTGCGGATGTAGCCCTCGCGTAAAGCGGCTCGCTGGTCCGGGCTCCCCTTGCATTTCATCCGATCAAAGCAGGGATTCGGGTTTCCGTCCATATCTGTCGGAGTGATGAGTCCCAGGAATTGGTGCTGGAACTCATCCGGGGCCGAATAGCCCACCAGGGCGAGATCCGTATCGGGCTGCAGCGTGCCGAGAATGAAGCTCGTCACCGCGTTTCCATAAGCTTCTTCCAGCCTAAGCCCCTGCTGCACGAAAGTCTCCTCATCTATGACTCCGGCTTCCAGCGGCGCCAGGTCGGAGTTGATAAACCCGGGCAGATGGTCGGCAATGTGCTTCTCCAGCGTGTCTTCCCCCCTTTCCCCCCGCGGAAGGGCTCTGCAGGCGTCGGCCCTGCAAGTTGCCGCCACGCGGGCCACCGGGGTGAAATATACCCTGAAATGGGTCAAGTCGGGGGCCAGCGAAATAAGCTTCACATAGAAGCTCGCCGTCTGACCGGCCCGCGAGCCGATCAAGCCTTCGTCGCCTTGAAGCTTGATCTCCTTGAAATCGCCTCGGGACAGGTCGCTGGCCGTGCTATTTCCATTTTTCAATCGGGTGCCGGGGACGACAAGGACCCGATCGTAAGCCGGGACTCCATCCACCTTACTGTCATAAATATAAACGTCGTAAATCCGGTCGGGGTTTTCCGCCGGGATTTTCGTTGGAATACTAAGAACGGCCTCTCGCGGGGGAGCCGCGGGGTCGCCCGGGGGTACGTGGGTCCATCCTCTTGCAGGGGCTGGCATCGCTGTCTGACAGGAGACCCCGAAGACGGCGGAATCCGCTTCTTCAGATGGACTTAGCGGCCAGGCAAGCACGCCCGCCTTGGAAAAGGAATTGCCGAATTCGACCGTGGGGCCGGCAATTTTCGCGCTGCGCCCTCCGAGCCAGTGAATCTGAGCGACCTTCTTGCCGGCTCTCTCCGCTGCCGCTGCCAGGGTGTCGGCCTGGAGAACTCCGGGCCTGGACCAGGAAGTCGCGCTATTGAAATCGTCTTCGCCCCGATGAAAGGTGTTATTCGTCACCCCGTGTTGAGCGGGGAAGGCGCCGGTCGCCAGCGTGTACCAGCCGACACCGGAATTGGGCGGAAAGGCCTGAATGAGTCCATTCTCTCCCCGCACGCCCGTTTCCATCAGGTTCAAATAAGAAGGCAAGAAGCCTTCCCTTGCGTAACTTTCCATGAGGTCGGGCCGCATCCCATCGGCGACGAAAAACAACACTCTGCTTGCGCCCGGCTTCTCAGATCCCCTAAGATGCCCGGAAGGTTGAAGCGCAGAAACACATCCTTGCACGAGGAACATCCCGATAATCAAGGCCAGGCACAAAATTTTCTTCATCTCCCATCCCTTGCCCTACTGACAGCGGGTCACCCGGATCGCCGCCCGGCGCGGCGATCCGTTTCTTCATTCCAATTTTCTATCAGCCAAGGACCGGTCGGTTTTGCCGACGGTTTGAACTTCTCTTCTCAGGACCTCGTTTTCCCTTTTCAGGTTCCGGACTCGGAATGAATTCCTGAAAGCGGACGGAATCCAAAGAAAGAGCACGGCCAGAATCCCGCCTCCCAGAGAACCCAGGAGGGCGTAAATCAGCGAGGTCTCAAACTGCCAGAAAAGAAATTTCATCAGGACGGGCGGCGCGGATGAATTCTGAACGGCGAAAACGGCGACGGCAGCCACGATCAGGAAAGCCAATAAAAAAAATAATTGCATGCCTCGACCTCCTTCCTCCTCATCGGACAGATTCTTTCCCCTGCTCATCTGGATTTTAACCTGAACGGGAGCGAAAATACAGGGGGCTCGTCCGGGGCTGAAAAAGAAAACGGTTCGCGCTGCGCGGCGGGATTTCCCCTCTAATTGGTTTTCATCCGGAAACTCCCTCTCCCGAGACTGTGTCGTGATTCGTCATCCCGGCGAAGGCCGGGATCCAGGATGCAAATAGAGGAATAAAATCAAAACTGGATTCCGGCCTTCGCAGAGATTTTTATGGCGCATTTTATTTTACGTTTTTACCTTAGGTTTCTTAATTTTCGCAATGGGATCTCACCGCATTCATCAAATTGTAACTGTTTAGCCCTTCGTAAAGTGTTCCAAAATTGCCAGGAAAACCCCAGAAATCCCCCTTAATCCCCCTTTTTCAAAGGGGGAAAACCCTATCTCCTCCCTTTGGAAAAGGGAGGCTGGGAGGGATTTCTGGGAAACACCTTTCAAGCCGCTAAATTGACGCGTCAAATGAAATATGGCGGTATAGCCAAAAATCTGATTAAAGAATCCTTTATTTTGAGAAATCCTTCCACTCCATTGAACGCATAGCACCGGAAAGACCGCCATATTTTATTTAACATATTTACTCAGGAGTGGTTGGTTGTCTCAATACATCTGACACTTCGGCCTCAGAAATGTAAAATTATGTACCCCATTAAAATCTCTGCCTTCGCCGGAATGACGGCCCTCTCGCTGGATTACGACACAGCCTCCTTCGCGGGAGAGGGCGGGGGTGAGGGGGATTGAGAAAGAAAGTTGATGAAGTTCATCTCCTTATCACCCCCACCTCGCCCTCCCCCGTCGAAGGGGGAGGGAATATTTAGGTTTCCGGATGAGAACTAACTGGTTTGATGCAGCAGAGCGAAGGGAAAGTGGCGGAAGATTTCCGCCGCCGGGATCCCGGCGGGGGACTGAACGGAAATTTCCTCCCCTGTGAACAGGTGGACAAAACGGTGGCCCGCCCATTCCCCCGGCACGTTCAAGCTGGTTTCTTTCCAGACTTCCTCCCCCACCGGGAGCTGCTCTTTCCCCCCGGTCAGACGGACGGTTAAGCGGGGGCACGCCACGATCATGCGCTCCTCGCCCGCACTCCGGGCGAAAGCGCAAACATGGTCCCTCTGGCTCCCTTCGACGGGCAGCGGGTGATAGTCACCCTCCGAGAAGATCGAGTGGTGAGTCCGGCGGAAATTCAGCGTCCGGTACAGGAGATAGAGCTTCACCCGCCCGTCTTGTCCTTGTTCGAGGAGCTGCCGCACGCGGAGGGGGAGGTCCGGGCCGGCCTTCTCCTCCGGGGTTTTCAGCTCCTGCAGCAGCGACCGGCGCAGTTCATAATCCACCGGCCTGCGGTTGTCCGGGTCCACCAGGCTGAGGTCCCACATCTCGGTCCCCTGGTAAATGTCCGGAACGCCGGGGGAAGTCAGCTTCAGGAGAAGCTGCGACAGCGCGTTCAAGCGGCCGAAATAGGCCACCCGGCGGGAAAAAACCTCCAGGTCGTTGAGAAAACGGTTCTTCCCCCCTTCCATGACCCGCAAAATGAAATTCCGGACCGCGCCGTCGTATTCCTCGTTGCGGTTGACCCAGCTGGTGTGCACCTTGGCCTCCAGGGTCGCCTTTTCCATGTAGGCCGCGATCCGTTCCCGGAATCGATTGAATTCCTCGGAAGACAGGGGCGAAGCGCTTTCCGCCGGCCAGGCTCCCACGAGCGTCTGGTAGAGCAGGTACTCCTCGTTCCGGTCGGGAGCCGGCTGGCCGTCCACCAGGGTCTTTTTCGGCGAATTGAAACGGCTCCAGCGGCTGAGGGCGCTCCTCCACTCCCCGGGGATCTCCGAAAGCACGTTGATGCGGGCCCGCACGTCCTCGCTGCGCTTGGTGTCATGGGTGGAAGTCGCCAGCAGGGAATGGGGCCACTTCTCCCGGCGCTCGCGGTTTTGTTCGTGGAATTCGGCGACCGGGACCCCGAACTGCTCGGGGTGCCCGCCCACTTCATTCAAGGAAACCAGGAGGTGGTAGTTATAAAAAGCCGTATCCTCCAGGGCCTTGGCCATGACCGGCCCGGTGACCTGCTGGCACTGCATGACGAACCGGACCAGGCTCGGCCGGTCCTCTTCCGGGAAGTCCTGCAGGTTGTTGAAAAGAAGGCAATCCCGGATGAAATCGAAGACGGCTACGGCGGTCCGGGGATTCCTCCGTTTGGCCTCGGCCACCGCCTTTTCGATGTACTCCCGGTCGCGTGCGGGAACATCGTCCGGCCCGGAGATGTACGTCCGGTAGACCGGCAGGCCGGCGATGACTTCGCGGAGGGCGAAGGTGAGACTGTTGAGGGTCAGGTCCCGGTACAACCGGTTCTTCTCCGAGATGCGTTCGATCTGGTGGCTGAGGGCCGCGACCTCGCTGGCCAGGGAGACGAGCATGATCATCTTCTTGGAGGAGTTCACCAGGTTGGCGAAGTGGATCTGGTTCCCGATGAAGAAGCTGTAAATCCGGTCAAAGATTTTGCGGTTGGCGTTTTCCACAAAGAGGCCGTTGACCAGGTTGAGGAACTCATAGCCCGTGGTTCCATAGACCGCCCAGTCCTCCGGAAGGGATTCCTCCGGGCCCAGGATCTTTTCCGCCACTACGTAGAGGGGCCAGGCGGGGCCGGCCCCCCGACCCCGTTTCTCCGCCAGCCAGGATTCGGCGGCTTGCTCCAGGGCATCGGGCTGAGAATCGGCGGGGGACGGCGCTTTTCCGGCCAGGTGCGTTCGTGCTTTCGCTACCAGGTAGCCTTTTTGCAGCTGGTGGAGATAACGCCGGGGGTTCCATAGGCCGTCGGGATGGTCCACCCGCAGGCCGGTGATCTTCCCTTCGGCCAGGAGCCGAAAGAGGAGCTGGTGGGTGTCTTCAAAGACGGCGGGCAGCTCCATGCGGATGGCGGCAAGCTCGTTGATGTCGAAGAAGCGCCGATAATTGATCTCGTCGGCGGCCACCCGCCAGTACGCCGGCCGGTATACCTGGGCGTTGAGAAGATCGTCCAGCCGGTCAAAGCTGGAGGGGTCCCCGGCACTGCCGTTGAATTCGTGGACCGCTTCGTCCAGGGCCGCCCGAAATTCGGGGCTGCTCTGGTAAACGGCCCCGATCCGCCTTTTGATAACCTCTTTCTCCCTCGTCTGCTCCTCCAGCCTTTCGGGGGCGACCACGTTTATGAGGGGGAGATAACTGATGGCCGTAAGGATCGACTGTAGCTCCTGCACATGAACATTTTCTTTGCCCAGGTTCTCGGCCAGAAGGTCCACCGGGGATTGAAGGATCTTGGAGTAGGTTCGAGGGGTCACCGGAAGCCTGTGGCTGTAATAGTTTATGTAAAACGCTCCCTCTTCTATGGACAGGCGGAATTTGCCCATCTCCAATACCTTGCCGTAGGCATCCTCCAGGATGGGAAGAAGAACCTTGTTCTCGAGCTCCGGCTTGGGCGGATGAAACTCGATGTCAAAATAGCAGGAAAAAGGAGAGCTGGGCCCGTTCTCCAGAACGCTGGTCCACCAGGAGTTTCCCTGGCCGATCCCCATGTGATTGGGGACCACGTCGAGAAGGAGGCCCATCCCCCGGTCCTGCAGGGCCTGGGACAGAGACTCGAACTCCTCGGAAGTGCCGATGGCCGGGTTGAACTGCCGGTGATCGCAGATGTCGTAGCCGTGGCTCTCCTCCGAACAGGTCCGGAAAAGGGGGGAGGCATAGATATCGCTGATCCCCAGGTCGCTCCAGTAGGGGACGAATTCCCGGGCCTGGCGGAAGGTGAGACCGCGGCCGAATTGGACCCGGTAAACCGCGCGGGGGAAGCGGCAGGCGGCCATGAGATCATCGGCCATCGCGGAAAAATCGTCCATGCTCTTCTCCTCTTTCTCCCATGTTTGTTTCCCCTCCTCCGGGGCCCGGCAGGAAAGCTTTTCTCCCAGGGAAAGGAATTGGGCCACCCATGCCCGGGCGTTTGAATCGCCCTCCCCGGCTTCTCCCCGGACCCGGGCATATATCCGGGAAAGCACTTGGAAATAGACATTCTGGGCTTTCCAGAAATCGACCTCGAACGGCAGGGATTCGGCCAGATCGGCCAGGGCGGCCAGTCTTTGCAGCGAGTCCATCTGCAGGGGGTCGGCCCGAAACCGGTCGGCGAGGGCATCCATCTTCTTCTTGTAAGAATGGGCCAGGGTCACCCCGTCCAGGGAAATCCTCAAGTCCCTGGCTTCGGCCAGAAGGCCGCGGACGGTTTGAGGGTCGATCTCCGGGGACTCCAGGGTCCTCCGAAGCCTGGAGTTCAGGACCGCTTCGGCGTTCACCTGGAAGGACCGGGGGACAGGCGTTCCCAGCTCGGACAAAAAGCGCATCAGGGGGACCTGGTTGTGGTAGAGCTGGAGGTAGACCGCCTCCGACTCCGCCAGGTTCGCCTCCAGGACCCGGTCCAGCACTCTCCTCTGCTCATCCCGGAAAAGGGACTGCAGGGAAAAAATATCCCGGTCGAATCCCCGGTCCAGGAGGCGAAGGATTCCGGCGACATCGGCCCGGGCGAAGGCCTCTATCGCCCCGCCGACCATCGACTGGTAGGCTTCTTCCCCGCGGAAGTCCCGCACGCCGCCGCTCAGGTTATGGTCGCCGAAATGCAGGACCCCGAAGGAGAGGAGGGCCGATTCCCGGGTGATCCGGGAAGTGAATCGCGCCTTTCCCAGGGCGACCCTCATCTTCCCCGCTTCCGCGGTGGTGAAATCCTCCCGTTCCGCCTCGTAGCAGTATATCCGGTCCTGCTTCGCGTACGGTTCGAACAGCGACCGGGCCGCGTAATGGACGGCGACTCTCTTCAAATCCACCCTGGCCGGCTGTATCCATTTCTGGTAGATCGTCCGCCCGTCCCGATGTTCGGGGATATTGCTCCCGGCCCGCTGCAGTTTTTCGAGAAATTGGGCTTCCAATTTCCTGTCTTCGAAGATCTCGCCGAATAGCTGGACCGCCCGCCCGGCGTACTGCAGGATCTGGACGGTCTCGATTCCGGAAAGCTCGTCGAAAAACCACCCGCAGCTCGTGTACATGAGGAGGGCATGGCGCTGCAGTTCCAGCAGCTTGAGCGCGGTGATTCTGTCCTTTTCCGCCAGCTCCCGGCCGGGCATGCCGGTGCAGGAAAGAACGCATCCTTCTCCGGCGAGCGGTCCAGGATGACCGAAATGTAGTCGTCCCGGGCCGCCCAGGGGTCTTTGAAGAACCGGCGCCCTCTCTCCTCAAAGGGCCGGGCGAGATGATCCCTGAGCCAGTCCAGGCTTTCCCGCAGCGGGGCCCGCCAGGCCTGATTCCACCCGGGGTTCGAGCCGCTGCTGCAGCCGCACGCGCTCCTCCAGCGCTCCACGCCGTGGGGGCAGCTCCAGGAGGAGTTCTCGGATATGGTGACCTCGTGCGCGGGGGGGTGTCTCTCCAAAAACTCTCCATAGTTCGTGAGGCGGGCCTGGCCGCTGGCTTCGATAAAATCGAGAGCGTAAGCCAGGGCCATCTCCCCGTGGGGGTGGTGGTGCCCGTAGGTTTCGCCGTCCGTGGCGATATGGACCAGTTGAGGCCCGCTGCGGGTCTCGGAAAACGCTCCCAGGAGGCGGCGGGCGAACTGTTCTCCGTTGGCCAGGAGTTTTTCAAAGGCGACGCCCCGCGAGATGGGGCCGTCGTAGAAAAACAGGTCTATGGACAAACCCGGGGCCAGGGAAAGGCGGTAAGCGCGGGAAGGATCGATCTTTTCGCCGCTCACGTCCAGCCAGTTGCGGCCGTGAATCTTTCGGACCTGATGGGCCTGGCTTGGAGCCAGGACCGTGAAGCGGATCCCCTGCTGGGCGATGATTTCGAGGGTCTCCAGGTCGACGGCGGTCTCGGGGAGCCACAGCCCTTCCGGATGCCGGCCGAAGCGGCGGATGAAATCCCGGATCCCCCAGATGATCTGAGTCTGCTTGTCCCGCCGGTTGGCCAGGGGAAGGATCATATGATTGTAGGCCTGGGCCAGGGCCGAGCCGTGGCCGGAGAAAAGCTCTTGGCTCTCCCGGTCCGCCGCCAGGATGGCCTCGTAGGTCTCCGGGGAATTTTCCTCCAGCCACGCCAGGAGGGTGGGGCCGAAATTGAAGCTGATCCGGGAGTAATTGTTGACCACCCGGGCAATGCGCCCGTCTCCGTCCAGGACCCGGGCGGCGCAGTTGGGAGCGTAGCACTCCTGGGTGATTCTTTCATTCCAATCATGGAAAGGGTAGGCGGAATCCTGGAGCTCGACGGCCTCCAGCCAGGCATTCTCCCGCGGAGGCTGGTAGAAATGCCCATGAATGGTAACATAACGCTCCAAATACCTCTCCTTGCCCGGGCTCTCTTCGGGTTCCCCAAAGAGGAGGCAATCCTCGGGGTTGGGGAAAAATTGGAATTATAGGCCCATTTAAATTATAATGGGGACGATTTCTTTTCCCACTAGGAAAATTGCTGCGCGCTTTTCGACCCAACGCCTTGGTTTCGGGGGCAACAAAAAGGAACAAATGGAGAAGAGCCCACCCAGATTCAGGAATGGCAGGAGCCGCCAGGGCCGAAAGGCCCGGATTCAGGGAACCTACAAGGAGCTGAAGACCCGGATCCTCTGGCCGGTCCTTTTCCTTGGCGCTGCCGCCATGGTGGTGGCGGGCCTGCTGCTCGGGTTCAGGTTCCCGGGGCTTCCGGAATATAAGACCGGGGAGATCGCCGGACAGGACGTGCGGGCCCCGCAAAGCGTCTCTTATGAGGACAGGCAGGCGACGGCCGCCCGGCGCGAAGCCGCCCGCGAACGGACCCCGGCGGTATACGATCTCGAAGTGCAGCGGATCGCCGACCTGGAGCGAAGAATCAGCCGGGGTTTTGCCGAGGCCCGCCAGGTCTTGTCCCTGCAAAGGATGCCCCCCAGGGGCAGGCTGAACCGCGCGCAGCAGAGAATCATCCTGGGGCTGTTGGAGAAGGAGGTGGGGCAGCTTCTATCCCCCGGCGTGTTGCCCCTCCTTCTGGAGCACAGGTTTCATGCCGGCCTGGAAAAGAAAATCCTTAACCTCTTGGGCCCGATCCTGCGCGGCGGGGTGGTCGCCGATCCCGAGCTTTTCCGCCAGGATGCCCGGAAAGGAATCCTCCTCCGGGAGAAAGGGGGCCTCTTCGAAAGGCCCCTCCTGGACTCCTCCCAAATCCGTAGCCTCAAGGGCGCCGAAGAACATCTGCGCCAGTTCCAGCTGGATTTCGCCGAGCTTTCCGCCCCCGAAAGGGCCGAGCTCTTTGAATTCATGAGAACGGTTTTGTTCCCGACCCTCACGTACAACCAGGCCGAGACGCAGGCCCGCCGGGAAGCGGCGGCGGCCCGGGTCACCCCTGTTGAAATTCTGATCAAGAAGGGAAAGGCCATCGTCCGGGCCGGAGAAGAAGTGACCCCCCGGGCGAAGGCTGACCTTGCAGCCTTGCGCGACCTCGACCGGCCCCGGCCCATCCTGGCGCGCCTGATGGGCCTGTTCTTCTTTGCCGCGGCTTTTTTCTGGCTCGTTTGGCAGTACCTTCGATGTTTCCCGAAACGTTACCGGCATGCCCGCAAGGATGCCGCGCTCATTGCCGCGGCGACGGTCCTCTCGGTCGCAGTGATGCGTCTGTTGACCCTCCTCGCGGAGAACATCCCGGGCGAGCACATCTTGGGATCGCTGAAGGACCCCGTAGTCCTCTACTTCGCCGTCCCTTTTTCTCTCGCCGCCGTGCTGGTAACCATTCTCCTCGACCTGCACCTGGGCCTCATCGTCTCCATGGCGGCAGCCGCCTTCGCCGGCCTATTATACGGCGACGTCTACCTTGCCCTCTATGCCCTGCTGGGCAGCCTGGCAGGGGTCTATGCCATCCGCCAATACCGGGACCGCTCGGCCCTGGTCAAGGCGGGTCTGGCCATGGGCGGAGTAAACGCGCTGGCCGCCTGCGGGATTCACCTGATCGCCCAGGACCAGTTCCCGGGCTCCGAAATATTGACCCCTGTGGCAATGGGGGCCCTGAGCGGAATGCTCGCCGCCGCCCTGTCCTCCGTCTCTCTGCCCGCGCTGGAATGGCTTTTCGGTCTCACCACCGATATACGGCTGCTGGAGCTGTCGAACCTTAACGCGCCCTTGCTCCGGCGGCTGGCGGTTGAAGCTCCCGGCACCTACCATCACAGCCTGGTGGTGGGGACGCTGGGAGAAGCCGCCGCGGAATCGGTAGGGGCCAACCCTCTGCTTGTCCGGGTGGGCGCCTATTACCATGACCTCGGAAAGGTCCTGAAACCCGAGTACTTTTCGGAAAACCAGGCCGCCGGCGGGAACAAGCATGAGATTCTCGCCCCGGGGCTCAGCCGGCTGATCCTGGCCAGTCACGTGAAAGACGGACTCGAGATGGCCCGGAAAGCCGGCCTGGCCGAACCCATCCTGGACCTGATCCCCGAGCACCACGGCACCCGGGTCATGGCCTACTTCTATCGGAAGACGAGGGATTCGGCCGCGAACGGTCAGGAACCCCGGGAGGAGGATTTCCGGTATCCGGGGCCCAAACCGCAAAGCAAGGAGGCAGCCATTCTCATGATGGCCGATTCGGTCGAGGCGGCATGCCGCACCCTTTCCCGCCCGTCTCCGGCGCAGATTCAAAGGGTGATCGACCGCCTCGTCGGGGAGGTGCTGGCAGACCATCAGCTGGACGAATGCGACATCACCCTTGGCGAAATCCGCATCGTCAAGGAGACATTTCTGAAAATTCTTACCGCGATCCACCATCGCCGGATCGACTACCCCGGGTACGACTTCGCTCCGCCGGAGGATATTCCCGCTTTGCCACCCATGCCGTTTTCATCCTCCCCGCGGGGGTAGCTTCGAACCACTCGCTGCCGCGCTCCCTGAACGGAAATGAGCCTGGGGGGGGCCACCCGGGGCTCGGATTAAACGATTCGAATTAAGGTTGCGGCCTGCATGCAGACGGCCGCCGAGCGCCCGTTAAGGTCCTGCGAGGGTGAAGGAGAATGGAGAGGCAAGAGGGACATCAACCAAGGGCCAAAAAATCCCGCCAGCGGATCGCGATCCTCATTCTTTTTTTGGTCGTCTTTCTCCTGGTAGTCTTTTGGGGGCTCGATTTCCTCACCCTGGAGAACATCCAGGAAAACCAATCCGAGATCAAAAAGTTCGTCAAAGAGCACCCTGCTGTATCGGTCACCTCATTTATTCTGCTCTATATAACGACCGCCTTTTTTGTCCCCGGGGCCCTGCTCCTCACGCTCGTGGCAGGTTTCGTCTTCGGCGTCTTGTCGGGGACCCTCTACGTCATAATCGGCGATACCCTCGGCTGCGTGGCTGCCTTCCTCCTCTCCCGCTATCTTATCGGAAACTGGGTCCAGGAAAAATTTGAGGGGGAGCTGCGAGCCTTCAATCGGGATATCGCGCTCCACGGACATAATTACCTCTTTGCCCTCCGGGTCCTCCCCATTCTTCCGTCATTCCTGATAAATTATCTCGCGGGCCTCACCCGGATCTCAATCAAAACGTTTGCCCTGACTACCTCCCTCGGTTCGCTTCCGGGCGCGGCCGTGTACACCTTCGCCGGCCAGAAGCTTGGGGAAGTGCGCCGCCTGGAAGATGTATTCTCCGCGGAAATGATCCTGGTCTTCATCCTCCTCGGTGTACTGGCCGTATTGCCGGTGGGAATCAAATATTTCAAAAAAACACAGCATCAATGAGATGAAATTCTTCCATAGGGGGGAGGAATTCCGTATTTGCGGAAAAATCCGCGAAAATGATAGTGACACCAGAGCAAGTGTTTCCCGTTCAAGCACCCTTGGGAGAAAGTCTACCTAAATGATGCAAAAATTCCCCCCTTTGGAAAAGGGGGAAGGGGGGATTTTCTTGGAGAGCCTGGGTCAGAAATCCCCCCCGCCCCCCTTTAATAAAGGGGGGGCCAAATGTCACCAGCGGTGAATTCCTGCAAGAATGTCGGAACGCTTTTTGACCCAATGAAACCGGGACTCCGGAAGCACTTGCGAGGAATATTTTTGCACTTGTTGAGTCTACTCTACGGCTTGTCCAGTATCCCGCGATAGAAGTCCAGCGTTTGGCGCGCCACACTCTCCCAGCTGAAGCGCTCCACCACCCGCTCACGGGCTCGATGGCCCATCCTTTTTAATTCATCGGGGGAGGCAAGAAGACGGTTCACGGCTGCTGCGAGGTCTTCCGAGAAACGATCGGGGTTCTTAGGCTCCGGGTTGCCGACACCCACTGGCTCGAAAGGCACCAGCAGCCCGGTGTCTCCGTCCAGGATCACGTCAGGAATCCCCCCGACCGCAGAGGCGACAACCGGCGTGCCGCAAGCCATGGCCTCGAGATTGATGATCCCGAAGGGCTCATAAATCGAAGGACATACAAAAATGGAAGCGTGGCTGAAAAGAGGGACAACCTCTTCCCTCGGGACCCACTGGTCGATCCAGATGATCTCATTCCCGGTTCCGGAACGCGCTTCCCGGACTTTTTCCGCGATTTCTCTTCCAATCTCCTCTGTGTCCGGAGCTCCGGCGCAGAGCACGACCTGGGTGCCCGGCCGCAGCCAGCGGATCGCGCGAACCAAATGAACGACCCCCTTCTGACGCGTAATCCGGCCCACAAAGAGAACGAAAGGCTTGGCCGGGTCGATCCCGTACTTGGCCAGCAGGTTCGGGTCGAACGACGGCCGGTATTGATTCACGTCGATGCCGTTGGGAATGACTCTCACTTTTTCCGGAGAAACCCGGTAGATGTCTTCCACAGCCTCTTTCATGGATTTTGAAACCGCGATGACCCCATCGGCATTTTCATACGCGGTCTTCTCAATCCAGCCGCTCGCCCGGTACCCGGAACCCAATTGCTCCACCTTCCAGGGTCGCTGAGGCTCCAAGGAATGAGTCGTGATCACTAAGGGAATGCCGAGAATCTGTTTCGCCAGGCATCCTGCAAGATGGGTGTACCAGGTGTGGCAGTGAACGAGATCCGCCCGGGGGGCGGCCCCGGCCATGAGGATGTCGCGAACAAAGGTGTCCAACAGTTTCGCGGTCCGGGGTTCCTGCGAAAGGACAAGGGGAGGGGAGGGAACTCCTTCGATCGTCAGGTTTCCCTGGTCTTTTTTTTGCTCGCCGAAGCAGAGTACGTGAACCTCATGCCTGCCCCCCTCCACGCGGGCAAGCTCGCGGGAGAGATACTCGACGTGAACCCCGGCCCCTCCGTACACGTGGGGCGGATATTCATTAGTGAGAAGGGTGATTTTCATGGAACCCAGTCTAACCTTTCACCGTCTGCCGATCAAGGCCTTCATCCCATTGGTCGGCCACCGCCTCCACTTTGCACCCCCGGGGGATCGCCGCCATTGAGAGCGCTACCCAAGCGGCGGAAGCGCTGAAACCGCTCGCCGGCGATTTTGCCTCGGTGGTCTTTGCCACGGGGATCATCGGAACCGGCCTGCTCGCCGTACCCATCCTGGCCGGCTCTTCCGCCTACGCAGTCGCCGAGACCTTTCGGCTCCGGGAAGGACTTTACTTGAAGCTGCGGCAGGCCCCCGGCTTTTACGGCATCATCCTTCTTTCCACCCTGATCGGGTTCGCCATGGACCTGGTCGGGATCAACCCGATTCAAGGCCTTTATTACGCGGCGATCCTCAACGGGATCGTCTCGCCGCCGATGCTCATCATCATTACTCAACAAGTGCAAAAATATTCCTTGCAAGTGCTTCCGCAGTCCCGGTTTCATTGGGTCAAAAAGCGTTCCGACATTCTTGCAGGAATTCACCGCTGGTGACATTTGGCCCCCCCTTTATTAAAGGGGGGCGGGGGGGATTTCTGACCCAGGCTCTCCAAGAAAATCCCCCCTTTC
This sequence comes from uncultured delta proteobacterium, assembly GCA_963712535.1. Taxonomy (GTDB): domain Bacteria; phylum Desulfobacterota; class SM23-61; order SM23-61; family SM23-61; genus CAVQIK01. The sequence goes on along the minus strand of CAVQIK010000014.1, from coordinate 153,225 downwards.
CCCCCTTTTCTAAAGGGGGGAATTTTTGCATCATTTAGGATTATGCTGATCGGGAACAACCGGAAAATCCTGGGCGGGCGGGTGAACGGAACGGCATCCAACCTGGCGGGATGGATCGCCGCCTTTGTGGTGACCGCCGCGACCGCGGCGCTGCTCGCAAGTTTGGCTTCGGGAAAATAAGGATTTTCTTTTGTTTTCAACCAGTCCGAGCGTTCACGCCGCGGGAGCCGCAAATACCATCTTCCCCGCACGAAAATAAGGTTTATTCCCTATGCCTTTCCCCATTTTTTTTCTATAACATTGAAATTACAAGAAAGAATGCCGGCCGCGGGCAGTAGTTTATCCAGGCCGCCGGCACGGGATCCCTTAAGGACTCAGAGGCCTTTAAAGCCTGCTGACCATTTCTGCCGGGCCCGAGGCGACGGGAAGGTCCGTCAGCGACGCGGGTGCCCGAGACTGAAAGGGAAGGAGAAGGGATGTTCTCGGAACATGAAGAAAGACAAGGGGAGGAGACCCGGCCGAAAGGAAAAGGCAAAGCGGAAGTCCTCCTGGGCGCGGTTCTGCAGCAGGCCCTGTCCCTCCTTTCCGGAAAAAAAAGCAGAGCGGCTGAAGAGCTGGACCGGATATCCCGGGCCATCCGCCAGACGGCCAATAGCTTCGGCGGGGAGGATCCCATCGGGATCTCCCGGTACGCCGAGCAGGCCGCCGAGGAGATCGGGAAGGTGTCAGCCTACTTTCGCGAAAAGGATGTGATGGACCTCCTCCAGGACGCCCAGCAACTGGCTCAAAGAAGGCCGGCTCTGGCGATCGGTGGCGGTTTCGCCATGGGCTTCGTCCTCGCGAGGTTCCTCAAGACCTCTGCCGGAAACAAGAGAGGACAGGGCGTTTCGCCGGCACGCTGAGACGCTTTTCCGGCCGGCTCCCCGAATCCTGAAGCTTGTGGAGGGAATGCAGCCAGAGGGGCGGGCCACTCCGCGGAAGAGGGCGTTTCCCCGTTTCCTTGGGGAAAGGAGAAAAGAAATGGCAGATCGTACGGCAGACAACCGGCCTCTGGGCGAACTATTCTCAGACCTCCTCCAGGGCTTCAACCGAATGGTGCGCGAGGAGGTGCAGCTGGCCAGGGCGGAAATGTCCCAGAAGATTTCCCAGGCCATCGTGTACGTGGTCCTTCTGGCGATCGGGGCATTTCTTGCCTATGCCGGCCTGCTGGCCGTCCTCGCCGCATGCATTTCAGCCCTGACGAAGGTGTTGCCGGTATGGCTTTCCGCACTCCTCGTCGGGCTTGTGGCTCTGGCGCTCGCCCTGGGCTTCCTCATCCTCGGAATCCGGGGATTGAAGCGCAACGACTTCAAGCCCCGGCAGACCATCGAAACGGTAAAGGAGGGAGTCGAATGGGCGAAGAGGCAGCTTTGACGGGCTCCGGAAACCGGAGGAGCCCCGAAGAGATTCGGGCGGAGATCGAGCAGACGAGGGCCGAATTGAGCGAGACGGTGAACGTTCTGCGCGAGAGGCTCTCGCCCGGCCACCTCAAGCGGCAGATGGTTGAAAAATTACGAAACTCTACCGTGGGGAGGGCTCGAAAAATGATGGAGACATCGACGGAAAGAGCGAAAGAACTGGGTTCCATTGTGGCGGAAACGGCGCAGAGAAATCCCGTAACCAAGACCATCCTCGACAACCCCATACCGGCCGTTCTGGCCGGGATCGGAATCGCCTGGCTGATCTGGCGGAAAACGGGAAAGTCAACCGGGCGGTCGGAAGCTTCGGCGGACACGGCCTCAGAAACCGAGGCCGGGGAGCTTTGCAGCTGCATGGGAATCAGGCCGGAAGAGTCGGCCGGGACGGTCGCGGGAAAGGCGAAGCAAATGGTCGGCCAGGGCAGGGAACGCGCCCAAGAGGCCGTAGGTCAGGCGCGGGAGAAAGCCGGGCAGGTGTTGGAACAGGCGAGGGAAAAAGCGGGTCAGCTTGGGACCGCGACGCGGGAGAAGGCCCGCGCGCTGAAAGAGCGGTCCCGCGGCCTGGCCCAGGAGAAGCCCTTGCTCCTTGCGGCGGCGGCCCTGGGGGCCGGGGTCATCCTTGGGTTCACCCTTCCCGCCACCGAGCGTGAGAGGCAATGGCTGGCGAGAATGAAAGACCGGCTGCTTAGCCGGACGAGGGAGTTTTCGGAAGAGAAATACGGAGAGGCCGCCCACATCGCCGGGGATCGGCCGTGGTCATCCGGAGCAGAGGGAAGCGGCGACTTGAACTTGTGATTTTCCTTCCATCTGAGGTCTCAAATTTACGCGGCCTTGGCTTATCCAAGGGTTGAATAATCCGTACATCACCCCCCCTGGCCCTCCCCCGTCGGAGGGGGAGGGGACAGGGGGGTACTGAAGCGCCTTGGTCTCTAGAAAAGATGGGCTTTACTTCTTCTTCTCCTCAGGGCCCTTTTTCATATCCGCCGAACCCTTGCTCATGTCCTTCCCTCTCTTGCTCATATCCTTGGCCATCTTCAGGTGGTCTTCAAGCGTAGGCAGAGTCTTGGAGGCCCAGGCCTTCCCGTCTGGGTCCTTCCCGTCCTTTGCCTCCTTCTTAAAGGCGGATACATCCTTGGTGTGATCCTTCACCCTCTCGTCCATGTAGGCCTTGTCGAAGTCTTTTCCGGACTTCTTCGAGAGTTTGTCCAGCTTCTCCTTGTGAGCCTTGTTCATCTCCTTACGAGGCGTGACTCCTTTGCTGTTCGCCAGCTGCATGAGCTCCTCAACCACAAATGCCCGGGAGAGGAATGAATGTAGGATGGGGCGGGAAAGGAGCTTGCTGTTCCCACGGTTACTGGGATTTCCTGGCCGATCTCGTGAACAAGGCCGCACGGTCCTGGAGAGATCCCGACCGTTGGATCTGGGAGATGCGGTGCCAGCCGCGCCACTTCAGTCCACTCGAAGGCTTGCGATGCCGGCGCGGGGTTGCGCTCAAGTTCGAGGAAGGCGAGGCTCTTCCCTTTGGTCTTGCAGGGGCGGGGTAACCCCGCCCCTACGGTCTCGGGAAGGTCCGCTCCTCGCCAGGCGATAGCCGATCCAGGCGCTCGCGGCAATTGCTCCGGCGAGGGCCAGCCATCTGCTTCGGGTCGCTGCCCAGAATTGGATGGACCGGGAATGCGCCCGGTCTCCAAAATCCCCGTGAGTTCCGTGATCGCCCGGAAGAGGGGAGAAGAGGTTATCCCCCCGGTCCGGGTCGACCGGATCGTCGGTCTGCTGCGCGCGGTACCCGGTGCGGGCGAGGTAAAGGTCCAGCAGGCCGGGGGCGAATTTGTTCACCCAAATGGCAGCGAGGCTGGAGAGGCCCACCGTCACCTCTCTTCTTCTGTGGGTTGCCGCCCAGACGATCGCTTCGGCGGCCACCTCGGGCTGAAAGATCGGGGGCACCGGCCTGGGGTTCAAGGGGAGATTCGTCCTGCACCAGCCGAACTGGGGGGTGTTCAGGGCCGGCATCTGGACCATGGCTACATGGACCCGACTGCGGTTGTGGAGGAGCTCGGTGCGCAGGGAATCCGTAAACCCCCGGATCGCGAATTTGGAACCGCAGTAAGCGGATTGCAGGGGAATCGACCGGTAGGCGAGGGCCGACCCCACTTGTACGATCGTGCCCCGGTCGCGGGGAAGCATGCGCTTCAGGGCGGCTAAGGTACCGTGGACATACCCCAGGTAGGTGACTTCCGTTACCCGCCGGTACTCCTCGGGCCGGATCTTTACCACGGGAGAGAAGATGGTCACCATGGCGTTGTTCACCCACACGTCAATGGGGCCAAGCTCGGATTCCGCCTTTTCGGCCGCGGCCTCGACCTCCTCCGCCGAAGAGACGTCGGCGGGGAGGATCAAAGGGGTCCCCCCCTCTACTTCCACCTCGGAGGCCGCTTCTTCAAGGCCCGCTCGGCCCCGCGCGATAAGCCCTATGCGGCATCCCATCCGCGCGAAAGCATGGGCGGCGGCCCGCCCGACCCCGGCGGATGCGCCGGTGATCACGACAACTTCAGGGTTTTCCATACATGCTCCATACGACTCTTAGGGTTGACGGCGGCTGACTATACTTTGATCAGCGCCAGGCCTGTCTCCGCGTCGTAGAAACGCCGCAGATGGCGGGGCATTTCGCTCACGATGACTTCGAGGGTGGGCCACACGTGCGCCTCAAGGATGTGGCCGCCGTGGGCGGTCCCGTCCGACTTGCCCAGGACGACGTGGGCATGGACCTTCGGCTTGTCTTTTTCGAAAGCGATATCTCCCACAAGCGAGAGCACCTCCGTCTGTTCGTCGATTGGGATTTTGGTGTAATCTTTCCGGTTGCGGTCGAAGTAGCCGAGGAGGGCGTCGCTGAAGGCTCCGATGGCCGTGAAATGGCTCCCTCCCAGTTTTTTTTCACCCGCGAACCGGGTGAGCCCCTCCATGAACTCGTCGCCCTTATCGAAGATCAGGGCATAGACCTTCTCCCCCAGGTGTTCGTGGATCAGTTTGTCCTTCATGTTTCCTCCGGAGTCGGATCCGACCGATCGGTCTGCGTAGCCGTATCCGATCCCCCGAACCTCTCCGGCCCGAGCCTCCACGAGGACAAGGGTCGTCGAGTCCCACTCCATCGTGCCGTCCGCTTCGGGAAGGTCCGTGGGGATCCGGTAGGCGGAGACCTCTAGCTCATCAATTACGGGGTCCATAGAATCAGGGCAATTTGGCAATATAGCAATGTAGCAATTTGGCAGTCTTTTTTTACTGAACACTGACACTGACACTCATCACTCACTCCTAAATTGCCAAGCTGCCAAACTGCCCAATTGCTTCTTTTAAATGACTTCCCTGACAGGGTCAAGCTCGATCTGGACAGCCCTGGCCTGACCCGGCTTGGGGTAGAATTCAATATACGGAAAGGAGGTCCCGATCAGGAAGAGAGTGTCGCATCCTTCCAGAGCCTCCTGGGAAGGCCGGCTCCCCACCAGGCCTGCCTGGCCGGTCGTGTAGGGGCTGTCGTCCGGGACGCACGCCTTTCCCAAGAGAGCCTTAATGATGGGCGCGCCGAGCCGTTCGGCCGTTTTCTCAAGCTCCGCCGTGGCGTGCAGCGCGCCGCGGCCCGCGATGATCGCCACTTTTTTTCCGGCGTTGAGAATCTCCGCCGCCTTTTGGAGATCGGCCTCCTCGGCCCGCCGGTTGCCCCGGGCATACACGTCCGAGGTATGGTGAGGGACATTCCGCTTCGACGGTTCAAATTTCTTGATTTCCATGGACTGGACATCGACGGGAATGGTTATGTGGGAAACCCCCCTGCGGGCAAGAGCGGCCCGGCAAGCCAGGGTGGTAACGTTTTCCACATGGAGGGGACCCATCACTCGCGCGTTATAAACACAGGGATCGACAAAAAGCTTATCCAGCGCGACATCCTGCTGGGTATAGGTGTCTAGAAGGTCGTGGTATTGGAGGCCGGTAATCGCCAGGACGGGCTGGCCGTCCAGCTTGGCATCGTACAGGCCATTCAGCAGGTGTATTCCTCCGGGGCCGGACGTGGCGATGCATACCCCCAGCTTTCCCGTGAATTTGGCATACCCGCAGGCCATGAAAGCGGCGGATTCCTCATGCCTCACTTGGATGAAACGGACCCGGTCCTGGCGCTTGCGCAGGGCCTCGAAGACTCCGTTTATTCCATCCCCGGGAAGGCCGAAAACGACCTCCACCCCCCAGTCGATGAGGCTTTCAACCAGGATATCACCCGCAGTCATAGCCATGGTTCTATTCCTTTTCAATTTATCAGGAATCGTATTTTTGAGCTCCCATGCGATGGACCCCTTCAGGGGGTGAATTGGGGGGAATAGTCGCCGGTGGGACGTAGAGTATTTCCGGGTGCAAATTATGCTCTCGTGATTCAGGGCATCCAGCGCAGATTCATCTGCTTAGTTTCATATTAGATTTGGCGACTACTCCGGAGAATAAGGTGGAGACCCCATTTTTATCAGGTGACTGAAGTATTTCAGGGTTACGCCCCTATTGATATGGCCAACATCCCAAATAAAAAGCGGGGGCTACCCCCCGCTTCCTGTGAATCGTTGATTCGCAACGAGATTTACAAATTAATATGAGGAATCAGAATTCGTCCCTGAGCCGGAAACGTCAGATCCAGAGGTCCCTAAATCTGAAGTTCCAGGCTCTGCGGAAAATTCGAAACGGAATTCCTCATAAATGACTCTAGACTCGGTGTCGGACCAGCGAGGCTGCACCCCATAGTACCGATAAACCTGGTCGGTCCAGCCACGGTCGGAGAAATGCGCCCCCTGGTTGTCGAAACGGGGGGCCGCCGCGAGCTGATCCTTGCTCATATTGAGGGCGAAATTTCCCTTCCCGTCGAACGAAAGGGCCTCATACGGAACTACGACCTGGGTTGCCCCGATTCCGAGAAACCCGCCGTGGGACAGGATGGCAAAGTTAATTCGGCCTTGTTCGTCGACCACGAAATCCTTGACTGACCCCAGGTGGTCCCCCCTGGAATTCTTAACGTCCTTCCCGATCATTCTCCCCACCTGATGCTGTTCGGCCCAAGCCTTGTCCATGGATGAGGCGCTAAGGGGCCTTTTAACATCCGTTGCCGCGTCGGTGCCGGGCTGGGTCCCGCTCGTATCAGTCCTTGGCCGATCCGTGCGTGCCTGATCCAGGGTGTCGGTCCGTGAGGGGTTTACCGCGTTCGGATCCCTGTCGGCGGCAACCCGGCTATCCCGGTCGTAAGACCCCGCCGCTTTTACCGAATGAACCGTATATCCGAAGGCAATGAGCATCACTGCCGCCAAAATCGCAACGATTGTTTTATTCATGTTCTTTCCTCCTTGAGATTCCGAATGCGCCGGGGTATCTCGAACCCCATTAAAAACAACCTAAGCATCGTTCCTCGGGTTTTCAACGGAGGAGAACTGCCGGGGCCGCCCCCGTTTCCCGTCATTCAGGTCCCCGGCATAAAAAAAGGCGGGGGAAGCCCCCGCCGTGTCTGGTTGTGAACATCGACGTCAGAGGTTACCACCGGGGCGTGAGGCCGTAGTACCGGTATACCGTGCCCGGCCACGTGTGGTCAGCCAGGTACATCTGGTCGAAAACGGGCGCCTCGGCGAGCTGTTGCTCGGTCATGTTCAGGGTGTAATGGCCCATGTTGTCATAAGTCAGAGCCTGGAATGGGACGGCAAAATCCTTTGTCCCAGTGCTCACCACGGCAAAGTCGATGCGGCCCAGATCGTCCGCCACAAAGGTCCTAATCGACCCGAGGTGGTCGCCATTCGCGTCCGTCACTTCCCTTCCGAGCATATCGTTGAGCTCGTGCAGGTTCCCGGTTCTGGCTTTGCGGTAATCCAATGAATCGTGGTACTGTCCTCGATCGATGCTGGGAGAACCCATCACCCGTCCTCCAATGAGGCCGCGGTTGTCGAGCCTTCCCTGGTCCAGGTTGTCAGTCCTTGCCGAGTTGGTCATTCCGACATCCTCATCCGTCCCACGCTGATCCGTGTAATAATCGGAATAGGTACGGTCTATACTGGGACTTCCGCTGGGAACGTATCCGCTCACCATTCCGCGGTTGCCGAACCTTCCCTGGTCCAGGTTGTCGCTCCTCGTAGCGTTGGTCATCCCCACATCGCTGTCCGTGCTGCTGCCGTAATAGCCCCGGTCATATGTCCCGCTGTACGTCCCTTCGGCCCTCGCCAGGGGTGAAAGGCCCAGCGCAACGGCCAACACTGCCGCAAGGGCAATATATACAGGTGTTTTCATGGTCATTCCTCCTTACCTTGATTGAAGGTTGGGCCGGGTCAATTTACCGGCCCCCCCGCGTGCAACAAATATAATCACGTGCCACTGCTTTTCAACCCGGAGGGTGAATTTTCCGGGATGCTGTTTGGATGCGAAAAGAGAGCGGGGGGTTCTTGGAGCGGCTTTAACAAACGGTTGGGGAAAGCTTCAGGGGGCGGTTTCAACCCAGGACCGCAGCACTTCCGCGACGCTCCAGGCCTGAGCCACGCAGCCCCGCGGGGTGAAGGGTTCCTCGGCATCGAAGACTTCGCTGATCGAGCCGATACACGCTTCCAGGAGGTGAGGGATAAAACCATCGAGAAACCGGCGGGCCGCGGGGCGGTTTCCGGGATGCACTTTGAGCCAGGAATCGATAAACGGGCCGATGAGCCAGGCCCAGACCGTCCCCTGGTGATAGGCTGCGTCTCGCGAGCGCAAGTCTCCGTCGTAGGTGGCCCGGTAATCCGGGTGCCCCGCGGCGAGGGAGCGGAGCCCCACGGGAGTGAGCAGCCGCCGCCGCACCGTTTCGACGACCGGCTCCCATCGTGCCGGGTCGAGGACCGGATAGCGTAGGGAAATTGCGAAGATCTGATTCGGACGGCACGCCGGGTCGTCCCCGTTCTCGCCGTCAACGACATCATAGAGATACCCGCCGGATTCGTACCAGAAGCGCTCGTTGAACGACTGGCGGACCCGCTCGAGAGTGTTCGGCCAGGTACCGGGCGGCCTCTCCGCCCTGCTCTTCGCGGACCCACTTCTCGAGAAGCTGCAGCGCGTTGTACCACAGGGCGTTGATCTCCACGGCCTTTCCCCGGCGGGGGGTAACCACCCAATCCCCGACCTTTGCGTCCATCCAGGTGAGCTGGTAGCCCTCCTCACCCTGGCGGAGGAGCCCGTCCGCGGGGTCCACGGCGATCCCGAAGAGCGTTCCCCGGAGGTGATGATCGACGATGCCGATCAGCCGGGGAAGAATCAGCCTCAAGGTCTCGCGGTCCCCCGTGGCGCTTATGTACCGGTCGATGGCATGGAAGAACCAGAGGGTCGCGTCCGCGGTGTGGTAGCGCCCCTGGTTTTTCCCTTCGGGAAACAGGTTCGGGATCAGCCCTTCGCGAATGTAGTAGGCGAAGGTGCGCAGGATCCAGCGCGCCTCGGCGTGGCGCCCGGTGAGGAGCGTCAGCCCTTCCAGGCTGATCATCGTGTCCCGGCCCCAGTCCGTGAACCAATGATAGCCTGCGATGACCGTGCGCACTTCGTCGCCGGCGGCGTGGGCGCGGGCGGCATCCTCCACCCGCCCCGCAGGGGAGATAATGAACTGATCGGCCGCGAGGACCAGCTCCGCGGCCGGCCCTTCCTGCGCCTTGGGGTGGGCGAGAGCCAGCAGGCGCTTGCGGCGCTCCCGCTCGGTGAAGACGGCTTCCTCCGGCCGCAGGGCGAGGATGGTGCTCCACGGCTCGGTGGACGCCACGAGGGTCGTGCTCTGGCCGGGGAGCAATTCGGTGGAAAAATAGCAGGGACTCCAGAGGAGCCCGTGGGAATCGTAGCCCCGGCGCGCCTCGGCCCGGTAGAAGATGTTCTCGTTCACTTTGCCGTCCACGGTCAGCTCGGCCCGGGGGCCGTAAAGCCGGAGGCGAAGCGGCGGGAGATCCGGAATGTTAGCGGAAATCTCGTACCGGTCCTCGATAATCGTCAGCGCATAAGGCTTCATTCTCCCCCTGTCAACCCGGCCCCCGTGCGGCCGGAAAAAGACCGAGGGGCGGAGCTCCAGGCGCAAGGGGGAAGATCCTTCCAGCAGGCGGTAAGTGATGTGCACCGTGTTTTGCAGATGAACCAGGAGGACCCTTTTCTCGATCTCCCGATCCCCAACCCGGTAGCGCCAGACCGGCAAACCGCCTTCGAGGAAAAATTCCCGGAGGTAGCTCGCCCCTGAAATGGAGAGTTCCCCGTGATTTCGTTCCTCCCCCCCGAGCTGCGCGACCGTTCCTTCCGGGAGGCGAACTTGTTCGCTTAAATGGTTCAGCATCATCATGCGCCCGAAAGGAGCGGGGAGCGCGGCAATCAGCAGCCCGTGGTAACGGCGGGTGGCGACGAAGGCCACCGTGCCCGAGGCATACCCGCCCAGACCGTTGGTGACCAGCCATTCCCGGCTCAAAAGGGATTCGGGGGAGGCCTGGTCCTCCGGCCACGGCATTCTGCGGATGACTTCGCTCATCCCGCCTTCCTCCTCGGCGATGTCCGCTCCGGCCGGAGAACGATCGCCGCATGGCCCGGGATGCGCCAGCTCTCGCCGGCCTCCAGCGGCGGGCTCCCGCACCCGCCGTAACGGGGGCTTTCGCTCGACCAGAAGGCCTGCCAGCGGGTCCCCGCGGGAGGGGCCAGCAGCGGTTCGGGCGCCGGGTCGATGTGGAGGTCCGGACCGAGATTCACGATCAAAAGACGGTCCTCTCCCCCATTTCCGAAAAAGCGCAGGACAAAAGCCTCGGCCGCAAGCACGGCCCCCTCCACACCCCCCTTTCGCTGGGCGCGAAAAGCCGGGTCTTCACGCCGCAATTTCAAAAGGTCCCGGTGCAGTTCGAAAACCTGGGCGTGCCGCTCGCGTTCGGAAAGGTCAACTTTGGACCGCTCAAAGGTGTTGGGATCCCCCGGGTCGGTGAGGCAACTCAGCATCTCCGGGTTCCCGATACTGCGGAACTGGGAGAGAAACTCCGCGCGTCCGCCGCGAATCAGCGCGGCCAGCTCTTCCCGGTGATCGGAAAAAAACAAGAAGGGGCTCGAAGCGGCGAACTCCTGCCCCTGGAAGAGCATCGGGGTCCCGGGAGCAAGGAGCAGCAATGCGGTCATGGCCCGGTACCGGCCCGGGCTGGTAAGCAGATGGCAGCGGTAGCCGAACCCCGAGTTGGCTACCTGGTCGTGGTTTTGAATGTAATTGACGAAAGCTGCGGGGCGGAGGTCCAGGGCGGGCTCCCCCCGGGGCTTCTTCTGCCAGGTGTACCACTGGCCCTGGTAGAGGTACCCCCACTTCACGGCCGATATGAACTCCTGCGGTGTGCCCCGGTAATCAGTGTAGTACGCCTCGCTGTGCCCCGACAGGGCGACCATGGCGCTGTGATGGAAATCGTCGTTCCAGAGCGCGTCGAGGCCGTATCCCCCCTCCTCGGCGGAGCGGACGAGCTTGGATTCCTGGGGCTCGTTTTCGGCGATGACGAGAGTCGAACGGCCCCGTGCGGCTTCGCGCACCCGGCGGGAAATGGCCGCCAGGATGTGATCCTTCGACTCGTCATAGATGTTCTGGGTGGCGTCGATCCGCAGCCCGTCGAGGTGAAACTCGTCGATCCAGTAGCCGGCATTGGCGAGGAAGAATTCACGAACCGGGCCGGAGTTCCGCCCGTAAAACCGGACCGCTTTCCCCCAGTCGGTCTTGTGCCGGCGGGTGAAATAATCCGGGGAGAATCGGGGGAGGTAATTCCCGTCGGGGCCCAGGTGATTATACACCACATCGAGGATCACCCCGATCCCGGAGGCGTGAGCCAGGTCCACGAACCGGCGGAAGTCGTCGGGCTTGCCGTAGAGCCGCGTGGGCGCGAAGAGGTCCACGCCGTCGTAGCCCCACCCGAACCGGCCGGCGAAGTCCGCGACCGGCATGACCTCCACGACGGTGATCCCCAGGCGGGCCAGTTCGGGCAATTCCCGGCCGGCGCTCGTCCATTTCCCTTCGCGGGTGAAGGTGCCGATGTGCATTTCGTAAATGACTTGCCCTTCCAGCTTAACCCCCGCCCAGTCCCGATCCTTCCACCGATACCCGGCGGGATCGACGACCTGCGAGGGGCCGTTGGGGCCTTCCGGCTGAAAGCGCGAGGCGGGGTCGGGGCAGAGCGAATCTTCGCCGTCCAGGCGGTAGCGGTACAACGTCCCGGCCCCGCACCCGGGCGCCACGCCGGAGAAATATCCGGACCCCCCGGGCGCCAGTTGAATGGAGAAACGGCCGCGGCGCCCCCGGGACCCCGGCCCGCCTTCGATGACAACCTCGACTCTTCTTCCGGGCCGGCGCCCAAACCCGGAAATCCACCCCGCCTCCGGGCAAGACCTCGGCTCCCACCGGAAGCCGCCTCTGAGCGGCCCTGGGGTTCATCCGTTCTGTTCGTTTTCCAATCTTTCGGGGCCTCGTGATCATTCTTGCGGAGTCCAAGAAGCGGTACCGTGACGTTCACCCGAAAATACGGGACAAAGCGTATTTACTCTCCGAATGGTATGGGCTACCTTTTAATTATATAAACGGGTCCGGTAAAAACAAAAGAGGAATAATTCAGAATCGGACATCAGCGGCGTCCCGACAGTCAGACTATTCTCAACAAGTGCAAAAATATTCCCTACAAGTGCTTCCGCAGCCCGGGTTTCATTGGGTGAAAAAGCGTTCCAGACATTGTTGCAGGAATTCACCGCCGGTGACTTTTGGCCCCCCTTTATTAAAGGGGGGCGGGGGGGATTTCTGACCTGGGCTTTCCAAGAAAATCCCCCCTTTCCCCCCTTTTCGAAAGGGGGGAATTTTTGCATCGTTTAGGTATACACTTTCGGATCATCTCCAGTTTACGTGATCGAATATGTGTTTGAAGCCTCACAAGGGTCCGGAAGGAAAGGCAGATTCCGCCGCAAGCCTTGGCGGGATAAAGCTTCGGTCAAAGGGCTAGCGAACTTTCCGAAAGGCGCTGCGGGGAGAGGAAAGGGTTGATTCGGAGGATAGAAGAACATCCCGCCAGAACCAAGAAGGTATACCTGCCTCAGGGTTGTGGCGGAATCTGCCTTTCCTTCCGGGCCCCTGGAAGCAGCACAAGTTACCTTTGCCACCCTATTTTCCTTCACGTAAATTGGAGATGATCCACACTTTCCAATCGAACTCCTCGGGGTGCGAGTCTGAGGCGCCGGAACTTTGGCATCTGCCGTCTGAGGATTGGTTTCCCGAAACATGAAGATCGCCCTTCTCCTGTACGGCAACCTGGAGTTGCTCACCGGCGGCTTTGTTTATGACCGGCTTGCTTGTGGACTATCTCCGTGGGAGAGGGGAAGAAGTCGAGGTCTTTCCTCTCCCCTGGAGAAGGTACGTCCCTGCACTCCTGGACAATTTTTCCCTGACGCCCGCCAGGCTTTTGAAGAACAGAAGATTCGACCTCGTCCTGGAAGACGGCCTGGCGCATCCTTCTCTCCTGCGCTTCAATCAAGAGATGCGCCGCGGATCAGCGGGGCCGGTGATCTCCATTCTCCACTCCCTGCGCGCCAACGAGGCCTGCCCGTCCTGGATGCGCGCGGCCTTTCGAAAATCCGAAGAGGCGTACCTCCGAAAAGTGGACGGGTTGGTGTTCAACAGCGTTACCACCCGGACAGACGCCGAGCGCCTGGCGGGACGCGCTTTGCGCGGGGTGGTCGCCTGCCCGGGCAACGACCGGATCGAGGCCGGCATATCGGACGAGGCCGTGGGCGAGCGGGCTCGCCGCGAGGGTCCCCTGAAGATCCTCTTCGCGGGGAGCGTGACCCGGCACAAAGGACTTCATCATCTTCTTGCCGCGCTGGACCGCCTTCCTTCCGGGGAATGGCGACTCACAGTGGCGGGGAACGAATGGATGGAGCCCCGCTATGTCGGGCGGGTTCGATCGAAAATCGAGCAATCCGGATGGGGGAATCGAGTGGAGTTCCTGGGCGGTCTCAGAGGAGAGGCTCTCAGGGAATGTTTTTTCCGCAGCCACGTCCTCGCGGTTCCCTCCGCCTATGAAGGATTTGGAATGGCCTACCTGGAAGGGATGGGGTTCGGTCTGCCGGCGATCGCCTCGACTCGGGGGGCAGCCCGCGAGGTGATCGGGGATGGAGAGAACGGTTTCCTCGTGGCCCCGGGGGATTCCCGCGCCCTGGCGCAACGGATCTCCTGCCTGGCGAAAGACCGGGAACTGCTTGCGCGGATGGGCCTCAAGGCGCGAAGGCGCCAGGCCTCCCATCCCACCTGGGCGCAGACTCTTTCCCTCGTCCATTCCTTCCTTCGGGAATTTGCTTAGTTCGGTTCCGTCGAAAACGGAAAATCCGGAAGGATCAAGCGTGAGGAAATAGAAAATTCATGCAGACGGGCCCGCCTGGGTCCCCTCTCCCGGACATGCACCTTACGCAAGCTGCTTGAACCTTACACCCTCCACCGCGATGTAAATACCCGCTTCCCCCCGGGTAAATACAGACTTTGCCGTATTCTTTTCGCACCACCCCTTTTTTTATCATGGAAGCAGAAAGAAAACATTTTTGCTCGTTCGGGTCCGCCGGTTGGCGGATTATCTTTTCCGGGAAGGATCCTGCCAAATTCAGGATGGCAGGCGGAGGAGTTCGGAGAACTTTCAAGGAGGTGCGCGATGGCACAGAAAAGCATGAAGTCGACAAAGAAGCCGCAGGGCAGCCGAGGGCGGCAGACGGCGGGAAAAAGCAGGAGTTCCTCCCGTGGGAAGGGCGACAATGCCCTTTTCGATCTGCTGAAGCAGGACCACGAGAAAGTTAAAGACCTTTTCGAGGAGATCGAAGACGGCGACATGGAAGCCCAGGAAGATCTTTTCTCCCAGATCCAGGAAGAGCTGGAAATGCACATGGAAGGGGAGGAGAAGTTCTTTTACCCCGCCCTTGAGGAATCGGAGGATACGAAAGAGAAAGTCCTCGAATCCTACGAGGAGCACCACGTGACCAAGATGGTCCTCGGCGAGTTCGGCGGCATGGCCCAGGACGATGAACGGTGGAAAGCGAAAGTCAAGGTTCTGAAAGAGCTGGTGGAACACCACATCGAGGAAGAAGAAAAAGAGATCTTCCGGATGGCCAAGAAGGCCCTGGACAAAGAGAAAATCCAGGAAATTGCGGACCAGATCCGGGAGCAGAAAGGCGAGTCGGCCGAGATGTCTTCATAAAAAAAGTGAAAAGTGAGGAGTGAGGAGCGGGAAACATACACGCCTCACCTCTCACTCTTCACTTCTCACTAACAAAGGGGGGAACATGGCCCGGTACGGGAAGAAATCTCAGGAGTCGGTCAGGCAAGCGATGGAAAAAAGGAAAAAGGGGAAGCTGAAGAGCGGCCGGAGCGGAAAGACGGTTCGAAGCCGGAAACAGGCAATCGCCATTGGACTCTCGGAAGCCCGCAAGAAGGGGGCTAAAGTCCCGCCAAAAAAACAAACCCGATCCAAGTCTTCGGGGTCCAAATCGTCTTCCAAAACGCGTTCCTCCTCGAAGACCCGCCGATCGCCCTCCAAGACCCGATCCTCCTCCAGAAAATCGTCTTCCGCCCAATCGAAAAAGAGGTCGACCGGACGGGGGACGGCGACGGCCAAGGCAAGGACCTCCACGAGAGCCAGGGCGAAACCCCGCCAGCCCTCTCCTTCTTCCGCGCCTGGGAAAATCACCACCGACCATGAATTCATCCGGAGGTGGGTGGAGGAACGGCAGGGGAACCCGACGCGGGTGAAGGGGACCGGCGGCGGAGAAGACCCGGGCATCCTGCGCATCGATTTTCCGGACTACACCGGAAGATACAGCCTGGAAGAGATTCCCTGGGAAGAGTTCTTTGAAAAATTCGAAGAGAGCCGCCTGGCTTTTCTTTACCAGGAGCAGACCGCCGGGGGCGAGCTGAGCCGGTTCAGCAAATTCGTCAGCCGGGATCAATTGGAGTAATGGAATAGAAGTGATCCCGATCCAGCTTCCGTGCGCGACGGCGAAGCAGTTCGGGTGTGTGGGAATCAACCGGGCCGGGGATGGGCAACCAGGCATGAAAATCAGGGAGAGCGTGACGGTGGACCGCCCCCGGGCCGAGGTGTAACCGGGTCGAGCCCTGAAGGACCGGTTTCGTGGCCGGCACCGTCTCCGAATGGCCCGGCGACCGGCCGAAGCGAACTCATCAACCCGGACACCTGCCGGAAAGTCGTCCGAGAATGGTTTCCCATGATTGGGGAAAAATCCCCTGAACTGCGTATGGTTTTCAAGTGGACCCCTCGATTGAAATTGAAAAAATAACGGCTCCTGATTTGTTCCAGAAGCTTGGCCCGGAATGGTCCTCGCTTTGGGATCGGAGCGCCCTTGCCACGCCTTTTCAGGCTCCCGAATGGCTTCTTACCTGGTGGAAGCACCTGGGCGGGCGTTCTCTCTGGACACTCGCGGTGCGCCGGGAGGGCCGCCTGGTCGGGCTTGCGCCCCTGTTTGTTCACCAGTGGCCGGACGGGCAGGCCCGCCGGGTCTCCTGGATTGGAGCGGGCATCTCCGATCTCCTGGACCTTCTCATCGACCCGGAGTTCTCCCTGCCCGGAGCCGCCGCTCTCTTCCGTTATTTCCGGGACAACACGGCAGACTGGGACATCATCGATCTTCAGGACCTCAGGCCGGAATCCCCCCTCCTCAGGAATAAGGCGGACTTCGGGCTGCGGACCCGGGTTGTTCCCGCCGGGGTTTGCCCCGCGTTCTCCCTGCCGGATTCCGTGGAATCCTTCCGGGGCCGCTTGAGCAAGAATCACAAGAGGAATCTCACCCGCGCAAGGAGAAAGCTGGAAACCTCTGGTGAGCTTTGGGTGAAGATCGCGGCGGCCGACGACCTTTCCCCGACGATGAGAGATCTCTTCCGGCTGCACGAAGCCTGCTGGAGGAAGAAAAACCTTCCCGGGATGCTGGCGGAACCCTCCCTTCAGAATTTTCATCTTGAGGCGGCCTCCGCTTTCTTGAAGACCGGCCGCCTTCGGCTCTACAGCCTTCAATTCGAAGGAGAGACGATCGCCTGCCTTTACGCCCTAGTCAAAGGTGACCGGGTTTTCGGCTGCCTGAGCGGCTTCGATCCCAGATTGGAGAGGTTCAGCCCGGGCACCCTCCTCCTGAACTATATCCTGGAGGACTCCATCCATCGGGGGTTCCGGGAATTCGACTTTCTGAGGGGCGCGGAGGCCTATAAATACGTTTGGGGAGCACGGAACCGGCCGAACTACCGCCTGGTGATCTGGCATTCGGACGCGGAAATCCGATTCGGAGACATGGGCGAAATTTCCTTCGCCGGGGAGCCATCATGAAGTCGGAGGAGAGATTCCGGGACTATGCGCCGCTCGCGTGGTTTTACGACCGGTACTGGGGAGAGCGCTACCGCGCGCTGGTCCTCCCTATTCTCGACCGGCACCCCGCCCCTACACCCGGGGCACAATCCGGCGGGAATTCCGTAAGAGATGAACTATAAGAAAATCCCCATTCTCTGGGTTACCTTGCTCGCTTCGGTTTCTTTTTTTCCGCTCACGGCCTACCCTGCCGCGCCGGAATCCGGCGAAAGAAGCGTCCCGGTTGCCGCGGAAAAAGGAATGGTCGCCTCCGCCCACCTTCTTGCCTCCCGCGCGGGCGTGGAAATCCTGAAAAAGGGGGGAAACGCGGTGGATGCCGCGGTGGCAACGGCCATGGCCCTGGGGGTCGTGGAGCCCTACGCTTCCGGGGTTGGCGGGGGCGGGTTCATGCTCATTTACCTGGCGGAGCGCAAAGAGACGGTCAGCATCGATTACCGGGAAGCCGCGCCGCTCAAGGCGAGCCCCAGGATGTATTTTTCTCCAGACGGCGAAATCAATTGGGATGAAAAAAGGGTGGGACCCCGATCCGTCGCCGTCCCCGGGACGGTCGCCGGTCTCTCCCTTGCCCTGTCGAAGTACGGAACCATGGATCTGAAGACCGTCATGGGTCCGGCCATCGAACTGGCGGAGGGAGGGTACCCGGTCAACGCCGTGCTCCGGGGCATGATGGCGACTTACGGCGAGAAGCTCTCAAGATTTCCCGAAGCGAGCCGGATATTCCTGAAAAACGGGGCGCCTTTCAACGCCGGGGAGACCATCCGGCTGAAAGATCTGGGTCAGACCTACCGGACGCTGGCCGAAAGGGGGGCGGATGACTTTTACCGGGGGGAGATCGCCGGGGCGATCGAAAAAGAGATGATGCGTTCCGGCGGACTCATCACCCGGGAAGACCTGGAAGCCTATCGGCCCATTCTCCGGGAACCCGTGAAGGGGGATTACCGGGGAAACCAGATCCTCTCCATGGCCCCGCCGAGCTCGGGGGGGACCCACGTCATTCAGCTGTTGAACATCCTGGAAGGGTTTCCTATGAAAGAGCTGGGTCAAAACAGCGCCGACAGCATCGAGATCATGGCCGAGGCGATGAAGAGGGTTTTTTCCGACCGGTCCACGTTTATGGGAGACCCCGATTTTGTGAAAGTCCCGGTGGACAAACTGGTGTCGAAACCCTATGCCGCCCAAATCAGAAAAGAGATGAAGACCCGGGCGGGGACGAGACCCGCCCGGCCGACTCCAGGCAAAGAATCCGATCAGACGACCCACCTGTCCGTCGCGGACGCAAAAGGGAACCTCGTTGCTTTGACCCAGACGATTAATGCCTTTTTCGCCTCGGGCGTGGTGGTGCCGGGAACGGGCATCCTGCTGAACAACGAGATGAACGATTTCGACCCGAACCCCGGGCTCCCGAATTCCATAGAGCCCGGGAAAAGGCCGGTGAGTAGCATCTCGCCGACCCTCGTTTTGAGGTCCGGCAAGCCCTTCCTCTCCATCGGCATGCCCGGCGCCACCCGGATCATCAGCGTCCTTCCTCAAATCCTGGTCAACCTGGTGGATTTTGGCATGAACCTCCAGGAGGCGATCGATGCCCCCCGGGTCCACTACGCCGACGGGGAAATCTGGATGGAGCCCCGGGTGCCGGCGGGAGTTCAGCGGGAGCTTGCAGACAGAGGATACAAGATCGAGTTGAAGAAGAGCTTTGACCTGTGGTTCGGAGGAGCACAGGCGGTGATGATCGACCCGGGATCGGGGAAAATCTACGGCGGCGCCGACCCAAGGAGGGACGGCGCCGTGGTGGGGTATTAAGATATGGGGCGGGGTATAACCCCGCCCCTACGCCGGGATTCCCAGCGGCAGGGGTACTTTTCCGCACGGGGTTCCCCGCGAAACCACCAGAGGGAAAAATGGGAAAGAGAACGGCGCCTCCGGGTTTTCAGGATATGATGGACTTCGGGCTCGTGGAGGCTCTCCTCGGCCGTCGCTCCAGGAGGTTCTTCCGGGGGGCGGAGATCCCCGACGGGGTCTTTGCCTTCAAGTCGAGGCACGACCCGCTTCCGCTCTCGGACCTGGAGAAGCTTCTTGTAGTCACGGCATGTGGAAGCAACACCAGCTGGCATCACATGATCTACCGGGCCGATCTTTACGCCCCCCATCTCTCCAATTACGCCGGGGCCGCGGGGGGCCGTACTTTTCCTTCGGCCGCCGGCTTTCACACGAGCAAGACCTTCTTCACGGATGACGAGGGTGTTTACCTGCTGGAGGCGCGTGACGCCCCCTCCTTTGCGGACCGGGACCCCGCCGGCCGTCTCGACCTCGACTCCATTCTCGGCACCCTCGGAAGCAAGGTGAGGAAGCTGCAGGACGGCCGTCTCAAGCTGCCGCCGATCGTGCCGTATTCGGAGCCTCACAACACCTGGGTCGTGAATCATCCCGGCACGCTGCTGGTCATCCCCGTGGGCGACCTTGCCCAGCACGCCCTTCTGAATCTCTGCTACACGCTCCAGAACGGCCTCGTCCTTACTGACGACGTAAACGGCAGGTCCATCCCCGGAATCGAGAGGTTCGGAAACATCGTGAACGTGAAGAACGCCTTGCCGATTACCCTCGTCGAACAATTTTGCATGGCCGAACTGACCGCCGAACTGTCGACGAGCTGCTACGCCGGCGCGCTGATGCTGCAGGCGATGGGGCTTGGGGGTTGGATGTTCGACGGCCTGGACGTTTTCAGCCTTCTGGGAGCCAGCGGCCGTCCGGATGTCCCCGGCCTCGGGTTCCTTTTTGACCAGGATGAGCGGTGGCCCTATCCCAACCCAACCGGCCTGCCGGGAGTCATGGAAGGGTTCTGCCCTCCCCATTATCCGGACATGCGCGCAGCGGTGGAGGCGGTCTGCGAACGAAAGTTCGGGCCGGGGGGTCCTTTCCATCCCGATACCCCGGGACCCTGGAAGGATACGCCCAAGGTGCGGTCCGCAGCCCCGGTGCACAGCGAGGAGTTCCGGGAATGCGTGGCCCTGCAGGCCCAGTATGTTTATGATACTTTCGGGAAATTTCCGGGCACGGTCCCGTCCATATTCGCCATCATGTACCTGCAGGCGCACCATCTGGACCTGGAATTTTATGACCGGTTCTACGAGCCTGGAGCGTACCTGAAGACCCATGCCGGGCCACATGGCCCGCTGGCATGCGGAATGATTGAGCGAGTGGAGAAAGGTAGGGCTGAGGCAAGGAAGGATTTTGCTTACGGCGATGGCGTAGGGGCGACCGGGCCGGTCGCCCCTACACAAGGTCTGCGCGATCAGCCGGGGCGGCAATCGCCTTCGGTAGCCCGGCTGAGATTTGAGGACCGTTTCCACCCCGGGCGGCGGCTCTCCCTGAATTCATCCGCTGTGACTTGAGCCCCCCGGTTCGGCCCCAGTCCAGCCCTTTACCTCCGGCCAGGACGGGACCGGGGTGGAATCATCATTCTTCCAATTCAACTTTCAGGGAAAGAAATCTCAGAAGGTCTTTGAGCGCCAGGATCCCGACGAGGCGGCCTCCTTCGGTCACCATGAGGCGGCTTTCCCCGGTGCGGTTCATCTTGGAGAGGGCGTTCACTGCGTCCGCGCGCGACTCGATCATGTTTTCGGGTGAACACTGGCCGGCGATTTCCCGCACGGGTTTTTGCGGCCATGCCTCCCTGGGCACTTCTTTCACCTGGCGCGTGGTGACGCAGCCGAGCAGCTTTCCCGAGTCCACCATGGGAAACATCTTGTAGTGATACTTGTAAATGTAGTCCTCGACCAACTGCTGGACGAAAATCGAAGGCGGCACGGTGACCGGGTTCGTCTGCATGAAACGGCTGACCGCCTCCCCCTCCAGGGCCTTCCGGATGAGGACTTGCTGGTAGGAACCCCTCGCCGCCTCCTGGAGAAACATTCCGATCAAGAACCACCAGACCCCTCCGATGAATTCGCCGCGAAAGAACTGCAGGACCCCGAGAAAGATGAGCAGGATTCCGAAAGCGGTGCCGATTGCGGAAGCGACGCGAGTGGCCCAGCGCAGGTTCTTCCTCGCGCCCCAAAGGATCGCCCGGAGGATACGGCCCCCGTCGAGAGGAAAGGCGGGGAGGAGGTTGAAAGCGGCGAGGAGCGCGTTGATGTACGAAAAGTAACCGATAATCCCGTTCACCGGGTCCGGCCATCCGAGACGGGCGCCTTGCAGGTACACTACATATGCAATGCCTCCGATCGCGATGCTGGAGAGGGGCCCGACGACGGCCATCATGAACTCCGCCATGGGGCCGGGTGGTTCATCCCCCATCTCCGCGACTCCGCCGAAGATAAACAGGGTGATGCCCTTCATGGGCATGCCGTACCTTCGTGCGACGATGGAGTGGCAGAACTCGTGGAAGATAATCGAGAGGAAAAGCCCGAGAGCCCCGGCGATTCCCATCACCCAGTACGCTGGGGGCTGCAGGCCGGGGAAGTAGCGGGGGAAGAGCCCCGCCGAAAGGGACCATACGATCAGGACCGCGATGACCAGCCAGCTCAGATCGATTTTGACCTCAAATCCGAGGAGGGTGAAGAGCTTTATTTTTCTGCCGAACATGGTGCCTCCTGCAGGCCCCCCGAGCGGCCGGCCATGAAAAAGGCGAATTATAGTGCCCGACCAAAGAAAGTGGACATTGCATGGGCAATCCCTGGTAAATCCCCCCAAACCCCCCTTTATCAAAGGGGGGCAGGGGGGATTTTACGGCGAGACATAAGTCAATAAGAGGCAACTGGATGTCGACTTACTTAAGCCGTTCACTATAGTTAAGTTAGGGGCAGGGAAGGGCCTTATGGGCCCGAACTGCCGCGCAAACATATCAGGCATGATCCAATCCTCCCGGCGGGCGGGTCAGGCGGTAGATCGTCTCGAAGGAGCGGAACAGGTCGAGGTACTGCTCCAGGTAGCGGGTCATGAGGAATTGCTTTCTCACCGTCTCCTTGGCCTTCCGGCCCATGCTCTCACGCAGCTTTGGATCTTTCAGGACCCGGACGATCCGCTCCGCCGCCTCCTTCACGGATGAGACGAGGAACCCGTTCTCGCCATCGCGGATCTGGTGGCGGATCCCGCCGGCGTTGCCCCCGATCACCGGCGTTCCCTTCCACATGGCCTCGGCGACGGTCAGGCCGAATCCCTCGCGGAGCGACTTTTGGAGCACCACGGCGGCCTTGCGCTGCAATGTATTCACCAGCGCGGTGTCCTGATGGCTGAGGATGATGATCCTCTCCTCCTGGGAGGCAAGCAGGGATTCGTAGACCTCTACTCCTTCCGGGTCGTCCGTCGCCACGTTTCCGAGCAGGACGAGGGTGCAGTCCACCTCTTTCCTCGCCAGCCGGAAAGCTTCGATCACGCCCCTGGGGGTCCTTCCACCGGTCGAACCGGGAGATCTGAACCACCAGCGGCAGGTCGGTGGGGATCTTGTAGTGGTCGAGGCGGTCTTTCATCTCTCCCTCGCTCAGGTCGCGGTTCTTGGTGATGAACGGGTCGATCGCCGGCATGATGAAGACCTGGGGCGTCTTCAGATTTTGAGCGTAGTCCTTGAGGCTGAGAACGACGGCGTCGTATTTCTCGACCATCGGCGACAGGTAATTCCATAGTCCCGCGTTCCGCGAGGTCAGGTCGAGGTGGCAGCGCCAGATCCAGGGGCCGTTTTTCCGGTAATAAAGGACCATGGGGAGGGGCTGGGGATCGTGGATGATCACCATGTTGTGGCCGTCCAGATGGTTTCGAACGGCATTTTCATGGATGACCCCCTCGTAGATATCCTTTTTCAGGTCGCTCAGGTTGATCTC
Source organism: uncultured delta proteobacterium (assembly GCA_963712535.1). GTDB lineage: Bacteria > Desulfobacterota > SM23-61 > SM23-61 > SM23-61 > CAVQIK01. Next base: position 130,551 of record CAVQIK010000014.1, on the reverse strand, counting down.
TTCCCCCTGGAGGGCGTTGTGCATTTTTTTGGTTACGCTGAAAAAATCCGGCGCTCCCTGAATGACCCTCCAGCCGGTCTTGATCCCCGCGCTGTTCATGAGAAGGGTCAGGGAGCTCAAGAGCTCCGCCACCCCGCCCCCGTAATAGGTGGAGTTTACATGGGCGACATGCAGATGCCGGAGGGCGTCCGCTTTCCGCTGGATGCGTTCGATTGTCTCCGCTCCGACCAGCGGTCCATAGTTTTCGAGTCGTGTGACTGCGTGAGGGCTCATGAACGTTCCTCCCGGATTCGCATCGACTATGCGGGGCGGGCGCCTGCCTTCGGCCGTTATTCCGCCATTATTCTCATTGTCGCGGCAGCTTCCATGCGGCAAACTGCTAGTCTTAAAATAACAAACCAAAGACGGAAGCAAAATGGGTCGGGCACAGTATCTCCCGGAAGAATTTGCTGTATATTTGCGTCCCCATGAAAATACCGCTTGCTCGTTAGACGAATGGGTAGTTCTTCCCATTCACTTTTGCGCGGGAAATCCCTTCAACATAAATAAGGGCAGTTTCAGTCCCCCCAACCTCGCATTCACCCCCGAGGGGAGAGGGTAAAAGGAATTCCCCTCCCCCTTGACGGGGTAGGGGAGGAGGGGATGGTTGAGAGGATTAGGGGGGTGCAGGCGACCCGCCCTACAGAACAACCCGCAAGCTGGAATCACATGAAAACAAAACCCGTTCCGCCGTGGTGGGTGAACCTTCCGGGGCACAAGCTGAGAGTGCTCGCTCGGGCTTTTGTCAAGTTCAACGACGATTACGGGTTTTTTCTCTCCTCCGGGATTACCTTCAACTTCCTCATGAGCCTGATCCCTTTCAGCATGCTGCTGCTGGCTGTCGTCGGAACTTATCTCTACAACTCGGAGGAGGTGCTCCTGCAGATCCGCCGCTACCTTCAGAATGTCGCCCCGAGCCTGGATCCCCAGATCATGGAAAACCTCCTGGACATCATCAAGACCCGGCAGGTCGTGGGGATCATTGGTTTGGCCGGTTTAATTTGGGTCTCGTCGATGGCTTTCAGCTCCTTGCGGATCGGCCTCAACATCGTCTTCGACGTGAAGCAGGGCCGCGGAGTCATCCGGGGTCTGGGAATCGATCTCCTGATGATCCTCCTTGCCGGAACCTTGCTCTTGCTGAGCATGGTCTTCACTTCGGTCATCACTTTTCTCGAGGAGATTAGGCCATGGTCGATCTTCAACCTCGGGCCGGCGCTTCAGTGGGCGCTGAAGTACCCTCTGCCCTTTTCCCTGAGCTATGTCACCTTTTTCCTGACCTACAAAATCATTCCCAACCGAAACATCGCTTCCGTATCCGCCCTCCAGGGAGCGTTGTTCGCCAGCGTGAGCTGGGAAATCGCCAAACATCTCTTCGGGTGGTACGTCGTCCATCTCAGCCGGTATCATATTCTCTACGGCTCCTTGAGCACTTTGATCATTTTTATTTTCTGGGTTTACTATTCCGTGGCCATCCTGCTCGTGGGCGGTGAATTCGCCTGGCTGCTTGAGCGGGAGGCAGCCGGGCCGGCGCCCCTGCGGAAGGAATCGGGGAAGGGTCCTGATTTTCCGGGCGGCTGCGGGTGATCGCTCCTGAAATTCGGTGCGGCCGCTCCGAAAATGCAGGTTTCCCGGTATTGCCCGGGGGAGCCGTGATCTCGGATGATAAAGAAAATCGAGATGGAAGGAGGAAAGAGACATGGCGAAATGCGAAAAATGCGGGAATGACTATGACAAGGCCATCGAAGTGAAAATGGCCGGGAAGACCCACGTCTTCGACAGCTTCGAGTGCGCCATCAACACCCTGGCCCCCAAATGCGACAAGTGCGGGAACCAGATCATCGGCCACGGAGTGGAAGCGCGCCAGAAGATGTTCTGCTGCGTTCACTGTGCCCAGCAGGCAGGCGAAAAACAGCTGAAAGACCGGGTTTAGAGAAAGAGGCGAAAGGTCCCTATGCCATCACCACCTACCGCCTGACCGAGCATCATTCGGGGGGGCCATCCCCACCCGAATGGTCCCTTCCACTGCCGAGCTGCAGCCCGCCGGGTTCGCCGAGATCCCGCCGGAGCTCGCGGAAGAGAAGGGGATCAAGAACCTTGACTGGGTCGTAATCTCCACCGCGCGCGGGGGGGTCGAAGCCGTGCCCTGGTGACCCGCCGCCTGCGCCAAGACATGCCCCACCAACTCGATCCAGTTCGGGGAAGCGGGCGAACTGCAGGAACGAGCCCGGCGGCGCCTGGAGAAGCTGCATCGAATGGGAGTGGGGAGCGCTTACCTTTATGGCCTTCCAGGCGGCCCCGGGGCGATGGGCGGGATCGAGGAACGGAGGGCGTTCTTTCTTCTCCTGGACCGCCCCGAGGTTCACAATTTGCCCCTGGCGCCTCATTTGCCTTCCACGAGGATGAAGAAAAGCCTTGGCGCGGGCATCGCCCTATCCGCGGGTTTCGCCGCGGCCGCCGCGTTCGTCTGGGCCGGTGAAAAGAATCGGAAGTCCCGGGTTTGAGGCGTTCCAATAAATAGTGATGATCCTATCCCTTATCAATTTACGGCTTTGAAAAGTGTTCCCAGAAATCCCTCCCAACCTCCCTTTTTCAAAGGGAGGAGATATAGGTCCCCCTTTGAAAAAGGGGGATTAAGGGGGATTTCTGAGGTTTCCTGGCAATTCTGGAACTGACGGGGGGAATGAGCCGCCGCCCGCGAAGACACCCGATCTTCGGTCCCCTGGCGGGTATCGCGGCCGGACTGCTTCTGCCCGCCCAAGTCATATTCGCGGGAAACTCGTCCGGCCGCCGTCCGGAAGAATACCTAGCCTACACCCAGCCCGCGGTTCCCCCGAAGAGATTCCCGGGGGAGGAGCTCTCGTTAACGCCATCGAGAACGGGCCGCGGAAGAGGGCTCTTGCGGGGGTCCTTTTCGTTGGCGCTGGGGATCCTCTTTGTGGGCGCCGTTGCCTTCGCGAGGTCACGCAGGAAAGGGGGGCCGAAATGAAAAACCCGTCCCGGAGCCAGGGGGAAGGGAGCTCGTGCGACAACGCGGGACTGCTGAAACTTCTCCGGGAGGCCAAGGACGAGCTCGACAAGGCCTACTCCTTGCCGCCCCGGGAGATTGGGAAGGAGGTCGATTTCGCCGAGGTCCGGATCGCGCGCCTCCGCGACTGCCTGATCGAACGGGTCCGACGGGAGGAGAACGCCGCCGAAGCTTCCCGCTGGCGCTCCGCCCTCGAGCGGGTCAACATTGCCTTGAGCTTCGTCGTGGGGGTCGAGTACCCCGCGACTGGAATTCACCGGAATCTCCTGAAGGAAGCCCAGGACGTGCTGGGCGGGCTGGCAGGCCAGATGAAAGAAGTAATTTAGTTCGGAGTTCGGAGTAATGTAGGGCCTGATCCCCGATCAGGCCGCTCGCGGTGCGTTCGGGGAACACACCCTACATCATCCGGCGTGATACTTCGTGTGGTTCATCCCGTCGTAGGTGTAGATGATCTTCTCCCGGTCCAGGTAGGTTTCGAGGTGCACGGGGCGGTCCCAGAGATAGTAAACCTGCTCCATCGTTTTTTCCCGGTACTCCGGGTCGAGTTCGATTCCGTCGTAGGCGTGGCGGAGGTAAAGCTCCCGTTTCCCCAGGTAGTCCCCGTCGTCGACGAAGATGAGCGGAACGTCGTAGGTGCTCAGGAATTTTACCAGGAGATCCTTGATCCGCCGCCAGTCCTTCTCGACGACAATGTAATTGACTTCGTTCTGTTCCTCCTTGCCCTCGAAGAGGTACAGCTGGAGGTCCCTCACCAGGTCGTCGGTGAGAAAGTGCTCCACGAAGAACCGGTCGCTGTAGCTCCGCCGGACTTCCAGGATTTTTTCGCGTCCCTTCCCGAGTTTCAGGTCCCAGTTCTTTTCCTTCTCCGGGTCCGGGGACTCCTCCCACTCCTTCCCGAATTGCCCTTTGTCCCACCGGGATTCGATATCTTCGTAGATTTTTAGCCCCAGCAGGTAGGGGTTCAGCGTGTTGGGATGGGCGGCGAGGACGCGGGCATTGTAGAGGTTGAAATACCCGTGGTCTTCCTCGGTGAGGAGCCCCTCCCGGAAGAGACGGTCCATGATCCGGATGTGCCAGAACGCGGCCCACCCTTCGTTCATGATCTTGGTGCGGCGCTGGGGCATGAAGTACCGGGACTGGTCGCGGATGACCGAAAGGATGTCCTTCTCCCACTCCTGGAGCGGCTTGGGGGAATGCTTGATGAGGTAAAGGAGCAGGTCCCGCTCCGGCTCGGGCGGGGTCTTCCTGCGCCGGACGATGGGTTGGGAAGCGGCCTTCTCCTTCTTCGCGAAGATCAGATCGGAGTACGGCGCGGGCGCCTCCGGGGGGGCCGACGGCTTCGAAAGCCGGTCCCGGTGCTCTTCCTCGCTCTCCTCTCGGATGAAAAAGTCGGGGTCGACGTTCCACTGGATGGACAGGCCGGCGTCGGTGAGCTTTTCCACCGCTTCCAGGCCGTAGCGCTGCTCGTAGTGCTGAAACCGGGTGGCGGCCTCCGAGGCCGAAGGGAGGATGTCGCGGCGCGTCGGCTTGAAGTGAAAATTGTTCTTCATGAAGTCGTTGTGGGCGTAGACATGGGCCATGACCATGACCTGCACGGCGAACGGGTTGGTGTCCATCAGGTAGGCCCGGGAAGGATTGGAGTTGAGCACCACCTCGTAGGGGATGCTGTACCCGTGCTCGTACTTGGTCTTCTCCATCTCGTAGTCCCGGCCGAAGGACCAGTTCGAGAAGTTCACCGGGAAACGGTAGGCCATGATCTCGAGCATCTTCTGGGCGGGGATGACGTCGAACTCCTGGGGGAAGAAATCGAGGCCGAACTCCCGGGCGATGCGCTGGATGATCAGGTCGAACTCTGCGAGTCGTTCGAGTTCCGGGTCGCTGCTCATGTCTTCGAAGGCCCTCTCCTTTCGCAAGAACTCCCGGAGAGCGGGGTAGACGTGGCTCTTGTCCTGGAGCACGGCGCCGATAAAGGGCACGGAAGGTTCGGACCCGAGGTGAACCGTGAACCCGCCGCCCTCTCCCGAGTACCGCTTGACCAGGTGCAGTTCCCGGTCGAATGCGTTCATGAGCTGCGAAGAGATATAAGGGTTGGTCTGGATCTCGCCGTAGCCGAGGATGTTCACTCCCAGCTCCATGAGCCGGCGGGCGGAGGCCACCGTCTTCATGGGCTCGAAATCCTCCCCGTCGGAGAAAAGGAACGGATAGATGTTCCAGCGGGCGGTGTTGTACTCGGTCTCGACGAGGTGGATCGCCAGGTCCAACGCCGAGTGGCAGTAGGTCCCGCCGCTCTCTCCCTTGTGGAAGAACTCGTGCTCGTCCACCAGCTGAGCCTCGGTGGTGTGGGCGATGAACCGGATCTGCACGTTCTTGTAAATCTGCCGCAGGAACTCCACCATCCAGAAGAAGAATGACCGGGCCAGGTACTTCTTCGTGGTCCCCATGGAGCCGGAGACGTCCATCATGGCGAGGACGACCGCGTTGGACTGGTACTCCACGTCACCTCGAGCGTCCGGTAGCGGAGGTCGTCGGTGAAGAGGCGGACGCCGGGGGCGCCGTTGCCGGACACCTCCCCCGAGCGGATCAGCGCTTCCGCCTGAAGGATGTCCCCGTTTGCCTGGGCGAGCGCCTGCCGGCAGATCTCCTCGGATGTCCCCGTTTTCTGCATCAGCGCCTCGACGAAGCCGGCGGTGCGCCGGACCGCCTCCTTGATCGTCCGCTTCTTGTCGAGGTGGGGCATGATCCCGGTCTTTTCGATGCTGTCGATATTTCCACCCTTTGGGGATCTCAGTTTCGGTCTGGTCCTTCTGCTTCAGGTTGGGAAGCCCGAGGTCCTCCAGCATCATCCCGATCAGCTCTTCGATCTGGATCTCGGTCTCGAGATAATCCACCCCCGGCGTGTCGCCGGCCTGTCCGGGCGGTCCGTTCGGGGAGGGCTGGCGGCCGATGGTGTCCCCTTTTTCCCCCTTCCCCTGGCCGACGCCGAGCCCCCCGAGCTGCCCCTGCGGTAGATGAACTGGTAGCTCTTGAGGCCGCGGATGGGCACCTTGACGATCTGCCCCTCTTTTCGGGTGATGATGGACTCTTCGCTGATGATGTCGGCGATGTTTCCGCGGATCGCGTCGCGGACCTTCTCCCGGTGGCGGGCCGCGTCCTTCATCCCGCGCTGGGAAAGCTCCCAATCCTGCTTCTTAACGGCCATGCGGGCTTCCTCTCTTCTTCCCGGCGGTCGAGCCGCCGGGCAGCCCCTTTTTCGCCCCCCGCTCACGGTCCTTCTCCGGCCGCCCCGGGGCGTCCCGCGCCGTCTCCCTGAAGCGAGCGGAGCTCACTCCTCTTTTCGCAGCAGGTCGCCGACGAACTGAAGAAGGTTCTCCGCGCAGACGGGGCAGTATCCTTTCTGCTGCAGGACCTCCATGGCGTCCTGGCGCCGTTTCATGGTCTTGGGGTCCTTGCGGGTCTTGTCCGCGATGGTGAGGGAAACCACGTTCTTGAGGTCGCCGATCAGCTTCCGTTCGATCGCCTCCTGCAGGGGGGTGTAGGTGTTGAAGGTGAATTCGCGCCCCTGGTCCTGCGCGTCGCTCTTGAAGACGAAGATCCCCTGGCGGAATTCCGCCTTGGCGTTTTCCGAAACCCCGATCATCTCCTCGATGGAGCGCATCAGCTTCTCGTCCGGCTCCTGCTCCTCGCCGGTTACCACGTCGCGGATCTTCTTCTTCAGACAGAACGCGGTGGCGTTTTTCATGTAGTTGTCGAAGAGGGCCTGCGCCTGGTCCTCGTAGGCGAAGAGGAAGGCCCGGTTGACCTCCTTCTTGGCGATCTCCTTGTACTCGGACAGGACGCTGTCCTTCTCCCCGAGGAGAAGGTTGAGGTAGCGCTGCTTCTCTTCGTCCGAAAAGCCGATGTGGTGCTCGAAGTTGTAGCGGAGGCCGCGGATGGTATCCAGCGGGTTGATGCACCCCACCGCCTTCTTTTTCACCCAGGATGACGTTCAGGGCGTTCACCACGAAACGGGGGCTGATGCCCGACATCCCCTCGCCGTTCTTCCTGCCCTCCAGGCGGAGCTGGGTGATGTCCACCTGGTCCTTGTCCTTATCGGCCACGGATTCCCCGTTGTAGTATTTCATCTTCTTGATGAGGTTGGGCAGGATCTGGCTGGGGACGAGGCGGGTCAGCACGGCGAACTGGGCCGCGACGGTGAGGGTGTAGGGGGCGAGGTGCAGGTTCTTGAACTCGCTCCGCTCGATCAGCTTCTTGGAGATCTTCTCCTCATCCCTCACCCTGAGGTTGTAGGGGACGAAGATCGGGTACATGCGGTCGTGCAGGGCCTCGTTCTCCTTGATCGACTTGAACTTGTCGAACTCGGTCTGGTTGGTATGGGAGAGGATGACCTCGTCCACGTAGATCTGGGGGAAGCCCGGGGCCTTGAGAACCTGTTCCTGGGCCACCGAGAGCAGGACGTAATGGAACTTTATGTCGCATTTCAGAATCTCGATGTATTCGATGAGCCCGCGGTTGGCGATCTCCAGCTCCCCGTCCAGGCTGTAGGCCCGTGGGTCCGTCTCCCCGTACTGGGTGATCTTGGAGAGGTCGATCCGGCCGATCAGCTCGGAGATGTCCTGGTTCTTCGGGTCGGAGGGCTGGAACGTCCCGATCCCGACGCGCGCCCGTTCGCTCAGCCGGATCTGGACGACGGGGTAAGTCTCCCACAGGACGTTCTTATCCTCGTCCAGGTAGTTCCCCCCCTGGAGAAGGTTGAAACGGCACATGGGGCACAGGTCGCCTTCGATCTTCACCCCGAGCACCTCCTCCCACCTCGCCCTCTGGTCGGTGGGGATGAGGTGGAGCGGCTCTTCGTGAATCGGGCAGCCTTTGATGGCGTAGATGGGCGTCGGGTCGTTCTCCAGGCCGGCTTTGAGCATGGAGGCGATGGTGGATTTGCCGCTCGAGACCGGCCCCACCAGGATGAGGATGCGCTTCCCGGTCTCGGTCCGGCGCGCGCCGGCCTTGAAGAACCTCATCAGGTCGTGGAGGGGCTCTTCCAGCCCGAAAAGGTCGTTCTTAAAAAACTCGTACCGGACCATGTCCTCGTAACCCGGGAGTTTGGGATCCGTAATGTTTTCGGTTCCTTTGTTCATGATCATGTTGTAAACGCGCCCCGGGGAAAGCTGGGCGGTCTCCGGTTTCTCGAGGACCTTCTCCAAATAATCCAGGCAAGTCCCCGTCCAGTGAGTTTCGCTCGCAAACTTTCTCGCTTCGTTGACGATCTTCTGCAGTTCTTCGTGGAGCATGTTCTTCCCTCCTGCTCCGTCAAGGGATTAGTGCTTCCTTTGGTTAAAGTGTAGTAACTGTTACGGTCAAGAAGAATAAGGTCCAAACCCCATTTTATTGGGAAAAGAAGGTATTCGGCAAAAAGGGCGCTCCGTCCTTTCAGGGATCCCGCTCGTTTGCTCCGCGGACGGATGAAAGGGGTCCGGCCTCGCCCAAATACTGTGCCCGTCCTCGGAAATTGGGGATTGCATCGTATTCCGTTGCCCTCCCTTTTTTCCTAACATCAAAGAAAACGGCATTTTTACACTCACACAGCCATTTGAAGGTGTCAATGACGGCTCCCGATCGTGAGGGAAACCCTCGGTCTCCGGGAGAGAAGTGCCGTATCGATCCTAAGCAGTCCGATCTCTCACCGCCCGAAGCTGAGGGCCGGTGAATAAGGAGGTCTCATGGCCGGAAGAAAGATCCCGACGGAATTCCCGGAACAACCGCAAAAAACTCCCGGCCTGGAGCACAAAATGCGCCCCGAGCCGGAGGTCATAAGGCCCGATTACAAGGGAAGCGATAAACTGCTTGGCAAGGCAGCCCTGATCACCGGGGGGGATTCGGGGATCGGCCGGGCCGTGGCGGTTCACTTCGCGCGGGAAGGGGCAGACGTTGCCATCGTGTACCTGGAAGAGGAAAACAGCGACGCCGAAAAAACGCGGGCCATGGTGGAAAAAGAGGGGCGAAGATGCCTCCTTCTCCCGGGAGACGTGCCCGACAAGGAATTCTGCGCCTTTGCAGTCAAAAAAACCCGGGAGGAACTGGGCGGGCTCGAACATCCTGGTGAACAACGCCGCGGAGCAGCACCCCGTGGACGACATCCGCAAGCTCGACTTTGCGACCATGGAGAAGACGTTCCAGACGAACATCTTCGCCATGTTCTACCTGTCCAAGGAAGCGCTGAAGAATATGCGCCGGGGGGACTGCATCATCAACACCACGAGCGTAACCAATTACCGGGGGCACCAGGAGCTCCTCGATTACTCCTCCACCAAGGGGGCGATCACCGCTTTCACGAGATCGCTGGGAAAGAACTTGGCCAAGCACGGGATCCGAGTGAACGGAGTCGCGCCCGGGCCGATCTGGACGCCGCTAATCCCCTCCACCTTCAAACCGGCAAAAGTGAAGACATTCGGCCAGCACACCCCGATGGGCCGCGCGGGCCAGCCGAGCGAAGTGGCCCCGGCGTATGTTTTCCTGGCTTCCGAAGACGCCTCCTACATCACCAGTCAGATCATCCATCCAAACGGCGGGGAAGTCGTCAACGCGTGAACAGCCGCGAGGGCGTGAAAGCGGAAGCGCAAAAGCCTTGCGCCTCCCTGACGGGATTGTTGTAGGGGCACGAGGCATCGTGCCCCTACGGCGCCGTGCGAAAGAAGTGATCCCATGGCCCTGAAAGAGTACCAGAAGAAGCGGCATTTCCAGAAGACCGCGGAACCGAGAGGGAAGGTACGGCCATCCCATTCGGGAAGGATGTTCGTCATCCAGAAGCACGCTGCCCGGCGCCTTCATTACGATCTGCGGCTGGAGGCCGAAGGGGTCTTGAAGAGCTGGGCCGTGCCCAAGGGGCCGAGCTACGACCCCGCGGAAAAGAGGCTCGCCGTTCAAGTGGAAGACCACCCGATCGACTATGGAGATTTCGAAGGGATCATACCGGAAGGGGAATACGGCGGGGGGACCGTCATGGTCTGGGACCGGGGCACGTGGACGCCCGTGGGGGACTGGAAGAAGGGCTTCAACTCCGGGAGATTGAAATTTCACCTCGAAGGCGAGAAGCTGAAAGGCGACTGGACGCTCGTGGAAATGAAAGGCCGGGCAGGCGAGGATTCCAAAAAAAACTGGCTGCTCATGAAATCGCACGACGGGGAGGTCAAGGACGCCCGCCGCTACGACGTCACCATCGAGAAGCCCCTCAGCGCAAAAACCGGGCGCAGCCTGGACGAGATCCGGGCCGAAAGCCAGGGCCGGCCGGACCAAACCTGGGAGTCCTCAAGGGAGGCCAAGGGGCGGAAGAAAAAGGCGCCTGTCGCGACCCCCGCCCGCCCGTGAAAGGCAGGAAAGCGCCCTGGCCGGAGAAGTTTTTCCCCCAGCTTGCGACCCTCGTCTCCCGGCCCCCGGAGGGAAGCGGCTGGCTCCACGAAATTAAATTCGACGGGTACCGGCTGATCGCCCGGATCAAAAACGGGCGGGTGAACCTGATGACCCGAAAGGGCCAGGACTGGACGGAGAAATTCACCCCCATTGCCCGGGAACTCTCCGGCCTTGCCTGTGGAGAACGGGATCCTGGACGGCGAAGTGGTGGTGCAGAACCCGGACGGGACGACCAATTTCCAAAAACTCCAGAATTACCTGAAAAGCAGGGGGAAATACCCGCTCCTGTACTACGTGTTCGACCTTCCGTATTTTAACGGCCATGATCTTACAGAACTTCCCCTGAGCGAACGCAAGGACCTCCTCGCCAGTCTGATCCGCACCAGCCGCGACCGGATTCCCGTCGGTTCGCTACAGCGAGCATTTGACCGGGCCGGGTGAACGCATTTTCCAGACGGCGTGCCAGCATGTAGTGGAGGGGATCGTCTCCAAGAGGGCGGACAGTCCCTACGTCCAAAAGCGGACCAGCTCCTGGCTGAAAGTGAAATGCGTGAAACGGCAGGAATTTGTCGTCGGGGGTTTTACCGAGCCGAAAGGGAGCCGGTCGTATTTCGGGTCGCTGGTCCTCGGATATTACAACGAGGAGAAGAAGCTCATCTACTGCGGCAACGTGGGCACGGGGTTTAACTCCGAATCCATCAAAACGATCTACGATCGGTTGAAGAGGCTGGAACAGGACCGGTCCCCGTTCGACACTCCGGTGCCCGATGCGAGGCGGCGGAAAATTCACTGGACTGCGCCGAGGATGGTGGTGGAAGTGGAATTCACCGAGCGCACCGAGGAAGGCATCCTGAGGCATCCCTCCTTCTCGGGGGTTCGGGAGGATAAAGCGCCGGGCGAGGTCACGATGGAGAAGGAGATTCCTCCTCCCGCAAAGGAGCCTGCCCCGGCGGTCCACGATGCCGGCGGCCGAAAGAAGAGAGGAGAGGCTCCCCCGTGCGAGAGGCCGGAAAAAATCCATTTCCGATCTCCCGGTGCCCTTGAGTCACCCGGACAAAGTTCTCTACCCGGAGCAGGGGTTTACCAAGAGAGACCTCGCCGAGTATTACCAGGAAGTCGCCAAATGGATGCTGCCGGAGCTGGCGGGCAGGCCGCTCTCTCTCGTGCGATGCCCGGAAGGGATCGGGGGGGAATGTTTTTTCCAAAAACACCTGGGAGAGGAGTCGCCGGAGTGGATTCAATCGGTCTCCATCCGGGAGAAAAAAGGCACAGGAATCTACCCGGTCGTGGAAGATCTGCGCGGGCTCCTCTCCCTCGTCCAGCTGGGCGTGCTGGAAATTCACGCCTGGGGATGCCGCAGGGACAGGCTGGAATACCCCGACCGGATGATCTTTGACCTCGACCCCTCCCCGGAGATCTCCAGGGAAACCCTGGCCGAGGCGGCGCTGTTCGTAAGGGAATGGCTCTTGAAAAAGGAGATAACCCCATTTTTCAAGACCACCGGGGGGAAAGGGGTGCACATCGTTATCCCCCTGAAGCCTATCCTCGACTGGGACAAGGTGAAGGAAATCTCCAGGACGATCGCCCTGAAGCTGGTACGGGAAAAACCCGGCCTGTTCACCGCAACGATGGCCAAGAAGGCGCGGACCGGGAAAATCCTCATCGATTTTTTCCGCAACGACCGGGGGGCGACCGCCATTCTGCCCTACTCCACCCGCGCGCGGCCGGGCGCCCCGGTGGCCCTCCCCATCTTCGAAAAAGAGCTCACCGCGGATTTCCTCTCCAACCCCCCGGGCATCCGGGAGGCCATCCGGCGGGTAAAAACGCTGAAGAAAAACCCCTGGCAGGACATGCCCGCATCGTAGCCTCTCTGACGAACAGGATACCCCGAGAATTGCGAGAGAGCCGTAGGGGCGGGGTTACCCCGCCCCTACAATTTTTTTATGGACGGCGAGCGCCCGCTCGTGGGCGGGGAACCCCCACCCGTAAATTCTATCGATCCGTGTTGAGCGCCCGGGGGGAAGATAAAGGAATAGGGTTCTTGGGGGAGAAAATACAGGGATTAGCCCATTTCCTTCTCCTCTCCTTTAACCCACACTAAAAGAACGGGCGGCGTGAAAGAGCGGCGCGGCACGTTTAAAGGAGGGGATGAAATGGATGAGAATATCCTGAAAGGAAAATGGAAAGAGCTCAAGGGGGGGATAAAGGAAAAGTGGGGGAAACTGACGGACGACGATCTCACCGAAGCGGAAGGAAAAGAAGAAAAGCTTCTTGGGATCCTGCAGAAGAGGTATGGCTACACCAAGGAGAAAGCCCGGCAGGAATATGACGAATTCATGGCCCGGCGGGGGACGGCCTCGACCGGTTCCCTGGGAAAGAAACTTCCGGAAGAATAAGGGAAGAATAAGGAAGGATATTTAACCGGACCCGTTCCGGTTGCCGATAACCCGCGGGCGCTCTTTCATCCCATTCTTCAAGGGTGAATCACCCGCCGGCCGGGCGCCCCCGCGAGCAGAGGGGGCGTGCATGCGATATGCCCGGCGGCATTGCGTTTGCGGAAAGCCGGGGAAGAGGGGTTTTATATGGCGGCACTTCCCTTCCGGTTGAGCAGGGGATGGATCTGGGTCCTCGCCGTCATCGGCGGAGTGATCCTCCTCGTCGTGGTCCTCTCCTACGTGATCGAGAGCGAATCCCTCCGGGACCGCATGGAAGCCCGGATTAACGGGAAGCTGGAGGGGTACACCGTCCATGTGGGGAAGGTCCATTTCCACCCTCTGTCCTTTTCCCTGGACCTCAAAGATCTGAGCCTGGTCCAGAATGCGGCACCCGACCCGCCGATCGCCGACATCGGGAAGCTCCACGCCAGCGTCCACTGGAGGGAACTCCTGCGGGCCCGCCTGGTCGGCGATTTTCTCATTGACAGCCCGAAGCTTTACATCAACCTGAAAAACGTACGCAAGGAGGAGGAGAGCAAGGTTCCCCTGAAGAAAAAGGGCTGGCAGGAAGCGCTCCAGTCCATCTACCCGTTGAAGATCAACGTCTTCAGAATCCGGGATGGGGAGGTCACCTACGTGGACCAGGGTCCTTTCAAGCCGCTCCACGTGAGCGGGATTCACGGGTATGCCTCCGACATCCGGAATGTCCGCTCCGCCGAGGGAGAGTACCCCTCCCCCGTCCACCTGGAAGCGAAGGTCTTTGAAAAAGGCAGGGTGTCCTTGGATGGGCACGCGGATTTTCTGGCGGAGCCGCACATCGGGTTTAAAGGGGAATTCGAAATTTCCGACCTGGACCTCAGCTACGTCAAGCCGATCAGCGAGCGCTACAATCTCTCACTCCGGAAAGGGATGGTGTCGGCGAAGGGCAATGTGGAGTACGCTCCGAAGACGACGACGGTGCACTTCAAGAAGCTGGAGATCAAGGACGCGGAGGCGGATTATGTCCACCTTGCCAGCACCGCCGCCGAAGAAAAAGAGCGAAAGGAAAAGGCCAGGGAAGCAGCGAAGGAAAAGAGCAACAAGCCCGGCGAAAAGATACGGATCGATCTGCTGAAAATCGAGAACGGCGCCATCGGCTACAGGAATAGGGCAGTCCGCCCGGCGTACAGGCTTTATTTCGATCACCTCCAGGCGACCCTCGAAAATTTCAGCAACAAGTTCGCGGAAGGCCCGGCCAAGCTGAATCTCACCGGAAAATTCATGGGGACAGGGGAAACGAAGGTTACGGGCACATTCCGCGCCGAGACGAAGAGCCCCGATTTCTCCATGAACATCGCCATCGAGAACACTGAGATGCCCGCCATGACGAACCTCTTCCGGGCCTATGGGAATTTTGATATCAAAGCGGGCCTCTTCTCTCTCTACTCGGAGTTAACCGTGAAGGAAAACAGGGTGGATGGGTACGTGAAACCTCTATTTAAGGATATGGAGGTTTACGACAAGCGAAACCGGCGGGAAAAGAACCTGTTCCACAAATTTTACGTGGGACTTGTAGGGGGGGTGACCAAACTCCTGGAGAACAAGCCGAGGGAGGAGGTGGCGACGAAGGCGGACGTCTCCGGTTCTCTCGAAAAACCGAACACGGATACTTGGCAGGTCCTCTTGAACTTGCTCCAAAACGCTTTCATCCGGGCGATTCTCCCGGGGTTCGAGCAAGAGGTTGGGCGACCCAGAAAATAAAATTGTCCCTTCTCCGAAATCCTCTCTCACCTTGGGTTGAAAGGGCGGAGAATAGGTGGCAGGGGAGCCGGAAAAGTGGTTTCGGTCGTCACCCCGGTGAAAACCGGGGTCCAGCCGCAAGGTGAAGGAAAATAGGGTGGAATAGGTAAATTGTGCTGTGCTTCCAGGGGTCCGGAAGGAAAGGCAGATTCCGCCACAAGCATGAGGCACATACCCCTTCTTGGTTCTGGCGGGGATGTTCTACAATTTCTCCGAAGCATGCTTTTCCTGTCTCCGCTGCGCTTTACGGAACTCATTGGCCCCTTTGACCCAAAGCTTCTCCCGCCAATGCTTGTGGCGGAATCTGCCTTTCCTTCCGGACCCTTGCGAGGCCTTCACCAAATATTTGATCACGTAGTTGGAGAATCCAGAAATTTAACGGGCAATCAGAATTCGGATCATGTACGCTCTTGCAGTCCTGAAGGATTTTACAGCCTCTCACTTTTTAATCGGGGGCGACTGGGGGGAGGAGAACTCTCCCCACCCTCACGACTACCGGGTCGAGATCCAGGTATCCGGCGAGGCGCTCGATGAACACGAGTACCTGGGGGATATCGTCAAACTCCAGGGGTTGCTCGAAGAGCAGATCGGCCGGTACCGGGATCAAATGCTGAATGCCTTTTCCGAATTCGCCGGCCTGAACCCCAGTGTCGAGCTCCTGGCCAAAAGTTTATGCAAGGGTTGCGCGGGGGGGCTTAGAGACTGCGGGAACCTGAAAGCCGTCCGCGTCAAGGTCTGGGAGAACGAGATTGCCTGGGCATCCTACACCGAAAAAATGCGAACCTGATTTCTTTTCTCTTCTTGGGGATCATCCTTAAGACAGGGGAAGGACAGCGCAAAAAAAAACGGGGGGAAGACCCCCCGTTTATTAGTTCGCCTCAGTTACTTCGTTTGGCTGGTGCCGGGCTGAGTCCCGTACTGAGAACCTGACTCCATCCCCTTATCCCGTGACATCCTCCCCTTGTCCATGTGCGTCCCTTCGTCCGACCAGCGGGACTGCACGCCGAAGAACCGGTACACCCTGTCGGTCCAGGTGCGGTCGGTGAAACGCTCCTCGTCGAACACCGGAGCCTTGGCCAACTGATCCTTGCTCATGTTCAGGGTGAAATAATGGTCCTTTGCATCTTTAGGGTTGTAAGACAGGGCCTCAAAGGGAACGGCATATATCTTGCTCCCTACTCCCATCACTCCGCCTTCGGAGAGAAGTGCGTACTGAACCCGGCCCCGTGAATCAATGACAAAATCCTTGATTTTCCCGAGGTCCTCGCCCTCCTTGTTTCGTACCTCTGTGCCCGTAAGCTTGCTCGTCTGGTGAGCCTCAAACCAATCCTTGTTCATTTCCGTTCAATCGCGGCTCATGTCCCGATCCCGGTTCATGTCCGTTCCCATCCTGGGGGTAGTGTAGCCGGAATCCGTTTTTTCCTTGTCCGCCGCGTGAACGGCGGGGGCCATGGAACCCGAGGCCAAAATAGCCAGGGCCGCCGCAATCGATAATATAGTCTTTTTCATCTTCATACCCTCCTTGAACCTGGGGTCCTAGCGGTTTAGACCAACCGCATTAAAAAAACATAAGCATGGATCGACCCTTTTCAAGAGGAGGGGCGACATTCCGCCCGCCCTCAACCCAGCTCCGCGGGGGGACTCTGAAAATACAACGCCGCCGTTTTGAAAATACACTCCCGACCCCATTTAAACGTGAGTACCTCATCTGCCATGCTATCTAAAATCCCCTTGGGAGGAGGAAGGCGGGCAGAGGAGACGGCGAGGAGGGTAAAGGGCGTGACCGGGTATGCTGATCCTGGTCGTGGGGCTGCTCGCCGGCGAGGTGATTCCCGCTCTCTGGATTCTCGCCGTGTTCAACAACTTTTCAGCCATCCAGCGGATCATCCATATCATTCGCGTTCCGTTTTCACCCGAAAAACTGGCCAGGTAGGCGGCCAAACCATGAAGAGAACCCGACCGATGGAAAGGAATCGGCGGAAGGGCGGAGGAAGGTTGCATTGAAACGAAGAGAGAAGTCCCGGCTATTCTTGTTCCCCACTCTTTTGCTCCTGTTGTTTTCGGCCTGCGCCTCCTTACCGAAGGCCAGCGAAATCCCGGCTGAAAAGCCGCCGTCGGTGGTCGGCCCCGGGGGAGAACTTTCTCCGGGAAAGAGCGAAGCGGTAATTAAAAAAGTCGAAAAACAGGCCGAAAACCGCACCCTCATTCAGCAGCACCTCGTCTTGATGGAGTCGGTCAGCGGCGCCCCCCTGGTGACGGGAAACAAAATTACCCTCCTGGAGGATGCCCCGGCCGCCTATGCTTCCATGAAAGAAGCCATTCTGAAGGCCCATGATCATATCAACCTGGAGGTTTACCTTTTCGCGGACGACGATGTCGGTCAGGCTTTCGCGGACCTGCTCCTGCAGAAACAAGCCGAAGGCGTGCAGGTGAACATCATTTACGACAGCGTGGGATGCAAGGCGGTTCCGGTTTCCTTTTTTGAGCGCATGCGGGAGGGCGGGATCCTCGCGCTGGAATTCAACCCCATCAACCCGCTGAAGGCGCGCACCGGGTACTGGGTCACCAACCGGGACCACCGAAAGATCCTGGTGGTGGACGGGAAGATCGGGTTCACCGGCGGGATCAACGTGGCCGCCCTCCGGTCCGAAGGGTCCTCGGGGAAGCTCTTCGGGGCGCGGGTGAAGATGCCCTGGAGAGACACCCACGTGCGGATCGAGGGGCCGGCCGCGGCGGAGCTCCAGAAACTCTTCCTGGACAGCTGGACCCGTCAGAAAGGGCCGGACCTCCCCCCCAGGAATTATTTTCCTCCCCAGGAGAAAAAGGGTGACGACGTCGTGCAGGTCCTGGGGAATATACCCGGCGAAAAGGACCCGGCCATCTACCTCATGTACGTTTCGGCCATCTCCCACGCGCAGAAATCCGTTCACCTGACGAACCCGTATTTTGCGCCGGACGAGCAAATGACCAAGGCGTTGAAAGATGCGGCCCGGCGCGGCGTGGACGTGAAAATTGTTCTCCCGGGGTCGAGCGACATCGGCATCATCTTCTTTGCCGGCCGGTCTTTTTACACCGAGCTCCTGGAATCGGGGGTAAAGCTGTACGAACGGAAAAACGTCCTGCTGCACGCCAAAACCGCGGTAGTGGACGGGGCTTGGACCACCATCGGGTCCACCAACCTGGAGCTCTGGAGCTTCGCCAGGAATTACGAAGTTAACTCCGTCATCCTGGGGGAGGATATCGCCTCCGAACTGGAGGCGGTCTTTGAAAAAGACCTGGCCGGCTCGAAAAGGGTGGACCTCAAAGAATGGGAGGAGAGGCCCGTGAGGGAACGCATGAAGGAATGGGGCGTGAGACTGTTCCGGCACTGGCTGTAGCTTCTCGAGGGCCACATATCACAATCCGGGGAGAAATCCCGGACCGGAATGACGATTTCGAAGGAGGCCGATCATGACATTCACCTTCTCGTCGATTCACCAGCCGCTCCTCTCTCTCATCGCGGGCATTCTCATTCTGATCGTACCCAGACTGCTGAACTACGTCGTTGCGATTTACCTGATCATCGTGGGAATTTTAGGGTTGACCCGTTGAGGGATAAATCCTACGTATAGCTATTCTCCATCGGGAAACGCCCTCTCCCCTTGCGGGAGAGGGCGGGGGGTGAGGGGTATTTAGAGGGGTATTAGAAATGTGATTGTGGAACTTCAATTTGTTATCACCCCCGCCCTCACCCTCCCCCGTTAAAGAGGGAGGGAAATTTGAGTTTCCGGATGCAACGATAGGCAACGGCCAAAGATACTAATCATTGCTTTCCGGCATTCCCTACAGAAATCCCCCCCAACCCCCCTGAAGCTGTGAAAAAATTCAGCGGAGGGGAATTGGAGAGCGTTACCATGGCCAGGGGACGCCAAAAATTTGCAGGCCAAAAGAGGCACTGATTCCTTCTTCGCCCGTGGTGTACTGAACTTATGGAACAGCAAATGGAAACTTATTGCATTTACCGGGGATTAACTCGGGTCTGCCGGCGTTCCTTTGCGGAACTCAGGTAAACCCATTGGACATAAAAATGTCCCGCCGATTTTGGCCTGCAAATTTTTGCCGTCCCCTGGACAACAAGACAGGTCATGGGTCTCCACAGGTGTATTTTTTCACAGCTTCCCTTTATAAAGGGGGGCAGGGGGGATTTGGGATGGGAATTTCTAACTCCTATGAGAGCTCATCTAATGTCACCTTATTAAGTCGTCCCCTATAGCTGACATCAGCACCTACTGGTAAGAAGCAAACCGTGAATGGTCTGGGGGGATAAATCCCTTCCTTGCAGCTAAAAGCCATTCGCTAATAGCCTATAGTAACCCGGAAGCGTTCTGGAGGATAGAAGTGGAAAATTGGAAACTCGAACTGGGGGCCGCCGTTTCAGGGGAGGGCACTCGATTCAGGGTTTGGGCTCCCCGGGTCAGCAAGATCCGTTTGGAGATCGGTGGCGACTGCGGCATTTTCCCGATGGAGGCCGAAGAAAAAGGATATTACACGGCCTGGGTCCAGGGGCTCAGGCCGGGCGCCAGGTATTCTTATCTCCTCGAGGAGAACCGGCGAAGGCCCGATCCTGCCTCCCGGTTCCAACCGGACGGGGTGAACGGCCCTTCGGAAACGATTGACCCCGGCGCGTTTGCCTGGGAGGACGGTTCCTGGAAAGGAGTTTCTCCGAAGGAGTTGATCCTCTACGAGCTCCACACCGGGACTTTTACTCCCAACGGGACTTTCGAGGCGGTCATCCCCTGGATAGACTATCTGAAGAGCGAACTCGGGGCAACCGCCATCCAAGTCATGCCCGTGGCCCAGTTCCCCGGGTCAAGAAATTGGGGGTACGACGGAGTTTTTCCCTACGCGCCCCAGAACAGCTACGGCGGCCCGCGGAGATTTAAGGAACTGATCAACGCCTGCCACGAGAAAGGCCTCGCGGTAATATTGGACGTGGTGTACAACCACCTGGGGCCCGAGGGGAATTATCTCTCCGAGTTCGGCCCCTATTTCACGGACCGTTATAAGACTCCATGGGGCTCGGCGGTGAACTTTGACGGCCCGGAGAGCGACGAGGTTCGCAGGTTTTTCATCGAAAACGCCCTCTACTGGGTGACGGAATACCACGTGGACGGCCTGCGGTTGGACGCCATCCACGGGATGTTTGACTTCAGCGCCCACCATTTCCTGGCAGAACTTCGGGAAAGAATCCAGGAGCAATCCGAGAAGCTGGGGCGCCGGGTGGTCCTGATCGCCGAGAGCGACCTGAACGATGTGCGAGTCCTGAATACCTCCGGAAATGTGCGGGTATGGCCTGGATGCCCAGTTGAACGACGATTTCCACCACTCCTTGCACACTCTCCTGACCGAGGAGCGGAACAGCTACTACCAGGATTTCGGAGACCTCGGCCAGTTGGCCCGGGCTCTTCAGGATGGATACGTTTATACCGGCCAGTATTCCTCCTTCCGGAAAAGGAGGCATGGGAGTCCTTCCGGGCATCTTTCCCCCTTCAAGTTCATCGATTTCTGCCAGAATCACGACCAGATCGGAAACCGCTTGAAAGGGTTGCGGCTGAGCAAGCTGGTCTCCTTCGAGGCCCTGAAGCTTGCCGCCGGGCTCGTTGTGCTTACGCCCCATATCCCTCTTCTGTTTATGGGAGAAGAGTACGGGGAAGAAGCTCCCTTCACGTATTTCATCCACCATTCCGACCCGGCGCTCGTCGAGGCGGTCCGGAAGGGCAGAAGAGAAGAGTTTGCCGGGTTTCAGCGCGAAGGAGAGCCGCCGGACCCCCAGTCCGAAGCGGTCTTCCGGGACTGTAAGATTGATCCTGATCTCCGGCTCCGGGGAAATCACAAGAAGTTGTTCGAATACTATAAGACCCTCATCCGTTATCGGAAAAAAAACCCGGCGCTGTTCCAGGCGGGCAAGGAGGGGCTGAAGATCGACGCCCCGGAGGAGAACCTCACCCTCGAGCATCACCCGGGGACCAGAGGGAGGCCGGGTGTTCTGCCTGGCTTATTTCGGCCAATTCCCGGGGGAGGTTCGGATTTCGGCCGAGCCGGGGAGGTGGAAGAAGATTCTCGATTCCTCCTCGCCCGAATGGGGGGGCCCGGGAGTCTCCGCCGCGGATTCGATTTCAGGGGATGGAGGAAAGTTATCCCTCCGGCTCGGCGCCTACAATTTCCTGGTTTACCAGAAAATCGCGGAGAAGAACCCTCTCGTTTCCGTTTAAGCTTTTATCGGAGCAGAGCCCATGGCTGGAGAAGAAATTTCGGCGGACGAAAAGGGGAAAGAAATTTTCGCGGCCGGGGCGAAGAGCCTCCTCTCCGGGAAAAGGCTTCCCAGCGCCACGTACCGGCTCCAGTTCAACCACCAGTTCAAATTCTCCCACGCGAAGGAGATCGTTTCCTATCTCCGGGATCTGGGAGTCTCGGACATTTACGCTTCCCCGTACTTCCTGGCCAAGAAAGGCAGCCTGCACGGGTACGACATCCTGGACCAGAACCGCCTGAACCCGGAGATCGGGACGGAAGCGGAGTACGAAGAACTCACCCGGGAGATTCAGAAGTGCGGCCTGGGCCAGGTCCTGGACATCGTGCCCAACCACATGAGCATCGCAGGAGAGGGAAATTCCTGGTGGATGGACGTGCTGGAGAACGGCCCTGGTTCGACCTACGCCGGGTTCTTCGACATCGACTGGAAACCCGTGAAGGAGGAGCTGGAGAATAAGGTCCTCCTGCCGATCCTGGGGGACCAGTACGGGCAGGTCCTCGAGGACCAGGGCTTGGTCCTGAAATTCGAAGCGGGGCGGTTTTCCGTCTGCGTTTACGGGGAGCAAAATTTGCCTCTCGACCCCGTCTCCTACAACCGGATCCTGAAGCACCGCCTCGAGGATCTCGAGAAGGACCTGGGAAAGGAGAACGCCGACCTGCAGGAGTTGCTCAGCATCATCACCGCTGTGGACCACCTCCCGCCCCAGACGGAAAAAGACCCGGGGAAGATCGAGGAGAGGCGCAGGGAGAAGGAGGTCATCAAAAAGCGGATCCTGGCCCTATACGAGCGGAGCGAGCCGATTCGGGCCTTCCTCGACGAGAACCTGCGGATCTTTAACGGGGAGAAGGGGAAAAGCCCGACCTTTAACTTGCTCGACGACCTCCTGAAGGTCCAGGCATACCGCCTCGCTTACTGGCGGGTCGCGACGGAAGAGATCAACTACCGGCGCTTCTTCGATATCAACGAGCTTGCGGCCATACGCATGGAGCTCCTCCCGGTCTTCCGGGAAGCCCACAAGCTCATCTTCAAACTCCTCCGGGAGGGAAAACTCACCGGCCTCCGGGTGGACCACCCGGACGGGTTGTACAACCCCTCGGAGTATTTTTTCCGGCTGCAGAAGGGCTGTTTTACACAGATCTGCCTCCGCGCCGCGGAACGCGAGAAAG
Source organism: uncultured delta proteobacterium (assembly GCA_963712535.1). Classification (GTDB taxonomy): domain Bacteria; phylum Desulfobacterota; class SM23-61; order SM23-61; family SM23-61; genus CAVQIK01. The sequence goes on along the minus strand of CAVQIK010000014.1, from coordinate 108,414 downwards.
GCGAAGCGGGACAAGGGCCCCCCGCGCCGGACGACGAGGCGCTCCACGACGCGCTCGGCGCCCTTTACGAGGAGGAGATCCGAAAAAACCCCTCCTCGCCGCTGCGGGTGCCGTTCTACATCGTGGGAGAAAAGATCCTGACGAAAAGCGAGCGCATGCCGGAAGACTGGCCGATCTCCGGGACCACCGGCTACAGTTTTCTCGGCCTGGTGACCCGGGTCCTCGTGGACCCGCAGAATGCGAAGGCCTTCGACGCCCTGTATTCCCGCTTCATTTCCGACCGGATGAATTTCGCCGACCTGGTGTACGAGAAGAAGAAACTGATCATGCAGGCTTCTCTTTCCGGCGAAGTCAACACCCTCGGCCACATCCTGAATGACCTTTCGGAGACCAGCCGCCACACTCGGGATTTTACCCTGAACAGTCTCCGGACGGCCATCATTGAGGTGATCGCCTGCTTCCCGGTCTACCGGAGTTACGTGAACAGCTGCGGGGTCGTGGAAAGGGACCGGAGGTACATCGAACAGGCGGTTTCCGGGGCCAAGCGGAAAAACCCGTCGATGAGTCCCACGGTCTTCGATTACCTGAAGGGCATTCTCCTGTTGAAGTTCCCGGAAAACCTGAGCGACGAGGACAAGCAGGAATGGCTTGACTTCGGCATGAAGCTCCAGCAGGTCACCGGGCCCGTGATGGCCAAGGGGCTCGAGGACACGGTCTTTTACGTCTACAACCGGCTGGCTTCTCTCAACGACGTGGGAGGGGACCCGGAGAATTTCGGGATCCCCGTGAGCGCCTTTCACCGAGAGAACCTGGACCGGGCCAAATCCTGGCCGTACGGCATGATCGCCACCTCCACCCACGACGCCAAGCGCGGAGAGGACGTCCGGGCGAGAATTGACGTCCTCTCCGAAATTCCGGACGAATGGCGGAAGGCGCTCATGCGATGGGCCCGCATCAACCGGAACAAGAAGACCCTCGTCGAGGGACAATGGGTTCCGGACCGCAACGAGGAATACCTCCTCTACCAGACGCTCCTGGGGACCTGGCCCCTCGACCGGGAGGACGGGGGCGGGGATGAGTTCAAAAAGAGAATCCAGGATTACATGGTAAAAGCCGTGCGGGAGGCAAAGGTCAACAGCAGCTGGATCAGCCCCAACGGTCCTTATGAAGAGGCCCTGCTGAAGTTCGTGGAAGCTCTCCTCTCCGCCCCGGGAGCCGTGTTCCGGAACGACTTCAGACCTCTCCAGCAGAAAGTTTCCTGCTGGGGAATGTACAATTCCCTTTCCCAGGCGCTCCTCAAGATCACCTCGCCCGGAGTGCCGGATTTTTACCAGGGGACGGAGATCTGGGACCTCAACCTGGTGGACCCGGATAACCGCAGACCCGTCGATTTCAACCTTCGCCGGGAGATGCTGGGGCAATTGAAGACAGAGAGTAAGGATTCCCGGGAAGACGGCGGAAATGGGTTCATACGGGGACTCCTCCGGAACTGGACGGATGGGCGCGTGAAACTTTACCTCATATCCCGTTCGCTCAACTACCGCAGAGAGAATCAGGAACTGTTTCTCGACGGAGTTTACATTCCCTTGACCTCAGGCGGGACCCGGAAGGAAAATGTGGTCGCTTTCGCGAGGCAGAAGGGGGGCAGGACCGTTTTGACGGCGGTTCCGAGGTTCTTGTCCCGGATCATTCCGAACCCGGAGGATCAGCCGGTCGGGGATGTGTGGAAAGAAACCTGGCTGGATCTTCCCGGTGACATTCCAGAAACAAAGTTTCGCAGCGTCCTGACCGGAGAAACGGTGACAGCCGCCGAATACGAGAGCAAACGAGTCCTTCCCCTGGATCGGCTTTTCGCCGTGTTTCCGGCGGCCCTCGCCGAAGGCGTCAAATAAACATCCAATCACAGATGCAAACCTAAATCCTGCCAGCCCGTCCGCCTGTTCGAGACGCTCCACCGGTTGCAACCCGGAACGGAATGCTTATATTAGCCCATACGGGAGAACGCTAACCAATTTTAAACCTAAGAAGAATTTAAGGGCGGCGCATGCGGCCGCCCGTAACAAGGGCAGCCACAGGAGGCTGCCCGTACATTTTCAAGAACCCTTGGATTCGTTTCCGAACTTCCAAGGGGAAGTAAGAAGTAGAAAGGAGACACGAACATGGCAAGCAAAGTGAAAGGCACCCATGATATAAGGCACGTCATGTCGGCTTCGAGTTTAACCGGTGATTCCGTGGTCAATTCCAAGGGCGATACCCTGGGGACCATTGAAGATATCATGATTCATATCGACTCGGGAAGGATTGCCTATGCGATCCTTTCGTTTGGGGGATTTCTAGGAATGGGCGACAAGCTGTTCGCGATTCCCTGGGAAGCGCTGACCCTGGACGAGGACAACAAACAGTTTATCCTGGACGTTGCCAAGGAGAAACTGGAAAACGCGCCCGGGTTCGATAAGGAGAATTGGCCGGATATGGCCGACCCGCAGTTCGGGAAGGAAATTTACGGTTTTTACGGGTTTGAACAGTCCTGGCGTTCGGAGAGCAGGCAGATGGGCACTTCACGATCCTCACATCCCACCGAATCAGAACGGGAGGATTGCCTCGACCTCGGCACTTGCTAAGGACAATCCTTTCGCCTAAACACAACTCTTATGGGCTCCAACGGGAGGGCAAAGAGAACTTAAAGCCAACCGACTCCAGGTTGGCTTTTTTTTGTGAGGGTCCATGGAGGAGAAGCTACCCCGCGAGGATTAAACCCGGCGGCAGGGATTCGCCGAATATCTGCTGCTGCTCTTCGGCGCGTAGCGAAATTTCCGGCCGCGACAGGACGGCTCTCAGGCGTTCCGCGCCCGGCCGGTCTTTCAGCCATTCGGAGACGTGCGAGAGGTCATCGGGCGGGAGGTCCCGGGCGCGGTCCCCCGTGCGGCGGGCGAGCTGGACGAGGGCCTGCGCCACGGCCGGAACGGCGGGCAGGGAAAGAGAGAGAAGAGATTTCACCCAGCCGGCGGCTGTGGGCCCGGGGACAACCTGGTTGAGGGGCCCGTAAAAGGGGATTCTGGCCCCGAGGCGCCCCAAGGCCCAGAATTCCTGCGCCCTTGCTTTCCCTTTTGTGATCTTTTCGAGGAGCAAAGCGCCCAGCTCTTCTTTTGCCGCCGGGGACAACCGTTCGAGGTTCGCGAGCATCATCCAGGCCTCCAGCTCTTCGTGACCGCGCCACGGTTTGGAAGAGGAAGAGAGCCTGGCAGAAACATTCTGGTAGATCTGCGTCTGCTGGCCTTCGGTGAGCCCGCCCGCGACCCTCCGCCAGAAAACCCACCACTCCGAGCGTACCTGGGGGTCCCTGGGGAACTGCGGCCCCGAGGGGTACAGCTTCCAGGCCTCCCGAATCCGCCATTCGTCGAGCGGATCGCCAAACCCGGGCCGGAGACAAAAGCCGGTGAGATTCAGCCAGCGCGCCTCATGGACGGCACTGACGGACCGTCCGGGGCTGCGCTCGAGGAGCGCGCCGGCGATTTTCCGGATGAGGAAAAAGGACCACTTCTCCTTCCCGGAGCCCACAAGCGAGGCGATCTGCTTCACCAGGCCGTCGGGCGAAGAAGAGGAGCCGGCCCCGAAGACGAGGTCCACGGACCTTTCCGCTTCCTCGATCAACCCGGCCTCCAGGATCTCTCCGGGGGAGGACTCCTGAGGCACCCCTTCCTGGCGGGCGTCAAACTGGAGCTGCCAACGATGAGGGCTCTGCCTGGAGAGGCACCATAGCTCCAGGGTCCCCACCTCGGAGAGATGGACCTGGAGCTGGACCGGTAAAGGGTGAGCCGCCCCCTTCTTCCCGTACCGCAGAACCGTGCGAAGGGGAGGAAGGGGAACCGCTTCACTCTCTTCGAGTTGGACCACCTCTCCCAGCCGGTCCCCAAGGCGGGTGCTGGAGGTGAAAACCCGAAAAGAGACCGGCCGGTTCGTGAGCACCTGGAACCCCGGCCCAACCACCTCCGCCTGAAAACCCTCCTCGGTGCCCCGCGGGACCAGGCAGACGGCCTTTCTTCTCCCCGTTCCTTCTTCCCCGTCTCCGGCCTCCACGTAGTATGACCTGGGGCTTCCGGCGCCCACCCGCAGCCCTTCGCCGAGGCGCACGAGGCCGTAATAGGCCGCCCCTTCCGCGACGGCCAGCTCCGGCCGCGGGTTCTCCAGCTCGGCAGGCGCCCAGTCGCTTCCTGCTTCGCCACGGAACCACGTTTGAACCACGTCTCTAAGCCGTCCCCGGATCGAGCGCGGGGTAAGCGCCCCGCCGTTGAAGAGCAGAAAATCCGGGTAGAGGGAAGAGCGCCCCGTCTCCTTCTGGAGGAGAGGGAGGAACCTTCCCCAGAAGGAGGCCAGATGGCGGGTGACTGCCGGATCTTGCACGTATGGGAGCCCCCATTCCGTAAGTCCCCGCCGGCGCCCCGCCTCGGGAAGGTCGGTTGGCGAGACGAGCGGGAAGAACCCTTCAAGGATCAGCTCCTCGACTTCCGGGGCGGCGAGGGTGCTCTTCAGCGTTCCGCCGACTACTTTTCCCCCGGACCCCATAAGGGTGATGTCGACCGATTTTTTCCCGGAGCTTGGCCCCTCTTCCGAGAGGAGGACTTCCTTCGCCTGCCGGCAGCGATGCCACAACTGGTGCCATGTTTTGGAGTCGAGCGGCTTCTTGCCCGCGCCCGGGAGACGGCTCTCGACCCGGCGGGCCAGCGCCAGGTCCATGTTGTCTCCTCCGAGCATCAGGTGTTCCCCCACGGCGAGGCGGTCGAATCGGAGCCCCCTCTCCCCTTGTCGGACCGCCAGTATGGTGAAGTCCGTCGTACCTCCGCCGATATCGCAGACCAGGATCAACTGCCCTTCCCGCATGCTTTCTTCCCAGTTCCGCTCGTGACGGAAGAGCCAGGCGTAGAAAGCGGCGAGCGGCTCTTCCAGGAGGACGACCCGGGGGAGCCCCGCTTGAGAGGCGGCCTGAATGGTGAGCTCCCTGGCTACTTCGTCGAACGAGGCCGGCACCGTGAGGATCACCACCTGGCGTTCCATCCGGTCTTCCTCGCCGCGGCCGGGGGAGTTATTCCAGGCTTCCCGCATGTGCTGGAGATATCGGGCGCTGGCCTCCACGGGAGAAACCTTGCGGACCTCTTCTCCCGCCCCCCACGGCAGGATGGCGGCCGTCCGGTCCACTGCCGCGTGTGAGAGCCAGGATTTGGCCGATGAGACAAGCCTTCCGGGGACCAGGGCCCCCTGGTCGCGGGCGAACTCCCCGACGACGAAATCGCGGTCCGGGTCCCAGGGGAGGGCCGTGCCCCCGGGAGGAAGCTCGTACGGCCCGGGAAGGTAGAGGAACGAGGGCAGGACGGAAAGCCGGGCGACCTCTCCCGGGGCGGTCAGCTGGGGGATCTCCAGGAAAGAGATGGGCCGGGGAGAAGGCTTCCTCAGGTCGACGTAAGCGACAGCGGAATTGGTGGTGCCGAGGTCGATCCCGATTGCGTACCGGGCGTCCCCCGCGGGAGCAGGGCTCATTCCTCTCCCCCGCGCTCTCGCAGGTTGAATTCCAGTTTCCACCGCTGTTCTTCATCCCGGGAGACGCACCAGAGCTCCAGGGTGCCGATTTCGGTAATCCGGCTCTGCAGCCACACCGAAACGACTTTCCCGCTCTCTTCAGCCGCGTTAGCCGGGAGCACCGTCTCCATGGTAGTCACTTCCTCGATTTCCTCCTGCCAGTCTTCCACGATCTCACCGATCTGGTCCTTTTTCCGGACCGTGGAAGCAAGCAGGTGAAAGACGGCAGGCTCGCCCACCACTAGTCCGAACTCTTTCTCCCGGATCTCGGCCCCGGTGCCCTCCTCCATGCCGTAAGGCACTACGCACAGGGCCTTCAGGGGAGTGGGAAAGCCTGGCACCGCCGGGAGGGCGCTTTCGACGCCGATGTAGTAAGGCCGGGCGGCCCCGCCGCGGATCCGCACCCCGCGCCCGCTCCGCGCCAGGCCGTAGTAGGCGGCACCGCGGGCGACGGCCAGGTCCAGGTCGCCGGAGGGGAGCTCGCGGACGCCCTGGGGCCCGCGCCAACCGTTCAGGACTTGCAGGACCCGCTGCCGGATGGAATCGGGTTTCATCACTCCCCCGTTGAAGAGGACGGCCGAGGGGAAAGGGACTTCGCCTTCTCCCTTTGGACCCTCCGCCTGCCGTCCGAGAAACCGGGCGAGGTGGCGGGTCACGGCGGGGTCGGACTCATACGGCAGCCCCATCTCCCGCATGCCCACCCTGGCCTTTTCCACCGGGTAATCGGTGCTCTTGCAGAAAGGGAAGAAACCGTCAAGGAGCACGCTTTCCACTTCTTCCCGGGTCAACTCGGCCCGGAGGGTGCCCCCGATCAGCGACGTCCCACGCCCGAGAATGACGACGGGCTCGGATTTGAGGCCGGGGTTCCCCAGGAGACGTTCCTTGGCAGCCCGGCAGCTGTACCACAGGCCGCGGAACTGCCAGGAATCGAGCTTCACGCCTTTCTTTGCCATCTTGGCCTGCACGGCGTAGGCCAACGTCAAATCCATGTTGTCGCCGCCTAGAAGGAGGTGGTCCCCGACCGCCACCCGCCGAAGGGCCAGGTCGCCTTTCTCTTCCGTCACCTGGATGAGGCTGAAATCCGTCGTCCCTCCGCCCACGTCGCAGACCAGGATGGATTCACCGACCCGCACTTCCTTGCGCCATTTCTCCTTTTCCCGGTGAATCCAGGCGTAAAAGGCCGCCTGGGGCTCCTCGATGAGGGTCAGCTTTCCCAGGCCGGCGGCTTCAGCCGCCTTGGTGGTGAGCTCTCGGGCGATGGCGTCAAAAGAGGCCGGGACCGTGAGGTAAAGATCCTGCTCCTCGAACCGGGCCCCCTTTTTCTCGAAATTCCAGGCATCCCGGAGGTGCTTCAGAAACAGGGCGGAAGCCTCCACGGGCGACACTTTTCGCCCCTCCGGGGGGCCCTCCCAGGGAAGGATGGGGGCGGTCCGGTTGACGGCGGAGTTGCAGAGCCAGGATTTGGCCGAGGACACGAGACGGCTCGGGAGCTCCGCCCCTCGAACGCGGGCAAACTCCCCTACCGCCAGGTCGGCCGCGGGCTGCCAGGGGAGGGCCAGCCCGCCGGGGGGCACGTCATGGGGTCCCGGCAGAAAAAGAAAGGACGGAAGCAGAGGCTGGGCCTTCACTTCTCCGGGGTTCACCACCTGGGGGACGGGGAAGACTTCAATGCGGGGCTCCTCCTCTTCATCCGGCCGGACCTCCGTAGAGGCGAGGACGCAGTGGGTGGTTCCCAAATCGATGCCGATGATGTAATGCACACCGGCCGAACCTTTTTTCTCCTTTTTCATTCGATCTCCACCTCTGCGGGCGCCAGGATCCACGTTCTCTTTTCGTCCGAAGACTGGGGCAAGCGCACGCGTCCCGCCTGCCACCCCCTGTGCCGGAGGGTTCCCCGGAAGGGCGGGTCCCCGGTCACGTTTCCGGTCAGGCGTATGGCTTTCGCATCGAAGCCGGCCGGGACGTTCACCGAAGATCCCTCGGGCTCCTGAAAAATGGGCCGAATATCCATGTGCTCCTGCAGGACGGCCTTGCAACCCGAGTGGATGTTGCGCACCGCCGCGCCGATCTGGCCGTCGTCGTAGGAGCCGATTTCCTCCTGGAGAAAATCAACCAGCCGGCCCTGCCTCTGAAGGGCGGCGAGAATCTGGATGGCCGGTTCGGGGGAGGGTCCTGCCGCGGGGGCAGGAGGCGGCGCCGTTTCCCGGGGGGGTTGTTTGGCCGGGCCTGGTCCTGCCGCGCCGAGGAGCAGCCACAACACAAAAGTCAAAGCCGCTGCCCCGGCCACGAGGACCGCCGGAGTGGCGGCCGCGCCCAGGATCTCCCGCGATTTCAGAAAAAGGACGACCAGAATCCCGTTGCAGATGATACAGATAAAAAGAGACCGGAAGTTCAAATTTCTCGCGCCCATAACCTCTCCTCCGGAAGGAATCAAGTCATTTTTTCTCTATATTAGCATAAATCTCCATAGTCCAAGTCCGGACTCCGCCGCCGCCGGGCCTGCCGCGTCCGCGGCTGGCCAATAGAATATGTAGGGGCGGCCCCCCCGCGGCCGCCCTCAATGATCCCGATAGCGTGATTCCCGCTACAATTTCGAAGAACCCGGCCACGTACTGATAATTGGTATCGATTCAGGTTAGCCGTTTGGAAAGATGCCCAGAAATCCCTCCCGCCCTCCCTTTCCCAAAGGGAGGAGGTATATTTCCCCCTTTGGAAAAGGGAAGCTGTGGGAAAAATGCTTTTATTCGTCACCCCGGTGGAAACCGCCGGAATGAGGGGAAAAGACGCAAATCAATTTTTTCACGGCTTCAAGGAGGCTAAGGGGGATTTCTGGAAGGCCCTGGGCATTTTGCAGTGCTTTCATAAGGCGAAAAGTTAAAAGTTTTAGTATTTTCCTTTATTGAGTTGTTCCCTTCAATTTAGTATAGTTTCACACCGAAAGAAGCACGCAATTCAGCGGGGCAGGTAGGAAAAAAGCTCAAACATGAAAGAACCCCCTCTCCTCGCCCTGCGAGGGATTACAAAGACATTCCCGGGCGTCGTGGCCAACGATCATGTGGACCTGGAGGTCTTCAAGGGTGAGGTCCACGCTCTCCTGGGGGAGAACGGGGCCGGCAAGAGCACCCTCATGAAGATCCTCTACGGGTTTTACCGGGCCGATTCGGGGGAGATCCGTCTTGAGGGAAAGCAGATCCAAATCCGCTCGCCCCAGGATGCCCGGCGCTTTCGAATCGGCATGGTCTTTCAGGATTTCATTCAGGTCCCGGCCATGACCGTGGCTGAAAACATCGCCCTCTTCCTCCCCGAGCTGCCGTGGATCCTGAAAACAACGGAGCTGGCCGGTCGGATCGAAGCGTTTCCCGGCGGTACGGACTGCGGGTGGACCCCCGGGCGCCTCTGTGGCGGCTATCGGTGGGGGAGCGTCAGATCGTGGAAGTGCTGAAGCTTCTCCTCGCGGATTCCCGGGTCCTGATCCTCGACGAACCGACGCGAAGCCTGGCCCCGCATGAGATCGACGGGCTTTTCCAGATTTTCTCCAATTTGCGGCGCGACGGGTACGCCGTCGTATTCATCACCCACAAGTTGAAGGAAGTCCTTGCGTGCGCCGACCGGATCACGGTGATGCGCCGCGGCAAGGTGGCCGGGACCCTGCCGGGGTCCGCCGCGACCGAGAACGGCCTCGTTTCTCTCATGTTCGGCGAAGATATTCATGAGGTCCCCCTTCGAGGGCGGGAAAGCACCCCGAAGGGAGTCCGGCCGGTCCTCGAGCTCAGGAGGGTGACGATTCGGGGTGAAGGCGGAGCTCCGGGCCTGAGGGAGGTCGACCTGACCCTCTCTCCCGCCGAAATGATCGGAGTCGCCGGGGTATCGGGCAACGGCCAGAGAGAACTTGGGGATGTCGTTCTCGGCCTCGAAAAAATTATAAGGGGAGCCAAGCACCTCTTCGGGGAAGACGCGACCCATTGGCCTGTCTCCCGTGTGCGGGCGAGCGGAGTGGCGTTTGTCCCCGAAGACCCCCTCGCCATGGGAGGCTTCCCCTGGCTCACCGTGCAGGAGAACATGGCCCTCGTCGACCCGCATCTGTACTCCCGCCGCGGTGGGCTCTCAATGGACTGGGCCGCCGTTCGGACCGATCTGACCCGGTCGCTGAAAGACCTCGGCTTCACGATTCCCTCGTTTTTTGTCCCCCTGGCAACGCTTTCCGGAGGGAACGTTCAGCGCGTGATCCTGGCCCGGGAGATGGCCCACCGGCCGAAGATCATCGTCGCTTTTTATCCGACGCGGGGTTTGGACGTCCGCAGCGCGGCCGCGGCCCGGGATCTCCTGGCGACTTCCCGGGATTCCGGCGCGGCGGTCCTGCTCATTTCCGAAGATCTGTCCGAGCTGTTTTCCATGAGCGACCGCATCATAGTGATGTTCAAGGGGAAGATCGTGAAAACAAGCGCCCCGCATGAGACCACGATCAACGAGGTCGGGCATCTCATGACCGGGTCAGAGGGATAGAGGTAAAGAGGAAGGCTGAAGGATGAAGGGAAAAGGCATACAGCAAAAAACAAAAGCTCAGGAGTCAGCCCTCAGTCCTCCGTCCTCAGCACTCAAGAGGCTGGATGGCTGGCCGCGCCGCGTGGCGCGGTTTTTGGGTCCCGTCGTCCTGGCCCTCCTCGCTTTTGCCGCTGTGCTGCTGATCTTCGGCAAGAACCCGATGCGGGCCTACGCGGAGATTTTTTCCAGCACCCTGGGCAGCTCTTACGGTTTTTCCGAGGTGCTGGTGAGAATGATCCCCCTTACCCTTTGCGCGGCCGCGGTAGCCTTGCCGGCCAGGATCTGGCTCATTAACGTTGGAGGGGAAGGGCAGTTCCACATCGGCGCCCTTTTCGCAGCGTGGGGGGCGCTGAACTTCCCTTCTCTCCCGGCCTGGCTTCTCATCCCGTGGATTTCGGTGCTCGGGTTCGTCGGAGGCGGGCTCTGGGCGCTGATCTCGGGGGTCCTGCGCGCGAGAGGCTGGGTGAGCGAAACCATCTCCACCCTTCTGCTGAATTACGTCGCTATCCTGCTCCTGAGCTTTTTTGTCTTCGGCCCCTGGAAGGACCCGGAGAGCGCCAACTATCCCCAAAGCGCCCCTTTCCCGCAGGCGGCCGTCTTGCCCGTCTTTTTCGGGACGCGGGTCCACCTCGGAATCGTGTACTCCGCGGTCGTCCTGGTTCTCTTCCACCTCGCGGTTTCCCGCACCCGGTGGGGGCTGGAGATGCGCGCCATAGGTGCCAACGCCGAGGCGGCAAGGCGCACGGGGATCCCTGTCGGCCGGTACATCGTGAGCCTGATGTTCATCGGCGGGGGGATCGCCGGGCTGGCGGGGATGAGTGAAGTTTCGGCCATCCACGGCCAGCTTCGCCCCAGCCTTTCCCCTGGGTACGGGTACATCGGCTTTCTGATTAGCTGGATGGCCTGGGGGAACGCGGCGGGAATCGTGGCCGCCGCCTTTCTCCTGGCCATCATCACCGCCGGCGGGGACATCCTCCAAATGACTCTACGGGTCCCCGCCTCGGTAGTGAACATCCTCCTGGCCATCATTCTTTTCGTCATTCTCGCCCGGAAGGGAGGGGCAAGGTGATTGAGTCGATTGCCGCGGGCCTGCTCGCCGGCTCCATTCATTCCGGAACTCCGCTGCTCTATGCGACCCTGGCCGAGGTCATCGATGAGAGGGCCGGGATCGTGAACCTCGGGCTTGAAGGGGTGATGCTCATGGGGGCCGTCGTGGCTTTCGCCGCGACGGTCCACACGGGGAACGCCGCCGTCGGCGTGCTTGCCGGAGCGCTGGCCGGCGGGCTGTTCAACCTGCTCTTTGGCGTACTCGTGGTGAGCCGGCGGGCCAATCAGCTCGCCAGCGGCCTGGCTTTGATGTTCTGCGGGGTGGGCCTCAGCGCGCTCCTGGGGGCTCCTTACGTGGGCAGCCGGATCCAGGGGCTGAATGAAATTCGCATCCCCGTTCTCTACGCAATACCGGTTGTCGGGCCGATGTTTTTCAACTATGATCTGCTGGTCTACCTTGCCGGGCCCATGGCAGTGGTGGTGTGGTGGGTCCTCTTCTACACCCGCTGGGGGCTGAGCCTCCGCGCCGTGGGGGAGAACCCCACGGCGGCTTTTGCCGCGGGGAGGAACCCTTACCGCCTGCAGTACCAGGCCCTGTTTTTTGCCGGGCTCCTGGGGGGGATGGCCGGGGCGCACCTTTCTATCGCCCTGGCGAAAACATGGATGGAATGGATGACGGCCGGGCGCGGCTTTATCGCCGTGGCCCTGGTGATCTTTTCGAAGTGGCACCCCCTGCGGGCCATCGCCGGATCCCTGATCTTCGGGGGGGCGACCGCCCTTCAGCTCCAGATGCAGGCGCTGGGCGTCCCGATTTCTCCTTTCATTCTGGACATGCTCCCGTACCTGCTCAGCCTGGCCGTCCTCGCGGTCTGGGGCGGCTCGCGCAGGTTCGCCGCCCCCGGGAGTTTGGGAAGGGTGTTTCAAGGAACGGAGTAGGGCCTGATCCCCGATCGGGCCGTTAAATTATTAACAGTCTCATTATAAAGACGACATCGATTCGTAAAATCCCTCCCAACCTCCCTTTACAAAGGGAGGAATTTCCCCTCTTTGGCAAAGAGGGGCGAGGGGAGATTTTTCGTTGCCTGGGTCAATTCAATTTTGAGACCCTTAATAAGACAATTTCCTCGCGCGGAGACGCAGAGACGCAGGGAACGATAAAGAATGATCGAAAAATGAATCTCTGCGTCTCGGCGGCTCTGCGGGAGAAACGAAATTTTAAACGGTGCGTTCGGGGAACGCACCCTACTTTTAATTTCAAACAGGAGGTAAGAAAATGAAAAGAAGAGGTTTCGATTCTATGCTGAAGCTTTTCTCCGTCCTCGCAACAATGGTTCTCGTCTCAGCTTTGGGCCTTCCTGATGCGGGCGCCCAGCAGCCCAAGCTTAAAGTCGGCATCCTCCACATCGGTTCTATCGCCGACGCGGGGTACAACCAGGCTCACGCCGAGGGTGTGGCGGTCATGAAAAAGAACCTGCCCGAAGTGGAGGTCATCGAAGTCGAGAACGTCCCGGAGAGCGCGGATGCCGAGCGGGTGATGGAGAACATGATCAAACAAGGGGCCAAGCTCATCATCGCCGCCAGTTTCGGATACCTGGATCCCGCCCTACGGGTCGCCAAGAAGTACCCCGAGGTCAAATTCGTTCATCCCGCCGGATACAAGAGGGCCCCGAACCTGACCACCTACTGGGCGAGCACCCCCGAGGCCTTCTACCTCATGGGCATCGCGGCCGGGAAGACCACCAAAACGAACAAGATGGGCTTCGTCTGCGCCCTGCCGGTGAGTTTCTTCCTGGGCAACGTCAACGCCCTTCACCTGGGGGCCCGGTCGGTGAACCCCAAAGTGGAAACCCGGATCGTCTTCACCGGGACTTTCCTGGACCCCGGAAAAGAAGCAACGGCAACCAACGCGCTCCTGGACCAGGGGGGGGATGTGATGGGGATGATCGTGGACTCTCCGATCACCGTGGTGCAGACCGCGGAGAAGCGCGGGGCGTACTCGGTAGGTTACCATTACCTCGGCGTGCAGAAATTTGCCCCGAAGGGCTGGATCAGCGGTGTCGCCTTCACCTGGGGCCCGCTCTACACCCGGTTCGCCAAGGAGGTTATGAACGGCACCTGGAAAAGCGAGAATATCCTTGGGGGCCTGGACAGCGACATGATTGCCATCGCGCCCTTCGGCCCCGCAGTTCCCCAGGATGCGGTGAGGATGGTTGCCGCCACGAAGCAGGAATTCATCTCCGGCAAGAAGAACGTCTTTGCCGGCCCGATCAAGGACAACAAGGGAGCCGAACGGGTAAAAGCCGGCGAGCACTGGTCGACGGACAACCTGGGAAAGATGGACTGGCTGGCGGAAGGGATCGTGGGGCAGACAAAATAAAGAAGTGTCAGTGTCAGTGTTTAGTGGCAGGAAAAGAATTTTACTGAACAACTGACACTGATCATTATTACAACGAAATGGGTAAATTTACATGAAATGCAGGGTGCGTTCCCCGAACGCACCCTTTGAAGGCCTGATCGGGGATCAGGCCCTAAAAAATTGCCACCAAACAAAATACGTTTGTATTATAGTGAACGGCTTAAGTAAGTCGACATCCAGTTGCCTCTTATTGACTTATGTCTCGCCGTAAAATCCCCCCTGCCCCCCTTTGATAAAGGGGGGTTGGGGGGGATTTACCAGGGATTGCCCATGCAATGTCCACTTTCTTTGGTCGGGCACTATAGTTCCGGAGGAAAAATGGCCTCGGAGGATATTAAGCAGAAGATCGAGGAGGCGAACGGGGAGGCGGCGAAGCGCCTCAACGCCGCCGATCCCGTGCTGGTGGACATCGCCCCGGCGGGCGATGTCATCCCCGGACTCGGAGACAAAATGATCCTGCATTCCGGGCCTCCCGTCGATTGGGCCCGCATGTGCGGGGCGCAACGAGGCGCGATGATCGGAGTCGTCTTGTACGAAGGATGGGCCAAGACTCCGGAAGAAGCAACTCGGCTGCTGGAGGGCGGGGAGGTCAGATTCGAGCCCAATCACCATCACCAGGCGGTGGGTCCCATGGCCGGGACGATTTCCGCCTCCATGCCGGTCTGGGTCGTGGAGAACCGGGCTTTCGGCAACCGGGCGTTCTGCCGGCAGGTTGAAGGCCGGCAGCAGTTCGGGGAATACAGCGACGGGGCGCTGGAAGGCCTCCGCCTCTGGCGGGATGTCTGGGCGCCGGCCTTGCGGAAAGGGCTGCGCCAGCGCGGCGGCCTGGAGCTGAAGCCCATTATCGCCAAGGCGTTGCAGATGGGGGATGAACTGCACAACCGGCCGGTCGCGGCGTCCAGCCTCTTCGCGAATGCCCTCTCCGCTCCCATGGTTGAAGCCGGCGTAGAAAAGGGTCCCCTCCTGGCCGCCCTCCGGTACACCGCGAATCACGAACTTCTTTTCCTCGGCCTCTCCATGGCTGCGGGAAAAGCTTCAGCCGACCCGGCGAGGGATATCGCCCACAGCACCGTCGTCGTTGCCATGGCCCGCAACGGCACCGAATTCGGCATTCGAGTCAGCGGGCTGGGCGAGGAATGGTTCACCGCCCCATCGCCGCGAGTCAAGGGCTTGTACCTTCCCGGATATTCCGAGCGGGACGCCGGCCTCGATATGGGCGACTCGGCGATTACGGAAACAGTTGGGTGGGGAGGGTTCGTTCTGGCGGGGGCCACGGGGATCCTGAGCTTCGTAGGAGGCGCTCCGGAAGAGGCGATCGGGTACAGCCGAGAGATGCGCCAGATCACGGTTACGGCCAGCACCAACTACCGCATGCCGATCCTCGGTTTCGAGGGGACGCCGCTGGGGATCGACATCCGGAAGGTAGTCCAGACCGGCATCGCCCCCATTATCGATACGGCGATGGCCCACAAAGACCCCGGCCACCCGATCATCGGGGCGGGCCTCCTCCGGGCTCCGATGGAGTGCTTCCAGAAGGCCTTGAAGGCCTTCGCGCGGAAATACGGGATACAATGATTGTAGGGGCGGGTTTCAAACCCGCCCTACAAACTCACATGAAAAAGAAGCCCAAGAGAATCGTCATCGCCCTCGGGGGCAACGCCATTACTCTTCCCCGGCAGAGAGGGACCTACGGAGAGCAGCTGGCCAGCGTCCGCGCGGCGACCCGGCACATCCTGGAGTTTATCCGGCGCGGCTATGAAGTGGTGCTCACCCACGGGAATGGGCCCCAGGTGGGGAACCTTCTCGTCCAGCAGGAGGCGGGCGCGGCCCAGGTCCCGGCCCAACCGATGGACGTCTGCAGCGCCATGACCCAGGGCCAGCTCGGATACATCCTGCAACAGGCGCTCATGAACGAGCTCAAGTCCTACAACCTGGACTTCAACGTGGTGACCATGATCACCCAGGTCCTGGTGGACCGCCACGACCCCGCATTTACCCACCCCAGCAAGCCTGTGGGCCCTTTTTATGACCTGACGACAAAAGAGAAATATGAATCCGAGAGAGGGTACCGGATGAAGCAGGTTTTGCCGGAAGGGGAAACACCCTTTCGCCGCGTCGTCCCTTCGCCGGACCCAATTCGCATCCTCGAGGTCCACGCTTTGAAAAAGGTTGTTGACGCGGGGATGATCGTCATCGCTTCCGGCGGAGGAGGGATCCCGGTTGTCCTGAATGACATGGGGGAATTCCAGGGTTTCGAGGGCGTGATCGACAAAGACCTCGCGGGGGAAAAGCTTGCCGAAGCGGTGGCCGCCGATACCTTCGTGATTCTCACCGATGTGCCCCGGGTGAAACTCGGCTTCGGGACCCCCGAGGAGCGGGAGATTGATTTTCTCCGGGTGAGCGAGGCCAAGAAGTTTCTCCAGGAGGGACATTTCCTGGAGGGTTCGATGGCGCCAAAGGTCCTGGCCTGTATCCGTTTCATCGAATACGGGGGGGATGAAGCAGTGATCACCTCTCTCGACCGCGCCTGGCGGGCGATGGAAAGCAAAGAGGGGACGCACATTGTTCCGTGATAACGGTAGGGCCTGATCCCCGATCAGGCCGTCAAACGGTGCGTTCGGGGAACGCACCCTACATATCTCACGGTTTGGCAAAAATTATGGTTCACCGCCACATCATCGAAGCGCAGCAGTTCAACAAGAAAGCGCTCCAGGAGATCCTCAGCGCGGCTGACCAGATTAAGGAGCGGTCGGACCGCCGGCTGCCGCTGGACCTGCTGAAGGGGAACATCCTGGGAAACCTTTTTTATGTGAAATCCATGCGGACCGCATTGTCCTTTGATGTGGCCATGAAGCGGCTTGGAGGGTCGGTTTCAGACATCGCCTTCCCGGAGGAGTTTTCTTCGGAACTCTCCGGGGGAAGCTTCGAAGACACGATCCGGGTGGTGGGCTCGCTCGTGGACGTGATCGTCCTGCGACATTACCGCAGCGGATCGGCCGGGCAGGCGGCGGAAGTTTCTCCCGTTCCGATCATCAACGGGGGGGACGGGCCCGCCCAGCACCCGACCCAGGCCCTTATCGACCTGTATTGCATCGAAAAGCTGAAGGGCGGTGTGGACGGCCTCTCCATCGCTTTTGTCGGCGACCTGATGAACAGCCGTACCATTCGTTCCCTCACTTATTTTCTGGCCAAATATTCGGGCATCCGGATTTATTTCGTATCCCCCCGGGCCCTAAGGATGAAGGATGACCTGAAGGAATACCTTGCCGACAACAAAGTCCCCTACAGGGAGTCCCTGGACAGCGGCGAAGAACTCAGGGAGATCGCCTCGAAAGCAGACATCCTCTACATCACCCAGATCCCCCGGGAGAACTTCGGCGACCGGATCCAGGACTACGATTCCTCCCGGGAAATATTCCGGGTGGATGGGGAGGTTCTGAAGAGGCTGAAAAGGGACACGTACATCATGCACCCCTTTCCCCGCGACTATGAGCTTCCCACGGAAATAGATAAGGATCCCCGCGCTGCTTATTTTGAGCAGATCAAATACGGCCAGTTCCTGCGGATGGGACTCCTCTGCCTTTTGCTGGAAGCCCTATAATTGCTTCTCGGTATTTTTCCTTGACCAAGAGAAGAGGCAAATTCCCCTAATGGGAGGCCCCCCGTATTGCTTACTTTTTCATTTTGACTTACTTTTATCCTTATCGTAAGATATTTATTGGGAAGGGGGTTTAATGGAAACAACCAGCGTCACCAGCAAAGGACAGCTTGTCATCCCCGCGAAACTGCGCCGAAGGTACGGCATTCAACCCGGCACGAAGGTTCGCTTCATCGAACGGGATAATGAAATTCTGCTCCAGCCCCTGACCAAAGAATACATCCGGAATACCTGCGGATTACTCAAAAGCAAGACCTCGGTAACGGAAATGTTGCTGAAGGAACGGGCCAACGACCGGGATCGTGAGGAGGCGAAATTTGGGAAGCGCAATTCTCGATAGCTATGCCTTGCTTGCTTTTCTGTACCAGGAAAAGGGACACAAGGAAGTAGGAGCTTTACTGGAGGAAGCTTTGGAAACCAACCGGCCTCTCGTGATTTCCGCCGTAAACTGGGCCGAAATACGATACATCATTGAGCGCAAAAACGGGGCGGAGGCTTGGCATAAGAACCGTCCAAAAATTCTGGGGCTTCCAGTCGAGGTGGTCCCGGTTGATCTTCCTCTGGCGGAACTCGCCGGAGAAATCAAAGTCTCCCGGAAGATGTCGCTGGCGGACTGCTTTGCTGCGGCGCTGGCGAAGCAAAGGAGCGGCGAGATTTATACGGGAGATCCGGAATTCAAAGCCCTTGAGCCCGAGTGGAAGATTGTTTGGATTTAGCACGACGAATATATTCCGCACGGCGAAGACCTCGAGACATTCCTGAGGTAAGGAAAAGCCCAGGAGGCGGGTATGCTGAAAAAGGTTGACCCGACGAAGACCTCAGCGTGGCGAGATCTTGAGGCGCATTTCCAAGAAATCAAGGGGCTGCACATGAGAGACCTCTTCGCGCAAGACCCGAAGAGGGCGGAAAAATTCTCGGTGCGCTTCGGGGATATCCTGGTGGATTATTCCAAGAACCGGATCACCGGAGAGACGCTGGGCCTCCTGTTTGCCCTGGCCCGGGAGGTGGACCTTGCCGACGCCGTCGAGAAGATGTTTACCGGAGATCGGATCAATGAGACCGAGAGACCGGCCGGTTCTGCACGTCGCCCTGAGGAACCGCGCCAACACCCCGATTTACGTGGACGGCGAGGATGTCATGCCGCAGGTGAACGCGGTGTTGAAGAAGATGAAGGACTTTTCCGGGAAAGTCATCTCGGGCGAGTGGAAGGGGTACACGGGAAAGAAAATCTCCGACATCGTGAACATCGGCATCGGCGGATCGGACCTCGGGCCTCTCATGGTTACCGAATGCCTCCGGCCCTATGCCCAACCCGGGTTTGTCGGTCCATTTTGTTTCCAACGTCGATGGGACCCATTTAACCGAAACCCTCAAGAACCTGAACCCGGAAACCACTCTCTTCCTGATCGCCTCCAAGACGTTCACGACCCAGGAGACAATGACCAACGCTTTTTCGGCCCGGGAATGGTTTTTGCGCCACGCCTCCGAAGAGCGCCATGTCTCGCGCCACTTCGCGGCCATCTCCACCAACACGGAAAAAGTGAAGGCCTTCGGCATCCACCCGGAAAACATGTTCGTCTTCTGGGATTGGGTGGGGGGCCGATACTCTCTCTGGTCCGCCATCGGCCTCTCAATCGCCTGTTACGTGGGCTTTGACCGGTTCGAAGAGCTGCTGGAAGGGGCTTTCGAGATGGACCGGCATTTCCGGGAAGAGCCCTGGGAGAAGAACATCCCCGTGATCCTGGCCCTGGTCGGGATCTGGTACAACAACTTCTTCGGCGCCCAGACGGAAGCGATCCTGCCCTACGATCAGTACATGCACCGGTTCCCGGCCTACTTCCAGCAGGGAAATATGGAGAGCAACGGGAAATCCGTGGACCGCAAAGGCCGGAGAGTCGGGTACCAGACCGGGCCGATCATCTGGGGCGAGCCCGGGACGAACGGCCAGCATGCCTTCTACCAGCTCCTGCACCAGGGAACCAAGCTCATCCCCGCGGATTTTCTCGGCGCCGGCGATCAGCCACAACCCGATCGGCGAGCACCATTCCATTCTCCTGGCCAACTTCTTCGCCCAGACGGAGGCGCTCCTGAAAGGGAAGACCCGGGAGGAGGCGGCCCTGGAGATGAAGGAGGAAGGGAAGACCGGCGAGGAGATCGAGAGGGTCATCCCCTACCGGGTCTTCGACGGCAATCGGCCGACCAACTCCATCTTGTTTAAGAAATTAACCCCCCGGACCCTGGGAAGCCTGATCGCGATGTACGAACACAAGATCTTCGTCCAGGGGGTCATCTGGAACATCTTCAGCTTTGACCAGTGGGGCGTGGAACTGGGGAAACAACTGGCCCGGAAAATCCTCCCCGAACTGGCTGAAGATGAACCCGTACATTCCCATGATTCATCGACGAATGGGTTGATCAACGCTTACAAGGAAATGAGAAAAGAATAGGAATTTACGGCCGAGGATAAAGAAAGCAACATAGGGGTGGAGGAATGCGGAAAGGATGAACAGGATTGGGCTAAGGGAAGCTTTCCGCAAAACCCGTAGGGGCACGATGTCCCGCCGGGGCGGGATGCCCCTACGATCCGATTGAAGGGTTATTCCCTACCACATTATTGCTGACATCCGGATTATATGAAGCCACGCCGCCTTTCAGGAAAATTCTTCGGGTGGTTCGCCCGAACCGTCGCCTTCAGCAGGACCCCTTTCGCCCTGCTCATGGCAATCCTGGCCGGTACGATTGCTTACCGGATCCTGCTCACGCTTGGACTGTTCACGAATCCCATCCGGCCGTTTGATTTTTCTCCCGGTTCCCACCCGTTCCGGTTTATCCTGGCCTTCGGAAACTACGATGTGGCAATGGCCCTGGCCTGTTTTCTGCTCTTTGGGGGTCTCTACGCCGGCCGGGTTTTTTTCCGGGGGAGAATCTTCCCCCTTTTGCAGGGCCTCGGCCTTTTCATCGTGCACCTGGTTCTGTTCTGCCTGTTGTTCGCCCATCTCTGCCACCTTCGCGTCCTGTTTGATGCTCAGACCGGACTCGGGTATTCCGTCATCCTGGAAACGATCTACAACGTTTCAACCCGGGATATCCTGAAATTCCTGGAAATTCGGGATTACCTTTTCCTGCTTCTTCCCTTCGCAATTTTTTGGCTGGTCCTGCTTTCCCCCGTGGCGGTCCGGATTTGGGCGGCCGCAGCAGCGCTTGCCGGGGTTGTTCTCCTCTCTTCCCTCTCTTTGTGGGCGGGCCGGCAGGCAAACCCTGAGACTCCAAGGGAGATACGGCTGAATCCCGTCTTATTCCTCCTCGCCGACACGGCCCGGAGCACTTTTCTGGGGCGGCCCGACAGGGCTCCCGGCCCGGGACGGGTTCAGGGGATCGAATCCGGGATGCAGCTGACGGGCCCCGAATTTTCTCTTTCGATGAAAACGCCCAAAATCCTTCCCCCGAGTCCGGAAAGGCAATGGAATGTTGTCTTCCTGGTCCTCGAATCGGTGGGGACCCGGTACATGTTTGACGCCCGGGAAGGCTATCCCATGCCCATGCCCTTCCTGCACCGGCTGAGCCGGGAGAGCTGGCATTGGAAGCAGCATTACACCACCTCGAACGTGAGCACGAAGGCGGTTTTTTCCCTCTTCAGCGGCCTCTACGATCTCTTCAAACGGGAGAATTTGGGCACCCGGCCGGACGCCCGGGTCCCGTCCGTCTATACATTTCTGCCGGGGTACGACAGATTCCTGGTATCCCCCTCTTCTTCCTCCTGGTATTTCCCGGCCTCGTTTATCAGGAACAGCGGGATCCCGGAGATCCATACTTATGAAAACCTGAATTTCAAGGTGCGGGAGGAGTCAAACTCGCTTGGACGCTACATCGCCCGGGATGAAATTCAAACGGTGGATTTCTTCACCCGGCGGCTCACTCGCGCCCGGGAACCTTTCCTGGCCCTGTATGTCAGCTTCGCGGCCCATTTTCCGTACTTCGACAACGGGCCGGAGTACCGCGTGCGGCCGGATGACGGGCGCCTGATCAGCCGGTACTACAATAATCTGAACCTGCTGGACCACATGGTGAAGCGGATCTACGAACACCTGCGAAGAGAAGGGCTGCTCGAACGCACCCTCCTCGTCATCGTGGGCGACCACGGCCAGGCCTTCGGCCAACACCACCCGGACAATTACCTCCACTATCGATACAGCTATAACGAGAACCTGGAGGCCCCGGCCATTTTTCATCAGCCCGCGATTTTCAAACCCCGGGTGTTCGAAGAGCCCACCCAGCACGTGGACGTCCTGCCCACTCTCCTGGACGCGCTGAGAGTGCCTTACGATCCGGCCCTCTTCGACGGAGAGTCCTTGTTCCAGAAGACGTTGAAACGCAAGTACCTCTATTTTTATGGACTCGAAGAGAGCATCTCCTCCCTGGATGCCGGAGGCGTGAAAGTCCAGTATTCGGTGAAACAGAATCGAGGCCGGGCATTTAATTTGAAACAGGACCGGGATGAAAACCGCCCCTTGGACTGCTCCCCGTACGAAGCTCAGCTTGCGGCGCTACGCACCTTTGTGAGTTTCCACGACTCGAGCCTCGTCCGGTACAACGAATCCGCGAAGGAGGGAAGTGATTTCCGGGGACGCAGGCATCCATCGGCGGGGATCATGGCTCAGAGGGGTCCTTGAGGAAGATCCGGCAGGTCTGTCATTGCGGATGGACAGGGACGTTCGTGAACCGCCCCTGCATTTTTGGGGGGCTGGAGGAGTGAGAGGCCGGTTTCAGCCGCCCGCGTTCTACCGCGGCACCCAACTGATTTACGCCATTTCGCTGTAGTACCCGATCTCCCCCGCCGAATTCCGCAGGATGTCTGCGCTTTTCCGCAGGGCTGCTTCTTCTTCGCTTGAGAGGGAGAGGTCAAGCGTCGACACAATCCCTTGAGCCCCCACGACTCGCGGAAGAGAAAGACAGATCCCCCCGAACTCCCGGTCTTCGGGCCCCAAAGCCGAAACGGTCAGAACGGCCCGTTCATCATCCCGGATCGCCCTGGCAATCCGGGAGAGCCCTGCCCCGATTCCGTAGTAAGTCGCTCGCTTGCCCTGGATGATGCGGAAGGCCGCCCGGCGGACGCCGTCGTCTATCTTCGATCTCCCCTCATCGGTCAAGGAGCAGTTGCTCTGCCGCGCGAATTCCAGCAGCGGCAATCCCCCGACCGTTGCGCTGGACCAGACCAGCACCTCGGAATCCCCGTGTTCCCCCAGGACATAGCCGTGCACGGATTGAGGGGCAACGTTGAGGCATTCGGCCAGGAGCACCCGGAAACGGGCCGTGTCGAGGATCGTCCCCGACCCGATCACCCGGCTCGGCGGGATCCCCGATATCTTTGCGCTCACCTGCGTCAGCAGGTCCACGGGGTTCGACGCCACGAGCAAAACCGACTCGGGGGCGTGGGTGAGGACCTGGGGGATCACCGGCTCAAAAACGCGAACATTGCGCGCAAGGAGCTCCAGCCGGCTCTCTCCAGGCTTCTGGCTCACGCCGCAAGCGAGCACGACGAGGCCGGCTCCCGCGAGGTCCGGATAATCCCCGGCGCGGATTCGGACCGCGCGGGCAAAGGGGGTGGCGTGGAGGAGGTCCTCAGCCTGGGCCCGGGCCATTTCCTCGTTCAAGTCGATGAGGAGAATCTCACTCGCCACGCCCTGGAGGATCATGGCGTACGCAGCAGTCGCGCCGACCCACCCGCATCCGACGATCCCCACCTTCATGGCCTGACCCCTTCCGACTGAGGAATGGCGATAATCCCTTTGGGAGGGGCGGATTCGTTATTTTCTTCTCAGGTCCGCAACCCCCGCGCTCAGCTTTCCGCAGTCAATTTTTAATTACGGGCGGGGAGCCTTTGAGCCTCCAGGCCGCGCGCACCCGGGTCCCCGAACCCTTCCCGGACTCCAGCGAAAAAGAACCGCCGGAGAGCTCGGCCCGCTCTCTCATGCTGGTGAGGCCGAAACCCCGCCTCTCCCTCTCCCCGGATAGGATCTCTCTCGGGTCGAACCCCGACCCGTTATCTTCGATGACCAGCTCGATCCCTTCGTCCTTTTTTTTCAACGAGAGGCTCAGCCGGGTCGCGTGGCTGTACTTCGCGACGTTGTTCGTCGCCTCCTGCAGGATCCGATAAATGACCGTCTTCAGAGGATCCGGGATGTCGTTCTCTTCCACCTGGATATCCCTTTCGACGTGAATTCCCGTGTAGATCTTCTGGTACTCCCGGCAGAACCACGAAAGCGTCGCTAAAATGCCGAGGTCGTCCAGCGTGGGGGGCCGAAGGTCCGTCTGGATCCTCCGGACTTCTTCGATGGCATTTTGAATCAGGGGAATGATGGGGCCCAAGGGTTGGAGCTGGGACGAAACCGAACCCGGGGCCGTTTTCTGAAGGGTGTTTTCGATCAGGTACTTGATGGCCGAAAGCGTCTGGCCGATGCCGTCATGGAGCTCCCGGGCGATTTTCTTTCTCTCCTCTTCCTGTACCGAGATGAGCCGCGAGGAGAGGCGCCGGAGCTCGACCCTGGACTTTTGCAGCGATCCCTCGATCTGCTTGTTCTCGGTCATGTCCTGAACGGTCCCGATCATTCGGACCGGCCTTCCCCTCTTATCCAAGGTCAACTCGCCCCGTTCATGGACGACCTGCTCCTCCCCATCTCGGCGCGCAACGCGGTGTTCCAGGCTGTAAGGGATGCTCGGGTCGGCGAGGGTGCGATCGACCGCTTCCTTCACGAGTTCCCGGTCCCTGGGGTGGACGCATTCCAAAAAGGCCTCGTACGTGGCCCCGAAATCTTGAGGGCTTATCCCGAGAATCCGGTAGGCCTCGTCGGTGCAGGTCAATTCGTTGGTCAGGATGTTCCAGTCCCAGTGGCCCAGGTGGGCGATTCGCTGCGCCTCGGAAAGTCTCTGGTCCTTCTTCTTCAGTGCTTCCTCGGCCTCTTTCCGGGCGAGGGCGTTGGCGAAGATCTCCCCGATCACGCGAACCTGCTGAACAAAGGGTTCAGGCCAGTCCCTTTCCGCCCCCAGGGCGCTGAAGGTTACGACTCCGCGGACATTCTGGCCGACACCCAGCGGCGTGGCCAGGATGGATCGAATCCCTTGCTTCTGGAGAGACTCGGTATCTTTCGCCGCTTCCTTAGCAAGGTCGCGGACGCGCGGAATCGCTACCAGCCGGGCGCCCCGCAGTGTTTCGGTCATCCAGGGGAACTCCTCGCTTTCCAGCGTGGGAGAAGGCTTCCGGAACCCCTCGCCCGTCCAGGAGTGGAGGAGGTTGAGGCGGGAGCGGTCTCCGGAAAATTCGTAAACACTGCTCTGGTCGACCCGGAGGACCTCCACGATCCGCCGCAGCCCTTTTTCAATTTCCCGGCTCACCCCTTCGGCCGGCAGGTTGACCAGGGACGTGGAGATCTCGAGGAGCAGTTTTTCAAAATGTATGAGTTCATCGAACTGGCGTTCCTTTTTCCTGTGCTCCTTGACCTGCCGCCGCAGTTCTTCGACGGTCCGGGCCAAGTCTTTCTTTCCCGTTAATTTTTGTTTCGGGGACTTGCGGGTGCGATGGTTAGCCTTCCCGGTCGCCATGTCTCTTCCTCATCCTTGAAAGGAAATTCGTCTCTGGATTAATACCCGATCGCCGCGCCGTCCGAACGGGGGTCGGCTCCTCCCAGGCGCAAGCCGTTTTCCGGATGGATCATGATCCCGTGGGCGCTGCCCATGGATTGAGACCAGGTTCCCGCCAACTGAATTTCGTGCCCGCGCTTCCTCAGAGATTCAACCGACTCCAATGGAAACCGGCTCTCCATGTCGAGCATGCCTTCGGGCTGCTCGAGCAGGTACCTGCCCGAGACCCACCGGGGCGACTCGAGGGCCGCCTGGATGTCGAGCCCGAAGTCGAAGACCGCGGTCATCACCTGGGCGTGCGTCTGGGGCTGCCCGTCGGCCCCGCTGGTCCCGAATACGAGGTAGGGCTTCCCATCCCGGAAGGTCATCGAGGCCATGAGGGTGTGGAACGTCCGCTTGCGGGGCTGAAGACAGTTGGCGTGGTCCGGGTTGAGCGAAAAATAGGCCCCCCGGTTCTGCAGGACGATGCCCGTATCGCCCGCGACAACGGCGGAACCGAAAGAATAGAAGAGAGACTGGATCAGGGAAACGGCGTTGCCCGCTTCGTCCACCACGCACAGATAAATGGTATCGCCCCCCGGGTTCCCGGGGGCGACGCTCTGGGCGTCACTCGCCCGGTCCATCCGGATGAGGGACCGCCGCCGGGCGGCATAATCCTTCGAGAGAAGGCCTGCGACCGGGATCTTTACCTTCTCCGGGTCCGTGATGTAGCGGTTCCGGTCGGCAAAGGCCACCTTTTTGGCTTCCACCGTGAGGTGCAGGGCGTCGGCGGAGAGATGCCCCATGGAGCGCAGGTCGTATCCCTCCAGCAGGTTCAAAATCAGAAGAGCCGTGATTCCCTGGGAATTGGGCGCGGTCTCGAACACTGTGTACTCCCGGTACTGAGTGGAGACGGGGTCCCCCCAGGTGGATTCGGTATCGCGAAAATCCTCCTCGGTCAGGAGCCCGCCGTACTCGCGGAGAGATCTGATGATGGCCGAGCCGATCTCTCCCCGGTAAAAGACATCCCGGCCTTCCCGCCCGATTTTTTCGAGGGAGGCGGCCAGGCCGGCGTTGGTCAGGAGGTCGCCGGGGCGGGGGGGCTTTCCTTCTGGGAGAAAGAGTTTCCGGGAATCGGGGAACCGGGAGAGTTCACCCGAAGCCTCGCGGATCTTAAAGCTCAGGATGTGGCTGATCGGAAACCCCTTCCGGGCGTAGCCGATGGCCGGCTCCAGGATGGAAGTCAGGGGAAGTTTTCCGTACCGCCCGTGGGCCTGGAACCACCCGTCCACCGCCCCCGGGACGGTGACCGCAAGGGGGCCCCGGAGGGGCATGGATTTGAGCCCGGCTTTCTGGAAATAGTCGATCGATGCGGCGCCGCCGGAACGGCCGCTCGCGTTCAAGAACGCCAGATGCTTTTTCGATGCGTCATAAATGAGCCAGAACGCGTCTCCCCCGATTCCGCACATGTGCGGATAGACGACGTTCAGCGCTGCGTTCGTCGCAATGGCGGCGTCAACCGCCGTTCCCCCTTTCTTCAGGATGTCCACACCCGCCTGGGAGGCAAGATAGTGTGGCGAGGCCACGAGGCCATGGGGGGCCATGGTGAGGGGGCGGTTCCGCTGGGGGAAATTCTCAGGAACGTTATACATGTAGACTCCTCTCAGAAGAACAGTGTCAGTGTGAGTGTGAGTGAATGGGGGCGGATTGCTCCGGGCCGTCTATCCCATTTTCCAGGCTCTCCAGTCCGCAATCCGCAATTCTCAAGAGCGTCAGTGTTTAGTGTCACTGTCAGTGAGATGACGGCAAAATGCTTCCACCTTCTACCACCTCTTGCTCGGTTTGTTTCATTCCGAATTCCGCATTCCGAATTCCGCAATTCTCCGATGGATGGAAGAATTCATAGATCCTTTGGGAGTCGTTGAAATTTATGGGTCCGACCCGCCTCAGGGTATCGGGTGAGGCCTCTTGAATTTTTTCCATGCTCCCGAATTCGCGCAGCAGCGCCTTCTTCTTCACTCCCCCGATGCCGGGGATCTCATCCAGGATCGTTTGCAGGCCCTGCTTGCCCCTGATTTTCTTATGATAGCTCACGGCGAAGCGGTGGGCCTCGTCGCGGATTCTCTGCAGATACTGGAGCGAAGCCGAATGGCCGAGGAGCAGAGGGTCTTTCACATTCGGGAGGTAAATCTTGTCCGCGGTCTTGTCCGTGATCTTCTTCAGGGTCGGACCTTTGTCCTTGGCGAGGCCCACGGCGGACAGGTCCCGCAGGCCCAGTTCGGACAAAACCCCCAGGGCGACATTGAGCTGGCCCTTGCCCCCGTCCACCAGGAGAAGGTCCGGGCCGTCCTCTCCGTCCAACTTGCTGTACCTGCGCTTCAGGATCTCGTACATCATGGCGTAATCGTCGGGGAACGATGGGGCGTGCACCTTGAAATGGCGGTAACCCGAGCGGTCCGGCCGGCCGTCGATAAAGCTCACCTTGGAGCCAACCGCCAGCCTCCCATGCAGGTTGGAGATATCGAAACACTCGACCCGCCGGGGGGGCCGGATCAGCCTGAGCTTTTCCTTCAGCTCCTGGAGCAGGAGGTCCAGGTTCTCCTTCTCGCCGACTTTCTTTTGAAAGGCGTACTCGGCATTCTTCCGGGCCATGTCCACCAGCTTCTTCTTTTCTCCCCTTTCCGGGGAGAGGACCTCCACCTTTCTCCCTCTCTTTTCCGAAAGCCATTCGGAGAGCAGGGCTTCGTCCTCAATCTTAAGCGGGAGCAGGACTTCCCGGGGGAGGGAAGGCTCGCCGGAGTAGTACTGGCCGAGGAAGGCGGAGAGGGCTTCCGCGTCGGGCAAATTGATCCGGGAGAAATGGAAAGACTTGTTTCCCACCAGCAGACCCCGCCGGAAAAAGAGGACCTGGAATTCCCACGCGGGGCCCTGCCGATGGAACGCGAAAACATCCTGGTCGGTGAAGGAGTGGGAAACGGCCTTCTGTTTCTCCAGGGTTTCTTCCACGGCCGAGATCTGGTCCCGGATGCGCGCGGCTTCTTCGAACCGGAGCTCCTCCGCCGCGGAGGCCATCCTTTCCCGGAGCAGCTTGATGAGCTGGGAGCTCTTCCCCTCCAGGAAGAGAAGCACCTCCTGCCCGAGCTCGGCGTATTTCCCGGGGGAGATCAGCCCGCAGCAGGGGGCCGGGCATTTCTTGATCTGGTAATTCAAGCAGGGCCGCGACCGGTGACGAAAGCCGGAGTCCTTGCAGGTGCGGAGAGGAAAGGAGTTCCGGAGGAGCCGGAGCGTCTCCTTGACGGCGGTGCTCGAGGCGTAAGGCCCGAAGTAGCGGGCCCCGTCCCGCCTTACTTTCCGCACCAGGGAGAGTTTGGGGAATTCTTCGTTGACGCTGAATTTGAGGCTGAAGTAGGTCTTGTCGTCCTTCAGGTTGATGTTGTGGCGGGGCTTGTGCTTCTTGATGAGAGTGTTTTCCAGGATCAGGGCTTCTTTTTCCGTGTCCGTGAGGAACGTTTCCACGTGGCGGACTTTGGGCATGAGGAAACGAAGCGAGAGGCGCCCGTCGCCCGGTTTCCCGAAGTAGGTCCTGACCCGGTTGCGCAGGTTCTTGGCCTTCCCGACGTAGATGACCGTCCCGGCGGAGTCCTTCATCAGGTACACGCCCGGGCCGATAGGGAGGTTCTGGATTTGATTTTCTAATGAGGATAAATCCATAAGATTTAAAGAAATCAAAAGGCAAAGGGCAAAGGATAAAAATCAAAAATTCTTACCGGGACGGTAGTTCTTGCTTCTATTTTTCCCATTTGATTTTTGCCCTTTGCCCTTTGATTTTTTGTTTACCCCAACTCCTTCGAGGGGAAATTCCACCATCCCTCCGCGGGTCAATTCCATCTGCTGCAGGGCTTTTATCCGGTCCCGCAGTTCGGCGGCCTCTTCGAAATCGAGCCGGGAGGCGGCCTCCCGCATCTCCTTCTTTAAACGGGCGATGAGGCCGGGGATCTCGAAGAGAGAGACATAGTCGTCGTGTTTTTCGCCGATCTTCGGGACGGTGACATAGTCCGCCTCGTAAATGGATTCCAGGATGTCGGGAATGGCTTTCCGGACGGATTCGGGGGTGATCCCGTGCTTCCGGTTGTAGGCCTCCTGGATTCTCCGCCGCCGGTCGGTTTCCCCCATGGCCCGCTTCATCGAATGGGTGACGACTTCGGCGTAGAGGATGACCTGCCCGGAAACATTGCGGGCCGCCCGACCGAAGGTCTGGATGAGGGAGGTCTCCGAACGCAGGAACCCCTCCTTGTCCGCGTCCAGGATCGCCACCAGCGAGACTTCCGGAAGATCCAAGCCCTCCCGGAGCAGGTTGATGCCGATGAGGACGTCGAACTTTCCCAGCCGCAGGTCGCGGAGGATCTCCGTTCTTTCCAGGGTCTGGACGTCCGAGTGGAGATATTTCACCTTTATTCCCAGGTCGGCATAGTACGAGGTGAGGTCTTCGGCCATCCGTTTGGTCAGGGTGGTGACCAGCACCCGCTCCCCTTTCGCCACCCTGGCCTGAATCTCGGTGAGCAGGTCATCCACCTGGTAGCGGGCCGGTTTGACGCCCACCTTGGGGTCGATGAGCCCGGTGGGACGGATGATCTGCTCGACGATCCGGCCCTTCGGACTTTTTCATTTCGTATTCCGCGGGGGTAGCCGAGACATAGATCACCTGGTGAACCCGGCGCTCGAACTCCTCGAAGGAAAGGGGCCGGTTGTCCAGGGCCGACGGGAGGCGGAACCCGTACTCCACCAGGGTCTCTTTCCGGGTCCGGTCTCCCCAGTACATGCCGTTGAGCTGCGGGACGGTGATGTGGCTCTCGTCGATGAAAACCAGGTAGTCTTCCGGGAAGTAATCCAGGAGGGTGTAAGGGGGATCGCCGGCCTTGCGCCCGTCGAGGTGCCGGGAATAGTTCTCGATGCCCGTGCAGTAGCCCATCTCCTGGAGCATTTCGAGGTCAAAGTGCGTCCGCTGTTCCAGCCGCTGGGCTTCCAGCAGCTTTCGCTGGGCGTGGAGCTCGGGCAGGCGCTCGGCCAGCTCCTCGCGGATGGACTGGATGGCCCGGCGAAGCGTGTCCTGGGGAGTGACGTAATGGCTGCCGGGGAAGATGGTCACCTGGCGTAGCTTCCGCAGGACCTTTCCCCGGAGGGGGTCGATCTCGGCGATGGACTCGATCAGGTCGCCGAAAAAATCGATTCGGATGGCCTTGTTCTCCTCGTAAGCGGGGAAGATCTCCAGCACATCCCCCCGGACGCGAAAGGTGCCCCGGTGGAAGTCATAGTCATTGCGCTGGTACTGGATTTCCACCAGGCGGGCCAGGAGGTTGTCGCGGGACACTTCCTTCTGGTCTTCCATCAGGACGATCATCCCCTGGTAGGTTTCGGGGGAGCCCAGGCCGTAGATGCAGGAGACCGAAGCCACCACGATCACGTCCCGGCGGGTCAGGACGGAACGGGTGGCCGAATGGCGCATCTTGTCGATCAGGTCGTTGATGGAAGCATCCTTCTCGATGTACGTGTCGGTCGTGGGAATATAGGCTTCCGGCTGGTAATAATCGTAGTAGCTGACGAAGTACTCCACGGCGTTTTCGGGGAAGAGGGTCTGGAATTCCTGGAAGAGCTGCGCCGCAAGGGTCTTGTTGGGGGCGATGACCAGCGTCGGTTTCTGGACCCGCTCGATCACCTGGGCCATGGTGAAGGTCTTGCCCGAACCGGTCACGCCAAGAAGGACCTGGTGGGCGAGGCCCTCTTCCAGACCCCGGGCGAGCTTCTCGATTGCCTGCGGCTGGTCCCCTTTGGGTCTGAAAAGAGGATATGATCTTGAAATCGGGCATAAAATTTTATTGGACGCAGATCACGCAGATAAACGCAGATCAGCCAATATCCACATAAGTGTACTGAATTTCCTTCAATTTAGCAAAAAAAACAAGATCGGCCATGATATTTCGCAGATATTTTCTTCCTGGTGGGGGATGGGCAACAGTATTGAGGGGGTGTCAGCAAGCCCCAAGGGAGGAGCAGGTCTGGATAGGAATGGCGTGACGTTATTTTATCTGCGGTGATCTGCGTTCATCTGCGTCCCAAAAATTTATTTCGACGGAGAGGACAATTCCCGGGACCGCCGGCGGTACTTTTCAGCATCCTCGGGCTTCCCCATCTCCTCATAGAGGGAAGCGATCTTGGAAAGGTCGCGGAGAATACGGTCATTCAGGCCGAGAGACTCGTTAACCCTCCAGGCCCGCAGGTAATAGTCCAGCGCTTTTTCCCTCTCCCCCATGGCCTCGTGCAGCCTTCCCAGGTTCGCCAGGTCGGCCGAGATGCCGGGGGAGTTCTCCTTCTTCTTGTCCAGCTCCAAAGCCGCTTGAAAAGCTTCCAGGGCCCGGGGCCATTCCTTCATGCCTTCATAAAGGGCGCCTATGTTGTTCAGATTGTCCGCGACGCCCAATGGATGGTCTGTTTTTTCATTCAGGGCCTTAGCCTTTTCGTAACATTGGAGGGCCCGGTCGTTCTGCCCGAGTTCGCGGTAGCCCCGGCCGAAATTGTTCCAGCGGATCGCCTGGGCCCGGAGGTCCCCCCGTTTCTCTTCTATCTCCAGGGACTTCCGAAAGAACTCCAGCGCCTCCTGGGGCTTTCCGAGGGCCAGAGTGGCGGTCCCGGCGTTGTTCAGGTTGAGCGAAATGCCCTCTTGATGGCCGATGTCGGTGTTGATGGCCAGGGCGCGCTGGTAGAGCGCGAGGGCATCCGCATATCGGCCGATCCCCTCGTACACCGTGCCGAGGTTGTTGTAGCTCCGGGCGATCCCTTCCCGGTGGTCGATCGACTCATAGCCTTGGAGAGCCTTTTGAAAATGGGCCAGTGCTTTCTGGTACTGAGCATCATGAAAATATTCCGCGCCCTTGTTTTCCAGCTGGATGGCCTCGGCTTCTTTCTTTAAAATCGGTTGCTTTGCCGCGCAGGCCGCGAGGGAGATCAGGAAAACGGCCCAGATCAGGAATGAAAAAGTTCGTCTTCCCATTCTTCGCCCCCCGAGAAGAGGAATAAGATTACCGAATCCAGGTAAGAAGTGTAGCAAGGAGGACGTTGATTTTCAACAGGGAGTCGCGGCGCGGGAATGTTGTTGTACCGTAAGGCGGGGTCACCCCGCCTCTACAACTTCGCAGGATGGCCGGGCAAAGCGCGACAGCCGGTAAGGTTAGGGGGAAGGAGATTCCAACCACACTTGCCCACCTTCACTTTGCGCCAACTAAGTGAAATATTCGTGAAAAGTCAATCTTTACCCCGGCCCGGGCACAAGGGCAACGGGCGCAAAAACCATAAGGCACGAATGCTTTCATCGGTTCTGCGGCTAATCCTTTCGCAAACGTGTCTCCGATCTCCTTCCTTGTATAACGATCGGCCCGTTTCGACCTGGGCCGCCCATTCTGCGGAATGTAGGGGCGGGGTGACCCCGCCCCAACGATGGAGCAGCATCTCCCGCAGATGCTTTTTGCGCCCGTTGCCCTTGTACCCGGTCCTCAAGCTCACTTGTCGTATGGATTAGGGAAAATCATGAAAGTGAAGGTGGGCAAGTCCAACCACAGCATTGACAACCAGCTGGGCCCTTCTTAGTATGAATCGAGTCGTCCGAAACGGCTAACCCGTTTTGGTCCCGCCCAAAATTAGCCTCCCCCTTTGACGCGGGAGCGCAGGGTGGGGATGATCAACTATTACATCCAAGAGGTGCCCATGAAAATTATTCAGTACACCGAAGCGGAAGCGAAGAAATACCCGAGTGATCAGGCCAAAAACGCCGCCGGCCGGGTGGTGATCGGCAAATCCGACGGGGCGAAGAACTTCTGCATGCGGGTTTTTGAAATCGGCCCTGGAGGGATTACGGGCAAACATTCCCACGAATGGGAGCATGAGGTGTTCGTCCACGCCGGAGAAGGGGCGATCTTGCGGAAAGGGGATTGGGTGCCCCTTTCCGTCGGGAGCGTGGTTTTCATCCCCGGGAAAGAAGAACACCAGTTGAAAAACACGGGAGAAAAACCTTTTACCTTTGTCTGCGTAATCCCTTCAGGGCCGCCGGAGATCTAAAACCGTTGCTCGTTCCTTGTTACTGGGTTCTCGTTACTGGGTCTTTGTTACTTGTTCATCCATCAGGTGCAAAAAAACATCAGTAATCGTATTGCGGAGGCTTGTTTCTATTGGCCAGCATGGGCATCCGCAGAATGTTGCTGGATTTCACCGGTGGCCTTTGCCCCCTCACCCAGCCCTCTCCCCCGCCCTCTCCCCCGCAACGGGCATAGGCGCTAACTTAACCCCCCTTTGAAAAAGGGGGGGAGGGGGGATTTTCAGTGGGAGCCGAGCCGTGTTGAAGTACTGTGCAAATCTCAAAGCCAAATCCCGCCAATTGCGAAGTAATTTGACAGAGAGCGAAAGAGCTCTTTGGTCAGGATTGCGGAGTAAACAGGTCCTTGGTGTCCAATTTTATCGTCAGAAACCCATTGGCGAATATATCGTGGATTTCTTCGCGCCACGGGCAAAGTGGGTCATAGAAGTTGATGGATCACAGCACGTGGAAGAAAAACAAGCCAAGAAAGATAAAAATCGCGATGACTATTTGGCCTCTCTTGGGTTCAAAGTCTTGCGATTTACCAGCAGAGAAGTTCTGAAGGAAAGGGAGGCGGTGGCGGAGGTTATCTACCGTACCCTTAAAGAGAACCTATCAGCAGAAATCCCCCCTGGCCCCCCTTTGCAAAGGGGGGAATTGAAGAAAAAAACCCTAAGTTAGCGCTTATGCCCGCAACGGGGGAGAGGGGAGGGTGAGGGGGTTCGCCGGGAAAATTTATGCAATACTTAGTACAGTAGTTCATAAATTCACTAACGTATTCAGGTTACGCAGCGGCCTGCTTCTGTACTATGTTGCAGGCTCTTGAGTTTGGAAAAAGGAAACCCTGGCCATGAGAACAAGCCTCAGAAATCCCCCCTTCCCCCCTTTGATAAAGGGGGGCGGGGGGGATTTCTGGAAGGGACGTATCAAGGAACTCCATTTGCTTGTCTCTGACTCTGCCGTACTGTGAACCCTTTTAAGCGAAAAAATACGATACGATATTTATGGAAATGCCCACTTAGGTTCAATAACCAGCAATGAGCAACCGGCAGCCAACGCCGCCGCACCTTTTTGTCCCCCCGAAAACCGTAATCGCTCTTATGATAAGAGCCGTCATCACGGTCCTTCCAAGACGAAGTCCGTAAAGACCATCGGGTACGTTGCCAGCCCGGCAAAGATCAGGAACAGAAACAAGGAGACGAGGGCGAGCCTCTTCTGCATGACGGGGATCATATCGGTCAGGCTCTCCCGCTTCCGAAAGGGCATCAACACTCCCGCGCCCATCCCGGATACAGCGGCCCCGAAGAGGGCTGCGTAGAGAGGATATCCGACGTATCCATATTCGCGCTGCAGGAGGCAGAAGGGACAATGGTGGGTCGGCAGTTCATAAAAATAAAGGGATATGAACGAAATGATGGAAGCAATGGATACCAAAAGAGTCAGGCCGCTAAGCGCGGAAAATAGATATGCCCCTAGCCCTTTTCGATAAAAGTAAACTCCGGAGGCCAGGGTCGCGCCCATACTCCCATAAAACAGGATCTTCATCGGCCGGATGGGGAGGGAAGCGATCTCCGAGGTAAAACTGCCCTCCCCGGTGCTGAAGAGGCTGCCGCAGCAGGAGGTGATGATGTTAGGCTTGAGTTGGAGGAGATAAGCAAAGAGGAAAAACATCTCCGCCAGGATCAATGGGGTCATGAACAGAAGAAAGAGGTATTTCTTCCTGGTCAAAGGGTAGTCATAAGCCTGGTTGTCGGTATGGTTCAAAATCAGCCAGAGACCGGCCAGGACGAAGAGGGCCATCTTCAGCAGGAGGGCCGGGTAGCCGTAAGCGTTCACTTTCAGGGTGCCGGCCGCGCACATAGCCCCCACAAACAGGGGAGCCAGGCGGTCCGCCGTGAATATGTACAGGAAAAAAGAGATGAGCTGAAACCCGAAAATGTAGGTGAGGAGGGTGGAGATCAGATAGGTCTTTCTTTCCAGGACGACCTGGAGCTCGCTTCCGCTCCGGATGTCCCATTTTCGCAGAATCTGGATTCCGTAGCAGGAGGAATAGATCATCATGAAACTGATGAGCAGGGAAGCGGCGTAGAGGCCGATGATTTCCGGGTGGAAGACCATCAGGCGTGGGCCTCGCTTCTTCCGGCGGGGAAATAAATTCCCCGGCCGATGATCTCTTCGGGGAAGCGGTCCGGAGAGGGCTCGGTCGTCAATTCGATCCTTCCATCCCGAAGATGGATGACCCGGTCCACGATCTCCGCCTCATATACGATCGGGTCGTGGCTGGCGATGAGGACACTCTTCTTCTCCGCCTTCAGCCGGCCCACGATCTTCATCCATTCCTGGGAGAGCTTGGTGTCGAGGTGGGCGGTCGGCTCATCGGCGACGATGATCGAAGGATTGTTGATCAGGGCCCGGGCGATGGTGACTCTCTGGGCCTCTCCTCCCGAGAGCCACTCCACTTTGCAGGAGGCCTTATCCGGCAGGTCAAAAAGGTCGAGGAGGGCCAGGGCCCTTTTCTTCAGGGAAGAATGGCTTTCTCCCAAGGGGTAGGCAGGGAGCATGACGTTCTCCAGGACCGTGATGCCTTGAATGAGGTGGAACTGCTGGAAGATGAATCCGAAAGTTTTTCGCCGGATTTCGGTGAGAAACCTTTCGGGCAAGCTGGTGACCTCCCGGCCCATCAGGTGGATTCGCCCGGAGGTCGGCCGGGACATGCACCCGATCAAGCTCAAGAGCGTCGTCTTCCCCGAGCCGCTCGGGCCCTTGAAGACGGTCAGCTTGTTCATGTCGAGGATAAGGCTCACCCCGTCGACGGCGGTAAATTCATTGGGTTTGCCCTGGTTAAAGACCTTGCGGATTTCTTTGAGCTCGATCATGGGAAATCCTTAGTGTGAGTGTGAGTGTGAGTGCGAGTGAAAAGCTCCTGTAAGAACGGTCATTGCGAGGAGTGCAGCGACGAAGCAATCTCATATTTGATCGTATAGATCTCTCCATTCTCTGTTTACTCCGGTAACCAGACTGATTTTCTTTCTGCCTGGATCCACCCTTTATCTGCTTTTCTCTTCGTATCGCGCTTTCAGGGTCCTGCGAAGGTTTCATAATAGACCAATTTCACCACATTGTATTTCGCGGTAAACCCAGGAATCAATTTTTTCTTTGTGCTCATAAATCCTTTTCTTCAAATCTGAAGTTACACCCGTGTAAAGGACGCTGTTATGATCGTTGGTCATCAGGTAGACATAGTATTGTTTCTCCATTTTGATCAGATTGCTTCGCTACGCTCGCAATGACGCCAAACAACCCATTCGACTGAACAATAAACAGTCATTGCGAGGAGCGCAACGATGCGGCAATCCAATCAGATTGCTTCGCTACGCTCGCAATGACAATCACTGACACTGAACACTGGCACTCACACTTCCTTTATGCCCTCATCACCGAATCGGGGTCTACCGTCGCGGCCCTCCACGAGGGGATAATCGTCGCAACGGTATAGGGGACGACCGTAAGAAATAGTAGAGTCGCCACCTGGGAGGCATCGATAAACGGGACCAGCTTGAACTTCGGATAAAGGACCGCCCAGCCCTTCAGCGCGGGCTCAAAGAGCACGGAAGAGGTGAAGAAGACATGGA
This sequence comes from uncultured delta proteobacterium, assembly GCA_963712535.1. Classification (GTDB taxonomy): domain Bacteria; phylum Desulfobacterota; class SM23-61; order SM23-61; family SM23-61; genus CAVQIK01. The sequence goes on along the minus strand of CAVQIK010000014.1, from coordinate 71,812 downwards.
CGTAGGCCAGGAGGATCCCAGAGAGGAAGGCGGAGAGAGATATGACCGTCCCTTCCCAGAACTTCATCAGGATCACGTCGGAGGTCTCCCATCCGATGGCCTTGAGCACCCCGATCTCCTTCCTCTCCTCCTGGCTGAGACCGGAAGCCTTGTCCCAGGCAAAGATGATGAAGGCCAGAAAAGCGCCGGAGAGAATCACAATCATCATCCCCCCCCGCCAGTTGAAGACCGTTTCGTAGGTTCTCAAGATCTCTTCCCGCAGAATAAGCCGGGTGTCCGGAAGAAGTTCGGCAATCTTCGAGGCGACGGTGGAGAGCTCTCTCTGATTCTTCACTCTCAGGGTCAGATCCGTCGCATAGCCGCCCGGTATCCCAAACAGGCTCCGGAAGTCCTCTCCCGAAATGAGGATCAGGTCGGAAGAGACCAGTTCCGATTGCGATGAAAGGATCTCCTTGATCTCCAGGTTTACGATGGACCCCTCGGAGGACCTGAATTCCAGGGCGTCTCCCTTGAAGGCGAGGCGGGTTCTGGAGATGCCCTCCCCGATGACGATGTTTCCCGGACCCGCGGAGAATTCTTCCGGCACCATCAAGGTGTAATTGGCCCCGCTGACCGGGTCATAATAGTACCCCCAGAGCCGCCCCCGGACCGAAGTCACCCCCCGGATCTTTTTCACCTTGTCCATGTATTGAAGGGGAATCAGGTCATGGCGCCCGGCCACGGACCTCTGGATGACCATCTCCGGGGCGTCCTTCAGGATGATGGCGGCTTCTTTCTTTATCGAATGGGTGAAGAAGAGAACCGAGGCCAGGATAAATACGATGAGAGTGTAGACGATTACCAGGGCGGCATTCTTGCGCTTCCTCCTCAAGAGCGAGGAAAGAGTGAAGTCGAGCATTTTTTTCTGCCGTTCAATCCAGCTTTCCATTGAACCTCTTTATTGCCTGCGGCGGGCCCAGCAGGGAACCGGACGGGAAATGTTCCAGCGACAGGGGGGAATCCTGGAAAGGGGTGTGTAAGTCCGACTGGGACAGATGCCGGGTATAACTTGCCTCGGTCATAAGGCAGAGGTCGGTAAGCTCCAGCCTCTTGACCAGCTCCCTCTTTTCCCGCAGAACCGGCCGGTCCGCTCTCTCCCGGTAGGACGCATGGGCAACCACGAGAAACAAGAGGAAAAAATTTATCGCCAGATATAAAAAATAGAAATTGGATTTTCTCATGGATCTCAGTCGAGCTTCCCGATCATCTCCGGGGTCACATCTTTAAATTTCACCAGGGATTTCCCTCCATGGTCCTTCATGAACCCCTTTGCGTCTTCTTCTTTTGCAAAGGGGATGAGTTCTTTGCCCATGGGCCCATAGACATCGCTCCCGATGACGTACGTAGCGCCGGAGCCGTTGACCGGGGTTAAGCTGTAATAATCCGTCACGTAAATGGAGTCGATATTCTCCGCTTTCTTGGATGGATTGTATTTCTTCAGGTTGAAATAATACTTGAACATATCCTTGGCCCCGTCGAAGACGGCGTAGGACCCATCCTGAAAGATGATCTGGGCCACAAAGTCCGGGTACTTGGCCACAAACATCCCGCAGACGGGACATTTGTCTTTGGCGGATGGCTTGACGGGCTTTCTTTCCCAGCTCCGCTCGGCGAAAGAAGTGTGAGTGTGAGAGTGAGTGTGAGTATGAGCTTGAACGGCAAATAATGAAACATAAGAATCGACCCTTTACCAGGTTGTTCATGAGGGTCATTGCGAGGAGCCCCAGCGACGCGGCAATCTGATTTGTTAGGTTTATTCGAATCAGATTGCTTCGTGCGCTCGCAATGACGACTAAGGAATCCATTCGGCTGAAATCTGAGGTCATTGCGAGGAGCCCCAGGACGCGGCAATCTGATTTGTTGCTTTTTCCGAATCAGATTGCTTCGCTGCGCTCGCAATGACGACTAAGGAATCCATTCGGCTGAAATCTGAGGTCATTGCGAGGAGCCCCAGCGACGCGGCAATCTAATTTCTTTTAATTTCCTTCCGGATCAGATTGCTTCGCTTCGCTCGCAATGACGCTTCAAGGAGTATTTCAGCAAACTGTTACAACAGTCAGTTTCAAGGTTTGGTGCCGGCGAAAAAATCAAATGGTACTGACACTCACACTTACACTGACACTGTCTTACTTATGCTGCATTTTCCTCATCTTTCGGCGTTCCCGGATCATTTTCGTGTCAGCATACATATCTTCGTAGGAAGCCTTGATCGCCTGATCGAAATCGAGCCGGGGTCCCGCCGTTGTCCTTTATGAACTGATCCGCGGCTTCCTTCTTTTCGAAAGCCCATTTGGCCCTCTTGGTCATGACCCCGGGTTTACTCCCCCCCATGACCCATGAAGCCTTCTCCGCTTCGATAAGCTTCTTGTTGCTCATGTCTCCCACCCATATTGCCTTGGGTGTCTTGTCGATCATCAAGGCGAGTTCAACGGCCGCGCAATGGATGCTGCACATGCCCTCGGCGCTGCCGTCTTCATATTCTATGAAAACCCTGCTGTGGGCGAACTTCTCCCGGTCCATGCCGCAGTATTTGCACGCCGGGAATTTTTTTATGTCTTCCTGGGCAAACGAGATTCCGCTCATGGAAAGGCAAAGCCCCGCGATAATCGCCAATATCCACCGAAACTTCATATTCTCTCTCCGTCAAATAGGATTTAAACATATTGGGATTAGATTATCTGATGAATCAAGCGACCATTTAGATTATGTAACCAAGAAATATGCCAATGTCGGATTTTCTTTTTTATATTTTGAATCAATAACTTAGATTATTTTACGCTTAACAGGATAGGAGAAAAAGTCCTGTCAGGCAGGAGAAAGTCCCATCTAAGTGGATATCTCATAGACTACTGCCAAGGAAACTCCAACCCGGTCACTGCGCATCCACATTCACCTTCGTCCTGGATATCTTCCCCGCATGGTTGATGATGACGGAAATATACCACGGGCCGGCCATGATGAAATTCATCGTGGCCTGGTACCTCTCTTTTTTCGGCTTGGCATCGATCCTGTAGTTCATCGGAGCCATTCTCGGCATAGGAGGCATGTAATAATTAATCAGGACGTTTGCATCGGTGACCGGTTTCCCGCCATCTTTAATTCCGATTTCGATATGATTATCCCCGACAATGGGAGGATTCCTGTCCATTTTGATTTCAACGTCATAATTTCCCGCCTTTTGCCGCACCTCCAGGCCCCGCGATTGGGCCGTTCCCGCGGAAAGCAAAATGATGAACAAAAGGATAGCCGCCGTTTTCAAAAATTATCCTCGCTTATAAGATTTTGTAGGGGCGGCCCCACGATTAGAAAATCTCCTGCAAGAAATCCCCTCTGGGGTATGAATTCAGCGGTTTGAAAAGTGGTCCCAGAAATCCCTCCCAACCTCCCTTTTCCAAAGGGAGGAGGTACGGTTTCCCCCTTTGAAAAAGGGGGATTAAGGGGGATTTCTGAGGTTTGCTGCAATTGTGAAACACCTTTCATGGGGCTAAACAGTTGCCTTCTGTGCCCTCTGTGGTTCAGCTTTTTTGTTTCTTTAATTCAAAATTCCATTTCCAGATCTGGTAGATGGCCGGATAGACCAGCAGCTCCAGCAGAAAGGAGGTGAAGATCCCCCCGATCATGGGCGCGGCGATCCGCTTCATCACGTCCGAGCCGGTGCCGATGGACCACAGGATCGGAATGAGCCCGAGGAAGGTGGTGGCCACGGTCATGAACTTGGGCCGGAGGCGCTTGACCGCCCCGTAGCGGATGGCTTCCTGCAGGTCGGCCAGGCTTCGCAGGCGCCCCTCCTTCTTGGCCTGCTCGTAGGCCAGGTCGAGGTAGAGGAGCATGAAGACCCCGGTCTCCGCATCCACCCCCAGCAGGGCGATCAGTCCCACCCAGACCCCGATGCTCATGTTGTAGCCGAGCAGGTAGAGGAACCAGAAGGCGCCGATGGCCGAAAAAGGCACGGCCAGCAGGACGATGAAGGTCTTGGTGAGGGACCGGGTGTTCAGGTAGAGAAGAAGGAGGATCAGGAACAGGGTCACGGGCACGACCACGGTCAGCCGCTCCTTGACCCGCTGCATGCCCTCGTACTGGCCGCTCCAGGAAATGGCATAGCCCGGCGGGAAGTTTCACCTTTTCCCTGAGCAGGCGTCCCGCCTCCTCGATGTAGCCGTTCGGGTCCCGGTCGGCGATATCCACGTAGACATAGCCGGTCAGCAGGCCGTCTTCGTTGCGGATCATGGACGGGCCGCTCGTCGTTTTGATCGTGGCGAGCTGGGAGAGGGGGATCTGCCTCTGCCCTCCGGAGGCCGGGACCAGGACCCGGCCCAGGGCTCCACAAGTCGGACCGGAAATCGCGCATGTAGCGGACATTGACCGGGTACCGTTCCCGGCCTTCCACCGTGGTGGTCACGTTGTCCCCGCCGATGGCCTTTTCGATCACCGCCTGGGCCTCCTCCATGCTCAGGCCGTAGCGGGCCAGCTCCTCCCGGTTCCACTCGAAATCGAGGAAATAGCCGCTGCCGGTGCGCTCGGCAAAGACGCTGCGGGTCCCCTTGACCGACGGCAGAAGGGATTCGATCCGGGCCCCGATCTCCTCGATGGTGTCCAGGTCCGCGCCGGAGATCTTGAGCCCCACCGGCGTGCGCAAGCCGGTGCTCAGCATGTCGATCCGCCCCTTGATCGGCATGGTCCAGGCATTGGCCAGCCCGGGAATGCTCAGGGCCTCGTTCATCTGGCTGATCAGCTCCTCCTGGGAGATGTGGTCCGGGGTGATGTGCCGGAAGACGGCCTTGGCCCACTCCGGCGCCCAGGAGGAATACCAGGTGTCTGCTCTTCCGCCACTCGGACTTGGGCTTGAGGATGATCACCGTCTCCAGCATGGAAAGCGGCGCCGGGTCGGTCGAGGTCTCGGCCCGGCCGGCCTTGCCCAGCACGTGCTCCACCTCCGGGAACTGCTTGATGATCCGGTCCGTGACCTGGAGCAGCTTCTGGGCCTCGGTGATGGAGATGCCCGGCATGGTGGTCGGCATGTAGAGAATGGACCCTTCCTCCAGGGGAGGCATGAACTCCGAGCCCAGCTTGAAATAGACCGGGAACCGTGGCGATCATCAGGATCGAGCGAGGCCGCGATCACCACCCATTTCCAGCGCAGCGACCAGGCCGCCACGGGGTCGTAAAGCCGGATCAGGAAGCGGCTGATGGGGTGTTTCTCTTCGGAGCTGGATGGTGCCCACGAAGACGGCATTGGTGGCCCGGCAGAGCCAGGAGGGCCGGAAGTTGAAATTCTTCATGTGGGTGAAGAGCAGCCGCAGGGCCGGGTCCAGGGTGATGGCCAGGATGGCGGCGATGATCATGGCCAGGGTCTTGGTGTAGGCCAGGGGCTTGAACAGACGGCCTTCCTGGGCCTCCAGGGTCGAGAATGGGGAGGAAGGAGACGGCGATCACCAGCAGGGCAAAGAAACTCGGGCCGGCCACCTGCTTCACCGCCCGGATGACCACGGACCGGTAATCCTCCTGCCGGCCCGTCCGCTCCCACTGTTCCAGGTTCTTGTGGGTCTGCTCGACCACCACGATGGCCGCATCCACCATGGCCCCGATGGCAATGGCGATCCCCCCCAGGGACATGATGTTGGCCGTGACCCCCAGCATGCGGAAGGGAATGAAAGAGAGGAGGATGACGACGGGAAGGGTGATCACGGGAATGAGGGCGCTGGGGATGTGCCAGAGGAAGAGGAAGACCACGAGGGCCACCGTGATGAGCACCTCGATGACGGTGGATTTCAGGTTGTCGATGGAGCGCAGGATCAGGTCGGAGCGGTCGTAGATGGGGACGATCTTCACGCCCGGCGGGCAGGCCGGGCTCGATCTCCTTGATCTTGGCCTTGACCCGCTCGATGACGTCCAGGGCATTCTGCCCGTGGCGCATGATGACGATGCCGGAGACCACGTCTCCTTTGCCGTCCAGGTCGGAGACGCCCCGGCGCAGGTCCGGCCCCAGGACCACCTGTGCCGATGTCCTTGATGCGGATGGGCGTGCCGGTATCGCTGGCCGTGACCACGATGTTCTCCAGGTCCTGGATGGACTTGAGATAGCCGCGGCCCCGGACATTGTACTCCGTCCCGCCGAACTCGATGAGGCGGCCTGCCGACTCGTAGTTGCCGCTCGCGCACCGCCTCCACCACCCGGTTGATGGAAATGCCGTAGGCCTGCAGCCGGTTCGGGTCCACGTTCACCTGGTACTGCTTCCCGAACCCCCCGACGGGCGCCACCTCGGCGACGCCCGGGACGGCCTTCAGGTAATACTTCAGGTACCAGTCCTGGTAGGAGCGCAGCTCCGCCAGGCTGTGCTTGCCGGATTCGTCCACCAGGACATACTGAAAGATCCAGCCCAGGGGCGTGGCATCCGGCCCCATCTCGGTCCTCACCCCCTGGGGCAGGCGGGGCAGCACGGAGGAAAGGTATTCCTGGGTGCGGGACCTGGCCCAGTAGATGTCCGTGCCGTCCTCGAAGATGACGTAGACGTAGGAGTAGCCGAAATCGGAGAAGCCGCGGACGGCCTTGACCCGGGGAGCGCCCACCATGGCCGAGACGATGGGGTAGGTCACCTGGTCCTCGATGATGTCCGGGCTGCGGTCCCAGCGGGAAAAGATGATCACCTGGGTGTCGCTGAGGTCCGGGATGGCGTCCAGGGCCACGTGCTTCATGGACCACCAGCCCGCCAGGCAGGCCGCGGCCACCAGGGCGAAGACGATGAACTTGTTGTTGACCGAAAAATCGATGATGCGGTTGATCATATTGTAGGGCCCGTTCCCCGAACGGGCCGATCGCCGTTGTCAAGCGGAAGAATCAGGCGCGTTCGGGGACCGCGCCTACAGTTTACAACCAACCATGTAGGCCCGTCCTCGAACGGGCCGACGGATCATTCCGGCGCCTTTGAAAACCCCGCATCACCAAATGCGCCCGAGAATGTAGCCCATTCCCCGAATGGCGATACGATAATGGCTCTCGGGGATCGGGCCCTACATTTCCGAATGGAACACGGTCCTAACCATGCCGGTGATCTTGCCCTTGCTTATCGGGGACCTTGGCGAGGTTCCTTTCCGCGGGATTCCTTCAGCGGTCGTTTCAGGAATTTTCCGGGTTTTTCCGAAATTGCTCCTTGCACTCGTCGGAGTAGAAATAATAGGTCTTTCCCGTCATAGGCTGGTTTTCATCCCGCCTTATCCGCCTTCTTCACGGCTACATCAAGCCCGCACACCGGGTCCTTGCTCAGGGTTGCTGTACATCCCCTGGGCGGCCAGCTCCATCCGGCTTTCCGAATCGATGAGGAAAGTGCCCGAAATGACGATCCGCTCGCCCGGGCTTGAGGCCCTTCGTGATCTCGACCCGGTCGCCCATTCGCCATCCGGTCTCGACCTCCCGGGGCTCGAATATCCCATTGCCCTGATCGACAAAGACGGTCTTTTTGAGCCCGGAATCGAGAACCGCGTCCACAGGGACGGTCATGTGCCGGAGGCAGAGTGACCGGGAATTCCACGTCCACAAACATATCCGGCCTGAGCGTGTATCCGGGATTGTCCAGTTCAAGGCGCACCTTCAAGGTACGGGAGGTCAGCATCGAACTGGGGGAGGACCGTGCTCACGACGGCATTAAGGGTTTTCTTCGTCTCAGGGATCGTCACCCGCACCTTCATGCCGGGCCTGACGTACTCTGCCTCGTTCCGGAAGAGATCGGCAAGGACCCAGACACGGCTCAGGTCGGCGATACGGTACCACTCGGTACCCTTGTCAAAGCGCTGGCCGGGCGACACGTTTCTCGCGATGATGAAGCCGGTCGCCGGGGCCATGATGAAAACCCTGTCCGTGATCTGCCTGGTGCTGGCCAGTTCTTTCATCTGCTGTTCGCTCATGCCGAGGCTTTCGAGCGCGTCGATATAGGTCTGGAGACTGACGCTTGCCTGCTGGGACGGCGCGAGCGCTTGCCTTCCGCCTGCCTGAAAGCGGTCGTCCGCCGAGAACCAAGGATGGATAAGTAGGCCAGCTGGGCAGCCCGAAACAGGGGACTGTAAAAAGAGGCCAGTCGCTCATCCTTTTTCACGAGGGTCCCGGTGTCGTTGTTGTAGGTCTCCCTGATCCAGCCGTCGGTCCCTGCTACGAGGCGGTAGACGCGCTTTTCATCGGGCGCTACCCTGCCCACGGTGCGAATAAAATGCTCCACGGCGGCCTTTTCCACAACGCCGGTCCTGACCCCGATCACCTGCTGCTTTTCCGGGGTAATCCTTACCGTGCCCGGGGGCAGAGAGGAAGTGTCAGTGTCAGGGTCCGTTCCCCGAACGGGCCGATGAATCCTCGGCGGGATTAACCGCGGCGGATTTGACAACCGAGGGGATTATCCTTCTGAGGTTTCTCGCTGGTTGAACCAGGAACCCGCCAAAAAAGCCCGCGACGAGAAGCACCAGCACCAAAAAAGGGTATAAAAACTTCTTCATAAGGAATTACAGCCCCCCTGCAATAACCTATATAACTACCTCTCCATTCTTGCAAAATCATTTAGGAAAAATCGTTACCCTCGCCAAACCGTTCCCTTTGAAAACTAGGGACGGGCTGTGAGCGGATCTCTGGATGAACCCTGATGTCAAACCGCGACAGCGGTATCAACGTTCGTATGACTATCGAACCATCAGTCCGTTTGCGAAGTGATCGGAACCTACAGCTTTTGCAGGGACCAGTACTATTGAAATGCAACAAAAATTCCCATCCGCCTGACGGGGGACGGACAGGGTGGCGGTGATACCGGAATTCACGCCCTCTTATGGCCTGATCTGGATCAGGTCCTACTATTAACCGAGATCAACTCGACTTCAAAGATCAGGGTGCTGTTGGGAGGAACGGGTCCAGCGCCGCGGTCGCCATAGCCCAATTCAGGCGGAATGAAAAGCTGCCACTTCGAGCCTTCCTTCATCAACTGGAGAGCTTCCGTCCAGCCTTTAATGACTTTATCCACCTGAAAGGTTGCCGGGTTTCCCCTTTTGTAAGAGTTATCGAACTCGGTCCCGTTAATGAGCGTTCCTTTGTAGTTGACTGTTACATTGTCGGCGGCTTTAGGTGTTTTTCCGGAACCCTTCTGCCAGCACTTTGTACTGCAAGCCGCTGGGAAGGGTTTTTACTCCTTCTTTCTTCTTGTTCTCCTCCAGGAAGAGCCTTGCCTTCGGAGAGATTCTTTTCAGCCTTTTCTTTTAATTCCTTCTGGCGAGCGGCCATGACCCTTTGCTGGAGTCCCGAAACCACCTTTTGCATCTCGTCCTGGCTTAACGAGGGGTTTCGTTCCCGCCGAGGGCATCCTGGATTCCGGAGTTATAAACCTCCAGGTTGATATCCAACCCCTGGGCTTTCAGGTTTTGTCCAAACTGGTACCCCAGGCTGTAGCTCTCCTTATCCTTCTGGTCCTTCAATTCCAGCTTCTCACCCCCAAAACAAAAAAGGGGAGTGAATAGGAAACCGAGGCTGAGAATGATCGCCGGAACAACCTTCATGTCAATTTCCTTTCTTTAATGCCGGTGCGTTCGGGGAACGCACCCTACATAATGCTCGGATGTGTTCGGGCCCGCATCCTCATCGTATTGTGTAGGGCCCGATCCCTCGATCGGGCCGATAATCGGTTGAGGCAAAAAAACGGGGAGGGATTGCTCCCTCCCCGATGGACAACCTCTTCCTCTTACTCAGGGACCTGTGCGGATGGGGAACGGCAGGGCGTTCGTCCAGGCGGATGAACCGCTGATACTGTTGTTCGCCCGGATCCTGTAGTAGTAGGTTGTGTTGCGATTCACGGTCTGCGTGAGACTCCTGGCGGCGCCCGCAGGCGTGGAGGTGTTCAGGCCGGTCGTGAACGTGGCGTTGGTGGCGCGCTGGATCGTGAAGTTGGTTGGGTTGGTGCCGCTAGGTGCACCCATGTCAGCGTAGCCGTATAGTTGTTGCCGTTAGCTTTGCACGACCGCTACAGTGAAATTGGTCGGAGCCGCCGGAATCGCGGGCACGACCGCGGTGGTTGCGTTCGTAGGAGTAGCCGACGCGCCCTACTGCGTTCACCGCCCACACCCGGTAAGAGTAGGTGTTGCCGGCCGTTACCGTAGTATCCACGTAGGTTACGTTGCCCGTGCCGTTTCTCGGTCCCGGCGCGAGGCGATCTGGGCGAAGTTGACTGCAGGTGGTTGCGGTGCTCCCGGTGCAGCGCTCGACCGCAAAGCCGGTCTCGTTGGTCGCGTTGTCCCTCCACGTCAGGCTCACCTGCGGTCCTGCCTGCACGGTTGCCGTCAGGAGGGTCGGATTTGCCGGCACCGTCGTTGTTGGGGTCCCGACCATGACCGCGATGTGTGTTGGAAACAGAGTCGGCAGACATGGTGGGGAAGCCGAGTGAACCCGGATAAGCTTGAGTGTCGCCGACTGTAGCGCCTATTGCGAACACCCTGTACCAGTAGGTAGTATTATTCGCGACGGTTGTGTCCTGGAAAGTCACATGTCCCGTACCCGCGGAGGCGCGACGTTGAATGTGGTCAGTCCCGTCGTGAAATTGGCATTTGTTGCCCTTTGGACGGTGAACCCTGCCTCTTTCATGGAGTTGTCAGTCCAGGTCAAGTTAACTGTCCGGTTGTTGGCGGGGCCGGTCACTGTATAAGCGGCGATGATTGCAGGTGGCCTCGGTGGAACCGCAAACACCAGCGAGTGCATCATGTCCATCTCTTCATGGGCGAGAATGTGGCAGTGCCACACGTACTCCCAGCCGAAGTTGACGTAGTGGTTCAGGATCTCCGTGATCGCCGACTCCATCCGGGTCGAACCATCCCGCGGGTGGCGGCGGGATAAGCGTGGCCCCCTCAGGCAGCGTCGGGTCGATCAAGCGGACGCTGTCGGGCACCTCGAACGGGAGCTGCGCCGGAGTCGGAACGGTCGGCCTCATCGCGAGGTAGGTGATCTCCAGCGGGTTCACCCTGAAGGTGTCTTTCCAGCCCAGCTCGTCGGGGTCTGGCGGCATCAGGGAGTTCCCGTCCTGGCCAATGCGGTTGATCAGTTGAGCATGGAACAGGTGGGTGTGGATGGTGTGGGTATCCACGCCGTTGTGGAAGATCCTCCAGATCTGTGTGCCATCGGGCATTACCCCTATTGGAGTCCCTTCCACTGAGCCTTTGACGAGATCGGTGGGCGGGCTCGCATAGCCGTAGGGTATCAAGACATGGACCGGGGAGGTCGGGTTCGTGAGTCCGAGCATCCCGCTCATCCGGCCGAACTGGGTGTCGTACACGCCGCCCATCTCGTCATGCATTGCCTTCATCTCCAGCGGCAACGTGACAGCAGGCTGAAGTACCCCGGTTTCGTCGATAGGTTGGAAGGTCTTCGCTGTATCGGCGATCTCAAAATATTGCGCAGCATCCGTCGCCGGGAACGTGTTGTTGTAGGCGGAGTTGTAGGCGGCCTGAGGTATGATGATCGGGTCCTGGGATACCTCGAAGACACCCCGCTTGGCTGCGGCTGGCCCCTTGGCAAACACCGCCTGGAGATTCGCAAGAGTAACGTCAGGTGTCGGAGTCGTTACAGCTGGCCCCACCCGGATCTGCATGATGGTTCGGGTGTTGGGGCCGTAGCCGGGCTGCGTGTTGGGCGCGCCGCCGACATCCATCTGGTTCCCGACGCCCGTGAAGTAGTCGTAGGTCGGGACGCCCGCCGGGAAAGCCGCGGGGGCATCGTTGTAAAGAATGAGGGTCTTGCCCGCGTAGGCGCGTGAAGTCAACCACTACATCCGCCCGCTCCGCTGATCCCAGGAGAAGCGAGTGCTGATTGACGACGCCGAAATTGAAGGCAGTCGGGTTGAGGTTCCAGCCGATGGGCTGCTGGGGCACCACAACCGGCTTCGGCAGGAAGCCGCCTTCGGTGCCGATCTGCCACCAGGCCGGTCCTGCTCGTTGTCGGATCGGGAATGCCGCTCGGCCAGTCCGCATATTGGTTCGCCGGAGCCACGCTGACCGGGACCATCTTGACCTCGGTGCAGTTGGCAACGGGTCCGCAGCGCAGGCGAACGGTCGGGGCTGCCGGGGTTGGCGGAGTCGGTGCCGGGCGTGGTCAGGAGTGGTCTTGTCCGCTGCCACATAGAGCTGCAGGTTAAACATCCGGTCATTGGCGGCACTCAGGACGCGGAACCGATACGGCTTGGGCTCCACCTCCAGGTACGGGTAGGCCGTGCCGTTGACGATGGGGGTGTCCATGAAGGCCTCGCCCGGTATGGAGGGGTTCGGAACCCCTGGCCTCAGTCGGCGGCTCCCAGGGCAGCAGTTAGATCCGGGTCATAGTATCTCGTTCGGAACGGGTCCGACCTCGATGCACCCCACGGGGAGCCCATTGACGCACTCGGGGGTCGGCGGATTGAACCAGGGACCATAGTGCCAGCGGCCGAAGGGATTTGCGCCGGAGTCCAACGGATTCTGGGCGGACATGTAGACATGGGGGAACCAGAGGTCGCCGGTAACTGCCCCGGTTATATTCCCAGCAGGTCTCTTGGCCCTGTTCCCCAGTTCCACGTGGGGTCCTGAGCGAAGATTGTATCCGCGTCCACCCAGGTCCTGTCCTGGATGACCAGGGGAATGCCGATAGCCAGGGAGGACTTTCGATTGTAGGGGGGCCAGGGGTCGCTGGGATGTTGACGCCGGACACATTGGTGCCGTTGATCATGTCCTGCTCAACGGCGTCCGTGATCACGTATCCGGCTGCCTCGCCGGCATAAACATTGAGACGCGTGATGCCCATGGCATGGTCGTGGTAGAACTGCAGCCTGGCGCTCTGCGCGTTGGTATAGAAGAAGGTCATGGCATCCACTATCCGGGACGTCGTCGCAGCGCAGTGCCCATGTCCGGCACGTTCCGCACGCTGACGCCCTTGGGGTAGGGGGTGGTTTCGTCCGGCAGGCGTAATCCACTGGTGAGTATTGCCGTCGCTGATCCAGACGGTGTTGTTGCCGTGGAGGTGGATAGTGGCCCGGTTTTGTGTGTACTTTTCGCCCGCCGTACTACCCGGCACCTGCCGGGCCTAGCCCGGAACCCGGAACGGTTTCGTCCACCGGCAGGAAGAGGTCTCCACCGGCGCCGGTGGGAAGCAGGTTGTAGAACTTGATGCGAACCGGCTTCGGCTTGCCCGCTGCAGCCTCGCTACGCCGTGTGCGCTACCCATTGCAACGATGAGTGGGGCCCAGGTAATGGGGCTTCGATGCGCCGTACGCCTGAACGCCGCCAATGGTTATGTTCTGGGTGAGCCCGTTCGCGGTAGTGAGTGCAACGGCGCTGTAGTTGTTCCCAAATATGTCCGTCCCGGTCCAGCCTGGCGGCACAATCTGCACGTAGCCCCGGAGTCTGGTCGGGTCGGCAGGTCCGAGTGCATCTTCTCGCTAAACTCGACCAGGGCGATTTCGTAGTAGTCTGATGCAGGAGTCGCAGGAGTTGGGGCAGGCGCTGTACCGGGAACAGCCACCGGGATGTACTGTCCCAGGGTGTTTGCCCCGGCAGGTCCGAGCCCCGGCATTCTGTCGACAAACTTGCGCATGCCGCCGGTGAGCGTGCCGCCGATGGTTGCGTCGGCGATCGCGCCTGTAGCCCGTACGCATCCGTGATGATGACAACGGGAGCAATATAATCGGCGCCTCCGCTCACTGATCGTGAAGCCGGTAATGACGCCGCCCACAACTGTAGCTGTAACATTAGCCAGTGTCGTCGGCGTTATATACGCATCGACGATCGGTGACTGTAGGCGTGGACGGTATACCCAGTGCCTCCGTCCACAACAGTGACCGTAGTGACGGGACCCCTCGGGAGCGGGCTGTAAGCCCAGTTACCGAAAGGGCCGAAATAATGCGGCACTCCGCCTGGACCCTCATTGACCCCATTGAAGAGCCCAAGGGGTGGTGCGGGAGTGTACGCGGCTACGGGTGCGTAGGCAGCGAGTACGGCTACCAAACTCATAAAGATTAAAAATTTGATCTTACTCATCTTTTCCTTCCTTTCGTGCTTGCTTAGTGCGCCCCGCCCGGCTCGGGTGCCTGGGCAGCGGGTGCGCCTGCCAAACTCATGAAGATTAAAAATTTGATCTCACTCATCTTTCGTCTTTGTGCTTGCTCAGGGTTTCTGGGCAGCGGGTACGGCTACCCCGGGTGCCTTGGCAGCGGGTGCGGCTACCCCGAGTGCCTGGGCAGTGCGCCCGGCTATCCCGGGGTAAAGACCGAGCTGCTGTCTGTCACTTTTTGCGGCGGCCTTCTGATCGGCGGGTGTCACTTTTCCGAAGAACTTAGCTTGGTCGTTGATGGTAACCTTTCCTTTCCCTTTTATAGCTATATCGTTTCTAACCTGTTCCCTGACTGCTTTTTTGGCCTGTTCTATCGCCACGGCTCTGGCGGCCTTTTCTTGCGCAAGAGCATTGCCAGGTGACCAGGCAACGACAGGCAATGCCAAGATCAAACCCAAAAAGATCAAAAATTTGCTCGTACTCATCGTTTCCTTCCTTTCGTTCTTGTTGTGCGATGGTTTTGTTGATTGGACATTGAGAATTACGCCCATCGGCCCGTTCGGGGAACGGACCCTACGCCATTGGCCCGATCGGGGAACGGGCCCTACAATTCATCACCCCCTTTCTTCCCGGGCCGGAAACATAAACCCCGGGCCTGTTCTTTGCCTTAACCCCTGTTCATCTCTGGCTTGCACGACAACAAATTTGTGCGGATGGTCTTCCGTTCATTTGGGTTCTGTTTTCCCCGAATCAGATGACTGGACCCTGTTCCCATTCGCATTCTCCGCCACAGCGGAATTTTGCTGCATCGAGGCGCCGCGGTTCATTTCCGCAAACCGCTTCGACCTCTCTTCCCGCGAGTAATTAGACGGAGCTCTCCCAGGCGAAGGGGGAGCCGCAGCAACAGGCATTCCCTGTGCCATTTCCTGTGTCGGCCTCACCGGTTTTTCGTCAGGCTCCGCCTTCGCTGTTTCAACGGCCGGAGGCGTTGGCGGGGCCGGCTGGGCGGTTTTAAGTTCAGCGGCAGGCTGAATCCCTGTTCTTACCTCAACCTTTGGCCTTGGTTTTCTTGGGGTCATGCAAAAGCACTTCAAAGGAGTCGCCGGCGGTTTCCATGGTGATGCGGTCATTTCCAATCTTGGCCAATTTATATTCCCCGATCTTATCGCCCAGCTTAAGGGTCATGGTCTCCCTCTCGCCTTTCCTAAGAACGCGGCCGGGGCTGGAGACGGAGGCGGCTTGATAATCATCAGAGATGACGACACCCGAAAGGAACACCTGGGGACGAACGGCCTGTTTTGGTAGTTCGGCAACGATGAGGGCGAAGGGAGGGGAAATCTTTTCTTTCCGGATTAAAGATATTTTTCTCGGCGATTATGCCGTAGGCCTCGGCCGGCTGGACGGGTTTTGCTTCTTCGCCTGCCGCGGCCGTTGCCGCTTTGGATGGGTTCGCCGGCCCGGCTGCCGGTTGGGCCACGGCTTCGGCGGAAATGCTGGAGCGGCTCCAGGTCTCGTAATTCATCACCGCAGTGGATAAAACCAGGGAGAAGAGGATAAGGTTTAAGATCTTATATTTATATGACCCGCCCACTTCATTATCCTTTCACGACTGCTCCTCGTAGGCTGGAAGGAGGTCCTTCTTTGCCTACAGAGAGTGAATGTTTATTATTCAAGTTATCAAGTCCAAAAGTGTTAAAATAATATTATCGTCGTAAAAGAAAATTTTCAATGGAGACAAATATGTATTTTTTGCATGAAAGCACAGTAGTTTCGAATCACTCTGTGTTGTTAGATATCTCCGAATAAAATTGAGATCTTTCTCTTTTAACGAGGGCTCCGGAGGAGGTCATTATACAAACGGATGAATTTGACAGCAGGAGGGAAGTCCATATTTTCAGATTAAATAATTTCTGATTTCCTCTTCAAGCCGGGCTACCTCGAACGGCTTCGCCAGGCACTTGGTCCCGCTGCACCTGGCGAAATCGGTTATTTCCCTGCTCTCCAGATCTCCGGAGATGATGATGGCCGGCACCCCGGGTTTAACTTTCTTGATGATGCGCAAGGCGTCGACCCCGTTAAGCCTGGGCATCTGGCCGTCGATCACGATGCAGGCGTAAGGCTTGTCCATGCACCTCAGCACCGCCTCGACGCCGTCCTGGACGAGGTCCACGGAAAAGTTTCTCTGCTCCAGCTCCTGTTTCAAGGCGAGACCGAACGCCCTATCGTCGTCGGCCAACAAGATATGGCTCATCCTGCCTCCAGGGAAGTTCTTGACATCTCTAAGGCAAGAAGAATGCCGCGAAGTAATGTATTGATTTGATTAAGAATGAGGAGAAAAGAAGGGGGGATGATTCGGGCAGATTACCCGGTGAGAGGGCAAACTGCCCGATGATTGATTTTCGGCCTGATCGGGGATCAGGCCCTACATGGGTCGTTTCATTTTTGTGGGGTCGAACGAGGCGAGGAATCCTGTTTTCCGGATGGGCCGAATGACATGGGTCGTTCTGTAGGGCCCGTTCCCCGAACGGGCCGAGGAATCCGTTACAGGGGCAAGGTTATGGTGAAGGTGGTACCCTTTTCTTCCTCCGAAGCCACGTCGATTCGGCCGTCGTTCTCCCGGATGATCTTATGGGCTATGGAAAGCCCCAGTCCCGTTCCGCGCCTCTCCGCTTTGGTGGTGAAAAAGGGATCAAAGATCTTGTCGATAATAGCCGGGGGAATTCCCGGACCCGTGTCCCGGACCCGGGTGAGCGCCGTATTTCCATTGAGCTCCGTTTCAATGACCAGCTTTCCCTGGTCCTTCATGGCATCAAGGGCGTTCAGAAGAATGGAAAGGAAGACCTGTCGGAGGTCTGCTTCATACCCGGGGACTCCCGGGATCCCCTCTGCGTAGCGCTTGAAAACATTTACTTTTTCCAGTCGGCCCTGGAGGCTGATCATATCGAGAGTCCGGTCCAAAACCTCATGAAGATTGACCTTCTCCTTGCCGTTCCGTTTTTTCCTCACAAAAGAGAGCATCTCGTCGGTGATGTTCTTGCAGCGATTCACCTCTTCACCCATGATGCGCAGGTAATTCCTGAAAAAATCCTGGGTGAACTCGCCTTTTTCCACTCTTTTGAGGAGCCCTTCGGTACATACCGCGACCGTAGCCAGGGGATTATTGATCTCATGGGCTATGCCCGAGGCCATCTGGCCTATGGCGGCAAGCCTTTCAGTCAGGATTGACCTCATCTCAAATTCTTTTTTCTCGGTAATGTCCTTGGTTATGAAGACCGCACTCAGAAAATTTCCATTGTTCCCGTAAGACGGAAAGACGGAGATCTGCAAAGTTTTCCCGGTCTGGTGGTCCGACAGCTCGCGGGTTGCTGCGGCCCGCGGCCACTGGAAGGAGGACTCCGGTTCCAGCAGCAACTCGTAAAATTTTTTCTTAATGGCGCCGTGTTCGGGGCGGGAGAAGAATTCGCGGAAAGCCCGGTTTGCCTTAAAGATATTTCCTCCCGCGTCAATAACCGCGACCGGGTCCGTGATGCTGTCGAAGGTCTCCTGCCATTCTTCCTGGGAGCGGCGGATCAGAGCATACTGCTCGGTCAGTTGTTTATTTTTTTCCTTGATCCCCATCAAGAAAACCGTTCGTAATTTCAGCCATGTGGTTGAATTTTTCCGCCAGGCTTCCGATCTCATCCCGCGATTTCACGGGGATTTTCCGGTGGAAATCCCCTTGATGATCGCTTCGGTCCCGTCCCGAAGGGATCTTAACGGCCTGAGGAAAAATCTTTCCACGGCAAAGATCGTGGTCAGCCCCGATCCCGAAGATAAGAATCGCGAATAGAAGCCAGTATTTCCAACTTCCTTGAGTAATCTTATTCTTCATGGGTTCCGTGGATAAGGAAAGAAGATAAGCCCCCCTCATTCGTTCGCTCTTTCCATGGCACCCCTGGCATTCCGGCTTCATTCCGAATGGGAATGATATAGGTCGCCGCTTCCTTTTGGTTTATCGTCTTTCCGAAATTTAGCCGGGGCGCCCGTCTTCAGGGCTTCTTCCACCTTGGGGTCCGGAGGGCCTTTTTGATCCGAAAAAACTTCCCTGCCCTGGTGATCAAAAATCCGTAATTCCAGCATATCGTTCTCGGCCCGGTAGGCCTTGAGATTGTTTTCAATTCGGCGATGGTCGCGGAGAATCATTCCCTCCTCGAGCTCATGGAGGACATGTTTCCAGATCAGCAGAGCCTTTTCCTCATACTGATTCTCCAGCTCTTCGGCCATAAATTGGCTGGAAAAATGGGCGGCGATCCCGAAGCTGACCAGGCCGATCAACACCGTAAAGAGCGGTAAATTTAACCTTGATGCTGGAGACGTTTCTCCGTATTTCCGAACGCCGGGATCATTCTTCCACTCCGTAGCTCAAGAGTTTGCGGTAAAGGGTCTTGGGGTCCATGCCGAGAATTTCAGCCGCCTTTCCCCTTTGGCCCGCCTTCTTGAGGACCTTCAGGATATGCTCTCTTTCCACGTCTTCCAGACGGCTGCTGGCGGGTCGAGGCGCCGCCGTGAGATCGGCCGGCAAATCTTCGGGTTCGATCGTGTCCTTCTTGGATAACAAAAGGGTGCGATGGACCACGTTCTGAAGTTCCCTCACGTTTCCCGGCCAACCGTATTCACGGAGCAACATCCAAGGCCTCCGGGCTGAAACCTTTGTTCTTGAATGCAGGATTGATTTTGCTGAAATGGTCCACCAGGAGGGGGATGTCTTCCTTCCTTTCCCGCAGGGGAGGAATGAAAATGGACAGGGCGCTGATCCGGTAGTAGAGATCTCCCCGAAAATTGCCTTTATCCACCTCCATTTTGATGTCTTTGTTGGTGGCGGAGACGAACTTCACATCCGTCCTCACCTCCTTTACTCCTCCCACTCTGAAAAAAAGTCCGGTCTCGATCACCCGCAATAATTTTCCCTGAAGAAGTGGGGGAAGGTCGCCGATTTCATCCAGGAAAAGGATTCCTTGATCGGCGATCTCCAACAGCCCCAGTTTTCTGGCGTGGGCTCCCGTGAAGGCTCCTTTTTCATGCCCAAAGAGTTCGCTCTCCAGCATGTTTTCAGGAATGGCTGCGCAGTTGATGGGGATAAAGGGTCCCTCCACGCGCCGGGAGGCCTCATGAATGGCCCGGGCGAAAAGCTCCTTTCCGGTGCCGCTTTCCCCGGAGACCAAAACCGGGAAAATCGGACAGAGCGATCTTGTCGATATTTTCCAGAATTTCATGGAGCAGGGGGCTCCGGGTGATAAACATCTGGGGTTGGGATTGTCTCTTGAGCTGGAACTTAAGGAGGAGATTCTCCCGCAGGAGGGCTCTCCTTTCGTAAGCCTTTTCAATGACCGCCTTCAATGATTCTACCTCGAAGGGCTTGGTCACATAATCACAGGCCCCCAGCTTCATCGCCTCCACGGCCGTGGACACGGTCGCGTACCCGGTCAGGACGATAACTTCCACGGATGACTCGAGTCTTTTTATCTCTTTGAGGACTTCTAACCCGCTTAGGCCGGGCATGTTCAAGTCCAGAATCATCACATCGGGTTCATCTTTTGCGATTAACTCCAAAGCCCGGACACCGCTGTCCGTCGCCTGGATTTCGAACCCCTCTCCGGAAAGCTCGATGGTGAGGACTTTTCTAAGGTTCGGATCATCATCGGCAATCAAAATTTTCATGATGGTGCAATCCGCCTGCGCCTCTGCCGGACACAGTTGTTCTTGAGTTTCAGCAACCTTGGCAAAAAAATGGAGGATTCAAATCATATGAAGAGATTTTCGTTCACAAAACCCTACAGCAGGTACTCGAGGATGGACACTCCTGGATCTTTGCTCCATAAGATTGAGCAGTGTATTTTATACCATCAGGCGACGAAAAAGGAAACCTCCCAATGTGTTATCAAGTGGTATATTCTTCAAAGCAATCCTATATCCAAAATGCTGGAAATGGAATGGGGGATACTACCTAATTTCATCCGAGTTTCCGGTATTTTGCTGGAAAGCTGCCCCCTGGGGGATCAATATCTAACCAAAGAAAATTTCACGCTTCTTCGCCTTACGTCCCGGAAAAGCGCCCGTATGATTCGTGGACGCGACAGTAGGAATCGGGTCCGTAGGGAGAGCTGTTCGATTATGGAAAATTCGCTGAACGGGAGGAATGGCAACAGACAAGGGCGGATCTTAAGGGCGGCCGATTGGCGTTGCGTTGGGTGTGGCAATCCGAGCAGTATTCAAGGCCTTGGGGTCCACAAAAACGTGTTCTTAAGACCCGATCAAGAATTGCGCCCACCGGAACTGAAATCCCCGTCCAGGGGGCGGGCTGATCAGAAGTCTCGGAGGCTGGTCCCAGGTGCTCTCCCTAAGGGATGGCAATGAAAAAGTTGAATAGGATGCCCGGATTCTTGGAGGCGGGGACTTCGTAAGTGATGTTCTAAATAAGGCAGACAAGAGCCTCAGAAGACAGGTTCGGGTTGGAGAGAAGAAAAAGATCGCGGGCGAAATGATCGAAATGATATGCGGGGAAGAAAGCATTGGGTAGGAAGAACTTCAAGGCGGAGGGCAGAGAAAAAAGACTGCAAGATCACGAGCAAAGATATCATACCTCTTGAGCCGTTGAACTCGGGATGTCGCTGGCGGAGATTGCGAGGCACGTTGGCGTATGCACCTCCACGGTATTCAAGGCCATCCAGAAATTGGACCAATAGATAGGTAAAAGCTTTCGACAACGTTCCCCTGTAAGCCGCTGTGGGTAATCAAGGCAAATTAGCAGGGACTTGAAGAAAAAAGCCAGGGGAAGGGAAGTCTTGTCAGAAGAACCCTCCCCCCAGGTGGAAGTTGCCGGTTGCTTTATAAAGAAGCACCGCGCGGGACCGCGCGGGGCTTCTTACCAGCGTGCGGCTCTGATTGCTTGGAGTAAACTCTTGTTCTGGACTCTCCCTGGCCTTAATTGCTAAGTACTTCATTTCATAAATACGGTGACGCCCAAAATCCCTCCCGCCCTCCCTTTACAAAAGGGAGGAGAGGATCTTCCCCCCTTTTTAAAAGGGGGGTGAGGGGGGATTTCTATGGGAAAGCTGTTCTAAATCCAGATGCCAAATACGTGACCGAAATTATGAAGCACACGACTAAGTGACCACCAGGGGCCGCATCATGTCGTGCTCTTCGTGCTCCAGGATGTGGCAGTGGTGCACGTACTCATGACCGCCGGTCCGGGGGCTTACGGGGTCGCCCATGACTGCCGGAAGCTTCGGCAGGTCGAACCTCATGATCACCCGCGTGACCTCTCCCGGGTTCATCCGGACGGTCTCCTTCCACCCCTGCTCGTTGGGATCGGGCCGGGTGAGTTTGCCCGGATTGCCACCTAAGTCGGTGAAGGTGCCGAAAATGGGAGTGCCGTCCGCATTTCTGGCGAATATTCCACGTCCTACTATCTGGACATTGACCAGGTGGAAGTGCCAGGGGTGGGTATCTTCACGTGTTGTTATAAAAGTCCCAGGCCTGGACAGCTCCTGCCGATACCGTCTCTGTGATCGAATCCAGGTAGCCCTGCCCGAATGTGGGCAGCCCCTGATTATTGGTGAATTGTCTCGTCCGTTCCACCCCTTTGGAGCAGGCGGCCAAATTCGTCAAAATCCTCATTCAGGGTCTTGTTCAATATCGGCACCCCTGAGGGAACTTCGAATTGGCCCGTAGACGGATTAAATGGCGCCAGCAACGAGGGCTGCTGCGGCTCCACCCCGGGGTTGCCGCCCGTGAAGTTCTGCTGTAAGGCCAAGTTCAATATCGTCAGGTTGGGCAGGGGGCCCGGGGTGCCGGCTCCCACCACGATCTTCATGACGGTCCGGGTGTTGGGACCCAAGCCGGCCAGCGGTGCTGGGTGCTCCGCCGATGGCGGTCTGATCCGGATCCCCCGTGAAATAGTCATTCCGCGGGTCTCCACCCGGGAAGGGTGACGGGGCGTCATTGTAAAGGATAAAGGATTTGCCGCTCAAGCCCGTGAAGTCGATGAGGACGTCGGCGCGCTCCGCCGGGGCGAGCAGCAGGTTGAAAGGGCCGTCCGGATTGGCAGTGTCGGGTTCAACCAGTGGACAAGGTATGCCATTGGGGTGCACGGCCACTGCCGGCAGGAACCCGCCCTCGGTGCCGACCTGGTACATCGCCGGGCCGGGGCTGCCGAGCGCCGGCTTCGCCGGGATTGCTGGGATCTTCCGGAGTACAGGTTCAGATGCCAGAACCGGGCCTGGGAGCCATTGAGCATCCGGAACCGGAAGGTCTTGTCCGTCACGTTGACCACCGGGTAGGGAGCGCCGTTGACCATGGTCGTGTCGGCGAAAAACTCGGGCACGACGGAGGGGTTAGGAAGAGTGTAGAACGAAGGACCGGGAAGAACAGCTGGCGGATCCCCGTCGCAGGGACCATAGTCCACCCTGCCTTTGTTGTTAACTGGACAATTGGGGAAGGGCCCGCTATTAAACTCATAAACATGGGGATACCAGAGATTGCTCGTGTTCCCCCACTTCCAGGTGGGATCAGTGCGACGAACGCTGTCCGATACGAAAGTCTTGTCCTGGATGATCAGCGGAATCCCGACGAGATCGGGAAGGAGCCCCTGGTTGAGCAGAAACGCTCTCGAAAGCATCCGTGATGATGTAGGCGGAGGCGATCCCGGCGTAAGCATTGAGGCGGGTGATGCCGATGGCATGGTCGTGGTACCAGACCAGCCTGGCGCTCTGATCGTTGGGGTAATAATAAGTCGCCGTGCCACTTTTCGGGTTCGTGCCGGGGACGTTCATGAAACTGGGCCCGGTCAATCCGTTAGGGTTATACCACTGGAAGGGGGTACCGTCACTGAACCAGGGGGTGAGGCCGCCGTGGAGGTGGGTGGCGATACGGTTGTTCGGCAGGTCTCCCACCATAAGCCCATTGGGCCCCGCCATGATGGTGGGGTCCACTGGCAGGATGTGGTTTGTGGGCAGCTTGTTGGTAACATTGAGCAGGACCGGCCTGCCCCTGGTGGCCACGATCGCCCCGGCAAGATATTTCCGGTCGCTCGTGGCGAGGTCAAAGTACCCGAAAAATTTGGTTTTTTGTCTGAGATCGGGATGCATCTGTTGGTCGAAGTTGCCCACCGCGATGCTGTAAACGTCGGTTGACAGGCCAGCAAATGTCCTGGTGGATTTTGTGGCCAGCGGTATGTACTGCCCGATATTGTTGGCTCCCGCGGGCGTCAAACCGGGCAGGGTGGTGACGAACTTCCGGAGGATAGGGCTCTGGGCGAAGGGGTAAGCACTGCGCACGTTCCACTTCAACGGCAAAGCAAGCCCTACCCCGGCCACCAATGCGCCTTTTAAGAGTTTTCGTCTAGTAATTTCCATAATCTTTCTTCCTTTCTAAAGCCATGGAGCTCTGTTCTGGATGAAAACTGAAAATTCAACCCCCCAATGTTAGTAACCTCAACCAGCGGAAATCGCGTTCGCCCAGCTTTTGATTCCTCAAGCTGGAAACCACCGCCTCTTCCGTATCATCACCTCCTTTCATCATTCCCCTTAACCTTTCACCCGCCAGTTGGAAGGTTAGAAAAATTGCCTTTTAGTCGTCACTCCGGTGAAAACTCGGTACGAGTCGATTCCGACCGGAGTCCAGGAATTTCTGAAAGCCTGGAATACTGGCTTCCGGCGCCTGCCCCGGACCCGATCCGGGGTCCGCCGGAATGACGGAAAAAATGAACAGCCAATTCTTTCACACCTTCGCGAGGTGGAAGGGAGGTGGATGAAGTCTTCATTTCTTGGTCATGCTCTCCTGGTCATTGATCCCGTGCGGTGCCTCGAGTGAGGGCTTTTCCCGCATGCCGTTCTTAAAGCTTCGGATGGCCTGACCCAAGCGTTCCCGTTTCCGGGAGGCACTTTGCCCCGAAGATGCCGAATATAAAAATTATTCCTCTTAGTTCTGAAGCAAAGGGAGCTGGCTAAGAACTGAGCTTGTCTCAACAACGAAGGTTCAATGTTTCTTGATCGGCTGGGAAAGGAGATAAGCAGGTGAAAAATTCGTTGGTGGGATTGATTTCCAGGAAAATCTTAAAAAGGCCGATATCCGATTCCCCAAAAAGCCAGGTGTCTGGCCGTCCCTGACACCATGTCTTCTGGGTGAAGTTCCTCAAAGTGGGATTGGGAGGAGAGGATATCGGTTTCTGCCAGGTCGCGGTAATCGTGGAAGGCGGGAGACATGAGCAAAAGAAGGGAAATCATCAAAATCAGAATATTCTTATTTCCGCTTTTCCTTCTCTTCGTTCTATATCTCATGGAAACCGGTATCCTTTATCCGGTTAGATTGGAGTTCATTATGGGAAGAGCTACTATTTTTTCAAATAGTCATTTATTCAAGGAGTAGTGTAAGAAATTCTTTAGGTCTCTAGTGTACTGTTTCCGCAAAAGGTTTACAGGTCCGTCATTCCGGGCTTGACCCGGAATCCAGAAATGCTTTTAAATATCCTAGATTCCTGCTTTCGCAGGAATGACAGCTTTCGTATCATTGTAAAGGTATCCTGGAAACACCACACTAGAGCAAGGAGAATGCCAGAAGTTAACCTATGGACTTCATTCAGATGAAGTGACAGCAAAGGGGGGGTGACTCGGGCGAATTACCCGGCTGGGAGGGCAAACCGCCCGAATAGATTAGGCGGGCAGGGTCATGATCAATGCTATTTCCGGATATATGGGCACCGCGATCTCATTCCTCTGGCCGTTCGCAGCAACTAAGCAACCAGACAACGAGTAACCAGTAACGACAATCGAGCAACCAGCAAGTACTATTCGTATATCAAATCAAAAAGACTGTTAGCCATCTCCTTGTTCAAGTCCTTGAGGATTTTGTATTCTTCGATCGCGGAGCCCCTGTTTCCCAGCTTTAGATAAGCCATCCCCAGGTTTAAGTGCCCCTCGGGCATCAAAGGCTTCAGCAGGAGGGCGCGCTTGTAGGAGTCCATCGCGTCTTCGATTCTTCCCAATTCAAGGTACGCCGAGCCGAGGTTCAGATGCGCCTGGGCATAATCGAACTCGATGCGAATCGCCTGCTTATAAGAATCGGCGGCATCCTGGTAGCGCTTCAAGGCGGCGTAGGAATTTCCCAGGTTATAGTGGGCCGCAGCCAAATCCGGGTGCAGCCGGATGGCATCCCTACTGGCTTGAATCGCTTCCTGGGAGCGCCCCAGTCGTTGATAAACCCATGCCAAGTTGTTATGGGCCTCCGCCACATCCGGCTTTAGCTCGATCGCCCGCCGGCAGGCCTGAAGAGCCTCTCCATAACGGCCCGAATCCCCATAAGCTCCGCAGAGATTCGTAAAAATCGTGGCGTCCTGCGGCTGCAGTTGAGCGGCTTTTCGGTAAGGCTCAAGGGATTCCCTGATCTTTCCCAGTTTATTCAAACAAAGCCCCATCTGAAAATAGGCCAGGGCATGTTCCGGGTTCACCTTGACCGCCTCTACGAAGTAAGGAAGGGCGAAATCGTACTTTCCGGCCCAAAGGTAACGGAGGCCGGAAACATACAGTTCCGCCGCCTTGACCAGACGTTCTTCCCGGTCCTTTTCCGCTCTTTCAGCCAGGGTCCTGCTCTTGACGGCGGTCATCCGGGTGATTCTTTCGGCGGGGATTGCGAAATTGAGATTCTGGCCCATGTCGATCAGGAAAGTGGCCACCCC
The DNA here is from genome assembly GCA_963712535.1 of uncultured delta proteobacterium. GTDB lineage: Bacteria > Desulfobacterota > SM23-61 > SM23-61 > SM23-61 > CAVQIK01. Next base: position 46,037 of record CAVQIK010000014.1, on the reverse strand, counting down.
GACAACCTCTCCCCTCATGTTCAACACGGGACTTCCGCTGGAGCCGGGGGATATGGGGGCGGTCATCTGCACGATTTTACCGAACCCCGGGATTTCCCGGACGGCCGAAACGATGCCGTCGGAGACGGTCCGGTCCAGGCCCAGGGGCGTTCCGATGACGATAATCTTTTCTCCGACCGAGGGTAAAGCCGGGCTGGCCGTCAAGGGAGGGGGAATCCCCGCATTTTCCGGAATATCCACCGATAACCGGATCAGGTCTCCTTCCGGATCTTCGGCCAGGATTTTTTTGACCGGGTACTCCCGGCCGTCATGAAGTTTGATTCCCGAACGGCTGGCCTCCTCGAGAACATGGTGGTTGGTGATTACGTCACCGTCTTTATTGATAAAAAAACCGGTGCCCTGGCCCCTGATTTTCCCGTTCTGGTCGTAATTGAGAATCACCACAATGGAAGGTTCCACTTTTTTAATGAGGGCAGGGATATTTTCTTCCCCGAAGGCCCCCGGGGCGACGAAAAGGAAGGCGAAGAAAATAGCCGCCGGAATTTTTTTAAGAGGATCTTTTCTCATGTCCTCATGTTACCACGGAAACAACGACGAAATCGGGCGTTTCAGGAAAGGGCTTCAAAAATCCAGCAAAGGGGAGTAGCATAAACGGTATCAATTAGCCGTTTGAAAAATCATCCCGAAATTATTATGTAGGGCCTGATCCCCGATCAGGCCGTTTAAAGGTGCGTTCGGGGAACGCACCCTGCATTCCCCATTCCTATTGCCAAAAAAAGAGGAGGAAAATATGGGCAACGTGAAAATCGTCGAGGTATTTTCGGACTACATCTGACCCTGGTGCTATTTCAGTACCGGGCGTATTGAAAAAATGCGGAAGAATTTCGAGGTGGAGATCCAGTGGAAGGCCTTTCCCCTCCACCCGGAGACCCCCGAGGAGGGGGTCACCCTCGAGGAGCTCTTTGCCGGGAGGAATATTGATCTCGCCGAGTCCACGGGCGCGGTTGAAGACGGTGGCGGAGGAGTTGGGCCTGCCTCTGGGGGAGCGGAAAAGGAGCTACAACAGCCGGCTGGCCCAGGAACTGGCGAAATGGGCTGAATCGAAAGGAAAGGGTGACGAATTCCACGATTCGGTTTTCCGGGCCTATTTCGTGGATACCCAAAACATCGGGAAAGTAGAGGTCCTGACCGGCCTCGCCAAATCCGTGGGGCTTCCGGAAGAAGACGCCAGGAAGGTTCTCCTGTCCCGAAGTTTTCGGGAATCGGTGGATGCCGATTGGGCGCGATCCCGGGAGCTGGGTATCACCGCGGTTCCCACATTCGTCATCGGTCGGCAGTCAGTGGTAGGGGCCCAGCCGTATGAAATCCTGGAACAGTTCCTCGTCAGCAATGGGGTAAGAGCTTATCCTTAAATAAGCTCCTGGGTTTAAATCCCCCTTTGAAAAAGGGGGACATAGGGGGATTTGCTTTACATGACTTGGGGAAAATCCCCCCAACCCCCTTTACAAAGGGGGGGAATATTATTTACGGACAAGTTCTAAGAAAAAAGGCGGGGTCTAAAAGGGTAATCTTCGGTCTAAAGGGTGGGAGGCAAACGGGATTCCGGGCAGGCGCGGAGGCCTGCCCCTACCCGGTGAGAGGTCAAAGCCGGATTCAGGCAGTTAGAATTTCTTGAAAAAACCTTGCAGCTTGTTCTTGTCCGCCGGCGACAGATCGATAAATTTCACTCCCGACCGGTAACTTCCGTCATTTTGGGAGTTCTCTACCCAGACAACCTTTGAGTGGACCTTGATCTTGTCCACGTGGTTCCCCAGGGAGAAGAAGATGGCCAGACTGATCGTTTGGCCGGTGTTTAATCTTTCCGGGATGTTGAGCATGACCCCTCCGGGGCTCAAATTGAAAGTGTGCCCCGGACGAGGGACGGGGTTGTTAATCGAATATTCAATGGGGAGATTCAAAAAAACTCTGGGGTGCTGCCTTCCTTCCTTTGAGCGAAATTCTTCATGGACTCGCTTCGCGATCTGTACCCTTCCCATTCGACCCCCCTGTGTCTCCCATTTCTCCCGGATCTTTTCTCGAATCGACCGGGAGAAATAAAAGAAATGCCAAATCCGATCATTTCACTTTCCACGGAGATAGGGTTTCCTATTTTCAAGCCGGTTCTGCCCCGCAAAACATAGCCCGTTTCTTACCAGCTTTTGTTTGTAGGTGCAATCTTTATTTGGAAAAAAATCAGATCACCGGGGTTCGGCCTCTGGACGGCCCGGCGCAGAAATGAAAATTATTTTTCACGGCCTTATCGCCACCCTCAAGCACTCGTTGCTGGTTGCCGCCAGGTCGAAGGCCTCTTCCCAGCGGTTCAGGTCGAACTGGTGGGTCACCAGCGGCTTGAGCTGGACCCGCCCCGTCCCGGCCAGGTGAATGGCCGTGTGCCAGTCGTAAGGGACCTGGGAGATCTCGCCGATCACGTCTATTTCCTTGACGATGATCTTGTAGGTGTCCACCGGCGCGATGATTCCCCCGCGAATCCCCCCGCCGGCCCAGAGGACCTTTCCCCCCTTGCGCACGATGTCCAGCGATTCATCGATCGGCCCCACGGAACCGGTGTTTTCCAGGACGGCGTCCACTCCCAGGCCGCCGGTCAGCTCCGCGATCCTGGCGCGCAGGTTTTCCTTTTCCACGTTGATCACTTCATCCGCTCCGAGCTTCTTGGCCATGGCTAAACGGACGGGAACGTCCCGGTCCAGGCCGGACACGTAAACAGGGCCCGCACCGATCGCCCGGCATACCTGCATCATGAGGATGCCCCGCGCGCCCGGACCCAGGATGGCCACGGATTGCCCGGCTTTCATCCCCATTCGAGTGATGATGCTGTGAACCGACCCCGCGGTGGGTTCCATCAGCACCGCCTCCAGGTCGCCCACCGAATCCGGGAGCTTGTGAAGCTGCTGCTCGGGCCAGACCGTGTACCGGGCAAAACCGCCGCCGGTCATGAAGTGGGCCCTGCCTTCCATGGGTGGGAGCGTATTGCAGATGTTGTATCGCCCCTCCCGGCAGGCCGGACAGTGGCCGCAGTAAAAAGTGACGATCTCGCAGACCACCCGGTCTCCGGGTTTGAAGCGGGTTACCCTCGGCCCGACCTCCCGCACCACCCCGACGATTTCATGGCCGGAGACCACTTCCCTGGGCGGAAACTTCACTCCGGTCTTGTCCGCTTTCCAGCGGTGAATGTCGCTGCCGCAGATCCCGCAGTACCGCACCTCCAGCAGCACATCCCGGGGGGCATAGGGATTCTCGCCGATTCTCGGGACCGGAACCTCATCCAGGGTCAGGTCCCCGTTGGGATGAGATATGAGGCCTTTCATTACATTCATCACTCACTCTCCTTTAGATGAGCCTGGCGATAGCAAAATCGGAAAAAACCAGAAGGAATTCCGGATGGAAAATGATTGGAACCGAGAGCCTATTTCCCGCGCGAAGTTGGCTTCAATTTCTTCTGGCGTTTTTTGGCCAGGATCGTTTCCAGGTCGCTCAGCATACCGGGCATATCCACTGCTTGAGAGAAGTTGCGGATGACCCGGCGGATTTTCTGAAAATCCAGGCCGGGATGGGTATCCAGAACGGCTTCGATGTCGGCCAGGTCACGAGGACGATTGCCGACCGCCTTCATAATAATAAAATCTTCAGGGCTGGGGACCGGGACCGTCAACTTGCCCAATCTTACCCGACGCGGACCAGCGATAGCATCCTTTTCGAAAGGCAAAGATCCCAAAATTACGTCCACGTCCGTTTCGGTCGGCTCGTGGCGGACCAGCAGAACGCGGCTCCTGCGGGCGAACGCAAGAGCGTCCGCACGACGCGGAATAAAGCCGAACAAGGGTGCCGTTTTGAGAAGATCGGTCCATTTCTCCTCGCTCAGGAAAATAAGAACATCGACATCGCGGGTGAGGCGCGGCCGTGCCAGAAGAGAAGCTGCAACTCCTCCAATGATGAGATGGGGTACCTTTTGGGCCTTCAACCAGGTGATAAGGTCCTGGAGAGTCGCAATAAGTGGGGCTAGAGGTACCGGGCTAGTCATGAAAAGCCCTCCGGATACGGTTCCATCTGTTTCTGAGTTCCAATTCTTCCCCGGCAGGCTTTCTGGGTTTCCTGAAATGCGGGGCGCAAAGCAGGAGCAAAGAGAACTGGCGCAATTTTTTTGAAGCGGGCGTCAGGCGCAGCTCTTCTATTTCGGCGGCATTTGCGATAGCCCATCGTTTCTTAAATAATTTGGCCTGAGCCTTTGTGATTCGACTCCTCATCGGGTCTTTTCTCGTAAAATGTCTGTTCATTCAAGGAACAATCGTATCAATTTAGCCCTTTGAAAATCATGCCGATTTAGAACACCCGCCGCTGAAATCCCCCCCAACCCCCCTTTGCAAAGGGGGGCAGGGGGGATTTCTGGAAGCTCTTTTCAGAGGAATATGTCATCTTTTTCAAAGCGCTAAAGTGTTACGAACAATCAAATCCGCTCAGGTATCTCCACGGGACCCTTTCGATGTATGTCATCCGTTGCTGACCAGCCGCTTGGCCACTTCAATTGCCTCCCCCGCATCCGCTGCATAGCCATCCGCCCCGATGTGGGCGGCGAAAGTCTTGCTGACCGGGGCTCCCCCAACCATGACTTTCACGCGATCCCGCAATCCGGCCTTTGCCAGACCTTCGATCACCAATTTCATCTGGGGCATCGTGGTGGTCAGCAGGGCCGACATGCCGAGGATATCCGGTTTCATTTCAGCCGCTTTTTTCACGAACTCCGGGGCGGCGATATTGATCCCGAGGTCCACCACCTGAAACCCAACTCCCCGCAGCATGATGATCACCATATTCTTGCCGATGTCGTGCAGGTCTCCCTGCACCGTTCCGATGATGATTTTTCCCCGGCCCTGTTTGCCCGCCGAGGAGAGATGGGGCTCGAGGACGGAAAGGGCCGCGTTCATGGCCCTCGCGGCCAGGAGGACCTCGGGGACGAACAGCTGGCCGGCCTTGAATTCCTGGCCTATGCCCTCCATGGCCGAAAGAAGACCTCGATGCAGAATATCCGCGGGGTTTGCTCCCCGGTCGATCAGTTTCAGGACGTGGTTCTTAATCTCGTCGTCGCGCCCATTGTAGAGGTCCTCGCGCAGCTCCGGAAATTCCTCGCCTGCCCCGGGCGCTTTTGGCGGAGCGGTTCTCTCGGGGGGGATCGCCTCGCCGACCGGGCGGAACCCTCCCGCCTCGAGAGGCAAGCGGCCCTCCCGCTCCAAACGATCGGCGATTCTCCGGAGACGGTCGAAAACCGCATCCGGTGGCACGGTGTCCGCGACGCCGAGGATCAACCGGTTACCCGGGGCGACAGCTTTAAACAAATCGCCCAGGTAGCGCTCAAACTCCTCATCGCTTGCGGCGTCGGCCAGGAGCAGGTTCGAAGGGATTCCTCCCTGGAGGGTGATCTTGTTTCCCCAGCGGGAGTAATATTCAGCGAGGCTGACCTTCGTCATGGGGGCGGGGCAGACCGAGTCCGCTACGTCCATCCCGCTGTCGTAAAGGTAATCCATGAGCCCTTTGTTCTCTCCGTCCGTATGGCAGAGCATCAGCTTCCCTGCGGAATGGAGGATCTCCGCGGCTTCCTGCAGCCAGGGGAGAATGTGATCCCGGAAAAAAGGCGGATAGGTAATGGTGTCGTCGAAATTGCCCCCCACCAGGGCGACCTCTCCCGGCCCCCCCGCGACGGCCCGCAGGACCCGGCGGTAGAAGACCCCGATGCCCTCGGCCAAGGCCTCCATCTGTTTGGGATAATCGCGGTGATGGTAGTAAAAATCCGTGCTGTCCGTCAGGATTTTCATGATGTGGTGCATTGGCGATCCGCCGGTCAGGGCGTAGGTCACCGCATAACCTTGTTCCCCGAGGGGAGCAGCCCACTCCCGGTACAGCTCCGGGACCGGCTCGACCACCAGGTTTTCAAAAATGTATTTCAGGGGCGCGAAATCTTCCGGCCCCTTCAGGGCATGTTCCGAGATCCACGGGATCGTGACCCCCGAGCGCCGCATCTCCTCCGAGTAGACAAAGGCGGCCCGAACGGGACCCTTCGGCGTGACGTATTCCAGGTGAATCCGCTCTCCTTCCTTCCTGACCCGCCGCTCCACGTCTCCGGGCAGGCGGGCGAAGTACCCCTGGGCCGGGATTCGGTAGAACCCCAGGGCCCGGTCCAGGATGGCGTCGTCCCCGTGGCCCTGGTATTCCAGGACCACCTTGGCGATCGCCCAGTCCTGGTCCCGTGAAACCTGGTCGTAATGGTCGAAGCCTCGGTAGGCCTCGGGTAAGGTTCCCCGTTTCTTGTTCGCGGAAAACCACAAATCCAGGCGGGGGGCATAGGGAATTTTGTCGGGCATTTCCCCGCGAATCGTGGCGAAGATCCGTTTCTTGTGCGTCCAGGACATGGCTTCTCCCTTACGAAAGTGGCCTTTATTGAGCAGACAAGTTCATTCAAAAATCCCCCTCACCCCGGCCCTCTCCCCCGTTTCGGGGGAGAGGGGAGGGTGAGGGGCGCCTGATGGCTCTATTTTAATGAAATGGTTTCCGCCGACCCGTTCAGGGAGTCGAGGAAGAGAAGTCGATTGCGGAGGGGGCGGCCCAGCCCGGTGATCACCTTGACCGCCTCCTGGACCTGGAGAGAGGCCACCGTGGAGACGATTCCCGCCAGGTTGCCGAGCTCCAGCTCAATTCCTTTCTCCGGGGTGGTTTCGGGATTCCCGTAAAAAGTCCGGAAGCCGATATCCTCGGGGTAAATGGTAGTCACCTGGCCCGTGAATCCGGCCACCGCGCCGTGGACCAGGGGCACATTCGCCTCCTTACAGGCCTTCTCCAGGCGGAAGCGGGTGGGCATGTTGTCCAGAGCGTCGATCGCCACGGCGACCCCGCGCACAAGCGAGGGGAGTTCGGTTTCCGCGACGAAACCTTCGAAGATTTCCACCTCCGTGGAGGAGTTGATCTTCAAAATTTCCGAATGGGCCACCCGAACCTTGCTGCAGCCAACCGTCTGCTCCAAACAAAAAGCCTGGCGGTTCAAGTTGTCCTCGCTGAAGGTGTCCCCGTCGGCGATGACCAGCATTCCCATCCCCATCCGGGCCAAAAGCTGGGCGATGGTTCCGCCCAACCCTCCGGCGCCGACGAGCAGTCCCCGGGATTTCAGCAGCTTCAGCTGCCCGGCGACTCCCAGGGAACCGGCGTTGCGAAGATAGCGCTGAGGCCAGACTCCTGCCTCCAGGGCGGCGATCTCCACCTCCCGTTTCGAGACCGCGCAAGAGGCGGCGATCTCATCACGGTCCCGCAGGGACAGGGTGGGAAAGATTTTCTTGTTCGGCGCCGTACAGGGCTGGGCGGATTTCAGGATGGATTCGCGAAGGTCCATGGTGAGAGAAGAGTTCCGAGTATGTAGGGGCACGCAGCAGCGTGCCCGTACGTTCTTCGGAGAGCAGGGCGATTCATGAATCGCCCCTACAATCCTTTATCCCCGATCGAAGAAAATATTCTTCTCGCTGATCGACAGCGGCAGGCCGATGATCATGTCGGCTTCCATCAGGCCCAGTTTCATCGCCGCGGCCCCGGCCGTGTACATCAGCCGGTTGTCGATGTTCAACTCTCCCGCCATTTTGGCCGCTACTCCCAGGGCGATTCCCAGGTCCACGAGCTGAAAGGCGCAGAGCGGCCCCACGAAATCCTCGGCGGGCTTCTTTTCCGTCCGGATAAACTGGGCGCAGCTGGCGTGGCCGCACGCCCCGCAGTTGAAAGGCTTCTCGGGTTTCTTGGGCATCGTGCCCTTCACCCCGACCAGGATCACCCCCGCGGAGCGGCGGATGTTGTTCGCGTCCCGCAGAAAAATATCCGAGTTGAACCTCTTTTGGGGCCCATGTTCTTCCATGGATTTCGCCAGCCGCTCCTTCTCCTCGCCCTGGAGCAGGACGGCGGAGATGGAACTCACCCCGCGGGTCTTGGGGGAGGTGGTGACGGCGGCCAGGATGAGCCGGGCCGCGGTCTGGACGGCCTCTTCTTGGGCCTGGGAAGCAGTAAGGATAGACAAGGCTTTCTTCCTTATTGGGGGGTCCAGATGACCGCCAGGATCTTGGTGGCCTTTTCCCTGTGGCATTGGACTTTGTGAGGGATGTTGGAATCGTAGTAGATGCAGTCGCCGGGATAGAGGATATCCTTGTGGGTGCCCAGGATGGCTTCCATCTCCCCTTCCAGGACGAAGATAAACTCTTCCCCCTCGTGGGAGGAGAGCTTCTCGCTCTTCACCGTCGCCGGCTCGAGGGTGACGAGGAAAGGTTCCATGTGCCGGTCCTTCTTGTCGAAACCGAGGCTCTCGTAGGAATACCCGTAGCTGACCCCCTCCTTCGAGGCAAACCGGGAAATGCTCCGGCGTTCGTCTTTCCGCACGATGGCATAGGGCTCGCGGGGGTCGTCGCCGAAGAAGGCGCCCACCTTGAGCTCGAGGGCTTTGGCCAGTTTGATCAGGGCGCCCAGGGGAGGAGAGACCATGTGATTTTCCATCTGGGAGAGGATCGCCGAGGAATATCCCGTCCGGCTCGCCAGGTCCTGGAGGGAAAGCCCCTTTTTCTCCCGGAGGTCCCGGATCTTCTCCCCGATGGTCATTTTCTCGGCCTTCTTTTCCTCTTCCATGGATTTACTCCTTGGCGGGTTTCGATTTACCCGGGTATTTGGAAAGAAGAATCCAGGCGTATTCCGCCCCCTTCCGGATCGCTTCGATGTTGGCCGGGATCAGGTGGTGGTGGCGCTCGTCGAAGATCTTCGGGAGGGCGGCAATCAACGTGTCCAGGCTGACGACCTTGGTCCTTTCGACAAAGGCGCCGATGACCACCATGTTCGCCAGGCGGTCGTTTTTCAGCTCCTTGGCGATCTCCTGTGACGGGATCGGGAGAAGGTCCACGTCGTTCCGGGGCACTTCCTCCGGCGCCGACCATGGAGCTGTTCAGGACGAGGAGACCGTGGGGCTTGATTCTCGGGGCATACTTCAACAGGGAGGACTTGCTCATGATGATGCAGGATTGGGGATAGCCGACGATGGGGGACCCGATCTCCTCGTTGGATATGACCACCGTGCAGTCCGCCTGGCCGCCTCTCTTCTCAACCCCGTAAATCGGGATGTAGGTGACGTTCAGATTTTCCATGAAGGCGGCGTGGGCCAGAAGGTTTCCGATGACCATGATTCCCTGCCCGCCGACCCCGCCCATGATGATTTCCTGGTACATAAACGCTCCGCGTAAAGATTCGGAATGCTGAATGCGGAATGCGGAATTAACCGCTCAACGAGAAACGACAGATGAATTCCGCAATTCCGCATTGATTCTAAAGGTGGTCGCTCTCTTTGCGCTCCTTGAAGATCCCCAAAGGGAAATACGGGATCAGTTCCCTTTCGACCCGTTCATTGGCTTTCCGCGGGTTGAGGCCCCAGTTGGTGGGGCAGGAAGAGAGGAACTCCACGAAAGAGAAGCCCATGTCGTTCATCTGCATCTCGAAGGCCTGCCGGACCGCCTTCTTGGCCTTCATCAGGTTGGCCGGGGTGTTCAAGGCCACCCGCGCGGAGAGGGCCGTGCCCTCGAGGGTCGCCAGCATTTCCGCCATGCGGATCGGATACCCGTCCTGGTTGAAATCCCTCCCGTAAGGAGAGGTCGTGGTCTGCTGGCCGAGGAGGGTCGTCGGGGCCATCTGCCCGCCGGTCATGCCGTAGACCGTGTTGTTGACGAAGATGACGGTGATGTTTTCGCCCCGGTTGGCCGTGTGGACGATCTCCGACATGCCGATGGAAGCCAGGTCGCCGTCTCCCTGGTAGGTGAAGATGATCCGGTCCGGCCGGACCCGCTTCAGCCCGGTGGCCACCGCGGGGGCCCGTCCATGGGGGGCTTCGGCCACGTCGATGTCGAAATACTCGTAAACGAAGACCGAACAGCCGACCCCGGCCACGCCGATCGTCTTCTCCCGCAGGTCGTAGGCGTCGATCGCCTCGGCCACGAGCCGGTGGATCGTCCCGTGGTGGCAGCCGGGGCAGAAATGGAAGGGAACATCCCGCAGGCTCTGGGGCCGCTTAAAAACTTGCTTCATGGCGAACCTCAATACACTTTCTTGATCGCGTCGAGCAGTTCTTCCGGCACCGGGGGGGAGCCCGGGGGATGGCCGTAGAAATGGACGTCCGCGTCGCGGGCCACGGAGAGCTTCACGTCTTCGACCATCTGGCCGGTGTTCATTTCGATGGAGATGAACTTCTTCACCCGCTGGGAGAGGCTCGAGGAGGGCATCGCCGGGATAGGGGAAGAGAGTGATGGGCCGGAACAGGCCCACTTTGAGACCTTGGGCCCGGGCCAGGCGGATGGCGGTTTTGGATACCCGCGCGGAGGTGCCGAAAGCGACGACGATCATCTCGGCGTCATCGGCCAGCGAAAGCTCGTAGCGGATCTCCTTTTTCATGCTCTGGTACTTTTCAAAAAGCTTCCAGTTGTGCTTCTCCATCTCTCCTTCTTTAAGATAGAGAGACTTGACCAGGTTCGGCTTTCGTCCGGAGGCTCCGGTCAGGGTCCAGTCCTTGGGGGGGAGCTCGAGGGGCCGATAGGGGCGGTCCTCCATGGTTTCCTGCATCTGCCCCAGGACCGCGTCGGCGAGGAGGACCACCGGGTTCCGGTACAGGTCCGCCAGGTCGAAGGCCAGCATGGCCAGGTCGTGCATCTCCTGGACGGAGTGGGGGGCCAGAACGATCGTCCGGTAGTCGCCGTGTCCTCCGCCCCGGGTAGCCTGGAAATAGTCGCCCTGGGAGGCGGAAATCCCCCCCAGGCCCGGACCGCTGCGGGTGACGTTGACGATGACCGCGGGCAGCTCGCTCCCGGCCAGGTACGAGATCCCCTCCTGCATGAGGGAGATCCCCGGGCTGGAGGAGGAGGTCATCGCCCGGGCCCCGGCCGCGGACGCGCCCAGCAGCATGTTGATCGAGGCGACCTCGCTCTCGGCCTGGATGAAACAGCCTTCCATTTTGGCCAAATGCCGGGCCAGATACTCGGGGATGTCGTTCTGGGGGGTGATGGGATACCCGAAATAGAAGCGGCATCCGGCTTTGATCGCCCCGTAGGCGAGGGCTTCATTGCCCTTCATGAACAGACGTTTTTCCACCTGACTGCCTACCTCCAAACTTCTATGACCACATCCGGGCAGATCTCGGCGCAAAGGGCGCAGCCGGTGCATTCCCCTTCCGGGCCCGCCTCCGCCGGGTAGAAACCCTGGCTGTTGGCCGTTTGACTGAAGACGATGATCTTTTTCGGACAGACCGAAATGCAGAGGCCGCAAGCCTTACAGCGCTCGCGGTTCACTTCCATCTTTCCCATGGGTCACAAACTCCAGGATTGGTGTGCGTTGACGGTTGTCTGGCGGCTGCTGAAAGCTTCCACCGGGGCTGAAGATTCCTAAAATGATTCTAACGTTAACACGGGGAACGGCTTTTGGGCAAGAGGAAATTGGGACAAATGCGGAATGCGGAAGTCGGAATGCGGAATTTGGGATGTGGATTGCAGCACCCCTCTTGCTCTTTAAAGAGCATGCCGGAATTTGCCGGGAAACGTCAGAAATCCCCCTTGGTCCCCCGGAAGCTGTGAAAAATCCAGGAGGCCGGGGAATTGGAAGCGGTACCATGTCCAGGGGACGGCAAAAATTTACTTGCCAAAAGAGGCGCTGATTTCTTCTTTGCCCGCGGGCTATGAAGTCATGCCGGAGGGGCAAAAGGAAATCATATTTTATGTACGCGGGTTAGCTCGAATTGCCCACGTTCCTTTGCGGAACTCAGGTGAACCCGGTTTACCTAACGAATGTCCCGCCGATTTTTGGCAAGTAAATTTTTGCCGTCCCCTGGACAACAAGACAAGCTGTTGCCTTCTCGATTCGAATTTTTTCACACCTCCCTTTTTCAAAGGGGGAAACCATAGCTCCTCCCTTTGTAAAAGGGAGGCCGGGAGGGATTTCTGGGAACACTTTTGCCACACTCCTAATTCCGCATTGGCCATTCCGAATTCCAAATTTCATATGGCCTTGTCATTTTCCGCAGATTGGTGTTACATTTTTATTATGGGTGCGGAAAAAATTTTCAAAAGGGGGACGCATGCTCATGAAGATCAATCCCCAGAATCCTCAACCAAGGTTGATCCGGAAGGTCGTCGAAGTGTTAGAAGAGGGCGGCGTGATTGCCTACCCGACGGATACCGTCTACGGTTTCGGTTGTTCCCTCTACAATAAGAAGGCCATCGAGCGCATCTACCAGGTTAAGAGAAGCGAGAAGAATCGCCCCTTCAGTTTCATCTGCGCGGACTTGAAAGATATCAGCATGTATTGCAAGGTTTCCAATTACGCCTATAAGACCATGAAGCGGCTTCTCCCCGGTCCTTACACCTTCATTCTCGAAGGGACCAAGCTCGTCCCCAAGATCATGCTAACCCGGCGTTTAACCGCGGGAATCCGGGTCCCCGACAATTCCATCAGCATGGCCATCGTTCGGGAGCTCGGCCACCCCATCATCAGCACCAGCGCCATGCTTCCCGGGGGGGAGGTTCTGTACGATCCGGCGGAGATCGACCGGCATCTGGGGAAGTCGCTCGACCTGGTCATCGACGGCGGAGTGCTGGTTTCGGAACCTTCCAGCGTGATAGACCTGACTGGGGACACCCCTAAGGTTTTGCGAAAAGGAAAAGGGGACGTGAATTTTTTCCTGTAGCAGAACAAGGACAAGGATGAAGTATGAAGTATGAAGGCTGAAACAAGAGGGAAGGGCAAAAGTTAAAGACTAAAGGACGGCAGGCGACAAAGACAACATAGGCCCGTAAAGGGTGAGCGGGTCGGACGTGAGGAGCTTTCATGACCCCTCACTCCTTCCTTTCACCTCTTACGGGCCCTTTAGCGTCATGCCGCGAGTTTCAGGGGGCGTTCCGCGGACGGGGTCAGGTCCTTGCAATAACGAGCCGGGCAACTCTGTTTCAGGTGGCTCTCGTACTCCGCTCGGAAGTATCGCAGACTGGTAAGGACCGCCTCGACGGCAGTTTTGCCGAAGCCGCAGCGGGCCCTGGAGTGAACCCGGCCGGCGAAGCTCTCAAGGGTCTCGATATCGCCCTCCTCTCCCATCCCTTTGGTCAGCCGGTTCAGGATCGAGAGAATATTCTTAAAGGCCTTTCCGCAAGGGGAGCAGCGGTCGCAGGATTCGGCGGCCAGCTGATTCAGGGAATAGCGCGCCATCTCCACGATGCAGACCTTTTCGTCCATCAGCAGGGTGTGCCCGGAGCCGATCTTCCAGCCCATATCGGCGGGCGAGCCGAAATCCATCGGCGTCGTTTGGAATTTCGCGGGGAAGATCCCCCCGGACGGGCCTCCTACCTGAAAGGCTTTCAGCTCACCGTCCAAGGCGCTCTTCTCGCCGTCGGCCATTTTCAGCAAAGCCGCCAGGGTTGACCCGAGCGGGGCTTCGACCAGGCAAGGATGTTTGGTCTTCCCGGTGAGGGCGAAGATTTTCGTCCCTCCCGCGCCCTTCGTCCCCCGCGAGGCGAAGGCGTCGGCTCCCCTGGAGACGATCAGGGGGATGTTCAGGTACGTCTCCACGTTGTTCGCGTAGAAAGGTTTCGGCCATAGATCCACGCCTTGAAAGTTCTCATACCCTTCGGTTCCGTCGATATCAAAGAGGGCCCGGCCGCACTCGCCGCATACGAATGGATTGTGCTCCTTGGGCTGGGAATCTTCCCCCGCGGCTTCCCGGATCTCCACGTCGAAGTTGAAAGGAGTTCCGAGGATATTCGGGCCCAGATATCGCCGCGCCCGGGCTGACTTGACGGCCCGGTCCATCCTGCGGAAGGCCAAAGGCTTGTAGGCGGCGGGGATATAGACGATCCCTTTCTTCACGCCGCCCAGGGCGTAGGCGGTGATGGCCATGCCTTCGATCAGGGCGAAAGGGTCCCCCTCGAGCAGGGTGCGTTCCATCCAGGCCTCGGACGGGCCGCCGACTCGTGCGGCCACGATGTAGGCAGGCAGGCGCCGAACCTGCCGGTAGCCTTCCCAGTCAAGGGCGGTGTTCCGGGCCTGTGGGCTCCGGTCCTGCATCTCGGCCGTCTTCACCTGCTCCACGACGGTCTCGGGGGTCATGGATGTGACCGTTTTTTCCAGGGCCTTAAACCCGCCGCTCTGAATGTACGCGTCTATATCTTCCGGGTTCACTGTTCCGCACCGGCGCATGACCTCTCTCTTCTGGCGGGAGAGGCACTCCTGGTACTTGCCCGCCTCCATCAATCGGATCGCCGGACCTTCATGCAGGTAACAATCCGCGGTGAAACCTTTTATTGCTTCCATCTTGCCCATTTTATCCTCCCTCTCTGGCGCCCGGGGCCGATGGCCCGGCTTTCCGGCGCATAGGTATTTTCAGGCGGCCTTCTTCTCTTCCGCGGCCACTTCGGGCAGGGCCGGCGCCTTCTCCTCCGCTTCATAGCGGGCGACAATCTCCACCGCTATCCCCGGGCTCAGGTTCCCGTATGTCTCTTCATCGACGGTCATGACCGGGGAGATCCCGCAGGCGCCCAGGCACGCGACCTCTTCCAGGCTGAAGAGGAAATCCTCGGTGGTTTCTTTTCCGTGGGGCAGCTTCAGGTGGTTCCGAACGGCCTCGATCACCGAGGGGGCTCCCTTGAAATGGCAAGCCGTGCCCCGGCACATCCGCACCGTGTGCTTCCCCTGGGGGTTCAGGTGGAAGCGGTTGTAAAAGGTCAGGACCCCGAATATCTCACTGGTGGTCACGCCCAAAATCTGGGAGACCATTTCCAGGGTGAACGGGGGGACATACCCGTAAATGGCTTGGATCTTTTGCAGGACGATCAACAGGTGTCCTCTGTTTCCCTCATGCTCCGCGAAAATGTCTTTGAGCCTCTCGAGGGTGTCGAAGGGGATTACTTTACCCATGCTCATATTTTGGTTCCTCCTCTGCTCTCTTTCGTTTAGCATTTTTACGGCATCACCGACGGCCGTGCGAACCTCAGACGGATCGATGGGTTTCATGGCTAAGAAAAAGATCCCCTGGAGGCGGACCCGCCTGGACATCTCCAGGGATGAGTCCTCGCTAAGAGCGATGACCGGGACCTGCGGGCCGGATTTCCTGATCAGCGGAAGGAGGTCCAGAGAGGGAATCCCCTCCAGGGTAAAGTCCAGGATCAGGACATCCGACTCCGCCTCCTTTACTTTTCTAAGAAGCTCGCTGAACTGGCTGATCCGGGATACGGCCCGGCCGAAACCGTTTACCTGATGGTACAGGTATTCTCCGAGCGGCTCATCGTTAGTGGCAATCAATATATTCCCGTTAACCATCGCTCCCTCCACCCGGAATCCTGAATCAAAAACTCACACTGGTGATAGCAACGGACGTGCCAAAGCCCAAGAGATCCGGGACAATGTCATAAGCTTTTGTTTTTGTGAGATTTTCTAATAGATGGTTGAAGCGGGGAGGCCCGAAGAGGCGGGAAAGTGCATATTTAAAATATGCAGAAAAAAGAAATTGCCGAAGTAAATCAAGGCATCATTCTTTCATGCGTGTATTTTTTTTTTATGCAGGACTTCTGGTTGGCTTGTTGCTGGTTGCTGGTTGCTCGTTCCAACTTATTTCTCGATCGCCCTCTCCCTCGCCCTCTCGCTCGAGAGATTGCGTTGCAATTCGTCACTGGCCCTTCGCTCCCGCGCTGCGCGGGACTCAGGGCGAACGGCTAAGTGGGCATTTCCATAAATATCGTATCGTATTTTTTCGCTTAAAAGGGTTCACAGTACGGCAGAGTCAGAGACAAGCAAATGGAGTTCCTTGATACGTCCCTTCCAGAAATCCCCCCCGCCCCCCTTTATCAAAGGGGGGAAGGGGGGATTTCTGAGGCTTGTTCTCATGGCCAGGGTTTCCTTTTTCCAAACTCAAGAGCCTGCAACATAGTACAGAAGCAGGCCGCTGCGTAACCTGAATACGTTAGTGAATTTATGAACTACTGTACTAAGTTATCAATTCTCAATGGGTCGTTTCCGTTCGTGGTGAGCTTGTCGAACCATAAACGGAATTACGACACAGTCTCCGAGGGAGAGGGAATTTCCCGATGACGAGCAACCTGTAACCAGAAACCAGTTACTTTTCTTCTTCCCTTTCCGCCGACTTGACGTTGTGTTTTCTCATGAGCGCCTGGAAGTTGGGCCGCAGCATGCCTACCTCCCTCGCCGAGCGGGTGACGTTCCAGTCGTTGCGGGCGAGAGCGGCGAGGACGAAGAGCTTTTCGATATCTTCGACCGCTTTGTCTCGCAGATGTCTCTTCATCTCCCGGAGTTCATCGCTAGTCCGGGGGACGTCGAAACAGATCGCTTCCGGGCTCTCCTGGAGAGATACGGGAAAGTGTCTGGGGAGGAGGGTATCTTCGTCGGTCATGACCGTCATCCGCTCCATGGTATTCTCGAGTTCCCTCACGTTTCCCGGCCATGGATAACGGAGGAGGAGTTCCACCGCGGCCGGGGAGAGGGTTTTGGGTTTCTTTCCCACCTCTCGGGAGTATTTTTCCAGGAAATGTTGGGCCAGGAGGGGGATGTCTTCCGGCCTTTCGCGGAGGGGCGGAACGTGAATCGGCACAATGTTGAGGCGGTAAAAGAGGTCTTCCCGGAAAGTGCCTTCCTTGATTTTTTCCGGCAGGTCCTTGTTGGTCGCTGCGATAATCCGGACGTCCACCTTCTTGACCTTGGTGCCGCCCACCGGGGTGAATTCCCTTTCCTGGATGACCCGGAGCAGTTTGCTCTGGGTCGTCAGGCTGATATTCCCGATTTCGTCCAGGAATAGGCTCCCACCGTCGGCCACCTCGAATAAGCCGGGCTTGGTCACCACGGCCCCCGTGAAGGAACCCTTGATGTGGCCGAAGAGCTCGCTTTCCAGGAGGTTTTCTGATAGGACGGCGCAGTCCACGGGGACGAAAGGGCGGTCTTTGCGCAGGCTGTTGAAATGGATCGCCCGGGCAATCAGCTCTTTCCCCGTTCCGCTCTCGCCCGTAATGAGAACGGTGCTGCTCGTCGGGGCAACCTTGCCGACCAGGCGGTAGATCTCCTGCATCTTCTTGCTGCTGCCGATGATGTTCTCGAAACGGTACTTGCCCTGGAGCTCGTTGCGGAGGTACAGGTTCTCCATCATCAGGCTTCGAGCGTCGAGTGTCCTTTTGACGATGAAGGTGAGCTGGTCGGGGGTAAAGGGCTTGGGAAGGTAATCGGCGGCCCCCGATTTCATCGCTTCCACGGCGGACTCGACCGTGGAGTAACCGGTGATCATGATCACCGCGATGTCCGGGTAGTCGCGTTTCATGGCCTGGAGGAGTTCTATCCCGCCGATCCCCGGCATCTTCAAGTCCACCAGCGCCAGGTCGAAAGTTTCTTCGCCCAAAAGAGCCAGGGCTTCCCTGCCGCTGAGGAGGGTGCGAACTTCGTACCCCTCCTCGGTGAGAACCCGCTCACAGCTCAGGAGGACGATCTCCTCGTCATCGACGACTAGAATTCTTGCGTGAGGCATAATTAAATAGGAATAGGGTTCGGAGTAATTTATAGTGCCCGACCAAAGAAAGTGGACATTGCATGGGCAATCCCTGGTAAATCCCCCCAAACC
Organism: uncultured delta proteobacterium; assembly: GCA_963712535.1. Taxonomy (GTDB): domain Bacteria; phylum Desulfobacterota; class SM23-61; order SM23-61; family SM23-61; genus CAVQIK01. The sequence continues at coordinate 28,336 of CAVQIK010000014.1, read as the reverse complement.
CCCCTTTATCAAAGGGGGGCAGGGGGGATTTTACGGCGAGACATAAGTCAATAAAAGGCAACTGGATGTCGACTTACTTAAGCCGTTCACTATAGTTCGGAGTTCGGAGTAAAAGAGAATTACATTCAAAAATTCCGGGATTCGCTCTGCTCGGATTCACTTTTTGCTCCAAAGTTCGTTCGGGCGACCCGGCGGGCCGCCCCTACCTCCGTTCGGGGGGCTTTCACTCCTAACTCCGAACTCCCGACTCCGAAATGTTTTTTATCCCATCGGCACTTCTTCCGAGGCGTCCAGGGGGAGGTGGATGGTGAACGTTGTGCCCCGTCCCACTTCGCTCTGGGCCTCGATTCTTCCCCGATGGCGTTCGATGATACCGTAGCTCACGGCCAGACCGAGGCCGGTCCCCTTCTTCTCCGCCTTGGTGGTGAAGAAGGGGTCGAAAATCCTGCTCAGGTTTTCCTCCGGGATCCCGCATCCGGTGTCCGAAAATTTCACCTCCGCAAAAGAGTCCCCGGGCAGAAGGCGGCTGGAAATCGCCAGGGATCCCCCCTCGGGCATGGCGTCGGCGGCATTCAGGAGAATATTCATGAAGACCTGCTGGATCTGGTTGGCATCCACGAGGAGGATCGGAACCTGAGGGTCGAGGCTCTTCGCGATCCGGATGTTCTGGAAGACGGACTGCCGTTCCACCAGGGAAAGGGTTTGGAGGATCAGCTCGTTGATGTTGCACGGCCTCTTCTGGGGCCGGCTCTCCCGGGCGAAATCCAGCAGCCCCCGGACGATGGTGGAGACGCGGGTGGTCTCTTTCACGATCAGTTCCAACTCTTTCTGCAGCTCGGGATTGTCCTTCAGCTTACGCATGAGGAGGTGGGAAAAAGTCAGGATTCCGGTGAGCGGGCTGTTGATCTCATGGGCGACCCCGGAAGCGAGCCGCCCGAGAGAGGCCAATTTTTCCGACTGCATGAGCTGGGCCTGGATCTTGCGGAGCTCCTGGCTCCTCTGTTCGACCTTTTCTTCCAGGACCCGCCCGTAATCTTCGAGCTCCTCCCGGGCCTGCTTGAGACGGACCAGCATGTGGTTGAAGGACTCGGCGAGCTGGCCGATCTCGTCTTTCGACGTGATGGGAAGCTCCAAAGACAAGTCCCCATCGGCGATCTTCCGGGTGGCTCCGACCATTTCGCGGAGGGGCCGGATGATCCCGGTGGTGATGAAAAAGGAGAGGAGAAGGACCAGGAGCACGCCGAGGACGCCGATGCCGAAGAAACTGTAAACCACCTTGTTGCGAAGGTCCACGTAGGGGGCCTCGAGCATCCCCACGTACAGGATCCCCACGATCTTTCCGGTGAAGTCCCGAATGGGCTCGTACCCGGTGATGTACCAGTCGCGGACGACAAAAGCCCGGTCCAGCCACATCTGTCCGTTTTCAATCACCGCCTCGTAGACTTCCTTCGAAACGCGGGTCCCGATGGCCCGGTCGCCGTTTTCGTCCCGGACATTCGTGGAGATCCGCCAGTCGCCCTGAAAGATGGTGGCCGTCCCCATCTCCTTCCCGTTGTACCGCCCTTGCCCGTAAAGCAGGTCCCGGACCTTGTCGACGATCTGGTAATTTCGGTTGAGAAGCATCCCCCCGTACAGGACGCCCACGAGCCGCCCGGAGTCGTTCCACACCGGAACTGCGGCCTTGAGCATCATGCCGGAACTTTCCCGGTCTGCGGGCGCCTCCCTCGCCTTGGGGGTGGGCACAAAGAGAGTAAAGGCCCGTTCCGCAAGGTCGCTTCCCTCCTTCTGCAAATCCTCCCGGGAGACGATCACCGTCGAGGCAACGAACTCTCCTTTCAAGGCCCGCTGCACCATCGGGTCGCCGCCGCGGTCATCCCCGTTGTTGAAGGGGTGGCGGGTCCGGAAAAGCACCCTGCCGGCCGGGTCCGTGAGGGTGAGGATGTCCAGCCCGAATTCCTTCCTCCGCTTTACCAGAAACTCCTCCAGTTTTCTCAAGCGGCCCGATTCCAAATAGTCGGGGATGCTCCTGCCGGACGCGGTCAGCTGGACGATGTCGCGAATCCGGGTCAGGGATTGGTCGTAAACCAGCCCCGCCGTGTTCAAGTCATGCCTGACCTTGTTGCGCGCCTGGGAAATAATCGTGTCGGCGACGAGTTCCGTTCCGATGAGGGAGGAAAGGATCCCGCCCGCGATCACCACGAAGAGAAAGCTGAAGACGAGCTTCGTCCGCAGGGAGAGCCGGTTCACCAGGGGAATCCGCGAGAAAATCCGGGAAAAAAAAGAAGCAGGGTCCATCATTTCCTTTCAGGGACTCCAATTAATCGGGTCAATTATAAAGGTCCGGCGGGTATAAGTCAAAGAAACAACTCCTTAAAAAGGGGGAGAAGGGGCAAAAGGGAGATGGAGAGGCGGGCGGCAGGACATTGACTTTTGGCCCTATCCGATTGAAAATCTAATCAAAAACCGGGTGGGCCCGAAACACCCGGCTCCGGGAGAACCGCGCTGGCATGAAAATTGAAGTGAAACTATTCGCCAACTTCAGGGATTATCTTCCGCCGGGCAGTGAAAAATTCACTTGCTGGGTGGAATTGGAAGATGGGGCAACGGTGGGCAGGGCGCTGGAGCAGCTGAAGATACCGGAATCCATCCCCATGATCACCCTGGTTGACGGGATTCACCGCACCTCCGAGGAGTCCCTCCACCCGGGAGAAGTGCTCAGCGTTTTTCCTCCCGTTGCCGGAGGGTGAAATTGAATGCGGAATTCGGAATTAGAACCCCCGGACCGGATTGGGGGTACGCTGTGATCAAAAATTGAGGAAGGAACAAGAGCAGAGGAAAAGGTTCCTCGATCCCATTCACCATCCGCAATCCCATTCGTAAATTTCAATTCCGCATTCCGATTCGCATTTATTAATGGTTTCGGGTTGACGGGCGAGATCTTTTTTTATATATTCAGGAAGATTGATTTTCCGGTTTATCGAAGGAGAATTCTTGAACACTCTTTTCTTTTCCACCATGGGGCAGCTCTTCTCAGGCGGGGTGGCCAGCGGGTTTCGCGGAAGCGTCGTGGATTTGATCATCTATTCCGGCCCGGTTGTTAAAATCGTTCTCCTCATCCTCCTCTTCTTCTCCATCTTTTCCTGGGCGATTATTTTTTCGAAACTGCGCCTGATCCGGCTGGCGGACCGGGAATCCAAGTCTTTCCTGCGCATCTTCTGGGAAGGAAAACAGTTTGCCTCGATCTTCGCGGAGTCCAAGAAGCTCCACCACAGCCCCACGGCGGAAATTTTCCGTTCCGCTTACCTGGAGCTGACGAAGCTCTCCCAAGCCAAAGCCAACCCGGACAACCCCCGGAAGAACAGCGACCCCGCCGCGCTCAGCATGGAAATGACCGGGGTGGACAACATCAGCCGGGCCATGCGGCAGGCTTTGACCTCGCAGCTGACCAAGCTCGAACGGGCGCTCGGGTTCCTTGCGACCACGGGCTCCACGACCCCGTTCATCGGCCTTTTCGGCACCGTCTGGGGGATCATGGACGCGTTCCGGGGAATCGGGATGCGCGGGTCGGCCACTCTGGCCGTGGTTGCCCCGGGGATCTCCGAAGCGCTGATCGCCACGGCGGCCGGATTGGCGGCGGCGATCCCTGCGGTCGTCGCTTACAACTATTACATCAACCGCATCAAGGAATTGAACTCGCAGATGGAGAACTTTTCCTCCGAACTGCTGAACATCATCGAGCGCCATTTTTTGAAGGCGTGAATATGGACGGATTCGGTAAGAAGTCTCTCGGATCGCCGGAATGACAAAAAAAAACAACTTTTGGAGTTCTTATGAATCCGTCAGGATTGATTTGAATTTGAACAAAATGAATATTCATCCGACCTCGCCAGGGGTTTCCTGATGCAGGGTCCCCGAAGCGAAAGCCGCCCCATGGCGGACATCAATGTGACGCCCCTCGTCGACGTCATCCTGGTCCTGCTCATCATCTTCATGGTCACGGCCCCGATGATGCAGCAGGGGATCGACGTTGACCTCCCCCAGACCACTTCCCAACCCATGGAAGGCCAGGAAGAGCGCCTGGTGGTTACCATCAACGCCAAGCGGGAGATCTTCCTCAACCAGGAGAAAGTCGATTCGGCCCTGCTCCGCAGGCAGCTGGAGCGTTCGACCGCGGCCCGGCTCAACCGCGAGGTCCTGCTGCGGGCCGACCGGAGCGTTCCTTACGGCTTCGTCGTCCGCATCATGGCCGAGATCAAGAATGCCGGCATCGAGAAGCTGGGCATGGTGACGGAGCCGCTAGAAACACGGAAATGAAGACGTCCCCGAGCACTCAAATCCTGACCCATTTCTCGCAGGACCCGGGAATGGGCGGAATGTTTTTTGTTTCGTTCATTCTCCATCTGGTTGCCGTCTCCGCCATGTTCCTCCTCCCCAACCTTGCCTCCAACCGGACGTATTATTCCCCGGTTTACTCCGTGCGCCTGGTAAACGTGCAGCCTGCGCCGGCCCCGGCCTCGAAAGGGGATTCGAAGGTGGACGCGGCGCCATCCCCGTCGGTTCAGCCGGCGGAAAAGGCCAGGCCGGAAGAGAAGGAAAAAGCGATTTCCCTGGCCCCGAAGGAAAAGGAGGACTCGGAGAAGAAGATCTCCGAGGCGATCGAACGGCTCCGCAAGCGAAAGGAAGAAAAGAGGGTCGATACCGCCATCGATCAAATTCGAAAGAGGCAGGAAGAGAAGAGCGTCGATTCGGCCATCGAGCGGATCCGCGGGGAGAAAGAGGCGGCCCAGGTCAGTTCGGCGATCGAAGGGATCCGAAAAAAAGTGACCATCGGGAGCGCCGGCGCGGTCGAGACCGGCGACCCGGGCACCGGCGGGACCTCCTCCGGATTCATGTCCATAAAATACAAGATGTACTATAACCTGATCTGGCAGCGGATCCGGAACGTGTGGGTTCTTCCCAGCGGGGTTCTCCAGGGCAAGGAAAGACCTGGAGACGATCATCGGGATCCGGATCGCGAAGGACGGACAAATCGTGGACATCCAGGTCGAGAAGAAATCCGGGAACCCTTACCTGGACGAATCGGCTCTCCGAGCCATAAAAAAAGCCAATCCCCTTCCGCCGCTCCCCCCGGGATTTGAAGGGGATAAATTCGACGTGGGGGTCCGGTTTACCCCTTCGGACTTGTGAGGAAGTGTATGAAAAAAACGCACCTGGTTTTTCTGCTGGTTCTGGTTTCCACGCTCCTCGTGGACCAGCTTCTCGGCGCGAAAGTTTATATCGATATCCGCTCGCCCTCGTTCCGCAAGTTTCCCATTGCCCTGGCCCCTTTCAAGGGCTCCGGTCCTTCCGGGCAGGACATGAAACTGGAGGACCGGGCCAGGGAGATCTTGAGGGAGGACCTGGACCTTTCGGGGTTTTTCTCGCTGATTGTCCCCTCCTCCGCCCCGGAGAAAACCGCGGCCCGCCGGGGGGCGGCGCCGAGGCGAACCCGGTGGATTTCCAATCGTGGGCAAACCTCGGGTCGGAGGCCCTGGTCCGAGGCCACGATCTCTCATCAGAACGGGTCCTTGACCGTGGAAGCGCGCCTCTATGACGTGGTGAAAAAAGAGCTGATCGTGGGCAAGCGGTACATCGGCGACGTGACCGACCTCTCGCGGATGATGCACCGGTTCGCCGATGAAATCATCTTCGCCATCACCGGGGAGCAGGGCTTCTTCCAGACCAGGATCGTTTTTGTTTCCACGGCGCGGGGGAACAAAGAGCTTTTCCTAATGGACTACGACGGGCGCAACGTCAGCCAGCTCACCTACCACAAATCCATTATTCTCTCCCCGCGGGTTTCGCCCGACGGCACCCGAGTGGTCTTCACCTCTTATAAGATGGGGAACCCCGATTTGTTCATGAAAGACCTGCGCTCCGGGGAGGAGCGCCGGATTTCCAATTACCCCGGGCTGAACATGTCCCCGGCCTGGTCGCCGGACGGGAAAACGGCTGGCCCTGACCCTGAGCAAGGATGGAAACCCGGAGATTTACACCATGAATGCCGACGGTTCCGGCCTGGTCCGGCTGACGAACAACCCGGCTATCGATGTTTCCCCCACCTGGTCCCCGGATGGGCAGAAGATCGCCTTCGTCTCCAGCCGGGGGGGCACTCCCCAGATATACGTCATGGACGCCAACGGGCAGAATGTTCAACGGTTGACCTTCGAAGGAAATTACAACACCCACCCCGTCTGGTCCCCCCGGGGCGACCGGATCGCCTTCGACGCCTCGCTCGGAGGGGGACGGAACATCTGCACGATCCACCCCGACGGGTACGGACTTGCGAGTCTTGACCGCGAACCTGGGGCGTTGCGAGATGCCTGCCTGGTCCCCGGACGGACGGCACCTGATCTTCAGTTCGGACCGGGACGGCGAGCCCCGTATTTTTCTGATGGACGCCGAGGGAACCCGAATAAAAAAGTTGACATTCCAAAAGGGAAATGATAGTTATTCTTATTGGCTTCCCCGCGTGCGTGAAAGCAAATAGCGCGGTGTTATTATTCCCAAAAAATATAAAAGGAGGTAAGAAAATGCTGAAGAAATCTTCTTGGTGGTTGGTCATTCTTGCCTGCGTGGTCCTGGTTGGCTTCTTGGCGACCGGTTGTTCCAAGAAGGCCCTGGTGAAAGAAGAAGTCGGCGGACGGCCGCCCGTGGTGGAGGCAAAGCCCGCACCTCCCCCCCCCGCGCCAGCCCCTCCGCCCAGAGTAGAACCTCCTCCTCCTCCTCCTCCTCCTCCTGCGCCCGCGCCTGCGCCCAAGGTGGAAGCCCCGCCTCCTCCACCCCCGGCCGTTGAGCCGATCGACCTGGCCAGCCTGCGCGTTCAGTTTGCCTTCGACGACTATTCGCTCTCCGCGAAAGCCAAGGAAAACCTGGAAAAACTGGCTGCCTGGATGAAGAAATCGGGCGACGCCAAGATCCAGGTGGAAGGGCATACCTGCGACATCGGGACGAACGAATACAATCTGGCCCTCGGCGAGCGGCGGGCCAACAGCGCCAAGTCCTACCTGGAAGGAATGGGCATCACTTCCGGACGCATCTCCACGATCAGCTACGGGGAAGAGAGGCCCATGGTTCCCAATAAGGACGAGTCCAACCGTTCCAAGAACCGCAGAGACGAGTTCGTGCTGTCCAAGTAATTTTTCTTTTCTCCTTCAGGAGCTCTTCCCGGCATTCGCCTCGACGCAGCGGGGGAGAGCTCCTCTCTTCCCATGGATACGAAATTGAACCGCAAAAGATTTGCTTCCCTGTTTTTTCTCTCCTGTCTTCTCGTCCTCAGCAATTGCGCAACCCAGGGGGACCTCGATTCCGTGCAGCGGGATGCCAACAATACGACCAAGGAAATGATGGGGCTGCAGCGGAATATTTATGACCTGAACGCAGAGCTGAAAGACCTTTCCGGGAGAATGCAGGTCCTGGAGAAGAGGACCGGTGAAACGTCCCGGCAGGTGAGCGGCTTGACCGGGGAAGTGAAATCCAAGGTCGGGTTCCTGGAAAAGGAGATGGAAACGAGCAGCCAGCCGATGCGAAAGTACCAGGCGGACCTCGGGGCTCGCCTGGACAAGCTCCAGCTGGATGTCCAGAATTTGACCGGGCGGTTTGAAGAGAGCAAGTATTTCGCGGAGAAGACCTTCGGGGCGACCAAGAATACGCAAACGAGAATCGAGGACCTCGAAAAACGCGTCGCCACTCTGCAGAAGAGCGTGGAGTCCGCTGAGAAAAATCAGGACGCCGTTGAGAAAAAAACGGTCGTCCAGGGCCGGGAACCGATGCCCCAGGCGGACAGAGGGGAAGAAGAAAAACCTGCCCTGAGCTCTCCCCCGGCCGAAGCTGCCAAGGGGCAGCCTTCTGCCAAAAAAACGCAGGAGAAGCCTGCGAAACCCGCTTCGGGTCCCGAAGAAGCTTACAAGCGAGCCTATGACAAGTACACCAAGGGGGATTTAGAAGGGGCCCGGAAAGATTTCAAAAAATTCCTGGAAGTGTACCCCAAGTCGAAATATTCGGAGAACGCCCATTTCTGGCTGGGGGAATGTTACTTCGCCGGGAAGAAATACGAAGAGGCGATCCTGGAATTCGACGAAGTGATTAAGAATTATCCCAAAGGGAACAAGGTCCCGGATTCTCTGTTCCGCCAGGGGATGGCTTTCCTGGAGATGAAAGACACGACCAACGCCAAGCTGATTCTGAAAGAAGTCGTCCGCCGGTTCCCCCAAACCGACCAGGCCAGCAGGGCCCGTAAGAAACTCAAAGAGATCGGATAGAAAAAGTGTTCAGTGCCAATGTCAGTGGCCAGTACCGTGGAACGGCCACCGACATCTAAGTTATATTCACCCACATTCCGCTCCATTCTGCCTGCAACCTCCATTCCCTTCCCAAATTCCTATGCGTCGGGATATCCGCTGCTGGTACCCTATTCTCTTTACGGTTCAGTACTGAGTAAATGGTTCCACCTCACACTGACACTGACACTTCTTTTATGGCCAGGGGGACACCGTAACGCCGGGGGGAACAGGAAGCAGGAAATCCTGCGGGTCCCAGGCGGGATTCAGCTCCAGGTCCTGAAACTCGACCGAAATCTTTGTTTGAGCGTCCCGAGAATCCAGCAGCATCCGGCGAGGAAAGAGGATTTCATTGGCCTGCCGGAAGTCGGTGAATTCGGCGTTGTAGGAAAACCGGGGGCGGTGGAATTCCGCGCGCACGACATAAAAAAATTGGGGATCGACCCAGAGCGTCTGGCTTTCTTCCCTGGAAGGGGCGAGAAGCTCGAGCACCCAAAGCCCTTTTTCACGCTCGGCCCGGATTGAGACCTTTTCATAATCCTCCGGGGGGACTCCGCCCATCAAGAAAGAGACGATCTCCGCAGGCGGTTAAATCGGAGGGGAGGCCCAGGGAAACGGAGCTGACCTGGAAAGATCCCCGGTAATACCGATTTTCGGAGGGGTGGTAAATGCTTAAGTCGCGCCCGTCCGTGACGGCGTAGAGGACAGGCGTGCCGAAGGGGCTGAGGGTTTCCACCCGGAGGAAACCGGGCCGGCGGGCGAAGAGGACTTGGCTGGCACTGAAGGTTTTGGCCGGAGAGGAGATTTTGGTCTGAGCCAGGCCCTTCAAACCGTCCAGGAACTGCCGGCGGGCATGGACCTGCTCCAGGACTTCCTCGGCTCGGGGTATTTCGGGGGGGAGGACGGGAACGGTGGCGCAGGCGCTGAAGAGGAAAGCAGCGAGCAGGATATACCAGGCCCGCGCCTGTTTCATGGACGTGTCTTCTCCGGGCGCAGCTTTTTAATTTTTTCGCGCAACTCCGTTTTCTTGGGGTCCAGTTTGAATGCCGTCTCGTACATCTGGATGGCCTTTTCGCTGGCGGGCAGCTGGGCGTAAGCGTCTCCCAGGTGCTCGGCGATCACCGGGTCTTCGGGGGCCAACTGGTGGGCCTTCTCCAGTTCCGCCACGGCTTTCTGAAACTCGCCTTTTTTGAAATACACCCACCCCAGGCTGTCGGTGATGTACCCGTCGTCGGGTTTCAGTTCCAAGGCTTTCTTGACCAGGGCTTCGGCCTCATCGAGTTTGATCCCTCGGTCCGCGTACGTGTACCCGATGTAATTCAGGGCCTGCGCGTTTTCGGGTTTCAGCTCCAGGACCTTCCGCATTTGCAGGATGGACTCCTGCCAGTCCCCCGATTTGTCGAGAAGAACTCCCAGGCTGAAATAGATCTTTTCATCCTCCGGGGCGAAAGTCAGGGCCTCCTTGAGGACCCGGATCCCTTCGGCAAACTGGCTGTTCTTCTCATAAAGGGAAGAAAGAAACCGGTAGAGGTCGGCATTGCCGGGTTTCGCTGTGATGGCCGTCTTCAGGGACTGAATCGCCTCCTCCATCTTGTTGCTCTTTTCATAAATCACAGCCAGTTGAATCTGAGCGTCCGTGTAGAAAGAGGAGGAAACGGGAATCTTCTTGAATTCCTCGGCCGCGCGTTCTCCCTCATTTTTCTCCTCGTAAACCGACGCCAGGTAGTACCGCACGCGGTCATCCTGGGGGCGGGAGGAAAGGACCAGGGAAAACTGGGAGATCGCTTCATCGTATCGTCCCTGCTCGAAATAGATCAGCCCGATCTTCGTGCGGACGTCGTAGTTTTGCACGGTCAGCTTTTCGACCACTTGAAATTCATCAAGAGCCTCGGTGAATTTTTTCTGACGGATATAGAGCTGACCCAGGCGCTCGTGGGCTTCGGCGTTGGAAGGGTTGAAAGTCAGGGCCTCTTTCAGGGACTGGATGGCTTTTTCGGGCTCCTGCTGGATCTCGTAAATCAGGGCCAGGTCCATGAGGGCCGGTTCGAAATGGGGCCGGATCTTCAGGGCGGAGTCGTACTCGGCCCGGGCTTCTTCGTAACTCTTCATCTCGGCGTAGACCCGGGCGAGGTAGTAATGGCCCATCAGCGAGTTGGGGTCGATCTCCACCAGGGCCTTGAGCTGGGAAACGGCCTGGTCGTATTTCTTCTCTTCCGCGTAAAGCGTTCCCAAGAACAGGAGAGCCTCCTGGTTCCGGGGGTCGAATTCCAGAATCTTCTGGTAGGTCTGAACGGCTTTTTCCCGCTGGTTGAGGGAGAGGTAAAGACCGGCGAGGAGGAGGTACGCGGAGACGTTCTTCGGGTCCGTCTCGATGGCTTTTTCGGCCTGCTGGAGGGCTTTTTCGGGCTGGCCTTGCTTCAGGTAAATCGCGGCCATGTGGGAACGGAGATAGGCGGAAGAAGGGTCTCCTTCGAGGGCCCGCCGGTATTCATCAAGGGATTTTTCGAGCTGGCCGTGCTGCTGATAAATCTGGCCCATGAGGAAATGGTAGTACGCATCCGCTTTCGGGCCGGGGCGCACAATTTCTTTGTTATTGGAAAGGTGCGCGGAATGGAAGGCGGACTTTATCGATGCGCAGGAGGCGGTCAGGACCGCAACAGCCAGCATACAGGAGAAAAAAAGGTAAAAAAAAATCCTTCCGGCGAAGATCATAGAGCCTCTGAAAGACCATCTGGAGATTTCTTCCATTCTACTTTTCCCGTAACGGATTGTCAAATGCGGTGAGGAATGTGAGGAATGCGTCACCGAAGGGCCGAAAAGAAGAATGATCGGACGGCTGAAGTTCCCGATTCCGCGTTCACCCGAAACGGGCTACAATACGAACCAGGAGGAAGAGGAATATGATACCCCGAATACTGACTGTGGCCGGGTCCGACAGCGGAGGGGGAGCGGGCATTCAGGCGGATTTAAAAACCATTACTCTCCTGGGCGGTTTTGGAATGAGTGCCGTAACCGCGGTCACGGCCCAGAACACCCTCGGGGTGAAGGGCATCCATGAGCTGCCCCCGGATTTTGTGGGCTTGCAGATGGATGCGGTGATCTCCGATATCGGAGTGGATGCCATGAAGACCGGAATGCTGGGCAGTCCCGAGACCATCCGCCTGGTGGCCGCGAAGATCCGGCAATACCGGATTTCCCGGGTGGTGGTGGACCCGGTCATGGTCGCCAAAGGGGGGGCCCGGCTGCTCGCCCCGGAGGCGCTGGAGTCCTTGAAGAGAGATCTGATCCCGCTCGCCGAGATCCTCACTCCCAATATCCCCGAGAGCGAAGCGCTCACCGGAAGGAAGGTGAAGGGCGTAAAGGGGATGGCGGAAGCTGCACGGCAGATCCATCGCCTGGGCGCCCGCCACGTTCTCGTCAAAGGCGGCCATCTGGCCGGGGAAGCGGTGGATGTTTTCTTCGACGGGAGGAAAATCTTCGAATTCCCGGCGGCTCGCGTCCTGACCCGCAACACCCACGGCACCGGGTGCACGCTCTCGGCCGTCCTGGCCGTAGAGCTGGCCAGAGGCAGCCGCCCCCTGGATGCGGTGGAGAAAGCCAAAACCCTGATCACTTCCGCCATCCGTTCCTCCCTTGCCTTGGGCGCGGGGCACGGCCCGGTGAGCCTTTACGCCGCGGCGACGCGGGACGCCGACCGGCACCGGGTGATTCAAGCGCTGAGGAGCGCTTTCCTCAGCCTCCGGGAGAGGAAGGTAGGGCATCTCTTCCCGGAAGTCCAGTCGAACCTGGGGTATGCCCTTCCCGATCCCCAGGGTCCTGCCGACGTGGCGGCTTTTCCCGGAAGGCTGGTGCGCCTCGGCCGGGAAGTCACGACCGTTTCCGACCCCGAATTTGGGGCGTCCCAGCACATCGCCCGGATCATCCTCACCGCCATTCGCTTTGACTCCTCGCTTCGTTCGGCGATGAACGTCCGTTTCTCGAATGAGATTTTGGCCAAGGCCCGGAAGGCGGGCCTCCGGCTGGGGCACTTCGACCGCCGGGAAGAACCCGCCCGGCTGAGGCGGCGCGAAGGATCTTCCCTCTCCTGGGGAGTGGAGCGTGTTCTCAAGGAGTCGGAGAAGATCCCTGACCTGATCTATGACCGTGGGGATGTGGGAAAAGAGCCCATGGTGCGGGTCCTGGGCCGCGACCCGGCGGATGTGGTGAAGAAGATCCTGGCCATCGCGGATGAGCGTTGAGGGGCGACCGGAATGGAAGAAAAACATATCCGCAAGGCCCGTTTTCCTCTTGAAAGATGGATTTCTGCCGATGTTTATAATATGATAAAAACCAAACCCCCTTCGGAGGTGGGAAGATTCAGTATCTGAGGGAAACCCTGGTCAGCCTGCGGTGGCAGGATGTCGTCGATATCCTTCTCATCACCTTCGTTTTTTACAGGTTGTACGTCTGGATCCAGGGAACTCGGGCGCTTCGAATCCTCATTGCCCTCGTAGCCCTCGGGATCCTTTACCCCGTGGCCCGCTGGTCCGGCCTCTTCATCACCAGCTGGATTCTCCAGTATCTTTGGGCCGTAATCCTGGTCATCATCGTCGTTGTCTTTCAATCGGAAATACGCCAGGTGCTCGACCGGATGAGCCCCGTGCGTTTCTTCCTGGGCAGGCCGGAGGCCCTCGACCGCCTGGTGGTGGAGGAGGTGGCGCGCGCGGCTTTTGAGCTGGCGCAAAAGCGAATCGGCGCCCTCATCATCTTCAGGCGGCAGGATATGCTGGAGGACTTCCTGAAAGGCGGGGTCCCGCTGGACGGGAGGGTCAGCTACGAGGTCCTCTCCAGCATTTTCCTCCCCCAATCCCCGACGCACGACGGAGCGGTGATCATTCAGGGCGGACGGGTCACCTCGATGAGGTGCTACCTCCCCCTTTCGGATAACCCCAACTTGCCCCAGAAGTTCGGGACCCGGCACCGGGCCGGGGTCGGCCTTACGGAGCGCTGCGATGCCGTCGCCCTGATCGTTTCCGAGGAGCGGGGGGAAGTTTCCCTCGCGGTCAACGGGCAAATCCAGCAGATCGAAACCCAGGAGGACCTCAAGGGGAAGCTGGAGTCCGTGATCGTGGGCCCCCCGAAGCAGCCCTCCAGGAACTTGCGCGCCGCGTTCACCACGAATTTGGCCGCAAAGACCATATCCTTTATCCTGGTCCTGGGACTCTGGGCTTTCATCGGGGGACAGCCCGGGGCGGAAATATGGCTCACCGTCCCCCTCGAATACCGGAACATGCCTTCCACCATGGAAGTCGTCGGCGAAACGATCAACCGGGTAGAGGTTGGGATCCGCGGACCCCGTTCCATGATCTCGGACCTCAGCCCCGACCAGGTGAGGGCCCACATCGATCTCTCCCATGCCCTGGCGGGGCTGAACTACATCCGGCTCACTCCGGAAAACGTCCGTGTTCCCCTGGGGACGGTCCTCACGAAGATAAACCCTTCCTCGGTGCGGGTCCGGCTCGAAGACGTGAAATCTCAATCCATCGCGGTCAAAGTCCACCTCGTCGGGAAGCTCACTCCCCCGCTGCGCCTCAAGGCAGTCACGGTGGAGCCTAATTCGGTTATTCTGGAGGGGCCGGCAGGGACCTTGAAAAGGTTTCGGGAAGTCTTCACCGAACCGGTCGACCTGTCCGAAATCAAGGGGAACACCAGTTTCCTGGTAGGATTGGAGATCGCTTCGCCCAACCTCCACCTGGGTATCCATCAGCCCGAAAAGGTGAGTGTGACCATTCAGGTCGAGGGGCAAAACTGATCGTTCGGGAAGGCGATGCAGGACATCTACGCAGAGATGATGGCCGTTTCCCGGGACATCGCGGGTTCCTTCCCGTCTCCCCGTTTCTACTCCTGCTGCGGAGAGTGGATCGAGCTTTCCCGCTCCCTGTTTTCCCGTGATGAAAGAGTCCTGACCTGCCGGGCCTCCGTTCAGCAGGGTTTGAAAGATAACTACGGGCACGGGCTCGAACACGCCGAGAAGGTGGCGGTCGAGGCCGGGGCCCTGGCCTACATCGAGGGCCGGAAGATCCTTTCCCGCGAGTCGGATAGGCGCCGGGCGGGGGTGCTGGCTCAATTGGCCGGCCTCCTCCACGACCTGCGCCGCGGGGACAAGGATCACGCCCGGTGCGGAGCGGCGGCCGCCGGGAAGATCCTCCGGGATTTTTCTCTTCCGCCCGAGGAGGAGAAGATCATCGTGGAGGCGATCTTCAATCACGAAGCTTTCATCGAACCTGCCCGGATCGACTCCCCGCTCGGCCAAATGGTCAGCGACGCGCTTTACGACGCGGATAAATTCCGGTGGGGGCCCGACAATTTTACCGTGACCCTGTGGGAGATGCTCCGCTTCTCCCAGGGGCCCGTCGTCCGCCTGATCCGCCGGTTCCCCAAAGGCATGAAGGGGATCGCCCGAATCAAAGACACATTCCGCACCGAGACGGGGAGACTTTACGGACCCGAGTTCATCGACCTGGGACTGCAGATCGGGGAAAAAATTTATCTCTTCATGCAGCAACGCTTTGCACGGGAACTGGAGGAATAGAATCCTGGGGCGGCAAGAGGGAGGAAAAGGCAATCAGGGCGAGAGGAGTGGAGGCATAGGTTTTGCCGAACTATTTTTTTTCCAGGAGGGAAGCCCGTTTAATCGCCTCCTCCCCGAACTTGTCCCAGATTCGGTCCATCGCCGTGGTGGACATTCTCACCTTTTTCCTGCACCCGTCGAAAAAAGAGAGTTGCTCGGGATCTCCGGCGTGAAGCAGGCTTGAAATTCCGACGCCGAGGAGCCGGGCGTTTCTTTGCAGGGCCTCGGTCTTGTGAAGGAGTTTCTGGGCTGTCTGGTAGATTTCAATTCCCTGGTCGGTGGGCAGCGGCAGGGTGACGCTCCTGGTGACCGTGGTGAAATCGGGATAGCGGACCTTCACCGTGACCGTGCAGCCCTTCAAGTTTTGTTTCCGGAGTTCCCAGCCTACCCGTTCGGATTGGTCGAGAAGGGCCTTTCTCATCTCCTCCAGGCAGGACAGGTCGGGAGTGAAAGTTTCTTCCTGGCTGATGGATTTGGCCTCCGAATCCGGGGTGACGGGACGTTCATCCTCGCCGCGGGCAAGAGATAAGAGCTCCAGGCCGAATTTGCCCAGTTTCTTTTCGATCCTTTCGGGCGGGTAAGCCGCAAGTTGTCCCACCCGCAGAATCCCCATCCCCTTCAGAACCTCTTCAGTGGACTTGCCGACGCCCCAGAGCTTGGAGATGGGCAAATCCCGGAGAAATTCCTGGACCGTCTCGGGGAGGATCTCCACCAGCCCGTCGGGTTTTCTGAAGTCGGAGGCGATTTTGGCCAGAAACTTATTGGGGGCGATCCCCGCCGAAGCAGTGAGTCCGGTGGTTTTCAGAATCCGCTGTTTCATCTGCCCGGCAATGGACAAAGCCGGGCCGAACAGCTTTTCGCTCCCGGTGACATCCAGGAAAGATTCGTCCAGCGAAAGAGGCTCAACCAGGGGAGTGTACTCCCGGAGAATTCCCGAAATTTGCCGGGAGACTTCCCGGTAGCGTTCCATCCGGACCGGGAGGAAGATCCCCTGGGGGCACATCCTTCGGGCCTGCGACGAGGGCATGGCCGAATGGACCCCGTACACCCGCGCCTCGTAAGAGGCAGCCGAGACCACCCCCCTCTTTCCCGGATCCCCGCCGACGATGACCGGAAGGCCTTTGATGGCAGGGTTATCCCTCTGCTCCACCGAAGCGTAGAAGGCGTCCATGTCGATGTGAATGATTTTCCGGGGAGGGGTCAACGATCATCACCGAAGAGGAGGCGAAGGGCGCCCCCATTTCTCCGCGTCCCGGTTACTTTTTCTCCTGAAGTTTCTTCCGGGCGGCCTCGCGGAAGTTCTGGGCCTGTTCGTCATGCGGGTTCAGGCGTAGAACGGTCTCAAATTCTTCCAGGGCTTCCTGATATTTTCCCAGCCGGAAATACGCCAAGCCCAACGTAGAATGGGCCTGGTGAAATCGCGGGTTTGACCGCAATGCTTTTTGGCACTGCTCCGCGGCTTTGGAATATTCTTTCTGCAGATAAAAAACGTCCGCCAGATTCTTCATGACCACTGGGTTTTCAGGATCCAACGAGAGGGCCCGCTGGTAAGAGTAAACCGCCTCCGGCAGTTTTCCCTTCTCGCGGTAGGCCACGCCGAGTTCATTGAAAAAAAGAGCGCTGGTGTTTTTCTTGTCGCCTTTCAGGGGTTCAAGCAGGGTAATGACTTGATCTGCCTGGCCGCGCTTGTTCAGGAGGGTGGCCTCTTCGGCCAAACGATCGAAACGGGAGAGTTCATCGTCGCCCCGTTTCTGGGCTGCGGATTCCGCCGGATGGAAGAAGGCGGAAAGCGCGAGAAAAATCGCTGCCGCCATAAAAAAAGAGGGGAAGGAACAAGGTCCTTCCCCTTTGCAGATGGCTTTCATAATCATGGGGATGTACGACTTTCGCCGCTGAGGGAAGCTGATGCGCACCGGTTCTCTCTTTCTCCAGGCTACAGAAACCGGGATCCGCCTCCAAGCCGGCTGCTTAAGGCTGCTTTTCCAGGGCTTTCAGACCTTCGTCAATTGTGAAGACGGCCCCGCATTTTGGACATTTCACTTTCGTTTCCCGGCTGGTGTATCCGCCGCAGCCCATGGAGAAGACCAACATTAACACCAATGCCAAAACTAAGCTCACCAATCTTTTCACTCCCCTTCACCTCCTTTCTTTTATGGATCGATTTTAGAAGCAGAATTACAGGTTCTTATAAGCCTTGTCCCTCCTCCTCGAACATTGCGGGGAGGACAAATATTTAGGTAACGCTAACAAATATCGTTTTTTTAGTCAAGAAAAAAAATTACCGGAATAAGAGTAAAGACCTCGGGCTGGACCGGCGGCCGGAATACGAGGAAAACGGCAAGGGACCTATAGACGGCCAAGACATACCTTGTGGCCCGCGGAGTTCCCGTGCTATAAATAAAGGAGAGTTTCGAAACGGTGGAAATGAGATGAAAACGATAGGAAAATGGATGCTCGTCTTTTTGGGCGTAACATGGGCCCTTCTTCTCGGAGTGACACTCCCTGAACCGGCCAGCGGCCAAACTTCGGGGGGCGGGGCCAGCATGTTCCAGTCCTACACGAAACCTTTGCCCCTTCCCGACTTTTCCCTTGAGGACCTCTCCGGAAAGATGGTGCAGATAAAGGATTGCCGGGGAAAAGTGATTCTTCTCCACTTCTGGGCCACGTGGTGACCCAACTGCCGGAAGGAGGCTCCTTCCCTGGAAAAAATCCACCGCCGGTTCCAGTCCCAAGGGCTGATGGTTTTCAGGGTGAACACGAAAGAGAGCCGGGAAACCATCAACAAATTCCTGGAAAAGAACCCATCCAGCACCCCCATCCTCCTGGACATAAACAATAAAGTTGGAAAACTGCTGGGGGTCTGGGTACATCCGACCTCTTACCTGGTCGATGCCCGGGGAATGCTGCGCTACCGCGTCATGGGGGCGGCGGATTGGGAAGGCATTGAAGCGGTAAGCATCGTTGAACGGCTCCTCGGGGAAAAATGAGAGAAGCAGCGAATTTGTCCCCCGTGTCACGAACCCCCTTTGCCACGCACAGCATCCATTGTGAGCGCCGAATGGTGAACAAGCAAAGAAAAATGACCTCCCGAAATGTTCTCGCCGCCATTTCCATGCTGATCTGTTTCGGCTGCGCGGCGGCCGCCATCCCTCCGTCCGGAGATTCCCCCGCGGTCCCCCTCGACAAAGCAAACCTCGAAGCGGTGCTGCAGGAACAGGAGGGGCTGGAGATCACCTGGGAAGATGCGAAGGAGCTGCGGGACTTTTACCGGGGAGGCGTGCAGAAAAAGTCCCTCGCGGAGAAGAACCTTCAGGAGAAGAACTACCAGGAGGCCCTGAAATTGTTCGACCAATCCGATGAATTCCTCCAGGTGGTCATAAAATACAACAATCAGGATTCCGCCGAGTTCCCCCTCTTCGAGGGAGTAAGCATTCTTTTTTTCCCGAACCTTCTGCTTGCCGACAATCATTTGAAGATGGGGCGGATCCAGCGCGAAACGGGCCACGAGGGCTCGGCTCAACGCAGGTGGAAGCAGGCTCTTCCTTTTGTGGAACAGTCCCTCGCCAGCGAGCGCACCGAATGGGGGCTGTCCCTCCAGAAAGAAATTCTCTCCCTTCTTAAATCTCCAAAGAATTGACCGGCCAAGAGCTGAACGAAGAGCGCTGGTTCGGTTTCGGTCAAAAGATCCCAACGCCCCCAACTACCCACCCAAAAGGCCCACGACACAATATCTATTTACCTCTTGACATGTAGTATTGCCTCAAATAGTATGTTTACGAACCTTTCCCCTTTCAAAAGGATAATCATGAAGCTTGAATACGAGGTTGGCTTTCTTCTTTCGAGGGCCACGTGGGCGATGAACAACTCGGTCAACCGAATGCTGCGGGAGAACGGGTTGCTGGAGATCTCCGTGGCCTACTTTGCCGTGCTCCAGGCCCTTTGGGAAAATGATGGTATGAGCATTACCGACCTTGGGGAAAAAGCCCAATTGGAAAAATCCACCATGACCAGCCTGATCGACCGCATGGAAGGAGCGGGCCTGGTAAAACGGGAGGACCATCCCACCGACCGAAGGGCCTACAAAATCTGCCTTACCCCCCGGGGCAGGGACCTTGAAAAAAAATTGGACGAGGTGGTTGTGCGAGCTTACCGTCACCTGACGCGAGGAATACCGGAGGGGGATCTCGAAATATCCTCCAGTGTGTGCAAACGGCTGATCCGGAACGCAGAATAACGACCATATTTTAATGTCCAGGGGTGATAACGTAAATTCATTTTTTCTGCGTTCATCCGTGTCCAATTAAATGAATTGCGGCTGAGCGCAAAAAAAAGGAGGTGACCCGGGATCGAAAGGGGATGGGCCGAACAGGCGCCCGGCAAGAGCAAAGCCTGCGTGTTTGTCACGTGGCAGAATTTTCGGGACTCACAGTTCCGGAAGACGAAGGCCGTTGACCTTTTCAAATCGGAGGAAGCATGGAAAAGAAAATAAAGAAAGCGGCAGTCCTGGGTTCCGGCGTGATGGGGGCAACGATCGCCGCGCACCTGGCCAATGTGGGCATTCCCTCCATCATGCTGGATATCGTCCCCAACAAACTGACTCCGGAGGAAGAGAAGAAGGGACTCACCCTGAAACACCCCGCGGTTCGCAACCGGCTGGCCGCGAGCGGGAAACAGAACCTGCTGAAGTTACGCCCCGCCCCCCTGGCCGTTCCCGAATTCGCCAGCCTGATTGAAGTGGGCAACTTCGAAGATCACCTTTCCCGCCTCGCCGGAGGTGGACTGGATCGTCGAAGTCGTCGTGGAAAACCTGAAGATCAAGCAGGACCTCTTCAGGAAAGTTGCGGCCGAGCGAAAGCCGGGAACGATCGTAAGCTCCAATACCTCCGGGATTCCCATCAAGGACATCTGCTCCGAAATGGACCTGGAGTTCAAACAGCATTTCCTGGGCACGCACTTCTTCAATCCGCCCCGCTACATGAAGCTCCTGGAGATCATTCCCATTCAAGAGACCCTGCCGGAAGTGGTGCAGTTCATGGCCGACTTCGGCGAGAGAGTTTTGGGAAAAGGGATCGTCTATGCCAAGGATTCCCCCAATTTCATCGCCAACCGGATCGGGATCTTCGGGATGCTCTATTTGATGAAGGTCATGGTGGAGAACGGCTACTCGATCGAAGAGGTGGACGCGATCACCGGGCCGGCGATGGGCCGCCCGAGGAGCGCCGCTTTCGGGACCACGGACCTGGTGGGGCTGGACACGTTCGCGCACGTGGCCAAGAACCTGTACGACAACGCGACGCAGGATGAAAGGCGGGAGGTCTTCAAGGTCCCGGATTTTGTCCAGAAGATGATCGAGAAGAACTGGCTCGGGAACAAGACCGGCCAGGGTTTTTATAAACGGGTGAAGTCGGAGGCCGGCAAGGAAAAGCTGGTGCTGGATTACAAAACGATGGATTACCGGCCCTCCCAGAAAGTCAAATACCCCTCCCTGGATGCGGCCAAGGCGGCCTCCGGCCCGGCAAAGGCCAAGGCCCTCATTTACGCCGACGACCGGGCGGGCCAGTTTGCCTGGAAGATCACGAGCGAATCCCTCCTGTATGCGGCCCAGAGAATCCCGGAGATCGCCGACGACGTCTACAATGTCGACAACGCGATGAAATGGGGGTTTAACTGGGACGCGGGGTCCTTCGAAGCCTGGGACGCCCTCGGAGTCGAGGAATCCGTCGCCCGGATGAGGAAAGAGGGGAAGAAGATTCCCGCCCTTGTGGAGACCCTCCTGGCCAAGGGCAAGAAATCCTTTTACCTGAAGAAGGACGGAGAACGCTATTTCTTCGACCTGAACACCGGGGACTACAAGAAGATCCCCGAAAAGCCGGAGATCATCCTTCTGCCGTCTCTCAAGGAGCGCCAGAAGGTCGTCAAATCCAACGCCGGCGCCACCCTGCTCGACCTGGGGGACGGCGTGGCCTGCCTCGAGTTCCACACCTTCATGAACGCCCTGGGGCAAGAGATCATCGAGATGATTCACGAGTCCCTGAAGATCGTGGACAAGGATTTCGTGGGGATGGTCATCGGAAACCACGCGGAGCGGTTCTCGATCGGGGCCAACCTGCTCGTGGTCGTCGGCGAGATCGTGAAGTCCAACTGGGCCGGGATCGACGCGGGGATCAAAGCCTTCCAGGATACGATGATGGCCATGAAATACTCCGAAAAACCCATTGTGGCCGCCCCGCACGGCTTGACCCTGGGCGGGGGCTGCGAGGTCTGCCTGTCGAGCCACCGGGTCGTCGCCGCTCTCGAGACTTACATGGGCCAGGTGGAGATCGGCGTGGGACTCCTGCCCGGAGCCGCGGGGAACAAGGAAGTGTACATCCGCTGCATCGAGGGGATCCCCGAAGGGGTGAGCGTGGACCTTCTCCCGTTCCTCCGGAAAGCCTTCGAGAACATCGCCATGGCCAAAGTGTCCACCAGCGCGGAGGAGGCGAGGAAACTCGGCTTCTTGCGGCCAACGGATAAAGTCATCGCGAACCTGGACCACCTGCTTTACCACGCCAAGGAGAACGTGCTGGCCATGGTGAAAGAGGGCTTCAAGCCGCCGCGGCCCAAGCTCATCCCAGTCGCGGGAGAAGGCGGACGGGCGGCGATCAAGTACATGGTCAACACCATGAGCAAAGGCGGTTTCGTCACCGAATACGAAGAGTTCATCGCGGGAAAGCTGGCCTACATCCTCACCGGAGGAGACGTCCTTTCCGGTGCGCTGGTAACGGAGCAGCACCTCCTGGACCTCGAGCGTGAAGCTTTCGTCAGCCTTTGCGGGGAGAAGAAGACCCAGGAGCGGATCACCCATATGCTCAAGACCAACAAGCCGCTGCGGAACTAGGCTAAGAAAGAGTAAAAATGAACCACAGAGAGCACAGAGAAATCCACTCCAATTGAACCCTCCCCCTCGACGGGGAGGGCGAGGGCTGGGAATTGATTGCTGGTCAGATGTAGGGGCGGCCCCGCCGTGGCCGCCCGAAAGATGCTCGTTGTAAGATTCTCGTCAAAAAGTTAAAGGTCTTTTCGTTGCGGCTCTGCCGCACTGAAGGAGGAGATCATGAAAGAAGCTGTGATCGTTTCTGCAGTTCGAACCGCCGTGGGCCGCGCTCCGCGGGGAAGCTTGCGCAACACCCGGCCGGATGACATGGCCGGCGCGGTGGTGAAAGAAGCCCTGAACCGTGCTCCGGGGCTGAAGCCCGGAGGAAATAGACGATCTGGTCATCGGATGCAGCTTTCCGGAGGCCGAGCAGGGGCTGAACGTGGCCCGCCTGATCTCCTACATCGCCGGCCTGCCCTACACCGTGCCCGGGCAGACTGTGAACCGCTTTTGCTCCTCCGGGCTGCAGGCCATCGCCATCGGGGCCGAGCACATCATGTGCGGCTTCGCGGACGCGATAATCGGCGGAGGGGTGGAATCCATGTCCATGGTCCCCATGGGCGGGAACAAAGCCGTTCCCAACCTGAAGCTTATCGAAAGCTACCCCGAGGGGTACACGGCCATGGGGGTCACGGCGGAGAACGTGGCCCGGAAATTCGGGATCAGCCGGGAGGATCAGGACGCCTTCGCCCTGAAGAGCCACCAGAAAGCCGCCGCGGCGGTCAAGGCGGGGAAGTTCAAGGATGAGATCCTGCCCCTCAAAGTGAAGACCCAGGAGGTCTCCGAGGACGGCAAGGTGACCTTCCGGGAGTTCGTCTTCGACACGGACGAAGGCATACGGGCGGACACCACCCTGGAAGCGCTGAGCAAGCTCCGGCCGGCTTTTTCCACCACCGGGTCCGTCACCCCCGGCAACTCCTCCCCCCTGAACGACGGCGCGTCCGCAACGGTGATCCTGTCCAAGGAAAAAGCCAAATCCCTGGGCCTTGCACCCATGGCGACCTTCCGTTCCTTTGCCGTAGCCGGGGTTCCCCCGGAGCTCATGGGGATCGGGCCGGTCGAGGCCATCCCCAAGGCCCTCAAGCTTGCCGGCGTTAAGCTGGACCAGATCGACCTCTTCGAGCTGAACGAAGCCTTCGCCTCCCAGGCCCTGTACTGCTGCCGCACGCTGGGCCTGGACATGGAAAGGGTCAACGTAAACGGCGGGGCGATCGCCCTGGGCCATGCCCTGGGGAACAGCGGCGGCCGCCTGACCACCACGCTCGTCCACGAGATGAAGCGCCGCAACGCCCGCTACGGGGTCGTTTCGATGTGCATCGGTTTCGGCATGGGCGCGGCCGCGGTGTTTGAGAGGGAAACGAAGTAGTGATTGGCGATTGCGGATTGCGGAGGCGGATTTAAGAGCAGGCGTTGAAGGAGTTGTTGCGAATTACTCCTCACTGACACTGACACTGAACACTGTCTTTATTGCGGAATGCGGAATGAAGGAGGCGGATTATCCGGGTTGCCACATTAAAATCCAGGTCTGCCGGGCATTCTTACCGGCATTAAAATGTAGGGGGCAGGCCCCCGCGCCTGCCCAGATTCTAATAAACGGCCCCCGCTCATGTGGGCGTCGTTTTTTCGTCACTGAACACTTCCTAAACGCAGGCTTAACCTGCGGCGTTTCCCCTCTGGATCGATGGAAGCCCCTCCTTCAATTCCCGACACGCAATATGGCAATCCCGCCGAATTCGGTAATGACCCTTTAATTGGTTGATGTTATTGCCGGTCTGAACGTGAGTAATTCACGAAGAGACCATAGGTGGTCAGTTATTTTAGCTGCCATCGCAGGTGTTCGTTTGCGCCATCGACGCGGTGAATAGCCTTGTTCCTCCATCGAGACCCTTTCTCTCAAGGAAAGGTGTGGACGAACAAAATGGTAATACGCAACCTGAAACGCTACGTGTGCTTTCAGTTCGTTTTCATCCTTGGCAAAGGATAACGTTTTTCTTTGGAGAGCTGCATTTTCGCGACGCAAGGTCAGATTAAGCCTTTCGATTAAACTGGTATTGATCTCTCGCGGATCAATGGTTACGGGGTCCCCATAGACAATGCGTTTGGATACGGAAACCACGCGTCCCTTTTCTCTCTTTTTCACGACCTGCCCATAGCGAAGATCCGCGAGGGGCCGTTTCTTTTCTGTGCGGGGCCGTCCTCGCTTGCCCGTGCGTGGATAGGAAACCTGGAGATGATATTGTTCGAGCAAGGCCACCCCATAGCCATCCAATCCATCACTGACAAACAAGGGCAGCTTTCCGCACAAGACATAGGCGGTACGGCGGATGAGATGATGGGCACTCTGCTGCGAGCGAGGACCCACGACCACCGCCAAGATTAGTCGAGATTCCGATGCGAATGCGATCCAGACCCAGTACGAGCCATCGCTTGCTTCCTGGCCTTCTGCCAGGCACGGAAGTTTTTTTTCCGCACGAAGCTCCACAATTCATCCAGTTCGACACGGTTGACCTTGATCTCTTTAACCAACGCCGCATTGACCTGGTCCGCATGCGTCGCAGACTTCGTCAACCAAAAACGGACCGTATCCAATTTGGTTCCCAGCACCTCGGACACCCCCCGAAGGGACATGCCTTTAAGAATAAGCTTAAGCGCATGAATAACTTTCTCTTCCGAAGATCGAAGATCATAGAAAGCCGTCCCCTGACGTCCACAAAATACACGGCCACATTCGCGGCAGATGAATTTATGAACCTTACCATTTTGGGTAGAGTAACTTCCGTTGGAAGCAATGGAACCTGTCCCCGTCTGGTTATAATTCCGACATCGTTCATTGGGACATGCAGCATCGATGAATCTCGACTTTGGTCCTCGGAGTCCCATATGCATACCCTCCATGATTATTGGAAGATAGCATATCATGGACTCACTAAAACATCAACCAATTAAAGGGTCATTACCTCGAATTCAATAAGAATGACTAAACACAAATCAGTAAAAGCAAGGCCTTACGTATTCCAGGGTGTCCGGTACCTCGGTCCGCACGGTACCTCGGTCCGCAGTTTTTCTGCTGGGGCCGGGAGGGAGTCATGAAATCATCCGCAACGGTACTGGAACCCCGGCTGGCTTGGGCTCTTTGGCAAGGGCTGGAGAAATTAAGTGATCTTCTCTGGGAGCGCTATGAAGAGGAATTCTTGAAATTGGCGGAGGAAGAAGGTGCAGATCGAGCGAAGGACTCGGAGGAAGAAATAGAGATACCCTTTTAATCCCAGTTTTCATGATTCCATTCGACGAGAGAGCCCGAGCAACAACGTAGAGGCCGAATGGACCTCGGGGGGGACAATTCAGGGCCTCTCACTTGAACTTTGGAATCTGGATTAGGGATGATGGATGGTCTCGCGAATGCGGGGCACACCGGATAAACGTAACGATTAGATACAAGGTTCGTCGAAGTGAGAGATTCGTCGAAAACACGAAAAGCTCTAACTGGGCGGAAGGGATTCGTGTATCCCAAAATGAACCCGTTTTACTATCTCTTGATTTCTGCTGATTCTCTTTTTTCTCTTGACAGGGGGAATATAGGATGTCCCGAAAGCGCCGGGTAAAACCGGTAGGGTGTAGTGAATGAAAGAGTCATACGATGAAGGCGTAGCGAGCCACATCGGCCCCGAGTCATGCGCCTCTGCCCGTGAGGGTGGGGGTGAAGCGTTGACAGGGGTACGTGCGGGCCGGGTATGGAGCCGTGAAATCCTATTCAACTTCAGGGTGCTGACGCTATGGGACAGGTGGAAGGCAAAACTGGTTGGGTCGATAGCGCGAGATCCAGTCAGGCCCTGCGCGGTCGTAGACCCCGAGCACGTACGGAAACACCTTACGCGGGAACCGGGAGGTCCCGTATCTGCCTTCAGACGAGAGGGGTCTGGAGGTCGCATCGGGAAGTCTGAGGACACAAGTCGATGATGAACGGATACGGGAAGTCGGACAGCCCCATACTACCGAAGAGGCCACCGAACAAAGCTTTGGCTGCGGAGGGGGTGGAGGGAAGGGGGCTGGCCAAGGGGAATCCGCCCGAGCACGAGGCGTTCCGGACGCAGAGTCGGACTTATGCGCCAAGGGCACTGGAGCGGGTACGTCAGGCAGCGGTTAGGGATAGGAAGCAGCGGTTCACTGCGCTCTTTCACCATGTCTACCAAGTGGATCTTCTGAGGGAGGCGTATTTTGAATTGAAGCGTGACGCCGCCCCTGGGATAGACGGGGAGACTTGGCGACAGTATGGGAAGAAGCTGGAGGAGAACCTTCAGGATCTTTCGGTACGGCTGAGGCGAGGAGCGTATCGGGTGAATCCGGTTCTACGGGTCTACATTCCCAAGGGGGATGGTCGGCAGCGTCCGATTGGTATTCCTGCGTTGGAAGATAAAATCGTACAGCGAGCCGTCAGCCGAGTCTTGGGGGTAATCTATGAGCTGGATTTCCTCGGATTTTCGTATGGATTTCGGCCGGAGCGAAACCCGCATCAGGCGTTGGATGCTCTATCGGTGGGAATTCTGACGAAGAAGGTGAACTGGGTGCTTGATGCCGACATTCGTGGGTTTTTCGATACCCTCGACCACGAATGGCTGGGAAAGTTCATCGAGCACCGCATTGCCGACCGACGCATCGTGCGGCTCATCCGGGAGTGGTTGGAAGCCGGTGTGTTGGAAGGAGGGGAGCGAATACAGAGTGAGGTGGGTACAGTCCAAGGGGGAAGCATTAGTCCTTTGCTGGCGAATATCTATCTTCACTATGTATTTGACCTGTGGGTCCAACGATGGAGGAAGAACCAGGCCAAGGGCAACGTAATTGTTGTTCGCTGGGCGGATGATTTCATCGTGGGATTTGAGCATCAGTTCGAAGCGAAGGAATTTCTATCGGAGCTGGGCGAGCGATTGGCCAAGTTTGGGTTGGAACTTCATCCCGACAAGACCCGCCTGATCGAGTTCGGCCGATTTGCGGTCACAGATCGAGAACGGCGGGGCGAGGGAAAGCCGGAGACTTTCAACTTCCTTGGGTTTACGCACATTTGTGGGAAGACCCGAAGGGGAAAGTTCACGGTGCTTCGGACGACGATGCGCAAAAGGTGGCAAGCAAAGCTGAAGGAGGTCTATGCCGAACTTTGGCGGCGCATGCACGATCTGGTGCCAGAACAGGGTGCTTATCTACGATCGGTCATCAGGGGACATGTCAGATATTATGGCGTACCCATGAACGGGCCTTTGTTGGCGGCCTTCCGTAAGGAGGTCTGCTGGCTGTGGCGGAAGGTGTTGAGGCGTCGCAGTCAGAAGCACCATTTGACCTGGGACCGGATGAAACGCCTGATTGACAGGTGGCTCCCTGTTGCCCGTGTTTGTCATCCTTACCCTTTAGTTCGCCTTGGCGTTATTACCTAAGGCAAGAGCCGTATGAGGCAATTCCTCAAGTACGGATCTGTGCGGGGGGTGCCAGGTAACTGACGTCCCTACCGCGACCTTTTCCGCATCACGGAGCATCCAGGCGAGCTAATCTCGGCATAGCCCCTTGTTTATCACACAATCACTTTTCATGTCAATTGAATTATTTAAGGGCGTCCCCCTTTAATGACAATGGCAAGAAAGACACGGCTTGCTGCGAATTGATGAGCTTATTCTACTGATTACAGTAGGGGTACTCGCTTTTGCGGTTTTCTCTTATCGCAGATGGAGAGAACTTCAAGCAGCTCTCGCTGCCGTTAAGACATTGCGTGGATTATTGCCCCTATGCGCTTCCTGTAAAAAGATTCGGGATGATAAGGGTTATTGGAATCAACTGGAGGCGTATATTCAAAACAATTTTTGTGCAAAGATCACACATGGTATGTGTCCTGAATGTGCGAAGAGACTCTATGGGGTCTCATATCGGCACTTTCCGGTAACTCTCTTTTCATACTCCTCCAGAAGGTCTGGGATTCAGCTAAGTAAGGCTAAAAAATTAGAACGCTCGATTTAAAAAGGACGAAACCGGCAGGCACCTCCAAAGGGACCTTAAAGCCCCCTTTGGAGGTAATACGCTGCGGCCGGAGTATTGTCAAGGGACGTAAACCCTGAAGGCAATTTTTCTCTTGACAATCAATTAGCACAAGAGTATTTTTCCATTGTATTATCGTTATCCCTCTCGTAGCCAAGTAAACCCAACAACCAAACCTCTAACCTTCTGGGGCGTAAAATGAGAAGGTGGGGTTATTATAAAGATGGTCATGTGAAATGATATAATGTACCCGAACGGGAAGCGCTCGACCCTGAGGGAAGGCAGCGAGGCTCATGCCGCGGATCTTGGGAGAGGCCGGGCATGCCCTCATTGGCCATGCGGATGGCCGGGGGGGGATTCGTCCATGAGTCGCCATCTCGTCACTCTTAACAAGGGCTGATGCGGGGGGGGGGGGGGATGGAAAGGCGGTCGCTCATTACCGGCGCCGGGACCGGCGCGAGCGGCAATCTCATGCGGAGC
>CAVQIK010000013.1:0-55694 GCA_963712535.1 uncultured delta proteobacterium | reverse complement strand
GTACACCTGATCGCCGTTCCCGAGGCTGATGGAGCCCTTGCCCGGGCCATCGGGGAAGCACACAAGGGATACAGCCGAATGCGGAACTTTGCGGAAGGTGTGCGGGGGTATTTGTTTCAAGGGCGGTTTGGCTCATGCGTATTGGACGAGAAACATTTGGCGGCGGCGGTTCGGTATGTGGAGAATAATCCGGTTCGTGCGGGTATGGTAAGAAGGGCTTGGGAATACCCGTGGTCGAGCGCAAAATTTCACGTAGGCGAGCAAAAGAAGGATTTTTTGGTCAAAGATCGAGATTTGTTGTAAATTCTGGGGACACATCACTTATTTCTTTTGACACTTCCTGGGGAGCGGGGTAAATTCGGGGCATGGCGAGGATCGCTCGTATCGTTGTACCCGAATACCCTCATCATGTAACTCAACGAGGGGTCCGTTCTTTGCCCATTTTCCGGGATGACGAAGACCGGTGATCCTACTTAGAATTCATGAACCGGGAGACACAACGGTTTCGGGTGGGGATTTTGGCCAGGAAACGGGGACGTTCGTGTAGAAATTGCTAAGCACTTTCTGCACGAACGCCCCCCTTTTCCTAGCTGCAGGCGCTTAATAGTGTTTTATAAAGCAAAAGGGGTCTCGATCTTTGAAAACGTCGAGGCCGTGGCTGTAGACTACAGCCAGACAACCGCCGCAAACCGGGCGAATCGGGCATGCCCGGCAGGCCGTCGTTCCTTCCCGATAGCGTTGGGCGGCCTGTGATTCATAGATCTCCCCCAGGCTCTGATCAAAGACATTTCCGATGAGCGAGGGAAACTTCCGGCAGGCATGCACCTCCCCGTCGGCAAGAACCGTCAGAAAATTGAAGGCCGCCCCACACCCGAAGCCGGTACACCCGCCAAAAGGATCCCCTCCCTCCTGGAAATATAAAATGTTGATCAGGTTGTCCTTCAAAGCCAGAATGGGATTCGTTTCTGCGGCTTTTTGGTAAGACTCCAGAAACCTACGGTAAGCTTCGGCCGAGGGTAGCTGAAGTTGCGCCCCCTCCCCGACCTGAGAGAGGCGGTTGAAGGTAAAGGAATCCGCCCGCCCCCGGAGAGCCTCGGCCAGGGGCAAAACCTGATCCAGATTATCCCTGGTAAGGGTCAGCATGACCATGGAGTAGATGCGCAGGTCCCGCAGCAGCCCGAGGAATTCCATAATTTTATCAAAATGTCCGTGACCCCGGATGGCGTCGTTGTGGTCCGGCAACCCCTCCAGGCTGACCTGGAAAAAACTGGGCGGCTGGATTTTAAGTAAATCCTCGATTCGCCCCCGTGGAGCGGGATTGCCCAGGACCGCCGTGCTGAACCCCCTTTCCTTCGCCGCCCGGTAAAGCTCGGCAAAATGGGGATAAAGGAGAGGGTTCCCGCCGCTGAAAGAAACCTGACCCTTTACCTGCCGGCTCCGGCAAAAGGCCACCAGATCGTCCAGAATGGCCACGCCCTTATCCAGCGCCAGGGGGGATCGCTCGCTGCGGTCATAACAGTGCAGGCAGTGGAGATCGCAAGCTTGGGTTATATGCCACTGAAGGGTAAAGTGAGAAGAGGATAAGTAAAGATCGTTGGTGATCTTTCCCTTCGGGAAGGTCGCGGGGTTCCGGCGGATTCGAGTCTCTGGCTTAAGGAGGATTCCTTTGTCCACTGCCCGGTCAATCGCACCCTCTATCGCGGCAACCGGCAATCCCCCCGCGGCTGCCACATCTTTGGGCGCGGTGGCCTCAACCACGATTTTGAGCACCAGGAGGTCCTCGCTCGACGCGGTTTCCACCTCTGTTTGATGCGGTCTTTGAATGCCTCCAGATCAGGACGAACTCTTCTCCCTTCGGGGGAAACGTAGGGTGTGAATTTCCCGCGGTTTTCAAAATTTCGGGAAGTCCCTTCCAGGGAACCTGAATCAGCCGGACCGAAGGGTTGACTTTGATCCGGTCAATTTCTGGCTGGATCTTAGTCTCACCCGACGCGACCTCGCGGAAATTCCACTCCAGTCGCGCGAGTTCGGGGAGGAATTCAGGCAAACCGATATCAGCCCTGCCAAGCGTGAGTGTTTCTGGAAACGTCTCCGGCCGCGAGTCATCGGGGTGGGCCCTGACGATTCGATCCCACGCTCCGCTTTGAAGGAGGCGACGGCAGGCGGGATAATGTTCTTCAATGAGTTTCCTGTTGGATGAGTGCATACTGAACCTTTTTCCCCTTGCCTGGGGCGGGAAGGGTCTTTTTCTCGTCATTTAACGCAATCTGCCTTTTAGTGCAACCTGCACTATTTCTTAGTCCCCCCTCAGGAGCTTCCACTGGGCTTCTGCTCGGGCTTTTCTCCTTCTGGTTTCTTTTCTTCCGTTGGAGTGCCACCGGCACCCGGTTTGGTGCCGCTTCAGCTGCTTGGAGGGCTGACTGCCCCCGGTTTACTGGCGCTTCCACTGCTTTGAGTGCCACCGGCACCCGGTTTGGTGCCGCTTCAACTGCTCTGGCTCTGCTGGGCACCGGCCAGACCGGCACTTGACAACAAGCCGGTGATACAGAGCCCGGCAAGAAGCTTTTTTAGCTGCTTCTCGTCCATCCGATTCCTCCTTTCGAGCCTAACGATCACCCTTTGCTTCTCCGCCCCAGGTCAGGAAAAGCCAAATACCTCTTTGTACATTTAACAAAAAGGTGCCCATCAAGAGAATGGGTACAAACATGCATTTTCAGGTTAATCATACCCTATCTCCTGAATCTCTTTCCCTTCGGGTGGCGAATCCCTCTTGATCGGCGGATTACGCCGGGGGACGTCTTTGATATGACCAATCATGAATCAGCCCTGGGGTTATTCCGGAAGGCCCCAATTAACTCTCCCTGTGTTTCCCCCCCTTTCCTTTCCCGCCAAAATCTTATCCCATCGTGGCCAGCTCCAACCTTCTTTTCCATTGCCCTTTCAAGGTCTCCTTCACGAAAACATGCTCCGGCAGGGAGAGGGTGGGGTCTCGGGAGATGAGGGGCCCGTAAATCAGGGCGATGCCGTAGAGCAGGAAGAAAATCTTATCAAAAGGGTGTAACCTTTTTCATGCGTTCTCCGTCTAACAAAGAGCAATATTCTATCGGAGGTGCCCTCATGGAGAAAGCAGGGGATAAAGAAAAGAAGCTGTCAAGAAGAGAGGTCCTTTTTGGAGGGGGCATGTTGGCGGCAAGCGCTGTTGCCATTAGCACCTCAGGCCCCGGCGTCGGCTTATCATTACGGGCGGAGACGCGGGAGACCCCTTTGCCCTGGCCGTATGAGAAGATCGATCCACAGGAAGCAGGGAAAATAGCCTACGAGGGCTTCTACGAAGCTTTATGCTGTTATGGCGTTGCACGAGGAATTATGATCCCCCTTCAGAAAAAGATCGGAGAGCCGTATGCCTCGCAACCACTGTATGAGGGGCTGAAACTTGGGGGAGCCGGGATAGCCGGGTGGGGAACCATATGCGGCGCCCTCCTGGCATCCACCGTTGTAGCCGGCTTCATCGTCCCAACCCCAGCTGGAGAGCAAATTCTCAATGAATTATTCCAGTGGTATAGCGATTCGCC
This sequence comes from uncultured delta proteobacterium, assembly GCA_963712535.1. Classification (GTDB taxonomy): domain Bacteria; phylum Desulfobacterota; class SM23-61; order SM23-61; family SM23-61; genus CAVQIK01. The sequence continues at coordinate 52,122 of CAVQIK010000013.1, read as the reverse complement.
ATTGCCTGTTTTCGAACCGGACAAACCCAGGGCGGAAGTAAGGATACAGAGTATCAGCAAATCTCCTTTATGCCATATCTCGGTAGGAAAATGGTCAAAAAGCGCCGGCAAAGCATTAATGAGTCCCGAACAAAAAGAAAGATGCGCCCGACTAACTGCGGATGTAGCAATGCGGTCTGCGATGCTATTCAATGAGTGGAAGGATGGCAGGCTCCATCCGAATCGTAAGCTGCCTCTCGGTTTGTATGGAATAACGGCGCAGCACAACTGTAATGAATGTCATACCGGCAAGGCACCCAATGCGATTAAGTGATTCGTTTTTAGCGGTCCATGGATAACAATAACTGAAGTCTTGCACTTTTCTTCGCTGATAAAAATAGGCCGTTCCCCTATAATTGCCATTAAAACCGCCAAGTTTTAATTTAGCCAGGAAAGGAGAACAGCCTATGTGTAAGGGATGGGGGACGTCCATAAAATTATAACTTGACAGAGAAACATACCTCTGAGGACAGCCGGCCGTTAGCTATAGCGACTAAACTGTGACCTTCCTTCCTGTAATCAATGAGATTGCCCTCTCCCTTCCTGCTGCAGACTTTAATGGGCAGATCATGAGGAATGAGGCAATCGCCCATTTTCCCATTCTTATGCAGCGGCTGCATAACACCGGTATGGGCAACATAACACGGCTTCCCCTCGGGTAAAACCCTGCCCAAACCGCGTTCCTCCCTTGATTTCCTCCATGCCCCTTGATAAAATCCCGGAAAAGACAGTCGCCGCATAAAATAAAGTGTTAGCCTTCGCAGACCGCAATGGGCACTGATTGGACGCAGATCATCGCTGAGGTGGAAGACCATCTCTTCCCGAAGCTCTCGCTGTCGGCGTGGGAGAAAGTGGTCTATTACCATTTGCTCCGACACACTCGTGTTGTCGGAAGTGAGTCCGGCATGTTCTCCGTCGCTGGCCTCGCATCAACTACATCGATTTCGGAATCCACCGTCCGGGACGCCATCCGCTCGCTACACCAGAAGGGATGCATTTTGGTTCATGAGCGCGCAAGCCGCGGGCACCTGATCGAGGTCCATCTCCCATTCGAGATTCCTGGCCTGATACCGGCCCGTCTCCCTGATGAACCAATCGACCTCGAGGCTATCGAACTTCTATTCCGATCGTCGGTATCTGGACTCACTGCTTGAACGGGAAGGCTACAAGTGCTTCTACTCTCTTCAGGAGGTAACGAGAGATAACTGCGCCCTGGATCATGTGGTCCCTTTGGTAAAAGGCGGCGACAACTCTTATCGCAACGTGGTTGTGGCTTCTCACGACATTAACGCATTGAAACAGGATCAGGAAGCCGATGACTTCTTACGTAGCCTATACCGAAAGGGAATGCTCTCTGCGCCGGAACTCGAAGGTCGGATTGCTGCGCTTCGCGCCCTAAAGGCGGGGCAACTCGTTCCGAAGGCATCGTGAGAGCAACGGCTAACCAGGGGTTGCAGGGGGAGCAGGCAGGCGGCTTTGTCGCTTGCCTGTGCCGCTGAACCCGTCGTTCGGTCGATAAAGGAAAGGAGATTCAATGAAAGCTGAATTCACGGCAATTATCGAACCAGCACCCGAGGGCGGCTATTGGGCCATTTGCCCGGAGATTCCCGGCGCCAACGGACAAGGGGAGACGATCGAGGAAGCCAAGGATAGTCTGCGGCAGGCTATTGAATTGATTCTGGAGGATCGTAGGGCGGACATCCTTCGCGGACTGCCTGAAGACGCCATCCAGGAAAAGGTGCTGATTGGGTGAAACGGCGAGATTTGGAGCGCAAATTACGGATCGCTGGTTGCTACCTGAAAAGGGAGGGCACTTCCCACTCCCTGTGGATCAATCCGAAAACCGGGGTTGTGGAAGCAGTTCCACGGCATACTGAGATCAAAGAGCCATTGGCAAAGAAAATCTTGAAGAATTTGAATGCGGAGTGAGTGACTGAAGAACCGCTTCCAGTGGACGGCGTTCCGCCTCCGCTGAAGCGCATCGTTGACGCTTTCATTCCATAATGTTCACCTCTTCACCGTAATTGCCGGTATTCATTTGCAGGTGCTAAGGATAGATTCCGGGACGGATGGAAAATGTTTCAAAAGGCTTCTTCTTGAGATTCACGGGGCGGCCTGCAATTTAGCATTTTGAAGCAAGACACGACCCTCGGTCCCCCCGCTTCCGGCTTAAGTAATCAACTTGGGTTAATGTAATTACACCCGTTAGCCATCGTAATCCAGGCCTAAACCACACCGTCCTGCTGCTTCGGTGACGAGGACAGAATCTGGGCCAGGGATTTTGCCATCCGATTGAGAACCGATTCGTCCGGCAGAGTGACGGTCATTCTGAGGCGGCCGTCCTCTCCCCTCGCCAGGCATTCGGAGAGGCGTTTCTGGAACATCTCCGCCATTTGAACCGTCTCGGGGCTCTCTCCTTTCGCCGAAAACATCTCCCCCATGAAGGCTAACGCCGCGCCGAGAAGCTGGCCGCCGGCAGCGGCGACTTTTTCTTTTTTGGCCTGCCTTTCCGCCTCCCCCTCCACCTCCGCCTTCCGGCTTTCATCGAGGGCCGCGTCCGGCTTGGCCCCGAGCAGGATTTCTGTAAATTCTGGGGACACATCACTTATTTCTTTTGACACTTCCTGGGGAGCGGGGTAAATTCGGGGCATGGCGAGGATCGCTCGTATCGTTGTACCCGAATACCCTCATCATGTAACTCAACGAGGGGTCCGTTCTTTGCCCATTTTCCGGGATGACGAAGACCGGCGATCCTACTTAGAATTCATGAACCGGGAGACACAACGATTTCGGGTGGGGATTTTGGCCTGGTGTTTGATGACCAACCACGTACACCTGATCGCCGTTCCCGAGGCTGATGGAGCCCTTGCCCGGGCCATCGGGGAAGCACACAAGCGATACAGCCGAATGCGGAACTTTGCGGAAGGTGTGCGGGGGTATTTGTTTCAAGGGCGGTTTGGCTCGTGCGTATTGGACGAGAAACATTTGGCGGCGGCGGTTCGGTATGTGGAGAATAATCCGGTTCGTGCGGGTATGGTAAGAAGGGCTTGGGAATACCCGTGGTCGAGCGCAAAATTTCACGTAGGCGAGCAAAAGAAGGATTTTTTGGTCAAAGATCGAGATTTGTTGGGGCTTGTGGCGGATTGGAGGGAGTTTCTGCAAGGAGAGGATTCGGGGGGAGAAAAGGATTTGCGGCGCGCTACGAAAACGGGGCGACCATTGGTGGGTAATGAGAATTTAGCACGGATTGAGAAAAAGACCGGGCGCAATTTGCAGAAGGGGAAACCAGGAAGGAAGCCACCGCATTCCAGGTAATAAGTGATGTGTCCCCCGATTCCGCGCAGGGAGGCGTTGCCCTCGGGCGCGGTTATTGGTGATGAGGTTGATCTGTACCTTATCCTTTATGGCCTCGTTTACGATTTTGGCCGTGTCCTTGACCATTTCCGGATCCAGCATGTCGGAGACCATTTTGTCGAACGGAAAAGGCCTGGGCGTAGGGTTCCTCGCAGGTCATCCGCAAGGGAGCAAAAAACCTCAAAATCCTCCCTGAAATTACCCGACAATTAAGAAATTAAACAACGTCTCGTAGCATCCGTTAAGAGAACCGGCCGGGAAGCAAAAAGGATCATTCCTGAATCCGTTGAATAACCGCCCGGGTCACCTCTCTTGTGCCCTGGGGCCCGCCGAATTCCATAGGCTGGATTTCGCCTTTGGCAAAGCCCTCCTCGACGGCCATCTCCAGCCTGCGCGCCGCGTCCGCCAGGGCCGGCCTTTCGTGGCGGCTTCCCAGCCATTCGAGCATCATGGCGGCGGAGAGAAACATGGCCGTGGGGTTGGCCTTACCAGTTCCGGAAATATCCGGGGCGCTCCCGTGGGACGGTTGGAACAGCGCGTGTTTTTCCCCGATCTCCGCGGAGGGGGCCATGCCCATGCCTCCGATGATCCCCCCGCCCAGATCGGAGAGGATGTCGGCGAACATGTTCTCGGCCACCAGAACGTCGAACTCCCACGGTTTCCTCACCAGGTCCAGGGCCATGGCGTCCACGTAATGGTACTTGGGGGTGATGTCGGGGAAGCGCCCGGCCCTTTCGGCGAAGATCTTCCGGAAGAAGGCATAGGCCCGGAAAACATTGGATTTGTCCACGCAAGTCACCAGGCCCTTGCCCCCTTTTTCCTTCCGCTGCCGGGCGAGCGTGAAACCGAAATCGAAAAACCGTTCGCAGTTGGACCGGGTCAGGACCAGGGTTTCCCTAGCCTCCCGGTCCTCGATCACCTCCCCTTTTCCCCGGGAGGCGAAAAGCCCCTCAGTACATTCCCGCAGGATGACCAGGTCGATCGCCGCCGCCCGGGGGTCGGCGAGGGGGCTGGGCACGTTGGGGTAGGCCTTCACCGGCCGAACTCCGGCGAAAAGGTCGAATTCCACCCGCATCTTCAGATGGGGAGCGATTTCGGTCCCATCGGGGAAGCGGACGTCCGGCAGACCCATGGCCCCGAAGAGAATGGCGTCCGCCCGGCGGGCTTTCGCGAAGGTCTCGTCGGCGATGTCGATGCCTGTCTGGCGGTAATATTCGGCGCCGCCCAAAAGCGGCTCCAGAAAAAGCCTGAATCTGCCCATCTTCTGCTCTAGGGTGCGCAGCACCTCCAGGCAGGCGTCCATGATCTCGTGTCCGATTCCGTCGCCGGCAAAGACGGCGATGTGAAAATCGCTCCTTTTTCCCATTCCCGTTCCCCTTCCTTGGCATGACCTTCGGCAGAGCCGGAGCCTTGAAAACCTTGAACCGCTCCCGGTGGACTGATTGTCGGCGCCGCAATCCGGCCGGCCGCTCCAATCCGCACGCCGGTTTCTTCACCCCTGCATCACCACCGCCGCACGGTGCGGAGCTCAATGTTCCGGGAAATCATGTTCTCCACCGCAAGACCGATGTGGATGACACAGAAGAGACCGGCGAAGACGCTGGGCACTTCCAGCTGGTTCTTGTTTTCGTAGATGAACCAGCCCAGCCCCCCTGTCTCTCTCCGGTGCTCGGCCAGCCGGCACAGGGGGGGGATCGATGGAGAACATCTTGTCGCTCATGCAGGCGACAGTTCTGGTTCTGGCAAGTATTGGTCTCTTTCTGATCCTTCTGCGGGTGGCGAATATTATCGTCGCAGCTGGAAATAGGATCCCGGGCCACGATTGAAGGTCATGACTGGAGGAGCGGCGTTTCTGGAATCCAAACAAAAAGGCCACTGGAGTCCTAAGAGTCAATTCGCAGCGAAAGGCTGGGCCAACGCAGCCACGTTGCCGGCCAACGCGAGAACTTCGCCGATCGGCACCTCCGGCGCGCGCGGCGGCGCGTGATCTGAGCAGGCATTTTGCCGCGACATCAGGATATTCCCAGAAAACCGGCTCCCGACCTTCTCGGGGCCGCTAACGAGCGTCAGCGGCAACACCTCACTGGGCCATATCCGAAGGCCCACTATCGAGATAGGCCCAGCAAGCCTGCGGCGCGAGCGAGACATCGATCTCGCTGCCGATCGCATGGCGCGTTGCCGTCCCCAGCTCCATTGCTTCGAGACGCCGGCCGAAAAGTTCGATTTCATACACGGTTTGCGTCCCTAAGTAACGGCAATCACACACTCGAGCGCGATAAGCGTTCACCGCATCGAGCCGACCGAGCGCGATGCTCTCCGGGCGAAACACGACGCGCACCGCATCTCCTGCGCTCAGGATCTGCATCGGGGAGACCTGCAAACGCTGTCCATCGAGCTCGACCACGCCATTGTCGATCAGGCGGCCCAATAATTCGTTGGAGGCTCCGGTAAAATTAGCGACGAACAAGGTCGCCGGCCGATTGTAGATTTCATTAGGCGGCGCCATCTGCAACAGCTTGCCGTCCCTCATCACGCCCACCCGATCTCCGAGCACGGCGGCCTCGGCCTGGTCGTGGGTGACATAAAGCGCGGTGATGCCGGCCTGCTTCAGGATGCGGCGCAGTTCATCGCGCAGCCTGAGCCGCAGTTTGGCGTCGAGGTTCGACAGCGGCTCATCGAGCAGGAGAAGCTGGGGCCGATAGACGAGACTGCGCGCCAGGGCCACGCGTTGCATCTCCCCGCCGGATAGCGCCACTACTGGACGGTCGATATATTCGGAAAGACCTACCAGCTCGAGCGTTTCTGCGACCCGGCGATCGGCATCCGCGCGCGAGCCTTGGCGATACTTGAGCGGGTACATCACGTTCTGACGCACGCTCATGTGCGGCCAGACCGCATAGGACTGGAACACCATGCCGATGTCCCGTCGGCGCGGAGGCACCATCACGCCCTCCGCGGGCGAGGACACGGTGCGCCCGGCAATTTCGATCGAGCCGCCGGTCGGGCGCTCCAAACCGGCAACGCAGCGCAAGGTCGTAGTCTTGCCGCAGCCCGAGGGCCCAAGCAAGACCACGATCTCGCCCGTGGGGACCGCAAAACTCACGCCGTCGACCGCAGGCCGCCCAGTCGCGAACTGCTTGCGCAAATCGCGCACGGTCAGAGTGAATGTCGTAGTCATCGCAGCGCGCGATCCGTGGCTCACTGGCGGTAATTGTATATCTTGTTCCACTCTTCGACCCAGCCCGCGCGTAGTTTCTCGAATTGGGCGAAATTCGGCAGCCAGACCTTGACCACTTTGGGATCCCAACCCTTGGGGAAGACCGGTGGCACCTTCAGCGAGGTGAGGGTCCCCAGTTGGTTGATCTGAAAGGCCTGCCCTTCCTTGGAAAGGCGCCAGTTCATGAACAGTTTTGCCGCATTGGGACTCTTCGCCGTCTTCGGTATGCCGTCCGCGTAGGGAATGATCGGCACGCCCTCGGGCGGGAAGATCGCCGCGACCGGAGCGCCGTCCCGGATCTTGGGGTAAATGTTGGTGTATACGACCGGCGCGATCAGCACCTCTCCCCGCACCACTGCATCGGATGTGGGCGCGCTCGAAGGAAAGAGCACGGGGTTCGTGGCGGCCTGCTTCTTCCAGTAATCCTCCCCGAGTACCTGCCGCTCGAACATGATGCGAGTCCAGGTGGTGCCGCCCGACGCGGCGAAGACCTGGCCGATCTGCTTGTTGGCGTATTCGGGCTTGGTGAGGTCCATCCAGGTCTTCGGTGGATTTTTGACCAGCGCCGTGTTGTAGGCGATCGACCAGGACAAGGTGTCGCCCGGCCATAACTTGGGCGACACCAGCGCGTCGGGCCGGTAGTCGGCAGCGTTGGGCGGCGCGTAATCCATGAACAGCTCCTGTCTTTCCAGCAACAGTCCGCGGTCCGAGTAGTTGATGACGTCGGCGGCGAGCTTGCCTGCCGCCGCCTCCGTCCTGATCCGAGTGATCAACAGGCCTCCGGAGGCACGCACCATTTCGACCTTAATCCCGGGAAAGCGCTTGTTGAAGGCATTGATGACTTCCTGCTCCCCTTCGGCTGAACTGGCCGTATAGTAGACGAGGCGGCCTTCCTTCTTCGCCGCGGCGATCAGCTCGGGCGAACCGAACTCCTGCGCCGCGGCCGGCAGCGCCCATGCGAGCAGCGCGCAAGCGCCCACAATGATCTTGGTGTTCATCGTCATGACTCCTCCTTTTCATGTGGTTCGTTTAGCCTTGGCGGCCCATGCTCGTTTGCCCGGCTGCGCCAGTGAGCCGGGTCGAAAATCCGATTAATACCGCCAGCAGCGCAGTCTGTACCAGGCTGAACGCAGCTGTCTTGCCGAGGTAACCCCCTTCGTAATAATCGAGCAGCAGCACGGCCATCACCATGGTGTCGCTGCTGTAGAGAAAGAGCGAGGAACCGAGCTCGCGGATGGCCAGCACAAACAGCAACGTCATCGAGGCAACGACCCCGGGTCGAGCCAGCGGCAAAACGATGCTGCGAATGGCGCCGAGCAGGCCGCTGCCGCAAATCCACGCCGCCTCCTCCAGCTCGCGGTGAATCTGCATGAACGAGGTGGACAGGGCCTTCACCGTGTCCGGCATGAACCTGGCGACAAACGCGAAGGCGAGAATCCAGAGCGTGCCGTACAGGCCGCCCGGCAGGCCGATCCAGGCCCAGAGGTAGGCCACGCCGATCACCAGGCCCGGAACGGCAACGGGCAAGGTCGCGATCACGTCGATGGCGGCGCGCCCTGCGACCTGCGTGCGATGCACCGTGTAACCGATCGCGAACGCGAGCCCACCCCCGATTCCGGCGGTTAATACCCCCACTTGGACGGTGTTCCAGATCGAACGCATGGTCAGCGGATTGTCAAAAATGCTCGTGAAATGCATCATCGAGTACTGGTTGGATTCGAACAGACTGGCGACGCTGGGAATGAACATGAACTTTCGAAAGGAGGCGATGACCAGCGCCAGGGAGGGCAGCACGACGACCACCAGCAGGTAAAGCAAGGCGAGCGCGAGGGTAAACCATTTCCAGGGGCCGAGATCGAGGCTGCGCGGGCGGAAGGCCTTCCCGGCTACAGTGGCGTAGCTGCGCCCGGAAAGCACTTTGCGCTGCGTCCAGACCAGCACCCCGGTCACCGCCATCAGGATGATCGCGACGGCCGCCGCCGTGTTGTACAGGGGCGGACTCCAGGCGGTGAGCTTGAAGATGTAAGTCGTGAGCACCGCGATGTTCGCCGGCGAAGCCAGCACCGCCGGCACCCCGTAGATCCCCAGCATCACCACCAAGGATAGCAACGCGCTCGCCAGAATCGCCGGCGCGATCAGCGGAAAGGTGACGCGCATGAGCGTCGAGAAGGCGCTTGCTCCTGCCACTTCGGAAGCTTCTTCCAGGCTGGGATCCATGTTGCGCAGGGCCGAAGCGGTGAACATGTAGACATAGGGCGCGTAATAGATGCCGAAGACCAGGATCAATCCGGTCATCGAATACAGGTCGATGCGCAGGTCCAGCCCGAGCGCGCGAAACACCACATTCAGCAGGCCGGTCTTGGGCGAGCCCAGAACCGACCACGCCACAGCCGCGACGAGAGGCGGCACGAAAAGCGGGATCATGCAGCCCGCGGCAATGAATCGGCGGAAGGGCGTGTTCGTGCGGACCACGATCCACGAAAAGATCAGACCAATGGTCACGGCGAATGCCGTACCGCCGGCGCAAGCATAAAGGGAATTGAGGATGGCGGCGTGGACGTTGGGATTCTCCAGCACGGTGACGAAGTTGTGCCAAGAAGGCCGAAAAGCTCTCAGACCGTCCACCACGGGGTTGATGTCCGAGAGCGCGCCTATTAGCAGCACTACCATGGGATAGATGATGAGAAACGCGAGGACGAGAAGCAGCCCGCCCACCCACATGGCGACGGCCGTCCGCCGGGCCCGTTCGCTGCCTGGCTCGATCGTTGCCTTGCCCGCTTTGGCTACGGCTGCTTCCACTCGTACCTCCCCCGAGCAAAATCTACCTGGCATCCGTGCAAGTCCAAATATTCCGCTCGCAACGAGATCGGAATGAGGAACAAACTTGATTATTATTGATAGGAATTGATAAGAACTCGCTTTTGGGTGGGGCAAATATATCGAAAGGGAAATTGTGTGTCAAGGTGAATTTTAGCACAAGAAATTGGGTTTGCTTGCGGGCCTTTTCAGAGGAAATTAGGAGGGATTTGGAGGGTAGAGGCGGAAAGAGTATGAATCTATTTCAAAGCCTTCTCCAGATTGCGTGCTATCTCGACATAGGGTATGGTCGGAAAAGGCCCTGATGGACCTCTATTTACTCTCAGACTAACGAATGTCGGCCCCGGCTCTCTTATTATGGGTCCAACATGTTCGTGGAAATCCATAAATTGGTCAAACTCGTACACCTTGCTGAAACCTGCCGCTCGTGCGAAAGCCGCCAGATTGTGTTTTCCGACCCCTGGAAGTGGTATTCCGCCGGGGACCTCGTAGAGTTGATTCTCCAGCACGAAATGAATGAGATTGTCTGGCTGGACGGCAGCAATGGTCACCAAAGTTCCCAGATTCATCAAAAGGCTGCCATCTCCGTCTAATACGATCACCTTTCGGCTTGTTTGGGCTAGCGAGAGGCCTAAGCCCACGGATGAGGCATAACCCATGGCTCCTGCCACATAAAAGTTCAGAGGGCTGGAAGATAGCTTGCTCCAATCTTTAATGGCACTCATGGTTGCCACTACGATCTCATCTGTTCGCATTTCCGAGATCACTTTTAACAATTCAAACCTTTGCATCATCCTGGATCCCCTTTCCCTCCAGGCACAAAATCGTCGGCACTGGTGAGTAGAAGCGCGACAGGTTTTGAATCACGTTCCGCACGGGAGAACGCCTCTGATATCTTGCCCACATCTTGATCTGAATTCACCAGTTCATAGGGAATACCCAAAGCTTCCAGGAATGGCTCGGTTATTTCTCTCTCGCCTCTTTTCATCTTTTCCGCAGGAGTGTTTTCTAGATTTTGGTACCTCAAATAACCTAAATTACCTATGAGAAGGACCAAAGGGAAATGAAGGCCTACTGCCCATTTCAATACATTCCCTGAATCGAAAGCGCCTTGGTTCTCTATCAGCACAACCCCTCGTTTCCCACCCATGTGCATTCCAGCACAGATCGCGATAGCCTCTCCTTCAGCACAAACCTGGATCACTCGTAGCGAAGGATCGTTTAGCATCGAGTCGTGCATGAAATGCGTCTCGCTATCAGGAACCCAAGCGATATATTCAACACCATTCCTCTTGAGTTCGTCGCATATAAGATGCCCTCGCTGTGTCATGGTCGCCTCTCTATAAATCATAATAGCTGGGTCCCAAGTCCTCGTCAACTCGTGCCGCGACAGATTCAGCACTTTGCTGAAGAACTCTTGAGAGGCCTTTGCGAACGAAGGGAAGCAATCTGATTCAGAATAAAATCAAAGAAAATCAGATTGCCGGCGTCGGTCGCGATCTTCGCGATGACCTCCTGAATCGGGTTTTTCCGCACGGTTAGAAATGTACCGAACGGGGGACAATATTTAAAAGAAATTCCGGAACAGGCTCAAGCCCGGGTAGGGGCGCAGTATGATGGAGTTCCTTTGGTCGCTCCGGAGGTAGCTCCGGGCAACCCGGGTCAGATCCTCTGCGGTTACCGCCTGCACGCGGTCCATGAACTCTGCCGGGGTCTCCCACCTTCCGGTAAGCAGGCCCTGGCTGATAAATTCGGCCAGCGCGGCGTTATTCTCGTTGCGGATGAGCGTCCTTCCTCGAAGGTATCTCTTGGTTTGCTCCAGTTCGGGGGAGGAGAGCGGTTCCTCCTGTATTTTCCCGATTTCCCGGGAGATGATCGACTTCACCTCGTCGATATTTTTCGTCTCCGTCCCCACATACACTCCCCAGATCCCCGTATCCGAAAGCGGGTAATAGAGGGAGCCCACCAGGTATGAGAGGCCTTTCTTCTCCCGGACTTCCTGGTAAAGGCGCGAGCTTCCCCCGGAGCCCAGGACGGCGTTAATCACCTCGAAGGCGGGCCGGTCTGCGTCCCTCAGCCCGACCGCCTGGAGGGCCAGGATCACGATGGCGTGGTCAAGGAACTTTCTTTCACGGACTTCCCTGAATTGGGTCTGCCGCAGGGGGGTGCGGTGAGAGCGGGGGCGTTCCGCGCCGCTCGGCCAGGGCCCGAATTTCTCCCGGATGGCCGCCTGGGCGTTCGACGGGTCCACGTTCCCGACGACCGTGAGGAGACAATTTTCGGGCTTGTAATGGCGCTTGTAAAAAGCCGAGAGATCTTTCCGGCCGATCCCTTTCACCGTTTCCTCGGTTCCGGAGATCGGCAGTTCAAGGGGATTCTCCCCGAAGAGAGTTCTTGTCACCAGGTTCAACACATACGACGGCGGGTAAATCTTGCCCAGGGAGATTTCCTCCAGGATGACCTTCCTTTCCCGGTCGACCATCTCTTCGGTCATCGCCGAGTTTTGAGCGACATCGGCCAGAAGGTCGAGGGCCAGGGGAAGATGATCCGGAAGCATGGAGAGGTGGACCTGGGTGAACTCCCACTGGGTGTAGGCGTTCATGGAACCGCCGGCAGAGGCCACTTCGCGGGAAATTTCCAGCGCGCTCCGCCGGGCCGTCCCCTTGAAGAGAAGGTGCTCGACGAAATGGGAGATCCCGTTCTCGCCGGGGGACTCGGACCGCGAACCGGCCCGCACCCAGAGGTCCACCGAAACCGAGGTGGTCCCGGGATTCTGCAGGACGATGTAACTCATCCCGTTCGGAAGGGTCTCCTTCTGAATGTCAGCAGCGGACTCGCAGGGGCAGAGGCAGGAAATCGCGAGAACGAAAAGGAGGAGCCCTGCCGTGAGAAAAGCCCTGTCACCAGGGAGAACACGGGCCGAAATGGGGGAGAGGAATTTCGACTGCATCTTGCACCGCCTTATAGGGATTGATGGGAAACCATTATACTATCCCCCCCCGGAGATAAAAAGGGCGGAGCAAAGACCGGAGCTGTCCGGCCGCCCGGACGCGCGGGAATATCCGCCGTCCGCGGCTTGACAATGGATTCGAAATTCAATATTTTAGGCTGCCCGGCCGGCCGGGCAAGGTTCTGAGGGCCCACGAAATCGGGCTGGCCCAGGCGGAAAAGCGAAAAGATAAAGACGGGAAAGAACATGAATTTGAATTCCCGGTGGTCCTGAAGGACGGAAAGCCGGTGGCGGTAGACCCAACGATGAAAAGACCCCCGTGACCGGAGATCTGATTATAAACACGGAAATCCAGGGAATCAAAGTAAAGAGCGCTTTCCAGGTGTGACCGTTGAGACAAAGTGGAACGTCGAGGCTAGGGAGGACATTAAAGTGCCGGCTGGAACTTTCAAAGTCTTTCGGGTCACCAATTCCGATCCGACCACCGAAAGCACATATTGGTGGAGCCCGGTGGCATTTTTATTAAAAGTAAAAGTCAGCGCACCGCGAAGCATCCTCTGGGCCCAGGTGTTCGCGAATCAGAGCTCATTTCTTACGACTTCAAAAAATGAGAGTAAGGGACCCTATACACCGATTCCCCAGCGGGCTTCAGCGCGCTCGAATATCGTGCCCCCCCTGGGCCTCAAGTACCCAGGTGCTCGCATGCTTTCGTGCACCGGCTGCAGGTGAAAAGGAGGGACTTTGGCCTCTCGGAGGTCAAGGAGAATGTGACCGCCGCCCCGTCGACACGCACGGTTAGAAGATTATCGCCCCACGTGACCTGTTCGCCCACATCGATTTCGTATCGTCCCCCCTGGCGGATCAGCCGCTCCGCTTCGGGTCCAAGGAGCTTGCATGCCTCCCGGTAGCTGAGGTGTGAAAGGATATCTTGCAGATTCATTTTGGTCTCCCCTGGAATTCAAGCGCAAAGCCGGGTATTAAGAGCTCACGACTTTCCCCCCGTGGGCTCACAAGTTCGGCACTCCTTCATTTCCCACAAAATGAAATTGTTGCAACAGTTTAGTTTTTTAAAGAAATTTTTATTGACATAGCAGGCTTTTAAAAAAAATTGTCTAGCCGTCCCAGAAATCCCTCCCAGCCTCCCTTTGATAAAGGGAGGAGATTCGTCTCCCCTTTGTAAAAGAGGATTAGCGGGATTTCTGGGATTTCCTGGAATTTTGGAACGGTTTTCATACGGCTAAACTATTACCGATTTTTCCATTTTGATTTTTGCCCTTTGCCTTTTAATTTCTTCCGGCCTTTTCAGCCGATCGTTGCGAGCTCCAGCCTTCCTTTCCATCGTTCCTTCAGCGTCTCCTTCACAAAGAGATGTTCCGGCCGGGAAAGGGTGGGGTCCCGGGAGATGAGGGAGAAGGCTTCCTTCCGGGCTTCTTCCAGAAGATGGATGTCCCGCACGAAGTTGGCCACCCGGAAGTCGGGGAGGCCGGATTGCTGGGTTCCCAGAAGCTCCCCGGGGCCGCGGATCTCCAGGTCCTCCTCCGCGATCTTGAACCCGTCGATGGTCTGCTCCATGGCCTGAAGCCTGCGCCGGGCCTCTTCGCTCCTGGGATACTGGGCGATGAGCAGGCACTGGGAGGGGTCTTTCCCCCTCCCCACCCGGCCGCGGAGCTGGTGAAGCTGGGAGAGCCCGAAGCGCTCGGCGTGTTCGATGACCATGACGGATGCGTTGGGCACATCGATGCCGACTTCGATGACGATCGTGGAGACGAGGATCTGAATGCGCCCGGCCTTGAAGTCGGCCATGATCGCTTCTTTCTCCTCGCTCTTCATCCGGCCGTGAATCAATCCCACCTTGAACTCCGGAAAGATGTCCCGCTGGAGGTGTTTGGCCATCTGGGTGGCGTCCTTGAGGTCCAGGCGCTCGGACTCTTCCACCAGGGGGTACACCACGTAGGCCTGCTTCCCGCCGGAGATCTCTTCCCGCAGAATGCGGTAAACCCGGAATCGTTCCTTTTCGCTGAACACCCGGGTGGTGATGGTCCCCCTTCCCGGGGGGAGCTGGTCGATGACGGAAACGTCCAGGTCGCCGTACAGGGTCATGGCCAGCGTGCGGGGAATCGGGGTGGCGGTCATGACCAGGACATCCGGGTTGTATCCTTTCTTCTTCAGGGTGGCCCGCTGAAGAACCCCGAACTTGTGCTGCTCGTCGACGATGGCCAGGCCCAGCCGCTGAAACTCCACCCCTTCCTGGATGAGGGCATGGGTCCCGATGACGTATGTGGATCGCGCCCGTCTGAACCTCCCGCCCGAGGCTTTCTTTCGCCGATTTTTTCAGGCTGCTGGTCAGCAGGGCGGTGCCGCAGTCCCAGTTTCTCCGCGAGGGGGCCGGATGTTGAGAAAATGCTGTTCGGCCAGGATTTCCGTGGGGGCCATGAGGGCGACCTGATATCCCCCTTCGATGGCCATGAGCCCGGCCATCAGGGCGACGATCGTCTTCCCGCTGCCCACGTCCCCCTGCAGAAGGCGGTTCATGGGGTGGGGCCGGCGCATGTCGGATTCAATCTCCGACAGGACTCGTTCCTGGGCGGGCGTGAGGGCAAAGGGAAGGAGGGCGCGAAGCTCGTTCGTGTAACGGTGATGGATGGGGAAGGCAGATGCCTTTTTCCATAACCGTCCCGCTGCGGCGCAGAGCCAGCCCGATCTCCAGGAAGAAAAACTCATCGAAGATCAGCCGGCGGTGGGCCGGTGATTTTCCTTCGTTGAGCAGGGCGATGTTGTCTTCCGGCATCCGGGAAGTGGGCCCTCCGGAAGGCCTCGGGGAGGGGGATCAGCTTCTGCCGCTGGCAGACCTCCTCGGGAATGGCCGCTGACGGCCTTTTCGGCGAAGTGGTCCACCACGTTTTTCATGATGCGGCGGATCAGCCGCTGCCGCTGATAAAGCCCCTCGGTCTCCGAATAGATCGGGCACGATCCGGCCGAAATGAAGAGACTCCTCGCCTCCGGTGACGCTGGCAGGCTCGCCTTCCGGAGAGGCCGGCTCCGATTCTTCCTCCTCGATGACCTCCAGCTCGGGGTGGTGGATCTCTTTCTGGAACTGGAAGAGACGGACCTCCCCGGAGAGGATCAGGCGCATGCCTTTGCGAGAACCTTCCTTTCATGTACCGGGGGTTGAAGTTGAACCATTTGGCCATCAGGGTTCCGGTTTCGTCGCCGACCAGGATCTCGAAAGTGCGCCGCTTGCCGATGAAAGGTCATCTCTGCGCCCGAGGACCGTTCCCGATGACCGTCTCCATCTTGCCCGACGCTCAGCTGGGAAATGGTCTTAATCTGCCGCCGGTCCTCGTAGGCCCGGGGAAGAAAGTAGAGGGCGTCCTCCACGGTTCGGATGTTCTTCTTCTTCAAGGATTTCGGAAAGCCGTGGCCCCACGCCTTTGATGAACTGGATGGAAGTCTGCAGGTCCTTCCGGTTCTGCCGGAATTCCGCAGGGTCCGGCCAGGGTTGGCAGGGCAGGGGAGCCGAATCATCGCACTTGAGGTCAGTCTAAGATTTTCCCTGGACTTCCACGACCCGGGCCTTCTTCCGCGCCAGGTCCGCATCGTCATAGCCCTGGATCTCCGTCCTCGAGCCGGTTCAGCAGATCCTGTCGCCTCTGGCTCAGGGGAATCGTGGAAGCCTTCTCCAGCCACCGGGCCATGTAGGGCTCCAACCCTTTCAGGGTCTTCAGATTGGCATAATCATGCCCGGAAGCATAAAGGAGAGGTTTTTCGATGGCCTCAAGAATCTGCTGGAAATCGGAAGAGGGCATGGGCCGAAGAATCCTTGCAGTAGGACGGATAAAACGCAGGGCCGGTTTGCGGGAATTCAGGGATGCAGCGCCCGCAGCTCGTCCTGAAATTCGTTTATAGGTACCAGAAAATCTTTCACCGGGCAAGGGCAATTGGATACTCGCCGTTTTCATCGCGGATATGGCAGCCGTCGAGGACCCGAAACTCCTGTATTTATCCGGCCGCTTGTGATATAAAAACCCAAATTTTTAAAATCAAAGAGCGCTTGGGGGAAAAGATGACCCGGGCGAAAGGGGCGGCAATTGAAACGAGGGATCACCTATAAGAGCGCCGGGGTGGACATTGACGCGGGGAACAAGTTCGTGGATCTGATCCGGCCCCTGGTCAGGAAGACTTTTCGTCCGGAGGTGGTCACGGACATCGGCGGGTTCGGGGGGCTCTTCTCTTTCAACCCCAGAAAGTACCGGGACCCGGTCCTGGTCTCTTCCACCGACGGGGTGGGGACCAAGCTGAAAGTCGCCTTCATGACCGGAAAGCACGACACGGTGGGGATCGACCTCGTGGCCATGTGCGTGAACGACATCGTCGTGCAGGGCGCGGAGCCTCTCTTTTTCCTGGACTACTTCGCCACCGGAAAGCTCTCCCTGCGGAGTTTCCACCCAGATGCTCAAGGGGATCGCCCGAGGATGCCAAATGGCCGGCTGCGCCCTGATCGGCGGGGAAACGGCGGAGATGCCGGGTTTTTACCGCGAGGGGGAGTACGACCTGGCCGGGTTTGCGGTCGGGGTGGTGGACAGGAGGAAGGTGATCGACGGGTCTGCGGTCGAACCGGGGGACCAGCTGATCGGCCTTGCTTCCAGCGGCCTGCACAGCAACGGCTACTCCCTGGCCCGGAAGGTCTTCTTCGAGCGGATGAAGCTGAAGCCGGCCAGCCGGATCCCGGGTCTGAAGAGGACGGTGGGGGAGGAGCTCCTTGTCCCCACGCGCATCTATGTGAAGACCGTCCTGGACCTGCTCCCGGACTTTCCCATCCGCGGGATCGCCCATATCACCGGGGGGGGGTTTACGGACAATCTGCCCCGAATCTTTCCCAAAGGGTGCAAGGCCGTCATCCAGAAAGGGTCCTGGCCCGTTCCACCGATTTTCCGGGTCCTCCAGGAAGGGGGGCAAATCGAAGAGAAGGAGATGTTTCGCACCTTCAACAACGGCATCGGGATGGTCCTGGTGGTGCCTGCGAGGGGAATCGATAAAATTCTGGACCGCCTGATCAGCCTGAAAGAGAAGCCGTACTGGATCGGAGAGATCGACCGCGCCCGGGGCAGCGAGCCGGCGGTCCAAATCCAGTGAGGAGAAGGAATGGTCAATCTCGGGGTCTTGGTATCGGGAAGCGGTTCCAACCTGCAGGCGATCATCGACAACATCGAAGCCGGCCGGCTGGATGCGAAGATCAAGGTGATTGTCAGCAACCTTCCGGGAGTCTATGCCCTCGAGCGGGCCGAAAAACACGGGATCCCTTCGGTGGTCCTCCCCCATAAGGGGTTGAAGAGGGAAGAGTACGACCAGAAGCTGGTCGAAGCCCTGAGGGCGCATGAGGCGGAACTGGTCATCCTGGCCGGATTCATGCGGATCATTACTCCCGTTCTCCTTCGGGCCTTTCCCATGAGGGTGATGAACATCCACCCGGCCTTGCTTCCCGCGTTTCCGGGCACACATGTCTGGCAGGCCGAAGTTGACTCCGGGGTAAAGTTCGCCGGATGCACGGTGCACTTCGTGGACGAGGGGACGGACACGGGGCCGATCATCATCCAGGCGGTCGTCCCGGTGTACGACGACGACACCTGCGGACACCCTGAACGCCCGGATCCTGAAGCAGGAGCACAAGATCTTCTCCCAGGCCATCCAGCTGTACGCCGAGGGGCGCCTGGAGATCAAGGGCAGGCGCGTCCTGGCGAAAGGGTTTCCCAAGGCGCCCGATTCCTTCCTGATCAACCCGCCGGCGAAGATGTTTGAGGAATAACGAAAAGAGAGCGTGGGGGCAATCACGCCCCGGCGTGATGGTTGCCCATCTCGCGGGCGGCCACGGAGGGCCGCCCCTACAAACGGCTGTTTTTTTTCGTCTCGTGCGGATACGCCGTCCAACAAACAAAGTGCTTGTCCAAGTTTCGCCTTTATGCTATAAAAAGAAAAAGCAGGGTGAAAGCCCTGCTTCTTCTTTTTTCTTCCAGGAGGAATGCAATGGCCCGGTCATGTGAAATCTGCGGCAAGAGCCCCCAAGTCGGGCACAGCGTGAGCCACGCCAACAACAAGACCAAACGCCGCTGGTACCCGAACCTGCAAAGGGTTCACGCGATCCAGAACGGCACCACCCGCCGCATCCGGGTCTGCACCCGCTGTCTCCGTTCGGGCCTGGTGGTAAAAGCAGTCTAACGAGGGTCCCGAGTCTCAGGTCCCGGGTCCCGGGTCTCTTCCATTCAACGCTGTGACCCGAAACTTGGGACTGTAATTTTAAACCTCCGCCTTCTTCTCCTCTTCCTCGTCTTTTTCGGACGTTGGCGCTCCCCGAACCCTCTCCACTTTCAGCACATGCTTCAGCTTGCCCAGCGCCCGAAACGCAGCCTGCAAATGCTTTAAATCCCGGACCTCCAATTCAAAGTTGCCGATGGCCCTTTTGTCTTCCGTCGTGACCACGTTGGCCCGGAGAATATTGATCTCCGAAGAGGCCAGGACAGAGGTGATGTCGGCGAGCAGCCCCTTCTTGTCGTTGGCCATGACCCGGACGCGGACCGCGTGGACGGCCTTCTCCTGGAGATTCCAGGAGACCTGGATCAGCCGCTCGGGGTCGCTGCCCAGCACGTTGGGGCAATCCGCCGTATGGACCGTGACCCCCCGTCCCCGGGTGATGTACCCGGTGATGGGATCCCCGGGCAGAGGATTGCAGCACCTCCCGAAGCGGACCATCATATCCTGGATGCCCCGGATCTGGATCCCGCTGGGCTCCCTGCGGATCTTCTGGGCCAGCCGTTTGAGCCGGGATTCTTCGGGCTTTCCCTTTTCAAGTTTCTCGGGGGGAAGCAGCTTTCCCAGGATCTGTTTGCAGGAAACGTTGCCGTAGCCCACCTCGGCCATGAGGTCGTCGGCGGACTGCAGGGAGAAGTCGGCGATGACGCGCTTTCGCTCCTCGGACTTCAGGAATTTGGCGAAGTCGAGATGGTATTTTTTGAACTCCCGCTCGCAGATCTCCCGGCCCAGGTCCACCGAGCGCTCCCGGGCTTCCGCCTTGATCCACTGGCGGATCTTGGTCCGGGCCCGGGAGGTCTTGACGAACTTCAGCCAGTCCTTGCTGGGCCGGTGGTTGGGGGAGGTGACGATCTCGACGATGTCGCCGTTTTTCAGCTGGTAACGAAGAGGAACGATCTTTCCGTTTACCTTCGCGCCGACGCACTGCTGGCCGATCTCGCGTGTGAATGCTGTAGGCGAAGTCCACCGGCGTGGCCCCGATGGGGAACTGCTTCACGTCCCCGCTGGGGGTAAAGACGTAGACCTCGTCCGGGAAGAGGTCGATCTTCACCGTTTCCAGGAATTCCCGGGGATCCCGCAGGTCCTGCTGCCATCTCCAGGAGCTGGCGAACCCAGGCGAACTGCGTGCTGTCTTTCGGCGTCAAACACCTTTCCCTCTTTGTACTGCCAGTGGGCGGCGATGCCTTCCTCGGCGGTCCGGTTCATCTCCTCGGTGCGGATCTGGATTTCCACCCGCTCGCCGTACGGGCCGATCACCGTGGTGTGCAGCGACTGGTACCCGTTGGCCTTGGGCATGGCGATGTAGTCCTTGAAGCGGCCCGGCACCGGCTTCCAGAGGGAGTGGATGATCCCCAGCGCCTCGTAGCAGTCTTTGAGCGTGGCCAGAATGATGCGGAAGGCGATCACGTCGTACACCTGCTCGAACTCCAGGTTCTGGGCCTTCATCTTCCGGTAGATGCTGTAAAAATGTTTGGGGCGCCCGCTGACCTTTCCCGTGAGCCCGTAGGAGGATAGCTTCTCGGAGATGATGGAGCTGACCTCCTGAATGTATTTTTCCCTCTCCTCCCTCTTCCAGGCGATGGCCTCGGCGAGCTTGCGGTATTCGTCGGGTGCGAGGAAGCGAAAGGCGAGGTCTTCCAGTTCGGTCTTGATCCGGTCGATTCCCAGGCGGTTGGCGATGGGCGCGTAGATGTCGAGGGTTTCCTGGGCGATCTTCACCTGGCTTTCCGGGGGCAGGAACTCCAGGGTGCGCATGTTGTGGAGACGGTCGGCCAGCTTGATGATGACGATCCGGATGTCCTTGGCCATGGCCAGGAGCATCTTGCGGAAATTTTCGGACTGCCGCTCCTCGTGGGTGGCCAGGGTCATCTTGCTGATTTTGGTGAGCCCGTCGACCAGGGAGGCGACCTCCGGCCCGAAGAGCTCGTTGATCTCTTCGAGGGTCGCGTAGGTGTCTTCCACCGTGTCGTGAAGGAGGCCCGCGGCGACGGTGGCGATGTCCATCTTCATATCGGCCAGGATGGCGGTCACTTCCAGAGGGTGGATGAGATAGGGCTCGCCGGAGAGGCGGACCTGGCCCTGGTGGACCTTGGCCGAAAAGACGTAGGCCTTTTCGATCAGGCTCAGATCGGCGCCGGGGAAATTCCGGCTGACCTTTTCCAGGATGTCGTTGAGGCGAATCAGGCGGTTCATGGCGAAACGCTAAGAGGATCGTTCAAAGCCCCAATTCTCATGGGAACCCGGACCTTTCGCTTGGAGCCTGCAACCTGAAATTTGAAGCCTGAAACCTTATTCCTGCTGGTGGGATGAGATCCAGTCCTTCACCCAGGAGACAGCCTCGTCCATTCGCACCATCCGCATCTCCCCGGTCCGGCGCATTTTGACCTCGACCGAGTTTTCCTTCAGGGTCTTGGCGCTCAGGGTGAGGCGAAGGGGGGACCCGATGAGGTCGGCGTCCTTAAACTTCACCCCCGGAGCTTCCTCCCGGTCGTCGAAGAGGGTCTCGATCTGCGCCTCCTCCAAACCGCGGTAGAGCTTCTCGGCTTCCTCCGGCCACGGCCCCCTGCTTGAGGTTGACGGGCAGCAGGTGGACCTGGAAAGGAGTGATGGCCAGGGGGAAGATGATCCCGTTCTCGTCGTTGTTCTGTTCCACCGCGGCGGCAATCACCCGGGCCGGGCCGATGCCGTAACTTCCCATGACGATCGGCTTTTCCTGTCCCTGCCGCGTCCAGGTAGAAGGCTTTAAGCGGGGCGGAGTATTTGGTCCCCAGCTTGAAGATGTTCCCGATTTCGATCGTCTTCTCCACCCGGAAGGGGCCGTTGCATTTCGGGCACAGGTCTCCCGTGGCGGCCACGTGAATGTCGGCGAATTCGGCGGAGAAGTGCTCCCCGGGAACGACGCCGCGGAGGTGGTAACCTTCCCGGTTGGCTCCGGCGACGTAAACCCCCTGGCGAAGGGACAGGTCGGCGATCGAGGGGGATCTTGCCGGAAGAGGGCAGGTTTACCGGGCCGAGGAACCCGGCTTCCACGCCGGTGTGCTCTTTCACCTCCTCCCGGTGGGCCGGGCGGAACTCTCCCACCCGGTTCCTGAACTTTTTTTCATGGAGCATCTGGTCGCCCCGGAGCAAGGCCATAACCGGCCCGTCTATCGGACATGAGAAGCAGGGATTTGATCGTCAGCTGGGGGGTGATCCCCAGATACGCGCAGACCTCCTCGATGGTCCGCGAGTCGGGGGTGGCCACTTCTTCCAGTTTCCAGGAAGGGAAAGAAGGGACGGCCGGGAGGGACTGGGCCAGCTCCACATTGGCCGCGTACCCGCACTTCTCGCACCGGGC
The DNA here is from genome assembly GCA_963712535.1 of uncultured delta proteobacterium. Classification (GTDB taxonomy): domain Bacteria; phylum Desulfobacterota; class SM23-61; order SM23-61; family SM23-61; genus CAVQIK01. The sequence continues at coordinate 30,105 of CAVQIK010000013.1, read as the reverse complement.
CACCTCGTCCTCGCCCGCCTCGCTCGGGGCCATGAACTCGTGGGCGCCGGCCCCGCCCATCATCCCCGGGTCGCTCTCCACGGCGTAATACTTGACGCCGCACCGTTCAAAGATCTTGCAGTAGGCCTCGTAATGCAGCTGGTAATTCTCGCTCCAGGCCGGCGGCGTCCAGGTCCAGGCTGTAAGAGTCCTTCATCATAAATTCCCGGGTGCGCAGGACGCCGCTCTTGGGACGCGCCTCGTCCCGAAGCTTGGTCTGAATCTGGTACCAGATCTGGGGGAGGTCCCGGTAGGACCGGATCTCCCGGGCGGCCAGCCAGGCCACGACCTCTTCATGGGTCATTCCCAGGACCATGTCCCGGTGGGTCCGGTCTTTGAGGCGAAACATCTCGTCGCCGATGTCGTACCACCTCCCGGACTGCTGCCAGATCTCGGCCGGGTGAAGGATGGGCATGGAAATCTCCTGCCCCCCGATCGCGTTCATCTCCTCCCGGATGATGGCGTTCACTTTATTCATGCACCTGAGGCCCAGGGGGAGAAGGATGTAAAGTCCCGCGGCGAGCTGGCGGACCATCCCGGCCCGAACCATGAGCTTGTGGCTGACCGCTTCGGCCTCCGCCGGATCTTCCCTGTAGGTCTGGAGCAACTTCTTGGAAAAACGCATGAGGTTCCCCTTCAGTATTTTTTTCTGATTGCCTCCGCCTCTTTCAGCAGGGCCGACACCATCTCTCCTTCCTTGACCTTCCGGAGCACTTTCCCTTTGCGGAAAAGGAGAGCCGCGCCTTTTCCGGCGGCGATCCCCACGTCCGCCTCCCGTGCCTCGCCGGGTCCGTTTACCGGGCACCCCATGATGGCCACCTGAATCGGTTCCGTCCAGCCGGATACAGACGCTTCGACCTGGCGAACGACCGGGGAAAGATCCATCTGGGATCGGCCGCAGAGCGGGACAGGAGATGATCTCCACCCCCCGCCGCCGCAGCCCGAGGGCCCGCAGAATGTAGTAGGCGGCCTGCACCTCCAGGACGGGATCGGCGGTGAGCGAAACGCGCAGCGTGTCCCCGATCCCCAGATAGAGGAGGATCGCCAGTCCGGCTGCCGATTTGATCCCTCCGGAGAATGGGGGACCCGCCTCGGTCACCCCGATGTGGAGCGGGTAATCGGTTTTTTCAGAGATCATTTTGTAGGCGGCGACGGTTGACAAAGGGTCGGAGGCCTTCAGGGATATTTTGATGAGATCGAAGTTCAGGTCCTCCAGCAGGCGAACGTGGCCCAGTGCGCTCTCCACCAGGGCTTCGGGAGAGGGGCCTCCGTGCTTTCGGAGGATGGGCTTTTCCAGGGAACCGGCATTCACGCCGATCCGGATGGGCACGCCTCTTTCTTGGGCGGCCTTGGACGACCCGGGCCACGCGTTCCCGGCGAGCCGATGTTGCCGGGATTGAGCCGCAGCCCGTCTACCCCCTGTTCCAGGGCTTCGAGGGCGAGCCGATAATCGAAATGAATGTCGGCGATGAGCGGGATTTCGATCCCTCTCTTAATTTCCCCCAGTTTTTCGGCTGCCTCCCGGTCGGGAACGGCAACCCGGACGATCTCGCACCCGGCTTCCTGTCAAGGCCCTCGAATCTGGGCCACCGTGGAAGCCACATCCCGGGTGTCCGTCTTGGTCATCGATTGCACGACGACAGGCGCGCCCCCCCCGACGGGGACGGGTCCGATGTGGATCCGGCGAGTCATCTTGCGAGGCAGGCTGGTGGGAGTTTCCAATTTTTTTCCCAAAGAGAGTTCAAGGTTAGGGAGCCTTGGGCGGGGCAGGAATTTCAATCAAAGAAAGAGGAACAGATTCCTGCGGCTGCGCAGAACTCGTTTCAAGGCTTCCAATTTATTAGAAATTATCAGAGATTGGGAGGGAAGTCAAGAAAGGCGGAGGTTGAAATAGGGACGGCAGGGAATGCAATGAGGCGCATCCCCCGTGTGTCTCGCGATTCAAGCACGGGGCGCCGAAATGGGCACCTTCTTCCGGATTTGGAGGGTAAGTCCCTCGTGAGCTCCCCGGTTATTGCGGATGAACTCCTGGATCATGTTGAGCTCGGAAGCCTGCAGGTCGTCTTCACAGCGCTTAAAAACTTTTTCCCAGAGTTTTTCGCTGAAGCTGCCGCAAGGAGGAAGGGGCGTTTCGCCGGAGAGAATTTTTTCCACGGCCGCGGACAGGTTTTCATCGGAGATGCTCCCTGTTTCCTCGCGGAAAGGCTCCAGGGGTCTTCTGGCCTCATCCTCCGGAACTGGAAAAGCCCCGTTCAGCCAGGTTATCTCTTCGAGGACTTCGTCCTCCCGGATTTCCAGCGCTACATCCGACACCCGCATCGCTCCGGGGACCAATTCATACGAGACCGGCCGGTCGAGGGAGGGTCGGGTCCGTTTAATCACAAACCTCCGGGTTCCGTTGCTCGCCTCTACATAGGAGGTCTTTATGGGCTCATAGGAAGGTTTGTCACTGACAAAGGTTTCGGAATCTACGGTCAGTTCTTCCAGGAGATGCCCCTCGTGCCGGAGGAAAAATTCTTTTTCCCGGTCCAGGTCCTCGGAAGACCACTCCACGCCGAAGAGGAGGGAAGACTCGCCGAAATCCCCAAAAGAATCGACCCGGGGAATGACTTGATTGCACTGAGTGCAACGGAGCAGCTTTTCAACCATTTTCCTCCTCCTCTGGAAGACCGTTTAGTGAAAGCTCACGCTGGGATGAATGGGCAGGAACCCTTCGCCCCTCTTGAGCTGCCGTAAAAACAGGTTGACCATGTTAGGGTCGAATTGAGTGCCCGAGTTGGTTTCGATCTCTTCACGGACCCTTATCTGCGAAAGCCCCTGCCGGTAAGGCCGGTCTGAAACCATGGCATCGAAAGAGTCAGCCAGAGCGATGATGCGGGCCAGAAGGGGGATGTTTTCGCCCGCCAGGCCGTCCGGGTATCCCTTTCCGTCCCATCTCTCGTGATGGTGCCGGATTGCGCCGATGATCGTGTGGGAAAAAGCCAGGGGCTCGATGAGATGAACTCCTTTGACCGGATGAAGGCGGATGTCGAGGCTGTCTTTCTCGTTGAGATCGGTTTTTTCCAGGAGCCGATTGCTGAGCCCGACTTTCCCGATGTCGTGGAGCAGGGTCGCGATCTGAAGGTCTTCTTTTTCCTGGGAAGACAGGTGCAGGTCCTGGGCAATCGTGTCGGAGTACATGGAGACCCGCTCGGAGTGTCCGCTGGTGTAGGGCTCTTTGCTCTCCAGGATGTAGATGAGGACTTTCAAGAAATCGAGGTAATTTACCGACACTTTCTGCATCCGGAAGTTCTCCAGCTGCTGAAGGGATGCCTGGATCTCCCGGTGAAGTTCCTGGGCCTTGGGGTCCATGTCCATGCTCGCGTTTAGGTTGGACAGGGCCTCCCCTTGTTCTTCCGTTCCGAGGAATTTTCCGTCTTTGAACCGGGCCAGAAGGTTCTTGATCGCCAGATTGAAGTTGCGCCGTTCCACCGATTTTTTCACAATGGAGATAATTTCGGCCACGTTGAAGGGCTTGAAGATAAAATCCACCGCTCCGTAGCGGAAAGCCTCCACGGCGTTTGTCAGGGTCCCGTAACCGGTGATTACGACGACCTCGATATCGGTTTTGGTTTTTTTAATCTCCCGCAGGACATCAATGCCGGAAAGCCCGGGCATCTTCAGGTCGAGAGTCACCAGATCCACCGGTTCTCGATAGATGAAGTTGAGGGCCTCCTGCCCATTTTCCACCGCGTGGACGTCGTAAATGGGTTTGAGAATCATGCGGAGGGATTCCCTGGGGCCAAACTCATCGTCGACGATCAGAACGGTTCCTTTGGGAATCATTTCCTGCTCTTTCGGGGAAGGATTTTAACACCAACCCACAGGCAAGGGCTGTCGTGCACTTAAGCAATTGTCATGCCTAATGCTCCTAATGAAAGGAATAGGGCACCATCATGGAAATTATTAAGTTTTTTTTGAAGCCGCCGAATCCTGGCCCTATGCAGAGGAGAAAAATAGTCAACATTCCGACGCAGGCGTCGGTTTTTTGATCATGAATTCCCCTGGGCCCCGCTGGGAAGTTCCGGACTTCTTTCCCATTCCGGGAACATTTCGGTGCCGTCTCCCAAAGAGGACCGGAGCCCCTTGATTTGCTGGATCAGGTTCTTAATCTTCATGTTATAGCTCCGGCGCTCGAATGATTTGCTCACGATGGCGATGATGTCGGCCACGTTGAAAGGCTTGGAGATGAAGTCGCCGGCGCCGAACCGGATGGCTTCCTGGGCGTTGTTTAAAGTGCCGTATCCGGTAATCACGATGACTTCGATATCCGGCTGATATTTCTTGATTTCCCGCAGAACGTCGATGCCGGAAAGACCCGGCATCTTCAGGTCGAGGGTGACCAGGTCGATGGGCTTGTCATGGAGGCATTGAATGGCCTCTTGACCATCGCCGGCTGTGAAAACGTCGTATATCGGCTTGAGAATCATGCGAAGGGATTCCCTCGGACCTACTTCATCATCCACGATCAGAATGGTTCCCTTGTTGGCCATTTCATCTCCTTGACGGAACAGCTTCATTCTTGCTCAGGAATGCTCAGCCCCCTGCGGAGGGCCGTACTCCTCAATGCATGAGTCTCTTCGTCAATTCCAGTCAAAACTTAAACCTTTTATGTCCCCCGCCGTGGGAATGGGTTCCAATAAGTAGCCAGATTCATAATATTAATCTAATGAGCCGAGCCGGGTTTCGGCCTGCTCCCCCCCTCCATCAGCGGGCGTCAACTTTTCGTCTCCCCTAATTACGAGGTATTCCGGTCCGTGCGGTTATGCGGGGCGCGACGACCCGGGGATCTGAAAATCCGAATCTCTGGCAGAAGTTTTGCATCATAATAATAAAAATTTGAGGAGAGAAAAACGTGACCACTATAGCCGCTGAAAAAGATCAGAAAACCGGGATGACCTGCCAGCGTTGCGGGGGCAGAATGGTTTTTGAGAAGTTCTATGACGTGAACAATGTTTTCTTTGGTTGGCACTGCGTGATATGCGGGGAAATCCTGGATGCGGTGATCCTTCTTCACCGTTTGAGCCAGGACGCGGATCTTAGAATTCCCGAAGAAGAGCAGGAAGTTATGCATATGCTTAAGAAGTATCTCCACGGGAAGCCTAAAGAGGTCAGAAGTGGAAGGAAGGGCAAGAAGGCGGAGTCGGAACAATCCTCAAAAACGAAAATGAGCATGAACTAGGGTAGGAACGATCTCTGAGAAATCATTCAACCACCTGCCTCGGGGGAGCGAAACGAATCAACCGAGGCAGTTTTTTTTTGACGTTTTTTTTTCATCGTGAGTCGAAAAATACACATTTTCCTTCTTCCGGTGAAAAAATTCAACAATGCCTGTGTCTAATCCTAACCAAGTTAACCTTCGTAGGGCAGAAACGCTCTGAGGCGAAAAAACGGCCTTCATGCCTCGAAAGGAATACAATTGACGCTTCAATCCCTTCCTCAATGCATATCTTTGCCCTTGAAAACGATTGAGCAGACTGCTAATATCTCGCAAAAGTAACAATTACGGCCTTTTCCCGTATTTCCCTTTTTGGGCTTCAAGGAAACTCTTTCCCCGGATGACAAAACAGGAAGATGTTCGGCAAATCATCTTGAAACCCGTCGGAACAGTTCGAAACTCCATTCGCCAGAGGAAAAATAAACGTTGGGCAAAGGTCCTGTCGGAAATCGTTCTCGACGTAAGGTATGAGGAAGCGCTGGCGGGCATTGAGGATTATTCTCATATCTTCGTGCTCTTCTGGCTTGGCCGGGTTACCCCGCTCCAAAAGGGCATGCTCAAGGTGCACCCCAGGGGCCGTCTGGACCTGCCTCTGGTGGGGATTTTTTCGACACGGACCCAGTACCGCCCGAACCCGATAGGCCTCACTCTCGTCGAACTGCTGAAGAGGGAAAAGAATGTTCTCCGGGTTCGGGGGCTGGATGCTCTGGACGGGAGTGCGGTGATCGATATTAAACCCATATCGCCCCGGACGGAATTCCCGCCGAAGAGCACGGTTCCGGCCTGGTATCGCCGTCTCTTCCCGCAGCACCGGAAAGACCTTCCGGCCCGTTGAGAACCCTGATCCAGCGTATCTTTTGGACCGTTCGGAGGGATGATTGAGATCATTTCCGTCCCGTCCGGAGTTGATTATGAATCAAGGTCAGGGAGAGGTGGGGCAATGACCCGAATTGAGGAAGTGAAAGCGCGGGAGATTTTGGATTCCAGGGGCAATCCTACTGTCGAAGTGGATGTCCGTCTCTGCGGCGGGGCGAGAGGAAGGGCCGCGGTTCCTTCGGGAGCTTCAACCGGTGAGAGAGAGGCCCTCGAGCTCCGGGACGGCGAAAGGAACCGGTTCCTGGGCAAGGGGGTTCACAACGCCGTAAGAAATGTCCGCGAGGTGATCACCCCCGCGATTAAGGGAATGGACGCCGCGGACCAGGTCACCCTGGACCGGGCGATGATCCAGCTGGACGGGACCGAGAACAAATCGAAGCTCGGCGCGAACGCCATCCTGGGGGTTTCGATGGCGGCCTGCCGCGCGGCCGCCACGGCTCTTGGCGTCCCCCTGTACCGGTACATCGGCGGGGTGGGCGCGCGGGAGATCCCCGTCCCGATGATGAATTTCATCAACGGGGGGGCCCACGCCGACAACGCTCTCGACATCCAGGAATTCATGGTGGTCCCGGCCGGCGCGCCGAGATTTTCCGAGGCGCTGCGGATGGGCGCGGAGATTTTCCAAAACCTGCGGCAGATCCTGAAAAAGAAGAACTACAGCACTTCGGTGGGAGACGAGGGCGGGTACGCGCCGCGGCTGGGGTCAAACGAAGAGGCGATCCAGTTGATCATGGAGGCCATCCACCAGGCAGGCTACACCGCGGGGAGAGACGCTTTCCTGGCCCTGGACTCGGCGGCCAGCGGTTTCTACCGGGACGGGTCCTATTCTCTGAAGGGGGGCAAAAAGGAAAAGTTCACCTCGGAAGAGATGATCGATTTTTACGAGGACCTGGTGAACCGCTATCCTATCAAATCCCTCGAAGACGCCCTGGCGGAACGGGACTGGGAGGGGTGGAAAAACATGACCCGCCGCCTGGGGAAACGCGTTCAGATCGTGGGAGATGATGTTTTCGTGACCAACCCGAAAATTTTCCGGCAGGGGATCGAGAAAGGGGTGGCGAACTCCATTCTCATCAAGCTGAACCAGGTCGGGACCGTAACGGAAACGCTGGAGGCCTTGGAAATGGCCAGGCGGGCCCATTACACGGCCGTTATTTCCCACCGCTCGGGGGAAACAGAGGATTCATTCATCGCCGACCTGGCTGTAGCCACGAATGCCGGGCAGATCAAATCGGGCTCCGCGTCGCGCAGCGACCGGATGGCCAAATACAACCAGCTTTTGAGGATCGAGGAGGAACTGGGGGCGACCGCCCTGTTCCGCGGGGGAAAAGTCTTCTACAGCATCGGGGAGGTGTGACCATGGCCGGGCGCGCGGGAAAAAAGCAGGCGAGAGGCCTCACGGGTTTGGAAGTACTGGGGGTGGCGATCCGGTCGGAGGTGGAGGCCCACCGGTTCTACACGCGGGCCCTTCGCCAGGTCCGGAACCCGATCCTCCGGGAAAAGCTTTCAAGGCTCGCTGCCGAAGAGAAGACGCATCGGCAGATTCTGGAGGAGAGATACCGGAAGAGCTCCGGGGAGGAAGTTCCCCCGATTCCCCCAAAGGGCGGGCTGGAAGGGAAAGGAAAGATGCCCAAGGAACTGACCCCGGAAGAAGTCCTCAAGACCGCCATCGCGATGGAGCAGGCGGCGGCGCAGTTCTACGGGCGGGAAGCCCTCCGGGCGACGGATATGAGCGGACGTTTTGTGCTCGAATACCTGTCGGATTTTGAAAGGGGCCATGAGAGAAGTCTTAAAGCGGAACTGAAGGCCTTGAACCGCTTTCCCGACTGGTTTTCCCTGAAAGACCCGCTGGTCATGCTCGTCGGCCCCTGAGCCTGGAGCACGTTGGGGAGATGGAAGATGCTGAAATGGGAATATCGGATCACGCGTTATCACATGAAGGAGTTCGTAAAAAGGGACGAATTGTCCGGCACCTCCTTCTATTGCGACCAAAAAGGGCAGTGTTTTCTCCATGACACGGACACGGCTGCGGCTGAGGTCATCCGGGAGGCCCTCAATGAGGAGGGGAAGAGCGGATGGGAACTGGTCCAGTTTGGCTACCACCAGAGCGAAATGATGTGCGTCTGGAAGCGAATGGTGAGTCGCGAGGAGCTGCCGAAGGCGGCCCCCTAGCTTGTCGGAAATGGCGCTTGGGACCGCATCCGTCCCCTAAGCAGACCGGAGTTGAAGGGGAAGACACTTTGAAGAGGACCGCCCATTGAAAAAGGCCCACCTCCTTATTCTCATGCTCGCTGCGGCGGCAGCGGTTGCAGTAGGGGTGGCCTTTCTGCTTTCTCACTGGCCATCGTGTTTTACGTATCTGAACGGGGTGGGTCTTCACGGCAACATAGAGCGCCTGAGAGCCTTCATCCTATCGTTCGGGATCTGGGCCCCGTTCATCTCGGCTTTTCTGATGATCGGCCAATCGGTCATCCTTTTTCTGCCCGCCTTCCCCATTTTCGTAGTGAACGCGCTCGTGTATGGGCCCGTCTGGGGCACCCTGTTGTCGTGGGGCAGCGCTGTTGGAGGGTCTCTTCTCTGCTTTGGCGTCGCCAAGATCCTGGGCCGGCCGGTCGTCCAGCGGCTGGTGAGCCGGGTTCACCTGCAGGCGGCGGACAGCGCCCTGCGAAAATACGAGAAATACGTCATTCTCGTCTTCGGTTTTATCCCGGTCATATCCTTCGACGTCATCAGTTACGCTTCGGGGCTGACGCTGCTGACGTTCTGGGAGTTTGTCCCGCTGGTTTGCATTGCCCAGGTGCCCAGCACCCTGTTCTATACGCTTTTCGTCCACCGGATCGACCGGGGCGCCCTGGATGTGTACTGGGTGATCGCGGCCGCCCTCTTCTTCCTCCTGGGCTTTGCCAGCCTCCTTTTCCGGGGGTACTTACATCGAAACAGAAAAGAAGCCGTTTCGCTGGAGTAACACATAGGCGGCTTATCCGGTGAAACGGAAGGAGGAGAAGGCTTGCCTGAGCTGCCCGAAGTGGAAACGATCGTTCGCGGCCTGCGGGAAAGAGTTCAGGACCTGGAATTTTCCGACGTGCAGGTCCGCTTGAGAAAGTGCCTGCGGGGCTCGGAGCGGTCCCTCCTCCGGTCCGTGCGAAAAAGAAGTGTTGTGGGGGTCGAGCGCAGGGGCAAGAATATCGTCTTCCGGCTGAGCCGGGGCGCCGTTCTTTACGTTCATCTTGGCATGTCCGGCAGATTGAGGGTCGTCCCCGGCGGCGCCCCCCTGGAAAAACACACCCACCTCATTTTTTCCTTTCAAAATCATCCCCTTGAGCTCCGATTCGTCGACCCCCGCCAGTTCGGCCGGGTTTTCTGGGAGGAGTCGGCGGAGGGGGAGCTTTCGGCACTTTCGCTGCTCGGCCCTGAACCCCTGGGAATACCGGCTCCCGAGTTTGCGGAGCGGGTGAGGGCCCGGCGCAGGGAGATCAAGCCCCTGCTGTTGGACCAGCATTTTCTGGCCGGGGTAGGCAACATCTACGCCGATGAATCGCTGCACCGGGCCGGAATTCACCCCCGAAGGAAATCGGATTCTCTCCGCAAAGAGGTTCTTTTCCGCCTTCACCGGGCTCTCCGGGAGGTCCTGGAGGAGGCGATCCGCAAGAGGGGAACTTCGGTGCGATCTTACGTGGATGCCGCCGGGTCCACGGGGGGGTTTCAGGAGTTCCTGAGAGTGTATGGCCGTGAAGGGGAGCCCTGCCGGCAATGCGGGCGCCCCATCCGGCGGGAGATCGTGGGCGGAAGGAGCAGTTTCTTCTGCCCCCGCTGCCAGCGAGCAGCCCGGAGGAGGCCAGGCGAGGAAAAAGTGTTGCATAATCAAAGGCCTCGTTCTAGAATGTAAACGTGAATGATTCCAATCTCAGTTGAACGGCGGGGCGCATGGATCGACTGCAGATTTTGAAAAAAACCCTCTTCTTTTCCTCTCTTGCGGAACCCAGCCTTAAAGAAATCAGCCGTCTCTTCACCGAAGAAAAATACCAGCGGGACGACTACGTCTTCTTTGAAGGCGACCCTCCCGAGTGGCTTCATATCGTCATGGATGGAAGGGTCAAGCTGCTCAAGCACTCCGATACCGGGAAAGACATCATTCTCCAGATCTACACCCCGGGAGACATGTTCGGAGAAGTCTCCCTGTTCGACCGGAAGCCGTACTCCTCGTCCTCCCAGGCCATGGAGCCGACCACGATCCTGAAAATGCCCCGGAAAGACTTCTTTCTCTTCTTCGGCCGCCATCCCTTCGTCGGCACGGAGATGATCCTGGAACTGGGCCGGCAGCTGCGCGAGGCCCAGGCGACTATCAAGAGCCTGGCGGTTGACCGCGTGGAGCAGCGAATCGCCCATATTTTGTTGAAGCTGGCCGACAAGGTCGGAGTCTCCGAAAAAGGGGGGGTCATGATCAACCTTCCCCTGACCCGTCAGGACCTGGCCGACATGGCCGGGACGACGGTGGAGACCGCAATCCGGGTCATGAGCCGTCTCACCAAGTCCAAGATCCTCAAGCCCGCCGACGGCAAGATCTTTCTCCTCCATCCCCAGGCCCTCCAGCGGATACTGGAAGGGAAAGAGGATTCCGAATAATCCCCGGCCCAGAGATACAATTCAGATCCTTTCCGATCCGGTCGAAAGAGTGAGTAGGTTAACGATCGTCCCGCGGGAGTTCTCCCGCGTATCCGGTAGCGTGGATTTGCGATGGAAAAACGGATCTTGCGGAAAATCTTTCTTCCCCTGGTAGCGGGGGCAGTCCTGCTGGCGCTGGGCTACGGCTATGGCTTATTCTCCTCCGCGCCGAAAAAACAGGCCAGAGTGGAATGCCTCGGGGAAGGGCCCCTCTCCGCGCCGTTGTTCAGCCTCCCGGATTTACAAGGCAGAAAAGTGGACCTCGCTTCCTTCAAGGGGAGCGTCATCCTCCTTGAATTCTGGGCCACCTGGTGCGGACCCTGCCGGGAAGAGATCCGGTCTTTGAATGAACTGCACCGCGCCTACCATACAAACGGCCTGGTGATCATCGGAATCTCCCTGGATCGGAAAGAGCCCAAAGAGGTGCGGGAGTTCGCGGAAAAGATGGGAGTGGACTACATCAACGTCATGGGGGATGAGGAGGTCTTCGAAAACTACTGCCGCATCGCGGGCCAAGGTTCCATCCGGGGAATCCCGGCCAGTTTCCTCATTGACCGGGAGGGGAGGATCTGCAAAACTTTTATCGGCCTCACCGCGAAACCCGTCCTGGAAGAGGCGATCCGCTCGATTCTTCAGTAAAAATTATGATCTAAATCATTTCTCCTCGTATCCGGAGTGTTTAGGGTTAGAAAAAGAAAAAATAGTCGATTGAACGGCCCCCGCCGCATCGAAAAAATCCAAACAATAGGCTCCGGGAGGAGGATGTTATGCCTGAGGGAAAACGAAGGATCGACGAAGACATGGTGATCGGGGAGGTCCTGGATCGGTATCCCGAAGCGCAGAAAGTTTTTCGCAAGCATTTTGGCGAGACTTGTTTCAGCTGCCGGGGCTCCAGGATGGAAACCATTTCTTTCGGAGCCTTGATGCACAACAAGGACGTAAATGCGATCTTGGAAGATCTAAACAACGCGATCAGATCCTGAAGGAGGGCAGATGAGCTACAAAATCACGGACGACTGTATCATGTGCGGGACCTGCAAGGAAGAGTGCCCGGCGGAAGCCATCAACGAGGGAGATCCCAAATACGCGATCGACGCATCGAAATGTACGGATTGCGGAAGCTGTTCCGAGGTGTGCCCGGTGGAGGCCTGTGTTTCGGAATAAAAGGTGGGGCTCCGGCAGGGGAGAAAGATTTCTTCCTTTTTGATCCGCCGGCAGCCCGAGGAGGAAACCATGGTAAAAGAAAACATTCAGAAAGCCATCGATGAAATTCGTCCCGCCCTGCAGGCGGACGGCGGAAATATCGAGCTGATCGACGTGCAGGAAGACGGCGTGGTGAAGGTGAAACTCCTGGGCGCCTGCGGCTCCTGCCCCATGTCCCAGCTCACCCTGAAACGCGGCGTCGAAGCCCGCCTCAAGGCCAAGTTCCCGGAAATCAAAGAGGTCATCGCCGTCTAATCAGTGCGAGTGGGAGTGTGAGTGTGAGTAGAATGCTTCCGTTTAGCACTCGCACTCCCTGTATGTCCTTCACTCACACTGACACTCACACTCTCTATATTGTCCTTCCCACCTCGAACCCTTCGGCAACCGCTTCCAGTGCCTTGCGCGGGCTCTTGGCGTCCCCGATCAGATAGACCTCCGGGGCGAGGTCTTTTATTTTGCCGTAGAGTTCATTCACTGGCTTCGCGCCCGTCGCAAGAACCACCGTGTCGGCGGGCAGGAAAGTTCTTTTCCCTTCGCGTTCCACCCAAACACCCTCATCGGTTATCTCACGGGCGCTTGTGTTCTTGAGGGTCCTCACGCCCAGGCGGGAGAGGTCCTGGAGGATCGTCCAGCGCGTGCTGGTTCCGATATCCTCCCCGACTTTTCCCAGCATCTCCACGACAGTGACCTTCTTGATTCCCTGGTAAAGGAGCCCGCTCAACGTCTCGAAGCTCTCCGCCTGGTTGAACAAGAGGAAATGCAGGGTTTCCGGGTCGATCGTCCCCTTTCGGGCCAAAAAGAGGGCTGTCTCCAGCCCGACGGCTCCGCCGCCGATCACGACGACTTCTTTGCCCGTATCCGCCTTTCCGGAGAGAACATCCCACGCACAGACCACCCTGGGCCGGCCTGCTCCCGGAATTTGGGGAGCGCACGACTCGGCGCCCGTGGCCACGATCACCGCGTCCGGCCGTTCCGCTCTGAACGTGTTCGGGGCCGGCCTCGGTCCGGGGTGTACCCGCACGTTCAACTTTCTCAAGCTGCCTTTCCAGGTAAGGCAGAGAAAGTGGAAAATTCCTGCCTCCCTGGCGGGGCCGCCGCCAGGGGGATCTGCCCTCCCAGTTTCTCATTTTTTTCGTACAGGCAGACTTCATGTCCGCGCAGGGCGGCCACCCGGGCCGCCTCCATTCCCGCAGGGCCCCCGCCGATGACCATGATCTTCTTCTTCCGCTTCGCCGGCTGGATGGTGAGCTTTCCCTCGGCGCCGGCCCGCGGGTTGACCAGGCACGTCTGCGGCTTCCCTTCGAAGATGGGGTCGAAGCAACCCTGGTTGCAGGCGATGCAGGTGTTGATCTCGTCGAAGCGCCCCGACCGGGCCTTATTGGGAAGCTCCGGGTCGGCGATCAAGCCGCGGGCGAAGCCGATGAGGTCCGCTTCCCCGTCCCGGAGGATCCGATCGGCGAGGATGGGATCGTTGATCCGGTTGCAGGCCATGACCGGCACGGATACGGACTGCTTGATCCCCCGGGCGAGGTAAGCGAAGCCGCCCCGGGGCAAACCCATGGTGAGCTGGGGCACCCGGGTCTCGTGCCAGCCGCCGGTGACGTTGATCATGTCCACCCCGGCTTTCTCAAGCTCCTGGCGAATACCTGCGCTTCCCTGTTGGCCAGCCCCCCTTCCATGAACTCATTTCCGGCCACGCGGAAGATGAGCGGAAATTCGGGGCCGACTTCCCGGCGGATTTCCCCGGCCACCTCAATGCCGAAGCGCATTCGGTTTTCGAATTGCCCCCCGTATTCATCCTTCCGCCGGTTTACAACGGGAGAAAGAAACTGGCTGATCAGGTAGCCGGCCGAGGCGATCACTTCTACCGCATCGAAACCCGCGCGCCGGACCCGCGCCGCCGCGAGGGCGAAATTCCTCTGGACCTGCTTGATCTCCGGGATGGACAGCTCCCGCGGAGTCTCGCCCGTGAATCGGGAACGGATCGGGGAAGACGAGACGGATTGATTTCCACCCATGAGCATGGAATGGGAATAGCGTCCCGCGTGGTACAACTGGGCCCCGATCTTCGCCCCTTCAGACTGAACGGCCTGAGCGAGCGCGGAGAGGGCAGGGATGAACTTGTCATCCCGCACGCTCAGCATGTTCACGGCGCCGCTGGTCTCGTCAATGGTGCAGCCCCCGATGATGATGAGGGCGGCTCCCCCCCGGGCCCTTTCCACAAAATAATCCGTGTGGTGGGGAAGAACGAACCCATCCCAGGAGGAAAGGAAGTGCATCGCCGGCATGACGATGCGGTTCTTCAGTTCCATCTTGCCGACCCGGATTGGGGTAAAGAGCAACTTCAGCATTTTTCACCTCAAAAATTGGACGCAGATAAACGCGGATTCTCAGAAACGGAAAGGGCTAAACCTTCCACATAGGCCGGAAAAGTGAATTCGAAACCGGCCTGTGAAATCCACCGATTCCCCTCACAGTTGCCTTTCGAGAAAAGAAATTCCCTCCCCCTCGACGGGGGAGGGGCAGGTTGGGGGTGAAAACCAGACGAATTCGCGGAAATTAATCAGCGTCTATCTGCGTTCATCTGCGTCCAAAATATGTTTTCTATTTCTTTTTCCCGTCCGAAGTGTACTCATACCATCCCCGGCCGGTCTTCCGGCCCAGCTGCCCGGATTTGACTTTGCGGAACATGAGGGCCGGCGGCCAGAACTTCGGGTCGCGGGTTTCATTGTATATGTTCAGCGCCGCGTTCAGGGTCACGTCGATCCCGGTCAGGTCGTTTGTTTCGAGTGGGCCCATTGGCCTCCCGAACCCGAGGCGCATCCCCTTGTCGATGTCTTCAGGGGTGGCTACGCCCGCCTCGACCAGCCGGATTGCTTCCAGGGTGGAAGGGATGTTGAGCCGGTTCAGGGCGAACCCGGCGATGTCTCTTTGCACGGTGATGTACTCCTTGCCCAGGGAAAGCACGTATTTCTGGGCGGCGGCCAGCGCCTCTTCCGAGGTCAGGAGCCCTTTGACGATTTCCACGATCCGCATCATCGGGACCGGGCTGAAGAAGTGGGTGCCCACGACCATCTGGGGCCGTTTGGTTACGGCGGAGATTTCCGTGATGGGCAAAGCGGAGGTGTTGGTGGCCAGGATCGCCCCCGGTTTACAGACGCCGTCGAGTTCCTTGAAGACCTCCTGCTTCACCTCCAGTTTCTCGAAAACGGCTTCGATGACCAGGTCGGCGTCCTTGCCGGCCTTGAGGTCGGTGGTGGTGGTAATCCGGCCGAGGATGGTCTCGGGGGACTCCTTCACCGTCCCCTTCTCGGCAAACTTTTTTACCGACCAGCGGATCGAGTCCATCCCTTTCTTGATCGGCTCCTCGCTCACGTCTCTCATGATCACCGCATATCCGGCCTGGGCGGAGACCTGAGCGATCCCGCTCCCCATGAGTCCTGCTCCGACCACGAATATTTTTTTGATTTCCATGGCGCCGCTCTCCTCTCGGTTTTGTGATGGGATACCGGTGCATCAGGAAACTCCCTCTCCCCTTGGAAGCTGTGCCGTACTGTTAGGAGACGGTCGTCATTCCGGCGAAGGCCGGAATCCAGGATTCCCGGTGAAAACCGGGATCCAGCCTCTAAACTGGATCCCGGCCTTCGCCGGGATGACGAGTTGCGACACAGTCTCTTGCGGGAGAGGGCGGGGGTAAGGGGGGTCAACGGTGGTCATTTCAGGTTCAAGGCCTGCTTCCCCGCCTGAATGATCTTCGCCAACTCTACCGTCCGCCGGACCGTCTCCTCCGCCGAACCCAGCCCGAATGCGTCCTCCAGGGCCATGTGCCGCACCCCCTTCGTGATCTTTCCTTTCCCGTCGAGGCTGGACAAGACCAAGCCGCCGCGCCCCACGGGAATCATGTGGAAGAGGGCAAAGGTGTTGTTCAGAATTCCCAGCGTCGTCTCCAGCCCGCCGTGGCGGAGAAAGGCCACGACCAGGCCCGCCCCCACCTTGTCCTTCAGCCTTCCCCGATGGACATTCCCGTAAACAAAAACACGCATCCGGTCGATCAGGTCGGCCATCATTCCGGAGATCCGCCCGATGTGCACGGGTGTCGCCAGGACGATCCCGTCCGCCTGCACCACGGCAGGGTAAATCTCATCCATGCCGTCGGACACGACGCAGAATTTATCCGGCGTCTGGTTCTTGAGGCACCAGTTGCAATGCCGGCACCCGGCGATCTCCAGCCCGGAGAGATGGAATATTTCGGTGTGAACCTCAGGTTCTGGCCCTGCCGCCCGGAGCGCCTCCTCCAACACCGCCTCCGTGTTCCCTTCTTTCACCGGACTCCCGGAGAGAGCCACGATTCGGATCATAAGAATCACCCTCAGGATCACAATCAGCGCTCAGCCAGAACAGTTAAGGCCTCATTCGGATAATGGAGGAATCTGTCCTGCCGCAAAATCGCCGCTGATTGCTTTATTTTTAAGAGACGCTAGCATAACGCCGAAGGAGAATCAAGGATTTGCGGGATCAGGAAATTTAGTTCAATTTTGCAATCTTTTTCCAATCCTGTATAATATCAACGAGCTTGTAAGTCTGGACCTTAAAGATCTGAAAACGATCCGAGGGGGAGAGGTTATGAAAGGGAAGACCAAAACAAAGCAACAACTTCTCCTTGAGATGGAAGAGCTTCGGACGAAGCTCGATGCCACGGAGCGGCGCTTACAGGAAGCCGACGAAATATTGCAGGCTCAGATCGCCGAGCGCAAGCGAGCGGAGGAAACCGTTGAGAGAGTTCAAAAATATGCTGAGAGCATCGTGGAAACGATACGTGAACCTCTTATCGTGCTCACCCCCGACCTAAGAGTAATCACCGCGAATCATTCCTTCTACGGGACGTTCCAGGTGACGCCTGAAGAGACAGAGGGACGATTTGTCTACAGCCTGGGCGACCATGCGTGGGACATTCCGTCTTTACGAGAGTTGTTGGAGGAAATTATTCCCCAAAATGCCTACTTCAATGATTTCGAGGTTGACCATGAGTTTCCGGTCATCGGACGGAGAACCATGCTTCTCAATGCCCGCCGGATCTATCGGGAGGGTCAAGGCACGGATATGATCCTCCTCGCTCTTGAGGACATCACCGACCACAAGCGGTCGGAGGAGGCGCTAAAGATTTCTGAAACTCGTTATCGGCGCCTCTTTGAGTCAGCCCAGGACGGAATATTAATCCTCGATGCCGAGACAGGACAAATATCGGATGTGAACCCATTCCTGGTGGAAATGCTGGGTTATTCACATGAGGATTTTTTGGGGAAGAAACTCTGGGAAATTGGCCCCTTTAAAAATATGGAAGCATCGAAAGCCGCCTTTTTGGAATTACAGAGCAAAGGATATGTCCGCTACAAGGATTTACCGCTGGAGACGAAAGACGGACGGCCCATTGCCGTGGAATTTGTCAGTAATGTCTATCTGGTCAATCATCATAAAGTGATTCAGTGTAACATCCGCGATATCACCGAACGGAAACTGATCGCCGAGGCTTTACAACAAGCCCACAACGAACTGGAACGACGGGTGGAGGAGCGGACGGTCGAACTTCGGACGGCTCTTTCTGAAATCAAAACCATGAAAGACCAACTCGAGGCCGAGAATATTTACTTCCGTCAAGAAATAAAAATGAAACATCAATTCGACCACATTCTCGGGCAAAGTGATGGTCTCAAGTATGTTCTCTATCGAGCGGAGCAGGTCGCTCCTACGAACACAACGGTCCTCATCCTTGGCGAGACCGGTACGGGAAAGGAGCTGATCGCCGCCGCCATCCACAACCTGAGCCCTCGCAAGGATCGGCCGCTGATCACCGTCAACTGTGCCGCCCTGCCGGCCAATTTAATAGAGAGCGAGTTGTTCGGCCGGGAGAAGGGGGCCTTTACCGGGGCCGATACCCGGCAGGTAGGCCGGTTCGAGGTCGCCAATGGTTCCACCCTTTGCCTGGACGAGATCGGGGAACTG
The DNA here is from genome assembly GCA_963712535.1 of uncultured delta proteobacterium. Lineage (GTDB taxonomy): Bacteria > Desulfobacterota > SM23-61 > SM23-61 > SM23-61 > CAVQIK01. The sequence goes on along the minus strand of CAVQIK010000013.1, from coordinate 12,068 downwards.
CCGCTGGAGGCGCAGGCCAAGCTGCTCCGGGCGATCCAGCATAACGAGTTTGAGCGCCTGGGCTCATCCCACACCATCAAGGTCGATGTCCGGATCGTGGCAACCACAAATCGAAACCTTGAGGAAGAGGTCCGCAAGGGCCGGTTTCGGCAGGACCTTTACTATCGGCTCAACGTCTTCCCCATCACCGTCCCTCCATTACGGCAGCGGAAAGAAGATATCCCGCTGCTGGTCCAGGCCTTCATAGAGCGATATGCCAGGAAATTGGGGAAACAGATCACGTCGATCCAGAAGGAGACGATGAAGGCCCTGCAGGATTACCCGTGGCCCGGGAACGTCCGGGAGCTGGAAAGTGTCCTTGAACGGGCCGTGATCTTGTGCCCCGGGCCGGTTTTGCAGCTGGCGGATAAACTGGAGATTTCCTCCCTCCCCCTGTCATCCGCCGTGAGAACCTTGGAAGAGATGGAGCGAAACCAAATCCTTAAAATCCTCTCGGAAACCCGATGGCGCATCGAGGGAAAGGACGGGGCCGCAGCGATCCTGGGCCTCCACCCGAGTACCTTGAGAGCGAGGATGCATAAGCTCGGGATACTCCGGCCGGAGACCAAGGAGTCAGATTAAGCTGATCTGGCTCCCCTCAAAGGTTCCCTCAATATATGGAGGTTCCACCAAATATTGAGGCCTAACCAATCGTTTCAACCTCCTCTACGCTTCTCTCCTATTCATCTAATCCCCCGTTATTAAAGGATGATTCCAAACTCCTGCCTTTCCCCGGTTGTTGGCAGGCCATTTGCAAATACAATTTGCATGATCCTGGTCATCATACGAATGAGGGTTCTTGCGGAGAAGCGCAAGGAGCTGTCCCAGACGATCGCTTCCCTGATCGGCTCCATAAGGACGGAGAAGGGATGCCGGCGCTGCGACTTTTGCCAGAGTATGGAGGATGAAAATGAACTCTCTCTTCTTGAAGAATGGGATACCCAGGAGAACCTTAATAGCCACCTGAAGTCGGAGCGTTTTAGGGTGCTTCGGGGGGCGATGAACCTTCTCCAAGAGCCCTATGAAATGATGTTCCACACCGTAGTAGCGGGAAAAAGGAGAACGGAAGCGCGGTCCCAGCCGGCAGTTTAATGACTCGGATGAATGGGCCAACGTACCATGCAGTCAAACCAAATTCCGACAGGAGGAATACCATGAAACCCAGCACGAAGGACCAAGCGGAAGGCAATTTTCACAAAGCGACGGGTAAGCTCAAGGAGATCGCCGGGAAACTCAGTATGAATCCCAAGCTGGAAGCCGAAGGCAAAGACGAAAAGAGAGCCGGGAAAGTCCAGGAAAAGATCGGCCAAGTCGAGAAGGTCCTGGGGAAGTAGGAGAGCCGCGTAACATGCGCCGGCCACCCCTTGAGCCCGCGGCCACGGTTGCTTTAGAGACCAATACCCTACCTCTGTAAAGGAGGATAAAGAAGAGGAGAGGAGGAAAGTCATGGGAATTATCCTGATTGTCATCTTGGTCATCCTGCTCATCGGCGCCCTGCCCACCTGGGGCCATAGTAAGTCCTGGGGACCCTATCCCAGCGGCGGAATCGGATTGATCCTTCTGATCTTAATCGTCCTGTTACTGATGGGGCGGATCTGAGGTGGGCGTTGAGGCACATGAATTAGTCCTCATCCCCAACGACATACCACATTTGGGAAGGTCTGAAGCAAACCCTGGCATGCACTGAGGAAATCGTCTTCTATGGCGAGGCAAGCACGAGCCAGGAGGTGCGTAAGCGACCCTTCACCCCCGAGGAAAGAGGAGAAAGGAGAGATTTCCAGCCGCCTTGATTCACTTGAAAGGAATGTAAACAAAGTTTGGTAAAATGCATAGCCCCCCAATCGCAGCCTATGAATTGGGTAAATTTCGGCTCATACAGAGCTAAAAAGGGAGCCAGATGCTATGCAAATCGGTATATCGGCACAGCCAGTGGTTGCTTTAATCGCGGAAGGGTTAGGTTTATCAATCCAGAAAGAAGCCGACCATGCTGTGGACCATTTTTGTCATTCTCTTAATTTTGTGGCTGCGGGGTTTTATTAGTGGCTACACACGATGGATGGAGTCATTCACATCCTCCTGGTCATCACCATCGTTGTGGTGCTGGTCCGAGTCATTCAGGGGCGACCAACGTAACCATTTGGACTCTTGCCGGACAAAGAAGAGGTGTTTACAGAAAGGAGTACGAGATGAATGCAGTCAAGATTCTGGCAATTGTGCTTATCGTTGCTGGCGTTCTTGGACTGGTGTACGGTAGTTTCAGCTACACGAAGAAGACTCATGAGGCCAAGCTGGGCCCGATCGAGCTGTCGGTAAAGGACAAGCAGACGGTCAACGTCCCGGTCTGGGCCGGCGTAGGGGGAATAGTGGCTGGCGGCGCGCTCCTGCTTTTTTCGAGAAAGAATAACTAGCTCCTGTATCAGAGCCGCCTGAGCCCTCGTTGCAGCGGTTCCCTCGCCCCCCTTCCAGTGCACCTCTCCTTTGACCATCGCCCCCTTCTTCCGGCGGCACGGTAACCACCACAGCTTCCAGTAGACATCGGGCAATGCGCTTTTGATCCTGGGGTCTCGTCGCCGGTGCCTTCCACAAGGCTGCCAGGTCGTGTGCATATCTTTTCAGCAGTTCCCGTTCGGCATTGCTTCGCCTCCTCCAGCTCCCCCAGACGTGCTTGAGCTTCTGCCTCGGTCCTCTCCAAGGATCTTAAGGCCTCTTCAAGCCGTCCCTCCAGCCCCCGGGCCACGGGCCGATTGTCCGGATCCACCGCGTCGTGCTGTCGCCGGGCGAGATCTACCTCGTAACGGGCCCGCTCGATTCTCATTCCCTCATCAACAGGAGCGTTCCCGCCAGAAAGAGCATGAAAAGATCGACGGCCTTCCCCCGGAGAAGGCTTCGATCTTTTTCGACTCGAAAGATAATATTGAGGGCGCTGCCCAAAGAACTAAAAACCCAGGTGGAGGTCCAGAGGAATCCACCCATACCCAATATGCCGACAATCCGCCGATCCTGCACGATTTCCGAGGTGCTTTCCGTAATCCTTGGATCCAGGGATGGGAACATATCGAACCGCCGTTCCCCCTTTTTGCACATTAACGGTGTTATAAAAATGAATCAAAATAAGTTTGCAAATATTTTTTTGTGGGTTAAAGTCGATAAATTGGGGTATAATCGATATGAGTTAACGAACCACCCGGAAAAGGAGAGGGTCATTACGAATCATCATCGGCAGGTCGTGGTCACGGGAGTCGGACCGGTCACACCTGTTGGCTGCGGGAAAGAGGCTTATTGGGAGAGCCTGATATGTGGGAAGCCGGCCTTCAAGCGAGTGGAGTTCCCTGGTCGCGACATGGATCAATACCGGTGCAAGGTTGCCGCGCCGATTGAAAATTTCGATCTTTATCAATTCGTCGAGCAAACAAAACACTCCAAATATTTAGGGAAAACATCACGGTATGCAATTGCGGCTGCTTCCCTGGCCCTCAAGGATGCCGGCCTGGATCTCGAAAAAAATGAACCCAGAAAAGAGGACCGCTCGGAGGGGGGAGGACAATATCGGCTGAAAGGGCTTGATTCCTTTCGGGCCGGAGTGATTCTCGGCATTGGCGTTGAAGCGATGGACCTGTTAGAACACTACCACGAAAAACATCCTGGCCACGAGAGGCACGCGAGGGATTTCTCCTTTCGTGCTTCCCAATATCTATATGAGTTCATTTACCTCCCACGTGGCCCAGTGTTTTTCGCTGCGGGGATCCAGCTATGCCGTTTCAACTGCGTGTGCTTCCGGCACCCATGCGATGATAAATAGTTTTATTCATATCCAGGGGGGGAGGGAGGATATCATGGTCACCGGAGGAGCAGACGCCTGCCTCACGCCCTTCGTGTTCGCGGGATTTGATGTTCTGAGGGCGATGTCGACGCGAAACGATGACCCCCAAAAGTCCTGTCGGCCCTTTGATCGAGAACGAGATGGGTTTGTCATGGGAGAGGGAGCCGGTATCCTCGTCTTCGAAGAACTGGATCATGCGAAAAGACGGGGCGCCCATATTTACGGAGAGGTGATTGGATTCGGAATGACGGCGGATGCGTATCACATCACCGAACCTGATCCTGACGGAAAGGCGCTTGTTAAAGCCATAAAGGATGCCCTGGAAATGGCGGGGATTCACCCGGAAGAAGTGGACTATATCAATCCTCACGGGACCTCAACCCCGCTGAACGACAGCGTTGAAACCGCGGTTATCAAAAACATCTTCGGAAAACATGCCTACAACATTCCAATCAGTGCGACAAAGTCAATCACCGGCCATCTCATGGGAGCGGCGGGGGGCGTAGAGGCTATTGCCGTCGCCTTGACCCTGGAGAAAGGGGTCATCCATCCGACCATTAACTACGAGTTTCCAGATCCCAAATGTGATCTGGACTATGTCCCCAACGAATCAAGGGAGAAAAAGGTGAAGATTGCCCTTTCGATCTCAGCGGGTTTTGGAGGTGTCAACGCTGCCATCCTTTTCAAAAAATATGAAGAGGTTCCTCTTCCCTTTTGATCCGAAGTAAACTCCCTCCTACGTGCCTCTTTATGTGCATCTCCCCAGGGTTTATTGGGGAGTTGTTTCCATCTTGACGAACCAGAGGAGGATGGATACCACCGCCATGCCAAATTAAGCAAAACAAATCTCAAATATTTTAGGTTGGACGCTCTTTGACAATCCTAAGAAAACAGATAAAATTAGCAAAGTTACCCCCCCTCACCCTTCCCCATCAAGGGGGAGGAGGGGTGGGGAGTGAAAAATTTTACGAGTCAGGAAGAAAAATTCATTGAAAGCTCTGGTCACCGGAGGCACAGGATTTATCGGAAGCCATTTGACAGAAGCGCTTATTCGAAAAGGAGTGCAAGTCCGCTGTCTCCTTCGAAAAACCAGCGATTTGAAGTGGCTGAAAGGTCTTCCCATCGAATTCGTTCATGGCGATTGTAATGATAAGACCTCTTTAGAAAAGGCAGTAAGGGGTGTCGATTGGGTGTTCCATTTGGCAGGTGTGACCAAGGCGATCAAAGAGGAAACCTATTTTGAAGTAAATGGCTTGGGAACGGAAAATCTGATCCACGCTTGTCTCGAAAATAATCCTCGTCTTCAAAAATTCATCTATATTTCGAGCCAAGCAGCGGCAGGGCCAAGTCGAAATGGGTGCAACAAAAAGGAGTTAGACCCCTGTGAACCGGTTTCCTTTTATGGCCGGAGCAAACGCGTGGGGGAAGAATTGGTTCTTACCCATGCTCATGAACTTCCCGTTCTCATCCTTCGGCCTTCTGCTGTCTACGGGCCAAGGGATAAAGATATCTTTGCCTTTTTCAAATGCCTCTCCAGAAGGATCAAACCCTGTCTTATAGGTCCGGACCAACATCTTAGCCTATGTTATGTGCAGGATATTGTCCAAGGAATTCTATTGGCTGTTGAGACTCAGACAAAGAGCGGAGAAATTTTTTTCCTCTCTGATGGCAATGACTACCGGATGGAAGAGATCGGTGATATCGTTGCACAGGCAATGGGGATAACTGCTTTTCGCATTCGTGTTCCCAAACGAATGATATTGGGTATCGCCTGTTTTTCAGAATATCTCTCTAAATTTTTTAGGAGGCCTTCCCTCCTTAACAAAGATAAAGCAGAAGAAATGATCCAAAAAGATTGGGTTTGCGACATCACAAAAGCCAAAACCCTCTTAGGCTTTGAACCAAGGGTTCCACTCTCGGAGGGAGCCAAATTAACCTTTGAATGGTACAAAAAAGAAAAATGGTTATGACATAAGAACGAGGTGATTCAATGGATCTTTTTGAAAAGTGCGCAAAAGCTCCGGAGTATGAATCCGGATTGAAGCAAAGTGGCCACTATTTCTTTTTTCGGAAGCTCGAATCCCCGCAGGATTCTGAGGTGGTGGTCAACGGGAAGAGAGTCATCATGATCGGCTCCAACAACTATCTTGGACTCACCAACCACCCCCGGGTGAAGGAAGCGGCGATCAAAGCCATTGAAAAATACGGTACCGGTTGTGCGGGTTCACGATTTCTAAATGGGAATCTTGAGATCCACGAAGAACTGGAAAAGAAGTTGGCCAGGTTCTTTCGGAAGGAAGCTGCTCTCGTCTTCGCAACCGGCTACCAGACCAATTTGGGAGCGATCTCTGCTCTTGTCGAGCGGAACGATGTCGCTATTATCGATAAGGACGATCATGCCAGCATCATTGACGGCTGTCGCCTCTCCTTCGGCAAGGTACAAAAGTTTCGTCATAACGATATGGACGATCTCGAAAGAGTTCTCGAGGCAACCAAGGGGAAAGGCAAATTGATCATCGTCGATGGCGTCTTCAGCATGGAAGGCGATATTGCTGATCTCCCTGGTATTGTGAGGCTAGCCAAGGTTTATGGGGCGAGGATCATGGTAGACGACGCCCACGCGATCGGCGTTCTTGGAAAGGGAGGGCGGGGAACGGCGGAGCATTTTGGCCTAGAAAACGAAGTAGATCTTATCATGGGAACCTACAGCAAATCCCTTGCCGCAATCGGCGGCTTTGTCGCAGGTCGGGCAGACGTGATCAGTTGGATCAAGCACCTGGCTCGCTCGATGATCTTCAGCGCCAGTCTCCCGCCCTCTCTGGTGGCATCGGTGAGTACCGCTTTGGACATCATCGAAGAACAGCCCGAATTAAGGGCCCGGCTTTGGAGAAATACCCACAAGATGCTGAGAGGATATAAAACGCTCGGGTATGATACAGGAATGAGCGAAACTCCGATCATTCCGGTCCTTATTAAAGACACCATGAAAACTTACGAGATGTGCAAGCTCCTCTTCGAAAATGGGGTCTTTGTCAATGCGGTCATTAGCCCTGCCGTCCCTCCAGGACGAGAACTCCTCAGGACAAGTTACATGGCGACCCACACGGAGGAACAGTTGGATAAGGTCTTGGCTGCCTTCGAGAAGGTGGGAAGACAGCTGGGAGTGATCTGACCGAAACCGAGGGCATGACGACATACCGCTGGTATAGGAATGCTGGCTGGCTGTGAACTTAAATGCAACCGACAGAATAACGATACTCTATAACTTCATCCTGGTTATTTTCATCTTTATTTTCAGGGTAAAGATCGCAGCCTACGCTTACCCATCTCGCCTTTAACCTCTCGGTTATTCTTCTAGTCCTTTTCTTAAGCTTCAGGAGGAGGAGCCGTTTGTCGGTCGGTACGGTGAGCCTGTGGTATCCATTGGTCCTGTACGCTCTATTTTACTATCAGACCGGATTGATCAACAGGGTTGTCGTACCCCAGTTCATGGACGGCTTTTTTATGAATCTGGACGTCCGGATCTTCGGCAAATTTCCCGGTTTTTTCCTCCGTGGGAAACCAGGGGAATGCTTTCCTCGACGAGTTTTTTCACTTTTTTTACTTTAGTTATTATCTGATCATTCCCCTGACCGGCATTTTGCTATACCGCAAGGATGTAAAGCTCTTCGAGAGCTTCGTGTTCCAGCTTTCCTCCTTGTTCTACGTGTGTTATTTCATCTTCATATTCCTGCCGGTTGAGGGACCGATCGCCTTGCGAAATGAATATTATCATCAAGAGGGCCTGTTTCGGACCCTAGTGGATTTTATTTACGCAGAGGGAGAAAATCCTGGCGCAGCCTTTCCAAGTTCCCACGTTGCCGCTACGTTTCTCGTTGCGTGGTGGGGGAGCACCCATTTTAAAAGGATGAAAATCTTTTACTGGTTGACTTGTCTGTTCCTGTCTATTTCCACTGTCTACTGCATGTTTCATTACGCCGTCGATGTTATGGGAGGGTTGCTCCTCGGGCTTTTCGCAATACTTACGTTTAACTGGGTAGGCAGAAAAGCTCTTTCCTAGGTGATATCTATTGCTTTCCTATTGAGTTCCAAGCCCCTGCAAATGGTTGGGGATTCCTCAGGCCTTTGAAATAGCGGTTACGGGTGGATAAATTGACCCCGACGTACGCTTGGCAACCGAGTAGAGTCCGTTTCCATGGGCTCATACCCAGAAATCGTTTCATCATTGCGCCGAAAGAATAGGCTTGTCTGTTCAAGCGGGCGTAGCCCCTAATGAGCTCGTCAGCAGTCATGCCCTTGGGTTGAAAAAGGAGTGTATCCGGAGGATATCCACGCAGCCACCAGTCATGCCCAAACAACCTGCCTTCGCTTAAGAGACGCTTATATAACCGTGTTCCCGGATAAGGAGTGAGAATCCTTAGCTGGACAACATCCATACGAGATCTCATTATAAACTCAAGGGTCTGCTCGAACACATCCTTGTTTTCGTAATCAAAGCCAAAAACAAAGGAGCCCAGTATACCGAAACCTTCGCCATGGAATCGATGCATGGCCTCATAAAAATCGATCCTCAGATTCTTTATTTTATTCACCTCACTCTGTGTGCCTTTCTGTACCGATTCGAATCCAATCAAAAGCCCCAGGCACCCCGCACGTTTCATCAATCCTAGCAGCTCCAAATCCTCAGCTAACGACACGGTGCCTTGCGCCAGCCATCGCCGCCGAAGAGGGATCATTTCAGTAAAGAGCTTTTTCGCACCCTTCCGGTTCAGTCCAAGGGCGTCATCGACGAAGAAGAGGTGAGGGGAATCAATAGACTCGATCTCGGCAATCACCTCTTGAACCGGCCTGACTCGATATTGCTGTCCCAATGTCTGGCCGATGCAACAGAATTCGCAATCGTGCGGACACCCGCGGGATGTCTCGACGCCGATCGGGATCGGGAAATAACCTTTGACCTTTGGTTCCGGATAAAAGATCTCGCCGTGGTTTCGGTAGACCTTGGAGATCGGTCATTTTACCAGCCCGATATATTCTTTGCATCTGTCCCGAGGCGGCATCCGATACAAGCCGTGGCCAGACCCCCTCCGCTTCTCCCACGACTACAGCGTCTGCATGCTCTAAGGCTTCGTCAGGCAATACCGTGGGGTGTATTCCTCCCATCACCACCTTCACCTCCTTCTGGCGATAGGTGTCACCGATATGATAGGCTCTTGGCGCAAGTTCGGTCAAGACGGTGATGCCCACCAAATCCACATCTTGATTGATGTCATCGGGAGCCAAAGCTTCCTCGACAATGGTAATCGTGTGGCCAGGCGGGGTGAGCGCCGCCAGAAGAGGAAGATTTACCCTCTGTAGTTTGAAGGGGCTGGATATCGAGTCTTCCCGTTGTTCATGGGGTGCGATAAGTTTTATCTTCATGTCTCCACCACCTGTAGGAAGACCAGCGTGAGGGCGCCCGAGAACTTCATGGTGCCGGTGACCGGGAGCGAATGCAGTAGAGCACGGTAATCACTGAACCTGAAAATGGGATCGATGAGGACAGCGAGCGTCGCTGCAACCAGGGCGGTCATGGCACGGGGATAGGGTGCTTGAGGGATGGCGCGAAGGGAGTACTTTGCTGATCACTGGCCCCTCTTCCCATTTGGTGGCGACGATGCCCAGGATGAAGACCACGGCCGCGAAAACCCCTATGATCGCGGAGTATCTCAGCGCGGTCATGTGGTCGACAAATACCATGGATGCCCGGAGCCCCTCGTTTACGTAGTACAGAGGCAGTATCCGGGCGAACGTCTGCAGGAAGCCCGGCATCATCTCGATGGGGAAGAAGCTCCCCGAGAGGAACATCATCGGGAACATGATGGCGTTGGCCGCGGCGGCGGCGCTCTGCGCCTCCTTCGCGAAGCGGGTGAGTATCATCCCGATTCCGACGAACGCGAAGACGTCAAGCACAATGAACACAGGGAGCCAGGCGTTTATCTGCAGGCTCACGTTAAACACGGCATAGCTCACCAGCAGCATCGCCATCGTGGATATGACCGCGAGTATGAACTGGTACAGGATGTTCGACAGGATCCAGTCAGTACGGGTGATGGGCGTGGTGGATAGCTTCCTGATGACACCCTTCTGCCGCAGCTCCGTGTTCACGTTCACCGTGCCGAAAAGGCTCGCTGTCATCACCGCCATCGCAATGATGCCGGGGATGAAGAACTCGATGAACCGGTACTTCTTGGTGAGTATCGATGTCTCGGCCGTCCTGATGAACGGCGGCTTCCCGGACAGCCTCCTGGTTGATCTCGGCGAACACCGAGTTCAGGATTTGCATCTTCATGGACACCGAACTAGAGCTGGGGTCGTATAGGTACGTGATGGTAACGGATGCGTTGGGGTCGTCGAACTCGATACTCTGATTGAGGGATTTTTCATAGTCTTTGGGAATAATGAGGACAAGGTTCAGCTTGTTGTCCCTGGCGTACTGCGTGGCGTTGATGGCGGGGTCGACCTTGGTTATCTTGAACTTCCCGTTGAGCTTTAGGGTCTTGACGAGATGCGCCGAGGAGTTGGTTTGGTCGAGGTCCTGCACGTAAAGGTTGAAGCTCACGTTGTCCTGGTCCTTGAAAATGGTGCCGAACACGAGTATCAGGAGTATCGGGAACGCAATCGTGAAGAACATGGCGGTCTTCTCGCGGTAGAAGCTCTTGATGCTCACGACGAGATTTGCGCCGACGACGCGCAGGTTCATTCCGCCTCCCTTCCCCCGGAGGGACCTTCGCGGAGCGCCTCGCCGGTGAGCTTGAGGAAGACCTCTTCGAGGTTGGGCTTGCGAACGTCCAGGCTGTGGAACGACGCCCCGGCGTCCTTGATGGCGTTCAGTATCTTCTGGACGTCGTCCGTGTGCTCCACCCTGACCTTGATGTCTTTGTGGTTGTCAAGGACCGGCTCGAAGCCCATCTTCCGGACGATTTCAAAGGCTTTTTCATCGACGGACTGTAGCGTGAGAACCAGGTAATTCGCGTTGCTTTCTATGAGCGCCTCGGGAGAGCCCATCGCGATGATCTTCCCCTTCGAGACTGATGGCGACCGTGTCTGCAAGAAGCTCCGCTTCCTCCATGTAGTGCGTAGTGAGAAATACCGTCTTCCCCTTCTTCTTCAGGCCCAGCAGTACTTTCCACACCTCGCGCCTTGCGCGGGGGTCGAGCCCTGTCGTCGGCTCGTCGAGGAACACGACCTCGGGGTCGTTCACGAGCGCAATCGCGATTCCGAGGCGCTGCTTCAAGCCCCCGGAGAGGTTCTTGTACTGCTCTTGGGTCTTGTCCTTGAGGTTCACGAGCTCTATCAGCCCGTCGATATCGGTGTTCATGCAGCAGAAAAGCCGCGAGTAGAACTGCAGGGTCTCTCTGACCGTTATCCTGTCGAATGAGCTGAACCCCTGCGGGAGAACGCCGATGCGGGGGACGATGTCGTGCTTCTTCTTCGTGACGTCCATTCCGAGAAGGGTCACTTTCCCCGAAGTGGGCGTGCGGATTGTATCGATGATCTCGACGGTAGTGGTCTTCCCGGCGCCGTTCGGGCCCAGCAGGGCGAACACCTCGCCTTTCCTGACGTTGAACGATATGTCGTTGACCGCCAGTAAATCCCCGTAGCGCTTCGTCAGTTTCTCGACTTCAATTGCGTGTTCAGCTTCTTTGGTCATGGATCGAATTTCGCCTCTATAGGGCAACGGTATTGAAAGTTGTTATGTCAGGCCTTCTTCGGGCGATTTGCCTGTCGGTCATGGACCAGTACCTCCGAGGCGGCGGGCCAGAACCCGAGGCGGCGGACAATCTTCTGGTTCACCGCCGGCAGCCCGATAAGAAAACGGTCAATCATCGGCTGGCGATGCTTGAATAAAATAAAATTCGGGATAAACGTCGCACCCAGATGCGTTTTTATATTCTCCGCGCCCTGGCCCGCGCGATAGATAGGGATTTTTAGCTCCACGCAGGTGCGAACATTTTCAAGCCAGGACAAGACATAAAGATTGTATTTGCGGCCGAGCTCGTAATCCATGCAGAAATATTTATCCACCATCGCTTCTTGTTTTACGACGAGAAGGTTGAAAGCTGCGAGTTCTTCCTGCACAAAATAGAGCGTGTACTCGGCGCCCGGGACTCTCTCACAGATTCTTTCAAAAAATAAACGGTTGTGCAAGCCAAGCGTCAGTGGGCTC
>CAVQIK010000012.1:0-347464 GCA_963712535.1 uncultured delta proteobacterium | reverse complement strand
AACAACCTTGGAGGGTTCGGCGAGATACTGCATCCGTTCCTGGGAGAAGGAAGCCCGGAGGATGTACCGGGCCAGGTTTTCCATGGCCGACTCATCGTTCGGAGATATGGGATTCCCGCAGAAGGCCTGGAATCCGGAATGACGCCAGTTGGAGAGCAGGGCGATCATCCCGCATATTCTTGGGCGAATCGATCGTTCGGAATTTGCATCAAAAACCGGCAAGGGGAGATCGGAAGGCGAACGCAGTTCGAATTGGATTGCCGGAAAAATAAGGATCGGTCTTCTCCTTCGAAGACCCCCGGAGTGGAGTGATAAAAAGGAGGAAACGGAGATGGAAAAGAAGATAATCATGGTGATCGTAGCGGCAATGGCCATCATTGCCTCCGCATACACGGTCTCTTCTGCCGCCGACTCATTCGACCGCCCGGGAGTGCAGGGGCTGTGGAACAGGGGCGTGATAGGAAGCGCGCTGTGTCCGAAACCCGGTGACCGAACCCCAAGCAAAGGCTGCATAGCCGATATTCGGCAGCGAGCCCCGGTAGTTTGAGGTGAACAATGGGAGCATCAGATATGGATTTGATGAGTCAGCTGAAAAAGGGATGGATTACCTTGATTATTCCGGCCAACCCGCCGGAGTGCAGGGACTTTGGCCAAGCAAGTCACAGGTCAAATGCTAGGCATTTGGGAAGAAACTCTAAAGAGCCGGGGAGGCCCCCGGTGCCGGTATTGTACGTGTAGGTGGTTGGGGGGACCCCCGGCGCAGAGAGTTCCATGCTCAGCGCGCCGCCGGAATGGAAATAATACCTGGGAAAGGCCGTACTCGGGAAGGACCATTCCGGGCCGGTCTTCCAGGTTCCGCCGTGAAATAGCCTCTGGTTCTTATCCTTCCGGCCGTCCCCGGGCCCTATCACGAATATTTTTACCCTCGGCTCTTCCCCCCATCCCGTGGAGGAGGGGACGGAGCAGGGGATGGAGGGTAGAGTAGGGAACTGGCGTAGTGGCTATTGGCTCGATTTCCAGTTTCCCTACAGCGATCGGGTATGTTGCCGGGGCAAGCTGGAAGAATTTAACAACGTCTATTCCCTTGGCACCATCTTTTTGGCTCTGGCTTTGGGTTGGCTGGGAGACCGCTGGAATAAGCCGCTATTGAGCGGTCTTGGCCTCTTGCCCGTGGTTATCGGGATGACCGGTTTTAATTTTCAGCTCGTCGAATTTCTGCCTGTATCTGTTCCCCCTTGGCTGGCGGTGGCTATGGCAACCATACCCCTGAACTGGGCGCAGATCGGGGATTATTTTGGGCGGAAAAGTTATGCGGTCTGCGGGGGTCATGGCAGAAAACGCGGCCTCGCTGCTTTTATCTCTCCCATTTTTGCCGGCTGGATTTTTGATCGCACCGGAAGTTATGTCATCGTTTTCCTGTCTTTCTCCGCCATCCTGTCGCCGCCTTCCTCTTCACCTTCCTCCATCTGCGCTTTCGCCTTCCGTTTGTTGTGAGTCGTTTGACGCGGCGGTGATTGCTCCTTCGGAAAATAGAACGCATGCGCCAAGTTCAAAAAAAAGACCTACTGTTTGAATGGTAGTCCCTCAAACGGACTTTTTCAGGGGCAAAAATACTGATTTAAGGCTTAAAGGGGGACGTTTTCGGTGAGTTTCTTAGCAGCGTCTTGTATTTAGGCAGGTCCGAGCCGGAAAAAGTGGAAAAACCGGCGCACTTAACCGGAAGGCGAGCGTCCAAGAAGTAGTATTACTGGGAAGGAAAACATTTTCCAGCAAGTCTTCCCTGGAGAATGCTTTGAGCAAGTCCGGATCATCCTCGCGCACAATGCTTTCCATGAGGTTTCTTTTCTTCTCAATGATCGCTGAAATTTTCTCTTCCAATGTGCCTTGGGTTACCAGCTTGAATACCTGGACCCCCCGCTGCTGCCCGATCCGGTGGACCCGGTCGGTGGCCTGGTCTTCCTTCGCGGCGTTCCACCAGCGGTCGTAGTGGATCACTACCGACCCCGCCACCAGGTCGATCCCCGTTCCCCCGCTTTCAGGCTGCCCACATAGACGCGGCAATCCGGATCTTCGTTGAAGCGGGAGACGATCTCGCCGCGTTTCCGGCTGGACCCCGTCAAGGAAGCAAAACCGACACCCAGCCCCTCTAAGAACAATCCGATCATCCGGATCATCCCCAGAAACTGGCTGTAGACAACGATCTTCTGGCCGCTGTCGAGAGCTTCGGTGATCAGCTCTTTGAATAGCTCCCATTTTCCCGATTGGTATTTCTCGAAATCATTTTGGCACCCTCCACCAGCGCCGGATGGTCGCAGATCTGTTTGAGCAGGGTGAGCAGGGCGAAAATGTGCATGTATGGGATGGGTTCCTTTTCTTGAGACAGTTTGGCGACAGCCCCCTCGCCCGCGAGGAAATCGCATCGCGATAAAGCCGAACTTGATCGTCGCTCAAGGTGCAGGTGCGGATATTTCGATTTTTCCCGGCAGCTCCTTCAGGACGGTTTTCTTCAGGCGGCGCAGCGTAAAGGGGGAAATCAATCGGCTTAGCGCCTCCCGCTTTTCCCCGGCGGCATTGCCTTCAATGGGATGGACATACTGAGATTGAAACTTCTCGTCAGAACCCAGGTAACCAGAAACGGTTAGATCTAGAAGGGCCTTAAGCTCGCCCAAACGGTTCTCAATGGGCGTTCCCGTGAGTCCCAGCTTCATGCCGGCTTTGATCTCCCTGGCGGCCTCGTAGGCCAGGGTTTGAGCGTTCTTGATGTTTTGGATCTCGTCAAAAACGGCCAAGGCAAAGGGGACTTGCCGGAGTTGCTCCAGGTCATTGCGGAGAATTCCATAAGAAGTGACCAAGACGTCCTTACCATTTATGGCTTGTCGGGAGGTCCCGCTGCGCTCCGTAAAATATCGCTGCTTTCAATCCCGGTGCATGGAAAGAAAATTTTTGCTCCCAGTGGCTCAGGACGGTGGTGGGACAGACCACCAGGAAGGGGTCCTTCACCCCCTCATGCTCCCGGAGGGCAGCATGGAAGGCCATGACCTGCCGAGTCTTCCCAAGCCCCATATCGTCGCAAAGCAAACCCCCCAGGCCGTTTTCGAAAAGGAAGAGGAGCCATTCCGTCCCCAATTCTCCTGATATGGCCGGAGGGACGAGGTCAGCCCGCGCAGCTCTTCCAGAGGCTTGGCGGGCTTCAAATCCAATAGTCTTTTGAAACGGTCCGCCGCCTCTCCTTTGCCGGCCACCTCCAGGGAGCAGGAGGAAGCCCCGCCCTGAAGGCGAAGTAGATCCATGCGGGAGAGCCTGATCCCGGTCCGGGGGGGCCGCCCCGTTCCCCTCCCTGTTCGGGCAGCGCAGGAACTCCGTCCGGATTGAAAGACTGGCAGTCCACCCATCCGTCAGCAATGGAGATGAAACGCTCCCCCTTCCTCCTGGTCTCGAACACAGACGGCGAGCGAGATGGACGAACCTCCGAAGCCGTAGCGTAGGGAAAGCCAGCACCAGTCCCGATCGATGGCCTGGGGGTTTATCTCGATCTTGTCGAAACGGGTGTGAATGCGGAGGTCCTGAATCGAAGCGTCAACGATATGCGTTCCGTTCCGGAGGTTCTCCCCGAAGCTCCTGCAAGAAGCTGGGGACCTGAGATTTTTTGAGCAGCAGCTTTCCCGGCGACTCGATGATTCCCTGAAGTTCTCCTGAAGGCGCAAGCTCGGCCAGGGTTTTCAGCTCCGGGACGTAGATCAGATCCCCGTATCGAAACCGTTCCAGGGATTCCCGGCTGAAGACCCGGAATTCCCCGTTTTCCTGAGGGATGCGCACCATAGGCTCGACCTCAAGGCTGTGGGTTCCCCCGGCGCGAAGTCTCAGGATGGATTGAATCGGGGCGGGATGAATGGCCAAATCGTTCTGATTCTTGACCCATTCGCGGAATTCCGAGAGGAATTTTTTCACCTTTTGCCGGGGGATGATCAAACGAAAAAGGGAAACGTCGCCGGAAGTCCTGCAGGTTGCGGTAAACGCCCCGGAGGCCTCTTCGATACCCGGATAGAAAAAAATGGGTCCTTCTCCGAATTCTCGAAACCCATGGTAGGCAAAGCGGTACCAGAAACTCTCTTCCAGGACCTGCCGTACCGTCTTAAAGCCCTTCTGCTCCAGGTATTCCTCTTCAGGTGAACGGGTCAGCCTGGAAAGTTTATCCAGCATGTCGCTGCGGCCGGGAACAGAGTTATCGGCTTTAAGCCGGGCGCAGCGTTCCACCAAACGGGTGCTGTCGTCGGACTGAGAAGAATACCGGAGGATCTCCTGCCCGCCGGAGTCGGCCGCGCGAAGGATTCTACCGTAGGCTTCTTCGACAAACTGGAAGCGGACGGAGTCCGCAGTTTCCCGGCAGCCTTCGGCCATGAATTCGGCAAGACGGCGCCATGGACTCGTCCGGAAGGCCTCCGCGGGGGTCCGGTCTCCGTGTTTTTTTCGAAAAACTTCGCACAAAGAAGCAAGCTTCAGGATATGCTTACAGGCCCGCTTTCTGGAGACGGAGCAAGAACAAAACCTTCTCTCGGGTACCTCCTGATCTCCCTCGATCAGCAAGGCCACTCCTGGGTTCCGGTCGGCTGGGTCGGGGACCAAAGCGAATCCATGACGATGGAATTCGAGTTGCTGAAAAAGCGCATCAGGAGGGTTGTTATGGGGCGTGGCGTCCTCGAGGCCAGCAGGCTGGCCGGCCCCCTCGGGAATGCATGGACCGGTGTTCCCATAACTGTCCGGCGGGGCCGACAGCGGTGTTGGGAAATCCACCTCGTCTTCATCGAACTCCTCCGGCAGACCGGCGTCTTGCCGCAGGGCAGGCTCTACCCGGAACTCGGAAAGGCCTACCAGGGCAGCCTCGCGGATGCGCTCATTCGGCTGGGAGTACTCTTCAAGCATCCTGCGGTTATCCCGGAAAGATTCATGTAGCTCATTGCCCGGTCGATCCGGTTCAGGACAATTTCTTCTTTCTGTTTCTCTTTTGATACCGTGGAGCATTTCTTGCAGATATGCGCAGCGCGTCCTGCCCCGGAGAACTTCTCGTTCGCCCGAATTCTCCCGCACACCTTGCAATAATGCCCTCGCCGGTGTTTCTTCTTGCCCATGCTCAAGCTTTCTGGTGGAGGGAAGGGTTCCAGTCATCGTCAGGGATTTTCCCTTCATCGCCCCTGCAGCCAAAATTTAGAATGAATGGTAGCCGCATTCCCTTTCGCTGTCAATCCGGGGAACGAGCGGGAGCGAGCCCAACGCGGTCAGCAACCCGTGCCAACGCAAAAAGCCACCTATACTTTTTGGATGGTTACCTTAGAAGCGCATTGTCATCTTCAAAATAACTCATTTTACGCTTAAAAAGAGGGGGCCGTTTCTGTAGTGTAGTGCGGTACCGGACAGTATGCCGTGCATGACATATGACTTGTCGGTTCAAGTCCGACCATGGGAGTTCGGCAGTTCGCCCATGTAGCTGGAGGGAGGTGTGAGGGGTAACCTGAAACACAGGGTTCTCTGACAAAGGCCCAGGAAGTGGGCCGAGCAAACCTGCGGGTTGCAGCGCAAGCGAACCTAGAGGTAGCCTCGAAAACTTAGATGAAGTCGCTGACCCTTTTGTCCGGAGGGGAAAGCCAGTGCATCTGTCCTAACGAAAACTGCCAGAACCGACAGATGGGCTTCCGGGGTAGCAGGGGTGACACGCAGGGGAAGTCATGTGGGGTAGCACGGGAGGCCCTTATGGGTGCTGTGCAGGGCAGCAACGATTGGATATAAGGAAACGAAGTTCCATTCGGCCCATAGGGGAATCGGAGTTGCCCATAGTACCGTTTGGATTCCAAGGACAGCAGAACCTTGGGAGAGGGAAGGGGCAATGCTTTCATCGCGTTTCTGAAGAAGGGAAGGGAGGAGATTGCCGTTGGGGCTGGAAACTCCAGAGAAGATCCGGGAACTTCAGAGGAAACTATACCGGAAGGCCAAGCAGGAGAGTGGGTTTCGGTTTTACCTTCTCTATGACAAGGTGTATCGGCAAGATATCCTGGGTCATGCCTATCAGCTTGTTCGGGCGAACAAAGGAGCGCCGGGAGTAGACGGGGCGACCTTCGAGAGCCTGGAGGAAAGGGAGGGAGGGGTTAATCGGTATCTGGAGGAGGTTGCCGAAGAGCTCAGAGGGAAGAGGTACAAGCCCATGCCGGTGCGACGGGTGTATATTCCGAAAGCGGATGGGAGCCGCAGGCCGCTGGGGATCCCGACGATCAAGGATCGGGTGGTGCAGATGGCGGTGAAGATGGTCATCGAGCCGATCTTTGAGGCGGATTTCCAGGAGAACTCTTACGGGTTTCGGCCCAAGCGGAATGCGCATCAAGCCATGGACGATATATCCAAGCATCTGTGGATGGGGAAGTTTCAGGTAATTGACGCGGACCTTTCCAAGTATTTCGACAGCATTCCCCATGACCAACTGCTGGAACTGGTGGCCCGACGGGTGGTGGATAGGAATATCCTGAAGTTAATCCGGATGTGGCTGAAGGCTCCGGGGGTAGAGGAAGGGGGGGATGGGAAGAAGAGGTACTTTGGAAATGACCAGGGGACGCCGCAAGGAGGGGTGATTTCTCCGCTTCTGGCCAACATCTACCTCAATGTTTTGGATAAATTGTGGAAGGTGAAGAAGATCGAGGAGAGGATGGAGGCTAGGCTCATCCGCTATGCGGATGACCTGGTGGTTTTGTGCAAAGGGAACACGGAAAGGGTGCTGGAGGGGATCCAGAGAGTCCTTGAGCACTTAGGGTTAACGCTCAATGTTGAGAAGACCCGGGTGCTGGATTCCAGGCAGGAGACATTTAACTTCCTGGGATTCACCGTTGAGGTGAGGAAGAGTCCGCGGACAGGACGGAGTTATCCCCACATACGGCCCTCCCGGAAAGCCCAGAGTCGCATCAAAGCGGAGGTTAGGAATCTCACTTGTAGGAGAAATCTGGCGGTCCCCACCGAGGTGGTCATCCAGAAAGTCAATGAAGCGGTCCGAGGGTGGGCTGAATATTTTTACTATGAGAACTGTAGGAAAGATTTTTCAGCCCTGAGGTGGTTTCTGGAGGAGCGCGTACGGATTTACCTGAGGCGGAAGCATCAAAAGAAAAGCAGGGGCTATAAAGCTTATCCCTACAACTACCTTTATGAGGCTTTGGGACTTTTCAAGATACCGATGAAGGCCCCGTGGACCCGAGCTGCAAAAGCCACCGGATGAAGATGATCGGAAAGCCGTACTCGGGAAAACTGAATGTACGGTTTGATGAGGGGGAGCTGGAGATAGAGCCTTCGGCCACTACGCCAGCTCTCTACTCTACCCTTAGAAGGTGAAAGGCCTTGTTTTTATTGAAGGTGGTTTGCAATTCTTATTGGGTGTAGGGGCAGGAGGTTGAGAGGGTATGACCTTATATGGTGAGAGATATGGTGTGGTTCGGCCTGTCCTTCAGATTGCCATGCCCCGTCCCCCGCGCATGTATGCGCCCGGCGGGACGATGCACGTTGTGGCTCGCTGCAACAATCGTGAGTTCTACTTCGCTGCACCGGAGGATTTTGAAATTTTGCTGGAACATCTGGGGGAAATGAGTAGTGCCTATGGGGTCAGACTGTTTGCGTATACGCTGATGTCCAGCCATATTCATCTTTTCCTCCAATCTCCTGATGCGGATGTACTCGGTCGTCCGATGCGGTGGTTCATGACTCAGACAGCGAAGACCTTTCACCGGCTCCGAAACCGGTGCGGTCATTTTTGGGAAAGGCGATATCGAGCCTGCCTAGTTGAAGATGACTTATATGCACTTGCGGCGCTCCGGTATATAGATCGGAATCCGGTACGAGCCCGCATTGCAGAGGATCCTGCGACCTATGCCTGGTCGAGCTGCGCGAGCTATGCCCTGGGTGCCCCCAATCGTCTCATTCAGTTCCATCCCAGCTACCTGGGATTAAGCCCTTACGCCAGAGTGAGGCAGAGACATTATCGTGCAATTCTTGCCCCCGGTTCCGATCCGAATGTTGATGATCGGGATTCTCGGTGGACGAGCCAGCGTGCCGTCGGCAGCCCCGAATTCTTAAAACGCCACCACCCATCGGGAAGGCAACAAGGAACCATTCCTCTACCTGAACAAATCCGCAAGGTTAGAAAATAAAAAGGGTCCACTAGCATCTTCACTCCCTTCGCGCGAGGCGACTCGCTCAGGGAGACATATGGACAAAGAAAAGGATTGACACATCGGTTTTTCCATAGTTCAAAGGGAAAGGTTATTCAAATGAAGATAAAAAGACAGTCTCAATCACCGCTGAAAAAGAAGGCGCGACGTGGTTTCCGGGGATACCCAGTTGCGACAATAGCTTTCTACGGTCCTGACAACACCCGGGCGACAAAGGTTGCAGTGGGCATTGTGCCTGGGGAGGGGGCTGAGCCAGAATTGCTGGAACGCTGGTTCACTGAAGAGGGTGATGTTCGAACCGATCGAGAGATCGGTAGGGAAATCCTTGAATTCATCGAGCGGCATAGGGTCAAGTCAGTTGTGATGACCGACCGGATTATCGGATGCCCTCATGAGGAAGGAGTGGACTATCCGACGGGCCAAGCATGCCCTCGGTGCCCATTCTGGTCATACCGAGAGCGTTGGACGGGCGAAGTCCTGCACTGATCCCGGCGTCCCTCCGAGACGATGGCGGCGCATCTTCTAAAACGTCCGTGCGACCGGCGACCCGGGGGCGGATTTATCAAAATATTACTCTTCAAGGAATATCTCGCCATGAATGATTTCATAAGGATAATTGAGAGGTGGAAGAGAGCTTGATGAAGATAGACCAAAGGGCGGTACATGAATTTGTAAAAAGGGTTGATGAATGTAGGGCGTGCAAAAGGGGAAGGTCTTGCCAGAGCACAATTGACTTCGTGCAGATTGCAAGGTAAGATTGCAATATGCATACCCGCTATATCACCCGGAACCTGGAAAAGAAAGTTTTGGAATCGCTGGAGGCATTTCCGGCGGTCGCCATTCTTGGTCCACGCCAGAGCGGGAAGTCGACTCTGGCCAAAGCGATCCTGGGCGATAAATCCGATGGCCTCTACCTCGACCTGGAACGCCCTTCCGATCTGCGAAAGCTTGCCGAACCGGAGCTGTTCTTCGACCTGCACAAAGAGAGTTTGATCTGCCTGGATGAAGTCCAGCGGACGCCCGAGATTTTTCCCGTTCTGCGCAGCGTCATTGACGAACGCGGCCGCAAGGGGCAGTTCCTGATTCTGGGCTCTGCATCGCCGGGCCTGATCCGCCAGACTTCGGAAACATTGGCGGGGCGGATTGCGTACCTGGAACTGACTCCTTTTCTTTTGTCCGAGACAGAGAAATCCGGAAGAGGTTTTGAAAGGCACTGGCTTCGGGGAGGGTTCCCCAATAGCTTCCTTGCCCGATCAGAAGCAGAGAGTTCCCAGTGGCGGCAAAATTTTACACAAACCTTTTTGGAACGGGATATTCCCCAACTGGGCATCCGCATCCCCTCCCGGACACTGGAGCGGTTGTGGAAAATGTGTGCTCACCATCATGGACAGCTGCTGAACCAGTCCCGGCTGGGGGAATCTCTAGGGGTCAGCCACACTACCATTCGAGCCTACCTGGACCTTCTTTCGGAAACCTACATGTTGCGGATCTTGCCGCCCTTATTGCCGAACCTGCGGAAGCGCCTCATGAAATCGCCCCGCATTTACCTCCGCGACTCCGGAATCCTTCACACCCTTCTGGATATTGAAAGTCCTGACGATCTGCTCGGGCATCCCATTCGGGGTTTCTCCTGGGAAGGGTGGGTGATTGAGAATGTCCTCGGGGAGTTTCCTGGCTGGCGGGGGTATTTCTATCGCACCGCCGCGGGCGCGGAGTTGGATCTGATACTTGAGAAAGGAAGGAAGCGCATCGCCATTGAATGTAAGTTATCGGCGGCTCCTGAAGTCGGCCCAGGATTTTGGGGCGCCCTTGCGGATTTGGAGATCCATGAAGCCTGGATTATTGCTCCGGTCAAACAAAGTTATCCGGTCAAAAAGGGAGTGAGAGTTGCTCCTCTCATTGAGTTTATCGCGTCGCTAAGAAAGTCGGGGTGAAGAGTAGTTCCCACAACAAGAGTCCTGGTCGATTACCGTTAAAGATCCTCCGGTGAAGCCAACTGCTTGAGTAAGAATAATGCCCGGCCTAAATCTCTATACCAGCAACCGCCTGGAAATCCTGGCTGAGAAACTTGCTGAGGTTTTGAGCAAGCCCCTGGCCTCGCCCCTCCAGCAGGAAATTATCCTTGTCCAGAGCAAGGGAATGGAGCGGTGGGTTTCCATGGAGCTGGCGCGGCACAACGGGATCTGCGCCAACTGCTGGTTTCCCTTTCCCAATCATTTTGTTTATTCCATTTTCCGCGAGGTCATCCCTGACCTGGAAGAAACCTCCCCGTTTGCCCCGGAGATCATGACCTGGAAGGTCATGAAAATCCTGCCGCTTAATTTGAAAAAGAAGGGATTCGAAAGCCTGCGAAACTATCTTTCCGAGGGAGCCGCTGACCTCAAGCTCTTCCAGCTCTCCCAGCGGGTTGCCGACCTTTATGACCAATACCTCCTGTTTCGGCCGGAGATGGTCCTCGGCTGGGAAAAAGGGCAGGAGAACCACTGGCAGGCAATCCTCTGGCGGGAGATGGTGAAGGGGATCGAGAAGAAGCACCGCGCGGCACTGAAGGGAATGTTCCTCGAAACGATTAAGCAGACCGGGGGTGAAGCTGGAAACCCTGCCCGAGCGGATTGCCGTATTCGGGATCTCAGCCCTGCCTCCATTTCACATGGAGATTCTTTCCGCCATCTCACGTTTGACCGAAGTAAACCTTTTCCTGATGAACCCCTGCAGGGAGTACTGGGGGGACCTGCTGACCCGCCGGGAAACGAGGAAAATCCAGGAAAAGGCGCGGAAGAAAAGTGCCAGGCAGGAAGACCTTCACCTGGAAAAGGGAAACACCCTGCTGGCCTCCATGGGCATGCTGGGCCGGGATTTCTTCGAGCTGATTTCGAGCCTTGGAAGTAGAGCAGCATGACCTCTTTGCCGAACCCGGGGAGAAGAACCTCCTCTCCATGCATCCAGGGTGATATCCTCAACCTCCGGGACCGGAGCATGGGGGGGAATGGGAAAAAGAGCATCGACAAAGCGGATGATTCCATCCAGGTCCACTCCTGCCACAGTCCCATGAGGGAAGTCGAGGTCCTGCAGGACCGGCTCCTTTCCCTTTTTGAAGCAGACCCCACTCTTCTTCCCAAAGACATCCTCATCATGACCCCGGACATCGGGACTTATTCTCCCTTTATCCAGGCGGTTTTCTCGGTCCCGCCCGACGACCCCCGCTGGATTCCCTTCAGCATTGCCGACCGGGGGGTTCGCCAGGAGAGCCAGCTGGCCGACACCTTCCTTTCTCTCCTCGACTTTCACGGAAGCCGCTTTGGCGCCTCCCAGGTGATGGCCGTTCTTGAGTCCCCGGCCGTTCAAAGAAGGTTTTCTCTTTCCGAAGAGGACCTGGAACTCATCCATCGCTGGGTAAGGGAAACCCGAATCCGCTGGGGGGTTGACGGGGAGAGCAGGAAAGACCTCGGCCTTCCCGAATTCTCTGAAAACACCTGGCGGGCGGGCCTTGAAAGGATGCTTCTCGGCTACTGCCATGCCCGGCCAGGGGGAGAAGATGTTCAAGGGAATCCTTCCCTACGACAAGATCGAGGGAAGCGATGCCGCGGTCCTGGGCAATTTTGCGGCCTTTTCCGAGCGCCTGTTTGCTCTGGCAAAGGAGCTCGACGAAGCCCAGGAGTCTCAAAGAATGGGGGGATTTCCTGTCAGAAGTCCTTGATGAATTTTTCCTGGCCGATGAGGAAACGGAACGGGACATGCCTTTCATCCGGCGGGTTCTGCGGGATCTTGGCGAGAAGCAGGAACTCTCGGGATTTGAAGAAAAAGTTACCCCTGGGAGTGATCAAGTCCCACCTCTGCTTCATCCCTGGAGAAGGAGGGGTTCGGGCATGGGTTTTTGACCGGCGGGATGACCTTCTGCGCCATGCTTCCCATGAGAAGCATCCCCTTCCGGGTGATCTGCCTCCTGGGGATGAACGACGACGCCTACCCGCGGCAGACCAAACCCCTCGGGTTTGACCTCATGGCCAGGAACCCGAGGCCGGGCGACAGGTCCCGCCGCAACGATGACCGCTACCTCTTCCTGGAAGCCATTCTTTCCGCGAGGGAAAAACTGCACATCAGCTACGTGGGGCAGAGCATCCAGGACAACAGCATCCGGCCTCCCTCGGTCCTGGTAAGCGAGCTTCTGGATTACATTGAAGAAGGGTTTGAAGTCCCCGGGGAAAAGATCCTGGAGCACATCGTTACCAAACACCGCCTGCAGGCCTTCAGCCCGGAGTATTTCAGGAAGAAGGGAAAGCTGATTCAGCTATTCCCGGGAGAATCTGCGAGGCCGCACGGCAGGTCCTGGATCCTGACAAAGAAGGAAAGGCGTTTTATCACCCGCGGACTTCCTGAACCGTCGGAGGAGTGGAAGACAGTCGATGTCAACCAGCTCTGCCGCTTCCTTACCAACCCGGCCAAGTTCCTCCTCACCCAGCGGCTGGGCATCTACCTGGAGGAAGAAGAGGCGCTGTTTGATGAGACGGAACCCTTCGAGGTGAAAGGGCTCGAAAAGTACCAGCTCGAACAGGAGCTGGTGGAAAAAGGTGTCTGAAAAGCGAAGCTTAAGGATTCCTTCCCGGCCATCAAGGCCTCCGGGCAGCTTCCCCATGGGGTGCCGGGGGAGTGTTTTTACAGGGAGACCTGCCGGGGCGTAGAGTCATTTTCTCGGCCGCCTGGCCTCTTACAGGGAAGGAGATCCTGCTTGAGCCCCTGGAAGTGGACCTGCGCATTGGGGAATTTCCGGCTCGTGGGACGCATTGAAAACATCTACCCGAATGGACTTCTCCATTTCCGCTACGCGGATGTGAAGCCGAAGGATCGCCTGAGGATCTGGGTCCACCACCTCATCTTGAACAAGATCAAAAACCAGAACTATCCCTGCAACGGAATCCTCGCCTGCAAGGATTTTGACTGCAAATATCCTCCGGTCAAGGAAAGTGACAGCGCTATTGAAGGACCTTCTCGAGGCCTACTGGCAGGGGCTGACCGAACCCATCCATTTTTTCCCGCGTTTCGTCCTGGGCTTACGCGGAGGCCCTGGCGAAAGGCAAGGAGCCGGGGCAGGCGCTTGAATGCGGCCAGGAATGAATGGGAAGGGAGCGATTTTGGCGGAGGCGAGATCGAAGGATCCTTATTTCCAGGCTTTGCTTCGAGCACGTCGATCCCCTGGATGAAGAGTTCGAAGAACTCTCGAAGAAGATTTTTGAGCCCCTGATCGAGTGCGAAGAGAAGATTAAGAATGGCTAGCCGGCGCGAAAAACTACAAGAACTTTGATCCTCTTGAACAGCCCCCTTGAGGGAACCAACCTCATCGAGGCCAGCGCCGGAACCGGTAAGACCTATACCATCACCTGCCTCTTCCTGCGCCTGATCCTCGAAAAGCGGCTCACGGTGAAAGATATCCTGGTGGTGACCTACACGGTTGCCGCCACCGAGGAACTGCGCGACCGGATCAGCAAGAAGATCCGGGAAGCCCTGGATGCTTATTCCCGGGGCGACAGCACCGGATCCGTTTCTAAAAGGCCTGGTTCAAAAAGACCGGGATGCGGAGGATGCCATAAGCCTCCTTCGCTCCGCCCTGCGCGACTTTGACGAGGCTTCCATTTTCACCATTCACGGATTCTGCCAGCGCACCCTCCATGAAAGCGCCTTCGAGAGCGGGAGCCTTTTTGACACCGAACTGGAGCCCGAGCAGGAAACCGGCCTCATGGAGGAAATCGCCCACGATTTCTGGCGCCGCCACTTCTACAACGCCCCGGTTGAGTTTGTCAGTTATGCCCTGAGCAAAAAATATCGGGCCAGACTTATTTCCTGGATCTTCTCAAAAAGGGGATGTCCCATCTTGATTTGAAAATCATCCCCGAAGTCAAGCCGGCGAGCAGACATCAATGCTGGAACCTTTCTACAGGGCCTATGAGAAGCTGCAGAAAGCCTGGCCGCGGGCGCGGGACGAGGTGGAAGAGAGACTCAGCGATCCGGGCTTGTATTCGGAATATACCAAAGGTCTCCCGGAATACATGGAGATCGATGGATTCCTATGTGGCCGGGGCCGTTCCAGCCTTTCCCTTTGCCCGAAAAGTTCGTGAAATTTACCACTGCCGAACTGGAAAAGAAGACGAGAAAAGGGAAGAGCACGCCCCGGCATCCCTTTTTTGACCTCTGTGCGATGAAGTGCAGAAGACAGCAGGCGGCCCTGCAGGAAGAGATGGACCGGCATCTCCTTTTCCTCAAGGGGGAGATTTTCCGCTGCCTTCAGCAAGGAGCTGCCGGCCCGGAAACAGAGGCGGAACATCCAGTCCTTCGATGACCTCCTGACCCGGCTGCGCCATTCCCTGGAGAAGGCCGGGGGGGATGAGCTTTCGGAGACGATCCGGAGACGCTACAAGGCCGCCCTCATCGATGAATTCCAGGACACGGACCCGGTTCAATATGCCATCTTCCAGAATGTCTTCGGGAAGGGCGGAGCCATCCTGTTTCTGATCGGGGACCCCAAGCAGGCCATCTACAGCTTCCGGGGGGCCGACCTCTTTGCCTACATGAAGGCCGCGGGGCACGTAGACTCCAGGTACACCCTCACGAGGAACTGGCGCTCTGAGCCCGGCCTGATCACCGCGGTCAACACCATCTTTTCGAACGGGGCGAATCCCTTCCTGTACCGGGATATTCCCTTTGAAAACGCGGTCCCGAAAGAAGGAAAAGATCATGAGCCATTGAAAATCAATGACAAGGCTGAACCTCCTTTTCACCTCTGGTTTGTTGATTCCAAACGAGGTGGGTGAGGGCGGAATCATCAATAAAGGAGTGGCCTATGAGCTGATCCCCGAGGCTGTTGCCGGGGAAATATCCCGCCTCATTCTCCTGGGGAGGAGAGGGAAGGCACTCTTTGGCGACAAGGCCTCTGCGCGAAGCCGACATCGCGGTTTTAACCCGGACCAACAGGGAAGCCCAGCTCATGCAGGAGGCGATGTCCGAGCTGAAAATACCGAGTGTCCTCTACAGCACCGGAAACCTCTTTGACACCCACGAAGCCATGGAGATGAGCCGGGTGCTGGAGGGGATCGCCAGCCCGCATGATGAGAGGGCTCATCAGGGCGGCGCTGGCCACGGATATGATGGGGGTGAGCGGCGAAGACGATCGAGGAACTCCAGCGGGATGAGGCCGGGTGGGAAGCGTGGCTGACCAGGTTTCGTGAGTATTACGAAATGTGGGGGAGATACGGCTTTATCCGGATGTTCCGGTATTTCCTGCTGAGGGAGAAGGTGCGGTCCAGGCTTCTTTCCCTGCCCAACGGGGAGAGGCGGCTCACGAATGTTCTCCACCTTTCCGAAGTTCTCCACCAGGCGGCCATTGAAGAGAAGCTGGGGATGGTCGGCCTCCTGAAATGGCTCGCCCGCCAGCGGGACCCCGGCTCCCCGCGGCTGGAAGAGCACCAGCTCCGGCTGGAAAGCGACGCCAACGCGGTTAAAATCGTGACCATCCACAAGAGCAAGGGGCTGGAGTACCCCATCGTCTTTTGCCCCTTTAACTGGGCCAAGTCACAAAATAGACCCCAAGGAAGTCTTTACTTTCCATGACGAGGAGGATGACTGGAGGCTCAACCTGGTTCTCGACCCGGAAGGGAGCCCGAACCGGGCGTCAGCCGAAAAGGAAGAGCTGGCCGAGAACATGCGCCTCCTCTACGTATCCCTCACCAGGGCCAAGAATCGCTGCTACCTTGTCTGGGGAAGGTTCAAGGATGCGGAGACATCCTCCATCGCCTACATCCTTCACCCGCCTGGGGATTCCGTAGAAAATGTTGTGGAGGAGACGGAGAACCACTTCAAAGAGTTGGAAGATGAAACCATCCGGCAGGAGCTGGAAGCCTTGCCCGGAAGTCAAAGGGAAATATTCTGCTGTCGGATATGCCCAGGACTCCGGGGAAGGAGGTATCCCCGGCTGAAAAGGAGAGGGAGGAATTAACCGGAAGGGACTTCTCCGGGAACAATTATCCGTGACTGGCAGATAGCCAGCTTCTCCAGCCTTACTCTCCGCCTGAGAGAGCGTGTCGGATTCCTTTTCCCATGCTTCCATGGACCTCCCTGACCATGACCAGACGATCCTCCCAGAAGAACCTGTTTTGGAAGAGGAGCCATTCTCCATTTTCGCTTTTCCCAGGGGAGCCAAAGCCGGGAGCCTCTTACACGAAGTCTTCGAGGGCCTGGACTTTATGGAGAAGGACCAATCCGTCATCAAAAAACTTGTGGAGAGTAAATTGAGGGAATACGGGTTTGAAGAAGAGTGGGGAGAGACGGTGGAAAAAATGATCGGCCGGGTGCTGGCCGCACCTCTCAAGCCCGGTACAAATGGCCTTACTCTATCCCGGATTGGCATGAAGGACAGGCTCACCGAGCTCGAATTTTACCTTCCCCTGCAGCCGATAACCCCCAAAAAGCTGAAAAAGATCTTTTCCGACTATGGGGGAACTGCTATCCCCAGCCAGTTCCCGGGCCGGATCGAGGAGCTTGATTTTTCGCCTGCCAGGGGGTTCATGAAGGGATTCATCGACCTTGTCTTCCAATTCCAGGGGCGGTTTTACATCGTGGACTGGAAATCAAATTTCCTGGGAAACAGGATGGAGGATTACAGCCGGGAAAGAATGGCCAGGGAGATGGAGGAGAGCTTCTACCTGCTCCAGTCTAACCTCTACGTGCTGGCCCTCCATCAGTATCTAAAGAAACGGCTGCCGGATTACCGCTACAGGGAGCATTTTGGAGGGGTATTCTACATCTTTCTGCGGGGGGTTGATCCGAAGGCGGGGGATGAATTTGGGATTTATCGGGACTTGCCCGGCGAAGAGCTGGTTGAGGCGTTGAGCCGGAACCTTATCGGCACGATGGGCAAATAGAGCCGCGAGTGACTTCAGGACACATTGGGCATGGACCAGGGTTTGCTGGATTCTTTGGCTAAAGCGAATACTTTTTCTCCGCTGGATCTCCATTTTGCCAAGCTTATGGCGGGGCTTTCGGGCAAAGGCACGGACGGGCTATTTCTGGCCGCTGCCCTGGCCAGCCACTACCGAGGGGAAGGGCATATCTGCTTTGACCTTTCCTCCATGGCGGGAAAAAAGATCCAGGAGGAAGACCCTGACTCCCCGGCCTGCCCGAAACTTGGTAAATGGCTGAGCAGCCTTAAAGCAGAAGAGGTAGTGGGCAAACCGGGAGAATACCGGCCTTTAATCCTGGACGGTTCCAGGCTCTACCTCTATCGGTACTGGGATTATGAAAAGAAGTTGATCGATAACCTCAAGGCGAGGCTCGTAAATAACCCCGCTGAGATTAACCAGGGACTGCTCAAAGACGGGCTGAAGAGGCTCTTTCCTAATAACAGCCCGGGAGAAACAGACTGGCAGAAGGTTGCCGCCTTCGCTTCGGCCTTGAAAAAGTTCTGCGTCATCTCCGGGGGGCCCGGGACAGGGAAAACCTTTACCGTGGCGAAGATCCTGGCCCTTCTGTTGGAGCAGAAACCCCAGGCCCTCCGGATTTCCCTGGCCGCGCCAACGGGTAAAGCCGCTGCCAGGCTGCAGGAGGCCATAAAAAACGCCCGCGAGGGGTTGAACTGTCCGGAAAATATCAAGGATGCCATACCCACAGAAGCATCAACCATTCACCGGCTCCTGAAGAGCATTCCGGATTCCCCTTACTTCCGGTTCGATGCGAAAAACCCCCTTCCCGCGGATGTAGTGGTCGTCGACGAAGCCTCCATGGTGGACCTTGCCCTTTTGTCCAAGCTGGTCCAGGCCATTCCCCCGTCCTCCAAAATGATTCTCCTGGGCGATAAAGACCAGCTGGCGTCGGTAGAAGCAGGAGCAGTGCTGGGCGATATCTGCGACACGGGAAGAGAACATGGATTTTCCGGGGATTTCTCAAGGCTCTATCGGAAAGTGACCGGTGAGAAGATCGGGGAGGGGCCAGATGGGCTAAGTGAGCCTGGGATGAGGGATTCCATTGTCCAGCTGAGGAAGAGTTACCGGTTTGGGCCGTCGAGCGGAATTGGAGAGGTGAGCCGGGCCGTCAATGAAGGGGATAGCACCGGGGCTGTTCAGCTTCTAAAAAGCGGGTCCTATGGCGATATTCAGTGGCGGGAACTCCCCAGGGCAGAAGCCTTAGCCTCCGCTCTCAAGGAACAGATCATCGAAGGATTTACGCCCTATTTAAAGGAGAACGACCCTTCCAAGATTTTTGACCTCTTCAACCGGGTTCGAATCCTGTGTGCCGTCCGGGAAGGACCCTATGGGGTGAACACCATGAACCTTCTGGTGGAGCAGATCCTGAGAGATGGAGGCCTCGTAAGACGGGAAGGCCGCTGGTACCGGGGCCGGCCCATCCTGATCACCAGGAATGACTACAACCTCAGGCTTTTCAACGGCGATGTGGGAATTACCCTGCCGGACCCTGAAGCCCGGGGTGAGCTTCGGGTCTTTTTCCAAGGGCCGGAGGGTATTCCGCGGAAATTCCCTCCTTTGAGGCTCCCCGAACACGAGACTGTTTTCGCAATGACCGTGCACAAGAGCCAGGGATCGGAATTTGACCGGGTGCTGTTTCTGATGCCGGACAGGGACGTTCGGGTGTTGACAAGGGAACTGGTTTATACGGCAATCACCAGGGCAAAAGCAATGGTTGAAGTCTGGGGAAAGGAGGCGATTTTCCAGACCGCGGTTTCCCGCCGGATAAGTCGGACTTCAGGACTGCGGGATGCCCTGTGGGGGTGAATTAGGATTTCCTTCCTCGCCAAATGAACTCTTCTGTGTTTGTGGCATGGATCCAGGATATCCAGGCCCGAGGATGCCCCCGTTTGGAAGATTTGGGGGGTACTTATGCTATGTTCCTTCCTGAAGTCAATGAAATTGTTCTCTGCCTATTGGCTGCAGATTTCAATCAGAAATCCTCACTATACCGGGTTGCAGATGTTGGGCAGATATCCTTCCTTTTCTCTCCCCGTAAGGTGTTCATTTTACCCCGAACGCAGACTTGTTGAGGAACAAACATCAGAGGCGGATTCCTTTTCTAAGAGAAGTTTGGTAAGGTTCGGAAAGTGGAGTCTGATTTAACCGTGCACCGAACATGGCTGCCGGTCC
This sequence comes from uncultured delta proteobacterium, assembly GCA_963712535.1. Classification (GTDB taxonomy): domain Bacteria; phylum Desulfobacterota; class SM23-61; order SM23-61; family SM23-61; genus CAVQIK01. Next base: position 328,131 of record CAVQIK010000012.1, on the reverse strand, counting down.
TCAGCCTCTTGAGAGAGAGAATGTCGGTTATCCTTGGACAACCATGCTGAACTACATGTTCGAGCATGCAGGGCAGGGTTATCCTGGAGATGGCCCGTTTGAAGAGCTCCCTGAGCTTCTGTTCGTGCAAGGATCAGACTTCTTACGAGGCTGTTTTCCGGTCCGAAAATGTGGATCTAGGGACGAAAACACGTTTTATTGAGTTGTTTTTTGAAAACCAGTAACTTGGTCCGATCCAGAATACGGTCTCTGTGATATCTTTCAATCTGGAGAAACGCGGAGAATGGGATTTTTTTAAATCCCTGATCAAATTTAACTGCTAAACTGATTGGTAATCTCTTCCCGTCAAGAAATGAAACGTGACGTGCCCCTGATACCCAAAGCCATGACCGTCAACCTGCTGGGCATCATTTTGGGGATGCTAATTATCGGACAATGCTGCATTCCTCCCCTTGACCAGACGGCTATTGCGAGCACCCATGACTCAAAGGGGAGCCCTTCCCACGGTCCTAGTACGCCCGCGGAGACGATCCAGCCCGATCTCACCTCAAAAAGAGTCTTGGTTTTGCACTCCTTCGCATTTGCCCAGCCAGTCTATGAGATCATTGATAAAGCCCTAATCGAGTCATTTATCGCTAGCGGGATGAACTTTAACAATTTGTATTTCGAATTCCTGGATCTGGCGCGAAACCCGGGCCAGGAGTATCGAAACGAAGTGGCCGAACTTTTCCGCCGTAAATACAAGGCTCGGGGATTCGACTTGGTTCTTACCGTGCACCGAGACGCCCTCCAATTCCTGCTGGAAGAGGGCCAGGATGTCTACCCCGAGGGGCCGATCATTTCCATTTTGGGCGATCCGGGTTTCGAGCATTCTGATGCCAGACGCCCTTTACTTTATTTGCATTTCTCGATCGATGCCATCTCGACGGTAAAGCAAATATTCGAACTCAAACCCGATACACAGAAGATCGTCGTCATCGCCGGAAGCCATAACGCGGACCGGAGATTTGAAAATATCATTCGAAGTCAACTGAAGGCGTGGAAAGGCTCACTGGATGTGGAGTACATACCTCCCCTACCGTTACCTGAAATTCTGAAGAAGGTTGCCCACCTCCCGCCGGATACAGCCATCCTATACACAAACGTTGCCGCCGACAGCACTGGAAAGGCTTACATGCCTCGGGATGTTGCCCGGATGATCAGCCGATCCGCCAATGCACCGGTCTTCGGCCTTTACGAAACCCTGCTCGGAGACAACGGGGTCGTCGGCGGCATCATGGTGAATCATCGCGTCGAAGGGGAGAGGGCGGTCCGGTCGGCCATGGAGATCCTTCGCGGCAATGTCCCTTCGAAACCTCTAACTATTCTGCCGGCTCCCCTGGTTCCCATGTTCGATTGGCAGGAACTTGAACGCTGGCACCTGAGGGCCTCTGCCCTCTCCGCTGATGCAATCATCCTGAACAAGCCGGTTTCGGCGTGGGAGCAGTACAAGCTTTACATCATCGCCGGGGTGGTTTTTTGTCTGATGGAAACCTTGCTGATCTTTTTTCTCCTTGTTCAAAGACGCCAGAGGAGAAGGGCGCAGGAGTTGTTGAGTAAAACGGAAGAAAAATACCGGAATATTTTCGAAGACGCGGTGGAAGGGATCTTTGAAACCTCGCCGCAGGGGCAACCCTTGACTGCCAACCCCGCGCTGGCGAGGATTTTAGGTTATGCATCGCCGGAAGAGTTTTTATCGTCGGTCCATGAAACGGCGACTCAGGTATGGGTAAATCCGGATGAGCGGGCGGAATATGTCCGGCTCCTGGAAGGGGGGAATCTCGCCCTTGGCTATGAGTGCCAGCTCTGGCGTAAGGATCAAACGAAAATCTGGGTGAAGCTCAGTGGGCGGCGGGTATGCGGGCCGGAAGGCCGGACGCTCCTCTATTCCGGCTTCATAGAAGACATCACCGAGCGCAAGCGGGCGGAGGAGGCCCTGGAAGATCGCCTGCGGTTTGAGCAGTTACTGTCGGGTATCTCCGCCAGGTTCGTGAACCTGCCCACTGACCGGGTGGACTCTGAGATTGAGAACGGACTGGGAAAGATTCTCGAATTATTCCAGGTCGACCGCTGCGCGCTGATTCGGATATCGCCGGGTAAGACCTCATGGCAAATCACCCATGTTGCCTCCTCGGATGATGTTCCTCCTATACCCAAAGGGGTCGAACTGCCCAGATCCCTTTACCCGTGGGCGTACGAAAAGCTGGTAGAAAAGCACGAGGTGATGTCGATTTCGAGCCTTGATGATTTACCGCCCGAGGCGGACGTGGACCGGCAAACCTGCATCGAATGGGGTTTTCGATCCTACGTGAACATTCCCATCTTAAGCGGCGAGTGCGTTGATTTTATTCATGTCAATTCAATAAAGAGCGAGCGGGTCTGGCCGGAAGAGCTTTTCCCGCGGCTGCGCCTGCTGGGGGAGATCTTTGTAAATGCCCTGGAGCTGAGGCGGGCGGAGGAGGCATCTCGAGAAAGTGAGAGGAACCTGAGACAGAATGAAAGTGATCTCCGAGTGCTCGCGGGGAGACTGATTTCCTCTCAGGAGGAGGAGCGAAGCCGCTTAGCTCGTGAGCTCCACGATGATATAGCGCAACGTTTGGCGGTTTTTGCGATCGATGTGGGCAGACTCGAGCAACAGTTGATGGACCCGCCGGCTCCGGTTCGGGAAAAACTTGATGAGATGAAAAACGGTATGGTTAGAATTTCTCAAGACGTCCATAGCCTCTCGCGCCAACTTCACCCGTCCATCCTGGACGATCTGGGGTTAATCAAGGCAGTGGAAGCGGAATGCGCCAGCTTTTCGAGGAGGGAAGGGATTGAAATCGTTTTCAACCATGAGAATATTCCCAACCTCATCCCGAAGGATGTTTCTCTTTCTCTATACCGGATTACCCAGGAAGGACTGAGGAACATTTCCAAGCATGCCTGTGCGGAGCACGTCTCCGTTTCCTTAAAGGGCACGGATCGTGACGTCTGGTTGTCTGTTCAGGATGACGGCATTGGATTCGATTCAGCGGAAGCAAAGAAACAGCCAGGTCTGGGATTTTCGAGTATGCGCGAACGGGCAAGGCTTATCCATGGTGAAGTTTCCATTCAGTCCCAGCCGGAAAAAGGAACCGTGATCACCCTTAGGGCTCCTTTAACGAGGGAGGGAGAATGAAAAAACCACGTGTTCTGTTAGCGGATGATCATAAGATCGTGCTCGAGGGGTTGAAGGGCCTTCTGGCAGGCGAGTTTGAAGTTATAGGAAGCGTGGAAGACGGACGAGCCCTGGTCGTTCAAGCGGCCACACTCCATCCGGATGTGATTGTGGCGGACATTTCGATGCCCCAGCTCAACGGCATTGAAGCGGCCCGGCAGATTAAGAAAACCGATAAAAACATTAAAATAGTCTTTCTAACCATGCACCCGGACGCCACTTATGCGGCGAATGCCTTCGAAGCCGGCGCTTCAGGCTTTGTCTTGAAACATTCGGCGCCATCCGAATTGATCACCGCGATCCATGAAGCCATGAAAGGACGAACGTACGTGACTCCCCTCATTGCAGGAGACCTGATCCGCACCTATCAGGAAGGGGATTCACCGGAAAAGGATTTATGGAAGAAAATCAGCCCACGACAGCGAGGAGATTCTACAGCTCGTGGCGGAAGGGAAGTCCAGTAAAGAAATCGCATCCATTTTGGATATCTCCGCAAGGACCGTTGAATTCCATAAGTACCGGATGATGGAACAGCTCAACATTAAAACCAGTGCCGAATTGGTCCAGTACGCCTTGAAACACGGCATCATCTCCGTATAACGCTCGTAAAATTACTAGGTAGCAGACTAGTAAATTTTCTCTCCCAAACTGGTAATTTCCCCAGTTGTTTTCCTACCCCCCTTCCCGCTACTCTACAATCTCAAAGCTTCAAATTGATCGACTCGGTCTTGCGCCGATCGATTGAGATTTAGATGCAGGTTTCATCGCAACTCCAAAATTCCCTCCCAGGTGAGTTGTTGATCATGGGATTGTGGAAATTGCTGATAAGTCGGCTGGGAAGCTCGCTGAAATGCCTGGGATTGCGTCGTGGGGAAAAAAGCCGCCGCGGAGAGAAGAATGAAGGATCAGCTATCAGGCAATGGGCGGTCAGGCAGAATTGAAATGACATCTTTACCCGAAAACCTCATTGCCTGCCCGCATTGCGACCTGCTGCAGAGGATTCCCCCGCTGCCCCCGCGCGTGGAAGGCGCGCTGCCCCCGTTGCGGCAAAGTGGTCGCTGCGAGCAAACCGGAATCTCTCGACCGCACCCTGGCCCTGACCGTTGCCGCGGCGATTGCCTTCATCGTCGCCAACGTCATGCCTTTAATGGGGCTCTCGGCCATGGGGCGCAGTTCCAACACCACGATCATCGGCGGCGTCCAGCAGATGTGGGCGGAGGGGGAGGTGATCACCGCCCTGCTGGTGGGGTTCTGCGTGATCCTGGCCCCGGCCGTCCAGATCGGGTTCATGCTGGCGCTTCTCCTGGCCGTGCGGCGGTCCCCGGCCCCGTTCTGGGCCGGCGATCTTTTGCGTTGGGCCGAGTTCCACCAGCCCTGGGCCATGCTGGAAGTGATGATGCTCGGCATCCTCGTCTCGCTGGTCAAGATCGCCGACATGGCGGAAGTGATCCCGGGCGTCGGCATGTTCGCCACCGGAGCCCTGATTTTTCTGTTTACCGGGATGACGGCGACCTTCGATCCGGAGGAGGCCTGGCACCATATCCGGTGGGCAAACGGCGAAGGGCCGCACACGCCTGCGGTTACGGAGGGGGAAAAAGCATGAAACCGGGTCCACGGACAGCTGCGGAGGCGGGACTTGTCCTGTGCGAGACTTGCGGCCTCCTGGTCCGGCCGGCCGAGCCGGACGAGCCGGGGTACTGCCCGCGGTGCGACGCGGAACTCGAGTTCCGGCGCCACAACTCGATTCAGCGGACCTGGGCGCTCATCATCGCGGCGGCGATCTGCTACCTTCCGGCCAACATCCTCCCGATCATGGTGACGAGCACGTTCGGGGAGCCCGAAGAGGACACGATCATCAGCGGGGTCATCCTCCTCTACAAGACGGGGTCGTTGCACCTGGCCCTCATCGTCCTCATCGCCAGCGTGATGATCCCCATGGCCAAGCTGTTCGCCCTCGCCTATCTTCTGATCACGGTGCAGCGGGGATCGATCGCGAAGAACCGGGACCGGGCGCGGCTGTACCGCCTGGTGGAGATCGTCGGGCGCTGGTCGATGCTGGACGTGTTCGTGGCCACGTTCATCGTGGCCCTCATCCAGTTCCAGCCCCTCATGGCCGTGCTGCCCGGGATGGGGGTGCTGTTCTTTGGGGCGGTGGTGGTTCTGACGATGATCGCGGCCGAATCTTTCGACCCGCGGCTGATCTGGGATTCCAGCAAAGAAAGGTTGGACGAAGATGACTGAAAACATGGACCCGAATGAATTTCCGGAGGCAGTCCCCGTGCGGAAGAGAAAGATGCGCTTGTCGGTGGTCTGGATCATTCCGATCCTGGCCGCGCTGGTGGCCCTCGGGATCGCCGTGCAGAGCTACCTGAGCAAAGGCCCGACGATCACGATCATCTTCAAATCGGCCGAGGGGCTCGAGCCCGGCAAGACCGTCGTCAAGTACAAGGATATCCACATCGGGGAGGTCTCGGCGGTGAAGCTCTCCCATGACTACTCGAAGATCGAGGTGACCGCGAAGATCGAGAAGCACGCCGAGGGCCTGATCGTCCAGGACTCCAAGTTCTGGGTGGTGCGGCCGCAGGTGACGCTGAGCGGGGTCTCGGGCCTCAGCACCCTCCTCTCCGGCAACTACATCGGCATCGACCCCGGAAAGTCCAAACAGAAAGGGAAGCATTACAACGGACTTGATGTTGCCCCGGTCATCACAAGCGGCCAGCCGGGCCGGGAATTTTTGCTCCGGGCCGACGATCTCGGGTCCCTGGACGTCGGCTCCCCCATTTACTACCGGCGCCTGAACGTGGGGCAGGTCATCGCCTGCGAGCTGGCCAAGGACGGGAAGTCGTTCGACATCAAGGTTTTCGTAAATGCCCCTTACGACAAGTTCGTTTCGGCGGACACGCGATTCTGGCAGGCAGGCGGGATCGATGTGTCCGTGGGAGCCAGCGGGGTTACGGTGAGGACGCAGTCACTGTTGTCCCTCCTGGTCGGGGGGATCGCCTTCGAGTCAGCCCCCGACTCGGCGTCGGACCCAGCGCCGGCGAACGCTGTTTTCACCCTTTACAACGACCGGACGGCGGCGTTTGCCAAGGTCGAGACGGTAGTCCAGCACTACGTGCTTCATTTCAACGAGTCGCTGCGCGGGCTTTCCGTCGGGGCCCCGGTCAGCTTCCTGGGAATGTCGGTCGGTGAAGTCACCGACGTCGGGCTGGAGTTCAACCCGGGGACCTTTGGCCTCCGCCCGCGGGTGGTGGTCGCGCTTTACCCCAACCGTTTTGTCGCCCATTTTCCGAAGGGGACAACGGCCCTTCCCCCGCCCGAAGACCGCGAAAGAACGCCAGGCTTTTACCAACCGCCTGGTCGAGAAGGGTTTACGCGCGCAGCTCCAGACCGGCAGCTTCATCAGCGGGCAGCTCTTTGTGGCCCTCGAATACTTTCCCGAAGGCCACGAAGGCCAACATCGACTGGACGCAAGATCCGCCGGAATTCCCGACTGATGCCCGGCGGGTCTGGCGCATTCGAGGATAAGGTCCTGACGATTCTGACGAAGATCGAGCAGATGCCGCTGGATGAGATCAGCCGCGACGTGAGGAAGGTGCTCGCGAGTCTCGACCAGGGCTTGAAGGATGTGAACGGCATGGTGGTCAACGTCGATGGCGAGGTCCGAAAGGTCATGCCCGAAGTGAAGAAGACTCTCGGGACCCTCGACCAGTCTCTCCAGAACGCCAACAAGATTCTGGCCCGAGCGGACGCGGAGATTGTGCCCAGTGTGACGAAGACGCTCGAGGACCTGCAACGGTCTGTCGCCGCCGCCGAGCGGGTGCTGGCCAACACGGACACCGCGCTCCTGGGCCCGGACGCCCCGGCCCAGCAGGAGACTGCGGGCGACGCTGCAGGAGCTTTCCCGCGCCGCGCGGGGGCTCCGCTTGATCGCCGATTATTTCGAACGCCACCCGGAGTCGCTGATCCGAGGAAAAAACCAGAAATAAAGAACCAGGAGAAATCATGATGAAACCTCTCGTCTGGATCGTCCTTCTCTTCGCGTTGGCTGGGTTGGGGGCGGGCTGCGCGTCTACCCCGGCCAAGTTCTACACCCTGAGCCCGACGGCGGAGCCGGGAACCGCCAGGGAAACCTATTCCGTGGCGGTCGGCCCGGTCCACGTTCCGGAGATGGTTGACCGCCCGCAGCTGGTGGTGAACACGAGCCTGAATGAGGTAAAGATCGACGAGTTCAACCGTTGGGCTTCGCCCCTGCAGAGCGAAATCGCCCGGACGGTGGCGGAGAACCTCGCCAGAAAACTCGGGACGCGGATGGTCAGCGCGTACCCGGAGTCGGCGGCCGTTGGGGCATCCTACCGCGTCATGATCGACGTGGTGCGATTCGACTCGGCTCCGGGGAAGAGCGTGAACCTGGATTCTCTCTGGTCCGTGCGCCGGATTAAAGAGGGAACGTTCCGGGCGGGCCGGACGACGGTGAGCGAAGCCGTGGCCGACGGGAGCACCGCCGGAATCGTGGCCGCGCACAGCCGCGCGCTGGGTCTCTTGAGCGGCGAAGTGGCCAAGGCGATCCAGGAGCTTGAAGGAAGCCGGAAATGAGGGTCGGAGAAAGGTCCTGATTTCCCCCTGCCGGAATGACAAGAAGAAAGGCTTTCTCCGATTCAATTTGTGCCAAAAATGTTTCTGACTGCCGAGGGATGCCGGAAAACGGATCTATCCGGCGGATCTCACGGAGCGACAAGCGGGGCCGGGGAGGCATTTGTCACTCCCAAATATTTCCAGAAATGCTTACGAGTCCTGATCGAGGGAGCACCCTGAAGGGAATAACCATGCGACAAGCACGTATCATTCTCGCCGATAACCATTCTAGCATGCTCGGAGGGATACGTCGTCTTCTGGAAGATGAGGTCGAGACGGTTCTGATGGTAGCCGACGAGATTTCTCTCCACCATGCCTTGGAGCATTTCAACCCCGATGTGGTGGTGGCAGACCTCTCGCTCCCCGTTTCAAAGCAAACCCACGTTGCCTGGGTGCTCAAGAAAAACTTTCCCCAGATAAAAGTCATTATCCTGAGCGTCCATGATGAAAAATCAGTGTTAGACGATGTGATGGCCGCAGGAGTGGAAGGCTTTGTTTTGAAGCACAGAGCGGTGATCGATTTGATTCCGGCCATTCGCAGCGTACTGCAGGGCTGCAAATACATTTCGCCGGATGTAAGCGGGGTTTCGTGATTGGAAACCAGAAGCAACAGGCTTCATGACAGAAAATCAAATCAAAGGGAGGCAAGTATGAACACAAGAACGGTTAAAGCATTATGGGCACTACTCTCGGTGGCCGCATTCGTCCTGGCGGTTTTCCCCATCTCTGCGTTGACCCAGGACAAACCGGCGGACAACATGCAGATCTTGCGCGAGAAGATCAAGGCGGACAAGAAGCTCCTTGTGGCGGCCAACATGGAACTGACGGAGTCGGAGGCGAAAGCTTTCTGGCCCGTCTACGAGCAGTATCAGAAGGATCTGGACGCGATCAACCAGCGAATCGGCAAGCTGATCCAGAGCTACGCCGCAGATTATCAGGCAAGGACTCTCACCGATGAGAAAGCAAAGAAGCTGGTCGATGAAATGGCGGCCATCGAGCAGGCGGAGGCGGGACTCTGGACCTCCTCCGTTCCTAAGCTGCGTAAGGTGCTGCCTGAAAGGAAGGTGGCTCGGTACCTGCAGATCGAGAACAAGATCCGGGCCGTCGTGAAGTACGAACTTGCGGGGCAAGTTCCCCTCGTCCCCTAAGAATGGCTTCAAGGGTCGCTTTTGAATTCACGGGGCAGGCCTTGAAGGGTTTGTAAATCGATGTCGGAAAAATTTCGACTCGTATGTGGAAGATGCCCACTGTCCGGCTACCCCTGATCCCCTCGCCCGAGAGACTGTGCCGTAATTCGTCGCTGGCCCTTCGACAGGCTCAGGGCGAACGGCTAACTCGTTGATTTCGCGCATGAGTTGTTCCGTTCGTGGTGAGCCCTTCGACTTCGCTCAGGACAGGCTTGTCGAACCATGAAGGGAATTGCGACACAGTTTCCAGGGGGAGAGGGGAGATAACTTTTGAACGAGATAAGGAGAAGATAATGAAAGTCATCATCGTTGGCGGAGTGGCCGGCGGTGCTTCGTGTGCGGCGCGCCTGCGGAGGTTGGATGAAAGGGCGGATTCCGATAATAAAAAAAGGAGGAGGAGATGAAAAAATTCTTTGTATTGCTCATGGGAATGGTGTTTCTCGCGGGTTGTGCCACCGCTACGCCCAAAAAACAATCCGGATTCCTGGGCGAGTATTACAACAATCTACAGCCGGGCCTACAGGAAGGCGGCGCAAAATTAATCTGGATCAAGCCGGGAGTTGATTTTAAAAAGTACAAAAAGGTCATGGTGGACTACGTGATCTTCGCTATTGCCGAAGATTCCGAATACAAGGGGATTGATGCGGACGAATTGAAGAAGATGGCAGACGCCGCCTCTCTGGGACTGGTCGAAGCCCTCAAAAAGGAGTTCCCCGTGGTCTCCGAGCCGGGGCCGGACGTCATCCGGATTCGGACTGCGATCGTCGACTTGAAGCCGAGCCGTCCGGGCGTCAGCGCAGTCAGCACGGTGATGCCCGTGGGTCTTGCGGTTAGCCTCGTTAAAAAAGGGACTTCAGATGCATGGACCGGTTCCGGAGCGACCACCGCACAGATGATGGTCCTGGATTCAACGAGCAACGAGGTTCTCGCCGCCGGGGAGGATCAAAGAGCCGCCCGTTTCGAGGAGAGGTTCACCAAATGGGGGTCCGTCGAGGAGGTCTTCAAATTCTGGGGCGAGAGGCTAACAAAAAACCTGGTTGGATTGCTCAAAAAAAGCCCTTGACACGGGTAGCCGTTTATCTCACCTTCTCGGCCTGGTGTGCGTCGTAACTCTTTTTTAGTTTCGACAAGTGCTGTCCGGAGCGAAAGCGAAGCTCTCATTTTGGGGGGCGAGTGAAAGGGGAAGCAGGTGAATTGCAGTAGGAGAATGTTTTAAAATCGAGCATCAACGGCGATCCCTTCATGGATGGTTAAACCTTTCCGGGAAAATTGGAGGAGAACTTCACTATTGATTTTGATTATGGCCTTCTTCGACAACTAAACGTTGCAGGTATTACACCGAAATTTGTAATATTGAGTTTGAATTGGGATAGATGGGATTGGTTGTTTTTTTGTGTCGCTATCGCTCGAGCCATCCTGCGAGCTTATCGGGTTGTGATCGGGCGTTCAGGCGTGGTGCCGGCCGTGATTGCGCTCTCGTTCGTGGCCGCGCAAGCACATGCCGCCGAGATCGAGCCGAGAGCCTATGTCAATGCGCCGGTCGGAATCAATTTCCTGCTCGCGGGCTATGCCTATTCGGACGGCGGTTTGTCAACCGCAGATGCGTCGCCGATCAAGGACGCTCAACTCAAGATTCATACCGAGATCTTGGCTTATGCACGGACACTGGATGTGTGGGGCAAGTCAGGGAAGTTCGATGTCATAGTGCCTTATTCCCAACTATCAGGAACCGCGATGGTTGCGGGGCAACAGCGAGAACGCAAAGTTTCCGGGTTCAACGACCCCCTCTTCCGTTTCTCGGTCAATTTCTACGGCGCCCCCGCGCTGTCACTGCAAGAATTTGCCAACTACCAGCAGGATGTAATCATCGGGGCAAGCATTCAGGTATCCGCGCCGTTCGGGCAGTATGATAAGGACAAGCTGGTGAACCTTGGTACTAACCGCTGGTCCGTCAAGCCCGACATCGGAATCTCCAAGGCGTGGGGGGCATTTACGCTAGAGCTATCCACAGGCGTGAGATTCTTCAGCAAAAATGACGACTTCTTCGGCGGCCAGACCCTTGAGCAGGATCCCGTCTGGTCCACGCAGGTACACGCCACATACAACTTTGGCCACGGGATTTGGGCTGCATTGAGCGGGACTTACGATTACGGCGGGCGCACGACAATAGACGGCGTGCGGAGCGACGATTTATATAATAATTCGCGAGTGGGTGCCACACTTGCGTTGCCCGTGAACCGGAACAACTCGATCAAGCTTTTCGCCAGCACCAGCGTACACACCAGTGCGGGGAGCGCTTTCGACCTGGTTAGTATTTTCTGGCAATACCGCTGGGGCAGTGGGCTGTAACCCCCGCTGAGAATCCCGAAGGTTCAGCCCGTGTCTTTAAAAGAATAGAAGGCAAGACAAGCTGGAATGGGGTTGCCAAGCAACTGGCACCAGATAGGGAATTTATCATTTGGGAGTTTTTATGGAGATCCGCATTGCGAGCTGGTGTAGCGGATTCCTCCGCAGCGCCCTATCTGGAAGGCGCGCTGGGGCGCCTGAGCGGGGATGTGGCCAAGTTGCCCTGAATAGCGGGAGGTCTTACTGCCCGCCCAGTAAATCCATTTAACCAATCAACTCGGTAGGTGAACGTCATGCAACTAAAACATAAAGCTCTCCGGGTAACAGCTTGCGGGATGATTTGGCTGCTGCTTCTTCTGTGCTTCCCCGGGATGACAGTCGCTCAAGATCAAAGCGTTACCCCACCCGTGCTTCGGATAGGGGTTATGGTGGTTCCGCCCCTTTTACATGAAAACGTCAGACAGATCAATGGGAAGGGTTCAGTGTCGAACTCTGGAAGGCTGTAGCTGAGGACATGGGGGTTCAATTCGAATTTCGAGAATTTCCGAATGTACAGCTTGTGTTGAATGCCTTAGAAAGAGGCGAAATAGATGTCATCCCTTCCTTGGTGGTCGGGGAGCGATTTGAACCGGTGATGGATTTTAGCCAATCCTATATGAAATCGGGATTATCCATTGCGGTGCCGGCAGAAAGTGGTGGGTACCGATGGGCGCGCATTTTCCAAGGCTTTTTTTCAGAGCAGATCTTGAAAGCGGTTGGATTTATGCTTTTGGTGTCTTTTGCAGCCGGAATAATCGTATGGGCCTTCGAAAGGCGGCGAAATAGCGAAATGTTCGGCGGAGGTCACGATCGAGGGGATAGGTCACGGCATCTGGTGGGCGATGGTGACAATGTCCACCGTAGGCTATGGCGACAAAGCGCCGAGAACAATCGGTGGACGAATGTTGCTCTCGTTTGGATGATTTTTTCGATTGTGTTTATCGCGAGCTTTACAGCCAATATCACGACCTCCCTTACTCTTGATGAGCTAAAAGGAAAAGTGCGCGGCTTTAACGATCTCCACCATGCGCGGGTTGGAGTCAATAGCCGGCTCCGAAGGCTTCGAATTTTTATCCAAACAAGGAATAGCCGTAATTCCCTTTCAAACCTTTCAGGAAGGCTTGCAGGCGGTTGCCAACAAAAGCATCGATGCGTTTGTTCAAGATGAACAGGTCTTGAAGTATCAGGTAAAAAGGGAATATCCCGGTCGAGTACAGGTCCTGCCTGGAACCTTCCATGAATATTTCGTGAGTATTGGCTTTACAGAAAAACAAGTCCAATCCGCAAAACGACTAACAGCGCGTTATTGAAGTTCATGAAAACGGAAAAATGGACTGAACTCGTAAACCGATATTTTGGATGAAATGGTTAAGAGTGTTCCCGTGTGGGGCAATTCATATTTATAAAATTCCGGGCTCGGATCAATTTCCGTTCTTTGTAACTGTACAGGTACTTCCACGATAGGAGCGTTGAGACGAGGCATTCGACCTAAATTGCGGCTAGGGGACCTTAGAGTTTGCGATTCACATCCTGGAGAGCGGGGCAGGGCCAGAAATGGCTCTGCCAAAAATAAGGATAAACACAACGTTCCTCCAAAGATTTACGAAGAGGAACTTAGGAGGTAAGGATGAAAACCATATTGTTAATCGCCCTCACCCTGGGGCTCTTGTGGCTTCTCCCGACAGTCCTGCATGCAGATTGTCTTTCCATTGGGGGATATACCTCATCGGTGTTTGAGAATGACCGCAAGATCATTTTTTATCGGGGGCCACGACCAATTGCCTCTGTTAAACTGCATGACTGTAAAGTGTATGCAGACTCCAGTATCATCCTCATTAAAAGCAATGTCTGCAATAACGACAAGATTATCGTAGATGGACAGGAGTGCACCCTGTTCTCCGTGGATTCCCTAGCGTTTTAGAATGTAAGTTCTGGTATTTCATTTTTCCCCACGTTATCATTCAACATCCCCCTGCGGAGCCTCGCGCGCGCCTTCGGAGAACTCCCTCGCGAAACGAGAGGTTCTTGTCATCTGCCGCTCCGCCCAGCATGCCACTACACGACCCGCATTGGGGACGACGCATGTCTACGAAGGCGGGGTGCATGATGGTGCGCGCCAGGGACAAAGTCTTCCGGATGACCGATCTGAAAGGCAAGAAGGTCAGCCTCGCGAAAAGCCTGAACACTATGAGAATCGACTGGTGGGGCACCCAGGAAAAGGAGGGAACGGTTATGACGCAAAGTCTTTTCCCGCTAGCTCTAGCTGTCTTTTTCTTCTTTTTATTGCCCGGGTGCGGAGACGATGATGGACATCATCATGAAGCTCCGCACACCCTGGCGGGCACACAGCAATTCGGAACGCCTTCCGACGATATAGGACACGGGATCGCGCTAGACACCAGCGGAAACATTTATATCACGGGATCGACGGGCGGGAAGTCTAGATCGCAACACAAGCGAAGGAATGCTGGATGCGTTTCTCAGCAAACTCGACCCCTCCAGACAAAGACTCGGTTCTAAACAGTTTGGAACGACTGGGGACGATATTGCCTATGCGGTCGCCACAGACGTCAGTGGAAACATCTATATCACCGGGTCGACCGGGGGAAGTCTGCCCGGCTCGACCAGTTCTGGGAATAAGGACATCTTCCTTGCCAAAACTGACTCCTCCGGAAATACGATATTTGTCAAACAATTCGGAACCAACCAGGACGACGTCGCTTATGGCATCGCTATAGATACCGGTGGAAACATCTACATCACTGGCTCCACCGGGGGAGATCTCGGTACCGGCAGTGCGGGAAGACTGGACATCTTCCTCATGAAATTTGACTCCTCAGGAAATAGGGTCTTTACCCAACAATTCGGAACCAACCAGGATGATATCGGGTATGGGGTAGTCGTGGATAATGGCGGAAACATCTATATAACCGGATCAACTGAGGGAGTTCTGGGCAGCAGCAGCTTTGGCCGATCGGATGTTTTCCTGTCCAAGTTCGATTCTTCCCTCGTCAATCAGTTCATTGTCCAATTCGGATCAAACGGAGATGATGCCGGCTACTCGATCGCCCTATCCGGCACCGACACCATCTACATAACCGGGTTTACCGCTGGAAATCTTCCCGGAAATACCAACTCCGGCCTAGCGGACATTTTACTGGCCAAATTCAATTCCACCGGGGCGAACCAATTCCTCCATCAGTTGGGAACCACTGGAAGAGACATTGGTAATTCAGTGGCGATAGACGGCGGTGGGAAATGTTTACGTAGTCGGATCCACGGAAGGGGGATTGCTCGGGAATACTGCATTCGGATTGTCTGATATTTTTCTGGTCAAGTTCAATTCCTCCGGTGTGACACAGTTTGCTAGGCAGCTGGGAACTCCTGGGAATGATATCGCCTATGCCTTGGCGATCCAGGGCACGGATATCTATATAACGGGGTCCACCGAAGGAAATCTGGATGGGAATACAAGTTTTGGGCAAGCGGATATTTTCTTGGTTAAATATGATACTTCTGGTGTGAAGAGGTGATCAGGTGAACTTCCGAATTGTGTGAAATGTGGTCATCGACAATTTTTTTAGACGTAATACTAAAATGGGATGAAGCTAGTGTTAAACGGAATGCAGTAGAAGGATATGGAAAGTTAATAATTTCTCTATGTCCTCGGTGTTTTGCTTTTGGCCATACTACGCTCAAGAAAGGGAGTGAGAAATGGGACTTACGGTGTTAACAAATGAGATGGGGGGGAATCCCTGAAGCTTTTTCGTCAGGGGGTAGTAAAGGAGAGGAATTCCATCTCCCGAGGCAAGCTCCAGGTTCCTCCTTCCCGGGAGATGAAAAAGCTGATGCGCCATTTCAAGTGGTAATAAGCGATAAATTATTACCTTCGAAACTGTGGACTCGTAGGTGAACTTTGCAAGGGGTCTGCCAAAATTGCCCGTCTGTTCTCGGTGGCGGTCTTTGATTCTTCTCAGCTTTTTCTTCCAGGTTTCTAATTTTTTGAATCTTCCTAAATGATCTTATCGCCTGGGATAGACCTGGAGAATTGGCATTACCGTCTGAAGTCGGTAGGGGGTTCCCTACGGAAACCTGGATAGGAAGCTCCAGTCTCGCACATTAGGAACTGAAATCTTCTGCTTTTGGCACATGAACCGGGAAAATCGTGGACCGAGCAACCTCCAGTTGGGACATTTTTGGGCGGCCCCCATGCAATCTTCCTTCCTGAAAGAGGTATTTGACAGTCCCCTCTGAAAAGTGTAGCTTTCTAACGATAAAGATTGTATCCGGAATTCCGCTTCGCTCCACTCCGGATACAATCTTTATCGTTAGGCCGTCGGAGGATTGAGAATCATGGACACGTGGAAGTTCTACGACATCACCCACCGCGAGCACGTGGTGTGCAATCCCACGAGCGAAGACAAGCTGGCGCGACTTGTCGGTCTCTTGCGGCTTCCAGCGGAAGCACGCGTGGTCGACATCGCCTGTGGGAAAGGTGAGTTCCTGATTCGCTTGGCTGAAGCGTACGGCATCCGTGGAATCGGGATTGACATCTCACCGTTCTGCATCGCCGACGCACAGAGGCAGCTGCAGATGCGAGCGCCGGGGGCAGAGGTCGTCTTCAGTCAGATGAACGGCTCCGACTTCAGGCCCGAAGAGCCGCGCAGCTTGACTCTGGCATCCTGCATCGGCGCCAGTTGGGTGTTCGGTGGTCACGCAGAGACTCTGGACGCGCTCTCGGGCATGGTCGCGCCCGGTGGTTGGGTGATTGTCGGGGAGCCCTACTGGCTTCAGGAGCCATCGGAGGAGTACCTTGCGGCCTCGGGGGTTAGCAGAAACGGCTTCGGGACACATTCTGGCAACGTAGAGGCCGGTGAGCTGCGGGGGCTCGAGCTGGTTCACACGTTCGTGAGCAGCAAGGACGACTGGGACAAGTACGAAGGTCTGCAATGGTATGCGACGGCCGAGTACGCCCGCTGTCATCCAGACGATCCAGATCTGCCCGAGCTCTTGGAGCGAGTGGCCAAGGCCAAGGCAGTGTACCTTCGCTGGGGGCGAGACACCTTGGGCTGGGCGATTTACGTCTTCAGACATCGTCCGTCATGCCGCGCCACCTCGGCTGCCTAACAACGGCTTGCAGCGGACGCCGCCCAAGTGCGGGGCCGCTGAAGCCGAGCGTTATGCAGTAGTTCATTAGTAATACTCACCAATCCAAAAGACCTGGCTCACCCATAAGTAGGTGAAGGAAATCAGGAGGAGGGCGAACTCTCGGCAAGATCAAGAGAACAGCCTTCTTGAGTTGTAAGAAATAATATTGGCAAATGGCGTGAGCTGCCGTCGGTAGAAACTTGCCGTATCCGTTTCCCCCGATGTTTTCTTTTCAAACCCCGAGGAGGTGAATTATGCAGAACCGCATCAACCGACAGGTCAGGTTAAAGTCTCGACCGGCGGGTATTCCGCAACCTGAGCACTTCGAGATTGTCGAGGTTCCCATCCCGAACCTCAATGAGGGACAGATCTTGGTGCGCAATATTTACCTTTCGGTCGAGCCGGCAATGCGCGGTTGGGTCAGTGCCGCCGCAAACTATTTAGATGCCGTTCCGCTGGGTGCGGTCATGCGGGCTTTCACGGTTGGCCGCGTCGAGGAGTCTCGCCATCCTGAATTCCGAGTCGGTGAGGTCGTCACGGGGATGCTGGGGTGGCAGGACTATGCTGCGATCGACGCCAAAGAGATCCAACGCAAGATCACCGATACCGACCTTCCGATGTCAACTTCACTCGGGGTCCTTGGCTTGAATGGCCTAACCGCCTATTTCGCCCTACTTGAGGTCGGACAGCCCAAAGCTGGTGAGACGGTTGTAGTTTCGACTGCCGCAGGTGCGGTCGGCTCCTGCGTTGGTCAAATTGCCAAGATAAAAGGCTGCCGAACCGTCGGTATTGCGGGCGGCCCTGAGAAAGTGCGCCTGTGCCTCGATGAATTCGGCTGCGACGCAGCCCTCGATTACAAGGCTGATGGTCTCGACGCGGCGCTTGCCGCCGCCTGCCCGGACGGTGTCGATGTCTATTTCGACAATACGGCGGGTACGATTAGCGACACTGTGCTGAAACAGCTCAAGCTGAACGCTCGGGTTGTGATCTGTGGGACAGTTTCGGTTGCCAGTTGGGATCCAATTCCTCAAGGGCCACGGGTTGAACGTCACCTTTTGGTGAAGCGGGCCCGGATGCAAGGATTCCTGATCTTGGACTACGCTCCACGCTATTCCGAGGCCCTGCAAACCCTCTCGCAATGGGTAAGGGCGGGCTTAATTCGCTACCGCGAGGACATACTTGAGGGCATTGAGAAGGCACCTGGGTCGATAGCAGGTCTTTATCGTGGCGAGAATCGTGGAAAACGTCTCATTCGGATCGCGGCCGAAGAATGATATGGGATTTATCTGGTGACCTGAAGGGCTCACGAAAGGTAGGGTCAGAAGTGGCCCTGCCTTCTTTGTTTATTTCTAACGGTAAGTGCGCCACGAAGCTGCACAAGAGATGAGGGGAGGCCCCTCGGAGCCGGCTTGCAGGAGCAGGCTTCAAACCACCTTAAGCTGCGCTGGTAAAGAGCCAGGGTGGTGAGCGTTAAGGAAAAGGCACGGCAAAGACCGTGTCAGGTGAGGTTCAGGGAGACGAGCGCAAGCGAACCACTGATGAGGTGTCGAAAAGAAAAGGATGACGTCAAAACTGGGGGCTTACTGAACTCCAGGATAAGTCCAGGGGAAACCTGTTTACTGCCTGGGCGGCGTCCGGCATAAAGGTGGCGTGAACCTGATCCAGGCTCTTGTGTGGAACGTGGGAACCTGTCGTCCCGATGCTAAGGGAGAAACTCAAGTGGAGGACCCACGAGGGTGAGAGTACCGATGCGGGGCACAGGGGCGGACCAACTCGTAGTAGTGTTGAAGTCTCTGTAATGGAGATGGAGCGAAGGGGTTGGATCATCTGGCCTTACTTTTTGGTCAACCAGAGATGGGAGGAGCCAAGAGGTAAGGCAAGGTTGCTGGAGACGGCAACTGGATGATAAGAGCCGGATGACGGGAGACTGTCACGTCCGGATCTGTGAGGGCCTGGGGGTGAAATTCCCCCGGGCTACTCGACTCAGTACTTCTATTTTTTAGCCAAGCTGTTTAGTAGTAGGTGAACTAGCCAAGAAAGAAAATAGATATTCAGTTTGCAAAGGGCGGGTGTCAGAGATGGATGTGACTCTGCGTTTTACAGCGGTCCACATCCATACCGAGAGCCGGGTAGTTGAAGGTATTCTGCTCCTGAACAGTTGGGGTCAGTGCTTGCCCCAGCAGCACCACCCAAGCCGAAGCTCGAAAGAGGGTTGATCCGCTATTCGAAGGAACCCGACTCCTGAAATCTATGAAGTGGTCATCGATTGAAGGGCAGTCGTGGGTATGAAGAATTTCATGAGCAAGGATGCCGAGATACTTTCCTAGCATATCCACCAACCTTGTTTGGGTACTGTGCTAAATTTGTGCTAAAATCAACTCAAAAAGACCGGAACAGATAGAATAGACTGGAATAGATATAATCCAAATTGTTGTTACGTTTAGCTATGTTACGGGAAAATCGGACCAATATCAAGGGGTTAGAATTTTGCTTTTTTCGCACTTAAAATCCCTCGGTGCTTAGCACCGTACCGGTTCGATTCCGGTCCCAGGCACCAACAAAAACAAGGAGAGTCTTGATGCCAAGAAAGAAAGTAAATTTACCTTACATTTACGAAAAAAAAGCGAAGGGAGAAAAACTGCCCCGGACCGTGCTTTACGATTATCCGATGGCAGTCCTGGCCGAATTGGCAGGAATTGAAATTATCAACGTCGGCGATTCGATAGCGAATGTGATGTTCGGGGAAGAAAGCACTTTGCCGGCAGATCTTCATGTCATGGTAGAGCATGCCAAAGCGGTTCGAAAAGGCTCGCCATCGGCTTTTATCATGGGAGACATGCCGTTTCTTTCCTATCAGGTTTCTATTCCAAGCGCAATCAGAAATGCGGGACGGTATCTGAAAGAAGCGAATATGGATTGTGTAAAGGTGGAAGGCGGGGTGGAGGTGATACCGGTCATTAAGGCTTTAACCGATGCGAGTATCCCGGTTATCGGCCATACAGGGCTTACACCGCAGAGTGTGAAAATGCTCGGGGGCTATAAAACTCAGGGTCGAGATGCCAACGCGGCTCTCAATTTAATTCACACCGTTACCGAGCTTGAAAAGGCCGGCTGTATCGCAGTTGTGCTCGAGAGCGTGCCTTCCGAAGTCGGCAAGATCATCTATGAAAGAATAAAGATCCCTATTCTTGGGACCGGGATTGGGCCCTATAATGACAGCCCGATGATCAATGCCTATGACCTATTGGGCTTTTTCGACCGGACGCCGAGATTTGCGAAGAGGTATGCCAACGCGAAAGAGTATTTCGTGACCGCCTTGAAGGAGTTTGTAAAAGAAGTCGAAACCGGCGGCGTATCCTTCCGAGGAGCACAGCTATCATATGTTGGACGGGGAAGAAGAAAAGCTGGTACAACTCTTAAAGGGTGATTCCAAATGACTATAAGAAGAGTCTTTTTGAGGGCCTGAATTTCGCGGTAGTGAGGGGCAGGTGCGAGATCGCACCTGGAATTGAGCTCATTCCAACCCCCGGTCATACGCCGGGGTGCATGTCTGTGGCCGTCGATACTTCCAAAGGGAAGGCGGTGATCACCGGGTTCTGCTGTCTCAAGGAAAATTTTGGGCCTCCCGAAGGAGCATCTGAAGAGCTCCAGGAGGTCACTCCCGTGATAGCCCCGGGTATTCATTTGAACGCTGTGGATGGTTTCGAGAGCCTCCTCTTGGTGAAAGGAATCGCGGATATCCCAATCCCTAACCATGATCCGTCTTTCTTGAACGTCAAAAGCATTCCTTAGCCCAAACGCAAGGAGAATTTACAAACCCGTTTCGTACTTAGCTTGGCGATTCCGCCGAGACTGCTGGGCGACTATCCGCCTGCCCTCCCTCATTTCAGTCGCCTTATCTTGCCCGCTCGTCCATTCTCAACCACCCGGGTGGCCATTGTTCCAAGATCTCTATATAAGAATCGGCAAGTATAACACCCGGTACTGGCACCTTGGAGAAGAGGGGACCCCGTTGTTCTGATCCACGGGCTGGCAGTATCTGCTGACATATGGAAAAACAACATTCGCCGGATTATCGAGCCAGCACCGGGTATACGTCCCCGACCTGATCGGGTTCGGCCGGTCGGACCGGCCGGCGGCCTCTTTTTCCCCTTTCGAATATGGCCGATTTCTGGATGGGTTCCTGAGTTCGTTGAATCTTGCCAGGGTTAGTCTGGTCGGGCAATCCCTGGGAGGGGCCATCGCCATTCTCTATGCCCAGCAGTTTCCCCAAAAAATCGACAAGCTTGTCCTGGTGGACAGCGCGGGCTTGGGAAAGGAGGTGATCTGGACCCTGAGAGCGATGTCAATCCCCCTAGTGGGGGAACTGCTGTACCGTCCCAGCAGAAATGCTGTGGAACTCCTCTTCAAATTGTCTGTCCGCAATCCAGCCCTGATTACCCCGGATCTTGTGGAAACCTACTATCAAATATATGCCCAGCCAGGGTTCAGGAAATTTTTCCTGCGGTTTTTGCGGCAGATTGTTTCCATCCGCGGTTCCCGAGAGGAAGTTTTGGCCCCGGTCAGGAATAATCTTTCCAGGATTACCCAGCCTGTTCTGATTATATGGGGGGAGAAGGATCGGGTCCTGCCAGTCAAGCATGGTTATTTCGGCAAGGAAAAAATTCCGAATGCCCGGCTTGAAATTTTCCGGGCGTGCGGGCATATCCCTTTTTTCGAGCGGCCTGAGGAATTCAACAGGCTTGTTCTTGACTTTCTATCCGAATAGTTCAGGAATGGCTCCCGCCGCCCGGTTAAGAGAGTTTGAATGAAATTCCTTTTATCTTCGAGTCCCTGGCAATTTTGAAAGCGGAAGAAAACTCCATTACCGCCCGGCCTTCCTCATCATAAACAGTCGCTCGTCCCTGTAAATCCCTGCCCTCCCGGGTGAAAACTTCAGCCCTGGCCTCCATCCAGCCTTTCTTTACGGGGTGGAGGAATTTTGCACTCATAGAGATGGTGGCGAAGTGGGTCTCGGGCGGAAGGATGCTCTTGATCGCCATCACTACGGCGGTGTCGGCAAGGCTCACCAAGGCTCCGCCGTGCATGAGCCCCGCGCCTTGGGCGAGGTCCAGGACAAAGGGCATCTTCAGGACGGCTTTGCCATCGGCCTGCCTGCAGAATCTCCATATGCAGTAACCGCTCAAAAGGCGCGCAGCTGATCCAGTCCTCCATGGGAAATTCATGGGGGCCCGTGAAGGGAGCTGGATTTTGATTTTCGCCGGTTGGAGTGGAGCTCAAGAGTTTCTCCTCGCACATAAGCATTGGGAGCTTCTTGAGGCGTATCTTACCATTTCTCAGGATCAAGGACTGTATTCATTTAACCTGTCTGGGCGAGAATTTAATTTTGTTCAGCCGAAAGCGGGGCGGCGATGTCTTCCAGGGAAGCCCTTTCAGCCTTGACACCCCACAGGACCTCAACCCCCGCGGCAGCCAGCATCAGGGCCGCTGCGATAAGGTAACCGTAAAATACCGCGGACCGCTGGCCGGTTGCCACCAGAGTTCCAAAGAACCAGGGAGCAACGATGCCCCCCGCCGCCGTTCCCAGGGCGTAGAAGAAGGCGATTGCCATGGCCCGGATCTCCAGGGGAAAGATCTCGCTCACCGTCAGGTAAGCCGAGCTTGCGGCGGGCGAGGCGACGAAAAAAATCACCGCCCATAATATCGTCTGAGTAGCGGCTGAAAGAAGATTCGCGGTGAACAGGTATCCCGTAATAATCAGGAGCAGGGCCGATCCGGCGTAGGTGGCTGAAATCATGGTTCTCCGGCCGATGGTGTCGAAGAGGTGTCCGAGCGTAAGCGGTCCGGCGAAGTTGGCCAGCGCGAACGGCAGGAGGTAGATTCCCGTGTGGGCCCCCGGAACACCGTAAAATCCGGTGAGCACAAGGGCATAGGTGAAGGATACCGAATTGTATAGAAAGGCCTGCGCGATCATGAGGGAAAGACCCAGGAAAGAGCGGGTCCGGTACCGGGTGAACATGGTCCGGGCCACGACGCCGAATCCAAAGCTTCTGCGCGGATGAATTGTGAGACTTCCTTCCGCCCGGACAAGCCTTTTCGCCGCTGTCCCGCTCGACTCTCTCCTCGATTTCCCGGACCGCCGCCTCGGCCTCTTTGTGACGGCCGTGGGTCGCGAGCCAGCGGGGGCTTTCGGGGACGTACTCACGGAGAACGAGGATGAACAGTCCCAAACCCGCACCGATCCCGAACCCGAGCCTCCATCCCAAATTGACCGGGAAGATGGCAGGGTCAAGCAGAATGATGGTGCCGAGCGAGCCCGCGGCCGCCCCGAGCCAGAAGCTTCCGTTTACGATGAGATCCACCCTTCCCCGGATCCGAGCCGGGATCAGCTCGTCAATGGCTGAATTCACCGCGGCATATTCGCCGCCGATCCCGGCGCCGGTGATCGCCCTGAACACGGCGAATGAAGCGAGGTCCCATGAAAAAGCGGTCAAGAGAGTCCCGGTGAGATAAACCGCAAGGGTGATGAAGAAGAGCTTCTTACGTCCGAAGAGATCGGTCAGGTACCCGAAGACAAGCGCCCCCGAGACCGCACCGATGAGGTAGGCCGAACCTGTCAGGCCGAGCTCGGCAGCCGTGAAGTGCAGGGTCGCGGGCTCCTGCAGGACTCCCGTGATCGCCGCCGTGAGGGTGACCTCGAGGCCGTCCAAGATCCAGGTGATCCCGAGCGCCAGGATGATAAGCAGATGAAACCTGCTCCAGGGCAGCCGATCCAGGCGCGCGGGGATTTGAGTTTCGAAACGATTCAGATCGAAAATGTTTGCGGTTCCCCTGCTCCCCATTTCACCTCTCCCATGGAGCTTCGTTGCCTGTTTCCCGGCCTCTAAACCGGCGAAGCCCGCGTGCTGCCTCTCTATTCATTTTCCATTGATCCATTCGGATTGCCAAGAAGAATTGGTCCGGGTATTTCGTAATAAACGGAAGGGATGCCAAAAAGATACCGGGCGCAGCGTTTGACAATCCTTCATAGGCTTGATAACTTCGAACCTGGAGGATCAACACATGCGAAGAATTCTTGTCATTTATCACAGCCAGCAGTTTGGGAATACAAAATTACTCGCGGAAGCGCTCGCGGAGGGCGCGCGGCAAGGAGGAGCGGAGGTCGAGCTGATCAACACAAATGAGCGGCGGATCACCGTGGATGAATTCCTGGCCGCCGACGCGGTCGCTGTCGGCACACCGGATTATTTTTCCTATGTCGCCGGAACCATCAAGACCTTCTTCGATGATCTTTATTTATGGGACCAAGCGGGCAAGACGGTTAAGGGAAAGAGGGCTGCCCTTTTCTTTACTCATGGGGGCGGCGGAAGAGTCAGAGAGCAGCTTGAGGCCTTTGCCCGGCGGTTTTTCAATCAGGTTGGCGAAACCGTGGAGGGTAAACGGCCCATAACCGAGGACGCGAAAAAAAGATGTATCGCGCTGGGCAAGGAAATGGCGAAAAGTTAACCGAACAGGGGCAAAATAATTGCCAAATAAGTTTTTTTCTACTTGTCAATATTTGCGGCCCAATTCTCCACGAAGGATGGTACTTGGTCGGAGGGCGAGATGCGCATTACCCCGGAAATTCAGGCTTTAGTAGGTCAGGAGGCGACATTCCAATCCACCGAGGCGGTGGATGCGGGAAAGATTCGCCGCTTCGCCAAAGCTCTGGGTCTCGATGATCCCCGCTATTTCGATTCCCTTCAAAACCAGCCCGTCGCACCCCTGAGTTTCGTCTTCTCCGTCAACCACGACTCCCTCGTGGGAGTGGATGAATCCGGCAGGCCGACGAATCGCCTGTCTCTTCCCCCGTCCTTCGGCCCCGCAATGCGGGGCGGAAACAGGCTGCAATTCTTCCGGCCGGTACGGGTTGGAGATCAAATCCTTACCCGGCGGAAGATTACCGCCGTAAGTGAAAAGGAAGGGCGCGGGGGACCTCTGGTCTTTCTCACTTACGACCTGACTTACACCAGCCAAACCAGGGACCTGTTGGGCATAAACACGGAAACCCTGATTTTCCAGGCAGCTCCGGGTGGAAAGCCGATCGAGAGGGAAGAAAAGGGGGCCCAAAGGAAGGCGATTCCAGTAAGCCCGGAGGGGCAGGAAATCCCCTCTTTCCGGGTAACCGTTTCCAAGATCCACATGATGATGTATGCGGCGGCTACCTGGAACCCCTACCAGCTTCACTGGGATTCGGACTATTCCAAGAAGAAGGGGTTTCGCGATGCCAACGTCGCCGGGCCGATGATTGGGGATTATCTGGTCGAGATGCTGATCCGCTGGGCCGGAGATCCGTCGCGGCTCGTGGAGATCGAATACACCAATCGCGGTATGGCTTTCCCCGGAGACACCCTGATCTGCAGGGGGAAGATCCCCGGAAGTGAACACCCGGCGAGCAAACAGCACTGCGAGGTCTGGGTTGAAAACCAGGAGGGTCGCCTCCTGGTAAAAGGCCGTGCCGTTATCGATCGGAGTTGAGATCCGATCATAAAGGCTGGTGGAAGATCCGGCGCCGTGGGAGCAAAGAAATTTGGACGGTGCCTCGGGTTCATCCAATCCCCTCATCTTGAAAAGGAGGTAAAAGTGAAAATCACCGACATAGAAACCTTCATCGTCGACGCGGGCTGGCGGCCGTGGACTTTTGTCAAGGTAGAGACCGACGATGGGATCGTCGGCTATGGCGAATGCAGCGTGTCCAGGGCACCCTTTGCCGTTGCGGGGGCGGTAGAGGACCTGAAACCGCTGCTCTTGGGCACGGACCCGAGGGCCTACGAGATGAGGTTCTATGAAATGTCCCGCCATGCCATCGCGGAACCGCTCGGGATCCGGGCCAAGGCCATCGCCGGCATCGAGCTGGCGATCCTGGACATCAAGGCCAAGGCGCTGGGCATATCCGTGTCGGAGTTGTTCGGGGGGCCTACGCGTGAGAATGTGAGATTGTACTGGTCCCACTGCGCCACAACCAGGGCGCTCTATCCTGAAATGGGAAAACCACCCGTCAAGACGATGAAGGACATCGCCGACCTCGGGAAAGAAGTCGTCCGCCGGGGCTATACCGCTCTCAAGACCAATATCGTCTTCCCCGGAGACCCCGCCCGGGTGCACTTCGACGGCTTTGGGGGTGGGATCGGCCGGACGGATCAAGTCGCGTCCAACGCATGCTGAAGCACATTGAGACCCTGATCGGCACGTTCCGGGAGGCGGTCGGGCCGGAGGTGGACATCTGCCTCGACCTGAACTTTAACTTCAAGCCCGAGAGCTGCATGCGCATCGCCAAGATACTCGAGCCCTTTAACCTGCTCTGGCTGGAAATCGACATGTACAACCCCGAAGCCCTCCGGCAGATCAAGGACTCGACGAGCACGAAGATATGCACCGGCGAAAACCAGATCTACATGCAGGACTTTCTCCCCTACTTCCAGGCGCGCTCGGCCGATGTCTTCATGGTGGATGTGGCCTGGATGGGTTTCAGCCAGGCGAAGAAAGTCGGGGACCTCGCCCAGGTCTTCGAGTTCAACATCGCGCCCCACAACTACTACAGCCATCTTTCCACCTTCACCAGCGCGAACCTCTGCGCCGTGCTGCCCAACATCCGGATCATGGAGATCGACGTCGATGACGTTCCGCTCAGGGAGGAGCTCGTGACCCATGTGCCCGAGATACAGGACGGCTGCATGAAGATTCCCGACGGGGCCGGGCTGGGGAACCGAGCTCCGGGAAGACGTCGCCCGGAAAAATCCCTGGCACAAGCCGAAAGCCCGGTGGTGACGCCGATTTTTTTTGACCTGGTTTAGAGCTTTATTCTTGACCGGAGCCCTCGCGAATGCGAACGGCTGGGGGGGTAGAGCGGAAGCATCCAATTTGGGGAGGAGGGAACGTGGCCCGCAGAACCGATAAAGCAGCAGCGCTCCGCAATGAGCCATTCTGGAAGGTCCACTCTCTATCTCTCGCCGCAGCCGGCGTGCTGGCGCTCTGGTTCGTGCTCTATGTCAAGTCTGATCCTAAATCGCACGCCGGATCGTTTTTCGGAAATGCCGTGGCGGACTGGACGGGCGTTGTCATTACGATCCTGGCCACGAAGTGGTTTTTCGAACGGGGGTCCCGGGAGAGCCGCCAGCCTCGCCGAATCCACCGCAATCAGGCCCTCGAGTTCTTGCATGAGCACTCGCTCACCATTTTTCTCTGCCTGACCGGAATGGGCTGGCTGGCGCTTTTCTCCAGGCTCGATCCGGAAAGCCAGTGGGGAACGGTGGTGAGCAATTTAGTCTCCGAATGGTCGCAGCAGATCGGCCTGGTGCTGCTAACCAAGAAACTCATCGAGCGGGGCTCGAAAGAAAGCAAAGGGAAGAGTCGATGAAGATCTCAGCAAGCGCTATTGAAACCAGTACGGGACGAAAATCCTTGACTACGACGGCGATCCCACCGAGTTCGTGGTGCCCGACAAAGACACCGGGTGTGATGAGTATATGAAGAAAAAATAATTCGTCGGGTGGCGACGGTATCCTCAAAGCCATCCCCCCGCAACAGGGGAGAAGGGAGTGTGAGGGGAGCTGCCCGGATTGTTCTGTTCTTCTTTCCGTCCGCGAAGGAATTTCTCGAGGAGGAGAAATGTCAGCCAAGGAAGAAACGATGACCCGGGAAGAAGCGACCCGGCAGGTGCTCTCAATCGTGAGGCGGATGGCGCTTCTGCACCACTCTTTCGCGAGCACCCTCGTCCAGGAACTGGGGGAAGAGAAGGGCCGGCAAGTGATCCGGAAGGCCATCGATTTTTACGGCGTGCAGGTGGGGAGAAAGGTCCGGGAGAAAACCCTGGCCAAAGGCCTGGAGACCGTCCCGGCGAACTACCAGGAGGACCTGCCCCGTCTCGGGTGGAATATCGAGATGGTCACCGTAGATGGGGAACCGCGGGCCCGGATCCGTGACTGTCACCTTGCCCAGGCCTGGAAGGAATTGGGCGCGCCCGAGCTGGGACGGCTCTACTGTTACATGGACCAGGCCAAGTACGAGGCCTATGATCCGGGGCTTGAATGCGTTCACGAGAAGAATATACTGGATGGTGCGCCCTACTGCGAGCTGGCCGTGCGGATGAAAAAAAATAAACCATCAACCGCCTGGGAAGGGAAGGAAGTGAGTTCCCCCGGTCGGGCGCACGATGTTGAAAGGAGAGACATGGGAGCGGATTTAACCCAAGTGAGCATTCTGGCGAGGCGGGAAATCGAGGCCCGCATTCTAAGCCCGGTCATGAAGGCGATGATCGAGGAGATGGGAAAAGAGCGGGCGCTTGCAATTCTCCGGCCGATCATTCAATCTTTGGCCCGGGAGAGCGGCGCCCAGATGGCCAAGCTCCTGGGCGGGAATACCCTGGAGGACTTCGCCCGGAGCCTTTCCCTCTGGACCCGGGAAGACGCCTTGCGCATCCAGGTCCTGGAGCAGAGCAAGAGCAGGTACCGCTTCAACGTGACCCGGTGCCGGTACGCCGAAATGTATAAGGATCTGGGCATTTCCGAGTACGGCGTCCTCCTCTCCTGCGGCCGCGACTCGGCCATGGTGGAAGGATTCAATCCCCGGATCCAATTTACCCGCACCCGGACCCTCATGGAGGGGGCGGACCACTGCGATTTCTGCTACGAAGAAAAGGGTCCCTAAAAAGCAGGATCATCTCCCATTTACTTGATCGAATGTCTGGTGAAAGCCTGACAAAGGTCCGGAAGGAAAGGCAGATTCTGCCGCAAGCATTGGCGGGATAAGCTTCGGTTAAAGGGCCTAATGGCTTTCCGTCAAGCGCAGCGGGGGCATGAATGGCATGATTCAGAGGATAAAAGAACACCCCCGTCAAAACCAACAACGGATACGTGCCTCATGATTGTGGCAGAATTTGCCTTTTCTTCCGGACCTGGAATCACAGCACAATGTACCTATGCCGCCCTTTTTTACTCCAAATAGATATTTGAAATGATCCAAAAGAAAATTCTGGCACAGCTCTTGTAGAGAGCCCAGATCTACAGCCCCAATTAGGAAGGAGTTCACCCTATGGGCGAAAGGATGTTGGAAACAGACGTACTGGTTGTCGGCGGCGGGGGAGCCGGTTTCCGGGCGGCCATCGGCGCGAGGGAATCGGGGGCGAAAGCGCTGCTTTTGAGCAAGGGGCCGCTTGCCCGCTGCGGGGCGACTCCCATGGCCGGCGCGGATTTCACCCTCGACGGCCGAAGCCTGAGCCGGCTCGGTTTCCCGGGGGCGCCCGGAGACACCGAGGAAAAATTCTTCAACGACATCGTCACCCAGGGATATTTTCTCAACAACCAGAAGCTCGTGGAGCAGTACATCCGTTCAGCGCCGGCGCGGCTGAAGGAGCTTCTGGACTGGGGTCTCAAGGTCAACTTCTCCGAGGAGCGGGCCATCTTCACTTCCGGCATCGGGTTGATGGATGTCCTCCTCAACCAGGCCAGGTCCGCCGGGGTGGATATGCTGGAAGACACCATGCTCCTCGACCTCCTGGTCGAAGATGGGAGGATTGCCGGGGGCCTCGGCCTTGACGTACGCACGGGCGATTTTCTGGAGATCAAGGCCAGGGCCGCGGTGATGGCCACCGGCGGCTGGCACAAAGCCTTCTGGCCGAACACCGGGATGCGCGACCTCTCCGGTGACGGCATGGCCATGGCTCACCGGGCGGGCGCCGAGCTCGGCAACATGGAATTCATCACCTTTTGCTGCAACATCCTCTTGTACCCTCCCGTGTGGCGCGGAAGCCTTGCCACATACATCCTCGGCCTCCTCTCCGGGGGGGAGTTGACCAACAGCGCCGGCGAGGCTTTTCTCCAAAAGTATGACCCCTACACCGTGGAGAAGGGCACGACCATGGAGTGGAACAAGGGGTTTATCTCTTATGCCACATCGAAAGAAGTGCGCGAGGGGAAGGGGTCCCCGAACGGGGGAGTTTACTACGGGCTTGGCAGAGTGCGCTGGGAGGATTTCGAGAACGCCTCCGCGAAGACGATCTTCCCCAACTGGAAATACAAGGCCATGGATTTGGGGGAATTGGCCAAGACCCTGAAGAGCGGCGGAACGGTCGAGGTCGGGCCGGCGGTCGAGTACTTCGACGGCGGCGTGGTAG
The DNA here is from genome assembly GCA_963712535.1 of uncultured delta proteobacterium. Classification (GTDB taxonomy): domain Bacteria; phylum Desulfobacterota; class SM23-61; order SM23-61; family SM23-61; genus CAVQIK01. Next base: position 298,388 of record CAVQIK010000012.1, on the reverse strand, counting down.
TCAACGAGAAATTCGAAACGAAGGTCCCGGGCCTCTATGCGGCGGGCGAATGTACTCTGGGCCCGTTTGGCTCAAACCGGGTCTGCTCGGCAATAACCGAAATGCTCGTCCATGGGGCCGAAGCCGGGAAGAACGCCGGGGGCTATGCCCGGGCGGAGAAAATACCTCAAGTCCGGCCGCGCTCCTTCCAACCTCTCCGGGAAAAGGCGCGGATGCCCCTGGACAGGAAGGACGGCTTGAGACCCGCCCAGGTTAGGAGACGGGTTCAGGAGACCGCCCACAAGCTCCTCGGCCCGATCCGGAACGGGGAGGAGCTGACCCGCTTTCTCCATTTCCTCGACCGGACGAACCGGGAGGAAGTCCCCAGCCTGGCAACCGCCTCCAAAAACCCCATCTACAACAAGGAGTGGCTCGACGCCCTGGAGTTGGCGAACCTGGTCCACCTTCTTACGTGTGCGGCCCAGAGCGCCCTTTTCCGCACCGAGAGCCGGGGCGTCCATTATCGCGAGGAGTTTCCTTTCTCCGACAACGACAACTGGATGAAAGAAAGCCGCGTGATTCGTGAAGAGGACGCTTTGCGGGTTTCCAGCCGGCCGGTCACCGTGACCACTTTGACGCCCCCCTCCGGCAAAATCCCCTTCCTGGACATGATGAAAAAAATGATGCAAAGCCGGTCCGACATCGGTGGGCATCACTAAACCGATCCACATTGAAAATGAAAGTCGAGTTGCAGGAGCCCCCGGGAAAATTTCCCATCTGCAGGAGCGAAAGTCATGCCTGAAAACAAAATTAGCGTGAAAGTGTTCCGCTTTGATCCCGCGGTGGATAAGGAGCCCCGGTACCAGGATTTTGAGGTACCGTATGAGAAGGGCATGAGCGCCATGACCGCCCTCGATTACATTTACCAGAACCTGGATGGAACCCTCTCGTATTATGATCATGCCGGCTGCGACCTCGGGATCTGCGGCCGCTGCACGGGCATGATCGATGGGAAGCCGGGCCTCTTCTGCCAGACCGTAATCCAGGGGGATGTCACCCTCGAGCCCCTCTCGAAATCCCGGGTGCTGAAGGACCTCGTTACTAAAAGCAAAACCCAGGGCTAACCCCGGTCATCTTCGCAAAGACAACTTCCGCCTTCTTAATCCCTTTCACTTCCCGTCGGCTGGCTCCCGCTAAACTGAGTCCCTAACTACCACCCTGTGTTTCCGGTTTCCTCCACCGTCCCGCCTCTCGTTCGGCTCATCCCGATTAAGCTCTCTTAAGGAGGTCGGAACTGGAAAAGCGAGCCGATCAGCGTGATAAGAAAAAGAATTGGACAAAAGGAAAAACGGGTTCCATCTCCGAAATGGAAAAATCCGGGTAAACTAAGCTAATGAAATGAAATTTATAGGTTATCGGAGGGTTGCATTGGGGGCATGGGAATTGCCTTTTATCACGCGTGCAAATTTCTGGCAGCATTCTCAAATTAATCTTCGTTATCACCCTGGTCCTGTGGCCCGGTATTTCACTTGCCGAGGATCGATGGTGGGGCAGCCAAGTGGAGTGAGCGGGATGTGTTTCTCGAAACGACTTGGCAGGTGATTCATGTTCTGGACTGGGGGACTACTCTGGACAGCGTGGGTAAACCGGACAAATATTATGAAATGAACCCCATTCTTGGAAAATATCCCTCCAGGGGGGAAGTGAACGCTTACATGGCCGCGGGCGCTCTCTTTCATTTTGGCGTGACCCATATTCTCCCCCCGTCGCACAGGCCCTATTGGCAGGGAATCACGATTGGAATCAGCAGCGCCTGCGTTATCAACAATTTCTCGGTGGGATTAAAATTGGGGTTCTAAGATCAGGATCCCATCGGCCGCCTTCTCCTCCCCATTTCGCCGTAAGCTGAAAACGAGTTCCAGCGTCCATTTTTTCTCCGCAACAGGTCCTGCAAGAAAGTGTGATGCCCCCTATTCCTCCAGGGCGGCCTGGACCATGGCCCGCTGGTTTTCCAGCGTCGCGTCCGGGGTTGTTCCCGTCCCGGTAGAGAGCACGATCCGGTGGCCCTTTGCCGCCCGGACCGCCCTGCGCGTTTCTTCCCGGACTTCCTCCGGGGTCCCGCGGCGCATGATTCCGTGGGGGTTGATCCCCCCGAAGAGGACGATCCGATCGCCGATTTTTGAATACAGGCTGGAGAGGTCGTGAACATCGCTCCCGAAATGCCACACGTCCGCGCCGTAGTTCAGCAGGAGAGAGATGTGCTGGTCCGAGTGGAAGCCTTCATTGTGGTAGATCTTCACAGCCTGGGGGAGGGTGGCAAAAATCGCCCGGATGCAGGGGAGGAAGAATTCTTTCACCTGCTCGGGCTTCACCTGGTTGGGCACGTGGTCGGCGAGGGTGAAAACGTCGATGCCTCCAAACGCCTCTTCCTGCTTTTTCAGCCACGCGATGATGAACTCGGTTACGATCTCCAGCAGGCGCGAAAACCGCCGGGGATCGTCATAGAGGGTGAAGTAGAATTTATCATACCCCATCAGAAGACCGGAGATCTCCGCCGGGCCCATGGACAGGACCCTATTTCTCCATCTCCAGACCTTTCTCCTTCAGCTTGCGTCTCATCGTCTCCCGCTGGGTGAGGACCAGTGGGGTTAGTCCGGTCAGGCCGGGCGCCGGGACCGTGAGCGAATCAATTTCCCGGGCCTCCCGGATCGAGCTGTGGATGAACGGAGCGCCGTCTTCGAACCACTGAATTCTTCCGCCGAAGGCGGAAACTTCGACGATGACCCCCAGGTCGGCGAAGACGCCGGGGATGATCAAAGCCTCCGGGAGAAGTTCGATGAGCTTCCGCTGGACCCGCAGCTTCTCTTCCGCGTCCAGGTAGTATTCGCAGAAAGCTCGGCACTCCCCCGACCGCGGCCGCGTGGCTGGGGAAGAAATCCCAGATTGCGGGCAGGGGCCTGGAAGTCATTGGGCCCGCGAACCAGGCGGATGAGATCTTCATAAGTAGGCATCCCGTCCTCCTCTCCTGTTCCTTTCGCCTTGACGTAGGCTCGCGCCCTCCTCCTCAACGGGCAGGGATCCGACAGGACCTGGCTTCGTCGAACATGGCCACGATGTTTTCGGGCGGCACTTCGGCCTGAATGTTGTGGACCGTGGCCAGGACGTACCCGCCCCCCCGGGCCATGAGGCCGACCATTCTCCTCACCTCTTTCCTGACATCGTCGGGGGTCCCGAACGGAAGGACCCGGTGGGTGTCCATGCCGCCCCAAAAAGCCAGGCGGTCCCCAAAATCCTTCTTCAATTTTGCCGGGTCCATATTCCGGGCGCTCACCTGAAGAGGGTTCAGGGCATCGACCCCGATCTCGATCAAATCCTCGATCAACGGGTAAACGGACCCGCAGGTGTGGTAGTGGACTTTCACGTCGGCCATGGATTTTATGCCGTCAATCATGCGGGCGTGCCGGGGCTTTACCAGTTCGCGGTAGATCTTGGGGCTGAAGAGGGGAGATTGCTGGGAAGCCAGGTCATCCCCCCACGATACGACGTCCACATTCTCCCCGACGGCTTTGAGGGCGTTCCGGGCCATCCGGATCCAGATATCGGCGACCCGGTCCATCATGCGCCCGGCGAACTCCGGGTTGACGACCAAATCCATCAGGAATTCGCCGAAACCGCGGAGGAACTCGCAATTGTGAAGAATCCCCACCGGGAGGTCCAGGATGATGGCTCGGTCGGTGGTTTTACGAAAATGGGCCGCTTGCTCCCTCAGCCCCTCGTAGCAGGCCCGGCTCGTCCGGGATCCGGCCACCTGTGGCTTTCGACAACGTCCACCCTGGGCTCGGCATTCTGGAATGGGCCGCCGACATTGATAAAGTGCCCGCCTTCAGCTTTTTTCCACGTCGTCCCCCAGGCGTCTATGACGGTGGTGGGATCGACCTCCCGGTAGTTTCCGCCCCGGAAATTCCCAAGCCGCATGGCGGAGAAATCCACGTCAAAGCGGTCGAGCACGCGATCGTCCGGAATCACCGTCTGGCCCCTTTTTACCATGAGTTGCGTCTCGTGCTGGAGGCCCAGGTGCCTCTTCAGGTTCTCGTACGCCGGTTGAATGATGGTGGTGGAGATCGTGGTCCCGAAATCGATGGGTACCCGGTCCGTTTCCTGAAGGTTCAGGGCCGCCAGGGCTCTCTCTCTATGGTTCATGGCTTTCATTTTCCACCTCGCTTTCTTTCCTTTCACCCCTCACTTACCTTCTACAGAATGGTGATAATCAAGTCAAGCCGGATCTGAAGAAGGGCGGTGCAAGAAAAGAGTGGGCCGTCTTTTCAGGTCCGTTGAAATCATCGAGGTTCTGAGGATATAGCGATCTTGCCAGCGTCCTGGCCGCCAACCCTGATTCATCGACCTTGACACCCAAAGACCTTCCCATTATACTCACGCCAAATTTCAATTTTGGCCCAAGTCAGTTTCCTGCTTGGCACAGCCGGTATCTTCCCAGGGACCGAAAATGGTGAAATATAGGGCGACCCGCCGGGTCGCCCCCTACAGAGGGGAGATTATTTCCTGCGGGGGGCAGAGGCTTAGAATCTTAGAAAGGAGACTTTCATGAAAGGGATTGTATTTCTCGGCGAGCGGCAGCTGGAACTTCGGGATTTTCCGGAACCCAAACCCGGCCCCTCAGAAGTGATCGTCGAAATGCGGGCTTCGGGGCTCTGCGGAAGCGACTTTCGGACCTTTCGGGCGCGCCCGGAGCGAGCGCGGAGACCTGGCGCAGCTGAAGGCCGTGGGACATGAGCCCTGCGGTCAGGTGATCCAGCTGGGCCCGGGGGTGCAGAACGTCAAGGTCGGGGACCGGGTGATGGTCCATCACTACCTTGGCTGCGGGCGCTGTCGGTGGTGCCGGGTCGGGTATTCGCAGATGTGCATCGATCCCGCGGCGAAGAAGCTCTACTACGGCAGGACGAATCATGGAGGCCATGCCGAGCGCATCGCGGTCCACGAGTCCGCCTGCGTGCCGATGCCGGAAACCCTCAGTTTTGAAGAAGGGGCTGCCTGCGCCTGCGGGACGGGGACCGCCTACGATGCCATAAAGAGGCTGGACCTCTCCGGCCGGGACACGTTCGCCATTTATGGATTGGGTCCCGTTGGACTCAGCGCCGTGATTTTCGGCGCGGCGACCGGCGCGCGGATCATCGCCGTCGAGCCGGTGCCTTACCGGCGCGAGCTGGCGAAGAGCCTGGGATGCGAGGTCGCCATCGACCCTCGGGAGGGAGACCCGGTAGAGGTGATAAAGAACCTGACGCACGGAGAGGGGGCGGACGCGACCCTTGATTGCACGGGGATCCCCGAGCCCCGGGTAAACACGATCAAGAGCGCCAGGATCTACGGCCGCGCCTGTTTCGTAGGAGAAGGCGGGGAGACTTCTTTCGACGTGAGCCGCGACATCATGCACAAGCAGCTGACCATCCACGGTTCCTGGACGATGAGCACAATCGGCCTGGGAGAGGTGGCGAGGTATGTGGCCGAACGCAAGCTGCCCTTGAAGAAGTTGGTTACCCATCGGTTCCACCTGGATCAGGCAGCCGAGGCTTACAAGGTCTTCGAGTCGGGTCAGACGGGCAAAGTGGTGTTCACCTGGGTCTAGAAATGAGTCAGGCCCATGATTGTTCAGATTTTCCAAATGGCCTCCCATCGCCCCTCACCCTCCCCTCTCCCCCCAAAATGGGGGAGAGGGCCAGGGTGAGGGGGAATTTCGGAGACTTGTCTGTTCAATTATGGACTCCTTAGTAACTCGAAATCCGCGGGACATTTGTTATCGCAGGGGCACGATGTCCGCCCAGGCGGGATGCCCCTGCAATTTTGCTTGGATCAGACGGGAGGTCAAGGATGCGCGTTGCGATTTTAGACGATTACTTCGATGCCGCTCTGCGCTTGGCGGATTGGAGTTTTGTTAGGGGGCGGGCCGAGGTCGAGGTGTTCACGAAGCCTCTGGGCGGCGAGGAGAACGCCGCGAGGACGCTCCAGAATTTCGAGATCATCGTCGGCATGCGCGAGCGGACGCCATTCCCCGGGACCCTCATTCGCCGGCTCCCGAAACTGAAGCTTCTCATCACGACCGGAATGCGAAACCTCTCCTTCGACCTCGATGCGGCACGCGCGCAGGGCGTCACGGTGTGCGGCACCGGGGGGGTGGGGAGCCCGACGTCCGAGTTGGCGGTCGGTATGATGATCGCCCTCATGCGGGACATTCCCGGGCAGTTTGGGTCGATGCGGCAGGGGGGATGGCAGACCCGCCCGGGCCGCGACCTTGCCGGAAAGACCCTCGGCTTGCTGGGTCTGGGCAAATTGGGGGCCGCGGTAGCGGCGGCCGGCGAATGCCTTCAACATGAAAGTCATTGCCTGGAGCCAGAACCTGACGGATCAGCGTGCGGCTGAATGCAAGGCCCGCCGGGTTGAAAAAGAGGAATTGTTCCGTCAGTCCGACGTCATCTCGATCCACCTCGTCCTGAGCGGCCGGACGCGTGGGATCGTGGGCGCCGCGGGAACTGGCGCCTGATGAAACCCACGGCTTATCTCGTAAACACCTCGCGGGGGGAGATCGTGGACGAGGCGGCGCTGCTCAAAGCTCTCCAGGAGAAAAAGATCGCCGGTGCCGCCATCGACGTGTATGGCACAGAGCCCCTGCCGGCCGGACCATCCGATCCGCAAGCTCGAAAACGTCCTGCTGACTCCCCACATCGGGTACGTCACCGCGGAGAACCTCGCCAAGATGTACCAGGATGCGGTCGAGGATATCCTCGCCTTCCTCGATGGGAAGCCGATCCGTGTCCTTAAGTAAGAAGCACCCCGCGTGTTACTCAAGAAAAAAATGCTGCCGCCTTAAAGCCTGACAGCTTACAAGGATAGAATCCTGTCCGGCCCCGGTGGGACGGGGAAGACGGGTATATTTTCCCCCGCCTTGCCAAATTCTTTTTCACCTTGTATGCTAAAAAATCATGACCGTTCTTGCATTCACTGCCACAAACAAGATCGTTTCCATCCGGACCCAATAAAATCCCTCCCCCTTTGACGGGGGAGAGTCAGGGTGGGGGTGTAGGCGACAGTGAGTTTCCGGACGGCAACAAGATAGAGAAATCCTGATACTCTGAAGCAGAGGCGCAAGGACAACGAAAATACACGACGCGGAGGAATAGAAATGCCAACCGAGAGAAAAAAAGATCATCCTGGAATCATAGAGGCGGTGGAGATGACCCGGGACCGGGATCTCACCCGAGCGCAGTGGCTCGAGGAGTGCTTTCCCGAGTGGGGCACTTATCTCAACCGGCAAATGGAAGAGACGAAGGTCGACGAGGGCAAGGTTGTTCTCTGGTGGTTCGGGGGGCCGTCCTGGGGTCTCAAGTCCGGGGAAGAGATCTTCCTCATCGACAACTACGCCGGTCCTTCCAATTTCACCCGCTATGAATACTGCGGGGTCTGCCAGACGACCGGCGCCGAAGAGCTTTACTGGCTGCGCCTGAATCCCCAGGTGATGGACCCCTGGAAGTTCAAACATATCGAAGCCTCCTTTTCCACGCACCATCACGGGGATCATGCCGATTTTTACACGGTGAAGGCCCTGCTGAAGACCACCCAGGCCCTCTTCGTCGGGCCGAAGCTGACCTGCATGCTCTTCCGCAAGTGGGGGGTCCCCGAAAACCGGATCAAGGAGGTCAAGCCGGGCGACCGGATCAAATTCAGGAGCACGGAGGTCATCGTCGAGGAGAATTTCGACTACATGGCCACGAAGACCACCACCGGGCTCTCGGAAGTGACCGGGAAGTTATCCTATGACGACGTGGCGGTCACCTTCATCTTCAAGAATTCGGGCGGCAATATCGCCTTCCTGGGAGACACCATTTACCACAACGGGTACGCCGCCGTCGGGGCGCGCAACCAGGTGGACGTGGCCATCGTGAACATGGGCCACAACGCGCCCGGCGGGACCGATAAGCTGACCCCTTTCGACGCTTTCCGGGTTGCCCAGGCGCTGCGGGCCAAGGTCGTGATCCCCGATCACTATGAAAACTGGGCCAGCTCCGTCATCGACCCGGAACAGCTCGTGTGGATCGTTCAGAAGAACGACCCGAAGATGAAAACCGTTATCCTCAAGGTAGGGGCGATGTTTACATACCCGGACGACCAGGATATCGGATTCTACCGGTACCCGGATTGGCGGGACCGGTACCAGCCGGAGCGCTCCCGGGAATACGGAAAAGCGACGGGAATGGCCCGCGTGTCAAGAGGGAAACCGAAACAGGAGCGGAAAATCAGAAAGGAGATCAAAATGAGGAAGTGGTTTGGCGGGATTCATCGTTCTGTTGTTCGCGGGAGGCCTGGCCGCGTCGGGTTTCGCAGACCTGAATTCATATCCAAAGGAGGTCCTCGACTGGGCCAAGGAAGTGAAGCAGAAAGTCGGGGGGCAGAAAGTCACCGTCGCTTCCATCGAGATCACGGCCATGGATGCCTGGAAAAAAATGGCGCCGGATTTCGAGCAGCTGACGGGGATCAAAGTGGATTGGTATTCGGTCGAGCTCTCGAAGCTGCACGACAAATATCTGCTGGACAACGCCGGGAAAGACGGGCCTCTTCGACATCATGTACTGCTCGAAAGCCTTCGGCTACTCCCTCCTGGAGATGGGCGCCATCGAGTCCCTCCAGCCCTGGCTGGACAACCAGAAAGCGGTTAAGACTCCGGGCTGGTTCGATTACAAGGATTTCATCGGCCCTTTGCGTTACGCGAACGAAGACCTGAAGGGAAAGGCCTTTGCCTTCCCGGCGACCGGTGAATGCGCGGTCATGGGATACCGGAAGGACCTGTTCGAGGAGTTCAAACAGCCCTACCCGAAGACCTGGCAGGAAGTGTTGAAAACAGCAAAATTTTTCAACGACAAGAAGCTCAAGCGAAACAACGTCCAGGTTTACGGGATCGTGATGCGGGGCCGCCCGGCCTTCGGCGGGAGCGAACTTCCCGGTTCCCCTGGTAGGCTTCGACTGGGGGGCGAAGCTCTACGATTACGCGACCAAGAAGGTCGTCTGGCAATTCGCCGGAGGCCGTGTCCAGCCTCGAATTCCTCGTGGAACTCGTGAAAAACGGCCACCCGCAGATCTCGTCCCTTTCGGCGACCGAGGCGACCTCGTCGTTTCGCCGGCGGCAATGCGGCCATGTGCCTCGAGGTGAGCGCCCTCATGCCCGTGGTGGAAAACCCGAAGACTTCCGTGGTCGCCGGAAAGATCCACTACACGGCCGATTCCCATGGGCGCCAAGAACGATTACAACACCATTTCGGGCGCGGGGCTGGCGATGAGCAGCCAGACGAAGAATAAGGACGCGGCTTACGCCTTTCTGGTCTGGATGCTCAGCCGGGCCAACGGGAACCTCTATGTCGACAACGGGGGCGCGATCGTCCGTGACAGCCTGATCAGCCAAACGGAAGAACGATTTCCCCTACTATGACGCCACGATCAAGGGGTTTGAACAGGCCCAGCGGATGCTCAGCGCGGGGTGGGACGCCCAGCCGAAGACGAGGTGGACCATGGCCTGGACCAACACTTTTCGCGAAATACGGGTCCGCGGCGTTCGCCGGGCAGATGACCCCGGCGCAGGCGGTGAAGTCGATGCAGAACGAATTCGAAGAAGCGATGATGCGCTGATCCATGCGCGGCGAGTTGAATCCTCCGGCCGGGGTCCGGGGTAGCTCCCCGTGCCCCGGCCTTTTTTCCTCCGGGTCTCGAAAAACCTACGATTCCTTGAGGCGGTTCGTGGCCAATCGAGTTTCCGCAACGGAAAGAGAATACCGGAAGCTTTACCTCCCGGGGATAACGGCCGTCCTGGTGCTCTCCCTGGTTCCGATCACCCTGCTCCTGATCATGAGCTTCCACCGCCTCTCCCTGGGGATGCCCTGGCTCACCGCCGAGTTTACCGGCTTCACGAACTGGATCTGGCTGTTTACCAACCCCAACCAGGCGCTCTTCAAGGCCCTGGGCAGAACTTTCATCTTCTCCTTCGGCAGCGTGATCTTTGAATTTCTCCTGGGCCTCACGATCGCGTCGGTCCTCTACCGGAACCTCCGGGGGGCCAATTTTATCGTGACGGTGTTCATCATCCCCACGGTGCTGACGCCGGCCATGGTCGGCATGGTCTGGCGGCTGTACTTCACCGGCAACTCCATCATCGATTACCTGTTCAGCACGATTTTCGGCTTCCACGTGAACTGGATGAGCCTGGAATTCGCGATGATCTCGGTGATCTCGGTTTCCGTCTGGCAGTACACCCCTTTCTGGGTCATCACCCTCTATGCCGGGATGAAGCTTCTGCCGCGCTCGCCTTTCGAGGCGGCGATCGTCGACGGCGCCTCCGAGTGGCAGCGGTACCGGTACATCGTCTTTCCGGGGATCTTTCCCATCATCCGTCTCCTCTTCATCCTGCGGATCATCCAGAACTTCATCGGCTTCGACATGATCTACGCGCTCACGGGCGGCGGGCCGGGAACGGTCACCGAAGTGCTGAGCATCTACATCTACCGGCTCAACTTTTTACAACAAAGCCGTAGGACCCGGCGCTTCCAGCAGCTTCTTCCTTTTCATGATCATCGTGCTGATCAGTTATTTTCTGTTTCAAAGTCCTGCCCAGCGAGGAGAAGGAATGACCGGCCGAAAGCTGGAAAAAAATAACCCGGGAAATCCCCTTTTACCTGATCGCCTACCTGTTCTTCATCGTCTTCATGTTCCCCTACTTTTACATGATCCTGAGCTCTTTCAAAACCGCCCGGCAGCTCATGGCCTACCCGCCCACCTGGATCTTTGAGCCGACCCTGGAGAACTACATCCGGGTCATCGTGGACAAGAATTTTTTCCTGTACGCGAAAAACAGCGCCGTGGTGGCCGTGGCCAACACCCTCCTGGCCTTTCTCGTGGCGATTCCGGCCGCCTACGGGCTGGCGAAGTCGAGCTCCCGCCACAAGGGGAAGATCACCTACCTGATCCTGCTCTGCCAGATGATCCCTCCCATCGCGGTGGTGATCTCCTTCTTCATCATCGCCCAGACGCTGGGCCTCATCGATACCCTCACCAGCCTGACCGTATTCGAACTGCTCTGGACGATCCCCCTCGCGGTCTGGCTGCTGCGGGGCTACTTCATCAGCTTCCCCGTGGCCCTGACCGAATCCGCCCAGGTGGATGGAGCCACCTTGTACCAGGCCATCCGCAAGATCGTCCTGCCCATGGTAGCCCCCGCCATCCTCGCCACTTCCATCTTTGTTTTTATCCGCGCCTGGAACGATTTTGTCCTCGCCTTCTTCATCACCGTGATGAAGGCGCGGACCCTGCCGACCACGATCGATTTCTACCTGGTGTACACCCAGATCGAGTGGGGACTCATGTTTGCCGCCGCCACGCTTACGACTTTGCCGATCGTGGTATTCGCGATCCTGAACCGGCGTTATTTCGTTCGCGGGGGAACCATGGGAGCTATCAAGGAGTAGCAGGGAACGAGACTCGTGCTTCTCATGGGGCGGGGCTGAAAAAAGTGAGGATGATTGAACTGGATTGAGAACTGATGGGGGCTTACCTAGACCTTTCCGGGAGATGGAAGGCGCCACTCAGCGATCTCATAAATTCAATTGCCGGTAAATTTTAGCCATTTGAAAAAAATTCCAAATTTCCCAGGAAGCCTCAGAAATCCCCCTTAATCCCCCTTTTTCAAAGGGGGGAACCACTATCTCCTCCCTTTGGAAAAGGGAGGTTGGGAGGGATTTCTGGGAACTCCTTTCAGGGTGCTAAATCAATACCGTTTCCCTTGATGGAATGAGATTCCTATCCCGAATCAACGACCCGCAGCCGCATGCCAGGCCTTGCGAATAAAATCAAGAGAGGCCCGTAGTCCCTCCACGCCTTGCGTGCCGTTGTATTCGCTGGAGAGCCACCCGTCGTACCCGGCCTTTTGCAGAATGCGGAAACCGGCCGGGAAATCGACCGATCCTTGCCCCGCGATCTGGTGAGCATATTCGCCCTGGAAACGGTCGCTGCAGTGAACGTTCACGACCCGGTCCACCACTTCCCGGAGCAGGGCGATCGGATCTTCGCCGATCATCACCGGGTTCCCGAAATCAAAGTTCACCTTCAGGGCAGTATCGCGCAGGCGGCCCACAATCTCGAGGAAAATCTCTCCGCGCTGGGAAAAATCGGGACGTTCCCAGAAATAGTCTTTGTAGTGGTCCTCGTAGGCGACCCAGACGCTTCCGCCCGAGGGCATAATCGACGGAGGCCTTCAGGCCTTCGGAAGCCCAGGCCACGCCTTGCTCGCGGCTCACGCCGGGGTGGACCTGCCCGGCGGTCAGGCGCACGCTGTTCGCCCCCAGGCGGGCGGCGAGGTCGATATTGCGCCGGGTGATCTTCAGCTCTTCGCCGCGGACTGCGGCTTCCGGATGAGTGAAATCGGCGGCGCCGATGACCTGCGAGACCGCCAGCTTGTTCTTCTTTAATTCCTCCCCGATGAAATCCAGGTACGCAGGCTCGAAGGACGCCAGGGACCGGTCGTGAATTTCGGTCCCTTCAATCCCGAGTGAAGCCGCAATCGGGAACCACTCCTCCAGTTTCATGGTGCGGTCCAGAACCATTGGCTTGAAAAAGATCATCGGAACGGCGCTGAGTCTCATCGTGCGATACCTCCGGCTGAATGCAAATCAATACGAGTGACCTTCGGCTTGAGTGTACTGGTGCCTTAATGGCCTGTCAAGAACGATGGAACCCGTAGCAACACAAGTCATAGTGAAATGATTGACACGCGCCCATCCTCTATACTACTATGCCGCTCAATGGAAATCGGGAAAAGCTCCGTTACGCAAAAAGCCTCCGTAATCACGGCCGCCTTCTTCCTGGCGATCTCGGTCCTGACCTTTTTCGAATCTTCGGCCATAAAGAAACAGCTCAGCCTGGCGGACAAACTCACCCCCCTCAGCCCGGACAAGTATCTGATGATCCTGGCGGCCCTGATCGCCCTGGTAACGATCGTTTACCTGGGAAAGGAGATCCTTTTCCGGCCCCGCTCCGCCGGCGAGGTCAGCCGGACAAAATTCCGTGATCTCGTTGCCGCGACAGGAATCTTTGCCGCCTACATCGCTTCCGCGGCCTGGTTGGGGTACCTCCTGAGCACCTTCCTCTTCTTTTTTTTGTTCCTGCGATTCGTGGGAAGGTATTCCTATCCAAGAACATTCATGATCTCCATCCTCATCACCCTGTGTTTTGAGCTCATCTTCGCGATCGGGCTTCAAATCCAACTCCCTGCCGGCCTCTGGGACTGAACCACAGTTTCGAAACTGGAGAGCCACTGTCCAATGTCTTGGAATGCTTGGCATAACTTGACAGCCGGTAGCTTTCCTGATACAAGACCAATTCATCGAGAGGGTCCTTCCTCTCGATGGAAATGAAGATCGCCCCTTCCCACAGGAGTTCAGGACCACGTCATGGTAGAAGGTCCGCTTTGGGGAATCTGGAACGCCCTGAGTCCGTTCAACCTTCTTTTCGGATTCATCGGCTGCATCCTGGGGACACTGGTCGGGGTGCTTCCGGGGTTGGGTCCTGCTTCCGCGGTAGCCTTGCTCTTCCCGGTCACGATTAATCTGCCGCCGACTCCGGCAATCATCATGCTGGGTGGAATCTACTACGGCGCCATGTACGGCGGCTCCACGACCTCCATCCTGATGAATATTCCCGGGGAATCGTCCTCCGTTCCCACCACCTTCGATGGGTACGAAATGGCCAAGCAGGGTCGGGCCGGACCTGCCCTGGCCATCTCGGCCATCGGGTCGTTCGTCGGAGGGACCCTCGCAATCCTGGCTTTATCATTTACCGGCCCCCTGCTTGCCTCGGTGGTCTTCTACTTTAAGGCCCCCGATTATGCGGGAATGATGTTCTTCAGCCTGGTCTCCCTGGCCACCCTTTCCGGCAGGTCCATCATCAAGGGCATTCTCATGGCACTCATGGGCATGCTGCTTGCCACGGTTGGGCTGTCTCTCGGCGGGATCCCCTGCTTCACCTTCGGGTCCGTAAAGATGCTGAGCGGCCTGGATTTGGTCTCGATGGTCGTCGGACTGTTCGGCATCTGCGAAATCATGGTCAGCCTGGAAGAGGAAGTGGTCACGATCGCCCAGGCCAAGGTTGGGAAACTGATGCCCAGCTTTCAGGAGCTGCGGAATTGCATCGGCTGCACGCTCCGCTCCACCGGCATCGGATTCTTCCTGGGGCTGCTCCCCGGCATGGTCCCCACGATCGCCTCCTTTTTAGCGTACGACGTCGAGAAGAGGGTTTCGCGGAATCGGGCCAATTTCGGCAAAGGTGCGATCGAGGGAGTCTGCGCCCCCGAGGTGGCCAACAACGCGAACGCCCAGGCCGGGTATATTCCCATGATGGTTTTCGGGATTCCCCCCACACCGACCCTGGCCATGCTTCTGGCAGCTTTTGTCATCTTCGGCCTTGAACCCGGACCGCTGCTCTTCACGAAAAACGCCGACTTCGTGTGGACGATCATCGGGGCGATGTACGTGGGGAACGTGATCCTCCTGATCCTCAACCTTCCCCTCGTCGGGCTCTGGGCCCGCATCATTTACATCCCCTACAAGCTGCTGGCCCCGGTAATCCTGGGGCTCTGTTTCGTGGGGTCCTACGCGATCCGCAACGACATGTTCGACGTGGTGATTGCGCTCGTCTTCGGGATCGTCGGCTACCTGGCCAAAAAATTCGACTGGCCCATCCCGCCACTGATCCTGGGCTTCATTCTCGGTCCCAAGCTGGAGGGCTATCTGCGGCCTTCCCTGTCCATGTCCGACGGGTCGATATCGATCTTCTTTACCCAGCCCATCTCCCTGGGGTTTATTCTGTTGACATCTCTGCTGGTGGGCATAAGATTTTACGTGGGAAAAGTCGGGAAAACCGGGCAGGAGTAAATCCTGCTGAAATCAAAACAAAGGAGACAGGACCATGCATTCCCCTCACACCAGGACGATCATTTGCGCTTTCCTGATTTTGTTTTTCGGGCTTCCTGCGATCGTCTGCCAGGCGGCAGGTTATCCCAGCAAACCGATTACCCTCCTGGTCGGGTACGCCCCCGGAGGCGGCACCGACCTGGCTGCCCGGCTCATTTCCGGGTATTTTTCCAAGAAATGGGGTCAGCAGATCCTGGTGGTGAACAAACCGGGCGGAAACGTGGTCCCGTGCGTCGTGGAGATGCATAAGGCCAAACCGGATGGGTACACCCTGATGGTGGATACGAACGGAGCCAGCTCCATCCAGACGGCGATCATGAAGAACCTGCCGTTTAAATTGGAGGACCGAATATTCATAACGAACTTCCTGATCAACCCCACTTTTTATTTCTGTGCTACCAGCAAGCCGTTTAAGAACTTGAAGGAAGTGGCCGAGTACGTGAAGCGCGACCCAGCGAATTTCAAATGGGCGGCCCTGGACATCTCCTCTACTACCACGTTCTCGCAAATTCAATTCCTGGATGTGATCGGGGTCGATGTCTTGAAGACGAAGAAAGATGGATTTCAAAGGGGGGCCTGAAGTCATGGTCGCCACCGCGAACGGCGAGGTGGACCTGGGCAACTACGGCATCGGCCCTGCTTTGCCGCTCATCGAAAGCGGGAAGATCCGCCCCCTGGCCCTGATCTCTCCCCAGCGCCTGAAGAGGCTGCCCAATCTGCCCACGGTCGCGGAAGAGGGGTTTCCCGGCCTGACCGCGGCGCAGTGGTGCGGCATATCAGGTCCCCCCAAGCTTCCCAAAGAGGTGACGGAAAAATGGGACCAGGAGATGAAAAAGGCGGCCGCCGACCCGGAGTTTGTTGCCGCCATCGAAAAGATGGGCATGATCATGCACTACCTGCCGCCGGACGCGTATAAGAAAATGGTCTTGGATGAGACGAAGGTCTTCACCGACCTGGCCCAGAAGATGGGCCGCCCCCGGTAATCTCGCAAGGAGGCTTTTTAATCGCCAATTCTGTCTAATACCAACGTATTTTGTTTGGTGACAATTTTGTAGGGCCTGATCCCCGATCAGGCCTTCAAACGGTGCGTTCGGGGAACGCACCCTACATTTTATATAAATCTATTTATTTCGTTTGTATTAATATCCATCCGGAAACCAAAATTCCCTCCCCCTCGACAGGGGAGGGCCAGGGTGGGGGTGGTAAAGGTTTGTCATTGAGGCAAAGAAGAGTTCAGCATGCTCACCATCGAGGCGATAAAAAAGAGGGTTTCCTGCCGGACTTACAAGAATATTCCGCTCATGGAGAGCGATGAGCGAAAGCTCAAGGATTTTTTCCTCACCAATATCCAGGGGCCGTTCGGAAACCGAGTGAGATTCGAGCTCGTCGATCTTGCAGGCAAAGAGCGGGAGGAGATCAAAACCCTCGGGACATACGGAATCATCAAGGGGGCGAGCACGTTTATCGTGGGAGCGGTGGCCAAGGGCGACCGGGCAATGGAAGATTACGGTTACTGCATGGAAAAGAATATTTTGGCCGCGACCGATCTGGGACTGGGAACGTGCTGGCTGGGGGGCACCTTCAACCGGAGCGCCTCGGCTTCCAGAATTCACAAGCGGGATGACGAGGTCGTCCCGGCGATCACCCCGGTCGGTTATCCGAAAGAAAGAAAGTCGATCCAGGATGCGGCCATCCGATTCCTGGCAAAATCCAACAGCCGGAAGGCGTGGGAGGAGTTATTCTTTTGCGGTGATGCGAGGAGCCCCCTCGAACGAAGCGTTGCGGGCGCATACGCCGTCCCGCTCGAATGCGTGCGGATCGGTCCCTCCGCGAGCAACAAGCAGCCATGGCGGGTGGTAAAGGAAAAGGATCAGGATGTTTTCCATTTTTACATCGGCAGAACTCCGGGGTATGCTGCGAAGTACCCGGATGTCGGTATGCAGGACATCGACATGGGCATCGCCATGTGCCACTTCGAGATTGCCCTTCAGGAAACGAATCAGAAGGGAACCTGGCAAACCGTGCAGCCTGCCCTCACCCAAAGAGGCCTCGAATATGTTGCGAGCTGGGTCGCGCTATGCGCGGAATAAGAAAAAGTTGATGTATGGTGCAAAACGCCTGGAGCCTGGGCGAGCTAATCTTGGCATAGCCCCTTGTATCCTGGGGGATGTTTCGATGCCAATTGAATTACTGAAGGGATGTCCCCCTCTTATGGTTTTGATGGTTGTGAGCAACGTCCCCCTGGTTACAGAATTAGCCAGATACTTCCTTCCGAATTTCACCTATATTTGTTCTGAAAGGTTCACTCGCAAAGTTAACGCCAAACGTTGTAATTAGATCAAAGAAACGGTCAACTGCTATCGGCAATTCATTTGATAATCCGTGATTAAAGAAAGAACCCCAAATGATCGGACCATACCGTTTTACTTCTTTGATTAAGCCAATATAATCCTTATCCCCGGCAATAATTACACCATATCATAATTGCGATTGAATGCATTGGTAAGCATTTCCGTTGCCAATCCAATATCCACGCCCTTTTCCTTACCAGCCTGCTTTTTGAAAAGCATGGGCTCAAAAGCGAAGCGTTTCAATTCGTTCGCCAAACGGTAATACTCTTCGTCAGTGCCTTGGTACGACGCGAACCAATATTTCCGAATTTTTATGTATTCAGAGGGACTCCATAAAGGATTTAATAAATGGTTTGCAATCGCTAAGGCTGCCAGGGGAGGCTTTTCAGCCCTGAACTTGATCCCTATTTCCTTGGAGAGCTCAATAAGGAAATTTGTACCATCAACAAATGCCATTAGCCTCTTATAGTGGGGTGTCGGACTCCCCCCTCCCATTATCATATTTTTGCTCCTTCCATTTCAAGGAGGGCACGATTTCAAGCAAAACCCCCCACCCCTTTTTCAAGAAATAGGGTCTCTTAACTTCACATCATAACTTTCCTCCCAGGAAATGATGATGGAGAACCTAAACATTCTGGTGGATCATAGCAAAATAGGGGAAAATGTCAAATGCGATTGGAGTCATCCAACCTCCCGATAATTCTAGGAACTTAGTGAATGACCAAGGCATCTTAAAGATAGTTTTTGAGGGACCATTCAAAATAGGCGTGGATGGATTTATCATAGTCTTTCCTTTGAGGAATGCATTTTGTATTTATTCTGTCCAGGGGGTCTACAATTTCCAGGTACATCTGATGCCCTGACTTTCCAAGCGCTGCCGCAATCATTTCTTTATGCAAATATCCGGCCCTGCAATATGCTTTTATCTCCCAAAAGAAAGCCGAAACATGGCCTCGGGCAAATCAACTTTCCTCCATCTTTCGGTTCGAGTGGGGAAGGTACACAATGTTTGGTTATAAAGATTTTAATCTAGGGTCCCTTCTTCAGACCAATTTGCTGAATAGTATCTTCACCAAAGCGGAAATAAATTGGGGGAAAAAAGAATTTCTATTCCACTTTTTTTAGAAATCAAAGGAGATAAATCCATAAAAGATAATAAATGCAATATGTTATAAATATGGCCCATTTGTTGCTTTATAAAACTTAAAATAAATATGTCTATTTGGAAGGAGGTGACCGGAGGGGCAATAGGAAGTGATTTTTAATTTTTTTAAAAGAGGTACACATAAAAAGAAGATTAATGAGGCTGAGGAGGTTCAAAATGAAATTACGCAAACTATTACCAGTAGCATGTGCCTGTGCGCTCGTTATCGCTTCCTGGATGTGCCTCCCGGCGCAGGCCACGACCATCACCTTTGCTGCGGGCGACTACGACAACACGGCGAACACCGTTACAAGCGGTCCTACGACGCACAATAATCAGACGACCGGCCTGTTCCGTGACGTTTTCTGGTGGTCGATTAATAACGGTGTGCCGAGGGTTGGTTCCCCAGATTTTATAAACCAGGGAAACAGCCTGATTCTCAGCGGTAACCATGCCGTCCCCGGCCCGGGCCCATACACGGCCCTGAACTTCACTGGCCCTTCGATCTCCGGAGGCCAAAGCTACCTGTCGATTTACGACACGACGCCGGCGGATGGTGCTGCCACAAAGAACCTCTTCAATGCCACGGGCGGGCTCCAAGTCAGTGCGGACGTCTTGTTTGTCAAGCATAACGTTTCCGGTGGAGTCGTGGCGCTTTACAATGAAGGCCAGAACGCGCTCGCCTTGCTTGCGACTAATCGCGATGGTAATAACACAGACATCCCAAAGTTGAGCCTCGTGTGGCAGAGTCCTGGGTCGGGCACAGTGTTAGAATCGATTACTCTTCCTGCTAACTCTTTTGTCCCAGGGGATTGGTATAGGGTTACGATGGGGTTGGATGTTTCCGGGGACACATGGACCATGAACGGGACGTTCTACAATCATCTGACCCCTTCTGATCCGACAAGTGGCTTGGGCAGTGTGATCACTACCCTGTCACACACGGGCTCCCTGTTGAACCCGGGCAATACACTGGACCTCACGAATCCCGGCGAGATCGGGGTCATGGCAATGGGTAATGAATCAATTAGTCTTCCGGACAACGTCGGCGTTAGCATTACCAACTTCACCTTCCCGACGGGCACGCCCCAGCCCGTGCCCGAGCCGGCAACGCTACTCCTTTGCGGCGCAGGGCTAATCCCGGTTCTAATGTGGCGGCGGCGCTGAAGACAGAGCCCCCCAGAGATCCCCCTTCGATCTCGATGGGGGCTTCGGAGCGTAGCAATTATCATGCGCCGAACTCAAGGATCGGTGTCAGACTTGCCCAAATTGAGAAGATAAAACTTGGGGTCACTTTTTAGGGGTGCCCCTTTTTCTTGATAAAAGAGGGATGAAGCTTAATAGCTCTCATCCCTTTTTTAGTTGTCGGTCAGAGTGCCCTGACCTTCATCTATGAATCGATTCCGCTATTTTTTACTCCGATAGGACCTCCCCTCAAAGGTGATAAACTTTCCATTCAGGCTTAGGCGGTCCAAGATGGCTGAGGCCTTGGCGGAGTCGAAGATTTTGCCCCAGGGCTTGCCCACCTTCACTTTCCAGAAAGCCAGTGGAATTATTAATTTAAGAAGGTAAGAAGAAAATCTTCTCAGGTATGTATTTTATCTTGACATACATACGTGATCTTGATATCCTTCTTCCAACGTAGGAAGGAGGATGCCATGGAAAGGAAAATCCCAGATGGATTGCTAAGTCTCTACGAATCTCTCCTGTCCGCCCAGCTCCGCGTAGTTCGACAACTAAAATCCCCAAAACCCGGGAAACCCAAACGGGAAACCAAAGAAGGTATGTCTAATATTGATATGGCATTGGACATACTCCGCCAGTCCGGCCAACCCCTCCATATCTCCGCGATCCTTGCCCAAGTCAAAGTCAAATACAAAATAACCCTGGACCGCGAATCCCTGGTCAGCGCCCTGGTCAAAAAGATTCATCGGCACCAAGGACTTTCCCGTACCGCTCCCAATACCTTTCGAATCGAGGGCGATTGACGAAGAAAAAGCCTTATTTCCCTCCTAATGCCGAACGGATCGAGTATGATGACCTGCTCCGTAAGCTGATGGGGCTTTTATTGGCTTACCGAGGGATGATCCGGATCACGATCCTGAGAAATATTGCTTTGGTAACCTATGCCTTGATCACGTTGTTTCCTGGGGCCCGGGGAGGGAACGGTTGGCTCTCGAAGGCCGCTCTGGCCCGATGCTTGGGAAAGGGGACGTAGGTTCTGAAGCAACTTGGTGATTCTTTCATTTGAGGGAAGCTCGTTCACGCCAATCCCGGAAGTCTTTCAAGTTTCCTTAACTTGTCTCAAAACCTACGTCCCTTTCCCTTGTACCTCGTAAGCTGGGTCGCGCTATAATGGGAAAAGAGAAACTTTGCAGGACATCCAAAATGAGCGGGAAACATAACCCGTAGGGAATATGAAACACAGCATTGATCGGGATAGAAGGAGGCAATTCGTTTAAGGCGATGAAAGTCCTTCTTATTTCCGCCAACACGGAAAAAATAAACATGACCCCCTTACCCCTCGGTCTTGCGTGTGTGGCGGCTGCGACCCGAAAATCAGGGCACGAGGTCGCGATGGTGGACTTGATGCTTGAGAAGGATGCACAATCATCTCTCAAACAGACGATTGAAGGATTTCGGCCTGATATTATAGGGATATCGATAAGAAACATCGATGACCAGAATATGGAAAACCCCAGATTCTTATTGGATGGGGCCAAGGAAATCGTGTCCGGGTGTCGAAGTCTTTCCAAAGCCAAGATTGTCTTAGGTGGAGCGGGATATAGCATATTTCCAGAGAGCGTCCTTTCTTTTCTGGGCGCAGATATGGGAATCCAGGGAGAGGGAGAAGTGGCCTTCCCGGCCTTAATAGAGCGGATTGAGCAGGGGACCTCCCTATCGGAAGTCTGTGGTCTTTATCTGTCGGGGAAGGGCCTTCAATGCAAGAGACGGTTTGCGAACAATCTCGATACTCTGCCTCTTCCCGATAATGAGCTCTGGCCTTTACCTTATCAAAAAAAAGACCTTTGGATGCCAGTTCAGGCCAGACGAGGATGTCCCTTGAATTGCAGCTATTGTTCCACCGGGACCATTGAGGGTCGAATGATCCGAAGGCATTCTCCCGAAGCAATTGTCAAGTGGATCGCTCACTGGAGGAAAGCCGGAGTTCGACAGTTCTGTTTCGTGGATAATACCTTCAACCTTCCACCACCCTATGCCAAGGCAATCTGTCGTAAGCTCATGGATCATGGCCTGGATATAAGATGGTGGAGCATTCTTTACCCCGCGCATGTGGATGAAGAGCTGATAGATCTTATGAGCAAAACTGGTTGCGAGCAAGTTAGTATCGGGTTTGAAAGCGGGTCTGAACGAATCCTAAAGAATCTGAACAAAAGGTTTACTCTTAAAGGGGTGCGCCTAATTTCAGAAATGTTATCTGATCATGGTATAAAGAAAATGGGGTTTTTATTATTTGGGAGTCCTGGGGAAACTCGGGAATCAGTTGAAGAGAGTCTTGCCTTTGCTGATTCCCTTAGAATGGAGGCGATGAAAATCACTTTAGGGGTCCGTATTTATCCGGACACTGCGTTAGCGAAAATAGCAGTTGCCGAAGGAGTGATTTCATCTCAAGATGCCCTTTTCCCCCCCCGATTTTACCTCGCAAAAGGTCTTGAGGGTTGGTTGCCTAAAATATTGAAAAAGTGGATTACTACCCGGCCGCATTGGATGCTCTAGGATTGGAAGCCGAGATTCAAAGCCATCCCCAATAGCGTGGGGTTTCCCAATATTTTCTGCCGAAATTTTGAACCCGAAATGACCTAGAAATTCGCTTGCGCCTAATGGTATTTAGAAGCCAGGGAGCGGTAAGCCGAGAAGTAGCGTCCAAGGCAGCAATTTCTTCTGCTGAAATGATGATGGGATCGGTCTTTTTACTCCATCCAATGAGAGATGGGGCTGGATCAATGAAGAGGCCAAAACAGGCGGAAAGGAGATATTCTCATGTCGGAGAAGGAAATCTACTCCCGGTTTATAGCCTGGCTGGACAAGGGGTGGTGGCATTTGCCGACGTCCGAACACCTTTTCCCGTCCATTCAAGCTTTCTTTACGCCGGAAGAGGCGACCTTGCTCACGGGCTTTCCTTTCAAGCCGACGGAGCTGGAAGAGCTGGCTGATCTGAAAGGCGCCGAGCCTGATGATCTGGCGGGAAAACTTGACGCCCTGGCCAAGAAGGGTGTGATCTGGCGAACGGAAAGAGGCGGCATCATTCTCTACAACCTGAACGACGCCTTCTTTATCTTTTTCCGGGGTCCATTCTCTGCCCTTCACCTTGATGAAGCTGCCGAGGCTATGGCTCCTTCCCTCAATCGCTACTTACGCGACGGGTTAATGGATCAATTAGCTCCGGTCCGCACCAAGCCTTTAAGAACGATCCCCATAGCGGAGACGATCGAAGATCCCCGCAAGATTGCGCCTTACGAAGACGTGATGGGCATTGTCGAGTCCCAGAATTTTCTCGCCGTGAGCAACTGTGCCTGTAGGCAGAGGAAGCGCGTGGACCCTGGCTCACCCCGATGCGAGCAGCCGGAAGAAGTGTGCCTCCACTTCGGGAATCTTGCCCGTTACCTTGTGGAAAATAGTCTAAGCCGGGAGATCTCAAAAGAAGAGGCAAAAGATATCCTCAAAGTCGCAGCAGAGGCGGGGCTGGTCCATGCGATTTCGAACCGGCAAAACGATGTTGATACCATCTGTAACTGCTGCAAGTGTTGCTGCGTTTTCTTTGAGTCTTACCACGTCCTCAACCACGAAAAGAGCCATGATTTTTCGAACTACCGCTTAAGGATCCATCCGGAGACTTGCAGGGCATGCGGCCTGTGCGTACAACACTGCCCCGTCCAGGCTCTAAGGCTGGAAGATTTTCCTCCGGCCAAAAACAAGGAGGGTAAAGCAGCGAAGCTTATTCATTCCAACCAGTGTCTAGGCTGCGGGGTATGTGTCCACAAATGTCCAACCCAATCACTACACCTTGAACCTCGTGCGCAGATTCAGAACCCGCCCAAAGATGCCCGGGAATGGATGGCGAAGCTGGTCATGGATCAAAAGCAAGCACAAACGCCTGGGAGGAATGCTTAACATGAAGGGGAACAAAGGCATGGATTTTTCCACCATTAACGGGGATCATGCCAAGGCACCCGATATTCGATTTCCATAAAAGGTTTTGATATAGAGAGAGTTATTTATAGAAACTACGTGAGCTCCCCAAATCCTGTAACTATAGTGAACGACTTAAATAAGTTGACATGCTGTTGGCCTCTGGTTGACCCGCAAAATCCCCCCTTGCCCCCCTTTGATAAAGGGGGGGTGGGGGGATTTACCGGGATTGCCTAACATGCAATGTCCACTTTCTTTCGTCGGGCACTATAAATTCAGAAAGAGCGTCTCCCTTCCTCATGGAAAAACGGGCTCCAACATCATCTTACTGCCCTATTAAAAACTACGCGATCATCGGCGACTGCCGCTGTGCGGCTCTGGTCTCGAACCGTGGCTCCATTGACTGGCTGTGTCTTCCCCGGTTCGACAGCCCTGCCTGGTTCGCGGCAATCCTGGATTCCGAAAGGGGAGGCAGTTTCCTTATCCAACCTGCGGACGACTTCACGGCCGACCAGGCCTATATCAACCACACGAATTTGGTTCAGACATCTTTCAAGACGAAAACAGGGGTGCTTCGCCTTACCGATTTCATGCCCATCCATTCGTTGGAGACCCAAAGAAACCAGCTTCATCCCGAGCGTGATTTGCTGCGTTCAGCAGAATGCATGGATGGAGAGGTAGCGCTTGAGTTTCGATACACCCCTCGTCCGGATTATGGTCGTGCGATTCCCCGCCTGACTAAGCGAGGTGCTCTTGGACTCTTTTGTGAGTACAAGGGCACCGTCCTCGTTTTTCGGACCGACTTCCCGGCGGAGTTCTCTCCCGAGCGCGGCTGCGCGTGGGGACGGGCCAGACTTAGAAAGGGTGAGCGATGCACTTTTTCCCTTAGCTTTGCCGAGGGTGAGCCGGCGATCCTCCCGTCCCTTGGGGCACAAGCAGGTTCGTTGATCCAATCCACTGTCCAATGGTGGAATCGTTGGTCCTCTTCGTGCTCGTACGAGGGGCCCTACCGTAAGGAGGTCCTCCGCAGCGCCCTCGCCCTGAAACGAATGACCTACGCACCCTCCGGGGCCGTAATTGCTGCACCCACGACATCTCTTCCCGAGAAGATCGGGGGGGTCCGCAATTGGGACTACAGATACTGTTGGCTTCGAGACGCCTCAATGACCCTGCGCGCTCTATACAGGCTTGGCTACAAGGACGAGGGGGCGTCGTTCCTATCCTGGCTTCTGCATACCACCCGGCTTACCCGTCCTGAGTTGCAGGTGGTCTACAATGTGTATGGCGAAAAGCGCCTAGAAGAGCAGGAGCTAAAGCATCTGGAAGGCTACGCGAAATCCAGCCCGGTCAGAATCGGAAACAACGCCACAGAGCAGAAGCAGATCGACATTTACGGAGAAGTCTTGGATGCAGCTTATGATTTTGTCCAGTGGGGAGGGCAGCTGGATCGTTCGACCCGAGGATTGATGGTCGATCTTGGAAAGACCGTCTGCAGGAAGTGGAAAGAGCCGGACGAGGGGATCTGGGAGATCAGGGCCGCACCCCGCCACCATACCTTCTCCAAGGCCATGTGCTGGGTAGCCCTGGATCGAATTTTGAAACTCATCGGATCGGGGCACCTTCCTATCGATGCTGAAGGGTTTCAAAAGGAGCGCGATGCCATCCGCTCCCAAGTTGAATCAAAAGGCTACAGTGAGAAACTGAAAAGCTATACGAGCAGCTTCGAAAGTGAGGATTTAGATGCAAGTCTGCTCCTCCTGCCTGCCTTCGGATACATAGATGGGAAGCATCCAAGAATGCGCTCCACTTACGAGCGAATTCAGGAGCAATTGGGAAAGAACGGCCTCCTTTTCCGCTATGTTTCCGTGTCAGATGGCCTGCCGCCCGGAGAGGGAGCCTTTGCCATCGCGAGTTTCTGGGATGTAGAATGCCTGGCCCCTTCAGGGAGATTTGGGTCAGGCCAAGAGAAAATTCGAAGAGATCCTTTCGTTCGCCAACCATGTGGGATTATTCGGTGAGGAGATTGACCCGGAAACGGGTGGAGCACTTGGGAATTTCCCACAGGCGTACACACATGTAGGTCTGATCAACGCAGCCCTGACAATCGCCGATTGTGAGTCAGGAAAACGTGAGGCGTGAAAAAAATCAGGTTCACAGCAAGGCGGCCAGACCGCATCCCGAAACGTACTCATCAGCGCATTTTCAAGAAAGGGAGTTTTTGCAGCGACAGCGAGGTTCAACGAGATGCACCTAAATGTTGGGAGTATCTGGCTTTGGGGATTCGCCGCGAGTATCATGGTTACCGTTATCATGCAGGGGAGTCAGGGGCTGGGCTTGTCTCGAATGAGCCTGCCGTTCATGCTGGGCACGATCTTTTCCTCAAACCGGGACCGTTCCCAACTCATCGGTTTCTTTTGCCACCTTCTGGTCGGCTGGTTGATCACTATAATCTATGCAGCAGCCTTTGAAAGCTGGAATCTCGCCACATGGTGGCTGGGCATGTCCATAGGGCTGTTTCATGGGGCGTTTGCTCTGACATTCGTCATTCCCATTCTCCCGCACTTTCACCCCAGGATGGCCAGTGAGCATGAAGGACCCACTCCGACCCGCATGCTCGAGCCGCCCGGGTTTCTGGCGCTTAATTATGGCCGGAGCACACCCATGATCGCTCTAATTGCCCACCTCGCCTTTGGCGCCGTTATTGGCGGATTTTATCAGCTGAGCGGGGCATGACAGAAGACTGAGTCGGCCGGTAACCTTTCAACTCGGCGTCTTTGAAAAGCATGGCTACAGCCGCGGCACGCGGATTAAAGGAGGAAAAGCGATGAAAATAACCGATGTGCAGGCAATTCTGATTTCCATTCCATTAAAAAAACCCACTTCCATGTCCAACAAGACGGTGACTGCCCGCGAGTACGTGGTCACCCGGGTTCGCACGGACGAGGGGATAACGGGATCCGCCTATACCCTGGGCGGATCCGTGGTGCTGACCGCGGTGAACGATGCCTTGAAACCTCTGGTGATTGGGGCTGACCCTTTTGATTCCGAACGGTTATGGGACAAAATGTTTCGGACCACCCTCATGCTCGGGCGGAAGGGGGCGGTGATCCGGGGCTTGAGCACGATCGACATCGCCCTGTGGGACATAAAAGGCCGGGCGCTGAACAAGCCTCTTTATAAGCTTCTGGGCGCTTACACGGACCGGGTGCCCCTTTACTCGTCCGGCGGTTACTACCGCCAGGGGGAAAGTTTTCAGCAGATGGCGGACGAGATGGCTGGTATTACTCAGCGGGGATTTCGCAGCATTAAGATCAAGGTCGGTGCCCTGTCCTTTAAGGAAGAGGTGGACAGGGTGCGGACACTGCGCCGTACCGTGGGCGATGACGTGCAGATCATGGTGGATGCCAATTGCGCCTGGAATGACCTGACGTACGCCCGCAAGATCATGCGCGCCTTCGAGGATTGCGGAATCGGCTGGTTTGAAGAGCCGGTTCTGCCCGATAATTTTCGGGGGAGCGCGGAGCTGGCAGCCATGTTTGAAACACCGATCGCCACGGGTGAACAGGAGTGCACCCGGTGGGGCTTCCGCGACCTCATTGAGCACCGTGCCGCGGACATCCTCCAGCCGGACGTGGCCGTTGTGGGCGGAGTCACCGAATGGATGAAGGTCGCTGCGCTGGCTTCAGCTTACGACCTGCCCGTGTCCTCCCACTACTTTCACGACGTTCACGTTCACCTGATGGCCTCAGTGCCCAACGCCCTCGTAGCCGAATACTTCCCGCTGGACCTGGATATCATGGTCTTCGACGCAGTGGTCCAAGAACCTCTCAAACCCGTGGATGGGTACTTGCCGGTTCCCCAAAGGCCTGGACTGGGAATGGACCTGGACGAAGAAAAATTGAAACTATACCGAATAGGGTAGGGCAGTTCGGAGGTTGCCATTGGCTTGCAGCCACGGTTCAGGCGGGTAAGGGGAATTTCGGCGAAAGGCTGGAGACATTCACGGGCAGACTTTGTCAAGGAGGGCTTCTTCGGAAACAGATTCAGGAAAAATTCTTTCTCCTTTTGTTCCTCCACCGGAACATTGAAAGGGACCGAGGGGCTCATCGTCCCGCGAATAAATGATCCCTTCCTGGCAGGTCGCGTGCCGTTCCGGGCAGTTTATTTCGTAGGGGATCGTAAGGTAAGCGGCCGCCGCAAATCTCTCACCCAGCGACTTCAGCGAAGCCACTCCTTCCCGGTTGTAAATGAATTTCATCCACACCTTCTTTTTCCCGGCACCCAGCTCGCCAATCCTTCCGGGGTCATAGAATAGAATGCCTTTCGAACCAACGCCGAGGATGCTCCATCCATCCTGCGCGGTTGCCGCCTGGAGCGAGAAAGCAAGGACGAATGAGCAAATAAATACTCCCGTGGCTAGTTTCCCGCATTTGGTGGGAGTTTTGGCCCTGAGCGACATATCCTTCAATATCCCCTCGCGCTCTTTCTTCCCTGGGCTGCGCTCGATCTATCCCTCCCGAGTTTTGGGAGCGGGTTCCGAACCCCGATCACCTACCTCGGCAACCCTTTCATCTTCCAGGATAACGTGTTCCAGCTCCGAAGGAAATAAATATTTCTTGGCCGGGTTCGATCAATTTCTTTTGGGCTTTTGTTTGACGCACCAGATAAATCGCAAAAAATATTGGGGTTCAAATCTCCCTTGACACGAGGCAAACTGAAAATTTATTATGAGCCATCGATCCTATCCATCAAGAGACATTTGGAAATGTTGTTGCTAATGCGTGATATGATTTTCTATGTCCAAAGCCCACCAGTTGATCTTAATAGGCCTTGATGCCGCTGATCCGGTCCTCGTCGACCGCTGGATTCAAAACGGCTCGCTGCCCACCTTAGGCTGGTTGAAAAATTCCGGCACCTATGGCCGACTCGATACTTCCGCTAAATATCTGACTGGATCCCCCTGGCCTACTTTCTATACCGGTCAGCTTCCTTGCCAGCACGGGATCTACGAGGCGTTTCAGTGGCGGCACGAAAAAATGGATTTCGCCATCCCCACTTATGACTGGATTCCCGCCACTCCTTTCTGGCGCCATTTGGAGAAAGACTTGGCGGTGATTACCTATGACGTGCCCATGGTGCAGGGTTGTCAGGCGGCAAAGGGAATCGAAATCTGCGGTTGGGCGGGTCACGACAATCTTGTGCCGCTTGAGGTCCACCCGCCGGCGTTACTCGCCGACGTCAAGAGCAGGTTCGGCTCATGGCCCATGGCCCGTGAGACGTTTGGACCCTCTTCACTCGATGAACTGTTGAGCCTTAAAGAGAACTTGCTCGAAAATATCAAACGATCAACGGATCTGGCAATCTGGCTCTTGCAGCATCCCTGGAATTTAGCCGTCATCGTTTTCGGTGCCTTGCATCGCGGCGGCCATCGGCTCTGGGATCAAACCAGCCTCAAAGAAAATATACCTGCAAGGAAAGGAAATATTTTCGACCGGGCGCTGAAGGACCTATACATATCCTGTGACGATGCCGTTGGCCAACTGATTGCGGCCGCACCGGAGGCCGCAATAATGGTTTTTTCTCTTCACGGCATGATGAAAAATACTTCCCGCATCGATCTCCTCGATAATATGCTTGCACGTGTCCTTTCCAGTAAGAAGGACTCATCGGTCGAAACCAGCCTCTTACGCCGGCTGGCCGAAGCTTCGCCCAATGCTTGGCGCCGGTACCTCACCCAGCATATGCCCGATCGTTATCGAAACCAACTCATGACCATGTGGATGACGGGCCGTGTCGATTGGAAGAATACCCGTGCGTTTCCTTTGCGCGCAGACCTGCAGGGATACATACGCATGAATATGCAAGGCCGCGAACCGAAAGGCATCGTGCCGCCGGGAGGGGTTTATGATGAACTTTGCGTCCGAATTTCAACCGGCTTGAAGTCGTTTCAGGACTCTTCGAACGGGAGAGCCGTTATTGAGGAAGTCTGCCGCCCGGATGTTGTATTTGGGATTGGCCCTCGACGTGACCGACTTCCAGACTTAATCATCCGCTGGCAGGGCACACCGCCTGGAGAGCACTCCCGAATCGAATCCGAACACTACGGATGGATTCAAAGGAAAACCCCCTACGTCCCGAACGGTCGGAGTGGCAATCATCGTCCGGAGGGTTTCTTCATCGCCTGCGGCAGAGGAATCCCCGCAGGGGCTCAACTTCAAGAGAAGGCTCACATTGTGGATCTCGCCCCTACCATTTTACGCTACCTTGGAACGCAAACTTCTCTGCCGCTATGCGGCAAGTTCATTTCGGAGCTTACCGATCAGGGATGAAAATTCTGCATCTCATCGACCATATGGGATTAGGGGGCGCTCAAAATCTGATTCTGGACCTGGTTGAGACAAGAAGCTCAAAAATCGATGCGGCTGTGTGGCCCCTAAGTGGGCAGGTGCCTTTTTCGGCGGCAAAACGTCTCGAGTCGGCAGATGTCCCGATTCGAAATTTGGGTCTATCCGAATTCAATCCCTTAGGCTGGTTGAAATTGCGAGCGCTCCTGAAAGAGCAAAATCCGGATCTTCTGCATACCCACTTGCAGTTTAGCAGTACTTTCGGAATTGCCGCAGCTCTTTCACTCGGAAAGGATTGTCCTAGACTTGTGAATCATGTTCATAACGACCCCTTCCTTCATTACACACATTGGCAACGAGTCGGCAGCAGACTGGTTGCGCCCTTTGTGGATGCTCAGATCACCTCCTCATCGAGTTTGCAGAAGAAAATGGTGCAGCTCCTTGGAAAACGTGCTCGCCGGATTGAGTCCGTCACGCCGGGCATCGATTTGAGGCGCTTTGAGCAAAGTCCCCTGGAGGCGAAACAAATGGATCCGATGAGAGGCGGGGCTGCCTTCGTGGTTGGAACGGCGGCGCGCCTGACAAGACAAAAAGCCTTGCACGTCCTCCTGGAGGCGACACCGGCTTTATTGAAGGCGGAGCCCTCCACGCGGGTTTTGGTTGCCGGCGATGGACCCTTGCGCCACCCGCTTGAGCGGGAGGCTGCAAGGCTGAAGATAGCTCACGCAGTGACGTTCCTTGGGTATCAAAGCGATATGGTGCCTGTTTACCGGGCGATGGATGTCTTCGTTCTCCCTTCAGAGCATGAAGGTTTTGGGATCGCCCTGATTGAGGCCATGGCACTCAACATCCCGGTAATCGCAACACGGGTCGTCGGAATCGTAGACGCCGTGGAAGACGGCGTAACCGGTTTGCTTGTACCCCACGGAGATGCAGCGGCATTGTCCTCTGCAATCCTCAGAGTGCGGGAACGACCTCAGCTCAAACGGGAACTGATTCAAAATGCCTCTCATTTTGTGCGATCTAAATGTGCCCGTGAGTTGATGACGGCCCGTATTGAATCAATCTATTTCGGTCTGGAAAAGAGCGAAAAGTGAACGCCGGATTTCCCCGCCGCCGATCCGGTATCGTTTGGAATTGATTGAAACGAGAAATGGTTAACCGAGTCTTTATTTTAGAGGCCAGCGGCCCTACCCTCAATCTTGTTCGTAAATACGCGCCTCAATTGCCGACTCTGCGGCACTTTTTAAACAACGGTGCATGGTCCAGGCTATTGGGACCTCTTCAGCCTGGTTTACCGACCTCCTTCGCCACCTTCCTGACCGGAAAAAATCCCGGGAAAACGGGTTTCTTTGACTCTTTCAAGTTTCCGGCAGGAGGGTACCGTCGAATCCCTTACACCTCGACCCCTTTGGTCGCAGAAACCTTTTATCAACGCCTGTCTGATGCAGGCAGACGGGTAGGATTGCTCAACGTTCCCCTGACCTCTCCTCTTCCCCGGGTAAAAGGTTTCGTCGTATCGGGGGACGAGGGGATCGGCGAGGAATACGCCTATCCTTCAGAGATAAACGAGCAGCTGACCAGTTTCGGCTACTTTGTCCCCTTTGGGGCGTCCTATTCACCCGGCCGTGAAATGGTCTTTTTCAAGCACTGCATGGATGTGTTGGAGATGCGCCGGCAAGCGCTTCATCTGCTTTTCGGAAACAGGCAATGGCAGTTTGGCATGTTGACTCTCTATGCACTCGGTGAAATCTTGCATGCCTTCTGGAAGTTTTATGATCAACGGCACCCGGACTCCCGTCCGGTTTCAGAAATATTCGGGAATATCGATCCGCTTCTTGAGGCCCTTAAGGCCATCGATCAAATGCTGGCTGAAATCGTCGAACTGACGGGAACGGACGGGGTGACGATCATGCTGGGGGCATGGGGACATCGTCTCGAGCATTCCAAGGTTCATCTGAACGCTTTCTTGGAACAGAAGCGATACTTACATTTCAAGACCGCTTTCCAAAGTCGCATCAAACATTTTTTTTATCGGACCGGCTTGACTGCCGCTTTTATCGAGCAGATGTTGCATCGTCTAAATCTGTACAAATTCATCCGCCACAGAGTCAAAAGCCGCACCGGAGCAGCTTTGAGCGGTTCCACTCTCTTGTCCTACCAGGATGTCGATTGGCGTCGAACAAAAGCGGTTGCGCTGGGCTATCTCGGCCAGGTTTACTTAAACGTCCATGAACATCGTCCCTCTGGAATCATCAGTAAAGAAGAATATTCCAGCGAACGGGATCACTTGCGCCGGCTGCTGGAGGACTTGCAGGATCCCAACAGCGGCCGACAAGTCGTAGAAAAAGTCTTTACCCGCGAAGGAATCTACTCTGGAAAAGAAGTCACGAATGGGCCCGATTTGGTAGTGAAATTCCGGGAGGGGTATTCAGGGGACAGCGGATTTTCAGGGGGGGGCAGATTGGTAACCAAAAGTCCCGACAACCATTCCAGCGAGCATTGGGATGAAAGTGTCTTTTTGGCCTCAGGCGCAGGAATAAAACCGGGTCAGGTGGATGCCTGCCTGGAAGATATTGCCCCAACCGTATTGCGCGCGCTGAACGTGGGAATTCCGGATGATTATGACGGCAAAATATTGCCGATCTTCGCATAGCTTTTTTCCCCCCGTTCCTGTACGGAGGGGGTTTCAGTCCTGGCAGATGATTCGCTTTGATTTAGGCGGAAATAGAAACTTACTTGCCTCCAGCAGCCCACCGATGAAACCCAAGAACAAATTGCCCAAGTAGATGAGAAATGACAGAGCGACCGCCTCCGAACCGGATACGCCGTAAGGCTTCAGCAGCACGATAAGTCCCCCCTCCCGAATTCCCAACCCCGAAAAAGAAATTGGAACCATGGTGGCAATGTTGATCAGAGACCGCACCCATCCGACGATGATAAGGTGAATATCGATATGAAGTCCCAAGGCTAAAGAATACATGAATAGAATCCCCAAGATATTTTCCAGGCAGGAAAACGCAGTAATCAAACTCAATGAAATACGAGGGAGACTCTGATAATGGGCCATGGTAGAAAGCACCCGATCCAATCCATTCCTCAAGTAGGCTGAAAAAAAGCCGGCCTTGCCGGGCTTCAATCGATCCGGGAACCGCAGCCAAAAAGGATGGAACGCCAGAAAATAGATGACAAACAAGCTCGCAAGAAGGCTTAACAGGCCTATCAAAAAAGGGTGTGCTTTGTTGTCTGCGCCTGAAGCCAGGCAAATGACCCCGATAAGAACCAATACCATTGTGAAATTCATTCTGCTAAAGAGGATGGCGGCAAGCGCTCCGGCTTTTTTCTTGTCCACCTGAGAGATCTTGTGCCATCGAATCGCACCGCTTGCCAACACCCCCGGTAACAGCAACCCATAAAAGGAGGTGATGAAATTGATTTCCGTGATTTGCCTCACGGAAAGGGATAGTCCCTGCCTGTCCGTACAAATCTTCAATCGCCAGGCGGATACGAGCGTGGTTGCAAGCAGGATGGCCAAGGCCAGCAAGATGTGGAAAGGGCTTGCCGATCGGAGAGTCTCCAGGACTTCCTTAAAGGGAATGATTGTGAAGACATAGCTCAGAACTGCAATCGTCAAGAGGGATCTCAGGAAAGCCCAATAATGCCGTTTCGGAATGAATAAAGCCATTCGCGTGATCCCTAAACACGGGTGACGATTTGCTGGCCGTATAAGTTCATATATTGTTTGGCCACGATGTCCCAGTTGAATTGTTCCTTGATTCGATGGCTTGCTCCAGTGCCTAACCGGAAACACAGGTTGTTGTCTGAGGTCAAATCCAGCAAGGCATCCCGAAGCTCCCTGGGCTCCTTTGGCCTAACCAAGATAGCCGTTTCACCGACCACCTCTTCACAGCCTGTATCCCGCGTCGTAATGATCGCCATTCCGGCAGCCATGGCCTCCATCAATGCGACCGGGAAGTTTTCGGATTCAGAGGGGAGAACAAAAATTTTTGACGTCTCGAAGAGCTCCTTCAGTTCAGCGGAAAGGTTATCGAGCCAGCCCCAAAACGTAATATGGGTTTTTGTCTGGTTCGCCATTCTTTTCAAAGCCGGAAGATAGGGCCCGTCGCCCACGACATGGATTTCATGGTCCAGGGCCAACCCTTTCACTGCTTCCAGAAGATATTGGACCCCTTTCCGTTCGAGCATTCTGGTGACCACCAGTATCCGTTTTTGCTTCTTCCTGTGAATCTGAAACCGGTTTGCGTCGAATCCATAGGGGATCCAAACCGTTCTCGCGGAACTGTTTTGCTTTATCACAAGGTCTTGCAGGATCCTGCTTGGACAAACGATCTGCATCGCATTTTGCGTAATCCTCATCCAGAGAGGCTGAAAGAGTTTGTGAGCCAGTTTGAGACGATGAGGATTGTACCCGGGGACGTCGGAACCATGCGCCGTGATAACATAGGGCAGATGGAATTGCTTATTGAGCAGCCAGGCAATGAGGCCGTCAGGCAAAATAAAATGAGCATGAATGATGTCGTAATGCCGCCGACTTGCAAGCTGCTTGGCTTTGAAAACTGCCAAGGCCAGATAGAATGCCGCCTCAGGGACCGTGCATCTGTATTTAGCCATTCTCAGGCTAAGAACGCGATAGACGCTGAAACCCTTGAACTGCTCAAGCCTGGGGAGGCCGCGAAATCCCATGGTCACGAGATCAACCTGCTGCCCTTGCCTGGAGAGTTCTTTGGAGAGTTCGTGGACGACTCGGCTGCCGCCCCCACCCAGAGGTGGAAATTCATAGCAGATCATGAGTATTTGCATTGCGTCCCGGGGTCTTCCGGCATCATCCTTTCCCAGTCTACAAGGACCTTCATAGACATCTCCTGGCCAGCTCCAATGCGACCTTTGGGTTGCTCATCGCCATGGAAGCGGCGCAACGCCAAAAAGACGGATTCCGTACCCAGCTCTTCAACTTTGTGGGATATCCCCCATGAGGCACCAAATGGTAGTATTGGCGTTCGAGGCCCACCAGGTCGTCGAACGTCAGGTCGCCAATTCGCCAAAAAGGCTTTTCCATCCGGCTTCCACCCAGCTGATCACAGCCATATAAATGATAGTAAATCCACGTGAGATTCTCCGGGGTGATCTCTTCAATCCAATGATGATGCCTCAGGTACTGATACATCGGGGTGCTGGGATAGGGCACGCAGACATCGAAGGAAGCATCTGCCGGCTTGAGTTTATCTGTGACGAACCGGTAGGTTTCGTGGATGGATTCTCTCGTGTCATGAAGAAGGCCGATCATGAAGAAATACTTTACTGCAATGTTGTATTTCATCAGCAGTCTGGATGTTCTCAGCACCTGCTCCAGATTTTTCCTGGTGGCGTTTTTGTCCAGAACCTCCTGGTTACCCGATTCTACCCCAAAGCTCAAGAGAATAAATCCGGCCTGGGACATCAGTTCAAACAGTTCTCCATCACAACGGTCTGCTCGCGTATTCGCGGATAACATGAGATTCAGCTTTTGGCCGCCAATGGCCACGGCCAGCTTTTTGGCATAGTCGAGTTCCGTTGTGAGTTCATCATCGAAGGCAAAAACGAGCCGATTGCCGTGGCTCCTCAATCTCCTCAACTCCTCAACGCACCGGTCGATATTCCGGCCGACCCATTTCCCTGCGTGACGGAAATAACAATACATACAGCTGAAATTGCACCCCTGAGAGAACATAAAAGAATAGGCATGGTACCTTTTCATGGGGAAGAGTTTCAGGGGCGGCATGGGGTTGCGGTCTAAAGGCTCAAGAGGGCGTGAAGCCGTTTTGACTGACTCTCCATCCTGTCTAAAACAGATACCCTTGACGTCGTGAAGGTTGCCTTTATCAAGAATCGCCGCAAGAACCTCGACCGAAGCCGCAGGCCATTCTCGCAATATGACCACATCCAAAAATGGATGAGACCTTAGAACCGCTTCTTCGAGCGGGTGGGTTATAAACGCGATGACGGGGATTTGGAGCCTGGATTTCAGCTCGCCAACTCCCAGGAGACCATGCCCTGCAGCCGAAGTGTTGAGGGCGATGAGCAGCGCCTCCGGCTTCGCTTCTTCTATCTTCCTAAGCGATTGAGAACTGTTGAGTCCTTCCGCTCCGGCATCCAAAACCACCAGATCGATTCCGGCATCCATCAGTTTGGCCGCGACCATGGTCATTGAATAGGAAAGAATCCGATACCGCGTCGGAGCTGCGGCGCCGTTCTCTTCGCAGATAAACCCATCGTTTGGTCGGTATAAAACCACTTTCATCATGTCTTAATGAATTCCTTTTCCAGATATCGTCACCGCCTCCGAATTCCTTGAAATAATGGAGATCCGGCATCGACAAAATAGTTTAAATGATTTCCAAACGTCGGTTGTGACCGAGAGGCTCTCTATGACCGGGGGCAAACTTCTCTAGTCGTTAAAAATCGTAGGGTAACATAGAAAACCCTCTATTCCTACCGCGTTGCTTGGGCTTTAAAAAGGAAAGGGAATCCCTGCATCCCTTTACCGGCGCCCTCTGAGCACGTCCCCAGCCCTCTATAGTAATTTCACGGGTTGGTGTCTGATGATTATTGGCACGGAGGGCTACTCCTTAAACCCCGCGGGCAGATTCAGAACCCGGCCAAAGATGCCCGGGAATAGATGACGAAGTTGGTCATGGATCAAAGGTAACAAAAAGCCCCGGGGATTAGAAGGGCAAAAAAGTAATTTAATAATATAAGACTGGCCTGGCGACAAATGGCTATTAAAAAAGAACCGGGTCATGGAAAGTGTGAGGTTTCAACAGCGTCCGCCAAGTCTCTCAGACCTCTGGTTTGTGCTAAAATAATGGCATAGAGCGGCAAAGAAATTCGGCAAATCGATGAGTCGAGATTTTTTGGCGGATTTCGAATGGAACTGGGATGAAGATTGCCACATGGAATGTCAATGGGATCCGGGCCCGGTACACGCAGCTTTGCGAATGGATCGCTCGCGATCGCCCGGATATCCTTTGTCTCCAGGAGATCAAGGCCTTGCCTGAACAGGTACCCGCCATGACCGGCGTGTTGGATGAGTACTGGTGTCACTGGCATGGAGGAAAGGGGTACTCTGGGGTGGGTCTCCACGTTCGGAAGGAAATTTGTCCCACGGAGCCTGTTCACACGCACCCTTCTTTCGATATTGAAAACCGGATGGTGGCCGCTCAGCTCGGGAATATTACCATTGCTTCGGTTTATGTCCCAAACGGCGGCAAGGATTTCCCCGCAAAGATGAGATTCCTGGAATCGATGGAGCGGTGGGTCATGGACCTCCACGGGAGCGGCTCGGCGCTCTTATTATGCGGCGATCTGAACGTTGCCCGGACCGACATGGACGTCCATCCCAAGGAACGGAAACCGCAGGCCATCGGCCAACTGCCCGAGGAACGCGCGCTGCTGGAGCGGATCATCGCGCAGGGGCTCGTCGATGTGGGTCGAGCGGTTGATCCTTCCAATGACCGGCTGTTCACGTGGTGGGCGCCGTGGCGAAACCTGCGGCAGCGCAACATCGGCTGGCGCCTGGATTATGTCCTCGCCAGCCAATCGCTTTTCGAGGGGATTCTTTCCTGTAAGGTCTTGACCGAGGTGGGTACGAGCGACCACGCGCCGGTGATGGCGGCGTTCCTCGACAAACCGGATTGTGGCTTATCCCCGCCAGAATAAGCGCTGGGTTTCCCCTCGTGCGGCTGGAGCCAGAAATACATCAGATAAAACTGACAAATCCCCAAAAGCCGATGAAGTAGATGAGGCCGGTGCAAGTTGCGACCGATACGGCCTTTACCACCCAACCAAGTTTGGACCGGTTCCGCCCCGGTCAAAACCAAATGATCAAAACCAGGGGAAGAAGGTAATGAAGGGATATTAGAATCAAGAAGGGGATCGTCCGACTATTATTGACACGCCGGAAAAACTATTTTATAACCGATCCTGAGGAGTGAAATCGGGGGTCGGCCCCCTTTCTTTTTGTTGGAGGCAAGGGATGGGAAACGGGAAGCAGATCGACGCCAAGCTGCAGGAACTCCTACGCTTGAGGACGCTGCCGGTAGCTTTCAAACTGCTGGCCGAAGTAGAGGAACTGGATCGGATAGAAAAGGTGAGAAAGCCGACCCATCAGGTTCTCTTCTGCCAGCTCATCACCGCGGCCCGAACCTATGGGATGACCATGGGGGCTGTGGCGGGGGACTTTTACAGCCCCGCCTGCCCGGGCATGCTGGGCCTGGAAGAACGCCCGGAATACATGATGGACGGCAAATTCAAAGCTACGTTCTGGTTCGAGGACCAGAAAGACGCGGCGAAATGTGAAAAACTCTTTCCCGTAATCCCTGCCGGAAAATGGAAGGCCGTGGTCCTCGCGCCGTTGCGCCAGGAAAAATTCGAACCTGACCTGATCCTTTTTTACGGCACCCCGGCGCAGATGGTCCTGGCCGTCAACGCCCTCCAGTGGAAAGACTACGAGCCTTTTCAGTTCTTCTGTGTCGGCGAAGGGGCCTGCGCGGACTTCATCGGCCGCGCTTACCTCGAACGGAAGCCCTTCCTTTCCCTTCCCTGTTACGGGGAGCGGACCTACGGCCACGTGGCGGAAGATGAACTATCGATGGCGATGCCTGCCGGAACCATGGAAAAATTGATCAAGGGTCTGGAAGGCCTGTCGAAGCGCGGCATCCGCTATCCCATCCCCCCCACGGGGGCACTGGCCGATATGCTTCCGGGCATCCCCAAAATCTACCATCAAATGTGGCAAGGCCGGCTCAGAAAAAAGTGAAACCGGTTCGGCTGTCGTTTGAATCCCCAGCTAGTTTCCATCTGGAAACGCGAAATCTCCTCTCCGTTTGATGGGGAGGGTGAGGGTGGGGGTGATAAATGCTTGGAAATTCAACATTTCACCTCTCAATCCCCCCCTCCGCGCGTTCTCCCGCCTCTTTCCTCCGCTTGGCCCCTACCCACACTGGTTTTTTTGATATTTGGGCTTTAAATACTGTTGGTATTTGGTTTCTGGTGCTGGAATTTTTTTTTAGTATTTTGAGATATCGATCCCGTACAGTCTGGCGGAATTCTCGGCGAAAATCGCTTTTTTCACCGGGCCGTCAGCCGGTCCCAGCGGCTTGAACCCGTGCTTCTTCCGCAGGGATTCCGGGATCTCGATCCTGCGCATCGCCTCGATCTGCCATTGAGGCGACCCCCACCAGACCGAATCCGTCCCCCAGCAAACGTGGTCGGACCCGAGCCCCCGGATCAGGGTGCCAAGCACACCCGCGCAGAGCTCGGGATGGGCAACGGCCGTAGCCGCGAAGACCCCTCCCAGCTCGGCATAGACATTCTTCACCCCGTGGTTTCCCGGTATTTCGGAGAAATCAGTCACCCAGGGGATCCGCCCGGTCTTCTTGAATTGGGCCGCGTCCTCCGGCTTAGGCATCCCTTTCTCGATGGCCGAATGATAGATGATGAAATTCAGGTTCGGCCAGTCTTTGGCGGCTTTGCCCACGTCATCCACCTTGGCGCAGGCGATCTGATCCGCACTCAGCTTCTGCTTATAATCCCGCGGGAGCAGCCCCTTGTGGATGCAGACATTGCGGATCCCCGCTTTCTCCATCTTCTCGTAAGCGGGATAGACCAGCTTTTCATCGTCGAGGCGCCAGGGGTACTTGGACTCCCCCCGGGGATCCCCGAGAGTGTAACCCTTCCAGGCATCTGCCTTCAGTGAGATCATTTTCTCCAGTTCTTCCATCCACCCCGGCTGCCCCGGAGTGAACACCGCGTGCGCCAGGAGCCGCATGGACCCCGCGCGCTCGTTCACCTTCCGGCGGGCATCCAGCGCCTGCTCATTGGTAAGGAACCACTTCTCCTTCTCATCCGAGGGGGCGTTGCTCAGCACCGCCAATTTTGTGGGACTCTGCTCAAAGACTTCCCGGAAGAAATTCTCGAACTGGATATCCTTCAGGGTGGGTTCCTTCCCTTTCAGCTTGGGATTCCAGGCCTGGGCCGCCGTGCGCAGCGTAAGAAGACCTGAGGGCGACGGGTAGTTCTCCCGCACGTAGTGGACCTGGACGTCGAAGATGAAGGGGGTGGACCGGGCCTTCTCCCGGGCCGCCCCTTTTTCAGCAGCCTCGGCATCCGTGACCTCGAAAAAGGGTCCGAAGACATGATTCATCGCCAGGAAAGAGGCGGCTAAGCCCATCGGAGTCTTCAGGAACTGGCGCCGGTCCATGCCCATGTGCCCTCCGCACTCACTCGCCAGGGC
Organism: uncultured delta proteobacterium; assembly: GCA_963712535.1. GTDB lineage: Bacteria > Desulfobacterota > SM23-61 > SM23-61 > SM23-61 > CAVQIK01. The sequence goes on along the minus strand of CAVQIK010000012.1, from coordinate 258,114 downwards.
ATTCATTTTTCGGAATACCCGGTCCAGATCGGGATTGCCATTGGGTAGGCCGGTCTCCGCCTCAGAAGCTCTGCTTGCGAACCGCGCCCGGAGATCCTCGTTAAAATCCATCGCCCATTCCTCCTTTCCTCGGAGACCATCATCGCTGTAGGCGGGATGGGTAAACCTGCTCGTAACGCCCTACTTACGAGGATAGCAACTACCCAACAGAGATAAATTAGAAGAGCACCGTAATTTTCCGGGGAAGGGGCCTTATTTTCAAGGCAAGAAAAGGGTAGGGGGTGGAATCTTCCCCGCCGTCGACTTTATGGGGTTGAACCCCGGGTCCTAAATCAGTTCGGCGGAACGCGGAGAGATTTCCGGCCGACTTTATGTTTGAGTTGAACCGGGAGGAAATTATGAGGATGTCACAGTTTGTGATATCCTCTCAGCTTAAATTTTCAAAGAATATCCTTGGTTTCACGCGAGAAGGAGTTGCCATGCTTTCCGGCGTGCTGCTGAGCGACCGTGCGGTTCATGTGAACATTGCCATCATGCGGGCTTTTGTTCGGCTTCGAAGGCGATGGCCGGCAGCAAGGAATTCTCACGAAGGCTGGACGAATTGGAAAGACGTATTGCCAGTCACGATGAAAACAGTCGAACGTTGTTCCGGGCCATCCGCCAACTAATGGCTACTCCGGAAAGGCAGTCCAAGAAGATCAGCTACCAGATTCGCGAAAAATCGAGCCTCATATCGGGGCATGTGATGGCATCCAACTATAGTGATCCTTGAGCCAAAAGGTTAGCCCTTTGCGCCTTGGCGTGAGAGTGATAGAATGAAAAGGGTCGGAACAGAAACAGTAGATTCATCCCCCCCTGAGGAGGTTTCTATGGATGAGAATAAATTACTGGAAAGGATTACGGTAAACCCCAAAATCTTCGGGGGAAAACCGATTATTCGCGGGCGCCGGCTTGCTGTGGAGCACGTCCTGGGGATGCTTGCAGCTGGGGATACTCCCGAAACGATTCTGAAGGGATACCCCTGGCTGGAAATGGAGGACATTCAGGCCTGCTTGGTTTATGCCCGCAGGATGGTAAGCCATGAAAGGGTAGAACCTCTGCTGGTGGGAACAGGGGCATGAAGCGTTTTTCACGCCAGAAAAAATGCCGCCCCGAGGCCTTCTTCAGGGAAGGGGACGCCCGGGTCGTAGTCAGTCCGGGGCTGATCGATGCGGTGTTCTGGTCACCCCCCATGGAAAAAGATTCCGAGCGCCAGAATGGGCTGCGGTGAATGGCATACAGGGAAGTTTTGCTGGAAGCCAGGTTATAAGGGAGGCGATTGAAAGCTTGGGGCGATAAGGAGCCTCACGCAAATGCGCAAAGGTCGCCAAGTTAGAAATCCAAAGCCATAACCCGAGCAGAAGGATCAGCCACCTTGGACCGTGAGGGAGCTCGGGTGGAGCACGACGGAGATTGCCCGGAGGATGGGAATAAGCCAGCCTGGGCTGAGCATTTCAGGTGAAAGAGGGGAGGATTCCTCTAGAAACATTGGCGAACATAGACCGATTTCTGAAACATTTATAATTTTATGGACGTCACTCATCTCTACATTATCGTCTTCTCGCATTATCCAGGCACTTTTTAACTTCCTCTGGCTTCTTCACAACAGTGACGGGGAGCGTTTCAGTGGTCTAGAAAGCGACTGGAAACGTCTGTTAATAGATCATTAAGCGGTCGTACTGACACAAGCCAAGTAATCCGATATTTTCAGCTGGATACACTTACGTATCGTCACTGTTCTTGTATATCGCTTGGAGAAGGCTTTATGAACATAACGTTAATATCACCATTTGATAGCTATGGCATTAGGCTTATCGCAGGATGTATTAAATCCTGCGGACACCATGTAGATTTATTTATACTACCACATTCATTTACTCAGCAATACGACAAAGCATCACTTGATGTGTTGAATAGCCATCTGGATCAATCAAGCTTAATCGGAATATCTCTTATGACTAACCATTTTGTCAATATGGCACAAGTTACAGAATCAATACGCTCACATACCGATATTCCTATTATATGGGGAGGCATCCATCCCACAATACGACCAGAAGAATGTCTAGCTCATGCAGACATGGTCTGTATTGGAGAAGGCGAGATTAGCCTTCCATTGTTTATTGAGAGCTTCACAACCGATTCGTATCAATATGCAACTCATGGAATCTGGTTTCGAAACAACGGCAGTATCGTTCGGAATCCTCTACAACCCTTGACTACCGACCTAAATCATCTCCCTTTTCCGGATTATGATGGCGATAACCAATACTCAATATCTAATGGCATTATTAAACGTATTGATTTAAATAGCAGGATTGATTATACAACATTAGCTAGTCGTGGTTGTCCATATGGATGTTCATATTGTATTAACAGCACTTATAATAGGCTATTTCAGAAGAAACAGATTAGGAAAAGATCTATATCTAATATCATAGGTGAAATAAAATACATAATGAATAGAATGCCTAATCTGAAGAGAGTTACTTTTGATGATGATAGCTTTATGGATTTCACATTAGAGGAAATCGAAGATTTCTCTTATAGATTTAAATCAGAAATAGGCTTATCACTGATTGTAGGTGGTATAAGTCCATTAAATATCTCCAAAGCGAAGATGTCACTTCTCGTGAATGCTGGAATGCGAGAAATGCGAATGGGAATACAAAGTGCAAGCGAAAAAACGAAACGAATGTACAACCGTAATTACAGCAACAAAAAGATAGTTCAAGCATGTTCAATTATTAGTAGTTTCAATACATCGATAAAAAGGGTGCAGTATGATATCATTTTAGATAACCCTTGGGAAACTGAACAAGACCTCATCGAGACATTGATATTTCTTTCTAGCATACCTAAACCATTTGTTCTATCACTATTTTCATTAACTTTTTATCCTGAGACAGCACTTTACTCAAGAGCATTGAATGACGGTATCATAACGGATGAGATAAAGGATGTCTATCTCAAATATTATCATAGATATAATAGAACATACTTGAATATGCTCTTTTCTTTGCTTAGCAGATATTCCAAGAGCGGATACGGTATAAACACTGGATTAATGAGAATCCTCACTAACAAAACACTGCGCGGCATAAAGGTGAGCCACCTTTTATATATTCTGTTGTTTTCTATTTATCCAGTATTCAAAACCATTAGTAGGATAAAATCAAAATTATTAAAGGTGTTGTAATTGTTAGTGAGATCGGTTTTATAGGCAACAATCCACAAGCGCTGATCATCCAGGGGCCAAAATGACAGACAGACAGCAAATAGTGCGCCATCAAAGGTATTTTTAGAATCAATTTTATATGTCTCATCATGAAAGAGGTAAGCGTTATGGATATCTATATTGTCATGGCGAGCGTGGCACATATTTGTCTCAATGGATAGGCAAAGGCAAAGCAAGTCTTGATGTGGTCTTGGTTGTAGAGATGGTGAATTAGAAAGTATTTTAATACTGGCAATTCGACTACAGGTGTGGAGATAGACAGAAAAGCACTGGACCTAGCAGCTAATAAACTAGGCATAAAAACTTGCTGGCTTGACTTGAATACTGAATTTCCGTTTACAAGCTCCTCCTTTGATGTTGTTGTAGCATGTGAAATAGTTGAACATATTTACCATACTGAAACATTTATTCAGTCTATCTTTTCTGTCCTAAAACCTGGAGGTATATTCTTAGGCTCGCTTCCGAATGCCTTTGGGTTTAGAAATAGGATTGAGTTTCTTTTCGGTAACGAATTTGAAAATGATCCCGCTCATGTTCACATGTTCTCCTATAGACAGTTACATAGCTTGTTGTCTAGGTACTTTAGCAATGTAGACATATTGCCCCTTGGTGGGAAGGTTCTGCCATTTTGGATAGGGAGGAGGGACGCCCTCAAATAATTCAATTGGCCCAGAGAGAACTCTCATAAACCGGGTGAAGAGGTATTTCCTCGTGAGGGAGCAAGGGGGATTGGTCAAACGCTCCGCAACGAGACCTGCTGGAAAGAGGAGGTGAGTGGGAGTGAGTTGAGGTCAGGCGGGCAGAGATGAAGTTTCAAGAGCCCAGGCCAAGATTGCCTCACATTTAAACCGAGACTACACCTTCCGATGGCGGGGATAGCACGGAAGTTGGGGGTCTGCGCTTCAGTCCCATCGCCAAAGCCACTCGAAAAATGGAGGAGAAAAGCTAACAGTGTAAAGTTTCCACTACGTCCTGTCCTTTCTCTTTTTCGAGATCACCGGACGAGTGAATCCGAAATCTTGTCGCTCCGCTCCGTATTCAAATCCCAATCCACCAGCTTAAAATTTTCATTCCCGAGTGGAAGGGATCTCCCACCGCCCCTTTTCCCAGGTGCAAACGTGTGTCAAATAAGCTTCGGAACTATTGAGGTAAGAACGAATTCAGCCGATAGATATTCCAGACCCATTCATCGTGCCGAAGTGGAAGGAAAATGGGCCTGAATATTCTCGTGGAGGAGAGCATGGAAACAGATTCATTGTCCCTACCAAGAAGGAAAAAACAAATGTCCTTGTGGCCTAAAGGGACAATGGAATGGAAGAAAAAGCCTCCGAAATCTGACTGGAGCGGCAATCTTGTGCCCCTGACTCCGAAAATTGAAGTGGTATACGGGCTTCATGCGGGTCAATTGTTCTTTATTCCAAAGCTGCGAGTCATGGAGCTCCTCAAAATCTGGACCGCCTTGCGTGCCAAAACCTGGAAGGAGTTCCAACAACTTATACCGAAAGCGGTCTTCAGGGAAATGGCAGAAATGAAAGCCGATTACGATGAGTCCTGGCCGGATGATGATCAGCCTTTTAATATTGAAGAAGTCCCATGCAGGAACATATCCGCCAGTCTTAAGGGCTGGGGCTACGATATTGAAGAAATGGGCCAATGGATGCCGGAAGGCGTAAAGACCAGATTTGGTAAGGTCACGGCCACAACGCAAGATGGCTGGGTGCTGGAATTGGATCCTGAAAAGTCCCGCGGGATCATCGCCATACTAAACAAATGTGGTTACCGCTGCAGGAAAGATTCTAACCTCATTTCTTCGCTTGTAAGGGACTAAGGGTGAGTGAAGTCCATGGATACCTATGAGAAAATACGAGAACTTTGGCAGGCCAGATTAGATACTCCCGGAATCCCTCCGCGATGTGATAATGCAAGGAGTCAAAAGGAGAGCCATCTTCCCGACATAACAAGGAACGAGAAAGGGCATCATCACCGGTTAGTAGCGGGCAGGAATTGATTTTAGCTAGTAGAAAAGCAAATAGATCATTCGTTGAAGGCTTTGGGTAATGTGTTCTAAGCTCAAAAATCTTTCCAATAGCCTCTTCGCTGATTTTGGAGATGGAGAATCCGGCTTGGACAAATACTTCTCCAGGTGGATTGATCAACTCTTCAAGGATCACATCTGCCAAAAGAAACTCAGAGGGCAGTTCTGTTGTCTTTTTCAGAAGGTGTCCATGAGAAAGGTCGATGCAGATGGTGGTATCGAGGACGATCTTCTTCTCAGGCAAGTTCCTCCTGCAGGGATTTCCGGAATTCCTCAAAGGACTTGCCGAGAATTTCGGCTGCGCGAACAGGAGAAACTAACCGTTCCGTTACGGCCTGCAAAAGGAGCCGTTTAAAGCGCGCTGGTTCTTCATAGGAGAGCTGCTTTCCAGGCTCGATCCGATTCCAATCTCTGGCACGAAATAGCCGGAATAGGTCTGATGCTTGACTTCCCGAAATAATGGAAAGATCTTTGGCTCGGTAAATCCATTGCTGCATACTCATTCCGTATTTCTTTTTCAGCATGTGTAATTCCCCGATCTCGATCCTATTCCTTTGTTTCCCAAGCTCCTGGTAGACCATTTCCTTCGGCACAAGAAAAGCACCCGAAAACCGGTATGCCGCCTTTTCTTCGTTGATTTCCGAGGAAACTTTCATGATCAAATGGCCCAGTTCATGGACCACATCAGAGCGTTGACGATCACCTGGAAGTCCCGCCTTGACTAAAATGACCGGAATTTTCTCGTTGGCCCAACATGAAAGTCCGTCGAATTCCTTCTCTCCCTCAAGAATAACGATTTTTACTGCCCTGGTCTTCCAGGGTTTCCGTGAGATTTTCGATAGGATCCACCCCGAGACTCCACAATTTCCGCAGGGAAACAGCGAGCTCTTCGACATCATCCATTCCTTGGATTATGCGGTTTTTTTCATTCGGGAGCTTGATCTTAGGGAATCGATTATCCGGGAATAGAGACTCAACTTCCAAATACCTCTCCACCCAATCTTTCGCCTTTGCTCGCATGGCTCGAAGATTCTTTGAGGAAGCAGCAACTCGTTTTCGGTATGCCGGCTCCCCAAGAGTCACTTGAACAGAATCGGGGCGGAAGAAATACTCAACTTTGATATCCAAAGCCTTTGCCAGTTTAATTAGGACATCTGAACCGGGATTTGATTTCCCTGCTTCGTATTTGTGGATGACTTGAGCGCTAACGTAATTGTCAGTCATTTCAGAAAGTTGCCTCAAAGAAAGACCTGCCGAAATTCGAGTTTGTCTTAAGCGATCGCCAATCATGTATCCCCTCCTTTTCCCCTCTTCACGTTCCCCTTAGTTGACAAATACCACACTATTACGATTTTTGTCAACTTACAAAGTGAAGTGAAAAAATCGCGCAATGATTCCAGCCAGGGAATGAGGATACCTTTAAACACTCACCCCTATGTATAAAGGAATGGGACGTGCGGAATTTTTGCAGTGTTTATAGTGCCCGACCAAAGAAAGTGGACATTGCATGGGCAATCCCTGGTAAATCCCCCCAAACCCCCCTTTATCAAAGGGGGGCAGGGGGGATTTTACGGCGAGACATAAGTCAATAAGAGGCAACTGGATGTCGACTTACTTAAGCCGTTCACTATAGTTTGAATGATGTTCGACAAATAAAGTATTCCAGAGCAAGCCAGAACCCTTTCACCACCGCGATCTTCACCTTTGTTTTTACGGCTTCTCTGACGCTTGCTGCTGCTTTACCCGAGTTCTCCGCTGCTTTTCATAGGAGTCCAGCTCCCGAAACCCAACAATCTTTCTTCCCCTGTACCGTTCATACTCATCGATGAATGCCCGCAGGTCAAAGTAGGGGCCGGCGATATGAACGGGGCGATTGGAATCCGCAAAAAAATATAGCTTTCCCCCGCGCTTGAAGCGAACCAGCCAGTGAAATCGAAACGTATTTCCCTCGATCTGCATGGGTTCGAATTCGATCCTCAGATACTTCGGATCGCTGGCGGGATCGATTTGCCTCAGCGTCTCGACGGCAAAGCGGGCCAGGTCTACGCACATTCCGGACTTGCGGTCGAAGAGTTCGGATGGGCGGTAGATCGGGAGCCTCTCTTCCTGGGTTCTGTGGGTCTCCGAAAGCCGCATGGCTCGTGGATGATCGTATCTAAAGCTGACGGCAATCCACCCATGAACCTCCTCCGGACTTCTCCACAAGTGTAAGGCTTCTTCGTAGGAACCTGCAGGCTTGAACGGCATGGCTGAATGGCGAGAGTGCTCCAGCTTATCCGAGAAAGGATTCTCACCATGAAGAATGCTGCTGGGACATGAGAGCAAGAAAAAGATGAAGAGTACAAGGAGTGCGGCCGAGAATCTCGAGTGTACATTGCCGAAGAAAATCATAACGAAAATTAATATAAATTTCTCCGCCTGCATCGTCAATGGAATTCTTAACTCGTTTCATCCGAAACCCCATTTCCCCTCGAGGGGGACGTCCCTCAAAATCTTCAATCTATCCTTGACGAGAAATGGGGGACGAGAAATGGGGGACGTCCATAAAATTATAAATTCCCAAGGAATAGGCGGTGTACCCGACCCCTTAAGAGGTGAAGTGTTATCTTAACCGCCCTCGGTCACAGAGGATGACAAAATTGATGGGCGGGATATGGGGTGAATTTGATCTGCGGCACAAAGGTATGGCCAATTTTTTCAGAACAGTACAAATCCAGATGTAAGGGGAATGGCGCGATCATCCAGGAGTCCGTAAGGGTTAGGAAATATCTTCCTTGGGAATCTCCTCGCGTTTCTTCTTCAGGTACGGAAGGAGAGGCGAAGCCAGAAGGAATAGGGCGACGATCAGGGAAGCGGCTGCCAGCGGACGGGTGAAGAAGATGGAGAAATCCCCCTGGGACATGATCAGGGATTTGCGCAGATTGTTCTCCATGAGGGGCCCGAGGACGAAAGCCAGGACCAAAGGGGCCCCCTCGTATCCAAATTTCTTCATGAGGTAGCCCACGATCCCGAAGACGATCATGACGTAGATGTCAAAGACCGCGTTGCTCACGCTGTATACACCGATGAGGCAGAAAAGCAGGATCAGGGGGAACAGGATCTTATAGGGGACTTTCAAGACCTGGACCCACATCCCGATGAGCGGCAGGTTGAGGACCAGGAGCATGAAGTTCCCCACGTACATGCTGGAAATGACTCCCCAGAACAAGCCCGGGTTTTGTTTCATCATCAAGGGGCCCGGGGTGACTCCATGAATCATGAAGGCTCCCAGAAGCATGGCCATGATGACGTTGGGCGGTATTCCCAGGGTCAGGAGCGGAATGAAGGCCCCTCCGGTGGCGGCGTTATTGGCGGCTTCGGGCCCCGCCACGCCTTCGATGGCCCCCTGGCCGAACTTTTCCGGGTGACGGGATACTCTTTTCTCGACCGCGTAAGAGATAAAGGAGGAGATGACCGCCCCTCCGCCGGGAAGAATCCCGAGAAAGAAGCCCAGCAGTGAGCCCCGGGTCATTGGGGCAAGGGAGTCGCGCCAGTCCTTGGCTGAAGGGAGCAGTCCCCGGATCTTCGTCTCGAAGATGTCCCTCCGGATTACCTGCTCGATGTTGAGGAGGACTTCCGAAATCCCGAAGAGTCCCATCACGATCGGAACCAGGCCCACCCCGTCGATCAGTTCCATCCGGTCGAAGGTGAACCGAGGACGGGCATTGATGGAATCCAGGCCAATCAGTCCCAACACGATCCCGAACGCGGCCATGATCAGGGCCTTGGGCATGGAGCCGTGGGCCAGATAAATCAGGATCGTAAGGCCCAGCACCATGAGGGTGAAATACTCCGGCGGGCCGAACTGAATGGCAATCCGGGAAAGAGGGGGCGCCATCAGCATCAAGCCCAGGACGGAAAGGGTCCCTGCGATGAAGGAACCAAAGGCGGCAATGCCCAGGGCCGGGCCGGCCCGACCCTTCCTTGCCATCTGATAGCCGTCCAGGCAGGTGACCACCGAGGCCGCTTCTCCGGGGATGTTCACCAGGATGGAGGTCGTAGATCCGCCGTACATGGCGCCATAGTAAATCCCCGCGAGCATAATGATGGCCGCTTCGGGGGTGGATTTGAAAGTTGTGGGCAGGAGCAAAGACATGGCCCCCACCGGCCCGATCCCGGGCAAGACCCCGATCAGCGTTCCGATGAATACGCCCAAAAAACAGTAGAAAAGGTTGATTGGGTCGAGAGCAACCGAGAAGCCGATGGACAGGTGATTGAGGAGGTCCATAGCTTACCCGATCCCCAGGATGCCTTTTGGAAGTTGGCTTCCGAGCCAGAGCTGGAAGACGCCGTAGGCGGCCAGAGTGCTTACGACGGCGCCCAGGACCGCCCAGGACCACTTCTGGGGCTCTATCGCCTTAAAGAGAAAGAGAGAGGAGAAGGCCCGTGGTGAGGATGAATCCCAGAGAGGTGAAGACGTAAGCGTAGAGGAAAAGGCCGGCCAATACAACCAGGACCTTTTTCCAGCGAATATCTTTGCCCAGGATACTAGCCTTTTTCCCATCGCCTTTCATCTTGAGCGCCCGGATGAAAACGCTCGCCGAAAGGCCCGATCATGATGATCCCCACCCAAAAGAACATGAACCCGGAGCCGGGGTCGCGGAGCGTTCCCAGCTCCAGGTCGTAGCCGCCGTAGCAGACCCCCATTCCTACGGCCATCCAGAAAAGAGAGCTCAGAATGTCCTGACGCTTCACGGTTTCCCCGCTGCCGAAGGACTCACTTCTTCTTCAGCCCCAACTTCTCCACGTTTTCTCTTTCTTCTTCGTAGAGCTCTTTCGCGTATTTCGCGTAGTCTTCCGTATTCTTGTAAAACGGCTCCATGTCGAATCTTTCCAGCACTTTCAGGTAGGCGGGGTCTTCCATTCCCTTTTTAAAGGCATCGTGGAGAATCTTCACCACTTTGGGGTCCATTCCCTTGGGGCCGGCAATTCCGAATGGAGAATTGGAGACCATCCCATAGCCCAGTTCCTTCAGCGTCGGCACCGTGGGCCACCTCTTGGTCCGTTGATTTCCCCAGGTGACCAGGAGGAGAAGGTCCCCCGAATCAACCTGGGGGGCCCAACCGGTGGAGTCCGCCGTGGCCGACACATGGCCCCCCAGGACGGCCGGCGTGGTTTCCGCCCCGCCTTTCATCGGCACCTGGATCCATTTGATGCCATTTCGCATGGCAAACATCTCCATGGTGATGTGCAGGGAGGTCCCGGCTCCGGGCGTGGCGTAGGTTATCTTTCCGGGATTGGCTTTGGCATAGGCCACAAACTCATTCCATGTCTTCCAGGGGGCGTCCTTTTTGACCACGACCCCGAACGTGTACCCCGTCTGGTGGACGATATAGGTGAAATCCTTCAAGGGGTCCCAGCTGACTTTCATCATGTGGGGATAGCGAAAAACTGAGATCGGGATTTGGGAAACCGTGTATCCGTCCGGCTTGGATGCTGCCGCCATCGTGGCTGGGCCCACCGTGCCTCCTCCGCCCGGTTTATTCTCAATGACCACGGGCTGGCCGAGGTACTTTCCCGTGGTTTCAGCCAGGGCCCTCATGACTACGTCCGTGGAACCGCCGGCCGGCCAGGGACAGATCAGGGTCACCGGCCGGGTGGGAAACTCGGCAGCCATCCCTGGCACCCCCAACATCAAAAGAACCACTGCCATCGCCATGAAAGAAAAATTCCTGCTCTTCGAGACTCATAACTCCCCTCCTTTCGAGTATCTGCTCATGGAAACGGATTTCCCGTAGCATCCCTAAGAGTGAAATTAGTATACAACTCTACCATGTAAGGCATTGGAGGATTCAGTTGATTATTCTGGGGCAACCCTTTTGATCATTTTGAGAGGAGCGAGGGTCAGGGAGTTAGGCTTTCTTGGTCAAAAGCAAGAACGAAAAAAAAGAATACTCTCATGATAATTGGTAGTCAAGGAAGAAAAGGCTGAATTTGGCGGGAGAGAGAGGTAGTTCCGTTGATTACGTTTCCGACAAATCTTAAGAGGGAACGTAGTGTGGAGAAGGGGACGTGGTGAAAAACTTGGACTTTACGTTTGAAGGGCTTCCTGATGGAAGAGAGCCATGTCTCAGCAAGCCAGATTAGATGCTCCTGGCACTCTCCACCCTGTGATGAGTATTCTTTGTGTTTGGCTACACCCCGAGGAATCTTTGTCGGACCTCCTGATTTCTATCCAATTCGTTTGGGGAAGAGGAATGGACAATCTGACCCCGATTCAGAATATGAATGTAGTCGGTATGCTCGAGAGCGAAACGAAGGTTCTGTTCAACCAAGAGAATGGACAGACCTCCCTCCTGAAGCATGTGAATCACCCGGCCCACGGTTTGGACGAAAAGGGGGGACAATCCCTCGGTCGGTTCGTCCATCAGCAGCAGCGACGGGTTCGTCATAAGACTCCGGCCGATGGCCAGCATCTGCTGCTCCCCGCCGCTCAGCCGGTTGCCGGGATGATGGGCCCGTTGTCTCAGGGGAGGGAATAGGTCAAAGATCTTCTCCAATGTCCATCCATCCGATTTCAGGGTATGACCTACCGTAAGGTTTTCAGTCACGTCCAACGAGGGGAAAATCTCCCTCCCCTGGGGGACGATGCTGATCCCGAGTCTGGCAATTTGAAAAGGCTTCTTTTGGGTCAATTCCTCTCCCTGGTAGGTGATACGGCCACGGCGGGGCGGGTTGACGCCGGTCAGCGATCGGATCAGAGTTGTCTTTCCCATCCCGTTTCGCCCCAACACGCCGACAATCCGCCCGCCTTCCACCTCCATGGAGATGCCCTGGAGGATGTAGCTGTCGCCGTAATAGGTGTGGATATCCTCAACCGTCAGCATGGCTTCCCTTCGGAGCCGAAGTAGATCTCTTGCACCCGCGGGTTGTTGCGGATCTCCTGGGGAGGCCCTTCGGCAAACATGCATCCTTGATGAAGGACGGTGATCCAGCCCGCCACGTTGAAGGCAACGTCCATGTCGTGTTCGATGATCAGAATTGTGATCCCCGGGTCGAGCTTCTGGAGGGTGGCGGTCATGAGCGCGGATTCGGCGGGGGACAGCCCCGCCGTCGGCTCGTCGAGCAGCAACACCTTCGGGTCGGAGATCAGGGCCATGGCGATCTCGATCTGACGCTGCTCCCCGTGAGAAAGGTACTTCAGAAGATGCCCCCGCTTCTCGATCATCCCTACTCTCGTAAGGATATCATCGGCAAGAGCGTAGATCTCCTTGTAGGTCGAAAGCGGCCTGATCATGGAGAACTTGGTCCCCCGGAGTCCCATCACGGCGGTCACCAGGTTGTCCGCGACGGTCATGGTCGGAAACAAGTTGGTGATCTGAAACGTTCTCCCCAGTCCCAACCATGCTCTCCGGTGGCACGGCAGGCGCGTGATCTCGCGGCCGAACAATCGGATGGTCCCTGCGGTCACCGGAAATTCGCCGCTGATGAGCCGAAAGAGGGTCGTCTTACCCGCCCCATTCGGACCGATGATCGCCCGGCGTTCCCCCGCCTCCACCTTCAGGGTAACGTGGCTGACCGCTTCCAGGCCGCCAAATCGTTTGGTTAAGGCTTCGCACTCTATAGCCGGAGGACCCGTCGTCTTCTTCGCCCGAGTCCATGGATTACCCCTCTTGCCGTCTGCCAAATCGCCTGATGAGTCCCATGATCCCCTCAGGGGCATATTTGGCGGTCAGCACATAGACGATGCCCAGGATCAACAGATACCGGTTTGTGTAAACGCTCACCATATTCCTCATAAAGGTGATGAGAAGGGCGCCTATGTTCGCTCCAACGAGAGTTCCCGGACCCCCGATGCTCACCATCAGGACAAATTCCATACACTGATCCAGGCTGGCGTCACCGGGGCCCACAAATCTGTTGAAGTAGGCATAAATGCTTCCAGCCAGCCCGGCAAAAGCCCCGGCAAGGATGAAGGCCAGGTATTTATGCAACCAGACGTTGTAACCCAGCACTTTCATCCGTGATTCGCTGTCCCGGATGCCCACTAACGTCTTGCCAAAGGGAGAGCGGATGAGGAGGATAATCAGAATGAGAGAAAGAATGAAGAAGAGCAGGATAAAATAGTGGAAGTGGACGTGGCTGGAGAGATTGATCCATGAACCAAAATGCGGGCGGGGAATGTCCGAGATGCCGTTGTCCCCCCCGGTAAAAGATTGCCATCGGTAGATCAGACCCCATATGGACATGGCGATGGAAAGGGTGATCAAGAGGAAGTAAATCCCCGTTGTTCGCAGGGCCAGCAGACCGATGAGAGCGGAAGCGAAAGCGGCGACTCCGATACTCGATAAAAGACTCACCGCGAAACCCGCTTTGTACTTCGTTTCCAGAATGGCGGTGGCGAAAGCCCCGATGGCAAAGTAACTGGCGTGGCCCAGGGACCCCAGATTGGTGTATCCAATGAGAATATCCAGGCTCATGGCCACCATCGCATACACCATCGTCTGCGAAAGAAGGATGACCACGTAAGTGGGTAAAACAGGAGGGAGAATCATCAACACCAGGATGACGGCTCCCAGAGCCAGGAACAGAAGAGGCTTGGAGATTAAAGCCTGGGCCGTCATGCTTCCCCGCCATATAAGTCCAGTGGGTTTGAATGCCAGGATGAATGACATGGGCAGAAACAGGGTGAAATACGAAAGTTCTGGAAAGAGGGCCTTTCCGAAGTTGTCAATGAGACCGACGACAAGACTTCCCAGAAGGGCCCCTTTGAGACTTCCCATGCCCCCGATAATGACAACCACAAAGGCCAGGGGCAGCACCTCGAAATCAATGCCGGGACGGATCGCCGTGAAAGCACAACCCACGACTCCCGCGAAGGCAGCGAGGAGGCTGCCCAAACCAAACACCGCCATGGTCACCGAATGGACGTTGATGCCCACCGCCTGGGCCATGGTCTTATTGTCCACTGCGGCCCTCAGGATCGCCCCGGCTCGTGTCCGATCCTGGAACCACCAAAGAATGGTGTACACGACGATCGCCGCCCCGATCATCAGCAGCCGGAGAACATGGAAAGAATATTGACCCACCCGCACGCTCCCCGCAGCCCATGGAGGGAGAGCGATATTGAGAGGCAATCCCTCGAAGATCAGAAGAAGGATATCCTGGCAGATGAGCGTGATCCCCATGGTCATCAACATCTGCCGAAGATCCTGCCCCTCCAGGTCCCGGAGGAAAAAACGCTCCATGGTCATCCCTAACGCACAGACCACCGCAGAGGCAAGAAGAAGGGCCAGATAGAAATTGCCGGTGTGCTGGACCGTGACATACCCGATGTACCCTCCGATGAGATAAAGGGTGCCATGGGTGATATTCACAATCTTCATCACCCCGAAGATGAGGCTCAGCCCTCCCCCCAGCAAGAAGAGGAGGGCCGCGTAAGAGATCCCGTTAAACCCCTGGGTGATCAAAAATTCCATTCAGTTCCCTGTGACAGACAAGACCCGGATTCCCGGCCGGCGCTCTTTCCTACCGGCAGCACGGCGGGTAATCGCGGCTGTACGGGGGTTTTTTGAGAAACTCTTCCGGGTTGTATTTCCAGAACTGGGAGACCATCGGGTAGGTATGAATCACCGTATTCTGATAGTGGTCGCCCACCTTATCTACCCGGCGGACATATACGTTCTCGATCACGTGTCCATAGGGATCCAGCTTGAGCGGTCCCCGCGGAGATTGTTTAATCTCCACTGCCCGGATCGCATTCATCAGCTTCTCCTTATTCTCCACGTCCCCGCCGATGGCTTTCATTGCCTGCGTAATCCAATCAGACGAGGTGTAAGAACAAACTGTATTATAAGTCGGGTCCCTTTGGGTGGCCTTCAGGACCTTCTCCCGAAAAGCCTTATTCTCCGGCGTGTCCAGAGCTGAGCTATAGATGTCCACCGAGAGCACGCCGAGAGCCGTATCCTTCAACTGCTGGAGGAAGGATTCATCCATCGCCGTCCCGACCGTGAGGACCTTCCATTTGTCCATGAGCCCGCTCGCCTTCAGGGATCGGAGAAAACTCATGCTGGGCGACCCCGTGGCCACCTCGAAAAGACCATCGGCGCTTTTATTCAATTCCCCGATGTACGGGCCGAAGTCCAGCGTCGTCAAGGGGGCATAGATCCTCTGGATGACCTTTCCTCCGGCATCCTCGAAGCTTTTTTGAAAAGACCCCATGACTTCCTGGCCGAAGGCGTGCTCCCATCCGAGCATGGCGACTTTACGCCACTTCAGTTGATGATAGGCATAGTCTCCGGCCACATGGCCGAACTGACAACCGGTGAAAGAGAGGCGAGCCAGTGTCTTGGATCGCTTGCGCTGGGTCAAATCATCACCGGCGCCAAGGGTAATCAGGGGGACCTTGGCTTCTTCGCACACGGGAGCCACCGCATACGCAGAGGACGAGAGCCAGACTCCGCTCACTAAAGGAACTTTGTCATGATTAATCAGTTTCCGGGCCTTGGTGATCGCCGTCGAAGCAGCGGCGCCTTCATCTTCGATGATCAACTCGATCTTTCTTCCGGCCACCGTGTAATTGATGCTCTCCAAAAAGAGCTTGGCCCCGATGACCATGTCTTGCCCTGACTGGGCCCATGTCCCGGTTAAGGGGGCGAGAAATCCTATCTTGATCGGCCCCTGATCGGCTCCTTGGGCAGGCACGGCCAAGCCGGAAATCAGCGCGAATGCCAGACCCGTAATAACCGTCCTCATCCTGAAGCCCCATTTTACCCGTTTCATTCTGTCCTCCTTTGCCTGACCCATCCTCATGGCCAGGGAAATTGTGAGAACGAACAACCATAACCGGAAAGCAGACCTTCCTCCGCCCGCTTCCGATTCCTGCACCCTCCAAAAGACATTTCCACTACCAATTCCGGCAGATATTGTCAATGTTATGAATCCCTTGCCTATGGTTTTGCTTCCGGCCTCCTCAAGCCAGGCACGCATAAACCGGGCAACTGATTAGGCCTTCACCTTTTTTATAGCTCATTGATTTTTGCGTAATTCTAAGGGAGAATCTAGCCTAAATTCCTTTTCCAGGGGGGAGCTTATGGGACAAAAAGAATTGCGGGAGGCCGTTTATTCGGCATTCAAGAATCGGGCTATGATGTACTACCACATCTTCGACGAGCTGCGGAAAGAGATCGGGGAAAAGAAAGCCGCGGAGATCATGAAGAGGGCGATCCACAACCGCGGGCTGGAAATCGGGAAACAGCTGCTGGCCAAATATGGACCCGATGATCTGGAAGGCCTGAGGAAAGCCTTTTATCGGCTGGGATCCGGATGGAGGAAGGATGTTCACGGCCGAGGTTCTGCGGTGCGACGACGAAGCGCTGGACCTCCAGTTTCACCGCTGCCCGCTGAGAGACGCCTGGCAGGAAGCCGGACTGAGCGACAAAGAAACGGCCAAGATCTGCTCGATTGCCGCCGCCGGTGGACATTGGCACGTTTGAAGGAGCCGGGTTCGAGTTTTTCGCCGAAACCTGGAAGGCCGGAGTTCGGGAAACTGCTGTTTCCTGCACATCCGCCCGGGTAAGAAAAAGAAAGCACCTGCAAAAGAAGAAAATCAAAAAATAAAAGGAGGTAGGATTCAATGAAAAAAAGTTTTAGACACGATTTTGGCGATCGCCTTTCTGCTTCTCCCCGCCGCGATGGCCTGGAGCGCGGACCCGATCTATGTCGCCGTCAGCGCCCCGCTGACCGGGAAACTACGCCGAGTACGGCCAGAACTGGCAGAAGGCCATGAATCTGGCTGTCGGCTGGCTCAACGCCGCCGGCGGAATCAACGGCCGGCCCCTCGAATTGGTTTACAACGACAGCAAGAGCGACCCCAAGGAGTCGGCCGCGCTGGCCCAGAAATACACCTCGACAACCGAAGTACGTGGCCACAGATCGGGGATTTCACCAGCACCGCCTGCATGGCCGCCCAGCCGATCTATGACAAGGCCGGCATGGTGCAGCTTTCGCCCACCGCTTCCCATCCGAAATTCGCCCCGGGAAGCATCTGGTCTTTCGGAATCATCGGCACCCAGGCCGGAGAAGGGCCGTTCATGGCCCGCTATGCAGTTCAGAAGCTGGGAAAGAAAAAGATCGCCGTTCTCTACATCAACAATGACTGGGGAATTGCCACCAAGGACTATTTCGTGAACTCCGGCCAAGGAAATGGGTGCGGACATCCTGGCCATCGAATCCTTCTTCGAAACGGACAAGGATTTCACCGGTGTGCTCACCAAGCTTCGCGGGCTATAAGCCGGAGTTGCTCTACATTCCTTCCATGTACAACGAAATGGCCCTCATCGCCAAGCAACGGGAGAAACTGGGCTGGACGGATGTCTTGCTTTCGGGCCCCGGGATCTCTCTATTCCCCCAAGCTCCTCGAGATCGGCGGCACTTCGGTGAACGGCCTGTACACGAGCGCCGTTTTCTTTCCCAAGGACCCCCGCCCGGAAGTCCAGAAGTTCGTGAAGGGATATCGAAGAGAAATACAAGATCCACCCCGAATATGTTCGCCGCCATCGCCTATGACGGGGTCAACCTTCTGGCCGACACGATCCGCAAGGCCGGAACGGACCGGAAGGCCATCCGCGACGAACTGGCCAAGACCAAAGACTTCGTCGGCGTGACCGGCAAGATCGCCTTCACCGAGCAGAGGGATGTGGTCAAGGATTACCGGCACCTGGTGATCAAGAACGTGAGAGTTCGTTCTTTACGAAGGAAAGTAAATTGGTCTCAGGTATCACTTTTGGTTTGAAAAGAATTCCCGGAAATCCCTCCCAACCTCCCTTTTCCAAAGGGAGGAGACACAGTTTCCCCCTTTGAAAAAGGGGGATTAAGGGGGATTTCTGAGGGCTCCTGGCAATTTTGGAAATCTTTTCATAGGGCTAAATAGTTACGGTCTTAGAGATTTGTGGGGATAAAAACGAGGGCCGTCATTCCCGCGAAGCGAAAGCGGGAATCCAGTGTATTCTTGGGATAGCCAAGTAGCTCCCCGGCGAGGTTGGCCCTGGTTCACACCTGCCTGGATGCCCGCCTGGGCGGGCATGACGATCTATGACCCATTCTCGTTAGGGAGGTTTATCCCTCCGGGGAAGCCTCCCCTCCCGATCCCAGATCAATGAACAAAGCCCACATCCATAGTCTATCGCTGCTTACTCGCCCAGCTCATCAACGGTTTGACCCAGGGAAGCATTTACGCCCTCGATCGCCATCGGGTTCGTCATCATCTTCGGGACGATGAACCTGGTCACCTTCGCCCACGGCGAAGTGTACATGATCGGGGCCTTCATGGGGTACTTCGCCCTGAGCGTGCTGCACCTTCCCTGGTATGTCGCCCTGGTCATGGGCATGGGCGTCGCCTGGATCCTGGGCTTCTTCATCGAAAAGATCGCCTTCCGCCCCCTTCGGTCCGCCGGGCACATGCCGCCCTTGCTGATCACCATCGGGCTCGCCATTATCCTGAAAGACCTCGCGGTCATCTTTCTCGGGGCCGAGAACCGGCCGGTCCCTTCCATCTACGGAGAGACCATCCAAATTGCCGGATATCCAGATTTCGATGCTCCAGCTCCTGATCCTGGCCCTGGCCGGGGTCTTGATCATCGTGCTCCGGCTCCTCATTCAGGGAACCAAGATCGGCCGGGCCATGCGGGCCACGGCGCAAGACCATGAGGCGGCCTATGCCATGGGCGTTAACATCAACCGCGTCTTCAGCATCTCCTTCTCCCTCGCCTCCTGCCTCGGAGGGGCGGCGGGAGTCTTGGTCGGAATCTACTACAACGCCGTCTACCCGGTCATGGGGGATACGGCCGGGCTCAAGGGATTCGCCGCCTGTATCTTCGGCGGGCTGACCAGCATTCCCGGGGCCATCCTCGGCGGTTTGATCATCGGAGTGGTGGAGAACCTGACCGTCCAGTTCATCGCTTCCGGATACCGGGACATCGTCGCCTTCATCGTGCTGGTGATCGTCCTCGTCTTCCGTCCTCAGGGGATCCTGGGCAAAAACGATCCGGGCGGTGTAACCATGGCCCTTTACGAGTTCATCCCCCGCCGCACCAACCTGAAAGTCTGGCTTCCCATTCTTGGTGCTCTCGCGCTCTTCCCACTTTTCGTGCGCAACGAGTATATCTTGAACACGGCGGTCATGGCCGGGATTTACATCATTCTGGCCTCCAGCCTGAACATCACCAACGGGTACACGGGACTTTTCTCCTTCGGGCATGCCGCCTTTTACGGAATCGGGGCCTACACCGCCGCCATCCTGTCCGACCCGTTTCGGTTTTCCTTTTCTCCTGACCCTTCCCCTGGCCGGGATCGTGGCCGGCAGCTTTCGGCGCGGCCATTGCCCTGCCCACCCTGCGCCTGAAAGGAATCTTTCTGGCCCTGGTCACCATCGGGTTTCAGCAGATCACCTACCTCGTGATCATGAACTGGATCGGGCTTGACCCGGGGCCCCATGGGCATCCCCGGCCATTCCCCCGGTTTCCTTCTTCGGATTCGAGCTGTCCAGCAACCTTGAATACTTACTACCTGATCCTGGTCCTGGACGTGGTGGTGCTCTTCTTCATCTCCCGGATCGTCGACTCCCGGGTCGGGCGCACCTTTGTGGCGATCCGGGAAGATGAACTGGCCGCCCAGTCGATCTCCATCAATCACCTTCCGGGCCAAGGTTCTCTCCTTTGTCATCGCCACCTTCTTTGCCGGAATCGCCGGAGCCTTCTTTGCCCATCACGCCCGCTTCGTGAGCGCCGACTCCTTCCGGCTGGAAGAGACCTTTCTGATCCTGACCATGCTGATCGTGGGGGGAATGGGAAGCATTCCCGGGCCCGGTGTATCGGCGCCGTTTCCCTGGTCATCCTTCCCGGAAGTCTTCCGTTTCCTCGCCGAATATCGGGGGGTGGTGTACGGCCTGATCATGATCGCCGCCATTCTCTTCCGCCCGGAAGGGATCGCCGGCGTGCCCGGGATCATCTCCCGCCCGCGGAATTCTCTCCCGACCGGAGAAGACGCCAGGCCGCCGAGGAGGCCGCTCCCGTGAGCCTTCTGGAAGATTCGATCGGTCAGCGTGGTCTTTCGGGGGCCTGGCGGCCGTGAAGAAGGTGGACGTCACATCCGCAAGGGAGAGATCGTGGGCCTCATCGGCCCCAACGGGGCGGGGAAAACCACTCTTTTCAACTGTGTCTGAGCGGTTTCCAACCACTTGGATGAAGGAAGCATTCGATCTTCCAGAACCAGTCCCTTCACACCTTGGCCCCCCACCAGATCGCCGCCCTGGGCCTGGCTCGCACCTTCCAGACCAGCCGGATCTTCAAACGGATGACGGTCCTGGACCACGTCCTTCTCGGACGGCACCGCCATCAGCAAGCCGGCCTCTGGGGGGCCATTGCCCGTCCGGCCTGGGTGATCCAGGAGGAAGAGAGATCCCGGGAAAAGGGGCTCAAGATATTGTCCTTCTTTGAAGAACGGCTGCTGCCCCGCATCGCATGATTTCGCCGATACCCTTTCCTATGCCAACCGGCGCCGGCTCGAAATCGCCCGGGCTCTGGTCTCCGAGCCGAAGCTTCTGCTTCTCGACGAGCCCACGGCCGGGATGAACCCCCACGAGAGCGCGGGCATCGCCCAGCTCATCAAGAAGATCCGCGACGAGCTGGGGATCACGGTCTTTCTCATCGAACACGATATGAAGGTCATCATGGGCGTCTCGGACCGCATCATTGTTCTGGACCACGGCGAGAAAATCGCCGAGGGCCTTCCCGAGGAGATTCGGCAAAACCCCGATGTCATCGAGGCCTACCTGGGGAGGAAGCACGGTGCTTGAACTGCGCAAGGTCTGCACCCGGTACGGCCCGGTCCAGGTTCTCTGGGATGTTTCCCTGGAGGTCCATCCGGGAGAACTGGTCTGCCTCCTCGGGGGAAACGCCTCGGGCAAGTCCACGACCATGAAGACCATCATGGGACTGGTCCACCCTTTCCAGGGAGAGGTCCTTTTTGAAGGAAAGCCGATCCACCATTGCTCTCCCGCGGAGGTCGTCCGGGCAGGCATTGCCCCGGTCCTCGAGTCCCGACGAATCTTCCCCGAGCTCACCATTTACGAAAACCTCCTCATGGGCGCCTACACCCGCGAGCGACCGCGAAGAAATCCAGAAGGATATCGGAAAGAACTACGAGTTGTTCCCGGTCCTGTCGGAGACGGCGGAAACAGCTGGGCGGAACCCTCTCCGGCGGAGAACAGCAGATGCTGGCCATGGCGCGGGCCCTGATGGCCCGGCCCAAGATGATGGTCATGGACGAGCCTTCCATGGGCCTTTCTCCCGTCTTCGTGGAAAAGTCCTTTCGAGCTCATCCAGGACCTCAACCGTCGGGGGATCGCCATCCTCCTGGTCGAGCAGAACGCCAATATGGCCCTGGCGATCGCCAACCGCGGGTACGTGCTGCAGAACGGGCACATCGTTCTGCACGACACGGCCCAGAATTTAATCAACCATCCGATGATGCGGAAAGCCTATCTTGAGCTTTGATCGCGCGCCGGGCCGAACAACGCCGCGGCCATTCTTCTCCTGACCGGATAGGGGAATCGGCCTGTTTTTACGGACCTCGCTAAGACCCTTTGAAACATCGCCCCGGTCAAGCGGTTTACCAGCCGAAGCCGGAGGGGGTGCCCTTTACGGTCGCCCGACCGATCTGCAGCAAAACTTTATAGGAGAGTCTTCAGGATCAACCCATGGGCCTGGCTGAATTCCAGAAAGGTTTTTTATGATGAACCTTTATCTCAGCGGCATGATCGGGTCCGGCAAAACGGTTCTCGGGACCCTTCTGGCGCAACGCCTTGGATGGTCCTTCTTTGACCTGGACCAGGAGATGGACAAAGAGTTAAGCAGCAGGGGCGATCAGGCGAAGCGCGTGACGGGTCGCCCCTACACCTTCCATGATCTGGTCCGGGAACAGGGCTGGCTGGCTTTCCGGGAACTGGAATATAACCTCTGCAAACGGTTCTCGAAAATGAACCGCTCTGTCATTGCCCTCGGGGGTGGCACGGCTCGCTATGAATGGAACCGCGATATTCTCATGGGTACCGGGGTCCGGATTCTCCTCCTGGCGGACCTGAAGGTCCTGGCTGAACGGGTGAGCCAGCAGGACCGCCCCCGGGTGAACCCAGGAACCACCCTGGTGGAAGACCTGAAGAGGATCTGGGACGAGCACCAGGAACAATACCTGGGCTTCGCCGATCTCCACCACCGTACCGATGAGGGAAAGACCGTGTCGGAAGAAGTCCAGGATTTATTGGGAAAGCTCCGTCGGGGGAAATGGGTCCAAGAATGAGGACCATCTGCAATTTATAGTGCCCGACCAAAGAAAGTGGACATTGCATGGGCAATCCCTGGTAAATCCCCCCCAACCCCCCTTTATCAAAGGGGGGCAGGGGGGATTTTACGGCGAGACATAAGTCAATAAGAGGGCAACTGGATGTCGACTTACTTAAGCCGTTCACTATAGTTGAAGGTGTGCTTCCCGGCTCGAATAGAGAAAGGCGGGATGTTGTGCCCTAAATTGCCTTGGAACAGGGGGCCGCGGGGAAGAGGGGAGCCGGCCTCCGAATTCTTCCAGTGAAACGTGAATACCCCACGTTCAGAACCATATCCTCCGCCTCCGGTAGAGCAAAATGGGTCCTCTTTCCAATAACTGCCTCTTTCATGCCGGGGTGAACTTAGTGGCCGGGAAAATCCTGGCGTTTGCCAAGGGCCGAATGGCTACGGGGGTGATGCTGGCGAGTTTCGCATTATATTTAATATCCTGCGGCGAATCTGTCGAATTTGGCTTCCCTTTTTCTTCCGTACCCACCTCCATTGTTGTAATAACACCGACGGACCCCAGCATACCCATCGGGGCAACCCAGCAGTTTACGGCCACGGCAGCGCAATCTGATGGAACCAGCATAGATATAACCCCTCAGATCGCTTGGACCTCCTCAAATATCTCCGTTGCGACTGTGAACAGCAGCGGCTTGGCAACCGCTTTGCGAGCGGGTACTACTACCATCACTGCCACTTCCGGAACCACTGTGGGAAGGACGACACTTACAGTGACCTCTGCACCTCTCTCTTCTATATCCGTATCACTAAATAATCTGGCCATCCCCACAGACTTCACCGAGCAGCTCACCGCCACCGGCATATTTTTGGATGGAACCAACTTCGATATCACGACTCAGGTCACCTGGAGCTCATCCAATGATTCCGTTGCCAGGGTCGACAACACCGGGTTGGTCATAGGGATTAATCCGGGTAGCGCCATCATCACTGCCGCCTTGGGGGACATCTCGGGGATCGTAATCCTCAGGGTGACTTCTGCAACTCTTATATCCCTGTTCCTAAGTCCCGCCAGTTCAAGCATCCCGAGCGCACCTGCAGGGATAACCCAACAATTTACAGCCACTGGAGCATTTTCGGATGGGACAAGCTTGGACATTAGCACCCAAGTTACGTGGAGTTCATCCCGTATAGATATCGCCACAATAAGCAGCAGTGGCTTAGCCACATCCATTGCGCCGGGTATTTCTATTATCACTGCTGCTTTTCAGTCCATTTCGCGGGAGGCGATCCTTACGGTGACCTCCGCAGGCCTGACTTCCATATCTGTAACCGCGACGAATCCGAACGTCGCCCCGGGAACTACCCAGCAGCTTACAGCCATGGGGAGTTATTCCGATGCGACCAGCCGGGATATAACCTCCCAAGTCACCTGGCGATCTACTGATATAGCTGTCGTGACGGTGAACAGCACCGGTCTCGCCACAAGTGTTGCCCCAGGTACCGCGACGATTACGGCTTCATCTGGGAATGTTTCCGGAAGCGTCATCCTCACGGTAGCACCCTGAGTTTCTGATGAAGGTTTTTTTAGCATTTTCTATCTCGTTTCAGGCGTAGGAGATGGGCCGGTCATCTGTAGGTCCGGTTTGGAGGAGTTGCCCGATCTCCCAAAAATCTGTTAGTCTATTTATATGAGGGAAGTCAACTTTTCGCTAAAGGGGTATCCCCATTACTCCAGGAGATTACCATGATTAAAGAAAAACGAAGCCTCTCCGGGACTCTCCTGACAGGCGTCGCGGCTGGACTGCTGGCCGGGGCCGTAGTTGGACTGGCGGACAAGGTCATGGACCGCCTGGTGAGCGAAGAACAGAAGCGCCGCGAAAAACAAATCCGCGAGGACTCCGCCCATAATATGGCCGGACCGCATTTCGCCCGGAAACTCCTGGGTCGGGAACCTTCCGAGACAGAGAAACGCAAGGCACGGGCGATCTTCGCGGCGAGCTTCGGGGTGATGTGGGGCCTCATCTACGCCGGGGTTAGGGGAAAATACCCCTCCGCTGCAAAACTCATGGGACTTCCCTTTGCCGTGCCTTTCTTCTTCGCCTGCGACGGCACAATGGCTCCGCTGCTGGGGGTCTCGCCGGGGATCCGGAAAATCCCCTGGCAGGTCAACCTCAAGGAGATGGGCAATCACATTGCCTGGACCTTCGCAGCAGAGACGGTTCACCGGCTGGTGCCACGCCTTTTCCCAAAGCGATGAAATCCTGCCCCCGACGCACCATAAAAATGAAGGAGACCCGTCGTGAAGAAACGGTCGGAGCTGCTTAGTAGGGAATTGCCGGGCTGGCTGAATGGATTCCTGGTCGCGGGCGCGGCGGTAACCCTCCTGATTCTCGAAAAGAAGCGCCCGTTAAGAAAAATGCGGCTGGACAAGATGAGGCGCAATTCCAGGAACCTCGCTATGGGGGTCATGACGGCGGCCATCATTCGCGCATCGGAGAAACCTCTGGTCAAGCGCCTCATGAAGGAGTCGGAGCGGCGGAATTTCGGTTTGCTCAGGCTGGTTCGGATGCCGGTCTGGCTGGAACTCCTCCTTTCCGCGGTGGTCCTGGATTACACCCTCTTCATCTGGCACTATCTTACCCACAAGGTCCCTCTCCTCTGGCGCTTCCATCAGGCCCATCACGTGGACCTGGACCTGGATGCTTCCACGGCTCTTCGGTTCCATCCCGGTGAAATGTTCCTGTCGGTCCCGTGGAGGGGAGCCCAGGTTTTCTTTCTGGGCATCTCCCCGCTGGCGCTTTCGATGTGGCAGACGGCGACCCTGCTGGAAATTCTGTTCCACCACTCCAACGTAGAACTCCCGATCGGTTTCGAACGGCGGCTGTGCCGGTTACTCGTTACGCCCCGTATTCACGGGATCCATCACTCCATCGTGCGGGAAGAGACCGACTCGAACTGGTCGACCATATTCTCCTGGCCGGATTATCTTCATGGCACTTTGCGGCGGAACGTCCCGCAACGAGAGATCACGATCGGCGTGCCTGCGTTCCAGGATCCGGCGGAGCTTACGCTGGGCAGGATCCTGGAAATGCCCTTTACCGCAGAGCGCCCGAGCTGGCGCTTACCGGGTAACGAAACACCGAAACGTGACCGCGAGGGGCTGCCCAGCTCCAGGGCCGAGCTCATGTCTTGAGCGGGCGCGTCAAAAGAGGAAAAGGGGGGAAAAGGATGTTTGCCCTGGCCAAAACGTTCGATATGCTCATCACAATTTACATCTGGATGATCATCATCCGGGTGCTCCTGTCGTGGGTAAGCCCCTATTCGCGAATTCCGCTTGCCCCCTACCTCTTCCGGCTCACCGATCCTTTCCTGGAGAGGATCCGGGGACTCCTTCCCATGCCCCGCATGGCCTTCGACGTATCCCCAATAATCGCCATTCTCATCCTCGAGGTCGTCCGATACCTCATTGTGATGGCCTTAACCTAATCAGGCGATGATTCATCAATCACCCGGGGCCCTGTCATAATGGAGAAAACTAAAATTCACCCCTCATCCTTGCCCTCTCCCCCGTTTTCGGGGCAGAGGGGAGGGTGAGGGGCCATGGAGGCCATCTGGAGGGTCTGAACAATTAGGCTTTCTGGCTTGGCTCTATTCCAAGTTTCGACACCCATCCCATCGCTTCTTCAAGCTGGTGACCCAGGATGAAAAGGCGTTCTTCGCTGTCCTTCAGGCCCATGAGCTGCACTCCAGTTGGCAGACCCTCTTCTGAAACCCCGTTAGGCAAGGTCAAAGCCGGCCAGCCGAGCAGATTGGCTGGACGGGTAAAACTGCTCAAGAGGGGGCGAAAGGCAAATGGTTTTCCATTAATTTCGATCGTCGTGGTTCCATGTGGGGGAGCTACAGCCGGTCCACTCGGAATCGCCAGTGCATCGAAGCCACGGACCGCCTCCTGCCATTCTCGTTGCAGCTCCATTTGCTTCTGCCGGGCTGTCAGATAATTCACCGCCTTCAGTTCCCTTCCTGCCAAAACCCGCTCCCGAAAGCTAGCCCCATAAAGTTGGTCCCGGTCCCGATATTTCTCATGATAGGCAGATCCTTCGGACTGGGTTATCAGCATGGTCAGGTTCGGCATCAGATCGACTCCAGGTGCATCGAATTCAATTAGTTGACAGCCCAAATCACCCAAACTCCTCAGGCTCTTTTCAAAAGCGGCGGAGACAACCGGCTGGATCTGACGAAAATATTCGACCCTTGGAATTCCAATCCGCCATCCGCGAACCGGTTGGCCGAGAACGCTCAAAAACGCGGCCCCGGATGAATCCTCGAACCCGAGATGACCACAGGGCCTCCCGGCGCAAGCCACGAAAGCTGCGGCAACATCTCTCACCCGTCTCGCCAGGGGGCCGACCGAGTCCAAGGTCCAGCTCAGAGGAATGATCCCATCGAGCTCGATTCGTCCCGTCGTGGGCTTGATCCCGGCCACACCGCAAAGGTAAGCCGGAATGCGGATCGAGCCACCCGTATCCGTGCCGATGGCAATCACCCCCACGCCAGCTGCCACAGACGCGCCTGCCCCGCTACTGGAGCTTCCGGGATGGTGACCGATCCGGCGGGGATTCTGCACCAACCCAAAGGGCCCCGCAGGATCCGGGTCGCCGGTGGCAAATTCGTGCAAATTCGTTTTCCCGATGATGACCGCCCCTCCCGCCCGTAAACGTCGGACCACGATTGCGTCCTCTTGATCCGGGGGCTCCTGGAGCAAGACTCGCGACCCTGCTGTCGTACGCGTCCCCCGCATCCGGATCAAATCTTTAATGGAGACAGGTACCCCTTGCAGGGGCCCCAGGTCCACTCCTGCCCGAAATAGAGAGGCCATGGCCTGGGCTGCCTCCTTGGCCGCCTCTTTGAGAATGAGCAGAAAAGAATTCAAAACCGGATTCAGCTGCTCGCAACGCTCCAGATGAGCCTTGACCACCTCCACCGGCGAGATTTTATTTTCTCGGTACAGCCGGGCTAACTCAAATACGCCGAGGTTGCAAAGATTACTTTCCAAATCTCCACCTCCTGTCATAAGGGATTCCCGACCGATCACAATTGCGTGGGGAAAGATAATCGTCGATCAGAAGCTATCTTTGACCCAACAACGGTACGGATAATGAAGTCGGGCCTTTTTGTCAATAGTTTTCCGGATGATAGATACTTAGTAGAGGAGGATGTCAGGAGATTGGGGTTACCGCCCCTTTTCGCGAAAAGAGCACCGCAGGGCGCTTACGAACTGGGCGAGCACCCCTCCGGCTGCGTCGATGCCGACATCTACGGCGGAAGATGACCGGGTAGGGATGAAATATTGATGAAACTCCTCGCTTGCCGCCCAGAGCACCACGACGACCACGGCGAGAAAGGAGCACCGCCAGCTGAACGACCGGCTGAAGCGGCCGCGGAAAGCACGGAAGAGCAACAACCCCAGGATGAAATATTCGGTGAGGTGTCCAGCCTTCCTGATCAGTGAATGGATCAGAACCACCTGTTGAGATGGAATTTCAGGGGCCAGGAAGGATACGATGGGTTTAATAAGCGGCGCGGTATTTCGCGCGGAAAATGTTCCGGACGACATCCAGAAGACAATACTCAGGGCCAACACAGCGGGGAGCCAATACTTGATAAAATTTTTCCTGAAAGTCATTCCCGGCCTCCTGGAACCAGGGTTGTTCATTCGCTTTTCAATCTGGAAAGTTCAGAGGGGGGGTAATTCATTTACCCATGTGCGCATGTGTGCAAAAAACAAACCAAGCGATCATGCCTGAACAAGCATGAATTTCATTAATTTTCTTGTTGCAATGTTGATTCGTCCGGGCGGCGAAGTGGAAGCGGATTTTCCTTTTCGCCGATTTTTTTTCCTCTCGGCTGAGATCGTGCCGATCCGGTTCGCCCGGGCAGTTGGGGATCTTCTAATTAACAGATAAAGGGATTGGCCATATATTAGAACCGAAAAGTCGTTATCAATTTCTTGTCCGTTTGTCCTTCCGTCGAGGCTTCCACTTCTATATACCGCTCCACCCCGGAACCCGCGAGTTTTACCTTGAGCAGCTCATCGAGCTGGAAAATTCCCGCGGCATTGTTCATTCGCACCGAGATGCGAATGGGTTTGCTTTTTCCCGCCTCGATCGTGATCCCCTGGATGGCCATGGCCGAGACCGAATGAATATTCACCTGCCCCGCTTCGAAGGGAATTCGGGTGCGCCCTTCCGCCATATCCAGCGCGTCCGCCACGCGCACCACTCCCGCTTCGAGAGTTAAAGGCCGCCCGCCGGTCCGGTGCGAGATGATGGCGTGCAGGATTTCGGAAGTCAGAATGGGCCGGATGGGCGCTTCGTACAGGCCGTCCAGCAGCTCCCCGATCTTCGGTCTGGCCAGGAACAGGCTGTACTGTTCATGGTCCGCGCGGTGAATCGACATTCCCAGATCATGAAGGAGGGAGGCGAGCACGACGACGACTTCGGCATCCTGCGTCGTGAGGTCATAATCGGCTACGAGGTTGGGCTGAACCCCCCCTGCTCCCAGGAGTCTCAGCAGCTTCAAGGCGATGTTGGTGACGATCTGGACGTGGACCGGCCCATGATCGCTCATGCCGAGCCTCTTGACCGCGTTGACGTTGACTACCTGCCATAAAGCGTAGAGCTCAGAGTCGGCGTTCACCCGCTCGATGACCCGCTGCAGGCGGTCGTTGTGACGGACCGGCACCCGAATCCGGATGCGCTCCGGCCGCCTGGCATTTTCGAGTAGATCCGGAACGGACATCGTTCCGGTTTCATGCCGGGCGGTGTCTTCACTTTTCTCGCTGTTTGCCCTTGTTCTCTACCGCATCGTTCCTGGATTTCATGTTACTGGTCTCAAAGTTCAGTGCATTTTCTACGGAATGATACCCCCGTTGGGGGAGGTTCAGCCGATTTTCAGCCCATTGCTCAGGCGGGCTGGAAGGCAGACAGGTCCGGCCGCCGATCCGCCCAGGGGCGGGCCTGCTCCAGTTGGGCGGCGAGGCGCAGGAGCGTGGCCTCGTTACCGAAGCGGGCGGCGAACTGGATGCCGATCGGGAGTCCCGCGGGATTCCAGTACAGCGGGACCGACATGGCGGGATTGCCGGCCGCATTGAACAGGGCGGTGAATCCGATGGTGCGCAACAGGGGAATCCGAAACGCATCGGCGGTGTCGGCCATCATGTCCGGCTGCCCCAGCGGGAGCGGGGCGCAGGCCATCGTGGGGGTCAGGAGCAGATCATATTTTTCAAAGAATCGGCCGACCTGCCTCCCGGCGCGGTGTATCGCCTGAATGGAGCTGGCATAATCGGCCCCGCTGATCGAATCCGCCGCTTTTGCGGAGGCGTAGGTGATCCGCTCGACGTTCTCTTCGGTCCAAGGGATCCCCGTCGACCGGGCGCGAACATCAAGGGTGGAACGGAGGTTGGAAATCGAGATCACCCGCTGGGCCTCGGCGAGCTCGGGCCCGTCAATTTGCGGCCGGTCCTCCTCGAGGCGGTGTCCCAGAGACTGGCAGAGGGCCGCTGCGTCCTTAACGGCATCCAGGCAGTCGCCGTCTACCTCGGACCCGTTGAATGTGGCCGTGCAGACGGCGATCTTCAGCCGTCCGGGAGACGACCCGACTTCTTCGAGAAAAGAACGGACGGGAGGCGGGGCCCAGTAGGGATCGCCGACGTCCGGGCCGGCGGTCGCGTCCAGCAGGGCCGCGCTGTCGCGCACGCTTCGGGTAATTGCGTGGCCGACGGACGCCCCGCTCCACCCCTCGCCCAGATCGGGGCCGTAGGGGTTTCGGGCGCGGGTGGTTTTCAGCCCGAATAACCCGCAGCAAGACGCGGGGACGCGAATGGACCCGCCCCCGTCGGTGCCGTGGGCCATGGGGACCATCCCCGAAGCGACAGCAGCGGCGGAGCCTCCGCTGGACCCTCCCGAACTGAATTGGATATTCCAGGGGTTCCGGGTCGGGCCGAAGAGGACCGGCTCCGTGCTGGTGCTCTGGCCGAATTCGGGGGTGTTGGTCTTCCCGCAGATCACCAGGCCGGCCCGCCTGAGCCTCAATGTCATGGTGCTGTCGTGATCGGGGACGAAATCCGCAAAGAGCCGGCTGCCGAAGGTTGTCGGGACCCCGGAGTAAAGCAGGTGCAGGTCCTTGAGGAGGTACGGTACGCCGGTGAACGGTCCCTGCGGGAGCCCGGCGGAGATCGCGGACCTGGCCTGATCGTACATTTTGGTGACCACGGCGTTGATCTTAGGGTTTCGCTTCTCGATCCGCGCGATTGCGCTTTCCAGGAGCTCGATTGGTTTTATTTCGCGGCGCCTTACCAGGTCCGCAAGGCCCAGGCCGTCGTATTTTTCAAGTTCGGGTAAAATGTTTTTCTCCTTTGTTTGGTGAAATGAACACACCGGGAATGTAAATAGGGTTCAATCTCGTTTTTCCGGGTCTTCCCGAACGAGAGCGGAGTGGACCTTCTTCAACTCCTCCGCGACCTTCAGGTGCTGGGGGCATTTCTCCTCGCACTCGGCACATTCGGCACAGTTGGCCGCCCGCTGCTCGGGGGTGAGCATCCGGTTATAAATTAGAAAATTGATCTCCGGGTCCGGAAACATGAAGACGTCATTGTACAGCCGGAAGTTCTGCGGGATATTGACTCCCTGGGGGCAGGGCATGCAGTAGGCGCACGCCGTGCAGTCGATCTTCAGCATTTTTTTATACGTCTCGGTGACCCGGTCGACTAACGCCAGGTCTTCGGCGGAAAGGGAGTTGGCGCGGGCGTTGCCCGCGATTTTCATATTTTCCTCAAGCTGACCCGGGGAATTCATGCCGCTCAGGACCGTTGAAACTTCCGGATGGTTCCAGACCCAGCGGAGAGCCCACTCGGCCGGCGACTTTTTCTCCGGCGCTGAATCCCAGAGGGCCTGCACCTCTTCCGGGACCTGCTCCGCCAGCCTCCCGCCTCGCAGCGGCTCCATTACCACAACGCCCATTCCCTTCGATGCGGCATACTCCAGCCCCTCCCGCCCCGCCTGGTAGTTTCGGTCGAGGTAATTGTACTGAATCTGGCAGAGCGACCAGTCGTAAGCGTCCACGATCTCCCGGAAGACTTTCACGTCGTCATGAAAGGAGAATCCCGCGTACCGAACCCGGCCGTCCGCCAGCATTCGGTCCAGGAACTTGAGGGCACCCAGCTCCTTCATTTTGGACCAGGTCTGCCGCCCGAGACCGTGAAGCAGGTAAAAATCCAAATAGTCCGTTTCCAGCCTCTGGAGCTGTTCATCAAGAAACCTGTCGAAGTCCTCCTTGCCTTTTACCATCCAGGCGGGGAGCTTGGTGGCGACCAGGACATTTTTCCGCCGTGAGCCGAGAGCTTTACCCAGGAAAGGCTCGCTTTTCCCGTTATGGTACGGGTAAGCGGTGTCGAAGTAGTTCACCCCGCCGTCGATGGCCGCGTGGATCAGCCGGGCCGCCATCTCCTCGTCGATGGACTTATTCGGATCGAACCGTTCGGCCGGGTTCCTGGCATCTCCATCCTTCAGGGGAAGGCGCATGCAGCCGAATCCGAGGATGGAAACGTCGCGGCCGGTCTTTCCTAATTCCCGGTACAACATGGGTGGGCCTCAAAGTCGATGAATTTGAATTTTTTCCTGGACGCAGATTAAAGGGATGAACGCAGATTGAAATTCTTAAATCCCCAGAAATCCAACCTAAGTGGTGCCAATACGTAAAACCTAGTTTACCATACCCGACCCGGATCTTTGGCCCCTTTTTGGGGGAAGCAGGGAGAAACGCCTGCCTGGTTTTCGGACAGACTGCGTCGGTTCCCTGGAGTCTCCTCCCTGGGGAGCCTGCCGGGGTACCCATAAAAGTGAAAGAAAGAAAATCCGCAAACTTCTTGAAACCCTACCCGGAGAACCCCTGATTCGTACGCTCGCAAAAGAAAATACTGCGGATGCCCCATACTTCTCCGACAACCAATTTGCTAAGCTTTGGTAAAGGGCGCAAGGAAGGAGAATGCGATGGAGCTTCAAAAGCTGAAAAAGGGAACGATCCAGAAAGTCGAAGATGACCGCATCACGCTTTTAAACCTGGACGGGAAATGCGAGGATGCGTTTGCCATTTACCCCCAGTTCGCGGACGAGATCCGGAACAACATCGGACCCACCGAGCCGGTTTTCTATGTCACCGAAGGCGATCAGCTGCTGGGCATCGGCCTGGAGGAAGCGGCGCCGGATGACCTGAAGATGCTCTACGACGTGATGCCCAAGGAGAAGGAGTGCTCCTACTGGATGAATAATCAGGAAGGGAAAGGGAAGACCGGCTGATTTGACCTGCTATGCCCCTTCACCCGACGCTCTCCCACGGGACGGCAAATATTTTCAGGTGACAATGAAAAATCCCTCCCCCTCGACGGGGGAGGGTAGGGTGGGGGTGATTGGGATGATTATTTCACACTTTCCGCTCAAACCATCAACATCCCCCCGTCGATATTATATGCCTGGCCCGTGACGACTGAGGCTTCCCGGCTGGCGAGATACACTGCCAGGGGCGCGATCTCTTCCGGTTCAAGACGGCGGCCGATCGGGGTGATCGCCGCCTCCACCTCCTCGACGGATTTGCCCAGGCGCTTCGCGTCATACTCCACCCGCAAATTATTCAGTCTTGTCCTCACCGGCCCGGGGCAGATGGCGTTAACCGTGATGCCCTGGCTGGCGGTCTCCATCGCCAGCGTGCGGGTCAATCCCAGGAGGCCGTGTTTGCTTGCCGCATAGGCCGCCCCGTGCAGCGCGCCCATCTTCCCGTTCACGGAGGCGGTCATCAGGATTCGGCCGTACCTGCGCTCGATCATGGAAGGAAGCGCTTTTTTCGATAAAAGGTAGGGGACGGTGAGGTTGACGTAAAGCAGGGTCTCCCAGAATTCGTCGTCGTAATCCACGACCGGCCTCGGATCGGCGCTGCTGCCCATCCCGGCGTTGTTCACCAGGATGTCGATGTGCCCCAAAGCCCGGACCGCCTCGGCCCATAACGCGTCGACAGCCCCCCTCCGGGAAAGATCGGCGATGATGCTTTCGCACCGCGCCCCGCGGCCGCTGATCTCTTTTTGAAGATCCTTCAAAGCCTGTGCCGAACGGCCGGTGATGGCCACCCGGGCCCCTTCGGCCGCGAAAGCGCGGGCGATGGCCTCTCCGATGCCCCGGCTTGCGCCGGTAATGAGTGCCGTTTGGCCTTCCAACTTCATGCTTACCTCCAGGAACATGGATTGAGAAAGCACCGCTGCAGCGCAGTGCGAACCCAAAGTCCGGGCCTATTGTTTGCGTACGGCCACGATCGGCCGTAAGTATATTGACCCCCCTCGTTGGAGTCAATGACGCCCGGCATTCTGCAAAGTCTGGAAAGAGAGCAAGGCCCGGGGCTTCAGCGCCGGACGTATACGGCCACGGAGGTAGCAGGGTAAGTGCCGTCCGGCCGGGCCGCCCGGCTTACGAATCGAAGGTCCGCTTTCCCCGGACGCAGCCCTTTCAGGAGCTCCGGATGTTCTTCCTGGATCTCCAGGATGGGCGGCTCGGGCACTTCGGATTCAACCGTAAAGGGGACATGCCTCGCGGGCTTCCCGCTAGAATCGAACGCGGTAATGATAAGCTTCTTCAGAGAAAAGACTTCCCCCACCCGTATCTGTAGCCGCTGGGGATGGACGGCCAGTGCATCGACGGGAATCCCAGGGAACGGGAAGGTACCCGAGCCGGGCTCCCGGTTTATACTCGATGCGATCTTCGGGTCCTCGTGGTCGCCTGCTGGCGTGATTCCCTCCGCAAAGGGGACGAATGTCTTCGCCTGGGGCGCCTCCGGATGCCTGTTCTGGAAGGCGCAACCGGTCAGCATGAGAGCCAGGCAGATCCAGATTGCTGAAATGAGTTTTTTATCCATATGGCCCTCCACTATAATTCTACCGTTTTTATAAGCGGGGCAGGGGGAAAAACGAAGCAGATACCAGTATTTTTTTACTCCTGTTTGATCTAATCTGAAAAGAAAAGAGGCCGCCAAGAAAAGTGGTAAGGAAAAATGACGTTCAGAAAGACGGACCGCACATCCCCCCTGGATCCCGCGGGATATCGCATCGATAACGAATTCTATGACCGTCTGGGAGATCTCTGGTGGGATCGGCAGGGCCAGATGTCCGGACTGCACGAGATGACTCCCGCCCGCCTGGAATATTTTGACCGGGCATTCACCCTGGTTCTCGGAAAGGAAATTCGCCGGTCCGGGGTGTTCATCGACGTGGGTTGCGGCGGGGGAATTCTTACGGAGGCACTGGCCGGGTGCGGGTACCGGATAACGGGTCTGGATATCTCCGAGGGAGCCGTATCGGCCGCCCGGAGGCACGCCGCCGCAAGCGGGGCAAGAGTCGAATACCGACGCGGTTCGGTTTATGATATCGAGATGGAAACCGAAAGCGTGGATGGAGTGATCGCTTCCGATCTCTTCGAGCATGTGCATGACCTTTCCCGGGGCGTTTCCGAATGCGCCCGGGTTTTGAAGCGGGGAGGGGTGCTGGCTTTCGACACCGTAAACCGCACCTGGCTCAGTCTCATGGGCGCGATCTGGATCGTGCAAAAATGGCTTCGCCTCATGCCGGCCAACACCCATCACTGGCGCATGTTTATCACTCCGGGGGAGTTGGAAACCGTCTTTTTACGGAGCGGCCTGAAAATCTGCGAAATCCGGGGGATCTCGCCGGCCGCGCATCCCTTAGGGCTGGCGTATAAACTCTGGAAAGAGAGGAAATTCGGGCCTTACAAGATATCCTCGGATCTCCGAATCAGTTACATCGGGTACGCGGTCAAAGGGAATTCCGTCTCGAAAGCAACCGATTTGCGAATAAGCCAGAAATCAGCGAATACTCACGGAATGGTATAATAATAAGAATAATAAAAAGGAGGGAATCATGGCCAAGAAAATTCTTGTCCCGCTGGACGGCTCCGTGACCGCGGAAAAAATCATTCCGCAGGTGGTGAAGTTCACAAGCTCCAGCCCGGCGGAACTCCACCTTCTCCAGGTGATTTCACCCCCCACATTCAGCATGGGAGGCATGAGGGACCGGCCCCAGGAGCCGGTCACGTACGGGGCGAGGAAATACGTGGATAAGATGGTTCGGGAGGAAAAAGAACAGGAAGAGGAGCTCACCGCCAAGTCCCGGCGGTACCTCGAGAAAGTCGTGAGGCGGCTTGGCAAGAAGGGGATCCAGGCCCATTTCCTCATCGCCTTCGGGAAAGACGCCGTTCAGATCTGCGACATCGCCGAAAGAAAAAAGTTCGACCTCATCGCGATGGCCACCCACGGCCGAAGCGGCCTGAGCCGCTGGGCCCTGGGGAGCGTCACCGACAAAGTCCTGCACTGTTCGCGTGTGCCGGTTCTGGTGTTCCGGGTCTCCTGAACCTGGAGTTTCCCCGCCTTACGTGGAGTTCAGTGGATGTATGGGAATGACGGCCCGGTCAGACCGGAAGAATGGAATCCCGCGAAAAGCTACCGTCGGAGAACGCCGGGGAATGCGGCTCTCATATTAGAAAAATGAGGTTTCCCGCCCACACCCTCACGTGATATTCGGGGTACGATAGAGGGAATAGAGACGGAGAGCACAGGAGGTTCATGATGGCTACGAAGATCGGAATCAACGGATTCGGGAGAATCGGGCGCTTATTCCTCCGAAGAATGCTGGAGGGCAAGGGCGGAGAACTGGAGATCGCGGCGGTGAACGATCTCACCGAGCCGAAGATCAACGCCCACCTGTTTAAATTTGACAGCACCTATGGGATCTTCCCCGGGGAGGTCCAGGTGGAGGAAGGGGCCATGATGATCGGCGGCCGAAAGGTCGCCGTCTTTTCGGAAGCGGACCCGGGTAAAATCCCGTGGAGCAACGCCGGCGTGGAGATCGTGGTGGAATCCACGGGACGCTTTACCGACGTGGCCAAGGCTTCCGGCCACCTTGAAGGCGGGGCCAAAAAAGTGATCGTCTCGGCGCCCCTGGCGAAGGCAGCGGAGGGAGCCCACGTGACCGTGGTCATGGGGATCAACGAAGAGGCCTACGACCCGGCCCGGCACCAGGTGATCTCCAACGCCTCCTGCACGACGAATTGCATTGCCCCGGTCGTGAAGGTTCTCAACGACAGGTTTGAAATCACCCGGGGGCTGATGACCACGATTCACTCCTATACCAATGACCAGCGCCTGCTGGACTTTGCTCACCGGGACCTCCGCCGGGCTCGGGCGGCCGCCGTCAACATGATTCCAACAACGACCGGGGCGGCAAAAGCGGTCTCCGAAGTCATCCCCGAGTTGAAAGGGAAGCTTCACGGGCTCGCCTTGCGGGTCCCGACGCCGACCGTTTCCGTCTGCGACCTCGTCGCCGACCTCGGCAAGGAGGTCACGGAATCCGAGATCAACGAGGCATTCCGGGAAGAGGCCCGGGGGCGGCTGAAGGGAATCCTGGAGGTGACGGACCTTCCCCTCGTGAGCAGTGATTTTCGCGGCAACCCGGCGAGCTCAATTGTGGACGCCGCGGAGACCATGGTGATTCAGAAGAGCATGGTGAAGGTCCTGGCCTGGTATGACAACGAATGGGGGTACAGCTGCCGGCTGGTTGACCTGACCGCGTATGTCGCCCAAAAGGGGCTCTGATCCCCCCGGGTCAACCCGGAAGACGTGGTTTTGAGCGATTCTGTTTGACAATAATGTCCTCTACTGCTAATAACTTAAAAAGGACATATTTTTGGCAGGGGTGCGGATGCCGTTCGAGCTTCAGCTACCCAGGAATATGAAAGCGGAAGGATGGAAGGTAAAGATCTTCGACAAAGAGGAATTGGAGCCCCCTCACGTGACGGTTTTGAGGGGACCAGACAAGTGGCGACTGGGATTGAGGGACTGCCGATTTTAAGTCCCACCTGGTGGATCCTGGGGGGATTTTCCAAAGAAACTTCAAAAAGTGCTGAAAGAGTCCATTCCGATCCTCAGGACCGAATGGGATAGGATACATCCAAAAAATCCTGTTGGAGGCGAGGATGAATGAGTCAGTCTACATTGTTGATGGAACTCCTTCCCAACGGCGCACCCTTGGCGTAATGGGAGCAAACGTTCTGGCATCCAAGGCAGACGTTGCCAAGGCTGTAAACCGTCGACCTCATGCCAACTCGCTCTGGATTGCTCTTCACGAAGTTTCGGCACACTGGCTCGCATATGCACTCGCAAATTCCTCGGTTCCGGTGCGCGGTCGATTTTTGGCTATGAAAGAGGTCCCTCCGGAGCTCGCCACACTTTTTGCCGATAGGTTCGACAAAATCGCACTCAAGCCCCATTCCCTTCTGCCAGTTACCGAAATTTTAACTACTTTTTTACGGCACGATCGCGATGAATTCTGCATTGGAGGTACGATCGATCAGAGTGCACAAGCTATTATTTGTGTCAGGGGAGATTTTTCGGTCATTAGTGCACCTCTCTCATTCTTCGAAAGCTCTTCGGGTGTTATCCCGGAATTCAATGACTTCGAAGTGATCGATCATGGACGAACACTGCGTTTTGGTAAGTATCAGGCGACATTTTCTGCGCTGCTCTACGAAAGAGACAGTCGGTATCGGCGTCGTCTGAACCGAATGCGCGAGCAATCTGATCGCTCCTTCAGTGCATCGATGCGCAGGCTTAGGAAACAACGTGGGCTAAAACTATCGGATTTTGGCACGCTTGAAAAAACGGTTGCCAGAATTGAGAGAGGAGAGGTGAAGCATCCTCGCAAAAAGACGCTTAAACGTATTGCGAAGTTGCTCCGAGTAGCACCTGAACAGCTAGCGGAATATTGATAAGAGATGTGCCGGATTTATGCAAGAAAAGCCATACCGCGCTCATCGTTTTTGCGTAAATCAGATTGCCTGATTGTTTATGGACGCCTCATCCCGATTTCTCTGATCATATTTTATACTGTCTTGTCAAGGAATGAAAGGAACCTTAGGCAGCGAATCTTTTCTGAAAGCGATAAAAGAATGGCTTGGGATACTGGACAAGGCGAGAAAAGTGGCAGGAGGGGAGAGCAGGTGAAAATGTGGATTTAAGCGAGAAACAACGCCTCTTTTGGGAGGCAAATATTTAGAAAATCAACATCTTGGCATGGTCCGACCCCAACAAAACACCAACAAAACAAGCAGCCGCAACTATGGACGTTCCCCTCCTCCCCCTTTACTATTTGATAATGAAGTACTCTTCAACAAAATATCTAACGGTCTTACTTCGGTCCAAAAATTTGCCCTCATCCTCCAGCAGAGGCTGCGCGGCAGCGGTTTGCCGCCAGGCAAGATATTTTTTAACCCCTTCCAAGTCATCAAACCAGAGCTCGGCAAAGCCATCGCCCTCACATTTCGAACCGGGCAGCTTCATAAAATGACTTTGGGTATATTTTCTCAATTCGGGGATGATTTTTGCCGCCAGAGCCCCGTGTTTTCCCTTCCAATAGCTCTTGAACTCTTCATCCGTTAGACCAGGTTTTTTAAAAAGCAATGCCATCATTTTAATCAATAACAAAAATTTCTCTAAACGTCAAAAAAACCATGGTGCGCGTGAGGCGGCAAGGGGCAGAGGCAAGTGGTTAAATGATTATGGCCGGCGGCTCGGAAGGTGACCTCGGATCTCCACTTCACGCCAAGGCGCAAAGGGCGCAAAGCGCTCAACGTTCCGATCGAGGATCGCTAGAGTTGGATCATCACCTGCCCCGATATGAGGCTCGCTTTTCTCGGGGTTGCGGGGTCAGGTCTTTAATCTTGATATACCGCCGGCCTCCTCTTGCGCTCTTTTGCTTTGAGGTCACAATTTGTGACCTCAAAGAAGCAAACTCTTCTTTGGTCAATGGAACATGAAATCTGATGAAAGCTTTGTAGGGGTCGGACTAAGAAAACTGATCAATTTTTAACGGGGGTGGTAGAAAAAATGGGCGCCTTTTGGGCTTAGAGGCGTATTCTTAAGGGGAAAATTGCCCAATTGGGAATTAGGATGGATAGGGCCAGGGGAAGGCGGCATTGCCCCGTCGGTGCAATGAATTGCGGGGAGGACGGGACAGGAATTCAATCAGAGGAAAGGATGGAAAGGACTCTCCCGGTAGTTTTGTCTCTCCAGCCTTATCCCTACCACTGGACCCCCTTGGCTTTCAGGATATCCTGCGCTTCCGGAGAACCCAGCCCGGCAGCAATCTTGAAATCTTCTATCCCTTTGTGGGCATTCCCGATCCTCTGGTAGGATATTCCCCTGTCCAGGTAAGCCCTTGCGTATCGGGGGTCAATTTCGATGGCCTTGGCGCAATCGAGGATGGCCAGGGGGAAGAATTCGAGTTGCATGTAGGCGCTGCCCCGTTCGGAGTAAGCGGTCTTATTTTGGGGGTCCTTTTTCAAAACCAGGTTATAGTTATCAATGGCCTGCCGGTAATCACCCAATTTTTGGAAGGCGCGTCCCCTCTCCAGGTAGGCAACGGAAAGAGTGGCATCGAGTCGGATGGCCCGGTCGAAATCAAAGATGGCCTCCTGAACCTTGCCCCACTCCCGCAAGACAACGCCTCTTTGAGAATAAAGGAAAGCGAGATGCGACTCGACGTCGGCGATTTTTTTCAGGTCGTTATTGGCCAATTCGCAGTTTCCGTAGCGCATGTGCATCGCCGCTGTTTTGTTGAAAATTAGCAGAAATCCCTCATTCAGTTCGATGGCGTTGCTGAAGGCCTTCCCTGCCTTTTCATAATTCCCGGACGCCAAAAACTCCGACCCTTTCTGAACCCACTCCCTGGCGGTCAGCCGTTTCTTGGGAGCGAGAAATTCTCTTTGGCCTCCCTGATCGGCTGGTGCGAGAGCATTCTCCGGTTTCGGCATTCCGGCCTCTGTTGAGGCCCGGGCTGAGTCGATTTTTCCTGTGAGCGGGGCAGCTGCCAGCAGGATGCCCGCCACAAAAACAAACAAGTCTTTGAAAAACGTGTCATACCATGAAACCTGCGCTTTCTAACTTCTGAAGACCAACCAAGCGGTTGAAAGAACCCGTGAACCCATATGCCATCCCGTAGGGGCGTGGTTACCCCGCCCCTACACGAGACAAACGAAGCTGTAACGTAATCAATATACCGCCGGGGCCGGGAAATGTCAAATTTCCCCCGCGCGAACCGGTTTTCGCGGCACTAGGCCGATCTTCTCTTGTTTAAAATCTTACGCCGGAGCGGCAAAACACCTCTTCTCAGGCGGCGGGTCCCTTCTTGTATTCGTCCATCACTTCGATCAGCACGCCGTGAGCGTACCGGGGCAGGACCCATACCCACCGGGTATCCGGCGCGTTCGCGTCATAGATGAAATCGTTGCCCTGGAGTGAGACCCCGTTCTCCTTGAGCTGCTGAAACGTGTCTTCCAGGCGCGTTGAGCTGAAGGCGATATGGTGCAAGCCCTCCCCGTGCTTCTCCAGGCGCTTGTACAGGGGCGATCCCGGGTCGAGGGGCTGAAGGAGCTGGATGTCGCACCCGTTTCCGGGGGCGAGGAAAAAGGCCGTCACGTACCGATCGCTTCCCGCGACCCGCTCCTCCTTTTTCACCTTCTCTTGGATGAGGTGCGGCGAAACCGCCCGAAAAATTCTGGAATAGTGTTCGATCGCCTCGTCGATGTTTTTTACCAGAATGCAGATGTGAGCCAGCCGCTGCTTTACCGCTGCCTCCATGATTCCCCCTCCCTGAGAGCCGAAATTCGTGTGGTTTTCTCCGGTCCGGTCTTCCAGGGCGCGGGCACCGCGCCCCTACGATTCCGGATCATCTTCTCCACGACATTCCGCGCAGATTGGATTGAATGTATTCCAGGTGGACCTTTTCGTCCGAGAAGTTCTTTTCCACGAGGGTTTTTGCTTCCGGAGTCAAAGCCCATCCGACTGCTTCCGAGTAACTCCTGTTGGTCAGCTTTTCATTCAACTCCATAGCCCGCAGGGCCCCCTCGGTTCCGGTCGCGCTCCGAATGGCCGTAAATCCCTGAATGAGAAAGCCTTTGAAATCGGGGGAGGGATCGGGTGCGGTCCCGCCCATTTTCTGCACCATGGAAGACAGGTCCCTGACGTGGCTCTGGTGATCGCCCCTGAAATCGAGGAATCGCGCCTTGATTATGGGATCATCGATGTTCTTGATGGCCTGGTCATAGGCGCTGACCGCGTCAATGTCCAGCTGGATCAGGGAATTCAAGCCGTCGATCATCTCTTCCCGGGTCATTATCTGGCCTCCTTTTCTGACTGTCCGCGTTCGCGGACTCTTCGAGACAGGCTCCTTCTTTCAGTATATCAAATGGATCGAGAGAAGAATGGCTCGAAAGCAGGATTCAGGACCGGTGGACGAGCAGAGTATCCGGCCAGATTCCGAAATCCCCCCTAGCCCCCCTTTAATAAAGGGGGGAAGGGGGGATTTCTGGAATGTCGCGGCAAGCCAAAAAAGGTGAGCCTAATTCCAAATATTCGCGCTGCCCATGACTACTAAAAAAATCAGTGAACGCGCACTTCGAGAAAGTTTACTTCTTAATTCCCGCCAGGTACTTGGCGATCTCTTTTCTCTGCTTCAGGTCGTACGAGCCCAGGAGGGCGATGACCTCCATGATCGGCGAGCCCCCGCCATGCAGGCCGGCGAGCTGGCGGTGAGCGCCGAAGGACGAGCCGACGATGTCGTGGATCATGCGGAAGCAGCGGTGCTGGTCCTCCGCGCTGATCGTCGATTTCCTCATGATGTACTTGTTCAGCAGCGGCCCGATCTCCTCGTCGTAGAAGTCTTCCTCGTGAGGCAGGGTGGCGGGAATCCCGCCGGCCACGTCGCTCAGGATCTGGTACTCGTGGTAGAGGCTTTCGCCCGCGTGCCGGCGCCCCACGTTGCAGTACACGACATCCGGTACGAAGGTGCCGGACGAGGACGCCTTGGACTTCACCGCGGCGGCGATTCCGGCGCCGTAAACCAGTTCGGCCACGCTGATGAGGTCCGCCAGCTTGTGGTTGATGTGCTGGGCCCCTTCGACGCCGTTGTATTCCGCGGCCAGCGCCGTGCTCCCCATGATGACGTCGGTGAAAGCCGGCTTGCATCCGGTGTAGCTGTGCCGGTGGTAAAGGGCGAAGAGGGACGCGGCCCGGCCGCCGAATTCCCATTCCCCGGCCATGAAGACCCTGTCGTTGGGGATGAAGGTGTTGTCGAAGATGGTGAGGGAGTGGCAGGACCCGAATTCTGCCACCGGCGCCTTCAATCTCTTTCGGGCGCGGGGCGACGAGGAGATGACCACCTGGCGGATGCCCGGGGCATCCGCGGGAATGGCGAAAGCCACCGCCCAGTCCCCTTCTTCTTTGGTCAAGAGGCGGGTAGGCGTGACCAGGATCTCGTCCGCGTAGGCGGCGATGCTGTTGTGCGCCTTGGCCCCGCGCACCACGATCCCGTCCTTCTTTCGCTCGACGATTCGAAGATAAAGGTCCGGGTCGGCCTGCTGGTGGGGGCGGAGTTTCCGATCCCCCTTCACGTCCGTCTGGCCGGCGCACCCGACGATATCGTTCTCCTGGAAGTATTTCAGGTACTCGAGGAAGCGGGAATGGTACCCTGTGCCCTTGGCTTGGTCGATCTCGTGGGTGAAGACGGAGATCGCGTTCAGCATGTCCACCCCCATGCAGCGCTGAATGCAGGCCGGGGTCATGCGGCACAGCGTGCGGGTCATCTCCTGTTTTTTCAGGAGGTCTTCCTGGCTCCGGTGGATGTTGGTGAAGCGGTTGATCTCTTTCCCGGAGATATGGGAGGTGGCCGTCACCAGCCCCTTGTATTTCCCCGATTGGGCCAGGTCAAAGGTCAGCTTGATGTTATTCATGGGGCCGGCCATCTCCTCCGCGTCGCGGGGGATCCGCTTGCCGCCCATGTAGATGTTCGGCCTCATCTTCTTCAACTTGTCTAGGTACTCCTGGAACGTCCTCATCTCTACGCCTCCTTCTGTTTTTTACACCCGTGCGAAACGCTCCGTACGTACTCGGGCGTGCCGGTTGCTTTATTTATAGTGAACGGCTTAACTAAGTCGGCGTCCAGTTGCCTCTTATTGACTTATGTCTGCCCGTAAAATCCCCCCTGCCCCCCTTTAATAAAGGGGGGTTGGGGGGGATTTACTAAAATTGCCCATGCAATGTCCACTTTCCTTGGTCGGGCACTATAACTTTCAGACAAGATGTTCCGAACCCAAGATTAAATCAAGGATTTCGTGGAGCCTCTCGAATGAATCACCAAGCGCGGCGAAGGATTTCGAGGATCTCATCGATCCCGCTCACGGGACGCGGGTTTTCCATCTGCGGCACCTCTTCCATAACCGCCTCGGCTATGGGGTGAAGATCCGCTTCCCGGACTGCCGTATCCCGGAGGCGGGCGGGACAACCGAGCTTTTCGACGAATCTCCGAACGGCCGCTATGCCCGCCCGGGCGGCTTCTTCCGTGCCGAGGCCCCGAGTCTCGACTCCCGCGGTTTCCGCGACAAGGGACAGGCGGTCGGCAGCGAAAGGCAAGTTGAAATCCATGGCATGGGGAAGCATGATGCACGAAGTCTGTCCGTGGGGGACGTTGCAGCGGCCACCCAACTGGTGGCCGATCGCGTGGCTGATCCCCGTTCGAACGTTCATGGCGCCGAAGATCGACATCCAGGCTCCCAGCTGGCACTCGAGGCGGGCATCGAGATTTTGCCCGTCCCGGGTCGAAAGGGGCAGGTATTGGAAGAGGTTTCGCAGGGCCTGAAGGCAGAGCGTATCGACGAGCGGCTGGTGGCTCGGCGAATAGAGCCTCTCCACCGCATGATCCACGGCGCGCATGCCCGTCGCGGCCCACAGCAGGGGAGGCGTGTGAACGGTGAGCTCCGGGTCGAGGATGACCACCCGGGGCACGAAAGCCGCGGCCCCGTAACCGTCTTTTACCCGCCGG
The DNA here is from genome assembly GCA_963712535.1 of uncultured delta proteobacterium. GTDB lineage: Bacteria > Desulfobacterota > SM23-61 > SM23-61 > SM23-61 > CAVQIK01. Next base: position 213,499 of record CAVQIK010000012.1, on the reverse strand, counting down.
GTCTCGTCGGTCACGCCGAACCCACTCGTGAATTCGCTGGCGGAGAGGGTGGTTGTGAGCGCGATATGGGGCACGCTTTGCCCCCGGAACCGAGGGGCCAAACGCTCTCCCCGGGAGCCCCGCACGCGGAAACCCTCGAGCTCACTTTCAGTGGTCACGCCCTCGCTGAGGCATAAGGCGACCGCCTTGGTCCCGTCCACCGGGCTGCCTCCGCCGAGGCTGATCAGGATATCGGCCTTCGCCTCCCGCGCGCGGAGCGCCGCGGAGAGAACGTCGTCCCGGGGAACATGCTGGGAGATGGGGTAAAACACTCCCGCGAGCCGGGACCCCAGGATCTTCTCGACCCGTTCGAGGAGACCTGTTTGGGTGGCGATCGTCCTTCCTGTAATCACGAAAGCCCGCTGGCCGCCAAGGCGATCCACCTCGGAAGCGAGCCGGCTGACAGTCCCCCGGCCGAAGAGCACTCTTTCCTGCTGGGAAAATTTAAACGTCCCTGTTGATCCCGATCCAGCCACGGCGCGGCCTCCTTTCTCGGAAATGGGTTCTTGGCGCTTAGCGCCTCATTCATAACAAAATGTTTGGTACGAGCAAACTTTCCAGTCGTGGGAACGGTGTAGGGGCGATTCATGAATCGCCCCTACGAATGCTGGCTTAAGATCCTCTTTTTCCGCGCGATGTCGGGGATAAAGCCCGGTGCGTTGGGAATGAAATTGTACGCAAAATGATAACCAATTTCAGAAATCCCCCCTCGCCCCCCTTTGGCAAAGGGGGGATGGGGGGGATTTCTGAAAATGTTTTCCAGATGACGAAATAGGCCTGTTTGGCTCTGGTTAGGTTAGGAATGAACTTTTACGATTTCGTCAGTGTACCGGCAGGAGGGATGACGGTCAAGGGCATTCAGGCACTTGCCCACCTTCACTTTCATGATTTTCCCTAATCCATACGACAAGTGAGCTTGAGGACCGGGTACAAGGGCAACGGGCGCAAAAAGCATCTGCGGGAGATGCTGCTCCATCGTTGGGGCGGGGTCACCCCGCCCCTACATTCCGCAGAATGGGCGGCCCAGGTCGAAACGGGCCGATCGTTATACAAGGAAGGAGATCGGAGACACGTTTGCGAAAAGATTGGCCGCAGAACCGATGAAAGCATTCGTGCCTTATGGTTTTTGCGCCCGTTGCCCTTGTGCCCGGGCCGGGGTAAAGATTGACTTTTCACGAATATTTCACTTAGTTGGCGCAAAGTGAAGGTGGGCAAGCATTCAGGCATGAGAGAACGGAGGAGTCAGCGGCCGCGGGGCTTGGTCTTCCGGGTGGGGATCGCGTTCCACGGGTCATCGGGCCAGGGGTGCTTCGGGTAGCGTCCTTTCAAATCTTTTTTCACCTCCCGGTATGTGCTGTTCCAGAATCCTTTCAGGTCCCGGGTGACCTGGACCGGCCGGCCCGCGGGCGAAAGGAGATGTACAAGGATCTTCACCCTTCCGCCGGCTACTTCCGGCGTGTCCGCCAGGCCGAACATCTCCTGCAGCTTTACGGCAAGCACCGGAACCTCTCCCGAGGCGTAGTCCAGCGGCACGCGCCGGCCGCTCGGCACGACGATCGACGCGGGGGCACGTTCGTCCAGGCGTCGCAGCTCTTCCCGGGAGAGCCGGGCGCGCAGCGCGGGCAGGACTTCGAGTCCCGCCACCTGCTCGCGGGTGCGCACTCCCCTGAGCCAGGGCAGGAGCCACTCTTCGAGGGCGGAGAGGAGGCGCTCTTCCGAAAGATCGGGCCAGTGTTCGCCGGGAAACGTCCTACGCATCAGGCTTACCCGCCCCTGGAGCTGGCGCGCCTCCTTGCTCCAGGTGACCGCGGCGGAACCCGACCGGATCGCCCCGCAAACGAGCGGGGCCGCTTCTTCATCCGAAGCCGGAACGGGCCTGGAAGAGAGCAAAATGGCGCCGAGCCGTTCCTCCCGGGCGGAGAGGATCCTTCCCAATTGCTTGTCCCATTCCAAGCGCCGGCGGGTCTCGATATGCCCGCTCATCTCCCGCCGGATAAGGTCCTCGGATATTGGCTCGGCCAGGTGAATCCGACCTTCAGCTTTTTCCCCCGCATCGACCCGGACGGCGATGATAAAGGGGGTGTTTCCCAGCCCGGTTGCGGCCGGCAGTTTCACGCCTCGGCCCTGGGCAAGGACAAACCGCGTTTCACCCTCCTCTCTCCTCTTCGCGATTCTTTCGGGAAAAGCGCTGAGAAGAAGACGGGGGATGAGCAGGCCCGGCTTTTCCGAACAAGGGCCGCCCGGTTCTCCGACAAGACCCAAGATCTGGCGTGCTGCCCGGTCCACGGCTTCCAGCGCCCATCGATCCCCCGCGCCGGATTGCTCCTTTGAGTTGCGCCAGCGTCGCAGGATTTCCAATCTCCCGCTGATCCCCCCTCCCGAAGGCATCTCTTCCTCCGATTGGCCGCGGCGGAGAATGTCTCTTTCGGAAAGCACAGCGGCAAGATCGGCGCCGTGAGATGGGCAGCCGAGTTCCACCGCCCGGTGCACCAGACAGGCGAGGCGGGGGTGGAGCGGTAGGCGGGCCATGGATCTGCCGGCCGGGGTTACAGAACCGTCCGGACCGAGGGCCCCCAGGTCTACCAGGAGGCGCCGCGCCGTTTCCCATGCCGCCCCGGGGGGCTCATCCATCCAGGAAAGATTCGCGGGGTCTTTCACTCCCCAAATCGCAAGCTCGAGAGCCAAAGGCGAGAGGTCGGAAATCAGGATCTCCGGCGGGGCGAAAGCGGTCAGAGACTCAAACGTGTGCCGGCTGTAGAGTCGGTAACAGACGCCGGGCCCGAGACGACCGGCGCGCCCTTTGCGCTGCTCGGCCGAGGCCCTGGAGACCGGAACGGTGATCAGGCGGTTCATGCCCGACCCGGGGTCATACTGAAGCCTCCGGGTGAGGCCGCTGTCGATCACGATCCTCACCCCTTGAATGGTAAGGCTCGTCTCGGCGATATTCGTCGCGAGCACGATTTTTCTTTTTTCCGAGGGTAGGATCGCGCGCTCCTGCTCTTCGAAGGGGAGATCCCCGTAAAGCGGATGAATGGAAATGATCCCCTGCCTGCTTCCCGGCAGTTGACGAAGCAGCTCACCGCAGGCGCGTATTTCACCCGCTCCGGGGAGGAACACGAGAATGTCCCCGGAATTCTCCCGCAGAGCGGCGGCCACCGCGCCGCGGATCGATTCCTCCAGCCGGCGGTTTTGATCGTCCGGAAGGTAGCGCTCCTCCACCGGAAAGGCCTCTCCGCCGCCGGAAATGACCGGAGCCCCGCCGAGGAGGGAAGCTACCGGACCGCAATCCAGGGTGGCGGACATGACCATGATCTTGAGGTCTTCCCTGAGGCCGCGGCGGATGTCCAGGCACAGCGCGAGGGCGAGGTCGGCGTTCATGCTCCTTTCGTGGAACTCGTCGAAAATGACCATAGCTATGTCTTCAAGGCCAGGATCACCCTGGAGACGGCGGAGGAGAATGCCCTCGGTCGCGGCTTCGATGCGGGTCGTCTTGGAAACGCGGCTTTCGAACCGGATGGAATAGCCGACGGTTTCCCCGGCCTGTTCGCCCAGACTCCGGGCCATCCACCGTGCGGCGGAAACAGCCGCAATCCTGCGGGGCTCGAGCATGAGGATCCGTTTTCCCGGGGGTATTTCCTCCAACAGTGCCAAGGGCGCCCGCGTCGTCTTCCCTGAACCGGGCGGGGCCTGCAGCACCACGGCGGGATTTTTTCGGACCGCTTCTTTCAATTCCGGGAGGAAAGGATCAATAGGGTATTCCTGCAAATCATTCCCCGTTTCTTTGTTTTTTTGCGACGGCTCGGAGATGCACGAATGACTTCTGGATTCCCGCCAATCCGTGAGCGGGAACATTGGGGCTCTTTCTTAACGCTGATCATTGTAGCAGTGTTTCCATGCGGCTGAAGCCCTTTCTTATCCGGTCGCGGCCGTTCCCCTCTTGAGTTCCGGGCAAAGGTGGGTTAAAAAGAGAAATGAAGAGACCGCTGGACCGCTCCGTCATTCGGAAGGCCCTGAAGCACCTTGCGTCGTCCGACAGGGCCCTTTCCGCCCTGATCAGGAAGCATGGGCCGTGCACGATCACCCCGGCGCTTTCCAATCCTTTTCACGCGCTTGCCTCCTCCATTATCAGCCAGCAAATCTCCGCCCGGGCCGCGAGGGCGATTAAGGGCAGGCTCGCCGGTTTGCTTGGCAAAGACCAATTCACTTCCGAAGGTTTTTTACGGCTTCCGCCGGGGGAAATCAGGTCCGCAGGGTTGTCGGGACCCAAGATAAAGTATATCCGGGAGTTAGCGGCCGCTGTTGAAACCGGCCGGTTGAATTTCTCCTCTCTGAGAGATTGCGAGGACGAGGAGGTCATCTCGAGCCTGGTTGCGCTTTCGGGCGTCGGGAGATGGACCGCGGAGATGTTCCTCATTTTCGGGCTTGGAAGACCCGATGTCCTATCCGTCCATGACGCGGGCCTGCGCAAGGGGTTTCAGATAACCTACAAGCTTGCCAGCCCGCCTACGGCCGCAGAAATGGTTGAGACCGGCGAGCGATGGCGCCCCTACCGCAGCGTGGCGAGCTGGTATCTCTGGCGGGTGGTTGATTAGACTGTCTTCCATTTCCCCGAAGAATTCCCCTTTTCGCGCTTCCAGAGTAAGTTTCCCGGCCGATCCTTCCGGAGAAGCCCCCACAGGTTGAATATAAGAAGAGAAGGACCTATATTGAATTATGGGGCTTGAATCGTGAGTCTTGTCATCTGTTAATGGATATCTCGTTGAGAGGAAAAGGGCTGAATGATGCTGAATGATAATGATAAGGAGGGTTCCCATGGGCGAAAAATCAAAGTGGAGCGGAAGGTCCGGGTCGGAAATAAGAGGAGGCACGAAGCGCCCCGAGGAAATCCGGGAGGAGATCGAACGGACCCGGGCGGGATTGGAGGGGACGGTGCAGGAGATAAAAGAGAGGCTCTCCGTATCGCACCTCAAAAGCGAAACGATGGAGAAATTGCGGGACGCGACGGTTGTTCGAGTTAGGAACGGGATGGCGAGACGCGCGGGGTCCATGCTCAAAGACTCGCCGGTTGCGAGAAAGGTAGCCTACAACGCCCTTACTGCCGTGTTCTTCGGCGCCTCGTTCGGGCGGCTTATCTTCGCCCCGGGAAAATCGAATGGCCGGCAGCGAATGGAAGGGACGACCGGCGGCAGCCTCACGGAAGGGCTGCGCTGCGGGATTTCGACTCCGGAATGATCTGAACGAAAGGTAGCTCGAGGAGACTTGAATGGGCACGGGAATAAATCCCGTGCCCTTTTTTTTGAGAGGTGGGCCTTCTTTTCTCGATCCTCACCGTCATTCGGGCGGCAGCGGGCCGAGGTCGGCTTCGGCCTCCCGCAGAAGTTCCTCCCATTTCACTGGCACCCGGATCGGGGCGCTGGCCGTTTTCGGGCCGTGCGCGCCCTGCATCCAGTAGGCCTGGGTCGGGTGCCGCCCCCCTGCAATCACGATCATAAAGTTCCGGGGCCTGCGGGTGATCGGCCAGGGATCGGGCAGCGCTCGCGTATCGAACCCCCGCTCCTCCAGATAATAGAGCATCCCGGACCGCCTGAGCCTGGAGACCGGGATTCTGGAATTTTCCCAGAGGAACTCCTTGATTTTATCTTTCGTCCAGCCGAGGGCGGCCAGCTGCAGGGCGGCGATGGAGGAGAGGAGGAGGATGCCGGGCGCGCCCTCCTCGTATCCTTTCAGGCCGTTTACGTTCGGGGCTTCCATGTAGGCTGCGATTCGGTACAGGCTTCCAAGCGCCTCCTCCTCCGGCGTTTCCTTCCCCGTGCCGCGGCGGGTGATATTCGTGGCGCTCGAAACGGTGCAGAGGGCAAGAGAGTTCGAGCCGCGGGGGAGGCCGAAATACTCCGCGTTCAGCGGCTCCCAGCCGGGGGGCAGACCCTCCTCGTCTTCGGCAAAAACCGCGTTCGTGTAGCGCATTCCCCCGAACTGAGACATGGTGCCCACGCCGGGGACGGCCCCGCCCACGTTCTGAAGGATGAGCCGCAGGGCCCGCCCGATCACGCCCCCTGCCGGATGGAGAGCATCCGGCCCGAGGAGTCCGAAGCCTGAGTTCAGGCGGATCTGCCTGGCCAAAGGACCGTTCACGATCACCACCGGATACACGCTGGAGGAGGTGGCCTGCCATGACTGGTGGGCCATGCCGGGCTCGATCAGGGCCTCGACTGCCGCGATCAGCACGGGCAGGTATTCCGGCCGGCCCCCCGCCATGGCGAGGGCAATGGCCACGGTTGTGAGCGTCGCAATACGGCCCTGGGGCAGGATCTTGCCGATCCGGGTGGCCGGGGGGAGATCGGTCCCCCGAAGGATCCACGCGACCCTTTTTTCCGTCGCGGGCAGCAGGGGAAGCCCGTCCCCCCAACGTTTCGCCAGGAAGAGCCGATTCATCCTCTCGAAATTTTCTTCGTAGTCTCTCCCGGCGATTTCCAGGGGGGGCGGATCGATGTTCACCGCTCCCTTAGCTGCCGGCTTCCATCGCGTCAGGCCCTCGATAAACAAGTTTACGTTCTCGCGGATGGGGGCGAGGTCGCTCCCTACCAGGAAAAGGTTCACGGGAAAGACTACCGTCGCCAACTCGGGAGGGAAACCGAAACCGGCGAAAGCGTTTTGGGTGGCTCCCACGAACTCCCGGCGCTGGACCACGACGGCAGGGATGCCCAGCTTTTCCATCCTTGCGGCCGACCGGCCGCAGGCGGTGGCGCAGGAGCCTCAGCTCGCGTTTCCGATCAGGACAGCCTGGGCGCCGGCCCGGGCCACGAGTTCGGCCGCTTTCGCGGTGTCAATCCCCTCGTTGCCTGTCGGAAACTCCGTGTAGGGAATGAATTTGGCCGTCGGAAAGCGCTCCCGCAGAAGCCGCCGGATCTCGGGAAAGGTGCGGTGGGCCTGCCAGCTGTCGTTGGACAGCTCGCAAATTGTTTTCCCTTCCAGCGTGGCCAGCCGGGGCGCATGGGATTCCGTGATCTCCAAGCCTCCAGTAGGATCATAGACCCTCAGGACGGAGGGGCCGGCGTTCGCCGAAATTTGGACCAGATCGTTCATAGCCATGATTCTTTCCTCCGATTTACCCTCTTTTACCCTGGGCCAGCCTCGACTGGTTTGAGAGGAGTTATCCTCAGGACCAGGACGATTGCCAAGGCCGTAAAAGAGGACAATGCGATCCAAACCGAGTAATAGCTTCCCATCGAATCGAAGACCCACCCGGCCAGGGTGGGACCGAGAATCCCCCCGAGGGACGCGGACCCCATGACGATTCCGAGCAGTTTGCCGAAAGAACTCCTTCCGAAATATTCCCTTAAAATGGCCCCCCGAAGGACCATGGTCCCGCCGAAACTGGGGGGGAAAAGGAGAAGAAAGGGCAGAATCATCCAGGAGACCTGAAGCTCCGAAAACACCAGCATCCCGGCGGTCATGAGGCCGAAGGCCAAAGCCAGGACGTATCTTTTCTGGAAGACGTCCCCCATCGATCCGAGGACCAGCCGGCCGATGATGCTGAAGAGGGGAAGCCCCGCCGTGAGGAGGCCTGCCCTCGACCTGGATATGCCCAGGCTCGAACAATACGGCATGATGTGGGTGGCCACCGTCGAAACGGCCATCATCCGGATCGCTTCGGTGACATTCAAAATCAAGAAGGATCGATTCTTCAGCACCTCCCGAAACGACAGGGCTTCTCCCCCGGAGCGGGGTTTCGCCTGGGCTGCAGGCTCCCTGGTGAGCCTCCCGTCGGGAAAATACCCGTACTGTTCCGGGTTGTTCCGGATGAGGAACGAAAGAGGAACTCCGAGGACCAGAGTTCCGCAGCCGAGGATGATGAGCGTGGCCCGCCAGTGATAAACTTCGATCAGCCAAACAATTACGGGGACAATGATCCCGCTGGCCCCGAACCCCGAGGCCATGATTCCCAGCGCTTTCCCCACTTTTTTTTCAAACCAGTTTGCCACCACGGACATGGTTACGACGCTGGTGCAGCCGCCGGCGCCGAAGGCGAGGAGGAGAAAAGAGGCGTAAAAAGTGGTGAGGGAGCGGGTGCAGCTGAGGAGGAAAAGCCCGAGCCCGACGGTGATCACTCCGCTGAAAATGACTTTTCGGGAACCGAGCCGGTCAACGAGGAAACCGATGAACGGGGCGAAGAGGCCCATCTCCATGCCCCGCAGGCTGGCGGCAAATGAGACCTGGGCGTAACTCCAGCCAAACTCCCTGGTCAACGGGTCGATGAAAGCGGTAAAACCGTAGAAGGTGATCCCGCTCACGTAGAGGCCGATCATGAAACATGCGAAGACAATCCACCAGCCGTAGAAGATTTTTGCCATGATGGGAGAGGCCTGCAAGCCCTGGAATTCAGCCGGGCTGCCAAATTCCAGCGTTATATACCATGAAGAACCCGGCCTGTAAACAAATTCGCCTCTCAGCCTTTGAGCACTTTCGGGCCAATTGAGGAGAGGTTTGCCAGGCGGGAGGTGATCCTGGTGAGAGGAGGCGAGAAAACCCGGGCGAGGAAGTAAGTCGTTGCTCCCATCAGCAATCCGCCAAAGATCACGAGCGTCGGAGTCATTCGGATTTGAAACCGAAGGATCAGCGGCTGAGCCACGTAAAGGATGAGGGGGCCGTGAAGCAGGTACATCAGGTACGAAGCCTCGCTTATCTTTTTGAGCAGGGTTCCCAAAATATGCGGGGACCGCCTCAACATCCAGCGGCAAATATTCGACGCGATGAGAAAAACCCCGATAAGGGTCACGGAATCGTTGTACGCGGGCCCGTAATCCCACCATCGGACGATCACAAGCGAGAGGCTGCAAAACACAAATCCCACGAGGAAAGGTTTGAGGCCGACGAAATGTTGAGAAAACCCGCTATTCGAAGAGATTTGCCATCCCATGGCCATCCCCAGGGAAAATTCCAGGAGGTGAAATAAAAAAATCGCGCCCTGGTGATCATCGGGGTAGCCTGCAAATAGGGCAACAGTTATGGAAGCGTCGGTAACCAGAAACGAGGAGACCAGGAAGACGGAAAGTCCCCAGCGTTTCAGAGCCCAGATCAGGACGGGGAAGATGAGGTACATGCCGAAAATGACGGGCATGAACCAAAGGGTCGGGTTGAATAGAAAACCCGGAGGATAAAAATTCCTCGTCAAGGTCAGGTAGGCGAACAGGGTATGGAGGGAATAGGGGGCCGGAAAGATTTCCGGGGCCAAATTTGTGAATACGCTCGCCCAGAGGAATGCCAGGAGCACGAAGACCCAATAGGGAATGAGGATCCTTTCCAGGCGTCTGTTGGCCCAGGCCTTCCAGGAGGGATCGACCTTCTTCAGGTGGGAAAGGGTAAGGCCGCATCCGCTCAGGAAAAAGAAAAGGTGGACGAAAGTTCCGGCCCCCTCGACTATGAGTTCTGCCGCGGCGGAGAAAAGGGTCGAGGAGCCGTTCGCAGCAGGGATGAATTTGAGCCAGTGATGGATGATGACAGCCATCATGGATGCGCCTCTCAGAGCATCCATCCAGAGCAATCCAGCGGGCGGAGATGATATCGGGGAGGAACGAAGAGTCATTTCGGGGTAATGCCTTTCCTTCGGCTGCCTTGAATTATTGTCGCCCGATTTGGGGATGGTTTCCAGATAAATGTTTTCAGCTTGTTTTTGGCTTGAGAATCATTGAACCAGCGCCTTCAATTTGATAAAATCCGTCCCCTGGTTTGCTAGTGAAGGGGAAAACGATTTGACTGAGCGGATTCCTGGCTGCCGCACAGCCGAAAGAGAGGAGGGATTTGCGTTGAAAATCAAGACGCCGGGGGGTTCAAAGGTGAATAAAATGAGACGTGAAATGGTTTTTTCAACCAATGGCACGCCGGACCCGCTCCGGGCGGCAACGAAACTCCTGGTTTTCGCGGCGGCATTCCTTTTTTCCCTGCTGCCTGCCTGCAACGCGCTGGCGCAGACGGCCCCGGGGGCGGAACAGAAACCGAAGCTCGACGTGCCGTATGAGCCAAGCTCCAAGGAGGTTGTGGATGTAATGCTGGAGCTAGCGCAGGTCGGCGCCGACGATCTCGTGTATGACCTCGGCTGCGGGGATGGACGGGTCGTCATCGCCGCCGCCCGAAAGGCGGGCGCCCGCGGGGTGGGTGTCGACCTGGATCCGCAGCGAATTCAGGAGAGCCTGGAGAACGCCCGCAGGGACGGGGCAGGCGATCGCGTGGAGTTCCGGGTGCAGGATCTTTTTCAGACGGACATCCGCCCGGCCACGGTGGTGATGCTGTACCTTTATCCGGAAGTGAATTTGAAACTCCGGCCGAAACTCTTCCGCGAACTGAAACCGGGCACCCGGATCGTGTCCCACAGCCACGACATGGGGGAGTGGAAGCCTGACCGGACCGTTACCGCCCCGGGCGGACAAAGCATTCACTTCTGGGTCATGCCGGCAAACATTGCCGGAATTTGGGAGTGGAGCGTTCCGGGGGAAGGGAAGCGGGTGGTTCTCAAGCTCAGCCAAAAATTCCAGAAAGTCTCCGGGACGCTTACCTCAGGGTCGGAAGAGATCCCTCTGAAGAACGTGGATTTGAGAGGAGACCGGCTGCGGTTTGCTTTTGAGCGGGTGATCGGGGGACAGGCCCAAACGCGGATTTTTACCGGCCGCGTGCAGGGCCATGTGATGGAAGTCACGGAGGGTGAGATGGGCGTTGGCACGGCCGGCAAAGCGACCCGGAATCCTGCCTCAATGAAAGCGCTGGAGGTGGAGTAGGGAGACCGTCTTTTTAAGACTCATCTCCCGGTTTGTTCTTTATGATTTCAATAGATGGAAGAATTGTAGGGGCAATCACGCCAGGGCGTGATGGTTGCCCATCTTGCGGGCGGCCACGCAGGGCCGCCCCTACAGAATCCTATTTGGGCGATGATCCTTAAAACAAAATATTCTGGATTCCCGCTTTGAGGAACGACAGACTCAGATCTGCTGTTCCACACCGGCGGGCTTCTCCAGGGGCTGAGAAGATTTCTTCCTGATCGCTGCCAGCCCGGCCGCGTACTGCAGGGCCAGGAGGGCAAAACCGATTGGGCAGGAGCAGGTAAGGGATCACCATGGGGGTCCCCAGGGAGGTGGACATGCGGTCATTGTGCAGCCAGGCTTTCCAGGCCATATCCGCCCCCTTCCAGATCATGATTCCGCAGAAAAAAATGCCTGCCGCGGCCCTGCAGGATATCCAGGCGGGCTTTCACGGCAGGCTTGAGGCGGTCGTAGAGAAAGGTGATCCGAATCTGGCTTCCGACGCGCAGGACGTCGCCGGCGGGAATCACGCATAAGAACGCCAGAAGAAAAGTGTTTACTTCCAGCGCCCAGTTGGTGGGGGAGACGAAGATATAGCGCATGACCACGTCGTAAGAGATGCTCACCCCCATGAAGGCCAGGCCCAACTGGCCGAGGCACTCCCCCTCCCAGCGACAAGCGGCCGATGAGGCCCTCCGATTTCCCTTCCTTCCGGTTCATGTCCGCCCCATGGCGAAGTTGATCGCCTTCTGTCCGATCTCCTCGCCGACCTGCTTTTTCCACCAGGCCCACACCGGCTGGCTTTTCTCTTCGAAGTCTTTCAGCTCCTTTTCGGTGGGTTTGAATGATCTTGACCCCGGCCTTTTCGATCCGGGGCCAGTACTTTTCCGGGTAAAACTTCTTATTCAGGACGGGGGCATAGTTCTTGTCGAACCATTTGCCGGCGTCCCAGAAGGCAGCCTTGATTTTGTCCGGCTGCTTGTCCCACCAGCTTTTCTTCATGAAGACGGCGATGGCGAAGGCGGTAATCGGCAGCCGGAAGCAATTTTTGACTTGCTCGTAAAGTTTCCGGCCCACCACCGTGCTGATGTTCGCCACCGTCGCTTCCACTGTGCCGCGCTGCACCGCCAGGTAAAGCTCGGAAGAGGGGATCCGGGCCCCGGCCACGCCGTAAGATTTCAGGACTTCCTCGGCCTCGTAGCTCACGATCCGGACCCGCTTTCCTTTCAGGTCGGCCAGGCTGGCCACTTTGCTTGGCTCCGCTCCAGATGTATTCCGGCTCTTCGATGCCGCCGCCGGAGGTGAGCATGAAAGTGTTGTCCTTGGCCAGCACGTCGTTCATGAGTTTCCACAGGGGAGATTCCATGTTCAGCCGCTCCCCATGTTGATAGAGCTGGTTGCACAGGCTGGGGAGGCCGGTGATCCCCAGGATCGGAAAGGTCCGGGTGATGTAGGAGGTGGTGTGGAACATGAACTGGATCGTTCCGGCGCGGAGAGCCGCCGTCTGCTCGTCGGCTTTCACCAGGGTGCCCGAATCAAAAAAGTCGATGGCAAAGAGATCCGGGTGCTTCTTCAGCTGGTCCACAAATCCCATGATAATGGGAAACGAATTTTCGTAGGCGGGAGTCAGGTAGGTAACCCCGGTGAAGGTGGGAGGGGCTCCCTGGGCGGATCCCCAGCCGGCCGCCCAGCCAGGCGCATCCGGCGCCTACGCCCGCGGCCTTGAGAAACTGGCGTCTGGTGAATCCTTGCATGGCAAGCCTCCTTTGGGCCCATCGGCCCTCTTTTATTTAAAAAATTTTTCACCGCAGAGGGCGCAGAGATCGCGGAGGCATTCATGCAAAAACGAAACCGAAACCAGCGGTCTTTGTGAATCATCCACTTTGATACTTCTCCGCGTCCTCTGCGCTCTCTGTGGTTAAATGTTTTTATTTGATCAGATTCGGCAGCCACAGACTCAAAGGCGGATAAATCGAAAATAAAATCAAACAGGCCAGCTGGATCAACAGAAAAGGAAAGCTGCTCTTGATGATTTCTTCCAGCGTGAGAGACCGGGCAGCAGCTCCGCAGGGTGTAGAGGTTCAACCCCACGGGCGGGGTGACGACCGCCAGCTCCAGGTTGATGACCAGGACGATCCCGTACCAGAGGGGGTCGTAACCCATGGCTTTGATCAAGGGGAGCAGGATCGGGGTGGTGATGACCATCAGGGACCCGGCATCCACGAACATCCCGCCGATGATGAGCAGGACTTGGATGAGCAAAATCATGCCCAGGTTGGGAAGGTGCAGGCCCATGAAGAAATTGGTCACCTGCTCGGGCACCCGGATCATGTTCAGGTAGTCGCCGAAGATTTTGGCGCAGCCCATGATGAGCAGAATGGCCACGCTGATCATCATGCCTTCCCGGACCATCCGGACGACTCTTGGAGAAGGTCATGTTGCGATAGACGAGACCGACGATGAGAAAGGCCCCGATCGCGCCGAGAGCCGAAGCTTCCGTGGGCGTTGCCACCCCCAGGTAAATGGAACCCAGAACCAGGAAGATCAGCACACCCGTGTGCCAGACCTTGGCCAAACTGCTCCACCGTTCGTGCCAGGAGAATTTCAGCTCGGCGGAGCGGGGGGCCAGCTCCGGAGAAATCAGCACCCGGACGAAAACGTAAAGGCTGAGCATGAAGGCCAGGACCAGCCCGGGCACGATGCCCCCGATGAAGAGCTTGGCCACGGATTCGCCGGTGATCGCGCTATAAATAATGAAGGGGACGCTGGGGGGGATGAGCATGGCCAAGGCGCCGGCCGTCACCACGGACCCGGCGGCGATCTTCGTGGAATAGCCCCTCTTCAGCATCTGCGGGACGGCCATCGACCCGATCGCGGCCACGCCCGCCACGCTGACCCCGCTGACTGCGCCGAATACCGTGCAGGCCCCGATCGAGGCGATGGCCAGCCCGCCGGGGAGCCAGGAAAGCCACCGCGTGGCCACAGGTTGAAAAGGTCTCCGCCGATGGGACTCTTGCCCAGTACATGCCCCATCAGAACAAACAAGGGCAGGGCCAGAAGTTCAAAAGTCGTGACCTGTCCGAAAAAAGAAGTCACCGCAAACGCCAGAGCGTCCGGTCCGCGGAAGAGCAGGAGCCCGAGAGTTCCCGCCGCTCCGAGGGCGATGAAGATGTCAACTCCCAGGAAGATGAATGCGAGAAGAAGGAGGGTCAGCAGCAGGGGGATCATTTCGGGCTCTCCTCCGCGGAACCGGCCTCTTCGACCAGACGGCGGCGGGCGTACTCCAACAGCCCGCCCGCGGCAACCAGCCGGCCGATGAATTCGGGGTACGGGTCGGCGGTGAAGACCGTCTTTTGGGTCAAGTTCCTGATCCGGCCGAGTGCGAGCTCCACTTCCAGGAGGTCTTTTTCCAGAATGCCTTCCGGCCGCCGCCGGGCAGGTCAAAACAGGCAGGGCGATGTTAATGGCGTTGCGGAAAAAAATACGGGCAAAACTCTTGGCGATCACGCAGGAAATGCCGGCCCCTTTGATGGCCCACGGGGCGAACTCCCGGGAAGAGCCGCACCCGAAGTTGCTGCCGGCGACCAGAATGTCGCCCGGCGAGACTCGCCGGGCAAAATCCGGGTCAATGTTTTCCATGCAGTGGCGGCCCAGCTCGGAAGGGTCGCTCATGTTGGAACAGCCGGCCGGAATGATGCCGTCGGTATCGATATGATCTCCGAATACATGCGCACGTCCTTGGATCATGATTGCGCCACCTCCCGAGGATGAACGATCCGGCCGGCCACCGCGCTTCCTGCGGCGACCCACGGGTTTGCCAGGTAGATCTCCGCTTTCGGGCTTCCCATTCGTCCGATGAAATTGCGGTTGGTGGTAGAGACGCACCTCTCGCCGGCAGCCAGGACCCCCATATGGCCCCCCACGCACGGGCCGCAGGTGGGAGGGCTGACCGCGGCCCCGGCCTTGACAAAAATCTCGATCAGTCCTTCGCGCAGGGCCTGCAGATAGACATCCCTGGAGCCCGGGAGGACGATGCATCTTACTTTGGGGTGAATCTTCCGCCCGGCAAGAACAGTGGCCGCCGCTCGCAAGTCGGAAATCCGCCCGTTGGTGCAGCTCCCGATGACCGCCTGATCGATTTCGACTCCTCCGGCCTGGCTGACGGGCCTCGCGTTCGCGGGGGAAGGGGGAAAAGAGACCTGGGGCTCCAGGGAGGAAACATCGATTTCCACCGTCCGGGCGTAAACCGCGTCCGGGTCCGGGCGGCAAACGGTGTAGGGCCGATTCGCCCGCTCCTTTACATAGGCCAGCGTCTGCTCGTCGGGCGAAAACAGTCCCGCCTTTGCCCCGGCTTCGACCGCCATGTTGGCCATGGTGAACCGGTCGTCCATCCCCAGGGCTTCGACGGCGGGCCCGGTGAATTCAAGGGCCTGGTAGTTCGCCCCTTCCACGCCGATCCGGCTGAGCGTGTGGAGGATCAGGTCCTTGCCGCCGACCCACGGAGAAAGCTGTCCCGCATAGACCAACCGAATGGACTCCGGCACCCGCATCCAGGTCTGGCCGAAGGCCATAGCGTAAGCGATGTCGGTTGCGCCCATCCCGGTGGAGAAAGCGCCCAGGGCGCCGTAAGTGCAGGTATGGGAGTCTCCTCCCACAACCAGTTCGCCTGGAAGAACGAGCCCCTGCTCGGGTAAAAGGACGTGAACGATCCCCGAGCGGCCGACGTCATAGAACAACGTTCCGTGCCGCAAGGCAAACTCCCGAAGCACCCTGCCCGTTTCGGCGGATTCAACGTTAGGCGCCGGGGCGAGGTGGTCCAGGACCAGGACGACTTTCTTCGGGTCAAAGACCTTTCGGGCGCCCATCTTTTCAAACTGCCGGACGGCAATGAGGCCGGTCCCGTCGGTGGTCATCACCAGGTCCGCGGCGACGTTCAGGAATTCGCCGGGCTTAACGGATTTTCGGCCGGTATGGGCAGCGAGGATCTTTTCCGCCAGGGTCAAGTGTTTCTCCTCCTTAGAGTGTTGAATTTCTGGTCGTGTGATTTGAGTTCTGAAGAACCGGCAGGTCAGGAACTCCCCATCTGGACAATACTATCTATATCGCGCTCCCGGGTTTGTCAATAAAAAACTCAGGAAGACAGCCTTCATCCGAATCAGGCCGAGGACCCGCTTTTGCGGAAGAAGAAGCGGATCAGCGGGCTGAGGATGGAAATAAAGGCGACGATCAGCAGGGCCAGGGAGATCGGCCGGGTAAAAAATATGGAGAGGCTCTGGTGAGACATCTGCAGGGACTGCTGCAGGGCGTTTTCCATGAGCGGCGTCAAGATGAGCGCCAGGACCACGGGCGCAGCAGGAAAGCCGAACTTCTTCATGAAATAGCCGATGATCCCGAAGAGCAGCATGATCCAGACTTCGACGAGGTTGTTGTTGACCGTGAAGACCCCAACCGATGAGACCGCGAGGATCAGGGGAATGAGCAGGGAATGGGGAATCTTGAGCATGCGGGCCCAGACGCCCACGAAGGGCAGATTGAGAATCAGGAGCATCACGTTCCCGATGTACATGCTGGCCGTGATCGCCCAGAAGAAGTCGGGGTGCTTTTCGAACAGCAGGGGCCCGGGCCGCATGCCGTGAACGAGAAGGGCCCCCATCATCACCGCCGCCGTCCCCGAACCCGGGACGCCGAGAACCAGCAGCGGGATCATCGCCCCCCCGGTGGCGGCGTTGTTTGCGCTCTCCGGGGCGGCGACGCCCTCGATAATCCCCGTCCCGAATTTTTCCGGGTGTTTGGAGATCTTCTTTTCCGTGGCGTACGCCAGCATGGAGGCGACGGTGGCGCCCGCGCCGGGCATGGCACAGGCAAAGAAACCGATCGCGCTCCCGCGGAGGATCGGGAAAATAGACTTTTTCCAGTCCTCCCGGTTGGGAAGCAGGTTGGAGATCTTGTCGATATAGGAGGGGACCTGGGAAGACTGTTCGGCCATCTCCAGCACCTCGGAGATGGCAAAGAGGCCCACCGACACGCTCACGAAGCTGAGCCCGTCCAGAAGGGTGGGGATGCCGTAAGAGAAGCGCTCGATCCCGGTAGTGGGGTCCATGCCGACGGTGCCGATGAAAATCCCGAACGCGCCGGCGATCAGCCCCTTGACCAGGGATTCCCCCACCAGGGAAATGACCAGGGTCATCCCCAGGGCCATCAGGGCAAAATATTCGGGCGGCCCGAAACGGATCACGAACTCGGCAAGGGGGGGCGCCAGCAGCATGAGTCCGATCACGCTCAGGGTGCCGGCGATGAAAGAGCCGATGGCGGCGATGCCCAGAGCCGCGCCGGCCCTCCCTTTCCGGGCCATCTGGTAGCCGTCCAGGCAGGTCATGACCGATGACGATTCCCCGGGAAGGTTGACCAGGATGGAAGTAGTCGAGCCGCCGTACATCGCCCCGTAGTAGATGCCGGCCAGCATGATGATGGCGGTGGTGGGATTCATGCCGAAGGTGAAGGGGACGAGCATCGCCGTCCCGGCAACCGGTCCGACGCCGGGCAGGACGCCGATGATCGTTCCCATGGTCACCCCGAAAAAGCAGAAGAGGAGGTTCACCGGGGAAATGACCGTGGCAAACCCACCCAGAAGGCTTTCAAACATCAGCTCTCCTTAAATTCCCAGAAAACCGGTGGGAAGCGGCGATCTCAGCCAGACCCGGAAAATCGCGTAGAGGAAAAAAGTGAATGCCGCGCCGGTCAGCAAAGTCTTCAGCAGCCGCCCCCTGGCGAGAAAATGGACCGAGGCCGCAAAAAATAAGAAGGTGGAAAGGGTGTACCCGATGGCGTCGATGAGGATCAGGTATGCCGCGAGGAGACCCACCATTATAACGGCCCGGGGCGCTCCGCCCGGGGAACAAATCGGGCCCTCTTTTATTTTCATCCGGCCTTTCAGGATGGAAACCAGGAGGATCACCGCCAGAACACCGATCAGAAGGCTCATGCTGAACGGCAGAAAGCCGATCCCGATCCCCATCTGCATGGTCCGCTCCAACCTGGAAGATTCGACGATCCCATAAACGGAGAGCGCGATGAGCAGGATGCTGGTTACGATCAGCCCTCTTTTCACTTTCTGCCTTTCCGCGCGCCGGAACCGTTTCCGGGGATTCGGCGCTGCCGAATGAACCACACAGCACCACGCGCCAGCCGGAACAAGCCGGCGTGGAAAATTTACGGTGAAGCTTGATTCCGGGGACTGAGCCTTTGAGGACCGCCCCTCGAGGTGGGAAGCTGTGAAAAAATCGGTTTGCGTCTTTCTTCCGTCATTCCGGCGAAAGCGTTCGATCCCGCCCGGAGCGGGACTCACGCCGAAGGCCGAAATCCAGTCCCGCCGCCGGCGGGATTCAAGCCTCTATAAAACTTCCGAGACCCCGGTTTTCACCGGGGTGACGACTGAAAGGCAATTTTTCATAGCTTCTGGGAGCCTGGGGAAGGGCCTACTTGATAACCCCCATTTCCTTCATGATCCTGGCGCAGCTCTGGTTGTTATTCTCCCACAGCTTGGCGGTTTCGGCGCTGTTCTTGTAATCCCAGGTTAGCATGTTCTCCTTAATGTACTTCTCCTTCCACCATTTCGAGTCCGCCAGTTTGCGGAAGAGGTCTTCGTAATAGCGAACGGCTTCCGGAGGAAGGTCCTTGGGGGCCGCGATGCTCCGGACCTGCTGGAAAGAGGCGTTGATCCCCAGCTCCCGCAGGGTGGGGATATCGGGGGCTGCTTCCAGCCTTTTTTCGCTGGCCACCGCCAGGATGCGGACTTTCTTTGCCTCCATCTGGGCCAGGGCTTCCCCAGGATTGGGATAGAACATGTCCAGATTTCCCCCCAGGAGGGCAACCATGGCCTCGCCCCCGCTCTTGAAAGGAATGTAGTTGAACTTGACCCCGGCTTCCCTCTCGACAAGATGAGAGATCAGGGCATCGGTGCCGGGGGCGTAGGTTCCGCCGGTTCGAATCTGCCCGGGCTTCTTCTTCGCATCATCGATCAGGTCCTTCATCGTTTTGTAGGGGGAATCGGCGCGGACGGTAACGAAGAAATCGTCATAGGCGAGGTTGGTCAGGGGCGTAAAATCCTTGTAATTGTACTTCGATTTTCCCAAAAGAGGGGTGGTGAGGAAACTCGTGGTCGCGGTCAGCCAGAAGTGGGGGTCCCCCTTCTTCCCAGCGACGTAGGCGAACGCGATCGCGCCCCCGCCCCCCGACCGGTTGACCACCGCGACGGGCTGGGAACAGAGCTTTTCCTTTTCAATGACCGACTGCATGAACCTGGCCATGATGTCGCTGCCCCCGCCGACTGCCGCGTGGCAGACAAACTCGATGGGCTTGTTGAGGAATTTCTGAGCCTGGGAATCGGTCGGCATCGAGATGACCGCGGAAATGAGAGCCGTGAGCACTACGAACCACTGTCTTTTCCCCGCCATCGGAGATCTCCTTTCATCGCGAGCGGCCAGTAATACTCTGGCCGGTCCCTTCTTTGCCCAGGTTTAGCCTGTTCTGAAAACAGGCCTCATTTAGGAATTCCCGGTTTCAATTTCCCGATAATATACCAGCGGGAAGCACCCTGTAAAGAAAAAACCCGCCCGTCTTTGGCCTGATTGAATCCCGCGAACTCACCAGGGGAGTGGACGCTACTTTAGGGCCCGGAGGACGGCTCTGCAATGAGAATTACATAGAAATATTTCCTCCAGGCGGCTACAATGACGCGCAGGGGATCATCTGACCGGCTAAACTCGAGCCCAGTTGAACCAGATCCGCAAAGGGCGGCGGAGGAAAGGCACTTGAAAGGGAAGGTTGTGACGAACAGCAGGATGAAAGGCGGGAAAAGAACCGCAGGGATAAGAAATTTCCTCCAGAGATTTAATCAACACGGAGCGATACGCGCCGAGATCATTTCCCCCTCGGATGTGGCGACGGCTTCCTGGGTGCGCTGGAAGTGCCAGTTCGGGTGCGGGGGATACGGGTCTACCCTGATGTGCCCGCCCCACGCTCCAGCTCCCGAAGAGACTCGCAAAATGCTGGACGAATACACGACGGGGATCCTGTTCGAAGGCACGTATGGGAACACAAAGAAGATCGCCGTCCGGATGGAGCGGGAGATCTTTCTGTCAGGCTTTCAAAAGGCCCTCGGGCTGGGGGCGGGCCCTTGCAGGCTTTGCCCGTCGTGCGCCATGGGCGAGGGCTGCCGGAACCCGGACCGTGCTCGGCCTTCCATGGAGGCCTGCGGAATCGACGTGTTTACCACGGTGCGAAAGCACGGCTTCTCGATCGAGGTGGTAAAAACCCGAGACGACCCGCAGCATTATTTTGGCCTGGTGTTGATCGATTAGGAATGAGCGGGCCTTAACCCCATGAAGGTCGAATTGCGGGAAGACCTCAATCCGGACCCGGAGTTTTATTATCGCCGCCAGTTCGAGATTTACCATGAGCCCTATCTGATCTGGGACAGAGGGACGTGGGAGGCGGTGGTCGCCACCTGTACCGTTTGCCGAATTGAAGTGGATGGGAAATACGCGGGGGATGTAATCTGGGAGGAAAAAGCAAAAGGATCAAAGTATCTCGTGGACTTCGGCCTCCTGCCCGAATACCAGGGCAAAGGCATCGGGAAGGCGGTCCTGGAAATTCTAAAGGGAATGGGCGGAGGACTGACCGCCGTCACGCGGAATGAAACCCTGGGGTTTTTTCTAAAATGCGGATTCGTGGTTGAGAAGAAATTAAGGAACTATTATGGCCGAGGCCTGATGGGGTTCTACATCCGCTATCCAAATGCGGGCGCGCTGCCGTTCCGTCCGGAAAAGAGGTAGCGCATCCCAGCCGAATTTTCAAAATCCTGAAAGGGCACGTCCAGCCACAAGAAAAGGGCTGTGGAAGCCCTTTTCTCATTACTCGACATCATGCGGTTTCCTAAACGTTCCGGATTAGGGATCTCATCTTGCTCTTGATATCGGGCGAACTCTCGCACTTCTGGTGGACCTGACACCCGTGTTCCGAGGCGCTTTTCAGGACCTCCTCTTCGCTGTCGCCGCGGGCCACGAAATCACAATCGACCCCAAAATCCCGGCAACTCAGTTGTTTCTTTCCTTTTTTTTCGAACATTCTACTCCCTCCTTCCTGTTAAGACCTATTCACTCGGGGTAGAAAATTCCCCCCTTACGCTCATTTAGATGAGGCTTTAGGTAGAAAGATTTCAAATAAATCGAACGACCCCTTCATCCTTTCTTTTGGCTTTATTGCCCCGTTCCTTTCGGCTTTCCGAAAATATGGACCGTGTTTCCACCTATAAAAACAAGTTTACCCTGGGGCGGAATCGCGTAAGTTACCGCCTTCCCATCGCCCTTCACCAGGGCGACTTTGGAATCCGCGGAGCAGATGTTTTCATATTCGACAATTCCAAAAGCGGTGACATAGCGCCAGCAGGCGGGGTTCAGCAGTTCAATTTCCAGGAAGGTCTGAACCATCCAGGGCCTGGGCTGTGGTGATTCCGCCCCGAGGGCGCCCGGATGTGCGCCTGACACCATTCCGAAGACCAGAACGGAAAGCACACAAATTCGGGCTCCAGCCCGGCAATTAAGTTTCCCGGCCATTTTTGCTCCCCCTTCCATCCCAATTTGACCGTCTCACCGATTCATGATATCAAAGGGACGAGCCAAGCGGAAGGAGAGGACCTGGGACTCTATCCGGAGAAAGGAGAAAAGATGGAGATGATCTATCTGCAGCCGGCGAACGTTCCCAAACCTGCCGGCGAATATTCGCAAGGAGTGAAAGTAAAGCCGGGGACCCTGGTGGTAATCTCCGGCCAGGTGGCCTGGGATGTCCAGGGGAATCTCGTGGGGAAGGGAGACATAAAGGCGCAGTCCAGGCAGGTTTTTGAAAATCTAAAAAACATGCTGGCCAGCGCCGGCGCTACCTTCAAGGACGTGGTCAAACTGGGTATTTTCTTGAAGAACCGCGAGGACTTTCCTGCCTTCAGGGAGATACGGGCCCAGTATTTTACCCCGCCTTTTCCGCCGACTACCCTACTAGTGGTGAAGAGCCTTGCCAGGGAAGAGTGGCTGCTCGAGGTCGAGGCCATGGCCGTCCTTGACTGAGAACGTTACGACATACCAGAGAGAAAGCTGGAAGACTTTTCCGCTTGATTCCGGCTCTTTCATCGTCGCTTTCCAAAAGGAGATGTCATGGGTAACGCCCTGAACCGTCTGCTTTCTCCGATGAAGATCAAGAACCTGGAGCTTGCCAACCGGATCGTCATGCCGCCCATGGGAACAAACCTGGGCAACCCGGACGGGACGGTGAGCGAAGCCAACCTGGCCTACCTCAGGCGGAGAGCGGGGAGCGGCGTCGGCCTGATCATCACCGAAATCTCCGCCGTTCACCCGAGCGGGATGGCCATCAACTCCGAGCTGGGTTCGTACGAGGACCGCTTCATCCCCGGCCTGAAAAAGCTCGCCGGGGCGGTCCATGCCGGCGGGGGAAAAGTGGCTTTGCAGCTTCACCATGCCGGACGGGAAAGCCTCTATCTGCTGAAGGCCGGGAGGGCAATCGCCCCTTCTCCCATCCGCTCCCTGGTCTTCGGCATGACCCCGCGGGAGATGACAGCGGACGAGATCCGGGAGATCATCGCGGCCTTCGGGGCGGCGGCCTTCCGCGCGGTGGAGGCCGGGTTTGACGCGGTCGAGGTCCACGGGGCCCACGGCTACCTCCTGACCCAGTTTCTTTCCGCGCTATCCAACCAGCGAACGGACGAATATGGGGGGGATCTTTTCGGCCGCAGCCGGTTCATGATCGAGATCCTGCGAGAAGTCCGCAAGCGGGTCGGACCCGATTTCCCCGTTTCCCTTCGCATCTCGGCGGAAGAGTTCATCAAGGGGGGCTACACCGTTGACGACCTGAAGCCTCTTCTCCCGAAATGGGTGGAGGCGGGCGCGGATGTAATCCACGCCTCGCTTGGAACGCACGGCAGCCCGGGCGGGATCACCAGCGCTCCCCCGGAGTACGAGCCCGGGTTCAACTTGTGGCGCGCCAGGGAAATCAAAAAGACGGTAGGGGTGCCCGTGATCGCCGTCGGGCGATTCACCGACCCCGTCCTGGCCGATGAAGCAATCGCCCGGGGGGATGCGGACCTGGTGGCCTTCGGGCGGCAGTTTCTCGCAGACCCGGATTTCATCCTCAAGGCTCGGGAAGGGCGCTCCGGGGATATTCGCAAGTGCATCGCCTGCAACCAGGGTTGCATCGAGCGCCTCATCCTGGGGGAGGGGAATATCCGCTGTGCCATTAACCCCGAAACCGGTCAGGAGACCTTGTATCCAAAAGGGCCGGCGGCCGCGTCGCGAAAAGTTTGGGTGATCGGGGGGGGCCCGGCCGGCCTGACCGCGGCCTGCGAAGCCGCCCGCCTCGGGCACCGGGTCGAGCTGTTCGAAAAAGAAGAATCCTGCGGCGGCCAGCTTCGGTTTGCAGGGAAGCCCCCGTTCAAGGCCATTTATGAGGAATGGGGGGCCTGGCTCTCGGGCCAGACGGAAAAGATGGGCGTGCGGATTCACCTGAATAAGGAAGTCACCGGGCAGATGATCCGGGAGGAGAAGCCGGAGGCGGTCATTCTGGCCGGGGGCGGGGATAAGATCATCCCCGAGATGCCGGGAATCCGCCTTCCCCATGTCACGGATGCCTGGCAAATCCTGAGCGGACAAGTCGTCCCAAAGGAGCAAGCGCTCGTGATCGGTGGAGGCCTCATCGGAATGGAGACCGCCGACTTTCTTGCCCGGCAGGGAGTCCGCGTAGTTCTGGTGGAAGCGCTGAAGCGTTCGCCCGTCCTGAAGATCACTTCCCACGGTTACATGCTCCACACGCGCCTTCGTGAGGCGGGGTGCAGGCTCCTCTTCAGCACCACAGTCAAGAAGATCGATCCTTCCTCCGTGACCTTGACAGGCGAGAGAGGCGAGGAAGTCCTCTCCCCGGTTGGCCAGGTGGTGATTGCAGTAGGCTTAGAATCGCGGGAGGGTTTGCGAAAGGTCCTGGAGGAAGAAGGCATCCGCCACTTTGTCGTGGGAGACGCCTCATCTCCGCGCCGGATTATCGAAGCAACGGAAGAGGGAGCCCGGGCCGCGTGGAGCATTTGATTTGATGGGGCGGAGGATCGCGCCGACTCCGCCGTCCGGCCCACAAGGACACTCTTACCCGGGTTCATTCGGAACCCAATTTCCCCGTGCTTAACGAAATTGACTAAGGCGAGGTCCCGTCCCCACAGAAATCCACCGCAATACGAAGCGGGTCCCTTCCGCCCTGCATTCCTCCTCCGGCGGACATCCTAATAAAGATGGACAGACTTTTCAGCCCCGGGTTACTATAATCTTCGGAGGGGCTGTGGTCCGCTGGAAAACCGGCCTTCCAATAAAAAATCTTCCTGCCCCTGAACTGCCTCCGGTCCATGGAAATCTGGAAAAGGAATCTTTACAGCCTCTGGATCGCCCAACTGATCGCCTCCATCGGCCTCAGCATGATCATCCCTTTTCTTCCTTTTTACCTGAGGGAACTGGGAGTCTCCGGAACCGAAAGGGTAAAGATCTGGAGCGGCCTCATCTTCTCCGCGCCTTTCATGGTCTCCGTCTTTCTCCAGCCGATCTGGGGCATCCTGGGGGACCGTCGCGGGCGGAAACCCATGGTGGTCAGGGCCATGCTGGGCCTGGCCGGGGCGAATATCCTCATGGGGTTTGCCCAGACCGCCCCGCAGCTCCTGATCCTCCGCTTTCTCCAGGGAACTCTGGCGGGGTTCGTCGCCCCCTCGCTGGCGCTGATGGCCTCCTGCACGCCGAAGGAGAGGACGGCGCAGGCTTTAGGGACCCTCCAATCCGCCCTGGTCACCGGGATGATTCTGGGCCCTTTGCTGGGCGGGCTGCTGGCCCATTTCATGGGGTATCGGCCCATTTTTTTCTGGACGGGGGGATTCTGCCTTGCCGCCGCGGCGGTCGTGATCCGCTTCGTGAAGGAAGATTTTGTCCGCCAGGAAAAGGAGAAGAAGGCCAGCCTTGCGGAGCAGTTCCGGCATGTGTTTCACTCGCCCGAACTCCGATTGATGCTCTTCCTCATCATCCTGGTTCAATTCTCGATCATGCTCGTCTCTCCTTTCCTCAGCCTGTACGTGGAATACCTGAAAGTACCGCCCGAATACATCGGGCTCATGACCGGCATCGTCTTCGGAATCACGGGAGTGACGAATGCCTCGACCGCTCCCCTCTGGGGAAAGAGGGCGGACCGGGTGGGTCACCGGAAAATCCTCAGGCTGTCGCTCGTCGGAATCGCGCTGTTCACCTTTCCCCAGGCCGCAGTAACGAACGTTTACCAGCTCCTGATCCTTCGCGCGGGCCTGGGTGTCTTCGCCTCCGGAATCATCCCCACGATCAACACTATCATCCAGCGCTCCACGGCCGAGAGAGACCGGGGCGGGATTTACGGGATCTTTCAGAGCGGGCTCCTCGTCGGGAACATGGCGGGCCCCCTCACGGGAGGTTTCCTGGCGGCTTCTCTCGGCCTCAGGCCGATCTTCCTCATCACCGCGGCAATCTTCGGGGTTGCTTTGCTGTGGGAGAGAAGCCAGGTGCGGAATAAGGGGGTGTAGGGGCGACCCGCCGGGTCGCCCGCCCGGTGCTTGGGTGATCGCCTGAGAGTATATCCCGCGCGGGTTTTAAAATCTGTCTTGAACCAGTTATAACCGGCGTCATGTAAATTCCAGAAAAATAGTAGAGGAGAAAACAGGGGGGGTTCATGCGAAAGAAAATTCAGCCCGCCGAACTGCGGGAATTCGCCGATCGGATTTTTCAGGCAGCCGGCGCGGAGCGGGAACAAGCCGGGATCGCCGCCGCGGCTTTGGTCGAAGCAAACCTTTGCGGGGTAGACTCCCACGGGGTGAGAATGCTCCCCGGGCAAATCAAGCTGATCCGCAACGGAAAAATTAACCCGAAAGGGCGAATCGAAGCCGTGAAGGAAACGCCGGTGATCGCCCACCTGGACGCCGGCCTGGCGTTAGGGAGTGTCGTGGGGGTCCACTCCATGAAGATGGCGGCGCAGAAGGCCAAGGTCTCCGGCATTGGGTTCGTCCTGGTCCGGAACTCGACTCATTGGGGAAGGGCGGCGAACTATGCGGCGATCGCCGCGCGGGAAGGGTGTTTCGGGATTTGTTTCGCCAACACGGAATCGAACATGCCCATCTGGGGGGCAAAAAAGCCGAGCATCGGCAATAATCCCATGGCCGTCGGCGCGCCGCGGGCCTCAGGCGAGCCGGTGGTACTGGACATGGCCATGTCCCAGGCCGCCTTTTTCAAGATCGTGCTCCAGCACCGGGAAGGCAGGAAAGTGCCATTCGGATGGGGAGTCGATGAACAGGGAAATCCGACCGACGATCCCGCGGCCATCCTCAAGAGCCGGCGCCTCGTCCCCATGGGCCAGCACAAGGGATCGGGCCTTGCCTTCATGATCGATATTCTTACCGGCATCCTTTCCGGGGGCAGGTTCTGCGGGGAGCTCCTGGAAGAGGCAAAAGGAATGCCTCACGCAACTTCTTACTCCCAGGCGTTTCTGGCCATCGACGTCGAGGCATTTATGCCCCTGCGGGTGTTCGAAAAACGTGTGGACGAGCTGGTGGAATATGTAAAGAGCGCCCCCTTGGCGGAAGGGTTCAGCGAGATCAACATCCCCGGCGAGAGGGCCTGGAGAGAGAGGACTCTCCGGGAAAGAGAGGGTATTCCCCTCGACGACGTCACTTTCGGGGAACTTCAGGCGCTGGCCGAAGAAATGGGAGTTCCCTTTCCCCGCTGACAAGTGCTGAGTGGTGAGGAGGAGTGCTGAGTAAGAACCGGGATTGACTGAGTGGGCATTTCCATAAATATCGTATCGTATTTTTTCGCTTAAAAGGGTTCACAGTACGGCAGAGTCAGAGACAAGCAAATGGAGTTCCTTGATACGTCCCTTCCAGAAATCCCCCCCGCCCCCCTTTATCAAAGGGGGGAAGGGGGGATTTCTGAGGCTTGTTCTCATGGCCAGGGTTTCCTTTTTCCAAACTCAAGAGCCTGCAACATAGTACAGAAGCAGGCCGCTGCGTAACCTGAATACGTTAGTGAATTTATGAACTACTGTACTTAGTACTCAGCACTCACAACTCAACTTACCATTCACGGCCTCTATTTACCTTCCATAGAAAAGCCGCGGCGGCCTCAGCTGGTGCCACACGGCGTCGCAGGCTTCCTTCTCCTCCTGGGAAATGGAAATACCCGTGGCGAGGATGTTCTCCTCGAGCTGTTCCACGGTGGTGGCCCCGCAGACGATGGAGGTGATGGCCTTGTTGCTCAAAACCCATGCCAGGGCGAATTGAGGCAGGGTCTTGCCGTGGTCCTCTGCGATCTTCTTCAGCTGTTCCACGGCGGAGAAGTTCTGCTCGTTCCAGTACTTCTGGTTGTAGGTGTACCCCAGGTGGGCCAGGCTGAACCGAGCCCCTTCCACCGGCCCCTTCTCCAGTTCATATTTCCCGGAGAGAAACCCCGCGGCCATAGGGCTGTAAGGGCAGACCCCCACCCCCTCTTCGAGGCACAGGGGCAGGAGTTCGTATTCGATATCCCGGGTGATCAGGTTAAAGGGAGGCTGGATGCAGTCCCAGCGCGCCAGCCCTTGTTTGTCGCTGATCCAGAGCGCCTTGGCAAGTTGGAACGCCCGGAAATTCGAGCAGCCCAGGTATCTTACCTTCCCCTGCCGCACCAGGTCGTCCATGGCCCGCACGGTTTCGTCGAGCGGGGTGTCGTAATCCGGCATGTGGGCGTAGTACAGGTCGAGGTAATCCGTGTCCAGGCGCTTGAGGCTCCCCTCCACCGCCTGCAGGATGTGCTTGCGGGAGAGGCCGATGTCGGTTGGGCTGACATCCTCCTTTCCCGGCCAGGGAGTAAAAGGGCGCGGTCTGGCAAGATCAATGGGACCCGAGATCTTCTGCTCTCCGTATTTCTTTCCCAGCTTGAGTATGTGCCCGGCTTTCGAGGCGAGGACGAGGGAGTGCCGCTGTCCCTTGATTGCCTTGCCCACGATCTGCTCCGTTACCCCGTTGACATACATGTCTGCCGTGTCGATGAAATTGACCCCGGCATCCAGCGCCCGCTGCATGATCCGGAGAGATTCCCTCTCCTCCACCTGCCGCCCGAAAGTCATGGTGCCCAGACAATAAGTGGAGACCTTGAGTCCCGTCCTTCCCATCTTCCGGTATTCCATAATGCCTCCTGATCGCGGCCAGTCATTTTCCCACAGTGTAACAACATCATTTCCGTGGAGGCAAGGCATTTTCGCCGGTGGCTCCGCGGAGAATTGGAAAATCAGGAGTGCCGGGCGAGAGCTGGCCCCGGAATCTTATTGGACCAAATTTTGCATTTCTTCATCGCAGCCGGGCTGGATGGTTGATCGGCTCCGGCTGCCTTGTTTTCACCGGCTTGCAGCGGATCCTCTCGGGGGCCGGGTTCCGACACGGGCTGGTGAGCCGTTTCTCGTAACGGTGTGACAAGGCCCCCGGAAAGGGGTCTTTCTCCGAGCCTGCAGGAGCCTGTCCTTGCCGGCGCTGATCCCGAGCGCCGATCTTATTCCTCCGCCAACCTTCCCCCAGCCGTCAAAGCTCCAGTCACGCGGCAAAAAAATGACCCTGAAAAGAAAAGAACCTGACCACTCGTATGGAGTGCGGCAGCCATGCTGCCGATTACAAAACCGCGAGGATGGCTTGCGCACTCTAAAAAAGGATCATCTCCAAATTATAGTGCCCCGACCCAAGAAAGCGGACATTGCATGGGAAATCCCTGGTAAATCCCCCCAAACCCCCCTTTATCAAAGGGGGGCAGGGGGGATTTTACGGCGAGACATAAGTCAATAAGAGGCAACTGGATGTCGACCTACTTAAGCCGTTCACTACAGCTGAGGTTAAAAAGCTTGTTTCCGTAATTGTCCGGTGATCTCAGGGGCCCGGAAGGGAACGCAGATCGCGCTGCAATCACAAGGCACAAGATCTCTCCTAAGGGAAGGCGGGGGTGTCCTCTTTCCTTCCAAACGGATCTTTTTCCTGCCCCCGCTGCGCTTTACGGAAGCCTAGCAAAGGTCGTTGGAAAACAATATCGCGCCGATGCTTGCAGCGCAATCTACCTTCCCTCCCGGGCCCTTGGCAGGCTTCCATAAATAATTGGATCAACTATAGTGAACGACTTAAATAAGTTGACATGCTGTTGGCCTCTGGTTGACCCGCAAAATCCCCCCTTGCCCCCCTTTGATAAAGGGGGGGTGGGGGGATTTACCGGGATTGCCTAACATGCAATGTCCACTTTCTTTCGTCGGGCACTATAATTTGAGATTATCAAAAATAAAGAAAAATAAAGAAGTTCGGTATTGACATCACGGGTGGAATTTAGTAACTGGATTCGCGGTGGGGATAAGATCGTAATCGAGCCGGGGGGCCGCCTTCATTTGGCCGGTTGAAAAACCACCTGTTTCTAACCCGCAAAATAAAAGGAGGAGCCATGAAAATCGAAACCCTGGGAATCATCGGGGCGGGGCAGATGGGACATGGGATCGCCCAGGTCGCTGCGTACCCCGGAGGCCTCACGGTGATCTTGAACGACATCGCCGAAGAGTTCGTGGAAAAAGGAGTGCGCAATATTTCCTCGAACCTGGACCGCCTGGCGGCCAAATCCGTGATCCCCGCCGACAAGAAAGAAGAGACCCTGAAGAGGATTCAGAAGAGCACCAGCCTTCAGGATCTGGAGAAAGCCGATTTCGTGGTCGAAGCGGCGACGGAGAGGGAAGACCTGAAGTTGGAAATCTTCAGGAAGCTGGATAAAATCTGCCGCCCCGGGGTCATCCTGGCCTCCAACACCTCTTCCATCCCCATCACCCGGATCGCAGGGGCCACGAAGAGACCCGAGGCGGTGATCGGGATGCACTTCATGAATCCGGTCCCGGTGATGAAGCTCGTGGAAATCATCCGCGGGCTGGCCACCTCCCCGGAGACGTATCAGCTGACCGAGAGCCTGGCCAAACAGTTCGGGAAGGTGCCGGTGGAATGCAACGATTTTCCCGGTTTTGTCGCGAACCGAATTCTCATGCCCATGATCAATGAAGCCATTTACACGCTTTACGAGGGGGTTGCCAAGGAAGAAGCCATCGACAGCATCATGAAGCTGGGAATGAATCACCCCATGGGACCCCTGACCCTGGCCGACCTCATAGGGCTGGACACCTGCCTCGCGATCATGGAAGTCCTGTACAAAGGTTTCGGGGATTCCAAGTACCGTCCCTGCCCCCTCCTGAAAAAATACGTGGACGCCGGGTACCTGGGGAGGAAGTCAGGGAGGGGCTTTTACGTTTACAACAAGTAGATCCCACGGGTTTTCCAGGAGCCTCCCGCGGCCGCGGGGGATTTCCAGGAGGTGAAAAATGGAGGGGAAGGGAAAGCTCGCCGCTCCCTGCGGCCTGTACTGCGGCGTCTGCGCCATTTACATTGCCCACAAGCGGAATAGCACGCGGATGAAGGAAGGCACTCTCACGGTCCTTCAGAGACTCCCGAACGTGGATGGAGTGGGCGTGGAGGATATTCATTGCGAGGGGTGCCTCTCCGACGACTTGTTCAAATACTGCCAGGTCTGCGCGATCCGGTCGTGCGCGCAGGAGAAGCAGTATCGAAGGATGTCACAGTGCAACGAATTCCCATGCAAACACATTGACGATTTTCCCATCCCCGTGGGCAAGAAAGTAATCTTGCGTTCGGTGCCCGCCTGGAGAGAGCTGGGGACGGAGAAATGGATGGAAGAGGAGGAGAAGCGCTATCGTTGCCCCCATTGCGGGGAAAAGCTGTTCCGGGGAGTGAGGAAGTGCCGCGGCTGCAACCGACCAGTCAGTGTTGACTAACCCTGCGAACCGCATAAGATCTCTCTTGAGGACTACGTTCGTTTTCCTGCCTTTGCAAGGAAAGCGTAGGGGCGATCCGGCGGGTCGCCCCTATGTAGGTATCGCATATGGCCAAAAAAAGCGCCGGGTTGCTGATGTACCGCAGGCGAGGCGGGGTTTTGGAGGTCTTCCTTGTCCATCCTGGGGGGCCGTTCTGGGCCAGGAAAGATGAGGGAGCCTGGTCGATCCCCAAGGGGGAATACGAAACCGGGGAAGACCCGCTTGAAGTGGCGAAGCGGGAATTTCAGGAAGAGACCGGGTTCCAGGCCGCGGGAGAATTTGCCCCTTTAACCCCCCGCAAGCAGGCGGGCGGCAAAGTCGTTTCCGCCTGGGCTGTCGAGGGCGATTGCGACGCTTCCGCAGTCAAGAGCAACCTCTTCTCCATCGAGTGGCCCCCGCGTTCCGGCCGGCAGAAGGAGTTTCCGGAGGTGGACCGGGCGGCCTGGTTCACGATTGCGCAGGCCAGGGAAAAAATACTGAAAGGCCAGGCGGGCTTTCTCGAAGATCTCCAATCGATTCTGGGAGATGGCGCAAACGAAGGTTGAAGAATTTTTCCAAATCACCCACACGTACCGCCCTCTCCCCCGCTTTCGGGGGAGAGGGGAGGGTGAGGGGGCCATGGGATTTCCGGATAGTCGAGGCGATTCATGAATGCCCCTGCGGGATTCCTTGCGACCTGCCTATTCAAACACAACCTCAATATCTTCTCTTTCTTTCGCCACATCCCTGAGCAGCGCCGAAATCCTTTCAAAATCCTTTCCCAAGGAGTCTTTCGAGGATGCTGAATTTTTCCAGACAATTTTTACCGGTCCCTCGACATCCGTGGTGAGCACATCCCACAGGGCATCCAGGTTTCGGCCGAAGTGGGCCGGGAAACCCAGCCTTCGGGAAATCTGGTCGTAGAATTCTTCCATCGACCCGATCGATTTCCCCTGCAGCATGCACCGCCTGGCAGGGCCCTTTCTCACCGGCATGGCGGCACCTCCTTGAAGTTCCGGTAGTGATCCACCGTGACGAATCTCAGGCCGTCGTCGGAATAGATTATTCTTTTGGGGCCCCGGTGGCCCCCGTGATAATCCAGGTCGGCCTCATGCCAGACCCTGTTTCCGTCCGGGAGCCTTCCTTCGCGGTTGCCGAAGAGATCGCCGCCGATGCTTTTCCCTTTGAGGTTCTTGCGCTCCCAAAGGTCCCGGCCAGGTTTCCAGCCCATTTTTTTGGCCTGAGCTTTGGTGACGAATTTGGGGGGGAGCCTGCGGTTCTCCGTTTCGTTCAGCGCCTCCAGAATAGAGACGAGTTCCTTTTCATCCACTCGAGGTTCGAGGATCTCGTTCAGTTCTCTGACTGCCGACTGGCAATTTTCGCCCCAGGCGGCTTGCCCCGTGAATGGTGCCAACCCAGCTAAGACGGCGAGGATAAGAACCGAGGCTGCGTAGTAAATCCTCATAAATTGCGATCCCGATGTGCCATATGGCTAGAGGTGAAAGTTGATCTGTTCTAAAAAGTCGTCACTCCGGTGGAAACCGGAGTCCAGGGATTTAATAATAGTTTGAAATAACTCGATCCGGCTTTTTTCCGGGGATGGCAGAAAGAGGGCTTTCGGATTTTTTGCGAGTTCATCGAAAGCAGTTTTCCAATGTATGATAGTATGATATTCCAAATACCTGGAATTTCCAGGGATAATCCTGAAAAAGGGAAGATGACCCTCCAAGAGTTCATCCATTACTGGCCCGTACTAAAGAGGCAGGTGAGATCTCTCCGGCTCCCCTGGCTGGATCAGATGACTTCCTCCGAGAGAGATCCCTTCAAGGTCCTGGTCTCCTGCATCCTCAGTTTGAGGACCCAGGATAAAGTTACGGGAGAAGCTTCCGAGAGGCTCTTTCGCCTGGCGGAGACGTCCGAGGGAATGTCGCGGCTGCCGGTGGAGAAAATTGAAAAAGCGATATACCCGGTGGGATTTTACCGGGTCAAAGCTCTCAGGATCAGGGATCTCAGCCGGGAGATCGCGCAAAAATACGGCGGAAAAGTGCCGAACACGATCGACGACTTGCTCCTGCTGAAAGGGGTGGGAAGAAAAACGGCCAACCTGGTCGTGACCCTGGGGTACGATAAAGAAGGAATCTGCGTGGACACCCACGTCCACCGGATCACCAACCGCTGGGGCTTGATTCGGACCAAGAACCCGCGGGAGACGGAATTCGCGCTCCGGGGGATCCTGCCGGTTCGGTACTGGAAACAACTGAACGGGCAGCTCGTCGCGTTCGGCCAGGGAATTTGCAAACCGATCTCTCCCCTCTGCTCCCAGTGCCGGGTCCGCCCCGTTTGCGATAAGGTGGGCGTGGTCCAAAGCAGATGATAATGTTCATAGCGGTTTGACCTTGTGACCCGACCATGTTTTAATTCAGGTGAACCAGAATGGAGGCCGAATAATTCTTAATAAAGCAATCGATGCTCAACCTCGTTCCCATTTCAAAGGAGCAAAAATATGGCCAATCCTGATTCCATCGAGAAAGTCTGGGCAAGGGAAGTCTTGAATTTTCTTGGCAACCCGACCGTTGAAGCCGAGGTTTTTCTCTCCGACGGGAGTTGCGGGAGAGCTGGCGTCCCGGCCGGGATCAGCACCGGGACCACCGAGGCGGTTCAGCTGCTGGACGGGGACCCCCAACGCTTCCGGGGCAAGGGCGTCCTCAAGGCCGTTGACAACGTGCGCCGGGTGATCGGCCCAGCCATCAGGGGCCTGAGGGCGGCACGCCAGGAAGAAGTCGACGAGGCGCTCTTGAAACTGGATGGCAGCGCAAACAAGAGCAAGCTCGGGGCAAATGCGATCCTGGCGGTATCTCTCGCAGCCGCTTATGCCGCGGCCGCAAGCCTGAGGGTCCCACTCTATCGCCACCTGGGGGGTGACGGGCCGTTTCGTCTCCCGGTTCCGGTCATCGACATGCTCGCCGGAGGGTCGCACGCCCAGAGCTCGGTTGACTTTCAGGAGTTTCTGGTGATCCCTTCGGGCGTCTCCAATTTCCAGGAAGCGGTGGAGGCGGGCGCTAAGATATACTTCGCTTTACGCGAGGTCCTGCAGAAGAAAGGTTATAGCGTCCCGGACCCGGGAGGTCCTTACACTCCTTCCCTGCGCTCCAACCGGGAGGGGGTCGAGGTCATTGCTTCAGCCATCGAAAATGCCGGGTACAAGCTCGGCCAAGATTGCTTCATCGGGATGGACGGGGCCTGCTCGGAGTTGTTTGAAGATGGAAAATATGTGCTCACCGGGGAGGGGCGCAGCTTGAATTCCGAGGAGATGGTTGAATTGTGGGCGGAATGGGTCCGTGCTTTTCCCATCATTAGCATCGAAGACGGGCTGGCGGAGGAGGATTGGGAGGGATGGCAAGTGTTGACCCGGCGGCTCGGACACCGGGTGCAGCTGGTCGGGGACGATTTTTTTACGACCAACCCCGCCCGCATCCGGAAGGGAATTCAGCTGAAGGCGGCCAACGCCGTTTTGATCAAGCCCAACCAGATCGGGACGGTGACCGAGACTTTGGAGGCGATACGCACGGCGCGGGAAGCGGGATGGGGCGCCATGTTAAGCTCCCGTTCCGGGGAAACGGAGGACACCGCCATCGCGGATCTCGCGGTTCTGGAGGGAGCCGGGCAGATCAAATTCGGGCCCCCGTGCCGGCAAAGCACCGTGAAATACAACCGGCTCCTCCGGATAGCGGACGATCTGGGAGAAAAAGCCGAATATGCCGGCGCACGGCTTTTCAAGACTCCGAGACTGTAAGGATTGGACCTGCTGTAAGAAAAATAAGCCCCGCCGCTCTATTAAACATGCTGGTAAGGATGGAAGCAATTCGCGAGGCCAATGTAGGGGCGGGGTTACCCCGCCCCTGCGAGCACTCGTCATGGCCGAGGTGGTTTTTCCGCGGAACGTGCTGAAAGAAGATTAGCAGTTTGCTGAAAAACTCATTTAAGTGTCATTGCGAGCGGAGCGAAGCAATCCGATTCATATTAAAATCAAAGAAAATCAGATTGCCGCGTCGCTTGCACTCCTCGCAATGACCTCCTGAATTGGGTTTTTCCGCAAACTGTTAGTTTTTCATTCCGCATTCTGCAATCCGAAATCCGCAATCCAGGATTCCTCATGAGAACCAGGATTCAAAATGTTGAGACCCTCCTCTCGACCGGCAACCTGGCCGGGCGAAGGGCCATGGTGCAGATTCTGGAGGCAGGCCTGCAGGCGGCGGACCCTTACCCCAACGCGCGCAGGCTTCTCCGGGTCGAGAAAGGCAGGCTGATCGTCGGGCATAAGGATTTCGAACCGGCTGGGAGCCCGAGGTCCGGCGAGGAGGTCTACGATCTATCGGAGATCGGCAGAATCTACGTCCTTGGGGCGGGCAAGGGCATCCAGAATGTTGCCAAAGCCATAGAGGATGTGCTTGGGGAAAGGCTCGCCGGCGGGCACGTCATAGACAAGAAGGGCCACCCGGTCATCCTGGAGAGGATCGGCGTTACCCTCGGAGGGCATCCCTCGCCCGACGAAGATTGTGCCCGGGGATGCCGCCGGATCCTGGAGATTACCGAAGGGCTGACGGAGAAGGACCTGGTCTTTACCTGCATAGGGAACGGAGTCTCCTCGCTCCTGACCCTGCCCGCTCCGGGACTTACCATGGAGGACTTGCGGAGGACTACGCTTGCGACCCAGATCGAGCGGGGCATGACCACGCGGGAACTCTCCCCGATCCGGAACCACTTGGACCGGATGAAAGGCGGCAGGATCTCGCAGTACATCCACCCGGCCAAGATGGTTCACATCCTGTCCATCGATCCGGGGGAGTACGATCAGCTCATGCACCGGAATTTCTGGCTTCACACCCTTCCCGACTCCACGACTTTCCAGGAAGCGATGGCGAGCCTCAGGCATTATGATGCTCTGGAGGCCATACCGCCGGCGGTCCGGAAATATCTGGAGCAAGGGGACCCGCAGCAGGAGACGCCCAAGGCCCGGGATTTTGAAAAGATGTCTTTCCGGGTCTTCGGTTTGATGCCCGGATACAGACAGAGCGGAAAGCTTGGGCCGGCCATGCGGAAAGCCGAGGAGATGGGCTTTCGGGCGTTCTTGCTGGCGGATGAACTGGTTGAACTCGAAGCCAGCCAGGCGGGAACCTACCTCGCGTCCATCGCGAACACTGTCGAGCGGAGGGGGCAGCCCTTCGAGCCGCCATGCGCCCTCTTCTCCAGCGGGGAGCTGGTGGTGACCGTCGGACAGGAGAAGGGAATCGGCGGGAGGAACCAGGAACTGGCGCTCTCGGCGGCCCTCAGGATCGCGGGGAGTGAAAATATCGTGATTGCGTCCGTGGACACCGACGGCACCGACGGTCCCGGCTCTCAGTATTCCGGAGGCCCGGCGGAGATTCCGTGTCTCGCCGGAGGCATGGTGGACGGCCGGACGTTGGACTCGGCAAAAAAGGCCGGAATTGACGTGGTGGAAGCGTTGAGGCGCCACAACACCACCCCCGCTTTATTGAAACTCAACAGCGGGGTCGTGGCCTCCCCGAATATCAGCCTCATCGACCTGACCGTCGCAATCATAACCGGGCAAGCCTCAAAGCTCAACCGTTGACCTCCAGTTTCTAATCCGCCCTGCTTCTCTCTTCCGGAAGCGGGACCGGAGGACGATGAAAAGGCAAGCCGCGGCGAGATGGACGAGGATAAACGTGAACAGGACCTGAAAATAGCTCTCCGTTCGGTCGAATACCCAACCGGCATATATGGGAGAAACAAAGGTACCCAGGCCGGTGCCGATCCCGATCATGCCCCTTAAGGTGGCATAGCTCCCTCTCCCGAAGAAATCACCGATCAAAGCCCAGTTCAGCGGGACCGTCCCCATGGAAAGCGCCAAGCCAAGGGGCAAGGCATAGAGCGAAAGAGGAGACTTGCTGAGCATCAAAGCCAGCATGCCGAAAACCAGCGGTACGATCCCGGCGCTGCACAACAGCGATTTGTCCCACCGGTCGCCCACCCAGCCGTTTAGGAGGGTGGTGATGATCGTGGCGAAGGCGAACAGGCTCACCATGTAGGCGCAGAGCGCTTCCTCCATGCCTTTCCACACCAGGACGGGAACGAAATGGATCGTCAGGGCAACGGTTACCATGACTCGCAGGGTGATGGCCGAGAACAATAGCCAGTATTCCACGGTCCTTAAGGCTTCCCGGACGGTGAAGTTCAATTCCTTCCCGGTCATCGTCTTTGAACCCGGGTGCCCTGCGAGATTGTCCCGGGGGGGGCGCCCGTCGGGCGAGAGGCCCAGGATTTCGGGCGCCCGGATGATGGGAATGGCCGCCGGAAGCACCAGCGCCAACAATATCACGCCGCCGATCACCGATCCCGTGCGCCACCCGTGCCCCAGGATCAGGTATGCGAGGATCGGCGCCATAACCATTCCGCCGATGCTGGAAGCGGCGCCGGTCACGGCAAACCCGAGGGCGCGGTGGCGGATGAACCAGCTGTTTACGACTGCGTAAACCGGATGAAAGAAGCCGGCGTTGAAGCCCAATGAAACGATAAAAACGTAGATGAAGAAAAACGCCCAGAAGCTCTCCACCATAGAAATGAGGATGAGCCCGACTCCGGCCAGGACGGCGCCTACCAGCATAAGGGCCCGGGGCCCAAACCGGTCGATGAGGTATCCCACCAGCGGGCCTTCCGCGCCCCCTTCCAGGCGGGCGGCTCCGTAGAGAAGGGAGATCGAGGCGCTGCTCACCGCAAGATCCCTTTTCAGCGGCAGAAAAAAAACCGCGAACCCGTGGTAGAGAATTCCCGACCCGACGGCGATGATTAAGGAACCTAGGATGAGAATCCACCATCCGTAGAACAATCGCTGGGAAACCCAACGGGACAAAGGGTCCACCCATGGCCTGGCGGGGGATGGGCCCGGGATCGTTCCCTTGGGTGAAATCTCTCCTGGGGAAGGGGTTGGATTTTTCAGAGCGTGACCTGTCTCACGTCCAGGATTGGGGGAAGGGCCCGCAGTTCCTTGAGGACGTCGTCGCTCGCCCGGTCGTCGATGTTGATGAAGGAGACGGCGAGGCCTCCCCGGGCGCTCCGCCCCATCTGCCATTCGGCGATGTTGATCCCTCGGTCTCCCAGCAGCGTGCCGACTTTCCCGATCACCCCCGGAATATCGCGATTGGAGAGGATGAGCGCCGGGCCGGACGGCAGGGCGTCAATCCGGTAGTCGTCGAGGAGAACGATTCGGGGCTGTTTGCGCAGGAAAAGGGCGCCCCCGATCAAACGCGTTTCCTTGGCCGAAATGACCCGGCAGAGAATGACGTTGGAGTAATCCTCGGCCGCCGGGTACCGGGTCTGGGTCACCTGGATCCCCCGTTCGTCCGCCAGCCGGGGGGCGTTCACGTAATTCACATCCTCGCTCAGGATCGGGGAGAGGATCCCCTTGAGCAGCGCCACGGTGAGTGGTTTGGCGTGGGCCTCCACGTCTTCGCCGCGAAACTCCACTTCGACCCGGTGGATTCGTCCCCGGATCATCTGCATTTGAAGAGAACCGATCTTCTCCGCCAGGTTCATGTAAGGGGCGAGGGAGCGGTAGTCCACGCCTTCCGGGAAGGGAAGGTTAACGACATTCCGGAAGTTCTCTCCCCGCAAAGCCTCGATCACCTGCTGGACGACCTGAACCGCCACGTCCCGCTGGGCTTCATGCGTGTTCGCGCCGAGATGAGGGGTTGCGACCACCTTTTCACCGGCCAGGATCTGCTTCAGAACCTCCCCCTTGGGGGGCTCCGCGCTGTAAACGTCCAGGCCCACGCCGGCGATCTTTCCGGACGCCAGCCCTTCCAGAAGAGCCTCTTCGTCCAGGATCCCGCCCCGGGCGCAGTTGATGAGCCGCACCCCGTCTTTCATCCGGGCGATCTCCCCGGTGCCGATCATTCCCCGGGTCTCCTCCGTAAGCGGAGTGTGGACGGTAATGATCTCCGCTTCGCGCAGCAGCTCTTCCAGGGTGCCCACGAGGCGGACATGGATCCGCTCCGCCGCTTCTTCGGCGATATAGGGGTCGTACGCGATCACCTTCATCCCGAAGGCCTGGCACCGGGTAGCGACTCGGGACCCGATCCGGCCCAAGCCGACCACTCCCAGGGTTCGCTCGCTCAACTGGATCCCCACGAACTTGCTCCGGGTCCACTCCCCGCGTTTTAGGGAAGCATTCGCGTTGGGGAGGTTCCGGCAGAGGGCCAGCATGAGGGCCAGGGTCATCTCCGTTGCGGCGAGAGTATTGGCCTCCGGGGTGTTCATCACCAGGACCCCGCGGCGGGTGGCGGCGTCGACTTCAATATTGTCCACCCCCACGCCGGCGCGGCCGGCAACTTTCAGGCGCCTCCCCGCCTCGAACACCTCCGCGGTCAAAGCCGTGCCGGAACGGGTGATCACCGCGTCATAATCCGGTACGATCCGCAGCAGTTCTTCCGGACCGGGCAATTTGACGACATCGTAGCCGACATCCTCGGCGGCCTGAAGCATGGCCAGCCCCGCGGGCCCGAGATCATCTGTAATCAAGATTTTGAACATCCCCCCACCCCTTTCCGCCCCTATTCCGAATCGCTGCGGGCTCTGCGGGCGTTGCTCCGGGAAGGCGCCGCAGGAACCTAAAATCTAAGACGCTTAACAGTTTTCATATCACAGGTGAGTGGCACTTTCTACTTTCTTTTAAAGGGCATTCTCACCAGCGCCCTATCAGTCTTATAATAAGAGCATCGTTGTCGAATTCGCTCCGGGTGATCATATCCCGCAGGAAAACCGGGAAGAAGATGCGCAGAGAAGATTTCAGAGCCGCTTACCTCGCAACGTACAAAGAGGGCCTTTTCCCGGAACGGATCAGGCAGGCTTTTCTCCTCCTCGAAAAATGCACGGTATGCCCCAGGAAGTGCAGCGTGGACCGAACACGAGGGGAGAAAGGGTTCTGCCGGGCCGGGGGTCTTCCGGAGATTTCGTCCTACGGCCCCCATTTCGGAGAAGAGCGGCCCCTCGTCGGCCGGCACGGGTCGGGCACGATCTTTCTTACCTATTGCAACCTGGGGTGCATCTTCTGCCAGAATTACTCGATCAGCCGCCTGGGCGAAGGGGACGAGATCTCTTTCGAAAAATTCAGCGGGATCATGGTGCAGCTCCAGCGCACGGGGTGCCATAACATCAATTTCGTAAGCCCTTCCCATTTCGTTCCCCATATCCTGAAAGCCCTGCCCCCGGCGATCGAGAAGGGCCTGACGGTTCCCCTGGTTTACAACACGGGAGGGTATGACTCGCTGGAAGCCCTGAAGCTCCTCGACGGGGTCTTCGACATCTACATGCCCGACTTCAAATATACTCGAAGCGATGTCGCGGAGAAGTACTCGCAGGCGCCCGATTATCCCGCGGTGGTCGAGGCGGCGCTGAAAGAGATGCACCGCCAGACCGGCGACCTGGTCATGGACGAGCAGGGGATCGCCCTTCGCGGGCTGCTGGTCCGGCACCTGGTCCTCCCGGCGGGATTGGCCGGCACGCGGGAAGCGATGCGCTTCCTTGCGACCGAGATATCCAGGGACACCTACGTGAACATCATGGAGCAATATTATCCCTGCGGAGACCTGATCCCGCCCGATTCTCCGCTCTCCCGAAGGATTACCCGGGAGGAGTTCAGGGAAGCCGTCCGGATAGCCAAAGAGGAGGGGATTACCCGGATCGACAGGGAGCTTTTTAGGTGAATTGGGGGAAGGGGTAGACAGAGATAACTGGGTCAGGCAGGAAGAACCCTGACCCTATTCAACCTCACTTTCGGGAGGACCACCAGTACCCGGACAAACTGACCTTGATTTCATGGTAGGCCATTCTTAAGGAGCGAGACAGACGGAAATTTTTCGTCCTGGAATGACTGAAATCCTGCGGTGGCGGAGGCGGAGTGCCCGGATGATTTCATCCTCTGCATGTTTCCAGGCGGCCTGTCCATTGGCTTGGTGCTGTTCCTTTCGATTGGGCTCCGGGCTGCCTTTAAAATACCGGTATAAGAGAACCGCCTCCTTTGCCTGCTGCACTTGGCAATCCTCCTGGTCCTTTGCCAGATCCTGGAGGTATGAAGCGATCACCTTCTTTTCCACCATCCAAATGCTTCCGGGAGCATAAGGCATGAAAGCGGCCAACTCAGCGCCAACTCAGCGCAGGTAAGCGGGAATTCATTTTTCGGGAAGATGCTGGCTTCGGACGAGAAAGTCCTGAAAGTCCTTGAATAGCAAACTTTCATTTTTATGCAGTGACTGCATAACACCGGTATAGACAAGATAACACGGCTTCTTGAGGGGGAAACTCCAGCCCCAAACCGGTTTTCTCCTTGATTTACTCCTCGCCTTCTCATAAAATTCCCACAAATACAGTCGCCGCATAAAATAAAATGTTAGGCTATACTTTCACCTTAAAAGGAGGATCGCAAAATGATCGGTACATTTTCACCCGCTGACAGTGCGCTCTTGCTCATCGACCATCAACTGGGGACGATGAAGCTCATCAAGAATATCCCCCTTGATTTGGTCAAGCGAAACACGCTGGCTCTCGCTAAGACAGCCAAGATACTAAACATTCCCGTCGTCCTCACGAGTTCACAGGAACGGAACGTCCAGGGACCATTGCTGCCGGAGCTTGAACATATTCTTCCGGAGGCTTTCGCTGCCAGAATCCAGCGTGCTGGCATTGTCAACGCATGGAATGATCCGAACTTCAAGAAAGCTGTCGAAGCGACAGGTCGCAGGAATCTCATCATGGCTGGTGTGACCACCGACGTGTGCTTGGTGTTTCCGGCAATCAGTGCCTGCCGCGAGGGCTACCAAGTGCAAGCAGTTATAGATGCTTCAGGGTCGCCTTACGAACTTTCCGAAGATATGTCGCGGCGGCGCATGGAACGCGAGGGAGTGGTGCTTACCGCGACAAACACGCTCATGGCTGAACTTGCTCAGGACTGGAGTCGGCCAGAAGGCGGCCAGTTGCTTGGCATACTGTTTCAAGAAGTACTTCCGCCAATCGCCTAACAAGGCGCTCCACTGGACGGCAATTCCGCTGCGCTCCATTGCCGCCGGTGAGCTTTGGCGTTAGGCTTGATGATTGTAAGAGATGAACGTATATTTAGATTTGTATAAGGAGGTAACATGGCTGCGACAAACAAGGTTCTGAAAGAGGCGTTGACCCTGAAGCCTGCTGAAAAAGCGGAGCTAATCGACAAGCTGCTCTCGAGTCTGGATAAGCCGGATGCACAGATTGATGATCTCTGGGCGAAAGAGGCGGAGAATCGAATCGACGCATATGAACGTGGAGAGATAAAGGCCGTTACGTTGAAAAGGGTCCTCGAAAGGTATAAGTAGGATTAGAGATGAGGATTCGGTTTTTAGAGACCGCACGGATTGAACTTGATGATGCCATCGAGTATTACAATTATGAGGTCCCCGGGCTCGGTGATGCCTTCCTTACCGAAGTCTTGAATGCCCTTGATAGAATTGGGAAATATCCCGAAGCATGGCAGCCCTGCTCAAAACGAACTAGACGGTATCAAATTCGACGCTTCCCCTACGGAATTATGTACCAAATCCGTAAAGACGAAATCTTAGTAGTCGCTTTCGCTAACTGCGAGAAAGCCATCTTGGATAGGAAGCCAATTCTTGGATATGGCGTATTTCAGCAAATCGAGGACTATGACGCTTTCAATCGTGTTCGGGTCGCATTCGGCACAGAGTTGATGGGGTTGCGAAGTCGACCCCATGATCCAGGTTCCGTTGAGCCGAATGCAAGGGACAAATGCCCGCCTAACATATCGCTGCAGGGTAGAGGGGACGAGGGTAGAGGGGACGTTGGTTCTGAAGCAACGTGCCCGAAATTGCTCGCGCTGCAGAATATCAAAGTTGTCATTGTAAGTTGTCTCGGAACCGACGTCGCCCCCGCCGTCCCTAGAAAAGAAGGTCCCACCATATAAATACCGCGCCTTAACCCTGCCTGGATGCGGTGAGGCGATGAAAGGCCCTTGATATGCGCTTGAAAGTGTACAACACGATGACCGGAAAAAAGGAAATGTTTTCGGCCGATCATAGGCCCGTGGGAATGTACGTCTGCGGGATTACCCCTTACGATGTTACCCACCTGGGACATGCCTTCACGTATGTTTTTTTCGACGTGGTGGCAAGATTCCTCCGGGACCAGGGATACCAGGTAAAATACGTCCAGAATCTGACCGACATCGATGATGACGTCCTGAGGAAGGCCGCCCAATTGGGCAGGGATTGGAGAGAGGTTGTCAGCCTTAATACGGAGCTTTTCCTGGAAGACATGAGGCTGCTCAACAATGCCCCGCAGGATGTCTTCCCCAGGGCCACCGATCACATAAACGACATCATCAGAATCGTGGAGAAACTGATCGTAACCGGCCATGCCTACGAGAAGAATGGAAGCGTGTATTTCTCCGTGGACTCGGACAAGGAATACGGAAAGCTGAGCAAGCTTCCCAGGGAAAAGATGCTGCCGGTGGCCAACGAGAGGGGCAACAAGCCCGACGATCCCAACAAGAGGAATCCCCTTGATTTTGTTCTCTGGCAGGCGGGCAAACCCGGAGAGCCCTCATGGGAGTCCCCCTGGGGTAAAGGAAGGCCCGGCTGGCACATCGAATGCACCGCCATGTCCAGCAGGTATCTCGGGGAAACGGTGGA
The DNA here is from genome assembly GCA_963712535.1 of uncultured delta proteobacterium. Classification (GTDB taxonomy): domain Bacteria; phylum Desulfobacterota; class SM23-61; order SM23-61; family SM23-61; genus CAVQIK01. The sequence continues at coordinate 169,980 of CAVQIK010000012.1, read as the reverse complement.
TATCCACGGAGGAGGCTCCGATCTGGCCTTTCCTCATCATGAAAGTTCCATAGCCCAATCCGAATCTTTGACCCGAAAGCCCTTCGTGAGATACTGGATGCATACCGGAATGGTCCGCTACCGGGGAGAGAAGATGAGCAAGAGCCTGGGTAACCTGGTGTTCATCCGGAAACTCCGCAAGGATTTCGGGATCAACGAAATCAGGTTATGCCTGCTGAACCACCATTACCGTTCGGAGTGGGAGTTCACGGACAGTGAAATGGCCAGGGAGAAGAAAATGGCCGCCCTGTTCAGGGAAGCATGGCAGGTCCAATCGGGAGTTGGGGAGCGGCTCGACCATTCAAGACATGAGGGCGCCTTCTTTGGAGCGATGGAAGACGATTTCGATACTCCTCGGGCGGTGAACATTCTCGAGGAACTGGCCGGGGAAATCACGAAATCCTCCGGGCTGGACCTATCCGGCGCCAAGGCCTTTATGAACAGGGCGTTCAATATTCTGGGTTTGGTGATGGAGTATGGACGAACTGAAACTTAGGGGGCAAACCATCCTTGTAGTCGGCGCCCACCCGGACGACAACGACTTCGGCTCAGGCGCAACCGTGGCCAAGGCCGCCGCCGATGGGGCAAAAGTCATATACCTCATTGCCACCACAGGGCAAAGGGGAAGCTCGGATGAAGCCATGACCCCCAGGAAGCTTTCGAACCTCAGAAAAAGGGAGCAAAAGGAAGCCGCCAAAATCCTGGGCGTGCAGGAGGTAATTTTCCTCAATTACGTGGACGGAGAATTAACCCCTGACCTCGGGCTGAAAGAACAGGTCGTGATTCACATCAGGCGATACCGGCCCGACGTCGTCATTACCATGGACCCCAGTTTCTTCTACTTCAAGGAATCAGGGTTCGTGAACCATTCCGATCACCGCGCCATAGGGGAAGCCACCCTGGATGCATGCTACCCTCTGGCCCGCGACCTCCTGTCCTTCCCCGAGCATGCCAGGGAAGGGCTTAGACCCCACAAGGTGAGAGAGATCCTCCTCCACAGCTTCGTTCCCGATGATGCCAACTTCTACGTGGACGTGACGGATACTTTCGATCAAAAAATGAAGGCTCTCGCCCGTCATAAATCACAGGTGGGGGACATCGAAGACCTGGAGCCGTGGATGAGGGAACATGCCAGGGGCGCGGGCAAACTGGCGGGCTATAAACTTGCCGAGGCGTTCGTGCGGCTCCAAATGCCCGGGTAGAGCCATTGCAGGTTGCACGCCACATCATCAAACCGTATGTGGAATCCTGGGAGTCCTCCAAATTCCTGGCCCACGCGCACTCAAAAGCGTCGGTTGCGTGTCTTGACTGCCACCAGATCACTCCGAAACAGGAAAAGGACAACGTCGCCAAATTCAGGAAAAAAGCGTTTAAGACCCCCCTGGAAGAGCGGGAATATAAAAACGATCAGTGCTTCCGTTGTCACGGGAGCTACAAAGACATCGCCGAGCGCACGAAGGATTTCAAAGGCAAGGAGCTGTCGAGGAACCCCCATGAATCCCACTACGGGGAGATCGACTGCAACATGTGCCACAAAGCCCACCGGACCTCGATCGATTATTGCGCGCAATGCCACGAGCCCACCCTGAAGAAAGACGGCTGGAAACCCCCTTCGAATTGAATGTTTTGCCGCCGAGAGCGTGACCTGAATAGACCGTTTATAGCTACTGCTCGTACCTCAGATTTCCCATCCCAAGGACATCGGTCCATTTTCCCCGACCAGCGGCCCCCCTTTACGCTCGACCGGGAAATTCACATTGCCAGGGCAGCCCTCCCGAGTTAGACTGAGTCACACGTATTCTTTCAGAGAAAGGAGCGGTAATGATCGACGGATTTGACCATGTGCACCTGATCTGCGGGGACGCCGAGGCGGCGGGGAAGTTTTTTGAGACGATCTTCGGGGGAAAGGTTTACTTCCGCGGCGACATGGGTGGATTGCCGGTGGTCCGCATGGACCTGTACGGTGTTAACTTTTTCATATTCGGGTCCAAGCCGGGCCAGGGGCAGTTCGAGCCCCGGAAGGGACTGCGGGGTCTCGACCATATCGGGTTCAAGGTGAAGGACCTTGCCAGAGCGACAGCGGATTTGAAAGCAAAGGGGGCGAAGTTCAGCGTCGAGCCCAGTGTAACGCCCGCCGGCGTCAAGTTTGCCTTCGTCAATGGGCCCGACGGGATGGTTATCGAGCTGGTCGAGAGGAACTGAGGCTGCTCCGTCAAAAAAAAGCGCATGTTTTTAACGTTTAGATAATAGAGATAAGCGAAAAGTGAGGCTTTGGCGGGGTTGGTTCGGCCTTTACCCGGCGGGCCCCTTATCCGGCTCTCCCAGCCAGCTCGGGTTCTTGGCTGTCCCATCGAAGGCATTCGTCGTCTTGAACCCCTCGAACTTTCCCCGGGAGGCCGCCTGGGCCGTCCGGGCGAGCAGGTCGGCCACTTGCTTCTCCGTCAACGGACGGAAAGTCTTTGACCGCCTGGAGGTCCTGCTTGAGAATCTCCATGCTGTCGATGCCGGTGATGACGGTCGAGGTCGGCAGGTTCATCGCGTAGTGGAGGCACTCGACCGGGGTCGCCGTCTTGCTCGTCAGAATGAGGCTGTCTCCCATCGGCTTCATGCCCAGCACGCCGATCTCCTCCTTCACCAGCACCGGCAGGACGTGCCGCTCGAAGCTGCGGAAGTGGGCGTCCATGACGTTGAGGGGCATCTGCACCGCGTCGAAGCGGAACCCGTGCTCCCTCGCGACCTCCAGCATCCGCAGGTGGACAAGCGGGTCCTTGTGCCCGGTGAACCCGATGAACCGCACCTTCCCTGCCTTCTTCGCGGCAATCACCGCCTCCTGCGCCCCGCCCTCCGCGAAGATGCGGTCAGGGTCCTCCAGGCGGATCACCTCGTGGTGCTGCAGCAGGTCGATGACATCGGTCTGGAGCCGGCGTAAGGACTCGTCGATCTGCTCGGCGGCGGCCTTCTTGGTGCGGCCGTCGATCTTGGTCATCAGGAAGACCTTCTTGCGGTAGCCGTCTTTTAAGGCCTTTCCCATCCGGACCTCGCTGCCGCCGTTATGGTAATCCCAGCAGTTGTCCATGAAGGTGATGCCGGCGTCGATGGCCTCGCGGATGATCCGGATGCTCTCCTTTTCCTCCTTCTGCCGGCCGATGTGGTGGCCGCCGAGGCCGATTACGGACACTTCCTCGCCGGTGCGGCCCAGCGCGCGGTAGCGCATCTCGCCTCGGGCAGTCTCCTTGGGCGGCTCCGGCCTGCCCGGACTCGCTGCCCAGGCGCCGGCCGCCAGGGGAACGGCGGTGGTTGCCGCCATCACTTCGAGAAACCTTCGCCGATTCATGTGGGTGTCTCTTCCCTTATGCATGGATTCCCTCCGTGATTGCCGAGCCGCGGGAGACGGCAATGAGAATTGCAGGTAGACTCTGGTGAATGATGGCACGCGGTCTCCGGATAGAGAGGGATGCTTTTGCCTCTTCCCACAGAACAAGTAGAAGCCGCGCCGCCTTTCCTCGTGCTTCGCCGGCGTTCCAGCCCTCATTTTCCAGGTTCGGGCAAATGCCCCCGACAGTAAATGGGGCTGTTACTTTATTTCATTTCAAGGCAACATGTATTTTATGCTTCGGCCCCTTTGTAGGGATTTTCTGAACCCCCCCGGGGGTCCAAATTCGCTCATTGAAGATCGATTTCGAAAAACCATCAAAATCATCACTCCCCATTCATTGGACCGGGGATGCTTTCATTTGACTTTCGGGAATCATTCGGGCGACAATTTAATCATTCTGGCAAACAGGAGCTCTGATCCAGATGCACAAAAAAAAGGAGGAGATATTTATGAGCAAGCTGATCATCACAGCGGCAATCACCGGAGCAGTCCATATCCCCACGATGAGCGATTACCTTCCCGTCACGCCGGAGCAGATCATCGACGACGCGGTGAAGGCCTGCGAAGCGGGGGCGGCCATCGCCCACATCCACGTGCGCGACCCCAAGGACGGCAAGCCCACCGCCGACCCCAACGTTTTCCGGCAGGTATTGAGCGGAATCCAGAAGCGGTGCAAAGTCATCCTGCTGCCCACCACCGGCGGGGGAATCAATCAGACGATCCAGGAGAAGCTCATACCGATTCAGCAGCTCAAGCCGGAGATGTGCTCATTCGACCCCGCCCCCTTCAACCTCGGCATCTTCCAGGTGGCCGGGCGTTACAAGCAGTTCAAACACGACTGGGAAAGGGAGTACATGAATTTCTGGAAAACGACCACCTTCGCTCCGACCTTTGAGCTTGACCTGCAGTTTGCAAAGACCTTCAAGGAGATCGACACCAAGCCTGAGTTCGAGATCTATGAAATAGGCCATGTGAGTTACATCAAGTGGCTGATGGACGAGGGGCTGGTGAAGCTCCCGCCGCACATGCAGTTTGTGATGGGGGGCATGGTGGGGTGGATGCTGCCCTCGGTGAAGCACCTTGTCCAGCTTTACGAGGAGGCGGTGGACGTCCTGGGGGCCGGCAAGTTCACCTGGTCCGTTGCCGGGGGCGGAAAATGGCAGATCCCCCTGGCGGCTACGGCCATGGCCATGGGAGCTCCCAACGTGCGAGTTGGTTTGGAGGATTCCCTTTATGCCGGCAAAGGGAACATGGCGAAATCCAGCGCCGATCAGGTGAGGATGGCTGCCAATATCGCCAAGGAGATGGGGTTGGAGATCGCCACCCCGGATGAAGCGCGCGAAATTCTGGGCTTGAAGGGCATAGCTAAAGTGGGGTTCTAATCCGGCCTGTCGAATTCAACAGCGAATCCACGGGCCTTGCCGACGCAAAGTCCGCAGTGGACGGGACCGGCGGGGACAGCGATATTGGCGCCTTTCGGCCGGGAGCCTTGGACCGTGAGCCTGCGGCATCGGATGCCGCAGGCTCGGCCCCTACTCCCTGGGCGCCATAACGACCCCTGCGGCGGCGAGAACCTCGATCTCCGATTTGCTGCACCCGAGCGAGCTTAGAACCTCGAGGGTGTGACCGCCCGGAGCCGGGGCCGGTGTCCGCACCGTGGCCGGGGTGCGATTCAGAGAAACAGGCATCCCCATCACCCTTACATTCCCCCGTTCCTCATCGGGAACCTCCTTAACCAAATTCAGCCACTTCATTTGCGGATCGGCAAAGACCTGATCGAGCTTGTAGATCGGGCCACAAGCCACTCCTGCCCCGTTTAGCTCCTCGACCCATTCCGCAACTGTTTTCTGTTTCAGGCGATCGTTTAAGAGGATGTCGAGCTCCTGCCGATTTTTGACCCGGAGGTTCCGGGAAGCAAACCGCGAATCGTTGGCCAGGTCCTCCGCTCCAACCACCCGGCAAAGCCGTTTCCACATTTCTTCGCTCCCGGCGGCAATATTCATAAAACCGTCTTTGGACCGGTATACGCCCATAGGGGCGGATTGAGGGTGATGGTTGCCGACCGGGGGCGGAACTTCCGCCGTATTCAGGTATTTGCCCGCCTGGAAAGAGAGGCTGCCGACGAGGGCCTCCAGGAGGGAGGTAGATACATACTGCCCCCGGCCCGAGCGCTGCCGCTCGTGGAGCGCTACGAGAATACCCATGGCGCAGTAATAGCCGGCGAGGAGGTCTCCGATGGGGATTCCGATGCGAAGCGGGGCGCTCTCTTCCGTACCGGTGAGCCACATGAGCCCGGACATCCCCTGGACGATTTGATCGTAGCCCGGCCTTCCCCGGTAGGGTCCGTCCTGCCCGAACCCGGAGATGCTGGCGTAGATGAGCCGCGGGTTTTCCACGCTGAGCGTCTCGTAATCGATGCCCAAACGATGCTTTACGTCGGGGCGGTAATTCTCCACAACCACATCCGCCCGTTTCGCTAACTTGTGAAGAATCTCAACCCCCCGCTTATCCTGCAGGTTGATGAGGATGCTCTTCTTGTTCCGGTGGAGATCCGCCTGATCGTAAAAAGGGCGTTCATCCGCCGCGTCCGAAGGCCTTTCAACCCGGAGCACCTCAGCCCCAAAGTCGGCCAGAATCTTCGTGCAGGTCGGGCCGCTGCGAACCGAAGTCAGATCGACCACCCGGATGTCGCCCAGCGCGCCTTCTCTTGGTTCATCGGGAGCTTTCGCTTTTTCTCTTTTCATGGAACTCCTTTCCTGCCCTTCTGTTCCGTTCTTATTTTCTGAAAACCGATCCCGGGCGCCGGGAGTGGGCGATCGACTCTCCCATCCCCGTAGGGGCATTCATGAATTGCCCCTACAACCGAAAATGAACAGAACATCAACCCTCAAGGCGAATATTAACGATTCCCTGCCCCGAAACTACGCATCGCGGCACACCAGGTTAGACCGACTCGGCGAAGGGGACTTTGGGGTCGGGCAGGGGTGTATTGAAGGCCAGGTGAACGGTCGGCTCACTGCCGCCGTTCCAGTTGCGATGCCGCACGCCGGCAGGGAAGACAATGAGCGAGCCGGGAGGGCAGTCATATCTCTTACCCTCGATCTCGATGCTCATCGTGCCGCGCAGGATGTAGAAGATCTGATCGACGGCGTGGACGTGCAGGCCGGCCGGGGAGCCGCCGCCGGCGGGCGTCTTGATGCAGTTAATCGTGCAGGTCTTGGCACCCGAGGTGTGATCGAACAAAGTCTGGGTCAAGCGCTCGCCGGGGCCGCTCCTGTCGATGGCCGCGAAATCAATGGTGCGGACGTATTCCACGGGGTACTCCTCTCGACATCGCCTTAAACAAAAATTTTCCCTTTTGCGGTTTGAGTATAGGAATGCGGTGTTTTTGTGTCAAGGTAATAAGCTACAAGATACCGGGGGTGTTGCCCTAGCCTGCGGGCGGCAGAAAAAAGGGCCCTACCTAAAGGCCCTGCGATGGCCGAGGGTGAGGACAGGAAGGAGACCCATTTATGCCCGTGGATTTCCCGATTATCAGCATTATCCGAGGTATTGGGTGGGCGAATCCAGGATTCTTTGCTACCTGGATTGGAGGGAATTATTTGTCATAGGAGGTACTTTCTTTTACAGCGTGTATAAAGACTAGCAGGGAAACATTTGCTTCCTTGAAGTCGTGTTTTCAATCATCCCCGAGAATGCAACATTTCAAATGCAAAGTGCCTATTCAATTCGGACGTGAAACCCGAGGCTATTTCCATGGGAAATATTCTCCTTGACTGGCCTTGAGATTAAGAGTATTTCCTTAGCAATTGTTTCCCTGCCATCGCAGGGTGAAAACTGTGATTTTGGCTTTAGAAAGGAGGACTTCGAGATGCCCAAATATATCGATTTGACAGTGCCTTTCGACGGGAAGTTCAGGTTTAAAATTGATTTCAAAAAGGATCTGACGTCTGAAAAAGATAGGATTCAGGCCACGAGCTATACCATATCGGCCCATGCTTTTACTCATTTGGACGCCCCTCTCCATTTTGTTGCCAATGGTAGGAGCATCGACTCTTTCCCGGTTGATTATTTTATTGGAGAAGCAGCCATATTGGATATTCCCAAAGGGAAAAACGAACCAATATCAGCGGAAGAAATGCAAAAAGCAGGGAAACACGCTAAGGACGGAGATATCGTTCTCATTCGGACAGGTTGGCTGGAAAAAATGTGGGGTAAAGAGGAATTTACCGATTCCCCCTACTTAACGGAAGAGGCGGCGGAATGGTTGGTAAGGCTGAAAGCCCGGATAGCTGGGTATGATTTTGTTGAGGATTACATCGTTCGGGACTATACCAGAAAGGGGCATGCCAGGGCTGAGGATTTTGTGGTTCACCAAAAACTCCTCAGGAATGGCGTTTTAAATCTGGAATTTGTTAATAACTTGTCCAAAATCTCCAACCCGCGGGTTAAGGTCATCGCCCTTCCCATCCTGTTAAAGGATTGTGATGGTGCTCCTGCGAGAGTGGTTGCGATTGAAGATTAACTCAACAAGTGCAAAAATATTCCCTACAAGTGCTTCCGCAGCCCGGGTTTCATTGGGTGAAAAAGCGTTCCAGACATTGTTGCAGGAATTCACCGCCGGTGACTTTTGGCCCCCCTTTATTAAAGGGGGGCGGGGGGGATTTCTGACCTGGGCTTTCCAAGAAAATCCCCCCTTTCCCCCCTTTTCCAAAGGGGGGAATTTTTGCATCGTTTAGGTTAAGACTGTAAGAAAAGAGACTGGGGGGATCTATCGGAAAAAAATTTAAAGAGAGCGAAAATGTCAATTAGCAGATGATCTCCAAGGACATTTCCTGGGGCATTGGTGGGTGGATAAATATAAAGGGCAGGAATGCCTTTGGGTAAAAAGGGGAGGGTGAATGTACCACCCTCCCCTTGGAAACCAGGACGGAGTGCCCCCATCCCCCCGGGATCTAGAGCGCCATGGCCACGGCGGCTCCGTCGTGGACGCCGTGCCAGGAGGTTCTCGGAACCTGGGCGTCACCGATGATGTACAGCTCGGGCACCTTTCCGAACAGCTCGTCGTAGAGTTGTCGGTTCGGCACCCTCTGCCAGGCGATGAAGACGAAGTCTACGTCGATCCGCTTTTCGACCCCATCCTTGCCGGCGAGCACGACGCTCCTGTCTCCAACCGCTTTGAGCTTCGTTTCCGTGTGGAGCTCCACCGCATGGGCGGGATTGTTCTGGAGTCGAGGGAAGCCAGGCTCGCCCTCTCTCGGAATGTAATGACCCTGGAGGAACTGGAGCAGAAGTAGCTGACGGTAGACGTAGAACGAAACGTAAGGGGCAGCTCCCACGCTCATCAAGTCCCCTTCGGCCACCAGAAGGACTTTGCAGCCCTTTCGCGCGAGCGAAACCGCCGCCTCTGCCCCGTACGCCCCCCCGATGACCGCCACCCGTTTCCCTTCTGTGAACTGGGAGTGGTTGGCCGGGTACTGGTCCAAATAGGTCACGATGGGCTTTTCGATCCCCGGCACAGCGGGCGCGATCGTGTGGCCGCCGGTAGCCACGACCACGGCGTCGGGCCTCATTGCCAGGACATCGGCGGCGGTAGCGGGGGAGCCGGTTGTCACCTTGATGCGGTCGAAGGTTTTGATCCGGCGCATCAGCGAGGTGACCAGGCCATTCAAATCCGTGGTCTCCAACTTCGGGATGGCCGCCGCGTTCTTTCTGATGGTTCCGCCCAGAGCTTCATCTTTTTCCAAAACCGTTACCTGGTGACCCCGCTCCGCGGCGAGGACCGCCGTCTGCATTCCTGCCACCCCGCCGCCGACGATCACCACTCGCTTGGGCCGATCCACCCTGCGCAACCCGACCTTCCACTTCCCCTCGTTCAGGAGCTCGGGGTTCACGGTGCAATGCACTCTCCAGCGGGCGAACAGCCGCCCGGTGCACGCGTCGCAATGAATACACTTGTTGATCTCGCTCTCCCGGCCGGTCAGCGCCTTCATGGCGAAATCCGGGTCGGCGAGGGCCTGCCTCCCCAAAGCCACCAGGTCGGTCTTGCCTTCCTCGACGAGCCTGCGGCACAGCGCCGGGTCCGTGAGCCTGCCCACGGCGCTCACCGGAACGTTGGCTCCCAGCTCCGCGATGCGTTTCTTCACCTTCGCCGCGAGGTACACGTGGTAGCCCTCGGGGTAGTAGAGCGGCTCGATCAACCGGTCGCAGGATTCGAAGTCACCCTTGGAGACGTCGATGCAGTCCACTCCCGCCCGGATGAGCACTGGCACGAACACGTCGAGGAAATCCTCGATCCCAAACCCCTTCCAGGCCGGATCGGCGTCTCCTTGGGGAAATAGGGGAGGGAATTCGTCGCGGAGGAACTCGTCCACATTGATCCGGATCATAACCGGGTAGTGAGGCCCCACAGCCTGCCGGACGCCCCGGATCACCTCGGTAAGGAACAGCGTGCGGTCCCCCCAACGGTCCGTGCGGCGGTTTGTGTACGGAGACATGAATTGGGTGATGAGGAATCCGTGCGCTGCGTGGATGAGCACTGCGTCAAAGCCCACCTGTTGGGCCCTGCGGGCTGCATCCACGTACATCTGGATGTACCGGGGCACTTCGGCGTCGGCGATCGCGTGCGTCTCCTGGGCGACCCATGTGGGTTTCTCCATGGGAGCGACCGCGGGTTTCCCCGCTACCCAGGTAGCCGTCTGCCTTCCGCTGTGTTGGGGCTGGATGGAGCACTTCCCTCCCGATTGGTGAATGGCCTCCACGATTCTGCGCAGCCCAAGCATGCACTTGTCGTCGTAGATGCCCAACATCCCGGGGAAGCCCCTGTCATCGGGAGAGACGTGGGAGGCCTCGACCTGGACCAACCCCCAACCGCCCTTAGCCTTCCGCGCGTAGTAGTCGACCTGAGCGTCTGTCACGTACCCGTTTTCGTCTGCGCTGTTGACGACCATCGGCGCCGCGACGTATCTGTTCGACAACTTAAGGGAACCGATGTGGATGGGATCGCTTATTTTGGCCATGGATAACCTCCTTCTTTTATTTTCTAAAAATAATTATGTCCAGAAGCTCCTTCAAATCCTTTTTCTTTTCCAGGTTGAGAAGTATTTCAACGCTTCTATCTATCTGGGCTTTGTTTAGAACCACACCCGCAAACCGCTCATAAAGTTTGATAAAATCCTCCTTGCTAAGCGGATACTTCGGCCCCCCTATGACCTGATCCAATTCCTCCGTTATTTCACGGCCATCCTTTAGACGTATTCGGACTCTCCCAACGCCTGACATAAATGTTTTCGGCCACTCCTCATGAACTCTTACCCTTACCTTTTTTCTAAAAGTTTTGTACTTCTCCCCTTCTAATTTCCTCCAATTAATAGTGTCTACCCCAACCTCTCCATCTAGCATGAGGCATGACACGACATGTTGGATACTAAACTTGGCATCCTCCAAATCCTTAGGGTCCGACCGGTCAATGGTTGCATCTACAGGTCCAACTTCCACCTCAATCCATTCTACCTGCCCATGCTTTAGCCCCCCCTCTCTTATTAGCTTCCCTATGATGTCAAGGTGCCTGTGCATTAGGAAGCAAACAGGATATTTCTTGATCCAGAAGTGTTTCGTATACCATCTCTCCGATAAGCCCAAAGAAATTCTTGATGTTTCTCTTTCCTCTGCCCCTACCAGGCTATTAAGCCATTTTTCAACGTTTGGATTTCCAGTACAACCCTCCTTCGCCAAATATGCAGCCATGAGCCCATTGCTACAGGCGATGGCAGACTCATAATAATGGGCATCGCTCCCGAAGTTTACGATAAATCCTGACGAGGTAGCGATAGCTAAACCAAGAGCATTTCTTATCTGATCCTGACTAAGATTAAGGACTTTTGATGCAGCAACTGCGGAACCTATTACCCCGTAAAAAGGTAAAGAGGTAAATCCCAAAGCTTCAATAACCCTATTCCCGACGCCTACGGCATGATGCCCAAATCTATTCATGATTTCACATCCTAAAACCGAAGCCTCCAAAACATCTTCACCCGAGAGCTTGAACATATCCGCCAATGGCAAAATCACTGGGAAGACCGTAATGTCTGCGGTGGCTCCAGCACCGGGAAACTCATCGGTCGGGAAGCAATCGTCTTCCAGTTCAGCAGTATGAGCGAATAACCCATTTATAAAAGCCGCTGCTTCAGTCGATGTCCGAAATCCACACCCGATCACGCCGGCCTCATCCCTGCCTGTTTTGGAAAATCTCAGAAATTTCTTGCTTGATGGAACGGCAGAGCCATAGAGCATCCCCGCAATCGTCTTCATGAGAATCATCTTCGAAAATTCGATCACATCCTCGGGGATGTCATGAAACCTTGTCTTCTCTGTAAATTCTGATAACTTCAGAACCACACCCATTTTTCTACCCCCTTTCTGATTCCATCCAGGCTGTTTGGCTCTCAAAAGAATCAATCATTGTATAGGGTTCAAAGAGGCCAACCTTCCCTAGGTTCAGAACCAGAATACCTCAAATGTTGATTCTCGTTCAGCGCACGAGCGGACTAACGATTCCTAACAACTGTCTTCTTTTTTTTAAGACACCGATTATGCCTTCTTTAAAACCCTTGGTTTGGTAAACCTTCCGTTGGTTTCCAAATCCCAAATCAGCGCTTCGATCAAGAGAGCTTTCATCCATTCCGAACACCAAGAAATAATATTTCGTCTTCTATGGACCTTGCCTCGTTGTGCCAAATAAGTGGTGATAAATTTAAAAAACAATTGAAGAACTAGCTCAGGACAGATGAAATTCAGCGGAAGATCAGAGTGGCCTTATCGAGAATAAAAAAAGCCCCTACGAGAGTTTGGTCCCCTTAGAAGTTTCATAGGATCATTTTTTGATAACCCCACCTTCTCATTTCAGGCCCCAGAAGGTTAGAGGTTTGGTTGGTAGGTTTACTTGGCAACGCCGGGAAACAACGACTTAAAAATACTCCTATCGGAATCGGTGGTCAAGGCAAAAATTGGAGGTGTCATGCCAATTTAGAAATGTCCTGTTTTCCCCAAAGTAGAAATGTCCCCTTTGCCCATTTTACTGGGTGAGAGACTTCTGATAGCCAGATCTGTTTGGAGTAAGCATATAAGGGCTAAACGCAGTCCCGCTCATCCTGCTGAAATGCCTTTTTACCAATTCCACAGGACATTTCTAAATTGGCAAAAGAGGACATTTCTATTTTGGGATGACAGGCAAAAATTGGAGGTAATTTGTCGATCTCTAAAATTGCGTGCCAAATCCATAATTGCTCAAAATTCTTTCATTATTGGTCGGAGTAGGAATTGCGGTTGCCCATAACCCCCTCCAAAGATCCCAGGGTGCGGGATTACCGCACTGGGCTCTTACCTTAGGTCGTGACGTCCAGGCGAAAATCGGGATATGTATGCACGATTCGCGGCAGGGGAAGCCATATTTTTGCCAGACGAGGCATCCTCTCTGTCGTCAGGCGGTGTCTCTGACTGCGCCGACAGAGGGCTCGGGTACCACAACCGGCTGATCTGGTACCGGAATGCCTCTAGATTGCGCTTGTTGCAAGGCACTCCAAAGTAGCGATAATGCCCCAGCAACACGGTCGGCAACCATTGCCCGACTGCCGGAATGGGATTCTGCAGGCGACGCCGAAGTTCTACCTTAATCCCTTTCAGCTTCGCCCGCATCCTTTGCCGAAGAGTCTGCCGAAGCACGATGAACTTCCCCTTCCGGCTTGTGTCGCAGACGTGCAGGACCCCCCAAGAAAGGCAAAGCTCTCGGGCTTGCCATCGCCACGCCGCCGCTGATTCTCGGCTGCAAACTTCCCGAACTCGATCAGCCGTGTCTTGTCCTCTTGCAGTCTCAGGTTGAACTTCTCAAATCGCTCCCGTAGCTCTCCCCAAAACCGCTCGGCATCCTCCCGGTACTGGAACCCAGCCACAAAGTCATCGGCAAAGCGCACCACTACAACCCATCCCCGGGCGCACTTTCGCCTCCAGCCGTCGGCCCAAAGGTCGAACACATACTGGATATACTCAACAAGTGCAAAAATATTCCCTACAAGTGCTTCCACAGCCCCGGTTTCATTGGGTGAAAAAGCGTTCCAGACATTGTTGCAGGAATTCACCGCTGGTGACTTTTGGCCCCCCCTTTATTAAAGGGGGGCGGGGGGGGATTTCTGACCCGGGCTTTCCAAGAAAATCCCCCCTTTCCCCCCTTTTCCAAAGGGGGGAATTTTTGCATCGTTTAGGTATACTTATCCTCTTTCAACCCCTCTAAGCGAAGTCAAGACTCATAATCTACTCGATATTCTGAATAATCCCCTCTTAGGGCGTTATCTCACCCTGCGAGCTTCTCCGGCCCAGTATTTTTCCCGAAGCTCGCGCTTGAGAACTTTTCCATAGGCGTTCTTGGGGATGGCGTCGATGAACTCTACCGATTTCGGCTTCTTATAACTGGCCAGATATTCTTTGCAGAAACTGATTATTTCTTCCTCCGTGGCCTTCTTCCCTTCCCTCAGGGAGACAATGGCCTTGATGGATTCTCCCCATTTTTCATCGGGAACTCCGATCACGGCCACTTCCAGAACCGCAGGGTGTTTAATTATGACATCCTCGATCTCCCGGGAGTAGATATTTTCCCCCCCGCTGATGATCATATCCTTGGCGCGGTCTAGGATATACACATAGCCCTTCTCATCCATGGTGCCCAAATCGCCGGTATGAAGCCACCCGCCTCTTAGGGTCTCGGCCGTGGCCTCAGGATTTTTCCAGTATCCCTTCATGACTACCTCTCCTCGGACTACGATCTCTCCCATCTTGCCCGGCGGAAGCTCCCGGTCCATATCATCCACGACCTTCACTTCCAAATCCGTTCGGGGAATCCCCGCCGAGGTCAACCGCCTCATCTGTTCTTCCGTTCCCTCCATGAGATGTTCTTCTCTTCTCAGGTAGGAGATGGTCATGGGGGCCTCGGCCTGTCCGAACAGCTGAACGAAGACCTGGCCCATTTTTTTTACCGCGGCCTTGAGGTCTTCCACCAGAATGGGAGCCCCGCCATAATTGATACATCTGAGACTGCTCAGGTCATAACGGTCAATCTCCGGGGAAAGGATCAGACGTTTGATCATGGCTGGAGCCATGAAGATGTTGGTCACTCTTCTTCTCTGGATGGTTTCAAAAACGATTCGGGGTTCGAAACTCTTGGATGCCAGAATGATATTGGCAGCCGCCTTGGTCACGTTGGGAAGGCAGTAGAGACCGCTCCCGTGGCTCAAGGGCGCGGCATGGAGGATGGCATCCTCCGGGCCTAAAGAACACATATCGGCATAAAAATTCATGGTCATGACCAATAAGTTATGATGGGTGAGCATGGCTCCCTTGGGCCTTCCGGTCGTTCCGGAGGTATAAAACAGCCAGGCCAGGTGATCTCTTTCGACTTCTTCGTCGGCGAAGGCAGAGGGTTGATCTTTGATCAAAGCCTCATAGCGGAGCATCCCCTCCAAAGGATCGATGATGGAGATGAAATGCTTGACTCTGGGCATCTCTTTCCTGAGGGCATAGAGGGAATCCCGGAAATCTTCCCCCAGAATCACGGCCTGGGCTTCGGAGTTGTCGATGATGAAGCTGCATTCCTTGGGGTGAAGGCGGAAATTGATGGGGACCGACCCGATACCGGCCTTGAAGCAGGCAAAGAGAGTCTCCAGAAACTCCGGGCAATTATGGAGAAGAATAGCCACATTGGAGCCTTTCTGCACCCCCAAACTCCGAAGCGCATTGGCCAGCCGGTTGACCCGTTCATTCGCCTCCCGGTAGGTCCATTCCTTCTCGCCATAGGCAATGGCCAGCCTTTCGGGAAAGCTGCGGGCCGCCTTGGTGAATAGAGTCCCGACGTTCATAAAGCACCTTCCCTGATTGCTCGAGTAGGGGT
The DNA here is from genome assembly GCA_963712535.1 of uncultured delta proteobacterium. Lineage (GTDB taxonomy): Bacteria > Desulfobacterota > SM23-61 > SM23-61 > SM23-61 > CAVQIK01. The sequence goes on along the minus strand of CAVQIK010000012.1, from coordinate 154,630 downwards.
GATTCACGAATCCCCCCTACTACATAAATTCCACTCGCCCTATCGTTACCGAAAATTCGGTTCAGATGTTCTTCCGGCTCGGGCTTGGTCAAAGTATTCAAAATCAGGTGCAGTCCCAGGGAGACGATCAGCCCGTAACCGATCGCCGGGAAGAGGTGCATACCGCCGATGGTGATCAAATAGACATACACGGCAATTGATCCAATCATCGAAGCGAGGGTAGCAGCCCTTGTGGTCCGCCGGAAGAGCGCTCCCAGGATGAGGCTCGGACTGGTGGCCACGGTGAAGCCCCCAGCCCGGTCCAAAGAAGAACGGTCAGGAATTTGGGCAGGGGAATGGCGATCCAGAGGCTGACCACGGCGATGACCAGAATCATGATCCGGTTGAGGATCAGGGCCCTCCGATCAAGCGCTTCTGAGGATATGTTCTTGTGAATCTTGGGGGCAATCATATCGCGATAGATATCCGTCGTGATGGCCGTGGAGATAACCAGGTAGAGCTGTCTGCTGTGGACATAATCGTACAGAGGATGCCGACCACTAGAAAAGCTCCCAGGATCGGATGAAATTCCAGGGTAAAGAATTGGATGATGGCCTGCTCGGGCGATTTGGCCAGCAAGGGACCCAATTCGGGATGCGTTCCGTAGAGGGCCCGGATCCCGATCCCGGCGAGCAGTGGAAACCCTCTGGATTCTCTCTTCCATTACTTCCTCCAGAAGGTTTAAGGTTTAGGATAGGCTAAAGGTAAATTTTAAGCAGTTTCTCTTCAAGGCGCGGAGAATCTACTGAATTTTAACAGGGTGGAAAGGATTGTCAAGCGACCCAATTCCCCCCCTGCCGGGAGGATCGAATCTAAGGCTCAAGGACATAAGGGTAACCACAAGATCTTGGGGGTACCTTCGGCTTTGCAAAAGTGAAACAAGCGTGCCAATATCAGCACCTGGTCGAAATTCAAGGAATCAAAAGTATATCAAAACCTCAGTTACTGGTAGAAGTCTGCACCATCGGACAGAATTTGTCGCTCGAAGACTTCAGGAAGTAATAAATATAACCCATGGGTCGTTCTAAGGTTAGCCAGCTCGGCCGATGGTCATGCGCGGTGGCCCATTCCAGGCTATTCGGAAAGCTTGAGCAACAGGCCAGCTTTCTTGGCCTTTCGAATCGCAGCTTTCATGAGGATCACTTCCAGAACCAGATAAAGGAAAACCAGGATGAATCCCTTGGCCAGGGGGTGGGAAAAGTTGGGCTGGAAACCGTAAAAGTTCCGGAAGTATTCGAGGAAATAGGTGAGGGGGATCCCTTCGGCTACGGCGGCGACCCAGGACGGAAGAAGAGTGACCGGGTAATAGATCCCGCAGACCAGCAGCATCAGGCTAACCAGGGACCAGGCGGCCACGTCGGCGCGGTTTCCGAAGATGAGGACCAGGATGCATACCAGGATTCCCACGATGGCCGCGCAAAGAAAAAGGCCGAAGAGGAAAAGAATCAACGGGCCGGTGCCCGGGACCGTGAAGTCGAAGTCGAAAAAGAAATAGCTCGCGCCCATGAGGATGAAGAAAACCGCCGTTCCCCTGATCACTCCCACGATCATGGACCCGATGAAAAGGTGGCGCACGCCGACCGGGGCGATAAACCCGTGCTTGACCGCCTTGCTCCAGACGTCGTACAGAAGCACGTAGGCCACGTCGAGCTGGCAGACCTGGACCGTGCTCATGGAGACGACCCCCACCAGGACAAAGGCTCTCATCTCCGGCTGGAGGCCCGCGAACTCGGTGAGGAGCCCCACGGAAAAGAAACCCACCACGGGCCAGAAGAGGATCTCGAAGGCCGTGAAGATGTTCCTCTTGGCCATGATCCAGTTCTTGAAGACGAAGGCCCGGGTTTTTATCAGCTCATTTTGCAAATGCCATGTAGACATCTTCGAGGTCCGACTCCTGAATGCGAAGATCCTGGATGGAGACTCCTTGGTTCATGAACACCCCGAGAACCTGGGAGAGCCGCTCCCGGTGATTGTCCACCAGAATCCGGCAGGTCGAATCGCCGGTTTCCACGTCATAGACCCCGTCCAGGGATTTCAGGAGCGATGGGGGCAGGGCCCCCCGGAAGGAGATCAGGATCGTATCTCCCAGGCGCAGGTCCCTCTTCAGGTCCTGAGGCCTGCCGGAGGCTTGAATAACTCCGCCTTTGATGAAGACCACCTCTTCGCACAAACTTTCCGCTTCCTTCATGTTGTGAGTCGTCATCAGGATGGTCGTCCCCTTCTCCCGGTGCAGCTGTTGGATGAGCTCCCGGATCCGGCGGGCCACGTCGGGGTCGAGGCCGACCGTGGGCTCGTCCAGGAGGAGGAGCTCCGGGTCATTGAGCAGGGCCTTGGCGAGGGAAAGCTTCTGCTTCGTCCCCGTGGAGAGTTCATCGAATCGCACCCCGCTAAAAGGGGCCAGGTCGAAGAGATCCAGAAGGCTGGCTATTTTCTTGCGTCGCGGGCCCGCAGGGATTCCGTACAGCATGGCGTAATACTCGAGATTCTCCCGGACGGTCAGGGACCAAAGAAAATTGGCGTGCCCGGAGGAGAGGTTGACGCGTTCACAGAGCTCCAGGGCATGGGTCCGGATTTCCTTCCCCAAAATTTTCACTTCCCCTTCTTCCGGAGTGAGGAGGTTGGAGAGGATGGAGAGAAGAGTGGTCTTCCCGGCGCCGTTCGGACCCAGGATCCCCCAGAACCCCCCTTCGGGAACGCTGAGGTCCACCCCTTTCAAGGCTTCGGTTTTTCTTTTCCGGAACCAGCCGGACGAGAAGGTCTTCCGGAGCCCTTTTACTTCAACCGCGAATTTCAACCTTGCCCTCCATTTACCCCCAAGCATGAAGCCTGTTAAAAGCATAGGATAGTGGGCAGCAGGGTGTCAACGAGGTTTGCGGCCACCTTCCCTTTGCGCCCTTTCTATTTTCTTCCTTGTAAATTTCGGGCAAATGGTTTTCAATGCAAAGCATAAAATCACATTCCAGGGGGTGGAAAATGGGAATCCGCACGGTCGAAGAATACAAGTCCAGCTTGCGCGACGGACGCAGGGTTTACATCCGGGGCGAGAAAGTGGAGGATGTCACCAGACATCCGATTCTCGGGGTTTCAGTCGACACGGTCGCTCAGGGGTTTGCCCTCACCGCTTCCGAAGACCCGGACGTCAGAAACCTCTTCACCGCTCCCCATCCGAAGACAGGGGAGCCGATCAACCGCTATTTTGTCACCCCGAGAAACGCGGAAGACCTCGCGCTTCGGACCCGGATGATCCAGCGCTCGATCGAGCTGACCGGCGGCCTCCCTTTCGGGAAGGACATCGGCACCGACTGCCTGAACGCCGCTTTCGTGGTGGCCGGGCAGATGGGAAAGAAGCAGTACCAGGAGAACGCCATGAACTTCCTGGAGCACGTGCGCAAACACGACCTGGCCATGTGCGGGGCCGTGACCTGCGTGAAGGGGGACCGGTCCAAGGAGCCCTCCCAGCAGAAGCATCCGGATTACTACCTCCACGTGGTGGACAAGAACAAAGACGGAATCGTGGTGAAGGGGGCCAAGATCCACATCACCAGCGCGCCGGTGGCGAACGAGATCATCGTCGTGCCCACGCGCCAGATGCGGGAGAGCGAGGCGGATTACGCGGTCAGCTTTGCCGTTCCGGCGAACACCAAGGGGATCACGTTCATCTGCCGGGCGGGGAGAGGCCAGTGGACCGAGCACGAGTTTCACCCCAACAATCCCGTCCGGGAGCTGACCGAGGCGATGATCGTCTTTGACAACGTGTTCGTCCCCTGGGACCGGGTCTTTATGTGCGGGGAGTGGCAGTTCTCCATGCTCCTGGCCTACACCTTCGCGACGTTCCACCGCTTCACCGCCATCAGCTACAAGGTCCCGTCGGTGGAAGTGATGGCCGGCTGCGCCGTGGCCCTGGCGGAGTACAACGGGCTGGACAAAGTGGGCCACATCCGGGACAAGCTCGCGGACATCGCAGCCTACGTGGAGACGCTCCGGGCCCTGGCCAACGCGGCCGCCAAAGAACCGGTCATGTACGGCGAGATCGCGGTGCCCAACCCCCTCATCGCCAACATGGCCAAGCTCCACTTCGCAAGCAAGTACCATGATTTTGTCAGGCTCATCCAGGACATCGCGGGCGGGCTGATAGCAACGTCTCCGGACCGGAAGGACTGGGAAAACCCGGATATCCGTGGCTACCTCGAACACTACCTCGGCGGCTCATCCAAGTTCAGCACGGAGGACCGCCTGAAAATGATTGCCACCGCCCAGCGGATGGTGTGCTCCCACGAGGCGGCGTTCCACGAAGTGACGACCGTCCATGCCGAAGGGTCGATGGCCGCCCAGAAGATGATGATCCTCGTGGAGTCCCCCCTGAAAAAATACAAGGAAATGGCCAGGAGAGCGGCGGGGATCACCGGGTAAGACGAATAGTTTGTTTTCATCCGAAAGCCCGAAATTTCCCTCCCCTTTTGACGGGGGAGGGCGGGGGTGGGGTGACGAAAGTGTGAGATCGAAACTACCTATAGTGCCCGACGAAAGAAAGTGGACATTGCATGTTAGGCAATCCCGGTAAATCCCCCCACCCCCCCTTTATCAAAGGGGGGCAAGGGGGGATTTTGCGGGTCAACCAGAGGCCAACAGCATGTCAACTTATTTAAGTCGTTCACTATAACTTCATTCACAGAGAGAAACGAGCGATGACAAATAAGGAGGAGCTATGAAGAGCGGATTATCCCGGCGGGATTTCGTTAAGGCGGGGCTGGCCACCGCTTCGGCGGCAGGATTGAGCCAGGGGATTTCACCGACCGCGAGAGCGTGGGCGGCATCGCCCCAGGCCGAATCCGGGGCGAAGAGGGAAGCCCCGGAATCCAAGGAGGTGATGGCAAAGCTCAGCACCTACATCGTCGAAGCAGGGAACAGGTCTCTTCCTGAGAATGTTTCGCAGAAAGCCAAGCACCACGTCCTGGACACCCTTGCCGCGATGGTTTCGGGATCCCGCCTCAAGCCGGGCTCGCTGGCGATAAAATACATCCGGACCCAGGGGGGGACTCCGGAGGCCCAAGTGATCGGGGCTGATTTCCTCAGCACGGCCGTCAACGCCGCGATGGCCAACGGTTTCATGGCCCACGCCGACGAGACGGACGACTCCCACGCTCCCTCGATTACCCACCCGGGGGCGGCGATCGTCCCCGCGGCTCTGGCCATGGCCGAGCGGGAGAATGCCTCCGGGGAGGCGTTCCTGCGCGCCGTCGTTTTAGGCTACGATGTTTCCTCCCGCATCGCCAGGGTCATGCACGCGGGGGAACCGAAGGTGGAGGGCCACTCCACCCATTCGATAGGGCCCCTATTCGGAGCCACGGCCGCGGCAGCCAGCCTGGCCAGGTTCGACACCCGCCAGGTCCGCCACGCCCTGGCTTACACGGGGCACCAGGCTTCGGGGATCACCTCCTGGACCCGGGACCGTGAGCATGTGGAGAAAGCTTTCGTCTTTGCCGGGATGGGCGCAAGGAATGGGGTCACCTCCGTCGTTTTCGTGCAGAGCGGGCTTACGGGAGAGGAGGATATCTTTGCGGGGGAAAATAACTTCCTCGAGGTCTTCTGCCCTTCGAGGGATCAGCTGCCCAAGTGGATCGACACCCTGGGAAGCCACTATGACATCAACATCACGAACATTAAGAAGTTCAGCGTCGGTTCTCCCATTCAGGCTCCAGCCGACGCCATGAGCTGGCTGGTGAAGGAGCACAACCTCACTGCGGACCAGGTGAAAAAAATCGACGTTCACCTTCCCCCGCGAGGGGCGCAGGTGGTGAACAACCGAACGATGCCGGACGTGAACTGCCAGTACATCATGGCTGTAATCCTGCTGGACGGAAAGCTCACCTTCAAGGCTACCCAGTCGTATGACCGCATGTCGGACCCCCGGGTCCAGCAGGTGCGGTCGCGCGTAAACCTAATCGGGGACCCCCAATTCCAGCCCCAGGAGCGGAAACGACCGGGATTGGTTCGAGTTCACCTGAACGACGGCCGGATGGTGGAGAAACTGGTTCCGACGGTCAGGGGAACCGCCGACAACCCCATGACCCGGGAAGAAGTCGAAGTCAAATGCCAGGACCTCCTCCAGGACGTAATCGGGAAGGACCGTTCGGATTCTCTCATCCGCACGATCTGGGGACTGGAGAAGGTGTTGTCCATGCGGGAGCTCAGGCCCCTGCTGCGGACCTGAGGCACGGCAGCCCGATTCAGTTTTATGGCGGGGCTCTCTTTCTAACAGTTTGCTGAAAAACTCTTTGAGCTGTCTTTGCGAGCGAAGCGAAGCAATCTGATCCAGAAAAAAATCAAAGAAAATCAGATTGCCGCGTCCGCTTGCGCTCCTCGCAATGACCTCCTGAATTGGGTTTTTCAGCAAACTGCTAACGGCATTTTATCTCACAGAGGAGGAGGGATGAGATGAATATCGCCGGGATCGCCGAAGAGAGGGTGAGACAGCAGGGGGAGCAGGTCAGCCTGATTTATGAGGGGAAGGAGTTCACCAACGTTGAGATGCTGAGCGCAAGCCGCAGGCTGGCCAGGACCCTCAAGGACCTGGGGGTCAAGCGGGGCGACCGGGTCATCCTCCAGATCCCCAACTGTCCCGAGGTGCTCCAGGGGTTCTCGGCCGTCTGGAGGCTCGGGGGCGTGGTCGTGCCGATCAACTACCTCGTCGGGGAGGAGGAGACAGCCTACATCTACCAGGATTCGGGCGCGAAGGTGCTCATCAGCAACTCGGCCTTTCTCCCCAAAATCCTCCCGGGCTGGCGAAGTCTCCCAGCCTGGAAACCGTGATTCTCACGGATGCCGACGCTCCGCGCGGGTTCCTCTCGTATCCGAAGATCGTCGGCGAAAGTCCGGAGGAGACAGAAGTGGAGGATACGGCCGACGACGATCTAGCCGCGCTGATCTACACCGCCGGGACGACCGGCCGCCCCAAAGGGGTGATGCACACCCATCTCAGCCTGTACTCGAACGCCCGGATGCAGTACGACTCAGTCCCCCTTCCGGACGGCCTGGTTTCGATCTTTGTCCTCCCTCTCTGCCATTCCTACGGCATCGCGAGCATGAACCAGGGGCTCTTCCGCCGGACCGGAGGGGCCGTTCTGCTCAGTTCCTTCAACGTGGAAGGGCATCTTCACCGCGATCCAGAAGTACCGGGCCGACGTACTGGCCGGAGTTCCCGACCATGTACGTCTTCATGCTCCTTTTCCCCGACCCGAAAAAATTCGACCTGAGCTCGATGAAGTACTGGTTCTGCGGCTCCGCGCCCCTGGCGCTGGAAACGTTCAACCGGTTCAAGGAGACTTTCGGGTTCGAGATCATCGAGGGATGGGGCCTCACCGAGGCGGGGGCGAACAATTCGGTCAACCCGCCGGACGGGGTGAAGAAGGTCGGGTCCATCGGCCTGCCGATGAAAGGGACGGAGATGAGGATCGTGGACAACGAGGGGAACCCCCTTCCCATCCGCAAAGAGGGTGAGATCGTGATCCGCGGGCCCATGCTCATGAAAGGGTACTGGAACAAGCCGGAGGAGACCGCCGAAGGCGATCAGGGGCGGATGGCTCCACACCGGCGACATCGGCTACGTCGATGAGGACGGCTACTTCTGGATCACGGACCGCAAGAAGGATCTGATCATCAAGGCAGGGGAGAACATCTCACCCCGGACCATCGAGGAAGTCCTCTTCAAGCACCCCAAAGTATCCGAGGCGGCGGTGATCGGGATCAAGGACGAAGTGTACGGGGAGAACATCAAGGCATTCGTCGTCCTGAAAGCCCGGCGAGAACGCCTACGGAGGCGGAGATCATCGATTACTGCCGGACCCGGCTCACCCCGTTTCTGCTGCCCGCCGAGGTGGCCTTCATGAAGGCTCTGCCCAAGAGCCTCGTGGGGAAGGTGTTGAAAAAAGAATTGAGGAAGCTCGACCGCGGGTAGTTATGGTGCCCGACCAAAGAAAGTGGACATTGCATTGGGCAATCCCTGGTAAATCCCCCCAAACCCCCCTTTATCAAAGGGGGGCAGGGGGGATTTTACGGCGAGACATAAGTCAATAAGAGGCAACTGGATGTCGACTTACTTGAGCCGTTCACTATAATTGGGCTTTAAATGCTGGGGGCAACTCCCCGTAGTTGCCTATCTTGCGGGCGGTCCCGCCTAGGCGGGAGGGCCTCCCCCACATTTTGCTTCTAGACTTTTCGGAACCTAGAGAACGAATTCTCTGATTTAAGAGCCCACGATGGTCCTTACTGGCAGCCGGTAAATGTAAAATCCCTGGTCAGGGTTGCGCCGGGGGTAACGAATAGCTGGTTTCCGGCGTCAAAGGGGACCGGGAGGCTGGGCGGGCTGCAGTTCGGCGAGCCGGGGTTTAAAGAGGAAGACATGAGATTAAAAGCCTGGACATTCAGCTGGTAAACCCCCGGACCCGCAACGGCGGGCGAATAGACGGTCGCGGGCGTTGCGCTGAAAATTCCGACCAGTGGATTCGCTGCCGGCAAAACCAGAGTATAGGTTGCCCTGCCGCCTTCCGAAGTCACCTGGGATATAGAATTCCCCAGCGGCGGGATGGTGACCAGCAAAGAATCGGCGGGCTGCAGCGCTGAAATCTCGAGGTCGGCGGTCGTCGCCGCTCCTGCGGCATTGGTCGTGACGATTTCTCCCGAGACGGTGGCAGGGAGTTCTCCGGCCTGCGGCATCAGGGGAATGTTTCCCATAAGCGTTCCAACGGGCACCTGAAGGGTTGCCGTAGGATTGAAGGTATAGAGAAAGGTCCTGCCGGAAACAACCACGTCGTAATTCCCGGGCGGCAGGGGACAAGCGATGAACTCGCCGGCCGGACCCGTCGTAGTCCGGGCGATGACGCGGTCCAGACTGGGGTTATTCGGGTCCCTCTGCTCGATGAATACAGTCGCGTTCTGGACAGGGCCCCGGGTCGAGCTGTCTACCACCGCCCCGCTGATGAAATTGCTGTTCAGGGAGATCGCCCCCGCGTGGAGCACCGGCTTCAGGCGGAATTGCCCGTTCCCCTGCTGGATTAGAGATGAACAGGCATCGAAATCGATATTGAGAAACGTGGTCTGGCCGGCCGCTACCGTGAAAGCTCCCCCGGAGATCTGCCCGGAGGGGATCTTGATCCCCGACTCTGCTTCGCTGGTCAAGAGCAAGGTTTGAATTCCCCCACTGGCCAAAATCACGCAATTAAACCCGCTCCCGCTGCACAGGTTGGCGGCGGGAACTGCGACGGTCGTATCCGGAGAGTTGCTCAGCAGGTGCAGACGGATCTGCTGGTATTGACCCGGGTGGGATCCCGCTCCTCGAGCCGAGCTGGGACAGGATGCAGGCCGGGGACTGAAGGCTTAGCAGATCGATCTGGGCGGGGTTGCTGCGAAGATCCACCAGGTCCACCCAGCCGCTGTCGTTCGGGCCCGCCGTGCCGGATGCGTGGGCCCGCACTCGGGTGAGAGTCACCCAAACATTTTGGAATGGACCATTCGGTGCGAGGCAGACGGGCGGGTCAGAGAGGGTAACGCTCACGGTTCCCGTCGCAGGAGGCGGCGGGACCGACTGGGACCCGTCGCCGCCTCCGCCTCCGCACGCCGAAAGGACGGCGAGGATTGAGAGAGAGGCGAGCAGGGATGGAAGGAGGTCGGCCGAGGATTTTCTCTTTCTCATTGCGAATCTTCCCTGAATTGGATTTAAGAAAGGAAACTCAGAATCTATCCTAGGGAAGACAACCTGAGTTCCCAATACGGGAGAGAATGTATTTAACATTGTGAGACAGTGTATTTTGCGACCGACCGATTTTGGCCCCGCCGCAATTAGAGATGAAATGGAAAGAACCTGCATAAAAGTTCATTTCTCTGCAATCCGGTTAAATGGGAATTAGAAGAGACGTTTAATACTGGATTGGAATATTACGTCAAATGGCAGACCCCGCTCCATGAAACTTAAGGTTTCGCGCATGACAATTTTTTTCATTTTCTAATCAGTCCGGAATTGTGTGGACGCTGGAGACTAAGAATTCGTGCCGAGTATGTCGAACCATGAACGGCGCGCAGATGCACCCTTCGACATAAGCTCAGGGTGAATGGTGGCCGCCAGTGAAGATCATCGGGGACGATTCAAGCTCCGAATTCTGCCGAGCGATTTCTGCAGACACTATCAAAGGTGGATTTTCGCCTTGACGATGGGGGGATTCCCTGGATAGGCTAATGGAAACTCAATACGGGTTGTGCGATCCTTCAGGATATATCTCATGCGTGTAGGTGTCGTTCGAACAGTCGGCTCTCCCTGCCGCTGCGCCGAGTCGGTCTCGAAAGGCCTGGAGGCTCTTGGTCACGAGCCGCTCCTCGCCGACTCGGAGGAGATCGAGCTTCGGGCATCGGAACTCGCTAGCCATTGCGACCTGGTCATCGATCACACCGACACCTTCCGGGGGCGTGGGTTTTTCCGGCCGCTGGTAAGATGGATCCTGGAATCCCGGGGGGCAAAGGTGGTGGGGTCGGATGCCCGGGCCTGCTTTCTCGCGGATGACAAAGCCGCCGCCAAAGAGCGGATGGCTGCTTCGGGGATAAACGTTCCCCCCGGCATCGTGGCCGACTCCGCTCACTGGAAGATTCCCCGCTGGCTGAAGCCCCCTTTCGTTCTGAAGCCGATCTTCGAGCACATGAGCCGGGGGCTCGCGCTGGCCGGGACGGACGAGGAGGCGTATTCGACCGCAGCGGACCTTTTGACCAAGCTGCGGCAACCGTTGCTGGTAGAGGCGTATATTCCCGGAAGGGAACTGGCCGTCTCTCTCCTCGCGGGCCCGAAGGGCCCGGAGGTCCTTCCCGTGCTGGAGTGGCGCGTTGACCCGGGCGGGGCGGGCATACTCACCGAATCCTTCAAACTGACCCCCGTGGCACGCGGGAGGGGCGACGCATTCCGTGCGGAGTTGTCTCCGGCCCTCAGGGAGGAAATCGAGGAGCTGGCGGTGACGGCCTTTGAAGCCCTCGGGTTGAGAGACTATGCCCGATTCGACCTGAAGCTTTCCCCGGGCGGCGCGTTCTTCTTCTTCGAGGCGAACACGACGCCGAGTCTCGAGCCGGAGGAAGCCCTGGCCCTCTCGGCGCGATGGGCGGGGCTCGACTACCCCGGCCTCGTGGAGCGCATGCTGTCCGCGGGCCTGGGACGGTACGGAGAGCCGGCTCAAAAGGAGAGCCCCCGAATTCGAATCGACCTCCCGTGTGGGCCGATCGAGCTGAAAGTTCCCGCGGGGGTGCATCACCCGCCGCAATCGAGCATCGATCTCGCCAAGCTCCTGGACGTGAAACCCGGGGAAAACGTGCTGGAGCTGGGGTGCGGCACCGGTCTCTTATCCATCGCCGCGGCAAAGCTCGGCGCGGGGCGTGTCGTGGCCACGGACCTGGACCCACGGGCATTGGAGGCAACAGCGTTCAATGCCCGGATCAATGGCCTCGAGGACAGGATCGAAATCCGGGCCGGGTCCTGGTATGAAGCGGTGGGGTCCGCCGCTTGCTCCGGGCGAAGGGAGCGGTTTGGCTTAATCCTTGCGACACCCCCGCAGACCCCCGGCCCCAGGCCGTTCGGCCCCCGCTATGGCGGGGCAGATGGGACCAGGCATTTACTGGCCGTCGTCGACGGGGCCAGGGATTTCCTCGAGCCGGTCGGGGGAAGGCTGTGGGTTCTGGCAATTTCGCTGGCTGACTCCTTGCGCCTGCGGAGGCACCTCGAAAAAGCATTTTCCGCGGTGACCCTGGTCCAAGAGACAGAACGGCGGTTCACGGCGGAAGAATACGAAGAAATGGAGAAGGGGCTTTTCGACTATTTTCTCTCGCTTCGGAGTTCCGGGAGGTCCGAATTCCGGGAGGCGGGGAAAGGACAATACGTGTTTCGGAACCTCTTCTTTCGCGCGTCAGGACCCAGGAGAGAATGAAACAGCTGATTGTGAACGCCGACGATCTAGGGGCCGATGAGGGCCGGAACGCGGGCATCTTCGAGGCCATCCTCTCCGGGGCGGTGACCAGCGCCAGCATCCTCCCCAACGGGTCGGCGTTGGAGCATGCCCTTGAGAATATCAAGTCCCTTGGGTCCGCGGACGTCTCTTTCGGCCTTCACGTCAACCTGTCCGAGGGGAAGCCGATTTGCCCCGGGTTGCGGCTGCTCTCCGGGCCGGACGGCCTTTTCCTGGGAAAGCGGCGGGCCCACGAACTCCTGATGCGGCGGGATGATTCGGCCCTGGAAAACGAGATCACAAGGGAGTTGAGGGCGCAGATGGGTGCAGTCCGCGAATGGGGGATTCCGATCCGCCACCTGGATAGCCACCAGCACGTCCACGTTTTCCCGGCTGTTGTTTGCGCAGCCGTTGCGGCGGCCCGGGAGAATAAAATTCCCTGGATGCGAATCCCCGAAGAGGGCTCCACGCCCGTTTCGGCCCCGGTTTCCGGGGACCTGCGTGAGGAGGCTCGATTGTTCAGCAGCCTCGGGGGGGCTGCCCGTCCCTTCTTGAAACGAACGGGAGTCCGGGCGCCGGATCACTTCCGGGGTCTGTATCTGAAAGGAAACTCCTCTTTGGCCCTGTTACGCGAGACCCTGGCGTCTCTTGCCCCCGGCATCACGGAGTTGATGGTCCATCCAGGCCGGATCTCCCCGAGGTCTCCCCGGGGTCCCTTCTCCGCTTTTTCGACGCGCGAAAGGGAGCTGGAGCTGAAGGCTCTCCTCGATCCGGGATTCCGCGCGGGTCTCATGGAAGAAGAAATCCATCTCACGCCATTTCCGTTTGCGGAGTTTACCCAATGCGCATCTCCATCCTAACCCCCGCGGCCCTCCCATCGGTTACGGGAAACGCGATTACCGCGGAGCGATGGCGCCGCTCGCTGTCGGAGAAGGGATGCGCGGTGCAGGTGCTTCCCACCCAGAGGCTGAGCGTGGGGGAGGTTGTGAGAGAAATCGCCCGCTTTCAACCGGACTTGATTCATGTCCATCACGCGCTCCGGGCAGGGTTTCTGTTTTTGGATGCCAGGTTGGCGCAGGAATGCGGCCGTATCCCGCTTGTGGTTTCTCCCGCGGGAACGGATATAAACGGGGACCTCCGATCCGGTAAAAACAAGGAAACGATCCTCGGCGTTTTCCGCTTGGCCCGGCTCATCATCGCGCAAGGGCAGGGGATCGCGGAAAGATTGGCCGAAGCTGCTCCAGGATTCGGCGACCGGACCGTCGCAATCCCCAAATCGATTTGCTGGCTAGGCCGGGACGCGTTTGACATCCGGCGGACTTTGGGGTGGGGGGCTGAGGAATTCCTCTTCTTCCTTCCCGCTGGGATCCGGCCGGTTAAGGGGAACCTGGAGTGTCTAGAATACCTTCAGGAAGTGCATGCGGCTCGCCCTGAGATCCGGGTCGTGTTCGCCGGGCCGAGCCTTGACGCCGATTACTTCGCCCGGTTCGAAAGCCTCGTCAGGCGGACCGGCCATTTTGCCCGCTGGATCCAGCTCATTCCGCCGGCCTGCATGCGCGCCGCCTACGGGGGTTCGGATGTAGTATTGAACGCATCGTTCTCGGAGGGGCTCTCGAACGCGCTTCTAGAGGGGATGGCCGCCGGCCGGCCGGTGCTGGCGTCCGACATACGGGGGAACAGAACGGCAGTCCTGGGAAAGAATGGGGACCCCCCTTCCCCCTGTCTCTTCGATCCGAAAGACCCAGAAGATTTCAGGAAAAAGGCATTGCGGCTGGTGGAGGACGAGGCGTTCAGAGAGGCCTTGGGTGAGGAGGGCCGGAAGCGGGCGGCGGAATGGCCCACCCCCGCGGAGGAGGCGGAGGCGCTCATCCGGGCGTATGAGAGGGCGGTGCGGTGTTCTTAGGATTCGGTGTTCGAATTATTCCGCCAGGCGCTTAGCCCCTACCGGCCCTCCACGGTAATGGCCCTTTATCGACTTCCGGAGGCGCTTGGTGGCCGGAAGCCTTCTCAACAGAACATAGGTCGCCCCGGCGCCACCGTCGCATGACCTCGCGCTCGCATACGCGACGACCCATTTCCGCCAGGGACCCCGTGTGAGCCATTCCACCACTTTCTGCTTGAGCCGGGGTTCGTCGGGGGAAGAAAGACCCCGGCCATGGATGATGAGCACTCCATTCTTTCCCGTTGTCACAGCCCATTTCAAAAACTTTTCCAGGGTGTCTTTGGCGCCGGAAACGTTCAGCCCATGCAGGTTGACATAGGCCTGGATCGAGTAATCCCCCCGGTGCAAGCGGCTGGCCACGTCCGGATTGACCTGGTACAGGGTCCCCTCGATGTATTCAGGCGTGTCGGCGATCTCGAAACCCATCCCGTGCTGAACCAGGTCTTTCAGCTTTACCAGGGGTTCCGTTTCTTCCCGGTCGCTGGACTTCAGGGCGTGGGGAACCGGAATGGCCCTTTCAACGATATTTTTCCTCGCAACCGGAGTCACGTCCTTCATAGCCTCGCGGAAAAGTCTTTTTTCCGATTCGGGGTCCGGTCTCTCTTCAGGGTTGCGGGTCCGGGATGGGGGGCCGGGGGGGCTTCAGGAAAAGATATGGATTTGGACTCGAGCAGTGTCTTTATCGCTTCGAAGGATTTGAGGGAGAGGGTTTGTTTGCGAGATTTCATGGATGAACCCCCGCTCCTGGGAATGTGAGTCAATAACCGATTCCGGTATAAGATGGATACTCAACAGGAAAATCCTCACCCTCCTTTCAGCCAGCCCCCTTCAATCCAATCGCCTCGGCCACCTCCTGCATGCCTTTGATGGTGTCGCCAATGAGTTCGTCCAGTCCGACCTGCAGCATGGCGGCTCCTTTTTCGATTACGCTGCGGTCGACACCGGCGGCAAACCTCTTGTCCTTCCATTTGTTCTTCACCGATTTCACGGCGACGTCCATCACGCTCTTGGAGGGGCGGATTAAGGCGGTGGTGACGACCAGGCCGGTGAGCTCATCTATGGCATACAACGTTTTTTCCAGCGGGGTCTGGGGTTCCACCTCCGAGCATATGCCCCAGCCGTGAGACACGGCGGCCCGGATGTACTCTTCCGGCCACCCGTTCTCCTCGAGAAGAGTCTTGGTTTTCGTGCAGTGCTGTTCCGGGAACTTTTCGTAATCGAGGTCATGGATCAGACCGATGACCCCCCATTTCTCCTCATTTTCCCCGCGCTTCCTGGCTATGTACCGCATCACCCCTTCGACCGCGTAGGCGTGCTTGCGGAGGCTGTCGCTTTCGTTATACCGGTGCAGAAGCTCAAGGGCCTCTTCGCGGGTGGGTACCTTTGGCTCCATGCTTTGCTCCTTCCCTTTTTTTCCTCAATATTGCTTATTTCGCGCCGGGGGTCAAGGCAAACCAATGGTGTTCGGATCCCGCAGGGGCGCGGGATGCGCAAGAAATGCAGGAATAAAATGACGCCGATTCCAGTCCGTTTGCCAGGGGAAAGAATACTCTGCGCCTCAGCGGCTCTGCGGGGAGAATAATTCTATTTCCGTTCCATTCCGATTTTCACTGGCCCCAGAGTTCCCGCAGGCGCTGGTCGCGGCCGCAGTTGAAGCGGTAAAATTTGTAGCGGATCGGGTTCTTCAGATAGTAATGCTGGTGATACTCCTCAGCCGGGTAGAATTCCGAGGCCGGGACGATTTCGGTGAAGATCTTGCCCTTCAGCCGGCCGGAATCTTCCAGGGCTTTTTTGGATTCTTCCGCGAGCCGCTTCTGGGCATCGTCGTGGTAAAAGATGGCTGAACGGTACTGGTTGCCGACGTCGCAGAACTGCCTGTCCGGGGTCGTCGGATCGATGTTATGCCAGAAGACCTCCAGCAGCTTGGCGTAGCTGATCTTCTCGGGGTCGTAAACGATCTGGACGGATTCCGCGTGCCCGGTCCCCCCCGCCGAGACCTCCTCGTAAGTGGGATTTTTCTTCTGCCCGCCGGTGTATCCCGGAGTGACCGAAATCACGCCCTCCAGCTGGTCGAAGGGATGCTCCATGCACCAGAAACATCCTCCTGCGAAGGTAGCCTTTTCCATCTGCTTTTCTCCACTTGCGGCAACGCCCTCTCTTGACAGCATGGCCACGATGGAAAAGGCCGCTCCGAAAAGAAGGCTGATCAGGACCGGGTTTTTCATGAACTCCCCCCGTGCACGAACACAGGCTTACTTGTCGCCTGCAAAAAGTTTCCGGTACTCCCCATACCCTTCTTTTTCCAGGTCCTCCTTGGGGATGAACCTCAGGGCCGCCGAGTTCATGCAGTACCGAAGACCGGTAGGAGGGGGTCCGTCGTCAAAGACATGGCCCAGATGGGAGTCGCCGTGTTTGCTCCTGACCTCAACCCTCTTCAAGAAGAGCAGCCGGCGGTCTTCCCTTTGCACGATATTTTCCGGGTTCAGAGGCCTTACAAAACTCGGCCACCCCGTGCCCGAATCGAACTTGTCCTTCGAACTGAACAACGGTTCTCCGGAGACAATGTCAACATAAATGCCTTCCCTCTCATTGTTCCAGTACTCGTTTTTGAACGGCGGCTCGGTGCCTTCCTTCTGGGTGACCTCGTACTGCAGCGGGAGTGAGTTCTTTTCGGAGGGTGGCATCATCCGGCTTCGAGTAGGCCCGCCGGCTTTCGAATTGCGGGCTTTGGCCGGCTCGCCGGTCCACATTCGTACTTGGGCTGTTCATTCTTTCACCTCCAGGTCCGACATCGGATTTTTGGCAGCCAGATACTGGCAGCGCCAGAAGAAGTAAGACAATCAATGCCTGATACATTCTTCGCAAGATTTTCATGATCCTTTTCCCATCTATATGCAACTGACATTTGGATGCCGGTCTGATCCCGCGGATTCTGGGGCATCAGCTTTGAATCCTCAGGCTGAGAAAGGGAAAAAAAGGGGGGAAAAAAGTGAAATCCGTATCCTTACACGGAAGGATTCCCGGAGGAAGTTTTCAAAACATGAATAAAAACGATTGGTTTCACGTTGAGAAAGCTGGCGCGTGTTTTGCTTTTAATCTTTTCATCATGTTATCAAGACGGGATATATTGATCCAGTTGAGGACTATGGGCGTGAAAGAGCAGTCCCTGCTCAAGGAGTACCTGAGAGATTTCGAGCGCTACATGAAAGAGAATTACGGACTGGAAGTGATTAAGAAAAAAGAAGGTAAAAAAAAGACAACGTCCCCGTGAGCATAACTCCTGATCTCCCGTTCCAAACCTCCCGCCGCTAGCCTCCGTTCTCCCGATTTTCCCCAAAAACCGCCTATCCGGAAACCCCTTTTCCGGAGTTGCGGGACCGTTTTCCCCGGGGGCAGGTGGAGACGCAAACCCCGCAGGGGTGCCCTTTACGGAATTCGCTGCATTTGAAAACGTCGAACCGGACCTCGCGCGGCTCTTCCGGGTGAAATTCGGCTCCGGTGAACGCTTTCGCCGGGCAAGCGTCTACGCAGGCGCGGCATTTTCCGCAGGGCCGGTCCAGGGGGGAGCCCGTTTCCAGGGGAGCGTCGGTGAGCACGGAGACAAAGCGGACCCGGGGGCCGAACCGGTCGGTGAGGAGAAGACAGCTCTTTCCGATCCATCCCAGGCCGGCGAGGTGGGCGCCGAGCTTGTGGGAGAAGACGCCCATGAGCTTTGCCGGGATCATAAGGCATGGAGGCCGGGATCGGGAAAGCCTTGAAGCCCTTGGCGGTGAGCCAGCGGGCCGTATCGTAAGCCAGGAAGTTCAGCGCCGGGGAGACGACCTCGTACACATGGAACCAGTACATGCTGAGATGGCGCGGCTCGTTGGGATCGTGCTGCTCGGCGATTCCAGCGTTGACCTGCATACCCAGCGAAACGGCCCGGGGGAAAGCTCCGACCCAGGAAGGGCATTGAGAAGCGATGAAATCGACGGCCAAACCCAGGTCGGCCACGCCGAAAAGGTCCGCACCCCCTTTTCGAGAAAACTTCTCCAGTTTCTGGGTAAGCCCAGTCTCTCCCGCTTTCATGATGACCTCCCAATCATTATTATATTGAACGACTTAAATAAGTTGACATGCTGTTGGCCTCTGGTTGACCCGCAAAATCCCCCCTTGCCCCCCTTTGACAAAGGGGGGGTGGGGGGATTTACCGGGATTGCCTAACATGCAATGTCCACTTTCTTTCGTCGGGCACTATAGTTTTAGGTTGAAGCAGAGGCAGCGATAAATGAAACCAAAATCAAACGAAAAAATCAAACCATTTCTGCGCCAGGTTGCGGAAGAGGGTGCTTCTTTCATGGCCCATTCCGGGGATCTCCAGGAGAAGTTTCACCGACGGAATTCGTTCAAAAAGCTTCCTCACGGCGGGAGGGGGGGCGAGATGGTCTTCCTGCCCCAGGGACACCAATACCGGTTTTTCAATTTGCTCCGCGAACGAGAGGGCGTCGAAGTACCCGAGGGTGCGGGCCGCGGCATTCGCTTTTTCCGGGAACCTTGTCAAAAATTCTTTCAGTTCGTTGTTCGGGCCTTCCAGGGGATGTTCGACCAGGTACTCAAAATCGGTCAGCCAGGGAAGGTCGCAGGCTGCCGCCCGGACCTGAGCATCCAGCGCGGCGGTTATGACTGCCAGAGCCCCGCCCTGGCTCGTCCCCAAAACGGCCACGCGCCGGGGGTCGACGTTTCCCAGCTTGGCCATGGCCTTCAGTGCGAGAAGGGAATCGATGACGATGGACCGGTAAATGTAGCGGTCCGGGTCTTCGATGTGGCGCACTAAAAGGGGGGTCGGGGAATAACGGTCGAAGTTCCTGCTGCCCAGGAGCATGCCGCGGTGGGAAAAATTGAAGACCGAGTAACCGGAGCTTACGAAATCGGAATCGATGAGCACTTCGCCCCCGTACCCGGCAAAATGGACGATCCCGGGGAAATGCTCTTTTCGGGAGTAGCGCGGCTGCTGCAGCAGGCCGCCCACTTCCTGGCCGTCGTAGGAAGCAAAGCGTACCCTTTTCACCGTCAGGCCGGTGATGATGACGTGGCTGTCCCAGCGGAAATCGAAAGGGTTAACTTCCTGCGGTTGCTTGCCCGGTCCCCGCACCGGACCATCCAGGATGTACTCATCTTCGAAGTTCGGGTCCTCCTGCTCCCACTTTTCAATGCGAGGTTCGGGATCGAACTTCCGGACGGTATCCAACACGCCATCCCAGTATCTCTTGAAATCCTCCGGCCTGCAGACAGCAAAACGGGGTTCTTTCATTTTGCTCCCTCCTCCGGCGCCTTATTCCCTTTTTGAAAAGCTTCAACACCGCTTCGACCTGCGAATCTTCCGGGCTCTCTCCACTCGTTAAAAGTTTCGATCATAGCTTTCAAGTTCTGGCCTGGCACATCGGGCTGGATGTTGTGAATGGAGGCGAAAACATATCCTCCTTTTTGGGAAAGGATTTCCAGGTTCTTGATCACCTCATCCCTCACCTCTTCCGGGCTCCCGAAGGGGAGAATCCGCTGGGTCTCCACCGCCCCTCCCCAGAATACGATTCTGTCTCCGTATTCTTTTTTTAAAAATTCGAGATCCATGCCGGCGGCCCGGTACTGGATCGGGTTGATAATGTCCGCTCCCATTTCGATAAAATCTTCCAGCAGCTCGGCGACGGAGCCGCAGCTGTGGTAGAACGTTTTCCAGGGGGTGTTCTTGTGGACCCAGTCGTTCATCTCCCGGAAGAAGGGTTTGAACAGTTCCCGGAAGAGCTTCGGGGATAAGAGCGGCCCTTCCTGGGTCCCGAAATCGGCCTCGCTTACGTCGAGAACGTCGATCCGGCCGCCGACGGCTTCATGAAAGCCTTTCAAATTCTTCAGGGCCAATTCGGTTTGGTAGCCGAAGATATCCTGGAGGTAATTTTTCCTCTTCAGAAAAGAGACGTACCACTCCTGGGGGTCCCGGACTCCTTTCGGAGATTTTATGTGCGGCCCGGGGACGACGGCGATATCCCCGAGGGAGCCCTCCGGCAGGATGCCCACCAGGGAGTATTCGGTCTCCCCGTAGGCCCAGGCGGCGAGCTTCTCGAGGTACCGCAGGTCTTCGTCCGTATAGAGGAAGTAGGTTTGCTTAACCCACTCTCTGGGGTCGAGGTCTCTTTCGCGAAGAGGGGGCTGCCGGATGACGTTGTCAAAATAGAACCCGTCCTTGGGCATTCTTCCCGAAGGCGGGACGCTCCGGTCTCCCTGGGGGTAAAGGAGGATCGACCCGTCGCGATCCAGGTCGAAGGTGAAATGGCCGGAAACGAGGACCTCGGTGCCGTCCGGCATCTTCCAGGTTTTCCAATCCTCGTTCTTGAACCCGAATGGAGTGTAGGGGAGCTGAATCCCGAACGTATCAACCCCCAGGGCTTTTCTCACCGAATCTTCCACTTCAGCGAGCATTTGAAATGGTTCGTATACTTTCGTCATCCCGCCTTGCAGTTTGAAGGCCCGTTTCAGGTTTCCGTAGGCAATAGCGTGGATGCCGGTGACGGTCGTGCTCCCCAGGTCAAAAGGGACCTTGTCCGGCAGTTCGTGGGAAATCGCTTTTTTCACTCTTTCCCGGGAATTCATCCAGATGCCTCCTTTAAAGATGGACACTCGAGCAGAACCCGGCCGCCGACGGACGACCAAAGAATGCCGCCAGGCGAGAATTGAATGGCGGCAGTCAGCGGTCTGCGGTCTGCTCTTTTATATTCCATTTAAAGAATATGTTATTATTATTTACGGTTAAATAAAAAATTTGGATAAAATTACAAAATAGGCAAAAAAATGGATCTCCAGTAACTGTTTACCCCCCTGACCGAGCGGCTAAGCTTTTGTTCAAAGGGCAATTTAAAATACGGTAACTGTTTAGCCCTCTGAAAAGAGTTCCAAAATTGCCAGGAATCCTCAGAAATCCCCCTTAATCCCCCTTTTTCAAAGGGGGAAATTATATCTCCTCCCTTTGGAAAAGGGAGGTTGGGAGGGATTTCTGGGAACTCTTTTCAAACCGCTAAATTGATACAAAATGCAAAGTCAGGAATGACAGGCTTTGATCTGACGAACGGATCTAAGGAGGTGTTCATGCCGGAGCTGCTGCAGAAATTGTTCGGGGTCACCAAACCGGTCATCGCCATGGCCCATATCCCCGCCCTCCCGGGGACGCCCCGCTATGACGCTTCCCGCGGGGTGGAGGGGATCGTTGACCGCGTGCGTCAGGATATTCTCCACCTTCTGAACGGCGGGGTGGACGGGATCCTCTTTTGCAATGAAGATGACCGCCCGTATTCCCTGAAGGCGGACCTGGAGGCGGTTGCCGTTATGTCCCGGGTGATCACCGAGCTTCGTCCCACGGAAGTCCCTTTCGGAGTCGATTTTCTCTGGGATGCCAGGGCGCCGCTGGCGATTGCCAAAGCCACCGGAGCGGCATTCATCCGGGAAGTGGTCACCGGGGTTTATGAAAGTGATATGGGGCTGTGGGCTCCCGACCCGGCCGCGATCTACCGCTACCGGAAAGAAATTGACGCCGAAAATGTAAAAATCTTCGGCAATATCACCCCCGAATTTGCATCTCCCCTGGGAAATCGAAGCGTAGGCCAGCGGGCGAAGAGCGCGGTAGTCTCCTCGCTCCTGGATGTGGTTCTCATCTCGGGGGTGATGGCGGGCTCCGAGCCGGATCTGTCCTGGTTAAAAGAGGCCAAAGATGCGGTCGGCCAGGAGGTCCCGGTTTTTCTCAACACCGGCGCCCGGGCGGACAACATCCAGAGGTTCTTGTCCGTGGCCAACGGGGTCATCGTCGGCTCCAGCCTGAAAGAAGAGGGGCACACCTGGAACCCGGTTGATCCAGTCAGGGTGAAGGCGTTCATGGAAGCGGTGAACGAAGTCCGCAAAAAAATTAACCACAGTGCGGCATAGCCGCAACAAAGATCTAGAAAGAGATGAAAAACATCAAAAGGCAAAAGGCAAAGAGCAAAAATCAAAAATTGTCTTTAAACGGCATTCAGCGTTTTCTTTGCCATTTGATTTCTTGTTTCTTATGGACCAATACCTCCTGGGAATTGACATCGGGACGACGGCTACCAAGGGGATCTTGCTCCATCCCGGCCGCGGGATCGTGGCAGAAGCAGAGGCGCCGGCCCAGCTCATCTCCCGCAGGGCAGGTTGGGCCGAGGAAGACCCGGAGGAGTGGTGGAGGAATGTGGGCGAGGTCACCCGGAAGTGCTTCCTGAAAGCGGGGGTCGGGAAAGATGCAGTCGCCGGGGTGGGGGTCAGCGGAATGGTGCCCACCCTCATCCTGCTGGACGGACGGGGCAACGTTCTCCGGCCTTCCATTCAGCAGAATGACGCCAGGTCTTTCGAGGAGATTCAGGCGTTCCGAAAACAGGTCGACGAGAACGATCTCCTTCAGCGGACCGGCAGCGCCGTGACCCAGCAGAGCATCGGTCCCAAGCTCCTGTGGCTCCGCCGGAACGAGCCGGAATGCATTTCAAAAGCGGCCCACCTGATGGGCTCCTACGACTACATCGTCCACCGGCTGACCGGGTCATTCTCCTGCGAGCGGAACTGGGCGCTGGAGAGCGGCCTTTTCGACCTGCGGCGGCAGGACTGGGATGACCATCTGTTGACCCTGAGCACTGCCCCCCGTGAATGGCTGGGGCAGGTTCACTGGCCTGCCGAGATTGCGGGAGAAGTGACCTCCGAAGCGGCGCGCCACACGGGACTGGCGGAAGGCACTCCGGTGGTGGCCGGGAGCGCAGACCACATCGCTTCGGCTTTCTCCGCCGGAGTGAAATCCCCCGGGGATCTGCTGGTGAAGCTGGGCGGGGCGGGAGACATCCTTTATGACCTGGATGAACTCCTGGTGGACCCCCGGCTCTTTCTGGATTATCATGTGATCCCGGGAAAATACCTGATCAACGGCTGCATGGCCGCGAGCGGGAGCATCATCAAGTGGTTCCGGACCCAGTTCGCCCCCGATGCGGACTATCCCGCCCTGGACGCCGAAGGAAGTTCCGTGCCGCCGGGAAGCGACGGCCTGGTCCTCCTTCCCTATTTTCTGGGCGAGAAGACACCCATAAACGACCCCCTGGCAAGGGGGGTCCTGTTCGGGCTCACCCTGAGGCACACCCGGGGGCATGTCTACCGGGCGATCCTCGAGGGGATCGCTTACGGCTTTCAGCACCACCTTGCGGTGCTGGCCGAGCGAAACCTGCGGGCAAAGAGGGCGAGGGTTACCAACGGCGGGGCCCGGTCCGCTCTCTGGAAACAGGTAACCGCCGATGTCCTGGGAATCCCCCTGGAGGAGGTGGCTCACCACCCCGGTTCGTCCATGGGAGCCGCGTTCGTGGCCGGAATGGGGACGGGCCAGTTCAAAGACTGGGGGGAGATCGAGAGGTTCATCGAGATATCTGCCGTGGTCCGACCGGACCCGCAAGCGCATAAGGTGTACCAGCGGCTCTTTGGGGTTTACCGTGACCTTTACGAATCCTTGAAAGATAACTTTCAAGTCCTGCACAAGGCGGTAGTCATCTAAGATGAGAAGAAGGGAAATTGTTTAGCCATCGCAGAAATCCCTCCCAGCCTCCCTTTCATAAAGGGAGGAAAATAGTCTCCCCCTTTGGAAAAGGGGGATTGAGGG
Source organism: uncultured delta proteobacterium (assembly GCA_963712535.1). Taxonomy (GTDB): domain Bacteria; phylum Desulfobacterota; class SM23-61; order SM23-61; family SM23-61; genus CAVQIK01. The sequence goes on along the minus strand of CAVQIK010000012.1, from coordinate 131,013 downwards.
GGATTTCTGGGGGTTCCTGGCATCTTGGAACTCTATTTTTCATTAGTTTAACAGTTACGAAGCAGGGCATAATTGGCGAATAGAAAACCAGCTGGGCAACGGTAGGGTGCGTTCCCGAACCAATCACGCTACGGCGTGACCTGATCAGGGATCAGGCCCTACCTGATTTTCGGAATGCTTTTTCAAAAGCCCAAACGGGTACATTTTGTGGGTCCCACCGGGTGGGGGTCGGAAGATGAAATCTCTGGAAAAGAAGATCGCGGCGGTGACCGGCGCGGGTTCAGGGATCGGGAGGGCGATCGCGCTGGCTCTGGCCGGATCGGGAGCCCGGGTGCTGGTCTCGGACCTCGACCCGGATTCGGCGGGAAGGGTTGCCGGGGAGATTGAAGGCCGGGGGGGTGAATCCAGAGCCGTGAAACTGGATGTGACCCGAAGGGCCGAATCCCAAGCGGCGGTGGAACGAGTTGTCGAAGAATGGGGCCGCCTGGATGTGTGGGTGAACAACGCCGGGGTCAGCACGATGACTCCATTCCTGGAGGTCACCGAGGAAGAGTGGAATTTTAACTTGAACGTGAACGCCAAAGGGACTTTCTTCTGCACCCAGGCGGCGGCGCGACAGATGGCGGGGCAAGCTCCGGAGGAAAAGAGCGGACTTCGCGGGAAAATTATCAATCTGGCCAGCATGGCCGGCAGAAGGGGCAATGCCCCCTTTCTGGCCCCATACGTCGCCTCCAAATTCGCGGTGATCGGCTTGACCCAGACCGCGGCGGGAGAGCTGGCTCCCCTGGGTATCACGGTAAATGCCGTATGCCCCGGGTACGTCCGAACCGGGATGCAGGAGAGGGAGGTCGGCTGGGAAGCCCGCCTGAGATCCATCTCCGAGGAACAGGTCCGGCGGCTGTATGTGGCGGATACCCCGCTCCGCCGCCTGGAGACCCCCGAGGATGTGGCCGGCGTGGTTTTGTTCCTGGCCTCTCCCGCTGCCGACTTCATGACCGGCACGTCGCTTCACGTGAACGGCGGGGCGTGGATGGAGTAACCTTTTCCTGCATCAGCGAAAGATGTGAGGGAGATGAAACATGGCCCAAATCGTCCTGGGAGTGAACAATGGCTTTGCCCTGAAGAACTGGCCCGAGCCGGCGGCCTGGGCCAGAATCATCTCCGAGGATTTGGGGCTAAAGGAGGTGCAGTTTTCTTTCGACCTCCTGGACCCTACCATCCCCGAGCCGGGGCGCAGCATATTGTGCCGCGAAATCTTGGAGGCGACGAGGAGATACGGCCTCTCTCTCAGAACGACTTTCACCGGGCTCATCATCTATGCCCAGAACCACCTTGCCCATCCCGATTCCAATTTTCGCGATCAGGCCCGGCGCTGGTTCGAAGCGGCGTTGGAAGTCACCGGCTTGCTCTCCGCCGAAGCGTCGGGGGGGCACATCGGGGCGATGAGCGCGACGGATTTCGCGAATGCGGGCCGCAGGACATTCCTGCGCAAAACGTTAATCGACTCCGTCCGACAGCTGACCCGGACGGCCGCGAGGCTCGGCCAGAAGTATTTTTTGTGGGAACTGATGCCCACCCCGAGGGAGTTCCCCCACACACCGGAAGAAGCGCTGGAGTTGATGCGGGAGGTAAACGAGGGAGCCGGGGTGCCGGTCCGTATCTGTTTTGACCTGGGCCACGCCTGTTCCTTCGATCTGAAGAAACCGGGGGACCCCCACGAGTGGCTGGAGAGGCTCCTTCCATTCACGCCGGTGGTCCACCTGCAACAGACGGACGGGAAAGGGGATCATCATTGGCCGTTCACCGCCGAGCACGCGAAAGAGGGGATCGTTCATCCCCAAAGGGTGGTGGAGATTGTAAAAGGATCTCCCCTGGAGCGGGTGGATTTGATCTTTGAGTTGGGGCACGCCTTCGATGCCCCGGATGGGCAGATCATCGACGATCACAAGCAGAGCGTGGAGGCCTGGGCCAGATGGTTCTAGGAATGCGGAATTCGGAATGCGAAATGTGGAAGGTGGGGGGGAAATAGGAATCCCAAAAATCCCGTCTTGCGCGAGGATTGAACCGACCGGAGGAAATTTTGCCTGAAGACCTGAAGCGGGTAGAAGAAGTTCTTATTGCCGCCGCGCTCGCGGGCGGAAAGATTCTCAAGGAATATTTCCGCTCGGAAAAGGTTCAGGCGAAGACCAAGTCGAGCTATGCCGACCTGGTGACCAATGCGGACCTGAAATCTCAGGAGGCGGTCCTGCGAATATTGTCCCGGGAACTTCCGGGGGTTCAAATTATCGGAGAAGAAAAGGAGAATGAAGCGGTTTCCGAAGAAGTGATCTACTTGGATCCTCTGGATGGAACGCTCAATTACTTTCACGGATTAAATCTCTTTGCGGTGTCCATCGGCTACTGGGTGGAGAAAAGACCCTTTGCCGGCATGGTGTATAATCCCATCGATGATGAGTTATATTGGGCCCTTTCGGGCAAGGGGGCCTTTCGGAACGGAGAACCAATACGGGTCTCCCAGAATCAGTCTCTCAGCCAATCCTTCCTGGCTACGGGCTGGCCTTACGACAAGAGCCAAACGCCCGGGGTCCTGAGGTCCCTCGAGCGCCTGCTGTTCCCGTCGCAAGAAGTCAGGGTCCTGGGGACGGCGGCTCTCGCCCTTTGTTATGTGGCCTCAGGAATCCTGGAAGGATACTGGGAGTGGGGCCTTTATCCATGGGATGTCGCCGCCGGCATCGTGATTGTCCGGGAGGCAGGCGGCCTCATCACCTCTCCGGAAGGGGGCGCCTTTCATTTGGAGAGCGGGGCCATTCTGGCGAGCAATGGGTTGGTGCATGAAGAGATGTTGGGATATTTGAGAGAAGAGAAGGAGTAGGGATTTTAATTGCAGATTGCAGATTTCCGATTTTTAGGATCACAATCCGTAGGTTGATGGTTGTAGGGGCGCGCGGCGCGCGCCCTTGCGACGGCCGGAAATAGAACGATTTCAGGTTGCGGTGCCCGGTATGCCGGAAATCTTGGGGGGCATCGGCGAAATTGCCTGGGGAAAAAAGTCCGCAAGCCCAACGGCAAGATCCGGTATCAAAGATGGCATGCCAGCCAGTGATCCTTGCGGATCTCCCGGAACGGTGGTTCTTCCTGTCGGCAGACCGGGATGGCCTGATCGCAGCGGCCGTGGAACCGGCATCCCGGGGGGAGGTTCAAAGGGCTGGGCAGGTCCCCTTTGATGACGTGGTAATCGAAGGGCACATGCGGGTCGGGAATGGGAATGGATCGGAGCAGGGCATGGGTGTACGGATGAAGGGGATTCGAGTAGATCTCATCCCGGGGGGCCATTTCAACGATCTTGCCCAGGTACATGACGGCCACCCGTTCGCTCACGTGCTGGATGACGGCCAGATCGTGGGAGATGAACAGATAGGTCAGATGAAAATCACGTTTCAGGTCCTGGAGGAGGTTCAGCACTTGGGCCTGGACCGAAACATCCAGGGCCGACACCGGTTCGTCGCACACGATGAGCTTGGGCTCCACGGCTAGGGCCCGGGCCACTCCGATGCGCTGGCGTTGCCCCCCACTGAACTCGTGGGGATGGCGGCCGACGTGCTCGTCGGCGAGGCCTACCGCCCGAAGAAGCCCCACGATGCGCTCCCTGGCCGCCTTGCCCTTCAATCCATGGTGCAGGGCGAGGGCCTCGCCGATAATTCCTCCCACGGTCATGCGGGGGTTCAGGGAAGCGTAAGGATCCTGGAAGATGATCTGCATCTCCCGGCGGAGCCGTCTCATGTCGGGGGGGGGCAGCTTGTGGACGTCCTTCCCCTCAAACAGGACCTCCCCCGAGGTGGCCGGCTGCAGACGGAGGATGACCCGCCCGATGGTGGACTTGCCACAGCCGGACTCCCCGACCAGTCCCAGGGTTTCGCCCCGGTGAATGGTAAACGTGACCCCGTCCACGGCCCGGACCGCCAGACGCCTTCCTCGGTCGAAAAAGGCCGTCTTCCTCACCGGGAAGTGCTTGACCAGATTGCGCACGAGTAGGAGCGGTTCACCGTTCGAATGAGAAAGCGAAGACATACCCTTTTCCGATTCCCGGGGCGGTCGGGGTCCCGCGCCGGGCATTCCATAATTTTCAACCGTTAACCGCCAACCAGCAGCGGACCGTGTGCCCCGCCCCCACCTCCATCACCGGCGGCGGCTGGGCCTGACAGCGGTCCATGGCCTGCGGGCATCTTTCCCGGAAGCGGCATCCGCTCGGCATCTCCAGCATGGACGGGACGGTGCCGGCGATGGACTGCAGCCTTTCCCGCCGCTCATGAAGCTTGGGGATGGAGCCCAAAAGCCCGGCGGTATACGGATGTCGGGGCTCGTCGTACACCGGCGAGGTGGGGCCATACTCCACGACTTGCCCCGCATACATCACCGCCACCCGCTCCACCATCTGGGCCACCACCCCCAGGTTGTGGGTGATGAGCATGATGGCCATGCCCAGCTCGGACTGCAGCCGCTTCATGAGGTCCAGGATCTGAGCCTGGATGGTCACGTCCAGGGCGGTGGTCGGTTCATCGGCGATGAGCAGGGACGGGCGGCAGGAAAGGGCCATGGCGATCATAACGCGTTGGCGCATGCCGCCCGAGAGCTGATGAGGATACTCGCGGATCCTATGCTCGGCCGAGGGAATGCCCACGAGACCGAGCAGCCGGACAGACTCCTCCCACGCCCGGGCGCGCGTCATTCCCTGATGAAAAATGAGGGGTTCCATGATCTGGCGACCCACGGTGAGCACCGGGTTCAGACTGGTCATGGGCTCCTGGAAGATCATGGAGATGCGGTTGCCCCGAATCTTCCGCATTTCCGCCGAGGACAGGGCCAGCAGGTTTTCCCCGTCAAAGCGGATGGAGCCACCGACGACCCGCCCGGGATACGGGATCAGCCTCAGGATAGAATAGGCGCAGACGGTCTTCCCCGAACCCGATTCCCCCACGACCCCCAGGGTGCCTCCCCGATCCAGAGAGAGATCCACGCCGTCCACGGCCGCGACCATCCCGCGGTTGGTAAAGAAGACCGTCCGCAAACCCTCGATCCTGAGCATTTCCTGCGCCACGCTCACCCCTTACGAGACGATACTTAGGGCGCTTCGGCCCCGGAACGGGGTTCACAGGCAGGCGGCGCGCAAGCCAATGGCCCCCATTGATACCTACCTAGTGATCCAAAAATTCCCCCCTCCTTGGCAAAGGGGGGAGGGGGGATTTTCTTGGACAGGCTGGGTCAGAAATCCCCCCCGCCCGACCCTTTAAAAAAGGGGCGACCAAAAGTCACCGGCGGTGAATTCCTGCAACGATATATTGGAACGCTTTTTCCCAATAACAGCGTGGCTGCGGAAGCACTTACTGCGGAATATTTTTGCACCTGTTGAGTATACATTCGGATTCCGGCAACGGCCCCGTACTCCGATCCGGGTTTCGCCGGCAGGACAAAAAAAAGCGCTTCCGGCCTTCCCCCCGGATCAGCGCTTTTCATTTCCCCATTTGCATGTCCCACTGTCTTTCGCCCCCCTCCGTCCTTCGCCTCTTATTTCCTCCCATGCTCGGTCCTGAGAAACTCCTCCAGCATGACTATGGCCTTCCCGAGAGTGTCCAGGTGCACGATCTCCAGGGGCGCGTGACCGTATCGACGGGGGGTGCCCAGCGCCGCGCACTTGATGTCCATCCATGATTCCGAGGCGCCGGCGGCGTCGGTGTACACATTGAAGCGGACGTCGTAATTAATGGGTATGCGGGTCCTCTCTCCCGCCCGGGTGAGTTGCCGGACGAGATCCGGGTCCGCCCAGAAGGTCAGCACTCCGCGCTGCGGCTTGATCGTCTCGTACCGGCGCAGGCTCAACCCGTCGTCGAAGGGGGGGCAGTTCGCTTCGGGAGGGATGCTGGGATTCCTGGCGGTCCCGCCGTCCACGGAGATGACCCATTTCGGATGGACCGTCTTGGCGGCGTGTTGAGCGCCCCGCGCAAAGACCTCTTCCTGAACCGTGAAGGTGAAGATCACCGTTACGTCCAGCTCCACGTCCTCGAAACGGCGGGCCAGCTCCAGGAGGATCGCGCAGCCGGTCCGGTCATCCAGCGACCGGGACGCCAGGATCTTTTGATCGTCGTCCAGCCAGCGGGGGGTGGAGTCGAAGACGATCGGATCCCCCACCCTCACCCGGTCCGCGCGGCCCCCCACGTCGAGCCAGAGGTTGTCCAGGTTGGCCTGGCCCATGTGATAACTGGGCGAACCCACGACCCCGGGCACCGGTCCGGATTCGGTGAGGACCAGCAGGGGGTGGGCCACGATGCACGCCGGGTACACGGAGCCCACGTAGTCGAAACGAACGAATCCGTCGGGTATTGCCGTGACGACCATGCTGACCTGATCCATGTGGGCCATGAACATGAGGACCGGAGACCCCGGCGGGCCCTGCTTGGTGGCCAGGACATTGCCCACGCCGTCGATCTCGGCCCGGGTGACGAAGGGCCGGACCCGGTTTCGAATATACTCGGCCACGGGCCCCTCGAATCCGGACGGCCCGTTCAGGGCCACCAGTTCCAATAAATCGTGTCGAAAATCTTCCATGCGCTTCCTCCTAGAAAACCATGCGCGGATCGAACACGTCCCTCAGCCAGTCGCCGATGAGGTTGAACCCCAAGGTGGTGAGGAAGATGGCGATCCCCGGCAGGGTGATTAACCAGTGGTTCACGAAAATATACGCCTTTCCGTCATAGAGCATATTCCCCCAGGAGGGGATGGGGGGCTGCACGCCCAGACCGAGAAAACTGAAAAAAGCCTCGTTGATGATCATGCGGGCGGTCTCGAGGCTGGCCGTGACCAGGATGGAGTTGAGCACGCTGGGGGTGATGTGTTTGAACAGGATCACGATTTCCCGGACGCCCAGGGCCCGGGCCGCTTCCACAAACTCCAGTTCCTTGACGGTCAGGACCTCCGAGCGGATGATCCGCGTGTAAATGGGCCAGGAAGTTAGGCCCAGGACCAGGATCAGGGTGGTGAACCCCGGTCCCACGATCCCCATGATGGCGATGGCCAGAAGCACGTGAGGGAAACTGAGGAAGAAATTGGTAAGGCCCATAAGGACCGAGTCGATCCAGCCCCCGTAGAAACCCGCCAGGAGTCCGATCCCCACTCCGCTGACCGCCGCGATGAACACGGCCACGGCCGCCACGATGAGGGACACCCTCGCGCCGTACATCATCCGGGAGAGCACATCCCGGCCCAGTTGGTCCGTCCCCAGGAGATGGCCTTCCTTGGCTGCGGGATCCCAGACCGGGGGCTTGAGACGCATGCCGGTCTCCTGCTTATACGGATCGTGCGGCGAGACCCAGGGGGCGGTCACGGCCACGAACAGAGCGAGGAAAACGAACAGGATCCCCCACAAGGCCGTTCGGCTTCGCAGCACCGCCCGAAGAGCCCGCGGCATGGGCACGGCTTCCAAGTCCCACCAGAGGAAGCGCAAGCGAGTTTCGTTCTTGGCCCCATCCGCTGACATCGCTCCCCCTCACCCGTAACGAATCCGCGGGTCCAGCACCACGTAGGTCAGATCCGTGAGGAAGTTGATCACCACCACGCTCACCACCAGGATGATGGTGGCGGCCATAATTACGGGGTAGTCCGCCGTGAAAATGGCATCGATGCTCAGCGACCCTACCCCGGGCCAAGCGAAGACCGTCTCGGTTACGATGGCTCCCCCCAGGATCCGCCCGAAGTTCATCCCCAGGACCGTGACCAGGGGGATGGCCGCGTTCCGCAGAATGTGCACGAACACCACGACCCGCTCCGGGAGGCCCTTCGCCCGGGCCGTGCGGACATAGTCCTGGTACAGGACGTCGAAGAAGGTCGATCTCGTGAGGCGAAGAATCAGGGGGATGTTGTACGTGGCCATGGTGATGGCCGGGAGAATGAGTTCCTTCAGCCCTCCGCGGCCGAAGGGGGGAAGAAGACGAAGCTTCACCGAGAAAATGATGATGAGGATTAGGCCCAGCCAGAAGATGGGCATGGCCTGGCTGCCCAGGGCGAGCACCCGGCCCGCGGCGTCGATCCACGAATCCCTCTTGAGCGCGGACAGGACCCCCACGCCCACGCCCACCACGGTGGCCAGGATCATTCCCGAGAGCCCCAGTTCCAGGGTCGCGGGGATGCGCTCCAGGACCAGGTTTAGCGCGGGTTGTCCCGCCTTGATGGAGACCCCGAAATCCCCCTGAACCGCCCGGACCATGTACCGCGCGTACTGCACCCAGAGGGGCTGGTTGAGGCCAAAGGCGTCGCGCAGGGCCTCGACCTCCTCCCGGGTAGCAGTCATGGGAACCATGAGCATGACCGGGTCGCCGCTCATGAATACGAGCAAAAACGCAGTGGTGGCCACGGCCCAGGTGACGAGGACCAGTTGGATCAGGCTCCGTAGGGCGTATCGGGCCACCGGGACTCCAGATCAGGTTCGTCCCGGGCCGGCGTTCCCGCCGGCCCGGAACGAATCTCAAGGGGCGAAGTCGATCTCGTACACGTATATGAATTCATCCTTGCGCGGTGCGAACTTGAACTTGGTGTTGTACCCCCACAACGCGTGGAAGGAGTACTGGAACAGCCAGGGGGCCTCTTCCCGGACGATTTCCTGGATCTTGAACATCAAGGCCTTGCGCTTCTCCAGGTCCATCTCGGTGCGCTGCTGGTCGATGAGCTTGTCCACCTCGGGAGTGCTCCAGAAGGTGTAAATGCCGCCGGAGCGGAAAAAGGGAAAGATCTGGTCGCCGTCGAACAGCCCGCTGCTGCCCCAGTTCAGCCCGAAGGCCGGTTTGGCGCGGCCGGACTTGACCATGTCCATGTACCCCACGCCGCTCCATTTCTGCAGCTTGATCTTGATGCCCACCGCGGCCAGGTCCGACTGGACCGCCTGGTACATCTCGTCGCCCTTCATCATGTTCACCGTGGCGTAGTGCACGGTCATCTCGAACCCGCCGGGGTACCCCGCCTCCTTCAACAGCGCCTTGGCTTTCGCCGGGTCGTAGGGATACGGTTTTACCGCGGGATTGTACCCGAAATGCAGGGAGTTGAGGCACACCGTGGGGGTACCGTATCCCCCGAGAATGTCCTTGATGATGCGCGGCGTGTTCACCGCGTAGTTAATGGCCTGGCGGACCCGCTTGTCGGCCAGGGGGGAGCCCTTGGTCATGGCGTCGGAGAGGTACGTCCATTGGAAACGGAGAATCGGGACGGCCTGCACCTTGAGACCCTTGTTGGCCTCGATGGTGGGTACGTCCTCGGGCGCCACGTGACCCACCAGGTCGATGGCCCCCGAAAGAAGGGCGGCGATGCGGGTGGAGTACTCGGGGATGATCTTGAAAATGAGAGTCTTGACCTTGGGCTCGCCCTTGAAATACTCGGTATTGGCCTCCAGCACGATCTCCTGGCCCCGGGTCCACTTCACGAACTTGTACGGCCCGGTGCCCACGGGGTTCTGGGCGATGTGAGCGATCCCCTTCTCGTTGGCGTACTTGGGAGGCATCATGCTGAGGTTGGAGAGCTCGATGAGCCAGGTGGGTGAAGGCGCCTTTAAATGAAGCCGGGCCTCGTGTTCTCCCTTGACCTCCACTGACTTGAGCCAGGCCACCGAGTTGGTCCGGGGAGACTTGGTCTTCGGGTCCAGGATCCGCTCCAGGCTGAACTTCACCGACTGGGCGTCGAAGGGCTCGCCGTTGTGGAACTTGACGCCCTGGCGCAATTTCAGATCCACGGTGACCGGGTCCACGACCTTGTAACTTACGGCCAGGGCCGGAACGGTGGTCGTGTCCGGGTGGCGGTAAAACAAGGAATCGAACAGGTGCCAGCCGACGTTGTGGCCGACACGTTCCTGGTGGCCATGGGGGTCCATGGTGGGGGTGTCCGTGTCAAGGGCGATCACGATCTGGCCCTTGGGGGCGGCCAGAACCGGCGCTGTACCGAACACGAGCACCAGGGCAAGAAACGTCATCCAAAGGGTCCATTTCCTCATAATCATCCTCCTTCGAGAAGAGTGAAAGGATCGGGCGCTGAGCCGGCCCGATCGCCGAACACGAACGCCAATCGCCGGGACCGAATCCGCCCGGGGCATGGCGCGCTCCCTTTCCGATCGTGCGTCCAAAAGGATTTTGGCTAAGGACTCATTCTTGGATGAGTTGAATAACCGGTTTGATTTAATACGGACTCGCATGGGGGTGGGTTGAATATATAAAAGAGACAATTGGGTGTCAAGGAATTATTGGGAAATTATTGGCGGCAGAATCACTGACGCAGAAATATTCGCGCAAGATCTTGGGTTTGTTTGCGGGCCTTTCGCACCCGCTGACGACGCTGGTCCAGATACTCCGTAAACTTGAACAGTCCCGCAACCCGGCTGTCATGCCGGGAATACACCGAAGGGGCTCAAACGCTTCCGACAATAATCGTATGCCGTAGAAGGCCCTATTTTACTCGCCTTCTGTTGATATTCATTTTCCCCTTGATTTTTTGCAGCTTCCAGCACTACCCTGATCTTGCCTTTTAACCATCTGGGTTACCTCCTGTTGTTACCGGTTATGTGGTGATAACCCTACAATAACAGGGGTAGCCCAGATGTTTCACCCTATTTCATCTCTCTCGGTGCAGGATTCAGGTAATAACTAAGGAGGAGATGATGTTAGCTATGCCTTTTCGTTCAGCCAAGCAGCTGGCCTCGCTCATTCGCCAGAAGAAGGTGGGGTGCCTGGAACTGCTGGACCTGTACCTGGAACGGGTTGAGCGTTACAACCCGAAGATCAACGCGGTCATTTTCATGGACCGCGAAAGTGCCCGAAGACGGGCGAAGCAAGCCGATCGGGCGCTAGCCCGGGGTGAGATCTGGGGACCCTTACACGGGGTGCCTATGACCATCAAAGAATCCTTCGATGTGGTCGGGATGCCAACCACCTGGGGAGTGCCCGAGTTCAAGAACAATTACCCGAAGAAGAACTCGGTCGCGGTAGAACGGTACCTTAAGGCCGGGGTGATCCTCTTTGGCAAGACCAACGTCCCGCTCTACCTGGCCGATTGGCAGAGCTTCAACGAAATTTACGGGACGACGAACAACCCCTGGGACGTGACCCGGGTTCCGGGGGGGTCCTCGGGCGGAGCCGCCGCCGCGCTCGCCGCGGGGCTTACGGGACTGGAAAACGGGAGCGACATCGGCTCCTCCATCCGCAACCCCGCCCATTACTGCGGGGTTTACGGCCACAAGCCGACCCACGGGATCGCCACGGCCCTGGGCCAGGCGCTGGAAGGGCAGGTGGCCCCGGAGGATATTGCGGTGATCGGGCCCCTGGCGCGAAGCGCCGAGGACCTTGCCATCGCCCTCGACGTGGTCGCCGGGCCGGATGAGATCGACGGGAGAGGCTGGAAGCTGAGCCTCCCGGGGCCGGCGAAGAAGACCCTCCGCGAATACAGGGTGGCGGTTGCCTACACCGACCCTCGGGCGGAAGTCGACCAGGAGGTTCAGAAAAGCCTTCAGAAGATGGTCGAGTTTTTGAAGAAAAATAAAGTAAAAGTGGTGGAAAACGGCCGGCCAAAGATCGATTCCCGGGAGGCTCACCGAAACTACCTTCATCTTCTGCGGGCGCAGACGTCGGGGCGCCAGACTCCGGAGGAGTTCCGGAAGAACCTGGCGACCCTCCAGGCGCTCGACCCCGGCGACGAAAGCTATCCGGCGGAGAAGATCCGGGGAGAGACCCTCTTCCACAAGGATTGGCTGGCAGTCAACGAAGCGCGCCACAAGATGCGCTGGGCCTGGGATGAATTTTTCCGCGAGTACGACCTGTTCTTGTGCCCCGAGGCCGCAACCGCCGCTTTCCCGCACAACCAGAAGGGCGAGCGGTGGGAGCGCATGGTCATGGTGAACGGGCGGCCCCAGCCTTCCACGACCCAGATGTTCTGGGCGGGCTACTCCTGCAACTTTTTCCTGCCGGCCACCATGGCTCCGGTGGGATTGACGGAAGGGGGATTACCGGTGGGCGTGCAAATCGTCGGGCCGCAGTACGGGGACCACACGTGCATTCATTTCGCCCGGCTGCTGGAGCGGGAGTTCCAGGGGTTCGTCCCGCCGCCGGGGTTTGAGTGAGATCTCTGTTCCGAATCGGACACAGATGCAACGCCGAGAGCCAGAATTTCCGTCCAAGGCCCGTTGACGCGGAGTTCGACACGGATGCAGGGAAAGATAAAATTTTCGAGATCAGGACTTTCGTCTCGGGACTATCTGCGCCACGAACATTTTGAGCGTGTTGCGCACATCTGCGAAGGCACGACCCATTTGCTTCTAAACCTCGGCCTGACGACACCTGCTTTCGGATCAGCTCCTTGATCCCCCCGCTTTCCAGAATCTTCATGACGTAATCGGAGAGCGGCTCCGCCCGGGTTACCGCCCCCGTCGTTTCATTGGTCACCTGCCCGGCGGTTAAATCCACCCTCAAAATGTCTCCGTTCTTAACGACCGTGTGAATATGCGGGCAAACAATGACCGGGATGCCCAGGTTGACGGCGTTCCGGTAGAAGATCCGCCCGAAGGAGTCCGCGAGGATGGCCCCGGCTCCCCGCGCCTTCAGCGCAATGGCCGCCTGTTCCCGGCTCGAACCGCATCCGAAATTAGTGGAAGCGACGATGATATCCCCCGGCTGAAACGCCTTCACGAATCCGGGGTCAGCCCCTTCCATGGCGTGTTTTCCCACCTCCTCGGGGTCGGTCAATTCCAGAAACCTGCCGGGATAGATCTGGTCGGTATCGATATTCGCGCCGTACACGAAGGCTTTTCCTTTGATGACTTTTTCCATTGGTTCTCCCTCAGTCCAGGTATTTCGCGGGATCGGCAATCATCCCTTCCAGCGCGGCCGCAGCCACGGAAGCAGGGGAAGCGACGAAGATTTCCGCTTTGGGGTGGCCCATCCGGCCGGGGAAATTCCGGCTGGACGCAGTAATGCAGGTCTCCCCCGCCGCCAGGACCCCCTGGTGAGTTCCCAGGCAGGCGGCGCAGCCCGGGGTCACGAATGTCGCCCCGGACTCCACCAGGGTTTGCATGATCCCCCTGGCCATGGCCTCGAGGAGGACGGTTTTGGAGGCGGGGACCACGAGCAGGCGGGTCCCCGCTTTCACTTTCTTCCCTTTCAGGATGCGAGCCGCGACGGCCAGGTCTTCCACGCGTCCGCCGGTGCAGGTGCCGATAAATGCCTGCTGAACGGGCCTGCCGACGAACTCTTCCAGGGGATGAACGTTGTCCACGCTGTGGGGAGCCGCGACCTGGGGTTTCAAGCTGGAGACGTCGTACGCATGCTCCGCCGCATAGGAATAACCAGTATCGGTGGTAAAGGTTTTGAAAGCCGTTTTCACCCGGTCCCGCAAAAAGTCGAGGGTGATCCGGTCCGGCTGAATGTAGCTGGCCTTGGCGCCCATTTCGGTGGTCATGTTGCACAGGGTCATGCGTTCGGAAACGCCCAGGGTGTCGAGAAGGGGGCCGGTGAAATCGATGCCCCGGTAAACCCCGTAATCGGCCCCCACGTCGCCGATGATCTTCAGGATAACGTCCTTAGCCATGACTCCCCTGGAAAGCTTTCCCTCCAGTCGAAAATGGACGATCTCGGGAACCCTGAACCAGAGCTTCCCGGTGATCATGATCACCGCCATATCCGTCGCCCCCACACCGGTCCCAAAGGCGCCCAGCGCCCCGTGCGTGGTGGTGTGAGAGTCCGTGGCAACCAGGACCATCCCGGGATAAACCAGGCCGCGGTCGATCATCACTTGGTGGCATACCCCCTGGTCCACGTCGAAGAGCATGGGTATGTTCTGCTCGCGGCAGAATTCCCTGAACTGCTTCTGGTTCTCGGCCTGCCCTATCGTGGATGCGGGGGAATAGTGGTCCATCATGAAGACGAGCTTCTGCGGGTCGTAAACCTTTTTCCCGCCCATCTCGAAAAACGAGCGAACGGTCTGAAGATAGATGTCGTTCACCTCCCCGAGATCCACCCGGCAGTTCACGATTTCCCCCGTTGCAACTGCCTTCTTCCCCGCTGCTTCGGCTAAAATCTTTTCAATGGCGTGCAAAGTTTTTTCTCCTTAAAGAACTGTGTTTGTTTAGGCCTACGAAAAACCTTCCGAAATTGTAACTGTTTAGCCCCAAAAAATGTTCCAAAATGGGCAGGAAACTTCAGAAATCCCCCTTAATCCCCCTTTTTCAAAGGGGGAAAGTATATCTCCTCCCTTTGGAAAAGGGAGGTTGGGAGGGATTTCTGGGATCTCTTTCAAACGTGAATTAATACCAAAAACTGTTGGGCGATTCGCGAAATCGGCTTTACCTGATGTGCACGGTTATCGAATGTTCTTCGACTCCGTTATTCCCGTAGCCCAGAACATTCCATTTGGCGTTCATGGGCTGCTGATTCCCGCTGGAATCCGTGGCCCGGGCCATGAGACGGTACTCTCCACTTACCTCCGGACTCCAGATGTACTGCCAGTGACGCCAGGCAAACGGTTCTGTTGGGTCCGATCCATTCCGCGGAAGACCAGGTCCTGCCTCCATCAACGGAAATTTCGACCCGGGCGATCTCCGCCTGCCCGCCGTAAGCCACCCCCAGGACGGAGATCCTCCCTCGTTCCAGGTTCTCCCCCTGGACGGGTTGGGTGATAAAGGCTTTGAGCGGGATTGCCGTCGTCACCACCCCGGACCCGGGGTCTTCCCCCTTTTGGTATATGCGGTAGACCTTGTCCATGTAGTGGCCTTCGAACGGGCGATCCGTAACCGTTATTCTTGTGAGCCATTTGCAGCAGCTGGCGCCTACCCAGCCAAGGGCCAGGACCCGCACGGGAAATCCATGGGGCAGCGGAAGGGGCTCCCCGTTCATTTCATAGGCCAGGAGGGTCGAGCTCATTGCCTTTTCCAGCGGGATGCTGCGGATGAATTTGATCCTGGCTGAGCCCAGAGGCTCGTCGAGACCCTCGAAGGCCGCGTGGCGGGCGGTTTTCTTCAGACCGGCGGGCTGCAGGATATCCTTAAGCCACACTCCGCCCCAAACCGCATTTCCAGCGCCGCCGATGGTCCAGGGATTTCCGCTGGCCTTCTCTTTCAGGAGGCCCCGGCCATTCCCTGCGCATTCCAACGTATCTGCGGCAATGGCCTTGGGCAGGCGAAGAATCTCCTCGAATGTGAATTCCCGCGGGATCTCCACTTCCCCTTCCACCTTCAGCCGCCATTCGCCGAGGGAAACCGCTGATTTCATCTCCGACTGGTTGCGGTGGAAAAAGACCGAATTTGCCGTGATCCAGGAGCGAAGGGATTCAACAGGAGTTTCGGCGTTTAGAGGGGTTTCGGTCAGGGTGCGCATTTTCTGTGGTTTCATCCTCTTCTTGAAGTTTCCGGCCGAGAAATTTACGAGACCGGTTTTGGCGTCAAACTAAGATGAAATTTTTTGTAGGCCTTGGCCGATTCTTATTTTACCCCGGCGTCGGGAAATTATAAACCCGTCCTTTTGGGCCCGGCGGAAATCCGCACCGGGGCCTTCAGCAGGAGCACCAGGACGAAAGCGAGCAGGACGGTGATCCCCCCCAAGGAGAACCCCAGAAGGTAGCTTTGCGTTTGATCGAAGATTTTGCCGGCCAGGAGCGGGCCGATCGCTCCCCCGATCTGGCCGGACAAAATCAGCACCCCGAAGATAGTCCCGATGGAGGAGATCCCGAAAAATTTGGCCGTGACCACCGGCATTTGAGGACCTGTTCCCCCGTAGCCAAAGCCGAAGAGGGCCGAAAGGACGTAAAGTGGAACGATGCTCCGGGAAGAGATCAGGCCAAAGATACAGAGGCCTTGAAGGAAAAGGTTCATGATCAGCACTTTTTGGGGGCCGATCCGGTCGGAGAGGTAGCCCATGAAAATCTTTCCGAAGATGCTTCCTCCGCCGATCAGGCTGACCGCCATGGCTGCCGCTGCGGGGGAGAGGCCCAGATCCGTTCCGTATGCAGCCAGGTGGATGGAGACCATGTAGAACCCCGTGCACCAGAGGAGATACCCGGCAAAAAGCATCCAGAAAGTTCGGGTGGTGAGGGCTTCTTTCAGGTTCCAGTTTTTCGAAGGGGTGCTTGGGTTTGCCTCCGGCCGCGCCACATTTTGCGCCGCTCCCGGTTCCTCTGCGGGGGGATCCTTCTTGATCAGGAAAGTGGAGCCGATCATGATCACTCCCGCGAGGATCCCCAGAATGACGAAAGACGCCCTCCACCCGAAAGCGGAGATCAAGCTGCTGGATAGAAGAGGGATGGCGAGGATCCCGACGCTGATCCCGAGGGACATGATGCCCATGGCCAGCCCGCGGCCGGCGTGGAACCAGCGGGAAACCGCGGCCGTAAGAGGCCCCCACCCGGCGCTGACCCCCAGCCCCATCAGGACTCCGTAGCAGAGGTAAAGCTGCCACAGGCTCCGGACGGCAGCGCTCAGGAGGAGCCCCCCCGATAAGAAGAGCCCGCCCAACCCGACCACCCATCGGGCTCCCCATCGGTCAGCCATCCTGCCGGCGAAGATCGAACCCAGGCCAAAAATCAGGATGCTGAGGGAAAAGATCCCGGCCGTGCTCGCCCGGTCCCACCCAAACTCCCGCGTCAAGGGAACGAAGAATACACTGAACGCGAACTGGCTCCCCCAGGAGACCATGAGGATCAGGAACCCTGCGGCGACAATCATCCAGCCGGGGAAGAACCTTAAGGCCATTTCTCTTCTCCATCCTCAACAGCCGGATCTCCTTCCTTCAAAGATGAAACTATAGCATGGATGAACATCGCCCTGCAGGATGAACAGGGATTCAGAAGGACGAGAAGAAATAGATATAATACCCGGAGGTTACAAAAGGGTGCAGGAGCAAGGCCTCCCACACCCTTCGGCGTGAGATGTAATGCGAGGGACTACTTTTTAGTTTCGTATCTGCTGCGGATGGCTTGCACCTGTTCGGCGGTCATGGGAACCGGCGGACCGATGTTCAGGGCCAGCTGATAGATCCTGGCTTCGGTCTCCACTTTACTGGCGATCCCATAGGCTTCCTCCAAGGATTTTCCGATGGTCAGAAGGCCATGGTTGGCCAGGAGTACGGCCAGAGAACCCGGCTGCCGGTTCAGAGCCTCCAGGGCTTTTCGCCCGATTTCCTCCGTGCCTGGAACTCCGTAATCCGCCACCAGAACGCACATGGCTTTCGTGGAAAGCCCCTCGATGCAGATCAAGGGGATCTCTTTGTGAGCTACCGCAAAAGCGAGGGCATAGGGCGAGTGGGTGTGCACCACAGCATTGATTTCAGGCCTCTGCCGGAAGACCATCGTATGCATGGGTGCCTCCGACGATGGTTTGCACTCCCCGTCTAGCATATTGCAGGAAAGATTGACAATGGACACCTCCTCCGGCTTCATCGTGGTATAGGGCCGGCCCGTGGGAGTAATGGCCACCAATTCTTCCCCGGGGATGCGCATGCTGATATTGCCCGCAGTTAAAGTGACCAGACCTTCTTCTAACATCTGCTTAGCCGTCGCTACGATCTCTTCGCGGATTTTTTCGTATTTCATGGCACACTCCCTTTTTCCTTATTTTTAAGAGCCATTCGAAGGCGAGGGCTCTTCAGAACTTCGGGGTTGAATAAATAGGGGGGCACCCGGCCGGCGCGTAGGCCCTGCAAGTTGGTTTCGGCGATCGTGGATTGATGCTGAATGACATCTTGCGTGGCGCCTCCGATATGCGGCAACAGCACAACATTGGGCAGACCGAGGAGAGGGCTGTCCGCAGGCAGCGGCTCCTGGTGATAGACGTCGAGGGCGGCCCCCGCGATGCGCTTTTGCCGCAACGCATCCATCAGGGCCCTTTCTTCAACTGCACCGGCTCTTCCCGTGTTGATGAAGAAAGCCGTGGGCTTCATGAGGGCAAACTGCCGGGCGCCGATCATGCCCCGGGTTTCATCGGTAACGTGGACGTGCATGGAGACGAAGTCGGCTTCTTGCAATAGTTTGTCCATCGGCACAAGTTGAGCCCCGGCCGAATCAGCCAGTGCCTGAGAGATATAAGGATCATAAGCCAATATCTTCATGTCAAAGGCCGCCAGCCGCTTGGCCACCATCCGGGCTACGGACCCCAACCCTACCAGGCCCGCCGTCCGGCCGCCCAGTTCATATCCCTGGAACGTCCGGTAGGCCCAGGCCTTGGGAGCGCTGGCCCATTGGCCACTGCGTAGAGCTTCCATGGCCGGAACTACATTACGGGAGACCATGATCATCAGCGCTATACACAACTCCGCCACCGCCTGCGCGTTCCGTCCGGGCGCGTAGGCGACCAGCACGCCATCGGAGGTGGCCGCGGCTACCTCCACATTCACCGGGTTCCCCCGGGTGGCGATCACCGCTTTCAGATGGGGGACGGAAGCGAATACCTTGGCGGTAACGGAATCCGCCTCGCTGACCAGTACATCCACATCCTGCAATTCGGAGATGAGCTCCGCTTCGGTCAGCCCCCATTGCCCTTGTTTGGGAGGAAGCCATTTGACGTTCCAATCCTTTTCCACCCGCTGTACAACTTGAGCATCAAACCTTCCCGAAAAAAGCACCTTCATTCTGATTGCCTCGCTTTCCCATCTTCTCCCGTCACCAAGGGATTCATGAATCCCTGGACATCGAGCCCGGAAACTCCTACGAGTTAAAAAAACCCAGCCATCGCCGGTAGGCAGCATCGTAAGGCGCCCGGGTTTCCGCTTGCGGCTCAAATCGATCCCCAGGCTTCACCAGCAACTTGATTCCCTGGGAAAAATCCGTATACTCCTTCACCCCTACCCCGGCACAGGCGGCTGCGCCCAGGGAACTTGCTTCCTTCTCCCAGGGTCGTTCCGCCGGGATCCCCAGATTGTCGGCGAGCATCTGCATCCAGAAGCCGCTGGCCGAACTGCCGCCGCACACCATTAAACGCTTGATCTTCTTCCCGGAGATTTCCTCCAACTGTTCGCAGTTGCCACGCGTGGCGAAAGCAAAGCTCTCCAGGATCGAGCGGATAAAATGACATTTGCTATCCACTTCGGCCACCATGGACCTGGGAACGGCCACAGAGAATCCGGTAAGCTTGAAAGGAGCCATCAGCAAACGGGCATTCATGATTCGGGGCCCCATGAGAGCCGTCACCCCCGAAGAGCCGATGGGAGATTTCCGGGCCCGCTGTTCCATAAGCTCATAGGCATCCACGCCGGGTTTTCCCGCGGCTGCCTTTTCCTCCTGGCAGAAAGAATCCCGGAACCAGCGTAGAACGCTCCCGGTGATGCCGGCATTACTCTCCAGGACCCAACGGTCATCAAGAACATGAGGCCCTGTCCAGGTTCGCGCCCGGGCATCGATGACCGGCGAGTCGAGAACCATCTGGATGGGCGTCGACGTCCCGGCAACCACCACCACGTCGCCCGCCCTCAATCCTCCTGAACCCAGAACGCCGCACTGGGTATCCGCCCCGCTCACCACCACCGGTGTCCCCGGAGCCAGCCCGGTGACTTCTGAAGCAGAGCGGGTCACTCTTCCCAGAACCTGTCCGGAGCGGGCTATCCGGGGAAAAAAGGAGGTGGGGATCTCGCACGTGCGAATCAAGTTTTCATCCCAGCGATGATTTTTAATATCATATAAGGAAGTTTCGGACGCATTCGTGGGCTCGCAGGCCAGCTCTCCGCAAAGGCGATACAGTACCCAATCATTAATCATAAGAAGCGTTCGGGTCCTTTCGATCACCTCTGGTTGGTGGCGTCGCAGCCACAGGAAGCGTGGGGGGGCAAAATTCGGTCCCGGCCAGTGGCCGGAGGAATCGTTCAAGGCTTGTCCCAGCTTTTCCCCGATCTCTTGGGACTCAACCCGGGCGCGGGCATCTCGATTGGGCACCGCGAAGATCTCCCGGCCAGAGCTGTCCAGAAGCACAAATCCTTCCCGTATGCTGGTGCCGGAGACGGCAACCACCTGAGACGGCTCGATGTTCCCGCGCATCATGGCGGCTTTGGAGGTCTCTCCCAGAATTCGCCAGAACTTCTCCGGAGGGAAGCTGAATCCTCCCGGCTGGGCCTCCGGCGGAGCATCGAACCCCCATTCCTGTTGAGCAGAGTAGCTTTCCCGCCCTTCGACTTCGACCAGCGAACAGCGCCCCGCCCCCGTTCCAAAATCCAAAACCATGAGAAAGCGCCTGGCCATGATGCCTACGATTCCCTCCTCCTATTTCGCCACTGCGGGGCCGCTGGGATGATGCGCATTGAGTAGCAAGACGGACCTCACAAAGAACCGAAATCCCAGGCAAAGGCAGCATAGATTCCCAAAATCGTGAGGACGACCGCCGAAATGCTGATCACATAGTCAGCGGGACCCATCTTGAAGCTCGACATGATGGTCACTGGACCCAGGCCAAAAGCCCTGTTCTTGCAGGACATGCTGATAATGTCCACGGAACGGATCACGCTCCGGGTGAGGGGAACCAGAAGAGGTTTTAGCAGGGCGATCTTTTTTATCGGATTTCGGGTCTCCATGGTCCAACCCCGGAGGGATTGGGCCCTTTGGATGAGGCGGAGCTTTTCAACAATTTCAGGGACAAACCGCAAGGCGACGGTGGTCATGAAAATCACCGGGAATGGCATCCTGAGTCTGGAGAGAATGGAAACAATCTCACTGAGGGAGGTGGTGTGCAACAACCCGGCCACGCTGAGGACGACGGGGATTACCTGCAAAGGGAAAGAAACCAGGTAGAGAAGGGCCCCATAGGTGATGGCGGCCCGGCCGAAGACCGGGAAACCGGGCGGAAGAAGCTCCAGAATCACCGTACTGACCCATTGGGGGTCGTACACTTTGAAGTAGTCCGGGTTCACCATTAAAACCGCCGTATAGGATTGACCCACGATTACCGCGAAAGAAGCAATCAATAAAATCGCCCGGTAGGGGCGGAAAGGCATCCTGGCCAGAGCCAGGATGACGCCGAGAACTACCAGCATGGGGATCTTTACGCGCGGATCCAGGTAAACACCGGCCAGGATCAGGAAAGCCCCGAACAAGAGAATCTTGCTCAAGGGGTTGAGCCGGTGAATAACCGTGTTATGAAATTCATACTGAAAAGGTGCTACGGCCATATTTTTCTCCTGCTAATGTGCTACCATCCCTGATTGGACCCTGGCCACGAATTCCTCGGTACTCAAAATATCGTTGGGAAAGCCGTAACCAGGCAGGCTTTGGGCCAGAAGAGTAACCTGAGGGGGGGAGAGGCGGGTCTGGGCCAGGCGCTCAGGCTGGCCGAATACTTCTTGGGGGGTCCCATCCATCCATACTTCGCCGCGGCGGAGGACCACCACCCGACGGCAATACTTGGCTGCCAGTTCCATATCGTGAGTGATCACGATAACGGTGCGCCCTCGGCTATTCAGATCCAGCAGTATTTCCATTACTTTCATACCCGTTGTGTAGTCCAGTCCTCCCGTTGGCTCGTCGGCGATGAGGATCTGGGGGTCCATGGCCAAGATCGACGCCAGGCTCAAGAGGGTCTCTAAAGATTTGACCACGCTCAGAGTGTAATATTCCCAGAGATGCTCCAGCCCCACTTGGCGTAAAGCGGCCCGGCCTTTCTCCAGGGATTCTTCGGGGCTGGACCCCAGGGCCTGAGGCCCGAAGCTCACCTCCTGGCCGAAGGTCTGGCAGAACAACTGGTTGGCGGGGTTCTGGAAAAGGTAATTGATGCGCCGTACCACTTTGGAAAGCGGGGACCGGACCACGTCCAGCCCGTCCACGAGGATGGCGGCATCCTTGTTCGTGGGCTTCTCGACGCCCACCAGATGAAAGGCCAAGGTGGTCTTGCCGGAACCATTTTGCCCCAAAAGAGCCACGAATTCTCCTTTGGCAAAGGTCAGGTTAATCCCTTTCAGGGCATGGACCGGCGGGTCCCCGGGAAATACGTGATGGAGATTTTTTACCTCGATCGCCGGTTCGGCGTTGGGCACGGGAACAGACCGGGCCGGGGACTGCGCCAGCCGCGGGGGATCGGGGGGGCCCGGTTTTTGGCCTGAAGCGTCCAGCAACGAGGAGATCCACCGGCGTCCACCCTCCAGAGTCACCGGGACCTCTTCGGCGGATTCGGGGGATCTTAGGCTCCAGGCAATCCTTGTCACTTCAGGAACCTTCAGCTTGGACCCCTCAACAAGTTCGCGCCGGGCCAACAATTCAGACGGTTTGCCCATGGCGAGGATGCGGCCTTTGTCCATCAGGACCATGTGATCCGCAAACTCACAGATGGCTTCGATATCCGTCCCGGATTCAGCGATGAGAATGGTTGCTCCCTGGGTTTCTTTCAGTTCCCGGATGGACCGCAGAACTCTAGCTTTGCCCAGAGGATCCAGCATGGCGATCGGCTCGTCCAGGCCAATGATTCGAGGACGCATGGCCAGAATTCCCGCCAGCGCCAGAAGCTGCTGCTCTCCGCCCGACATGCTCCGGGGGTTGCGCTTTTCGAAACCTTTGAGGTCCACCCGGTCCATGGAGCTGTACACTCTCTTCCATACCTCTTCGCGGGGCAGGTTGAGATTGGCAGGCCCGAAGGCGACGTCTTCCTCCGCGGTTAACTGAACAATTTGCAGGACTGGGTCATCAAAGACGAGGTTGATAAACTGGGCCATGAAAGCCGGGTCTTTTCCATGAACATCCTGGCCCGCAACCACGATCTCCCCTTGCACGATCCCGGGGGTGATGGAGGGAATAAGCCCATTCAGAGTCTTGAATAGGGTAGATTTTCCCGATCCCACCTGGCCTACGAAGGCCGTAACCGTGCCCGCCTCGATCTCTAAATTGATATCCTGGAGGACAGGTTGCGGGGCCTTCAGATAGGTAAAATTCATATGGCGCAAGATAATTTCTTTGTTGCTCACGGTCCTTACCACCTTCTCATGAAAATGAAAAAAGATGAGGCTTCGGCCGTTACTCCGGGAATCGGCCCAACGGCCAAGGCCCAGGTCAAAAGTTTCCTTTCATAAGCAGCCGGCCTGACACGCTAGCCCTTTTTCATCCTCTTTGCCGGAGGTTAACGGGCCGAATCGATTTCATTATCGATTATGGAACAATCACTACTTTGCCGACGCCTTCTGATCCTGTCAACTCGATTCCTCTCGCTATCTCTATGAAACCCGCTCCTTCTTTATTTTATGGGGGGGGGAGGCGAAGTAGGCATCGTTTGATGTCCCCTTTCCACCGCTCGGATCAGAGCCTCCGCGGCAACCAGACCAGCCAGGGAACCAAACGTTCCGCTGGGCATGAACTGAGTAAAGAACCAGGTCAGGCGTGCCCAGAGGGCGGGGACGGGATTGAGCCACATCCAGATATCGAACATCCAGATAGTGCGCCAGATCCAATAGGTCACCACCCAAAAGACGATGACGGCGACGATATTCTTGCCGTATTTCGTTTCCTCCCGGAACCACCAGTAAAAAATGCCCAGGTAGATCCAGGTACTGCCGTCAGAGGGTCCCTGGCCGAAGATCCAGAAAACAGGGTTCCCGGTACCGAAAATCAGACTGCGGGCCACGCCTCCCAGCCATAAGGTAAAGAACCCGATAATGGGGTTGAAAAAAGTCACCGAGAGAGCCGCAGGGCCTGCGGGGAGGTCGAAAAATTCATAGGAGAGGATCCCGGAAGCGGCAAAAAGAGCAGCACAGAGGGCAATGGAAACGTACGTATAGGTCGTGAAAACCGGGTATTCCATTCCTTCTTGATAACGGCCGCGGGGGGCCAGCCATTTCTTCTTTCCGGCAACGATCGACATCGCGAGGAGAGCGAAGGGCAACTTTAAAACCCACCAGTCAGCGATAATACGAGTGACCAACCGAGTTGGGGAATTGGCCACTCCCATCTTTGCTGTCCAGGGGGCAAAATAAAGTACCAAAACCAGGTGCGCTATGAAACCGAGGATGGCCCAGATGACAAAAACAAAGCGATACTTCACCAGGAACTCACGGGCTGCGGTAGCCATATTCCTCCTCCTTTGTTTGGGATGCTAAACATGGTCTAAAATGATTCCGTTTCTGATCCTGAAGGGTATCTTTTCAGCTTTCACCCGCTCCCTTGACCCCGCCTGGCATGAAGGCCAATTTCAGCCTTTTGGGAATGAGCCTCCGGCCAATGGCGGGCAGACGAAAAACTCCCGATCTCTACCCGTAGCAGGCTTCTTTTCGGTCACCTCCTTCCCGGCAATCATGATTTCCTCTCCCCATTTCTCCTGGAGAGCAACGCAACCGAAGGAAAAGATGCTTCATCCTTCCGGCACCTCCGGCCCATTCTCGGATCGAGACATAATCTTTTTTCCGTCCGGGAGCAGACCTGCCTCGGTTATGAAGGTTTTCTCCCCTTGCGGGTACTCGATGACGATTTTCCCCGAGGTATGAAGGGGGATATAAATGACGTAGCGGTCCGATCGGAGGTAAGCCCAAACAACTTCAATGGGCATACCCGCAGCGGTGCGAGTGGTCCGCTGCAGAAAAAGAACCGGGGAGCCGGCCGGAACTCCCAGCAGAGCGGCGACCTCCTCATTCGCGGCAATCGCCTCGATTCTCTGCTCGCCAGAAGCGGGAGGATAGCCAAAAGATCTATACAAAGCGTAAAGCGATTGACTGGCCAGATCGATCTCCAACAGACCGGCAAAGAATTTCGCCGGAATATGGGCGATATGGTAGGCCAAAATCTCCCCGTCCGCCAACCGCAACCTGCGAACGCGATAAATAGGTTCGCCCTCAGGGACCTCCAGGGACACGGCAATATCGACAGAGGCCTGCGTTGTTTCCTGACCTATGAGCTTGGCGCTAGGTTGCATGCCCATGGCCCGAGTCGCTTCCCAGAAGCTGATGAGAGCACTTTGATCCCGAAGGAACTTGCGGCCAATCACAAAAGTGCCTACCCCGGGACGGCGCTGGAGAAGCCCTTCATTCACCAGGTCGGAAACGGAGCGGCGCGCCGTCAATCGGTTCACATGCCAACTTTCCCCCAGATCTTCTTCGGAAGGAATGCGGTCCCCGGGCTTGTATACGCCAGCAAGAATTTGCCTCCGAAGGTTTTCCCGAATCTGCACGTGGAGGGGGGCATCCTTGGCTATTTGAGCCATGTATTCCAAAGTTTCAGAGGAAGATAGGGGAATTTGCTCGTCGATCATTGCAAATAGGAACTTCACCTTGGTTTGGTTGTATAAACATCTACACAATGTCTATTTCTTATACCCCTGAATACTGAATGTCAAGGATTTTTTACAACGCTATAGAGAGGGAGAACGCTCGAGAGCCATAAGATCCTTTTTCCTCCCCCGATCCTTCCGTGAAGGCGCTTCTCCACGCCTTTCTGCCCCCTCCCTCCCTCCCTATATCGTACCATTCCCATTCCGATTACCTTTTGGCCTTGACGAATGTCAGAAATGGAGAGAAATTGTTAAAGACGCGCTAGGCCGAGGGGAGGGAAAAGGCTGAAGGAAATCTCCCGCAGAGCCGCCGGGGGCGCAAATTATTTCGGTCTGTTTTTGCGATTCCCTGCGCCTCTGCGTCTCTAAGCGAAAGTTTTAATAAATCATAAACTCTCCTTTACGGTTGCTTCAGCCGTGGCGGACAAAGTGGAATAAATCCGTTGACAGGATGTCGGGATTCGAATAAAAATTATCACGAGTGAAAATAGGCTACAGTTGGGCTGTGAGCTATGAATCGACTCTTATCTTGTGGCTTTGTTTACCCTATTTGATAAATTTGCAGCATCTGAACAGAAAGGGAAGACTATGAAAAAAGTGACCATTCATACCTTGATGGAAAAGAAGCACAAGAAAGAGCCCATTACCTGGCTTACCGCTTACGATTTTCCCATGGCCCAGATGGAGGAGAAGGCGGGCATCGATATCATTCTCGTAGGGGATTCGATCGGCATGACCGTTTATGGCTATGATTCCACTTTGCCGGTCACCATGGATCTTCTAATCCCTCATACCCGCGCGGTGCGAAAGGGAGCTCCGAACGTCTTTCTCATCGGCGACATGCCCTATATGACCTACCAGGTCAGCAAGGAAGAAGCGATCCGCAATGCTGGCCGTTTCATGGCTGAGTGCGGGTGCGAGGCGATCAAACTGGAAGGCGGAAGGGAGGTCGTGGACACGGTCAAGGCTTTGATCAAGGCGACGATTCCAGTGGTGGCTCACTTAGGGTTGACGCCCCAGTCCATCGCCATGTTTGGGGGGTTTAAGGCCCAGGGCCGCGACGCCGCCGGCGCCTTGCGGATCATTGAAGATTCAAAAGCCCTGGAGGAGGCGGGAGTCTGCATGATCCTGCTGGAAGCGGTTCCCCCGGAAGTTGGGAAAATCGTCACTGAACGGTCCAAGGTTCCGGTCATCGGCATAGGCGCGGGCCCTTATTGCGACGGCCAATGCCTGGTCGTTCATGACCTGCTCGGGATGTTCGAGGCCTTTACCCCGAAATTCGCAAAAAAGTATGCGGATATTCACGAGCAGATCGTCAAGGCCTTTCAGACGTTCCAGGGTGAGGTAAATAAAGCAGAATTTCCGAAACCGGAGCATTGCTACCGAATGCCTGATGAAGAAGTGAAAAAACTAGAGGAGATACTGAAGGGGCGAAGTTGAGCTTTTTGAATACTCGACAGCCTTCGTGCGCCGGGAGGTAGAAGATGGCCTTGCGCAGTTTTCAGCTGAAATACGGCCAGGGGGTAGTCTCGTTCAAAATCCCCCAGGAGCAGCTCTTGCACGAACTGCGGGGAAGAAACTTTCCTGCTCTTCCGGATCTTCTGAAAGTCCTACCGCCAGGCCCTGGATCACCCGGTTGATGCGCCTCCTCTGCGCGAGATCGTCAAGCCCGGCGAGAAGGTCCTGGTCACGGTCAGCGACATCACCCGGGGGTGGCAGAGGAATGATCAGGTGCTGCCGGTTCTCATCGAGACGCTCAACGAAGCCGGAATCCCCGACGGCAATATCACCATTCTCATCGTCGTCGGCGCCCATCGATTGAACACCGAAGATGAATTCGTGGAACTTTGCGGGAGAGAGGTTTGCCACCGCGTGCGAGTCCTCAATCACGATTGCTGGGACACGAAAAACATGGTCCCTCTGGGGAGAACAAGCCGGGGCACGGAAGTGTCGGTGAACCGCCTCGCGGTCGAGGCGGATAAGCTGATCCTGACCGGCGGCGTCATCTACCATTACATGGCCGGCTACGGCGGTGGGAGAAAGAGCGTCCTTCCCGGGCTTTCCTCCGTCCAGACGATTCGACAGAACCATCTCTGGGCGATGGGGCCCACCGTAGGGTCGGGCTCGAATCCCCGCGCCTCGTCCGGGCGGACCCGGGGGAACGAGGTCCACGAGGACATGATGGAAATTGCCGGCTTCCTCCAGCCCGATTTCATCGTCAACACGGTCCCGAACCTGGAGGGGCAGATTGCCGGGGTTTTCGCGGGGAACTGGGTTTCGGCGTGGCTGGATGCGGTCGAGCGGGTGGAGGAAATCTTCGGCGTGGAAATCCGCGAGGAAGCCGACATCGTGATCGCCACGGCCGGCGGTTATCCGAAGGACATCAACCTGTATCAGACCGGCAAGACCATGGATAACGCATACTACGCCATGAAAAAAGGCGGGGTCGCGATTATCCTTGCGGAGTGCCCGGACATCACCGAGCCGCCGGAGTTCTTCGAATGGTTCCGGTATCCATCGCTCCTGGAAATGGAGAAAGCGCTGCGGGAAAATTTCACCATCGCCGGTTGGGTCGCCCTCAAGGAGCTGGAATGCAACAGCAAGGGGCCTTTTATTCTCCTGACCCGGAAAGAAAATTTCGATTTTGTTCGAAAGACCGGGTTTACACCCGCGTCCAGCATCGACGAAGCGTTACAGCTGGCCTACGAGAAGTGCAGGACGAAGAATCCGAAAGTCACGATCATGCCGCAGGGGGCGAACACATTCCCGATTCTTAAAGGCCAGAAGTGACAATGGCCGAGGGGTAAAATTGGCTTTTTTCGCTCAAGCCGGCTAGAGCCGGAATCCGCCTTTCCGGTGAAAACCGGGATGATACTGTTACTCTGGACCCCCGACCTTCGCCCGGGCCGACGACCCAACATACGTGATGGGTTCGAGGAAATGCCAAACGGAATGGTTAATAAATCCTGTTGCCGCATTCTGTCGTCAAAAGGCGCAGACATTGCTTACACCTACTTAGCTTCACGCACCGCAATTAATTCAAATTGAAGATTACCGTTTGAAAGAATCTGCAGCGTATGATTAAGGCTTCTCATGAAATGGAGGCCAACTCTTTCTCATATTTCGCCACCCATCCATCGGCCCCGCATTGTTTCATAATTTCTATTGCCTTCCCGAGATTCTCCCGGGCTTTGGCGCGATCCCCTTGGCGATGCATCAGCCTGGCGTAGGCAGCCAGGGAATGACCCAGCCACGGTTTTGTTCCTTTCTCCTCATTTTCTTCGATGCCTTTGCGATACCAACGCTCTGCCTCGGTCAGGTGCTCGGCACCCATTTGGAGATAAATGTCTCCGATAAACTGAAAAAACAAACCCGACAGTGAAAAGCCATAAGTGGGCGGAATGGAGGTGAGAAAACCCAAATCGATGTCCATTTCCTGATTAGCGATCTTCACGTTCATTAAGGCAGCCTTGAAGAAAGTGGCAAGAGAAGGTTGCAGGCCATGATCGCCAAAGGTAGAAATCGCTTCAGCCAGCGACCTTTTTGATTTTTTCATTTCCCCCATTGCAAAATACACGCATCCCAAAATCCCCTGAGCGAGTCCATACCAATAAAAAGGAATATGGTTTCCGAACTGAAATCCCTTTTGCATCTGAACTTCGGCTTCCTGCAGATATCCTTTGTAGAAGTTCGATATTCCATGGCCCACATACGACGTTCCCCTGGAAAAAACATCGCCGCTTTTTTCTGCGAGCTCGATGGCTTGTTCGGTTGTCCGAAATCCCTCTTCGATTTTCCCCTGGGGTAAAAGGCAGCCGACTGCAAGAGTGGAGAGCACCGCGGAACCGCCCCACAGGCTTCCTGCCGCTAAATTGATTTCGTAGGATCTCCGGAAATATTCTGCAGACTTTTCGAATTGACAAAGGCCTGCCAGACAACCTGCATAATAGTGTCCGGCCAGCACCTGGCTCAACAGATCTTTGGTTTCCTCCGCTACTTTTAAAGCATGTTCGAGAGTCTTAATGGCCTCGGACATATCCTCGGTTACGATGGAATGGTAGGCGCCCAGAATCGTATAAATCTGACACAGTCTTTTCCTGTAATTCAATTTGAGCGCCAGGTCGAGAATGGGGTCGATCGCTTCCTTGGCTTTTTGTTGATTCATCTGGATGAAATAGAGACCAAGACGTGTTCGGGCATCGATACGCCTTCTCTCTAATTCCTCCGTGACCGGCAGCTTTTCAAGACAGGCAATATTCTGCTCCGCAAAAGAAATCGCGCGGAATAAAGATACGCCTTTCTCCGCCTTTCGCGAAGCCAGCCTCGAATACTCGGCCGCTTTCTCATAATTCTCCGCTAATAGATAGTGATGGGCGAGGGCTTCGAAAAAATCCGACAGATGATCTTTGAACATTTCCTCAATGGCTTTCCCGATTTCGGCGTGAAGCCTTTTCTTTTTCACAGCGACAAGGGAATCGTAGACAACCTCCCGGGTTAGGGCATGCTTGAAAATGTAGGTTGATTGAGGAAAAATACCCCGCTCGTAGATTAATTCGGCACTTAATCAGCTCGTGGCTGAACTCCCGTTCGATGACGGATCCCGTTTGGAGAAGCTCCTTTGCGTTCGGGGGCAGCGCATCCACCCGGGCCATGATCATGTCCTGGATCGTGGAGGGGATCTTCACCTCCTGAATGTTCTTGGCCAGGCGATACTTGCTTTCTTGTTTTTGAATAATGTTCAGGTCCCTCAAGGATCGGATAAACTCCTCGATAAAGAAGGGAACGCCCTCTGTCCTCTCCAGGATGAGTTCTTCAATTTCCTTGTCGACCTGGACCGTTCCCAGCAGGCTGGCGGCCATGGCCAGGGTCTCCCGGTTGGACAGCCGGTTGAACGTAAGCTGGTTGTGGTATGATTTGCCCCCCCAGGTATGCACAAACTCCGGGCGGTAGGTGACGACCAGTAGAACCCTCGCCGCAGGAATCCCGTCCAGTAAGTATTTCAGGACATCCTCCGTGCTCTTATCCGCCCAATGCAGGTCTTCAATAGCGACGAACAGGGGACGAAACTGCGAGCTCTTGATCAGTATCTTCTTCAATGTGTCATTAACCCGATCCTTCTTCCCTTCCGGGCTCAGGGATATCTTTTCGATCCCGCTCCCTTTCACGCCCAGGATTTCCAACACATAGGGCATGGTCGAAGAAGGATCCATTTTCATAAATTTGAGACCATCCTGGATTCTCTCCCGGATTTTGGCCTCTCCATCCCGTTCCTGAATCTCGAAGGCGCCTTTCAAGATGTCGGCAATCGGATGGTATGAGGCGCCTCGCCCATAGGAGAGACATTTCCCCTCCAGGAAGGTTATATTGTCATTGGCAACCGCCTTTCGAAACTCGTACAGAAGGCGGGATTTTCCGACCCCCGCCTCTCCGATGATAGAGAAAGCCTGCCCCCTCCCTTCCTTCGCCCGCCCCAAGCCGTCCACAAGAAGCTCCATCTCGCGTGACCGGCCCACAAGGGGGGTCAGCCCCCGTTCCGCGCTCACGTCAAAACGGGTCCTGCTTGAGCTGGGAGCGATCACCTGGTAAACCCTCACCGGCTCTTCCCGGCCCTTCACCTTCCGCTCCCCAAGTGACTCGAAACGAAACAGGCCCTCGGTAATTTTAAAAGTTTCTCCCGAAATATATATTGTGCCCGCTTCCGCAAGGTTCTGTAGCCGTGAAGCTAAATTTACTGTATCCCCAACCGCTTTGAACTCAACCCGCAGGTCGCTGCCCAATGTCCCGACCACGACCGGGCCCGTGTGGATGCCAATGCGCATCCGAATCGGAGGAATACCCTTTTCTTTGCTCAGACGTTCACTGAACCGAGCGATCTCCTGGTGGATCGCCAATACCCGACCGGATCGCTCTTTGAGGGGCATCCTCCAATGCAATGGGAGCCCCGAACAGGGCCATAATTCCATCCCCGGTCATCTCGTTCACCGTACCCTCAAACGCATGGACTTTCTGGATCAAAATTTCATAAACTTGGTCCATAATGGCGTAGGCTTGCTCCGGCCCGAGGTTCTCCACCAACGGAGTAAACCCCTCCATGTCCGTGAACATCACCGTGACCTGCTTGCGCTCGCCTTCGATCTTTCCTTTTTGGGCCAAAATCTTCTCTGTTAGTCCGCCGGGAAGATATTTTTGGATCTTAGCCAGCTTCTTGGGTCGAAGAGAGGGTCTTTTGGACTCGGCCTTGGGCCAGATAATTCCTGTCCGCATTCTCCACAAAATTTGAATTGGAGAGGGTTCGCTGCGTTGCATTCCGGGCAAACCTTTTCCAGCTTTGCTCCGCACTCTCCACAGAATTTTGATGTATCAGGATTTTCGAACCGGCATTTTGGGCATCTCATAAGAGCTCTCCGTCGTTGATCCACCCGAATTCCTGCGGAGGATTTACAGGTTATGCAGCATGAAGGACAAACCCAATAGAACGATGGAAATCATCAAAAGTATGGAGCCTACACGAAGATACCGATTCTTTCTCATCTCGATGGAGGAGAGGGCATAAATCGTTTCCAAGTAATCTTTGATCAAATCTTCTCCACAACCTGCGCGCATTTTTGACACGTACTCCTCTCGCGGTATGGCCAAAATACCCCTGTAATGAAGCAGGCTCTCAGAGGCCTTTTCCGAAATCCTTGGGATGATGGCTAAGAGGTAGAAAATGGTTGAAAGGACTGCAAACAGCACACCTGCCGAAACTTTCCGATCCGCAACATAGATAAGCTGCTGGTTCGATTCATACAGTTGGTGCACCGATTCAATACTCAGCTTTTCAGATTCACCTCGGCCATATCTTCCTTTCTTCAAAGAAGATCCTGAAGATATGTGACTCATGGCATCCAAAGTGCTCCCTTCAGTTTTCTGGTTCTATTCAGCCAATAATCCCTTCCCATTTCCTGAAAGGCGCCTCTGGCATTCTCGGTCTGGCATTTGGGGGCATTTTATATATTCTCCTGACGTGCACAACTGATGTTATATCCTGACGAGTAAACATCCGGAGAATCTTGCCAGGTGAATCGCAAAATTGTAATTTGTCTATGGAAAAAGCTTTCGTAAGTATTTAGAAGGTTCGATGAAGAGAAGCCATTGAAAATAACAAATTTACTGAAAATTACTATCTTATTGAAGAAGAGTCAAGAGATGAATTTCACCGGAATTCCCGAATGAAATGCGGACTTCCAGGAGAGACATTGATGATTTTCGATTGAAATCTTGCATTCAAGAGCTAAAAGGGAAAACCAATAGTACAGGAAGAAATGGAGCATGCCGATGCCCCGAAATCCTTCCAAGTGAAGGATGTATGGTCCACAACTTCTGTATCTGTTTCCCCAAACATCGAAGAGTTCATTTGGTAAGAGTTCATATGGTATTTGATCAGAGTCAGAGTCTCTACCCAGCAATTTGAAAAGAAGCCATCCGAGCCCGACCCACAGAGTTCAGGCAGTATGGTTAATTATTCCAGCAATAGCTCAATGGGATATGCTCCCTTAGAGATCAGAAGGATTCCAGATATTTCGATCTCCTGAAACGAGAGTTTCTGAGATCGTCCCCAGATGTTTGACGCCTGAAGGGAAATCCCCATCGTTGAGGTAGATTGAGCCTCTAACGCCCGAGGACAAGTTTGGGCAGATACGTGGTCAGCCAGGGGACATAGGTCACGACGGCCAGCACCCCCAGGGCCACAAAAAATGGCGGCCAGATGGACCTGCTCAGGCGGTCGAGGGACATGCCGGTCACGCCGCAGACCGCAAAGAGCACGGCCCCTACCGGCGGCGTGATCAGGCCCAGAACGAGATTCAGGCAGACCACGATGCCCAGGTGCACCGGGTCGATGCCGACGGCGGCGGCGATGGGAACCAGGATCGGGGTTACGATGACCAGCGCCGGGGCGGTTTCCATCGGGATTCCTAAAAGAAGCAGGAAAACATTGATTAAAAGCAGGATCACGTAGGGCGAAGTGGTCACGTGCGAAATCCATTCGATGATGAGCTGGGGGATCTGGTCCACGGCGACAAACCACGCAAAAGGTTCCGACATGGCGATGAGCAGCATCACCATGCCCGACTCCAGTCCGGACTTCAGCAGCACCTGGGGCAAGTTTTTGAAGTTCAATCGCCGGTAGTAAAAAGCTCCCACCAGGGCTGAATAGACCACCGTGACCCCTGCCGCCTCGGTGGGGGTAAACATGCCGCTCAGGATACCGCCCATGATGAGGACCGGCATGAAGAGAGCGGGCAGAGCCTTGCCGCCGGCGAACAGGATTTCTTTCAACGGTGTCCTTGGATCCCGGGGGTAATCGTGTTTAGTGGCGACGAGATGCATGTACACCATCAACGCTGCCGCGAGCACCAGCCCCGGAAGCACTCCGCCGATGAACAGGGCCGCAATCGAGACATTGGCGGCCACGCCGTAGATGATGAAGGGGATGCTGGGGGGTATGATGGGACCCAGACAGGCGGCCGTACAGGTCAGGGCCGCCGCCACTCCGTCGTCGTACCCGGCCTTCTTCATGGCCGGGAGCATCACCACCCCTATGGCCACGGCGGTGGCCACAGCGGCGCCGGAGATGGCCGCAAAAATGGCGCAGGCCAGGATGGTGGCATGGCCCAGGCCGCCCCGGATATGCCCGAGGAGCGTGCCGGGCGAAGTTCACCAGGTCGGGCGTAAGGCCGCCTTCGTTCATGAGATTGCCGGCCAGCATGAACAGGGGGATGGCCAGGAGGGGGAAACTGGTCAACCCGCCGAAGGTGGTCTGGATCAGGGTCGTTATGGGAACCGTGCCGCCGACCAGCGCGTATATCAGGGAACAGCCGCCGAGGGCGACGGTAATGGGAGCGGAGATGCACAGAGGATGATGAAGGCAGCCAGGAAAATGATCATGGTCTTTCTCTTTTCGTAGCCGGATTGAGAAAGGCGAAAAAACTCCTCCAGGGTAAGAAAGAACATGATAAAGAACCCCGTGGGGAGAGAAGCGTAGGGGATGCTCATCACCAAGCCGATAGCAGGTGAGGTCTGGTTTACGTTATAAATCGTCTGGTAGAGGCCGAAATAGAACATGGCCCCGAAAAAGAACAGAGTAAAAAGATAGGCTCCCCATTTCAGAATTCCGGCCAGGGCGGGGGGCACCGATTCCACGACCGAGGTCATGGCGACCTGATACCCTTTTTTCAATCCCACGGCGCTGCCCAACATGGAGGCCCAGGCGAGAGAATAGGTGGAGACCTCGCCCGACCAGATGCTCATCTTCTGGAATACGTACCGTCCGATGACCTCGTAAGGAATAACGACGGCCATGACGGCCACGAAGAAGATCGTCCCCCAGCTCCCGATCTTCATCAGGAAACGGTTGAAAGCTCCCAGCGCACCCATCCGGATCTCCGCTGAAAAGGGCGCACACGCCTGTTTGGCGCGGGCGCCCCTCCGAAGCTACTTGGCGTTCATGATGGATTCAATCTCGGGCCGGGGGAACTGGCTGCTGAATTGATCGAAGACCGGAGCCATGGCCTTCTTGAAGCTTTCCCGGTCCACGTCGCGAACCACGGTCACGCCTTTCGACGCCATTTCCTTCATACTGTTCTCTTCCGCGTCGCGGTTGATTTTCCGCTGGAACTTGGCCACTTCCAGGGCCGTTTTGAGGAACAGTTCCTGGTCTTCCTTGGGCATGCCGTCAAATTTCTTCTTGGTCATGAGTAAAGGGGACGGGGAGTAAACGTGGGCGGTAAACGAGAAGAACTTCTGGCCGGCGTCCCAGAGTTTGTTGCTGGCGATGATGGCGATCGGGTTTTCCTGGCCGTCAATGACGCCCTGCTGGAGGGCGGTGAACACCTCGCCCCAGGCCATGGGAGTCGGGTTGTAGCCCGCGGCCTTCCAGGCGGCCAGGTGCACCTTATTTTCCATGGTGCGGATTTTCAGCCCCTTGCCGTCCTCGGCTTTCTTGATGGCCCTCTTGTTATTGGTCAGATGCCGGAACCCGTTTTCCCAGAACGCCAGGGCTTTAATGTTGGCCTTCTCAAAGTCGTTGAGCAATTTGCGGCCGATCGCGCCGTCCATGACCAGGTCCACATGATTGAAATCCCGGAAAAGGAAGGGAAAATCAAGGATATTGATGGAGGGACTGAACCCGCCCATGGGCCCCGTGGAGGTGATGAGCATTTCCACGGCTCCCTGCTGGACGGCCTCGGTGATCTCCCGTTCGCCCTTGCCGAGCTGCCCGGCGGGATAGACCTTGATGTCGATGCGGCCGCCCGTCCTCTCCTTGATCAGTTCGGCGAACTTCCTCGCCCCCACATTGTAAAAGTGGTCCGGGGGCGTAACCGACGCGAGCTTCATGCTCGCCTTGTACTGCGCCGAAGCGGACGCGGCGATGGTAAATACCAACAGGGTGGCCAGAACTACGGTTACGGTTCTCTTCATTTCCATTCCTCCTTGTGTTTGGACAGTGTGACTTACGCTTTCCCTTTCAGCATCTCCTCGAGTTTTTTCACTTCCTCGGCTGGCATGCGGTAACAATGTTCTGTTTTTGGGAACTCTCCTTTTTTCACGTCTTCTTTAAACACCTGGAAAGCCTTGACCGTGTGTTCCCGGAGATCTACATACTTTTTGGCGAACTTCGGAGTAAACGCCTCGAACATCCCCAGCATATCGTGAACCACCAGGCATTGACCGTCGCAGTAGGGGCCCGCGCCGATGCCGATCACCGGAACTTTGGCCCGTTCGGTTACGATTCTTCCCACTTCCGGAGGAACGGCCTCCAGCAGGATCATACAGACTCCGGCCTCTTCCAGGGCCTTTGAATCCTCGATGATCCGCAGGGCCCCGAAAGCGTCCCGGCCCTGCGCCTTGAAGCCCCCGAACATGGCAATGGACTGGGGGGTCAGGCCCAGGTGCGCAACCACCGGAATCGTGGCTTTGATCAGCCCCTTCACCGTATCCACCACCTCTCTTCCGCCTTCCAGCTTGATGGCGTCGCAGCCGCATTCCGCCATGAAGCGGCCGGCGTTCCGGATGGCCTCCTCTTTATTGATCTGGTAGGTCATGTAGGGCATATCGCCGATGAGGAAAACGTTGGGGGCCCCTTTCCGCACCGCCCGGGTATGCGGAATCAGGAGGTCCATGGTTACAGGGAGAGTGGAATCGTAACCATAAACCGTCATCCCGATCGAGTCCCCGACCAAAATGATGTCGATTTCCGCCTTCTCTTCCATCTGGGCCATGGGATAATCATAGGCCGTCAGCCAGGTGATGGGCTCTTTCTTCTGCTTTTTCTCCAGCAACGTGTGGATCGTGACTTTCTTCATTGTCTTTCCCTCTCTTTTCTTGAGGTGTGTGAATGGTTATAGTGAACGGTGGACTTCAGATATGAAGTCCGCGAAATCCCCCTGCCCCCCTTGATAAGGGCTGAAATCCGATCGCCCCTCCGTTGCCAAGCGGCGAAAATTGCCGGCAGAACCGGCGGATACCTTTCCTCATGGGTCATCTGAGTTCCGCCAAGGAACGCCGGCAGACGGGCTACTTTCGCTAAATGCAATGTGATTTCAATTTCGGGTTGCATAAGTCAGCACACCATGGGCAAAGAAGATCGTGCCTTTTTTGGCCGGAATTTTCGCCGTCTCCTGGATCAGGACTCCCGGTCCTGGATTTTTTCACAGCTTCAGCGGGCCGGGGGGAATTTCTGGACGTGATGTCAGGAGGCATGACTACTTTCTTCTGACGCTGACTATATTTTTACTCCAGGACGCAGCCTCGCATCGCCGAACCTACCGACCGCCGGTACCGTTCCAGCAGAGACCCCTTGGGCAAATGAACATCGGGCGGGAGCTTCCAGTCCTTCTTTCTCTTCTCCAGCAGGTCCGCCGGGACGCCCAAATGAATCGTTCCCTTGGGAATATCGATTTCGATCCTGTCGCCTTCCTGAACCAGGGCGATCGGGCCGCCGAGGAATGCTTCCGGGGTTACATGGCCTACACAGGCGCCCTGGGTGGCCCCCGAAAACCGGCCGTCGGTCACCAAAGCGACGCTCTTACCCAGTCCCATGCCGATGAGAGCGGAGGTCGGCAGCAGTTGCTCCCTCATGCCCGGCCCCCCTTTGGGTCCTTCATAGCGGATCACGACCACTTCCCCGGGTTTGATCTTCCCCCCAAAGATGGCCTTCAGCGCGTCTTCTTCCCGGTCAAATACGCGGGCCGGCCCGCCATGGACCATCATCTCCGGGGCTACTGCCGATCGTTTCACCACCGCTCCTTCGGGGGCCAGAGAGCCGTACAGAAAGGAAATCCCTCCCTTGGGGTCCAGGGGATTGGTTACCCGGTGGATCACATCCTCGTCGAGGATTTCGCGCCCGGCGATATTCTCTCCCACGGCATTTCCGGTCACCGTGATGCATTCCCGATGAATCAAGCCGTTCCGGGACATCTCGTTCATGAGAGCGGCGACTCCGCCGGCTTCATAAAAATCTCTTGGAAAATATCGACCGGCCGGTTTCAGCAGGGTCAGGTGGGGAGTTTTTTCCGAGATTCTCGAAAAGACTTCCATGGAGATCTCCAGTCCCACTTCCCTGGCGATGGCGGGCAGGTGCAGGCAGCTGTTGGTGGACCCGCCGACGGCCATGTCAACGGCAATGGCGTTTTCAAAGGCGGCAGAAGTCAGGATGTCCCGCGGGAGAATGTTTTTCCGGTGCAGATCCATGATCCGTCGGCCGCTCTCCCGACCCAGAGCGATACGTGCGCCATATGTCGCCGGGGTCAGGGCCCCGTCGGTCAGGCTCATGCCGAGGGCTTCGGTGAGGATGTTCATGCAGTTGGCCGTTCCCATGAGGGCGCAGGCCCCCGGGCCGGGATTCGCCGCTTTTTCCATTTCGGCCAGGTCCTGCGAAGTCATTTCTCCTCTTTCAACTCTTCCTTCCGCCTCGATCAGGTCGGTGTAGCAGATGCGCCTTCCGCGAAAACAGCCGGCCTCCATTGGGCCGCCGGTGAGGACTATGGCAGGGATATTCAACCGCCCGGCAGCCATGAGCATGCCCGGCGTCACCTTATCGCAATTGCTCAGGAGGACCATGGCATCCAGGCCGTGAGCGGTGATCATGAGTTCGATGGAGTCCGCGATCAGCTCCCGGCTGATCATGGGCATCTTCATCCCCGCATGTCCCGTGGCGATGCCGTCGCAAACCGCGATGCTGGGGAACTCCAGGGGAGTGCCTCCGGCTTCGGCGATCCCCAATTTGACCGCCTGGGCGAGGGAATTCAGATGAATATGCCCGGGCATGAGCTCGTTGAAGGAATTCACCACCGCGACGAGCGGCTTTTCCAGATGGGCACGGTCCCACCCCATGGAGTAAAAAAGGGAGCGATGGGTGGCCCTGTCCAGGCCCCGGGTGATCACCGAGCTTCGAAGCTTTCCGCGAGGGTTTGATTCCGAAGACATAAAAATTCTTCCTTGAACGCTTCAATTCATCTGCGGCTGAGAAAGCCCAATTCCCGGGATATGGCTCTGGCGGCCGTCTTCACTTCTTTTTCGAAGCGGGCAAGAGCTTCGGGGGTAAAGCGTTGAGCCGGGCCGGAGACACTGACCGCCGCGACGACCCTGCCGGTGTGATTGTGAACCGGAGCGGCAACGCATTTCACGCCCACGTCAAGCTCCTCAAAATCATGGGCGACCCCTTTTTTCCTCACCCGTTCGATTTCATCCAGCAAAGAATCCACATTCGTGATCGTATGGGGAGTAAAGCCTTTCAGGCCATTGGCGGAAACGGTTTTCCTGATCTCCTTTTCCGTCATGCCGCTCAATAAGACTTTGCCGACCCCCGTGCAGTGCAGAGGATTCCTCTTGCCGATGCCGTGAACGATCTGAATGGGCTGGGAGGACTCCACTTTTTCAATGTAAAGACATTGATTTCCTTCGAGGGTGCACAGGTAGGAAGTTTCCCGGACCCGGTCCACCAACCTGGCCATGACCGGCCGGGCGATCGACCTGAGATCCGTGCTCATATCGGCAATGCCGCCCAGGAAGAGAATCTGCGGACCCAAGCGGTAAATCGCCCGGCTGGACTGGACGCGCTTCAAAAAGCTCTCGCGCTCAAGGGTCGAAACGATGCGCTGGATGGAACTTTTATGGTACCCCAGCGCTTCCGTCATTTCCTGAATGCTCCATTCCCTTTTCTCGAGGGTAAAGAGTTCCAGAACTTTTAAGGATTTGAGGGTTGATTTAATCCCGTTGACCATGGACCGGATGCTCTGGTGGGTTCACAATGTGAATTGAAAGCTCACGATGCGATTTATAGCAAGTCGCCCATATCTTGTCAACCGTAATTTTTCCTCCTTACCTTCCCAAGCTCGTGCTCGGGCGTTGGACTCCGCGAGAAATCAAAGCCAACGGCGGGACTTCTTCGAGGCGAAAATCTGCGACGGGTTTAATTGCGGAGCAAAGGGTCCTCTCCCTGTTTACCTACCAAGGGTACGGTTCTATTCCGCGCCTTCCGGGTGCGTGGGAGCAGGTCGGAAATGAAACCCTCAGTGCGGGAATAGAGGAAAGAATGGAGGAATGCAGGCGGAACGTCAGGAAAGTCCTCGTGCCGGCCTCGGTGGTTCTCAGGGGTGCGACACCATAAAGGCGAGCATCGAAGGGAGAAACGGCTCTTCCGCGTTTTCCGGAGCAGATTGTTCTGTGCTCCTCATTTTGTTCTTTTACAACTTCGGAGTACTCTCCTTGTCTCTAATTGCTTTTTGCAAGGATTCGATTTCGTTCTGCCGTTCAACGCCTGATAAGTTTCCGAGTCTCTTTACTTTTTCGTAGAATTGTGGGAGGTTACCACCCAGCTGATTTAATATACTTTGGAATACTGGCACAAGAGAATAGTAGGTATCGATCGTGACTAAATATGCATTATTATATTCACAGCTTTCACCATTCGTATTTGGAAGCGTTATCCCGGCGCAACTAGTGGCATCCAGATCCTTCTTAAGGGCCTGAAATAGCGCGTTCTTCTTCTTCTCTAAAGAATTTGGATCCAACCCGCTGCGGTAAAGATCTATCAGTTGATTTCGAGCCTCAAGAAGTTTCCTAATCGTTAGGTCTTGTTCGTCCCACATCCTTAAAGCTTCAAGAATAAGGTCATCCCTTTTCTTTGATTTCAACCATTGCAAGACGCCGGCCCGTTCAACGGTAACTGCAAAAGCTTCACTAAACCGGGAATCATCGGATAAATAGTACTGTTGGTGTGCCAACTCGTGAATAACTAGTGCAGCAAGCCGAGTTGGATTCAATCGCAATTGAGAGCTCAGCACGGGATCATCGTACCAACCCAATGTAGAGTAACCATCAAATGGCCCAACAAAGACATCACAGTTCTTTTTTGCCAGATCCTCCGCAAACTGAAGTGCTTCTCCTCTTGAAAAATAGCCACGATAAACAATGCAGCCCGCTATGGGGAAGCACCATTTTATCGGTTCCAAGGAAAAATGTGGGGTAGCATAAACGTTCCAACCAACGTATTGCTGATTAATGTCTGAATACATTGTGTAGCTTTTATTATTCGGCAAGCCTAACTGTGTACTAGCGAAAGAACGCACCTCCAGGACCAAATATAACTTACTTTTGTTGTCAATATCCAAATGAGTTTCCTTAAGTTCATCTTCGATGGGCACTCTAGAAGCCATTATCCGAAAGTGGCCGGCAATTGCCTGCGAAAAATATGGCAAATCACACCCGCCGACAACTGGAAGGAATAGTAAGACTGTTAAAAAGCAAAATAGAGCCATGTGTTTCTTATTATGTCCATTATCTTTGCTTATTATTATTTAGCGTATTTGATTTCAAAACCTGAGCCGGCCCTCACATCCGGCATGGCGCGCCAGGAATGATAAGTGTATCTAAATCTCACGTTCTGGTAGAAATCTAACCGTCTGATTAAAATTATCATCTGAAAAGTTCAGGACAAAATGCATTTTCCAGAAGGTCGTGGTCTGCTGAGGAATTGACAACAGACGGAATCTGATGGGCCAAATAATCTCGTCCTAGCGCTGTTGTTATTGACGATCGCTTAATGGTTTCCCAGGCACCGGATTTCTATTTTCCTCTAAATTGGGCCTCGCGTTTTTCCCGAAATGCGGCTACGCCTTCCTTATGATCTTCCGAGTTCAGAGTAATCGTCTCGCAGGCGGCTGCCATTTCCAGCGCGGTCTCCATGTCCATCTGCAGCCCCTTGTAGGCCTGGAGCTTCATGAGCCGAATGGCGATGGGCGGTCCCTGGGCAATTTTCCGGGCCAGGACCATGGTTTCTTTTTCCAGCTCCTCCGGGACAACCATCCTGTTCAGCACGCCGAGCCTCTCTGCCTCTTCCGCGCCCAGGAAATCTCCCGTGAAAAGGTATTCAAGGGCCTTTCCCAATCCCATGACCCGCGGGTAGAGCCACGTCCCTCCCCATCCGGGAAACAATCCGATTTTTACGAAGGCATTCCTGAACCGGGCGTCTTTCGACCCGATCCTCAGGTCGCAGGCGAGGGCCACATCGAAGCCGCCCCCCACGGCAACTCCGTTCACCATGGCGATCGTCGGCTTCTGCATCTTCTGGAGCCGAAGGCATATCCGGCCCACCACTCGCGAATGATACCTGCGCATCTCCTCCGCGTTCCGGGCCGTTCCCATGCCCTGTTGAGTTCCGCCGGTCATGCCTCCGACATCCGCGCCGGCACAGAAACCCTTGCCGGCTCC
Organism: uncultured delta proteobacterium; assembly: GCA_963712535.1. GTDB lineage: Bacteria > Desulfobacterota > SM23-61 > SM23-61 > SM23-61 > CAVQIK01. The sequence continues at coordinate 89,039 of CAVQIK010000012.1, read as the reverse complement.
GGTAACGACCAGCACCCGGGTGTCGTCGTCCTGATCCACCTCCTCGAGGGCAAACAAAAGCTCCTGGGCCATGTTCGGGAGTCACCGCGTTCAGCCGTTCGGGGCGGTTCAAGGTAAGAGTCGCAATCCAATTTTCTTTCCTGAGAAGCAATCGATTCGAAGTCCATACCTGTTATCCTCCTTTCTGGGGTTTATGTGGCGGTGTCATTTCTTGGCGGTCAACCCGATGCTTTTATAGGATTCATCGACGGCGGGCATTTTTACGAAATCCTTCTGAAGCGGAAGCTTTCCGTAGATGGGATCGTCCTGCCACCCGTCGATCCGGGCCGCCCTTTTCGCCGCCGACTGGAGTTTTTTCCAGTTCGCGCTGGCATACAGAAACATTTCCTGGGCGGCCATGGAGCCTTCGCCGTGAATGGTGTCGACCTCCCAGTGATTCCCGGTTATGTCCTTGATGAGCCGCAATATGCGGATCCGGTCCTCCGTTGGCACACCGTCTTTCGCCGCCAGATATTTTTCGATGTAGGGCTTTATGTCCGGATTTTTCCAATCCCGGAAGGCCGGAACCGTGGTGGTCAGTCCACCGCCGATATCCTGCATGTGCTGACACATCTGGTGAAAATTGCTCGCATAGGTGAATTTCGACGCATTGATGGCCACCCGGTTGGGCATCATCACGTCCATTCCGAATTCGGTAACCGGATCGAGGCAGGCCTGTTTCCCCAGCATCTGCACCGTTTCGGTGATCATGGCCATCCAGGCCAGTTTTTTCCGGACGTGCGGGACATTCTGGACGCCGTTATACTCCGCGATCAGACTCGCTGCCCCGGTCATGACTTCGAGGGTTCCCGTCATCTTGCAGGTGCCGAAGAGGCGGTGATAACCGGCAAAGGCATACGCCAGGATTTGGGAAAACTGCCACTCGCCGCACATGAAGACCCGTTCCCACGGGACAAATACGTTATCGAAGATGATCAGAGATTCCGACGGCTGCATATGGTTCGACATGGGATAGTCGAATTCGCATTCCTCCCCGTAGAGCCGCACATTCGGCTCGACGCCCAAAAGCTTGACACCGGGCGTATTCACCGGTACGGCAAAAGCGAGCGCGCTGTCCTTATCCGCTTCGCCGTGAGTTCGGCAGGGCAGGCAGAGCAATTCATTGGCGCAGGGAGAGGCGCTGATATGCACCTTGGCGCCCCGAACCACGATACCGTCCTTCTGACGGTCCACGACCCTCAGGTAAAAGTCCTTGTGCTGTTTCTGCTGTGAAGGATGAAGGCTTCTGTCCCCCTTCACATCCGTAATCGCGCCGGTAATGGCAAGGTCGTTCTTTTGCAGATGCCTCCGGTAGTGCTCGACGCGCTCCATGTACCGGGTCCCCAGCTTGCTGTCCATGACCTGCGCGGCGACGGTAAAGGCGGCGAGTGCATCGGCGCCCATGCAATGTACGATCACGCCGCCGCCGGATCTGATGCCGACGGTATAGCATTCCCGCCTGCGAAGAAGGTCTTCAGGAGTCTTCGGAGAGGTGAGCAAAAAATTAATATTCTCTCCGTCCCCGTCCTGGGTTACAAAGAGGTTCCGGTAATCGGGATGGTTTGGCAAGACATAGTCCATGCTGGCCGTCCTGATGATGGTGCTCACCGTCGGGTGGGTCCGGACATCGGCGACTCTTTCGCCCAGGCACCAGACCTCCCTCCCGTCATTCAAACTTTCAAGGTACTGTTCTACTGTTTTTATCATTGATCTCTCCTTTTCTTGATAAACGAAAATGGGGGCGGGACGTGGGGGAGGGGGTCATCTTGTTCAATGCTGTACGGGATTCCATACGGAAGCGGTTTGGAAAGAACGGCGCGGGCCTTCACAGATGATAAGCTTTTCCCGCAGAGAGACGCGGGGGCGCAGAAGTTATCGGAAACCCTGAAGGATCGGGTCCTTTTACTCTGCGTCTCGGCGCCTCTGCGGGAGAATGAATCCGCTATGTCGTCTTTGATTCACTCCCTCCTCATCCCGCCAGCTGAAAAAAAAGGGCCGCCGTCGTCCGGATTCCGTTCTTGAAACAGTCGATGGCCAGATTCTCGTTGGGGGCGTGGTTGTTTTCATCCGCGTTTCCGTAAGGGACGGAGAGGATGGGGACGCCCAGGATGCTCCGGATCGCCGCGCCGGGGAAGCTTCCTCCTCCCGCCGGGATCAGGACCGGCTCCTGCTGGAACCCCTGCCGGATGGCCGCGGCGAACTTCGGGGCCATGGGATGGTCGATCGATGTCCGGGAAGGGGCGTAGTTGTTGAGCATGGTGACTTCCAGGTCATCGAAGCCGTGCTTTTTCATGTGCCGCACGTACTTCTCGAAGATGTCCTCGGGAGTCTGGTTGACCACCAGCCGGATGTCCATCTTGAGCATTGCCTTGCAGGGAAGAACGGTCTTGCTCCCCTGTCCGCCGTATCCGGAGGTGAATCCGGCGATGTTCAGGGTGGGGCGGAACATGAGCTTTTCCATGTAGCTCACGTCCTCGGGCGGGGTGAATTTTTTCAGGCCGTATTTCTCCTTGAATTTCTTCTCATCGAAGGGGATCCGGGCCATCATCTCCCGCTCCCCGGGGGTCGGCGGGACGATGTTGTCGTAGAAGCCCTCGATCGCCACCGTTCCATCGGGTTTCCGGAGGGTGGACAGGAATTCGACGAGGCGCCAGGCCGGGTTGGGAACGGGACCGCCGAAGTTTCCGGAATGAAGATCGGTGTTCGCGCCACGGGCGATTACCTCGATATACAGATTCCCCCGATTGCCGAAGCTCAGCCGTGGACGGCCGGAGGGGTCCATGGGGCCATCGGAGTTCAGGGCCATATCCGCCGCAAAGAGCTCCTTGTGCTCCCGGCAGAACCCGTTCAGGCTCGGGCTCCCCACCTCCTCTTCGGGGTCGAGAAGGAACTTGACATTGATGGGGAGGCGTCCGTTGACTTTCAGCACGGATTCGATGGCTTTGAAGTGGGCGAAGAATTGCCCCTTGTTATCCGCGCTGCCGCGGCCGTAAATTCTCCCGTTTCGGACGGTGGGCTCGAAGGGCGGCGAATCCCAGGCGTCGAGCGGCTCCGGCGGCTGAACGTCAAAATGCCCGTAGATGAGCAGGGTCCGTTTCGCCTCCGGGTTCAGGACCTCCCCGTAGATCAGGGGCGGGTTGCGCTTCCCGCCCATGGGCAGGACGCGCGGCTTGATCCCGATCTTCTCCATCATCCCGACAAGAAGCCGGGAGCACTCCTCCACCCCTTCCCACCGGGCGCTGACCGACGGCTGGCGGAGAAGAACGAAGAGTTCTTCCATGTACCGACTTCAGATTTTGATCGATGTGCGAGAATACCTTGTCCATTTGATGACCTCCTCTCTAATGTCACGAATTGCGGATTGCGGATTTGGGATTGCGGATTAAACAATCGAGCATTGCGGATTTGGAACTCCGGCATCTAAGAAGACGGGCATACATACAAGATTCTCTGTAGCAGCCTTCATCTATTTTTTCGCGCAGTTTTTGATCGAGGCAACAACAATGGCCAAAAGTTCGTTGCCTTCTTCATAATGGGTTCCACTTCATTCGCCTTCAACAGCCCGCATTCGATGAACAACTCCAGCCAATATAAAGTCTCATCTATTTCCTCACGATACTCATTTTGGAAATAAAATCAGCAGCGATCTGCCCTGCAAGCGACCGTAATTTGCCCCGCTGAGTTCCTGAAATGAGCTGCCCCATCGCATCTCTCGCAACTGAAAATTATCGGGCGAACTTTGTTCTTCTCTTGTCTCATTTTCTTCCTTCTTTAGTTGCAGTTTATTCGCTCCGAATCCGCATTCATCTATTCCTCGTATGCGGATCCAGCCAATCCCTGAGCCCGTCTCCCATCAGGTTGATCCCCAGGGTGGTGAAGAAGATGGCCGATCCGGGGATGGCCGCGAGCCACCACAGGCCGAGCATGTAAGAGCGGCCTTCGGCCAGCATTCCCCCCCAGGAGGCCATGGGGGGCGGGATACCCAAGCCCAGGAAACTGAGGAAGGACTCGCGGATGATCATGCGGGCCAGCTCGAAAGTGGAGAGGACGATGATGGAGCTGGCGAGGTTGGGAAGGACGTGTTTCAGGATCACGCCGCTGTCTCGGCCGCCCAGGGCCCTCGCCGCGGTGACGAAATCCCGCGATCTTGAGCTCGATCACCTCGGCCCTGCACCAGGCGGGTATAGACGGGCCATCCGGTCAGCCCCAGGACCATGATCAGGTTCCTGTAACCCGGGCCGATCGCCGCCATCACCGAGATGGCGAGGAGGATGTAAGGAAAAGACATCATGATATTCACGCCGTTGCTGATGACCGAATCGATCACTCCGCGGTAATACCCGGCGAGAATGCCCAGCGTGATCCCCACGAGGGCCGAAAAAGCCATGGTCAGGAAACCGACCGAAAGGGAGATGCGCGACCCGTAGATCATCCGGCTGAGCATGTCCCGCCCCACCTGGTCCGTTCCCAGCTTGTACTGGGGGTCGTTCTTCTCCTCCCAGAAGGGAGGCTTCAGCCGGGCCTTCAGATCCTGCTCCAGAGGGTCCCGCGGCGCGATGAAAGGAGCGAAGAAGGCCAGGGCCAGCATGAACGCGACCATGCCAAGGCCGATGATGCCGATCCGGGCCTGCCTCAGCCGGCGGAAGAAATATGCGGTTCCGCTTCTTTCGTTCATGACTTTCGTTAGACCTTCACCCGGAGCACTCACGGTATATGGCCAACGAATAGCCGGTCACCCCCACCCTGGCCCTCCTCGACAAGGGGGAGGGAAGGGAGATTTCTCATGCGCAACCGATCTTGGTCATTCATCCAAACCGCGTCTTCGGGTCGAGCCAGGCTACGGTGATGTCGGTTATTAAATTCGCGAAGACGATCAAGAGGGCAAAAAGGGCGACCGCCGCCTGGACCACCGGGAAATCGGAGTTGAAGATGGATTCCACAACCAGGCTCGCCACACCGGGCCAGGCGAAGATCGTCTCCGTAATGACCGCTCCCCCCAGGAGCATCCCGAATTGGAAGCCCAGGATCGTAACCACCGGGATCAGGGCGTTCTGCAGGGCGTGCCGGAACAGGACCGTCCGCTCGCGAAGTCCCTTGGCCCGCGCGGTGCGGATGTAGTCCTGGGAGAGGATTTCAATCATCCTCGACCGGGTCAGCCGCATGAGGATGGGGAGGAGGGATACCGCGATCCCCGCCGCGGGGAGAATGACGTGCTTGAAGCTCCCTGCCCCGGAGGCCGGCAGCAGGCGCAATTTTACCGCGAAGATGATGATCAGCATGATGTCCAGCCAGAACAGGGGCATGGCCTGCCCCAGGACGGCAAAGATTGAGGCGGAATGGTCCGCAGCCCGGTTTCGCCGCACCGCGGCAAGGACCCCGAGCGGAATGGAGACGATGATGGCCAGCAGAAGACCCGAAGCGGCCAGCCAGAGGGTCATGGGCATGCGCTCCAGCACGAGGCTCAGGGCCGGGCGCTGGGTGACGAAGGATTTTCCGAAGTCTCCCCGAACCATGCCCGAGAGGAATTTGACGTACCGCACCGCGAGGGGCCGGTCCAGGCCCATCTCCCTGCGCAAGGTCTCCACCTCCTCCTTGGTTGCTTCGGGAGGAAGGAGGATGAGAACCGGGTCCCGGAACATGTGAAGGAGGGAGAAGGTGATCAGACTGATGCCCCAGATCACGATCACGGCCTGGAAAATCCGGTGGAGGATGAAAGATTTCATAGAGCGTGGTTAAAGAAGTTCGGAGTAATTGTAGTTCGGAGTTCGGAGTGAAGAATTCATGCGGTCGCTGCTACCAATGTTTTCCTCCGAACTCCAGCTTGTTTACGGGCGACCCGGCGGGTCGCCCCTACACATTATCCATTCAGTTGGCTTTTTCTCTCCAAACTCCGAACTAAATTACTCCGAACTCTTATTCTTTCAGCTTCGCCTCAAACGTTCTCAGGAACTCATCCGGCGGAGCCTCGTAATCTACCCTTTTGTTGATTCCCAGGATCGTGTACTGCGACCAGAAGGACACGGCCAGGGCCTGGTCGTTGATGTACTTACCGGCCTGGTAATAGAGCTTCTTTCGCGTTTCCGGGTTCATCGTAGAGCGGGCCTGATCCAGCCACTTGTCCATTTCCGGCGACGACCCGTAGCAGAACGCCTGGCCTTTGCGGAAATAGCTGTAGTACACGGCGTCGGCATCGTAGACTCCCCCGCCTCCCCAGCTGTGGAGGCTCAAGTCGTTCTGCTTCCCTTCGCGCCCTAGCCGGTCCCATATGCCGATATCCGTGTACACGTTGACATTGGTCTTGATGCCGACCTTATTCAGATACCCGGCCACGGCCTCGATCAGCGCCCGCGGGTTTTGAATACTCCCGGTGTAGGTGACGAGCCTGAGCGGCTGGTCGAAAGGGAAATTTGCCTCTTTCAGGAGCTGACGGGCTTTTTCCGGGTTGTAGGGGTAGGGATTTTCCAGGGACTTGTCATACCCGAAGTGCTGCGGGTTTAGAGCCGCCGCCGTACGGATGGCGTTTCCGGTCATGACGGTATTGATGAGCGTGTCTACGTCGATGGCATGGCTGATGGCCTGCCGAACCTTCACGTTTTGGACCGGCGATTTCCCGGCCCTACCGTCGGCGTCGGAGATGAGGTAAATCTGGCGCAACGTGGGAGCCTTGGAAACCCTGGCAACTCCGGATTTTTCAACCAGGGGGATCTGGTCCGGGGGGATGTCCCGCACGATATCGATCCCGCCGGTCATGAGCTCGGAAATCTGGGTGGCGATCTCCTTGATCGGGCGAAAGACGATCGTCTGGATCGCCGGGGCTCCCTTCCAGTAATTCTCCTTTGCCTCCAGGACGACCTGTACGCCTCGCTTCCACTCTTTGAGCCGGTACGGTCCGGTCCCGTTGGCGTGGGTGGTAAAGACGTCGTTCCCTTTCTCCTTCAGCCACTTGGAAGGGAGCATCTGGAAATTGGCGAGACGATCCAGAGCGATGGGGTAGGGGTTCGTGCTGATGATCCGGACGGTGTAATCGTCGATGATCTTGACTTCTTTCACCCAGGAAACATAGGTGCGCTGCGGGCATTTGGGGTCCTGCCCGCGTTCGATGGTGAACTTCACCGATTCGGCGGTAAACGGCTCTCCGTTATCGAATTTTATTCCTTTGCGCAGTTTGAATTCCCACGTGTTGTCATCGATGAGTCTCCAGGATTCAGCGAGGTGGGGGCCGATCTTCAGCGTCTTCTGATCCCGGTAAACCAGGTTGTCATACAGGTGCCACCCCACGATGTAATTGACCCGAATGTTGTGGTACTGCGTGTCGAGGCGTGCTGATATCGCTCGAAAGGGCGACCGTGATCTTTCCTTTGGGGGCGGCCTCCGGGCAGCCGGGGAAGACGAGAATCCCGGCAGCAATCAGGATCATTCCACTGAATACCAATTTCATTGCGGACCTCATCGTTACTGCCTCCTGACAGGAAAATGGAGGAAAAAAGGAAAGGGCGAAATGGTGAAGAGGGAAAACAATATCCCACTTTCGCCTTTTTGCCCTTTATTCTTTCAACCTGGCCTCAAACGTTCTCAGGAACTCATCCGGGGGGGCCTCGTAGATCACCCGCTTGTTCATGCCCAGGATCGTGTACTGAGCGTAAAGAGAGACGGCGAGGGCGTTGTCGTTAATATACTTGCCTGCGTTGTAGTAGAATTTCTTCCGGCTTTCCGTGTTCATTGTCATGCGGGCATCGTCCAGCCACTTGTCCATCTCCGGGGAAGACCCGTAGCAGTAAGCCTGGCCGTGCCGGAAATAGCTGTAATACAGGGCGTCGGCGTCATACACCCCGCCGCTCCCCCAGCTGTGGATGCTCATGTCGTTCAGCTTTCCTTCCCGGCTCAGTCGGTCCCACATGCCGATATCCGAGTACACATTGACATTGGTCTTGATCCCAACCTTGCCGAGATAGCCGGCTACGGCCTCGACCAGAGCGCGGGGGTTCTGGATGCTTCCGGTGTACGTGACGAGTTTCAGCGGCTGGTCAAAATTGAAGTTGGCCTCTTTCAGGAGCTGGCGGGCTTTCTCCGGGTTGTAGGGGTAGGGGTTTTCCAGCGATTTGTCGTAGCCGAAATGCTGCGGGTTGAGGACGGCGGCCGTTCGGGTGGCATTTCCGGTCATGACCGTTTTCACGATCGTTTCCACGTCGATGGCGTGGGAGATCGCCTGGCGGACCTTCAGGTTCTGGATCTGGGATTTGCCGGCCCGCCCGTCGGCGTCCATCACCATGTAAATAACCCGCAGGGTTGGGGCCTTGGAGATCCTGGCGATCGGCGAATTTTCGATCAGGGGAATTTGATCCGGCGGGACGTCCCGGACGATGTCGATGCCCCCGGTCAGAAGCTCCGAGATCTGGGTGGCGATCTCTTTGATCGGCCGGTAAACGATCGTCTGGATGGGCGGAGCTCCCTTCCAGTAATTATCCTTGGCCTCCAGGATCATGTGCACCCCTCGTTTCCATTCCTTCAGGCGATAGGGTCCCGTTCCATTCGCGTTGGTGGCGAGGAAGTCGGCCCCTTTCTCCTTCGCCCATTTGGCCGGGAGCATCTGGAAATTCGCGAGCCGGTCCAAGCGCCACCGGGTAAGGCTTCTCGGTGATGATGCGGACCGTGTGATCGTCCAGGACTTTCACCTCCTTAACCCAGGACACAGTCGGCCGCTGGGGGCACTTGGGGTTCAAGCCCCCGCTCGATGGTGTACTTCACGCACTCGGCGTTGAAGGGTTCCCCGTTGTCGAACTTGATCCCTTTGCGGAGCTTGAATTCCCAGGTGAGGTCGTCGATGATCTTCCAGGATTCGGCCAGGTGAGGACCGATCTTGAGCGTCTTCTGGTCCCGCATGACAAGGTTGTCGTACAGGTGCCAGCTCGCGATGTAGTTGATCCGGATGTTGTGATTCTGGGTGTCCAGCGTCCCCACGTCGCTGGAAAGCGCGACCACCAGCTTTCCCTTGGGGGCGGCGGAGGCGGGACCGGGGAACAGGAGAGACCCCGCCAAGAGAACCAGGAAAAATGCCGATCGCCGAATTTCTGAATGCCTTCATCGTAACCTCCTCCCGGTTTTATTCCCCCGGAGGGGACCTGCTGCGTTTTCAACAAGCAAGATTGTTTTTATTCGATGGATTCGTGCGCGGTGAAAATACTTCGGGGCATATCCTCGCGATCTACAGGGCCGGGGGCCCGTTTATTTTTTACAAAATCTCCCGGGTGGTCTGGCAGGAGGGAAGTGCCGCAACTTTCCAACATGCGGATATTAATACTTTGCTTCCCCGCATGTCAACTTTTCTTTTCCCGGGGAAGCTCTCACGGGGAGGGATTCGTCCGGGGAAGGGGGGATCCTGTTTGAAGCCTGCGGATCCGCTCCACCAGGGGAGGATGGGAATAATAGAACCAGGCGTAAAGCGGATGAGGCCTAAGGTTGGAAAGGTTATCTGAGGCGAGCCGCTTCAAGGCGTCAGCCAGGGGTTCCCCCGAAGGCAGCAGTCTCAGGACAAAGTCGTCCGCTTCCCGCTCGAATTTGCGGGAAAAGAAAGACTCCAGCGGACGGGCAAAAAACCCAAGGGGGCTGAACAACACTCCCGCCAGGAATAGCCCTGCATAAGGGATCAAATCCTGGAAGCCGAAAGTCTCGTACAGGAGCTGCCAGTGCAGCAACCGGGCGAGGAGGAAAAAACCTGCCAGCGACAACGCCTCGGCTGCGACGAGATGTTTCAGGACGTGCTTTCTCTTCCAGTGCCCCACCTCGTGCGCGAGCACGGCTTCGATTTCGTCCGAACTGTGAGATTGGAGGAGGGTGTCAAAAAGGACAATCCGCTTGCTCTTTCCCAATCCGGTGAAATACGCGTTGGTATGCCTGCTTCGCTTGCTCGCATCCATCTGAAACACGCCTTTGGCCCGGAGACCGGCTTTGACCATGAGGTTCCGGATGCGCTGGATCAGCTCCTGGTTCTGCACGGGCTCGAACTTATTGAAGAGGGGCGCAAGGAGGACCGGGTACAGCCAGATCATCAGCAACTCAAATATGCCGACGCTTATCCAGGCCCAGAACCACCAGGCCCTTCCTCCACGAAGAATGAAGGATAAGAACAGGCCTAAAAGGAAACCGCCCAGAACGGCCGAGATCAGAAACCCCTTCAGCAGGTCCATGAGCCAGAGCCGGAAGGTTCTCGTGTTGAACCCGTAGCGATTTTCGATGACAAAGGTGTCGTAGAGATCAAAAGGAACCTGGAACAGGCTGGTGAGGATGCCCAGCCAGGCAAAGAAGACGAGCCCTCCCGGTACCGTCCCCCATCCCTGCCGGAGAATCAGGTTCACCACCCAAGGTAGAAATCCGGACAAGAGAAGGACCAGCAAAAACGCTTGAGAAGCGAGGGTTGAAATGATGCCGAAGCGGGAGGAATCTATGGTGTATGCGGAGATTTTCTTGAGCTTCTCCGTATCAAGAATGCCATGAAAGATTTCCGGTACCGTGCTCCCGTGCTTCCGCAGGTACGAAACGTTCAGGCGGTTGAGGAGGATTTGGGTCGCGGAACGGAGGACAAAAACGATGAGAAAGATAAAGAGGAGAACATTCAGCTGGACCATGAAAACAGGGTTCAAGGATTCGGGGATTCGAGCATCCCCGGAAAAGAGCTGGAAGACGGAATATCTACAGTTTGCCCAGCAGTGAACGTTTCAGGCTTTTCGCCCCGATACACCGATACTTCACCGGGTCCCACGACTTGCCAGGGCGGGCCCAGGAGCGCGGTGGACTCATCAATCCCAACCAGGATCACTTCTTCCGGCAAGGAGGCGCGCATTCGCCGCACATCCCACAGGGCCGCCAGCTTGGCATGATGGGGGAGGATGGCCAACGGGGGCAAGAGACCCAGCCCGTCCCCCCAGCCTCTCCCGGGCGACCACATCTTTCCGCCCATGATCATGGCCCCCGCGCTCGACCCCGCCACCATTCGCCCCTTCCTCCAGGATTCCACTGCCGCGTCCCAGACCGGAGAGCCGCTCAGCGTTTCCCGAAGATAAACCGGGTCTCCGCCCGTGAGATAGACCAAATCCGCGGTTTTCACCAGCGCGACCCACTGAGGTTCCCGGCCCGTCTCTTCATCCACGACCATGGCCGCGCCGGCATGAGCCCCCAACCGGGTGAAGTGGCGCACTCCGTTTTCCGCCGCCAATGAAGGGTTCTCCCGGGCGGCGGCGGTGGGAAGGATGACGACCTTGGGGTGTCCGCCGATCCGGGCGAGGAGCGCCCGGTCCATCGGTTCGCAATCGGACCGGAATTCATTGCCGCCGATGAGAGCGATGGGACCAGGCATGATTTAGAGAAAAGAAGTTCGGAGTAATGTAGGGGCACGCAGCAGCGTGCCCGTACGGAGTTCGGAGAACAGGCGATTGGAGAGTTGTGGGTTGCCAAATTACAGTTGGTGGCTCCGAACTCCGAACTAAGCTTCTAAACTACTTCTTTTATAAATCTCCATCACCTTCCGCACGTCGTTCCCGGACCCGATGAAGAGCGGGACCCGCTGATGGAGTTCCTGGGGCTCGATGTCCAGGATCCGCGTCTTCCCATCGGTGGCCAAGCCGCCGGCCTGCTCCACCACGAAGGCCAATGGGGCGGCTTCGCACAGCAGCCGCAATTTTCCCTTGGGTTTTTTCGGGTCCCGATAGTCCGCCGGGTACATGAAGATCCCGCCCGAAAGCAGGTTGCGGTGAAAATCGGCCACCAGGGAACCGATGTACCGGAGGTTGTAAGGCTGGCCCCTCTGGTTCTCCGGGCTCTTGAAGTAGGAGACAATCTCGCGGGTGGGCCTGTCCCAGTAATTCCAGTAGGACTCGTTGACCGAGTAAATCTTTCCGTCCGGGGGAGTTTTGATGTCCGGGTGGGAAAGGAGGAACTCCCCCACGCTGGGGTCCAGAGTGAAGCCGTGCACTCCCCGGCCCGTGGTATAGACCATCATCGTGGAAGGTCCGTAAAGAAAGTAGCCGGCAGCAACCTGTTCCGATCCTTTTTGGAGAAGATCGGCCGTCGTCAGCCCTTTCCCCTCCGGGCTTTTGCGGCGGTAGATGGAGAAGATCGTCCCGATACACACGTTGCTGTCTACGTTGGAGGATCCGTCCAGGGGATCAAAAATAAGGATGTAATCTCCCATCGGGAAAGTGGAAGGGATCTCGATCAGATCCGCCATTTCTTCTGAAGCCATGCCGCAAAGTACCCCGGCCCGCTGCATACGGTAGATGAGCGTCCGATTGGCGAAATCATCCAGTTTGACGACCTCTTCCCCCTGGACGTTGATCTCTCCGGTGAGACCGAGGATATCCACCAGCCCTGCCTTGTTTACTTCCCGGGAAATGATTTTGGCCGACAGAATGAGCTCATTCAGGAGGCTGGTAAACCGTCCCGTGGCCATAGGAGATTCTTTCTGGTGCAGAAGAAGATGCTCCGTCACGGTTGTGATTCTATGCATGAAAAAACCTCCTCTCGGCCCGGATTACGATCGATATCCTCGCACCCCCCTGCACCCCAGCCCTCTCCCCCGAATCGGGGGAGAGGGCTGGGTGAGGGGGTTTAATTGTCCTAAAACTGATCATAGCCTTTGAGTTCCTATTTCCGGTAAAAAACCGGCAGCGGCTTGCCCGAGTTTCTTCCACTGCTTGATCACCGCCTCGGCCTTGCCGGCGCAGTTGAGCATGTGCAGCTTGCGTTTCACGGTCTGGATGATCGCTTCGCGGCCGGGGCCGAGGTAGTTGCGGGGGTCGAACTCGGCGGGCTTGGTGGCGAAGACCTCGCGGATCTTGGCGGTCAGCGCCAGGCGCAGGTCGGTGTCGATGTTGACCTTGCACACGCCGTACTTGGTCACCGCGAGTGTGGATCTGGTCTTCGGGAACGCCCTTGGCGTTGGGCATGTTGCCGCCGTACTTGTTGATCAGGTCGATGAACTCCTGGGGCACGCTGGAGGAGCCATGCATGACCAGGGGCAGGCCGGGGCAGGTCTTCATGATCTGCTCGATGCGGTCGAAGGCCAGCTTGGCCTCGTGCTTGAACTTGTAAGCCCCGTGGCTGGTGCCGATGGCGACGGCCAGGCTGTCCACGCCCGTGCGCTTCCAGAAATCGGCGGCCTGCTTCGGGTCGGTCAGGAATTTTTCCACATTCTTTTCGTATTCCTCGGCGCTCAGCGCCGACCACGTGCTCTTCGATCCCGCCCAGCATGCCCAGCTCGGCCTCGACGACCACGCCCGGCCTGATGGGCGGCCTTCACCACCTCGGCGCTCAGCTTGACGTTCTCTTCATAGGGTTGGTGGGAGCCGTCGATCATGACGCTGGTGAACCCGTCTTGAATGCAGGTCTTGACCAGGTCCAGCGTGTCGCCGTGGTCCAGATGGATGGCGATGGGCAGGTCGGGGTGTTCTTCGACGGCCGCGTCGATGATGTGCTTCAGATAGCGCATGTTGGCGTACTTGCGGGCGCCCTTGGAGATCTGCAGGATCAGCGGGCTTTTTCCGCCGCGCAGGCGGCGATGATGCCCTGGGTGATCTCCATGTTGTTGACGTTGAAAGCGCCGACGGCGAATCCGCCGTCATAGGCCAGGTCGAACATCGGCTTGGTGGTCATGAGAGGCATGGGATTCTCCTTGAACAAGGAAATGGGTAGGACGAGGCACTCATAGAAGTATATTGGAAACAGAGGAGAAAGTCAAAAATTCCCAGAATTCCAGAGCAGCAGAGCCGAAACCAGATAACGCGACTTTACCCGTGAGTCCGTCCGTTCCAGAAATCCCCCCCTTCCCCCCTTTGACAAAGGGGGGGGTAGGGGGGATTTGAGACGGGATTGCCAATTCCGAATTTTCTTACCGCATTGAAGAGTAAACACGCACCAGGACCGATACCGATGTGGAGTATTGCACCCGAATGGAATTCTCTTCTTGATGGGCGAAAGAGAGATATGGTAAGAAATGAATATTCGACATCGAGAAAGGCTTCGCGCATGGACCCAAAAATTCCCGCCGGCCAGCCGCCTTTGAAAGGCATCCGGGTGCTCGATCTCACCCGGATCATCGCCGGCCCGTATTGCGCGATGGTTTTGGGGACCTCGGAGCGGAGGTCCTCAAGATCGAACAGCCGAAAATCGGCGACGAGAGCCGCGCCTGGGGTCCTCCCTGGGTGAAAGAGGTGAGCGCCTATTTCATCTCCATCAACCGGAATAAGAAGAGCGTCACCCTGAACTTCAAAAAACCCCAAGGGATCGATATCTTCAAGGGGTTGGTGAAGAGAGCGGACGTGCTCCTGGAAAATTTCCGCCCCGGTACAATGGACGAATTAGGGATCGGCTACGAAGTGCTGAAAGAGATCAACCCGAGGCTGATCTACTGCGACATGACCGGCTACGGCACGGACGGGCCGTACCGCGAAAAACCGGGGGTGGATGTGATCGTCTCCGCGATCGGCGGCCTCATGTCTATCACCGGTCCGCCGGAGGGCGAACCGGTCAAGGTCGGCGTTCCCCTCACGGACGTGCTTACCGGGTTGTATTCTTTCGGGGCGGTCTCCTCAGCGCTTTATCTCCGGGAACAGACCGGGAAAGGACAGCGGATCTCCATCAATCTTCTGGCGATGCAGCTCGCAACCCTGATCAATATCGGTTCGAACTTTCTGGTCGGCGGGGTCATCCCCCGAAGATGGGGCAGCGCCCACCCGAACATCGTGCCTTACGAGGCGCACCGGGCCAAAGACGATTACCTGATCTTCGGAGTGATCAACGAGCGGATGTGGAAATCGTTTTGCGAGCTCCCGGGCATGGAAGAACTCGCCGGGGACCCGCGGTTTTCCAACAACGCGAAACGCCTTGAGAACCGCCAGGCGCTGAACGAAATTATCGACCGGAGACTTGCCGCAAAGACCGTTGACGAATGGGTCCCGCTTTTCGACCAGGCCGGGATCCCGTGCGGGCCCATCAACACGTTCGACCGGGTCTTCGAAGACGCGCAGGTCCGGCACCTGGGAATCGTCCAGGAAGTGGAGCACCCTCACTACGGAAAGGTGAAAGTAGTGGGACCCCCGGCCACTTTCTCGGAAAGCAGGATCGGCATCCAGAGCCCGCCCCCCCTGCTGGGGGAACACAACCGCGAGGTTCTTACAAGTCTCCTGGGGTACTCGGAGGAGCAGGTAAAAAGGCTGTCCGAGGAGGGGGTGATTTAAGAGCCATGGAGTGCGCAAGCCATGCTTGCGCTTCTTAAGGCGGCAGCGTGGCTGCCGAACTCCGATATTTCCCCGCCGTTCAACCCTCTTCCACCCCGCATATTATTGTAGTACCATAATGGCGACAGCATAACGGAGGGCCCCATGAACCCGTTTTACCTGCAGGAAATTCCCGTGGACGCTCCCTTCTGCGACCGGGAGGGCGAGCTGAAGGAGCTGCAATCCTACGCGGAGGCGAAAGCGAACGTGGTCCTCTTCTCGCCACGGCGGTACGGGAAAACCTCCCTGGTGAAGCGGGTTCAGAAAAAGCTCGCGGATAAGGGCGCGGTATCCATCTTTGCCGATTTTTTCGGGGTGAGCTCCGTGGAGGATGTGGCCGGGCGGCTGGCCAGGAGTGTCTTCGTGGTCACGCATCAGAAAGAGCCGCTCTGGAAATCGGCCCTCCGGATCATAAAAACTTTTCGCCCGGTATTGAAGCCCGAAATCTCGGGTCATTTTTCTCTCAGCGTGGAGCGTTCCTCGGCTGTGAAAAGCGGCCTGCCGCTCCTCGAGGAGACCATGGAGTCCCTCGGCGAATTCATCCAGGCCGCCAAACCTCTGGTGCAGGTCACTCTTGACGAGTTCCAGGAGATCGTGGTTTTGAAGGAAGCCCTGCAGATCGAAGCCGCCCTGCGGACCCAGATTAACCAGCACCGGGCTTCTTACTTCTTCGTGGGGAGCCGGCGCCGGATTCTTCTGGGGATCTTCAACGAAAGGCAGCGCCCATTTTTCCAGAGCGCCATCAACTATCCCATCCGGGCCCTTCCGGCCGGAGATCTGGCGGAATTTATCTCCCGGCAGTTTACGGAAAACAAGAAAAACTGTACCGTGGAACTGGCCAGGGAAATGGCTTCGCTCGTGGAATATCACCCCTACTATTCACAGAAGCTGGCCTTCTTTGTCTTTGAATCCTGCAAGACGGTGACCCCGAAGGATATCCGGGAGGGGTTTGAGACCCTGATCCTTTCGGAGAAACCGGTCTTCGAGGCTGGCGTTCAGTGCCTCTCGCCGCACCAGCGTTTGCTTTTGCAGGCCCTCTCCAAGGAGCCCACCCAAAAACTCCTGGCCAGCTCCTTTCTTCAAAAACACAACCTCGGATCGGTCGGCGGCGTCCAACATTCGGCCAAGCAGATGGAGGACCTGGATGTCATCGAAAAAGATGAAGAGAATGGATTCTGGCGCCTGGTGGACCCCGTCTTCGCCCTGTGGCTCAAGAGCCAGCGGGAAGACAAGCTGTGACCCTCGGAATGCGGATTGCGGGATGCGGAATGCGAAATTAGACCGTAAGGCTCCAGCGCAACGGTAGAGACAACCGGGGAAAGGGACCTCCTGGTCAAAACAGTCCTCCAATCGTTCCCGCATAGCCGGTGAGCTCAACATATCCTTCGCAAGAGACCTCCCGGCCTCCGGCGCTTCCTCTGCCCGTGACTGCGCCTTCCCAGTAGGTTACGCCTGTTGATCCCTCGGTGGTAAGCTCCTGATCGGAGATCCAAGGGGCTATGTTCACGTCGATTCCGGCCGAAGGGACGAGGATCCTCCAGCGGCTTGGATATTCCGTCTTGGTGCGCGGACTCTTCCACCTGTCAAGAACAGAAACGGTAATCTCCGGGAGCTTCAGGTGGCGGGAAGTTCCGTCCCTCGACACCAGGGTACCCGAAGAGGCGGGCTCGACAGAGCCGTCCTTGAGGCGAAGAAAATAAATCATCAGGTCTCTCCCATCGGAGAGGTGCAGGCTGAACCAGTCCCACCCCCTCTGATCAGGGGAGAGCTGATTAGAGCCGAATTCCTGGTCAAACCAGCTGGTGCCTTGAACTTCCACGGCGGTCCCGGAATTCGATCTTGAGGGTACCTTGGGTTTTGAGGTCCGTCAGCGAAACGTAATAAGATGCCTGGCCGCGAGAGGGACCTTTTTGGCTGAGTCCGTTCTCGCCGTGGATGACCGGGGGCTTCCGCGGGGTGAGCCGGAGGCTGAGCTCCATTGCGGAATCCCGGGCCTCCAGGGAAATACGGGAATCTTTCATCCTGGCGGACCAATTCAGAAGCCAAACGTCCATCCCCTCCGGGCTGGTCCCGGCCAGCCCGGGTCCCTTGCGGGACACCCGCTCCGAAGCCCGGAAGGTATTCCGGGCCACATCGGTGACCGCAAAATGGGCCAGGTAAAGATCCCGGATGTCCCAAGAGTTTGCCGGGGTGGGGAGCCTCCGCCGGAGTCCCTGCCGGAAAAAGGTGAGCTGATACCCATAGCGCGCTCCCGGAAGTGTCCGCCAGATTGCCGGTGAAATACCACCACTCGGTCCGGAACTCCGGGTGGGCGCCGAAGTCCCGGGGAAAGGACCAAACCCGGGGCCGGATCACCCTTTCCCATTCTTCCGCAGCCGACAGAGGCCCGGTTAATATCAAAAAATCAAGAATCAAAAGGCAAAAGGCAAAGGGCAAAAATGACCCTAGCGGGAAATCGATCGCTGGTAATTTGTGATCTTTGATTTTTGCCCTTTGCCTTTTGATGTTTTGCTCCACCCTCATCTCCTCATCTTTTCATTCTTCCCGGATTTGCATCTGCGGGTAGGTCCGGTAAACCCTCCAGATCGGGTAAAGCGCGGCGCCCAGGCTGGCCAGGACGGCTGTCACCGCCGCCAGCATGTACGGCCCCCATTCCGGGTAAAAAAAGATCGTCCAGTTGAAGCTGCGCAGGTTGATGACCCTGATTAAGAGCCAAGCCAGGGCGGTTCCCACTCCCGTGCTCAGGAGGAAGCTGGCCAGCCCCATCCCGAACCCCTCGAGGAGGGTCATGCCGGCGACCTGCCCGGTGGAAAATCCCAGGGCGCGGTAAATTCCGAACTCCTTCTGCCGCTCCATGAAGAGGGTCAGCAGGGCCCCGGCGATTCCGAAGAAAGCGACCACGATCGTCAGGATCCTCATGGACCGGGTGATGGCAAAGGTGGAATCGAAGACCGAGAGAATGTTTCCGTGGAGCTGGGCCCGGGTGAACACGGGCAGGCCCAGGTTGGAGGCCTTTCGGCGTACCTCGTCCAGGAGCTCCTTGCGCCGGGGGTTGCCGGGGTCGATAAAGATCCCGAGGCTGTTGATGGTCGGGTCGCCGAAGATCTTCAGGTACGTGGAGCGGGCCATCATGACCACTCCGTGTTCGGAAGTGTAATCGTAAAAAACCGCGGCTACCGCCACATCGACGGCCCCGTGAGCCCCCTTCAGCGTAATCCGGTCGCCGGACCGGACCCCGAACCGGCGGTAGAAGCTTTCAGAGACGATCACCGCCCCTCTCTTCACCGGTTCCCAGTTCTCGTCTCCTCCCTTCAGCCAGCCGAACCTCGTGTATTTTTGCAGCACGTCCGGGTCAACGGCGGAGACGTAAATCGATGTGTCCCGGTACGCGACCTGCACGTTCCGGAAAGGATCGACTCCTCCGAGACCCGGCATGGACCGAAGTTCCTCATAAAGAGATTCAGGAACTTCCTGCTCCCCCACTCTGCCTACATATAAGTCGGCCTGGAGCTGGGTGCCCATCCACCAGACCAGCGAGTGGCGAAAACTTCCGATCATGGAGCTGAGCCCGACCGACATGGAGAGCGCAACCATAAAAGCCGCGACGGCAACGGAAGTGCGCCCGAGGTTTTGCCGAATATTTCCCGCGGCCACTTTGCCGGGCAGGCCGGCGATGCGGTTGAACAGCCCCTTTAAAAACGGATTCATCTTGATCAGGAACAGGCCCGTGAAGAGACTCGATCCGATGAGCAACGCGAAGGCGCTGGCGAAGCCAAAATAGACGTGGAGGTAAGAAGCGGCCCAGAGGGCTGAGGCGATTCCAAGAACGGCCAGTCCGGCCAAGGAGGCCCTGAGAGGGGCTCTCGCCGTTTGCCCGGCCGCGGTTCGTCCCTGGAGCGCCTGAACGGGGTCCGCCCGCACCAGCTCCAGGAGGGGGAAAATCGTTCCCAAGAGACTCGCGCCGAACCCCAGGAGAGCGCCGGCAAATGCAATCCACCACGACCAGCCGGGCATCGCGGGCCGGAGAAAAAAATACAGGTTGCTGATGGTCCCCGCGACCAGGTCGGTCAAGAACCGGCTCAAGAGGTACCCGGCAACCCCTCCTAACGCCCCTCCGACCGCACCCAGGAAGAGAATTTCAGTGAGGAAGGCGAAGATGATGTCCCTGCGGGTCGCGCCCAGGCTTCTCAGGATGCCGGCATCTCTCCTGCGGCTCACCACCGCGAACATGGCCGTGTTGTAAACGAGGAAGATCCCGACAAAAAGGGCCAGCAAAGAGAGGGCCTGGAGGTTCAGGCGGAAAGCCCGGAGCATGTCGCTCAGCGTCTCCCGGCGCTGTCGCGCCGACTGAACCCGGAACCCATCGGACCACCGGGCGCGGAAAGCGGACTCGTCGCTCAGGATCAGGTCCACGCGGTCCAGCTTCCCCGCGGAAGAGAAAAAGCGCTGGGCGTTGGCGATGTCCATCAGGACCAGGGGTTCGCTGGAAAGCGTGGGAAAAGTCCCGACCAGCTGAAGTTTGCCGTGATTGGTCTCCAGGGATTTTCCCGGGCCGAGGCCGATTTGAGCGGCGAGCTCGACATCGGCAAGGATCGTGTTTTCATCCAGGAGAAACGACAGGTCCCGACCGGCCCCGGCGCCCGCGTCCGGCCTGGCCCGGGCAAGCTCGGGGCGCAAGGCCCGGTCCAGAAAAGGATCGATTCCCAGCAGCCGTACTGTCTGGCCCCCCGCGAGGCGGATCGTTCGGTCGATAACCGGCGAAAAGGATTCCACCGCGGGGTCGGTCATCAACGTCGCCAGGACCCCCTCGTCCATGGGGCCGGCCGGGCGCTCCAGGGAATGGGTTGCCTTTCCTTTGAGAAACTCTACCGCGCGGGAAAAACTTGAGAGCGCGGCGCTGGCCGAGAGCGCCATTCCGATGGCCGCCGCGACCCCGCACCCGATCCCCAGCAGCTGGAGAACGCTGAGACCCCGCCGCCGGGGCAAATAGCGAAGAAATGCCTTGGTTACGATTCTCATCCGCGAGTTTCCGGGCAGCCTGTCTCTTCGACCACCCGCCCGTCCACCATCCGCAGCATCCGGTCCGAATACCGGAAAGTCAGGGGGCTGTGAGTCGCCATAAGCAGCGAAGTTCCGAATTCGCGGCACCGCGCCGAAAGGAGCGCGAGGACCTGCCCCCCGGTTTGGGTGTCCAGGTTACCCGTGGGCTCGTCGGCCAGGATGATGGCCGGTTCTTTCACGATGGCCCTGGCGATGGCCACCCGCTGTTGCTCGCCCCCGGAAAGCTCGTGGGGAAATCGATCTTCCTTTCCTTCAAGGCCGACCGCCCGCAAGGCTTCGCGGGCCGGGTCCGTTTCGGACCTCCCCGCGAGCTCCAGGGAGAGACAAACATTTTCAAAAACCGTGAGCGTGGGCAACAGGTTGAAAAATTGAAAAATAAAGCCGATTCGTTCGCGGCGCAACCGGGTCCGCCGGCTTTCGCCCAGGGCCTCAAGGTTAAGCCCGTCCACCTCCACCAAGCCCCGGCTGGGCCGGTCGATGCCCGCGAGGATATTGAGGAGGGTTGTCTTCCCGGAGCCGCTCTTTCCATAGAGGGCGACCACCTCGCCGGGCTGCACCTCGAGGCTCGTACCCCGCAGGGCAGCCATATTTTCCTGCCCGTCTTTGCTGTAGAATTTCCACAGGTCGAGAACTCGAATCACGGCTTTCAAGAGAACTCCTGGGGGCGGAATTGCTAATTTCACTTTATCATTAAGGATTACTTTTTTCACTGTCCGGAGAATAAAACCCGAAAACGATCCGACGAATGAGGAATCATGAGAAGCGGGAACGGCCGGGCGGACGTGGAACCAGTTTCCGCTTCCTAAAGCGGTTTTCCGGGCAGAGGCGACCGTAAACAAAACCGACAAAAACCGGCGGGGGAATTAATCGGATTTTACTGGAAGACGTAAATAACTGGAATAATAGATGGTTAGAAAGATTTCGGAATGGTGCGCGGCCGGGTGAGAATTGTAGTTTTTTTTACAGATCCTTCTGTCCGCTTCCGCTTGCCTCGGAGCCCGGTTCACCGGGTCCGCAATTACAGGACTCCGCGATAAAAAGCGAGGCGCTCCGCGTAGGGACGAAAACGGTCGACGATTTCCTTCTGTTCAGCTTTTGAAAGGGGCCTGAAATCCGTCCCCGCTGTGGCATGGGTCTTCACTTCATCGGGCGTGGAGCAGCCTACGATTGCGACGCTGATCTCCTGGGATAAGGCAAAGCGGATCAAGAGGTCCGCCGAGGCTTCCAGGTCGGGAAGGATGTAGTGGCCGGCTCCCAGAACCTTCATTCCGATTACCGCGATCCCTCTTCTTCGCGCTTCCGGAAGGGCGGAATCCAGAAAGCCTCCGATGGACCCTTCCACCGGGTTCACGGGCATCATCACCGAATCCACCGGCCATTCCCGTATCGCGCCGGCGAGAACGCCCGGGTCGTGATGGCCGGTCACGCCGATGAAGCGGGTTTTCCCGGCTGCTTTGGCTTCCACAAAGGCCTCGAGGGCGCCGCCCGGTCCGGAGATCGTCTCCAGGTCACGTTCCGTCCGCACGTCGTGAATCTGCCAGAGATCGAGGTGGTCAACTCCCATGGTGCGGAGAGTAGTCTCCAGGTCCGCGAGGGCGCTTTTCTTACTCCGGCCGGCCGATTTACTGGCTTGAAAAATCTTCTGGCGGATTTCCGGGGCTTGCGGCCAAACCGTTCCGTAGTACCCTTCGCTTCCCGCGTAAGCCCTGGCGGAGTCAAAATAGGTGATCCCCTGGTTTACCGCTTCCAAAATCACTTCCCGGGCCCTGCGGTCCTCCCCATGGGTGCGGAGAATTCCCTCGCCGCCAAGTCCTACGATGGTGACTTCCCGCCCGGTCCTGCCGAACTCCACTTTCTTAATTTCTGAAGTTTTTTTCATTGGGTCCTCAAAGGGGACACGGCTGCAAATTTGCCGTGGTTCGCATTCGACAATTTAGAGCTCCTTGGTTCTCGGATGGCTTCGGGTAGAAGATAAAGGAGAAAAGGGCTCAGCACATCCGTTTCAGCAACCCCTCGGCTACTTGCAGGGCCTTCTTTTCCAGACCTGGGCCCACGAGGCCGTCCTTTGCCAGAATGGCGAGTTCTTCCCGGTCCACGATGAACGGAGCCTCGCCGGGCCGGCGGATCACATCGACCTCCAGGTCCAGGTACCTTGCGCCGTACGGGTAAAGCTCCACGGGGGTGTTTACGTTGCAGTACTCTCCCTTGAGCACGGCCCGCTTGCGAGTAGTAAGCGTGTTTAATGGACCAGTCTCCTTCGCGCGCCTCAACCAGGCTGTAATCCCCCGGCTCAATGGGCAGGTCCAGCCCGTCGTAACGCCCGTGTTGGGAAAAAGAACGCTTGACCAGGATCCGGCCTCCCTCTGGCCTCGAGCAGCACGCCCTCCCTGGGCCGGACGGGTTTCCCGGAAATTTTGACATGCTCCAGCCGGACGACCCCGGCCTTGCTCAAGGGGAGCAGAATCTCCTCGTCGAACAGCTTTCTGTCCAGCTCCCATGCGAATTGTGGCCGGTCCCCAAGCTCTTTTTCCAGCCTCTCCAGCTTTTTAGGATGAATGATGCGGAACCGGTGATGAAGGGAGAGCGAGGGCACGACGGAAGACCGGACGAGATCCAGGAACCCCTTGGAAGCCCCGCCAAATTCAAGCCTTGCCCGGACGAACTCGCTTAAACCCTCCAGCTCTTCCGGGAGTTCTTTTGCGGTTTCGCCGGCGGGTTCAAATCTCAAAATCGCCGAGTCCAGGAGTTCAGGCTGAAGATCTCCCAGGAGCTCGCAGATCCCGTCCGCCTCCCCGAAGGTTTCGACCCCGTGATGGTCCTCGGAATCCCTGATCAGAATTTGGGGAAGCTCTTGGACGGGGTTCAGGCGGAACCTCTGCTGAATCTCAGGCGAAGGATCCGCGATCGAGTAGCCCAGATCCAGGAGGAGCTTGGTCAGGGCCGTGGTGTAAATGCCGCGAATTTTTACCCGGGTTTTGTTCATGGTATGTCCTGCCCGTTGTGCTGTAAAGGTCCGTTCTGAAATCCCGATCCTTCGATCAGAAGGTGATTGCCCTCGAGCTTCCACTTAACGCCCAGGATTTTTTCCACCAGCCACAGGTTGGAATCGACGTGATCGGTCATCCGGGGGATCACGTAATCGGCTTGTTCCCCCGGCCGAGCGCGGCGAAGAGAATCAACTGGTCGGCCAGGTGGCGGTCCGTCGTGGCCTTGGAGGCCAGGTCTTCGAAAAGCGACGTTACGACGAACTGGGCGATTTTTTCGGACCTCCTCCCCGGCTTTCCCGGCCTGGTCCGAACCGAGCAGGCAGCCGGTTTCCGTCTCCGCCCAGAGCAGCAAGGCCGCCCCTTTCTGGAGGGCCGTTCGGTCGTGGAGAACCTCTATCTCGGCCTGGTAGCCCGCGTTTTTCCAGGAGCCTCCCGCATTCTTCGGCCATTCGTTCGCCGACCCTTTCGTTCTTCCAGGTGGGAATCGAGGGAGATTCCCCGGATCTCCTCTACGGCTCCCTGCTCGGTCATCCGCAAGGGTTTCAATCCGGCTTCTCAGGGGTTCACTTCCACCTTCAGGGCGCCCTTTCCCAGCGGCGGATATCCCGGCCGCAGGACCTCTGCCCGGATCTCGGCCCCCATCGTCCGGAGAGTGGGGAGCAGGACCTTCTGCATATGGAAAGCGCTGGGCGCGAAATCCTGGAAGAGCCCCCCGGTGATGGAAAAACAGGATGGGAGGCGGGCGAACAGGGCCACCGGCAAAAGGGTGAAGGCCAGCATGGTGGTGGAACCCGCCGTGCCGATGTCCCAGTGGAAATCCCCTCCTTCAAGGGTCTTCCCGGGATGGAAGAAGATTTCGGTGGAATCCACCTTATCCCCCTCGAGCGTACCGCCGGAAAACTCGCAGCAGGCGCGAACGGCTTGCAGATGCTGCGGCCTCAGTCCGGGTTTTTCCCTTTTAGCCCGGATCCGGGTCATGTGCAGGGGTTTCCCGAGGAGAGCGGCGAGAGCCACCGAATACCGCAGAAGGGTGCCGCTTCCGGAGTGAGCCGAGCCGTCAATCTCGATCATCGATTCATCTCTTACTGCACCCCCGACCGGTAGATCCGCAATCATAAGAGGGCCAGGTGTTTGTCTGACCCATGGCTGAAAAGAAGGTCCATTCCTCCCGAGAAATCTCACTCCTTTGCTCCCGTTCCCATTCTGCTGCTTATTTTGAAAAACAACCCGGATTTCCTCCCGCCGGAAATCCCTCTCCTGGCTGAGAATCTGCGGGAATTGGGTAAAAGAAAATTTGGTTTGTATCTATCACTCTTTATTTTATAATGGAAGTATCCCTTTGGGAACCTCCATTAATTTTCAGAATCATTTCCAGCGCTCGAATGGCAAAGCAGGCTCTCCTCCAGGGAGGAGGACAATATTCTTCAGCGGTTCTGCAGTTTCTAACAGAAATGTCTGTAGCAAGCAAAAAGGAGGGCGGTCATGGTTGCCAGAAGCTACAAAATCCTGTTGATCTGTTCACTCATAATTGGAGTGATGGGTTGCGCATCGATGAGACCGAAAATACCGGTAGAGAAGGGATCCGTTGAACCCGGGGCTTCGGTGAGCCGGGGGGAGGCAGCTTTCGGCTGCTCGGTTCCCCTATCTCCATCGGCAAACCATTACCCTCCGTGAATTTGGTGGATGCCCTGACCATGAAAGATGTGGACCTTTCCCAGGAGAGAGGCTCGGTTCTCTTCCTGAGCATCGTTCCTTCCCTCGACACTCCGGTTTGCGAGGAGCAGACGCACTACTTGGGAGAGGAGGGTCAGAAGCTTCCCCAGGAAGTCAGACGCATTACCATCAGCCGGGATACCCCTTTTGCTCAGAAGCGCTTTGCGAAGGAAGCCAAGCTGACCGACCTTCAATATCTATCAGATTACAAGGAGGGGGGATTCGGAAGAGCCACCGGGCTTTTGATGGAGAGATCCATGCTCCTGGCCCGTTCCGTTGTTCTGGTGGACAAAGAGGGCGTGGTTCGCTACATTCAGGTGGTGCCGGAAATTACCCACCTGCCGGACATGGAAAAAGCTTTTCAGAAAGCGATCGAAATGGCCAAACCATAAGAAGCAACGTATCAATTTAGCGGTTGAAAGAAATCCCAGAAATCCCTCCCAACCTCTCTTTTCAAAGGTAGGAGATAGTCCCGCCAAAGGCGGGATTCCCCCTTTGAAAAAGGGGGATCAAGGGGGATTTCTGAGGGTCCCTGGCAATTTTGGACCTCTTCTCAGAGGGCTAAACAGTTACGAAGCACCAAATTTCTATCTCGCGTTGCGCAGGATTGAAATTTGGTTGAGGATTCCAGTTGGGTCAAGGGAGGGCGAAGAGAATCAGAAAGGCGCCGAGCCGATCGACAACCAAAGGGGGATGATTCCATGAGTGACTTGAACGTTTTAGACCGGACGTTTCATTTTATCATCCAGAGAATGATTCGAACCGGCCAGGCCCCGCATTATACCGAGATCGCGGCCGAACTGGGGGTGCCCGTGGAAGACGGGCCCAGGATCCTGCGGGAGCTATTCGCGGCGGGGGTCCCGGGCTGGCTCTTTCCGCGAGACGGATACCATCACCTCCTTTGCCCCCTTCAACAACCTTCCCACCCAGTACCGGATCACCATCGACGGCCAGCAGAAGTGGTTCGGCCAGTGAGGGTTCGAATCGCTGGCGGTCTGCTGGCTCTTTCCGGGAAAGACGGTACAGATCGATGCTCCCTGTCTCGACTGCGGGCTGCCCGTGCGAGTGGAAATCCGCGACGGGCAGATCCTGCGGGCGGACCCTGAAGGGATCATGGGCTACGTGGCCGTGCCTTTCTGGAAGTGGGCAGAAGAACACCCCCTATGCCTGAAGCACCATGAACCTCTTCCGGTCGGAAGAGCACATCCGCAACTGGGCGCGGTTCGATCCAGCGGCGGAGGAGGGGATCGTTTCCCTCTCCGACCTGGTCAAGATTTTTTCAGTCAGCTATTTCCGCAAACGGCTGGACCCGAACTGGGTATCGCACAGCCGGGAGTACGGCCGGGAGATCATCGGCGCCCTGAAGGAGATTGGAAGATCGGGGCCTTTCTGGAAAAGACCGAAAACATAAAGAGTGTGTCAGAATTGTAGAATTGTAGGGCCTGATCCCCGATCAGGCCTGAAGCTCGGTGCGTTCGGGGAACGCACCCTACAGGGAGGATAAATGATTAACCTGGAAAAGGAAACGAAAGTTTCACCGGAAGAGGTCATCAAACGTCTTAAGAAGTATTTCGGGAAGGGCGGGCAGGGGCTCGAGCTGGCGGATGAAAACCCGCAGTGCCTCAACTTCACCGGAGGCGGCGGGTACGTGAACGCCACGGTTTGCTCCGAAGGGGGGAAGACACGGGTCAACCTGGTTTCACAGGAGTGGGAGTACCAGGTCAGGGAATTTCTCTCCGGTTTGTCCTGATTTCTGGGGAGGCAGTTTGACCCGGATTTTCAGGATAACAGAACCGCCGGGAAACCCAAAGCCTCTCATGGCAACCGCTTCCGGCGCCCAATTCAGGCTCTCCGGACTGGAAAGCCGCCCGGTCGTCACCCCGGCGGAAGCTCGGTACGACTCGATTCCGACCGGGGTCCAGGATGCGTCGTTTTTTAACTGGATTCCGGCCGGGCCGGGTTGTCCGGAATTTTAAGTTTAAAGTTGAAGGGCCCCTTCGTTCGGTCCGCTGAATTCTCCGTGTTCTCTGCGCCCTCTGCGGTTCAGTAAAATTAAAACCTGCAGACTGCCTCGCACGGCGGGTACCCCGCCCCCTCCAACGCCTTCCGGACCTCCTCGATGTGGGGGTGGCCCTTGGTCTCCAGAGTGATGGACACATCCACGTACCCGAACGGCCCTGCGGATTCGAAGCGGTGGTGGATAATATCCAGGACGTTCACCCGCATCTTTTTTATCACTTCCATGACCGAAAGCAGCGTCCCGGGGCGGTCTTTCAGCCTCACCGTAAAGCGGGCGATCCTTCCTTCCGCGGCGAGACCCCGGGTGATGATGCGGTCCAGGGTATTCACATCGATGTTTCCTCCCGAGATAATGCAGAGAATCTTTTTTCCCTCTAGCCGCACCTTGCGGTTCAGGACTGCGGCCAGCGAGACCGCGCCGGCCCCTTCGACGACGATCTTTTCAATCTCCAGAAGGAGAAGGATGGCGCTCGCGATCTCATCCTCTTCCACGGCGACGACTTCATCCACATATTTTTCAACGATCTCATAATTAATCTGCCCCACTTTTTTCACGGCGATGCCGTCGGCGAGGGAAGAAGCGCTCTCCAGGCGCACCGGGCGGCCGCTCTCCAGGGATTTTTTCATGGAAGGGGCGGAGGCCGCTTCGACTCCGATGATCCTGATCGCGGGAAGGCTCTCCTTCAGGCAGACGGCCAAGCCGGAGATGAGGCCGCCGCCGCCGACCGGACAAAGGACGGCGTCAATCCCGGCGCCCAAATCGTCCCCGAGGATCTCAAGGCCAATCGTGCCCTGCCCGGCGATGATCCAGGGGTCCTCGAACGGGTGTATGAGAATCAAACCTTCCCGGCGGGCGAGTTCGAGCGCCAGCTCGTAGGAATCGTCGACCGTTTCCCCCTCGAGAATGACCTCGGCCCCGTAGCCTTGGGTGGACACCACTTTAATCAGAGGGGTGCCCTGGGGCATGATGATCTTCGCCTTGATCCCCAGGCGCTGGGAGTGGTACGCGACGGCCTGGGCATGATTGCCGGCGGAAGCCGCGATCACCCCTTTCTCCCGCTCCTCCGGGGAGAGGCTGAGCAGCTTGTTCAGGGCGCCGCGGTCCTTGAATGAGCCGGTGGTTTGAAAGTTCTCCAGCTTAAACAGCGTACGGCAGCCGCAGAGCCGGCTCATTTTTTCGGAATAAACCAGGGGGGTGCACACAACGTCATCCCGGATCCTGCGGTAAGCCTCTTCGATGTCGTTCCTGGTGATCATTGGGGTCGGTTGTCCATGGTTCGGCTGATTACGCTACCGGGGATGGAATCCTTTTTCCAGCACCCGCAGTACACATCCCACGCTTTGGGTTTGTCGGTCACTTCCTGGAAGGCGCAGAAGTCTTTCTTTTCATGGCTGTAATATTTCTCCTCCTCACAGGACAGGCCGGCGCAAAAGTTCCTCAGCATCCGCTGATCGTATATCCTGTGGGCGTTGAACGCAACCGAAGGGGCGGCGCGGGTGATCGTGGTGGTGAAGACCAGGATTCCCCCCGGTTTCAACACCCGGATCATCTCGGCGAAAGCTTTCCCGTCGGCCTCCAGGTCGAATTCATCCCCGTACCGCCCCAGCCCCAGATGCTCCAGGGTGCAAAGGGACAGCACGAGGTCGAAGGAACCGTCCGGCAGCTCCAATTTTTTGGCATCGCAGGTGACCAGGGATTCATTTTCCCCGGCTGCTTTCCTCGGGCGTACATCGACGGTGGCAACTGGATAGTGGGCGAGGATCCCCAGGATGAAATGCCGATACGAGCCGATGTCCAGGATCGCTTCGGGGCGGGCGCGATGTATGTGCCTGGCGGCAAAGGCGCACTCGTGGTCGATGAAGTTCTCCGGGTGGGCGCCCGGTTCGTGGACGGGCTCCTGGAAAACCTCGAACCCCCGGCGGTTCCGGTTCAGCGCTTCCCACTGGAAGGTATAACTTTCATTCGAATCCACGGCACCCCTCGAACCCATTATTTAGAAAGGACACTTCTTTTGCAACCATTTTCACACTCCGGCCGGGACTTCATCTTTCCGCTCACGCGGAGCCGACTGCGGTGAGGACAATCCTTGCATAATAGCCTGGATTTTACTACAATTTCTCAAACCGGAGGTTCGATGGAACGGAGAGAGCCCTATTTTTCAGCCGCGGACCGCATACGGGCGCTCAAGGAAAACCGGAAGTACTCCGAGGCTGAGGAGGAGATCGGGAACGAACTGCGGAAAAATCCCGATCAGCCTTTCCTGAAAGCCAGCCTGGCCGACCTGTACCTCCGGCAGAACCGGCTCGCCGAAGGCAGAATTCTGGCCGAGGAGATCCTGGCCCGCGACCCCCAGCAGCCCGAGGCGTTATCCGTCCTCGGCGATGTTTTCTTCAAGCAGAATTCTCCGCGCAAGGCCCTGGATTATTATCGCCAGGCGCTATCCAGGCAGCCGCGTGACTACCTCTTTCTCAAGACCGCCCGCGCCCTCCGAAAGATGAAGCGATTTGAAGAAGCTCTCGGGGAGCTCGAGAGAGTGCTGGTGGTGAAGCCGAAGAGCTTCCCGTTCCTGCGCGAAAAGGCTTCGCTGCTCAACCAGATGAAGGAATTCGACCGGGCGCTCGCGGTCTTCGAGAAAATGAAAGAGGTCTCTCCGGAGGACGAATTTGTCCAGAAGGAGATCCTGCGGCTGAAAAGCATGTCGCGCCCCGCGCAGGAGGTTGTGAAAGAGCTCCGGATCGTCGCGGGCATGGAGTCGAAAAAAAACGATCCCCAAGTGCACGGGCTCCTGGCGCAGAAGCTCAAAGCAGCGGGACTGATTCGCGAGGCGGCCGCGGAGTACAGAACCGCCTCCGCGCTGGCGCCCAATGATCTTTTTTTCCTGAAGCAGGAGGGGTTCTGCCACTACCGGGCAAAAGAATACGAAGAGGCCATTCGCTGCCTGGGCGAGGCTTTCCGTAAAGACCCCGCCGACAGCGTGGTCAGGAAGACCCTGGGGATCATCTTTAAGGCCAGGGGGGAGACGGAGAAATTTCTCGAGCTCCTGGAAGAAGTCCTCCGGGAGCATCCCGGCGAGAAGACACTTTGGGGTGTGGTCCGGAAGCTTCGGGGGGAATTGAACCGGAAAAGTTCCGAATAGTTGATGATTACTTCGGAGTCTCGTCGACCCCGCGAAGCCGGGGTCCAGTTAGAGTGATCCGTTTTCACCGCAATCACTGGATTCGTTTTGCGGAATGACGGCCTGTACGTTGGAAGGGCAGTTAGACGAGTGGTTTTCAACTAAATCGATTTCTCGGAATGGATTACACTTTGAACACTCCCCCGTGACATAACCTCTCTCCTTTCCCGGGCCCGCGATTTCCTGGAGAAGAGTTTCGGGTACCGCGATTTCCGGCCGGGGCAGGAGGCGATCCTGGAAGCGGTCTTCTCGGGCGAGGATACCCTCGCGGTCATGCCCACCGGCGCCGGAAAGTCGATCTGCTACCAGGTTCCCGCGCTCATTCTCCCCGGTACTTGCCTGGTGATCTCGCCCCTGATCGCCCTGATGAAAGACCAGGTGGATTCTCTCCGGGTGATGGATCTTCCCGCCGTGGCCATCCACAGCCTCATGAGCCTGGGGGAGCAGGAGGAAGTTCTTCAAAAGATTGCCTCGGGGGCTTATAAGCTGGTGTATGCCGCCCCCGAACGGTTGCGACACGGGCCGTTCATCAGCGCCCTCGGCAAGCAGGCGGTATCGTTCGTGGCCGTGGATGAAGCCCACTGCATCTCCGAGTGGGGCCACGACTTTCGTCCCGATTACCTCCGCATCGGAAAGGCCCTGGACTCGCTCGGCCGGCCGCAAACGATCGCCCTCACGGCCACGGCCACGGAACGGGTCCGGGAAGACATCATCCGGCAGCTGCGGCTGAGGTCCCCGAGAAAATTCATCACCGGCTTCGACCGGAAGAACCTTACCTTCGACGTGGCCCAGGTGAAAGGCCCGGCGGAAAAATTCTCCGTTCTCGCCGGCTGCCTGAAGGGCTTACGGGGCGGCGCCCTCGTGTACGCCGGGACCCGGAAGAGCGTGGAGGAACTGGTGGGGCGACTCCGGCGCGAGGGCCTCGATGCGGCGGGGTATCACGCCGGGATGGAAGAGGATGAAAGAAACCGGATCCAGGAGGCCTTTCTCGAAGGCCGGACCGATCTCGTCGTGGCTACCAATGCCTTTGGGATGGGCATCGACCGTTCGGATATCCGCCTCGTGGTTCACCATCAGCTTCCGGGCACGGTGGAATCTTACTACCAGGAGTGCGGGCGCGCCGGGCGGGACGGGAAACCCGCTCGCTGCCTTCTCCTCTTCTCGGCCGCGGACCGCCGGCTCCAGGAATTCTTCATCGAGTCGAGCTATCCTCCGCGTGAAGTCGTCCTGGGGATTTACGAGTCCCTCCTGGAACAGAAAGAGGACCCCCTCTGGCTGACTTACCGGGAAATCGGGGCTCTCCGCCAGCCCGCCGTCGCCGGAGGCGGCCGTGGGCTCCGCGCTGAGGATCCTCGAAGACGCGGGGGCGGTCCACCGTCTCAATCGGTATGAAAACCGTGCCGAGCTGTACCTCCGCCGGGCCCCATCCTCCATTCTGGAGTCTGCTCCCAGGAAGACTTCGGCGAAATCTGAATTCCTGAAAGAGCTGGCCCGCCATTACACCGGGGAGGAGCTCGTGGAAGGAATCCAGTTCGTGCCCGAGGAGATGATGGACAAGACCCGCCTGTCCCGGGAGACGTTCCGGAGAGTCATGTCCGAATTGGAAGAACACGGGGAGGGAGCCTACATTCCCCCCTTTCGGGGCAGGGGGCTTCGGCTTCAGATGCGGGTGCCCCCGGGGGAACTCACCATCGATTTTGAAAAATTGCGCTTGCGCAAGGCCCATGAGTTAGAGAAGCTGAACCAGGTGATGGCCTATGGAACGCTGACTCGCTGCCGGCGCGCCTTCCTCCTGGAATATTTCGGCGAGTACTCCGGCGGGGGGAACTGCGGGGGGTGCGACGTCTGCCGGAGCCGCGGGGTTCAGCCGGTCGTCCTCCAGGAGCAAGGAGAGCCTTTGCTGGCGGTGAAGGTCCTGAGCGGCGTGGCCCGGCTCCGGGGCCGCTTTGGCCGGGAAATTGCGGTCAAGATGCTGACCGGCTCGCAGGATAAAACGATGGAGGAGTTCAGCCTCGACCGGCTCTCCACCTTTGGCCTCCTTTCGGGATACAGCCGCGCCCGGGTGGGAAAATGGCTGGAGGAGCTTTTGGCCCGGGGCTTCATAAAAGAAGAGCAGGCGACAAAGGAGGGGAAAAGTCACCCGGCCCTTTTCCTTACCCCAAGGGGAGAGGAAGCGATGAAAAAACGCGAGGCGGTCCCCCTTTCTCTTCCTGTTTCGGGGAAAGACGGCCCGGAGGAACCGCCCGAGAGAGATTTCGATTCCGAGCTCTTTGAGGATTTTCGCAAGCTCCGGCAGGCGCTCGCCCGGAAGGAGGGCCTCCCTCCGTACTGCATCTTCCAGGATCGGACCCTGCGTGAGATGGCGGGCCGGCGCCCCGGCAGCGCCCGGGAAATGTTATCCATCGTGGGCGTAGGGGAAGTGACTCTCCGAAAATACGGCCATTTCTTCCTCGAGCTGATATCCTCCCGCGGCGGGGGGGGAAGAACGGGCGGGGAGGCTGTAGATTGACCCTGGTACGAGACCTCATCGAGATCCCCGAGATTAAGACCGTCATTCAGCTGAGGGACCTGGAGAAGCCGGACCTGCGGCGGATGATCCTCGAAACCTTCGTGGTCACCGAGGAAGTGTCCAAGTGCCTGGAGATGGTGTCCGGTTCTCTTGCCCGGCCGGAAGGGCGGGGGGCCTTCCTGAAAGGCCATTTCGGGTCGGGGAAATCGCACTTCCTCAGCATGCTGAGCCTGATCCTTCGCCATCCCGAATCCTGGAATCTTCTCGTCAGCCAGGACCCCTCGCTGGAAAATTCCCGAACCGCGCTCAGGGAGAAAAAGTTCCTGGTGGTGGAAATCTCCCTCATTCAGCACCGGGGGACGGAGTTCCTCGAAGATGTATTCCTGCGGGAGGTCTTCCGCGAGCTCTCCCTTCACCTGGGCCGATCCTTTGAAGGGAAGGAGTCCCGGAAAGAGACTTTCGAAGAGATCCGGAGGGCCGTGGGCCGCCTGGGCTTTTCCGGCCTGGTGCTCCTGGTGGACGAGCTCTCCGAGTTTCTCCGCTCCAAGACGGATGCCCACGCCTACCAGGAAGATATCCGGTTTCTCCAGTACCTGGGGGAGGAAGCGTCCGCTTTTCCGCTCTGGGTCGTGGCCTCCCTCCAGGAGTGGATCGAGGAGACGGGGGAGATCAGCCAGGACACCTTTAACAAGATAAAAGACCGCTACCCGGTGCGGCTCAACCTTGGGCGGGCCCACATCGAAGAGCTCGTCTCTCACCGGCTGATCCGCCAGCGGCCGGGAGCGCGCGAAGAGATCCGCAAGATCTTTGAGTCCCTCCGGCTCTACTTTCCGTCCTTCCCGGTGGATGAAGCCCGGTTCGTGAAGGTCTACCCCGTTCACCCGGCCACCGTTACTCTCCTGGACCGCCTGAAGCCCCTCTTCTCCGAGCACAGGGGGATCGTGGATTTCATCCACTACCGCCTGAAAGGGGATGAAGAGCGGGCCATCCCATCGTTCCTCGACAGGCCGGCGCAGGACCTGCTGGGGCCGCCAGCCATCTTTGACCACTTCCTCCACCGGATCCGGGAGACGGCCGAGACCCAGCCCTTCGTGGAAAAGGGTTATGAGTATTATCGCGACGAAATCCCCCGGATTTTCAAGGACCCGGACCAGCAGAGGGTGGCCCTGGATGCGGTGAAGCTCCTCATCCTCCTCGCGATCTCCCCGGTGAAATTCAAGTACACGGCCAGGCACCTTGCCGAGATGGTCCTCTTCCGGGTGACCGAGCTGGAGGCGGAGATCAACTACCACTATTTCCGGGACATCCTCGACCGACTGGCCAAGGAAAGCGCGTTCGTGACGGTGACCCCCGGGAAAGACCCCCTCGACGACCAGTTTACTTTGAGCCTTCGAGTGGATTTTTCCTCGGTGTTGCGCCAAAAAATTCGGCAGGGAGTCGCGGAGATTTTCCCCGGCGACCGCAGGATCTTCGACCGCCTCCTTCCCCTGGCCGAATCTTCCCACCTTCCGCTCCCGGGCTGGGCGGAACAGGGGAAGCAGAAGGTTTCCGTCACCTGGGAATTCACCCGCAGAGGCGGGATTCTCCTCCTCCGCCAGATCGACGAGATTCCCCCGGCCCAACTGGAGAGCCTGGCCGAAGAATGGAAAAACTCGGAGGACGACTTCTTTGTCATCGTGGGGACTACCCACGGGGTGGAGCGGCAGTACATCCACCTCAGGGAAACCCTGCTGCCGGCCCTGAAAGATAAAAGCCCGGGGACCTTTCTCTTCTGGGTTCCCGCTTCACTACCGGCGGAGGATGAGGAGTGGATGAAAGAGCTCCTGGCCGCCTTGCTCCTGCGGGAAAAGCTCCGGGACGATTCCTCCGAGGGGGGCCGCGGAGCCGAAGAATACCTTCAGAACCTCCTCCAGTCGGGGAAGAAGAGGCTGGGGGAGATTTTCACTCGCGCTTATTTCCACGGGCACCTCCTGTGGGACGACCGGCAGGTGGAGCTTTCCCAATTCGGGTTCCTGGCCCAGGAAAAATTCCTGGTTGAATTCATTCCCCCCCTCCTTTCCCGCAGATTTCCCAAGCACCACCGGGTCCATCCCTACATGGAAGCCATGGCCCCGAGCGCGGTTCCCACGCTCCTCAACGATTTCTTCGCCACCGGCACGACGGTCATAGACGAACGGACGAAGTTCGGGCTGCGCGCCATCCTGGAGGGGGTGTTGAAGCCCATGAACCTGGTGAGCAAGAAAGGGAACCAGTATTTCCTGCACGTGGACCCACGGACGAATGAGCTGGCCGCTTATTTCTTTTCCTTGCTGGAGAAGGGATCTTTGCCGCCGGATTCCCTCTACTGGTCCCTGCGCAAGGGGGATTACGGCCTTCTACGGAACCAGTTCGAAATCCTCGTCTTCTCCCTGATCTTCTCCGGGAACATCGTGGCCTATCAGGGGCAGAGGAAAAGGGGGTTAGAAGAGATCTCCCGCGCCGGCCTTCAGGGGATCGGCGCCCTGGGAAAGGGAGAGATCCTGAGCGAAGAACTCCGGCGGGTCATCCCCGAGCACCCGCTCATCCCGGCCGGGTTCCGGAAAGGGACTTTTTCCCTCCCTTCGCAGGAGTCGCTCTGGGCCGAAATGAAAGCCTCGAAGGAAACCGAGACGGAGTCCTGCCGCAATCTCCTCCAGCGGATCGGGTGGGCCTCTTCTTTCCAGGCTTTCAAGAACCTTCCGTGGGAATCCCTTGGCCGGGACGTGGAGGATATCCTCGCCCAGTGGGAAGAGGTGAAAACCAGTTTTCCCGCCCGGGAGGGGCTGGAGCGATTCCTGGCCGCGGGCGCAAGGGAGCCGTTCCTTTCGGACAAGCTCCGGAGGATGGACGAACTGAGGACCTTCTTCGACCAGGCGGAGAGGATCCTCTTCGTTTACCAGTACCTGAGCGATCCCCGCTTCATCATCCCCGAAGGCGAAGAATATGCCGGGCTTCGCCGGGAGAAAGAGGAGCTTCTCCAGTTTTTCGAGAAGCAGAACATCTCCATCGACCGGGAGAGGACCCAAGCCCTGGTCCAGCGGTTCCAGGATTTCCGGGAGAAGTACATCCAGGCCTACAGCGAAGCCCACCGCCGGGTCAAATCAGGGGAGCAGTTCGCCCCGTACGAGAAGGTCCGCCAATCGAGAAGGTACCAGGTCCTGGCCAGGCTCGACCAACTGGAGATGATCTCGGTGCCGCACAACCGGAGCTCGGCGGACCGGAGCCTGACCACAGTCCTCCGGTGGGAGTGCGACGGGCCCTCTCCGGAATCCCTTCAGACAAGCCCCATCTGTTCTTGCGGCTTCGTCCTCGGGGAGGACGTGGCTTTTCCGCCCCTCCGGCAGATCGAAGAGTCCATCGACCTGGGAATCCGGGAGACCCTGGAGGCGCTGGCCTCTCCCCCGTACCAGGAAAAACTCCTTCCTTATCTGAACGGCCTCGATGCGGTTGGAGAGCGGGAAAAAGCTTCCGCGATCCGGCGGGTCCTGGCGCTCTCCCCGTCCCACCCTGATTTTCTCGACCGGCTCGAGGAGGCGATGACTCCCAACGCCGCCCGGGGCATCAATGAGGCTTTCCGGGGGCGGGTGGTGGTCGTAAACCGCGACCTGGACCAGCTCTACGGCGCCCTCATCCGGCGGAAATACACCCTGCCGCAGGTGCGCAAGATCCTCCGCGAGTGGCTGCGCGAAGAAGAGGTGTCCGATTCGACCTTTGTGAATTTCACCGGCCAGGGCGAAGCCGGGGAGCGGAGCCCCGCGCGGGAGGCGTTCCTCTCTTTTCTGGAAACCGATTTTCCCCATCTCCTTCCCCTCGTATCCGAGGCGGGGCCCGGCGTCTTCAAGAAGGCCCTCCTCTTCTGTCTCTGGATCGAAGGGCAGGAGATCCCTTCGGCCGAGATCGTTCCACTTTTCCCCTTCCTGGACAAGGGGAAAGAGGAAAGGGGGGAACTTTTGATCCGGGAGCTTGCGCGCGCCGCCGGGTCTCTCCGTGAAAAAAATCCTCCTGTTTTCGAGGGCCTGGTCCAGGAGGTCGAAGGAGGAGAAGGGGCGCTTTCCGAAGCGTGGAAGCTGCTCGAGGGGAGGACCCCCCGGGAGATCTTCGTCCGGGAATCCCTCTTTCCCTCCATCCTGAGGCAAGCCTTTGAAAAGCTCTTGGCTTCGCCGGCCGAGGGGGACGAGGCTAATCTCATGCCAGTCGAGAGCTCGGCCATGCCTCTCCGGACTCCGAGTTTCATCCGCAGACAAGCCGAAATGGCGGAGGTCCTGAGGGACCACCGTCTGATCGGGGAAAAGCTCCATTTCCTCCAGAAAAAAGAGAGCCGCCCGCCGCAGGACTTTTCGAAATGGGAGTCCCTTTACCGGGACCACCTGAGCCCGCTCGCCTGCCTCTCGGGAACTTTTATCCAGAAGGTTCGAAGGATGGAAATCTTCCTTCCCGGTACGGTCAAAGAGAGGCTGGCCCAGGCCGAAACGATGGGCCAGTCTTTTGCCCGGACCTTTGCCGATTACTACCGGAGGCGCTCCCCCGGTGGGAAAGCGGGGAGGAAAAGAGGCCCGTGATGGTGGAAGACCTTCCGGCCCTGAACCCCTGGAGGAAGAAGGCATCGGAGGAGAAGGAGAAAATTTACGTTCTCCTGGACGGAACGAGGTGGGACCTGTGGGAATACCTGAAGGAGACCTTCTTTAAACCGATGGCCCATCAGGTGAGGATCGTCCAGGAGGGAGCCCTCTGGGCCCATCTCCCCTCATCCACTGCCCGGCAGATGGAGGTGCTGGCGCAAGCTTCGGAGAGGACCGGGCCGGGCGCCAAAAAGCGGGTTGACAATCTGTGGAAAATCGGCGGAATCGACGAAAGGGTGCACACGGAGAAAGGCACCCTCGAGTACCTTTTCCGCAATTCCCTGCAGTACCTGCAGCTCGACCTGGCCCCGCGCCTGCGGGAACTTCCGCCCCGGACTCTGATTCTCTTCTTCTCCGACCACGGTTTTGTCGAAAACCCCCATTTCGAAAAAGGGGACAAGTACCGCTCCTCCCGCTACGTGCACGGCGAAGCCTCCCCCTTCGAGGTCATCGTCCCCTGGGCCGCGGCGGTTAGGATGTAGGAATAAAGCCGCAAGGCGCGAGAGCGCAAGGGTGAGGGGTGACAACCTACCCCACGATTTTTCTCCGAACTTCGACCTCAATTACTCTGGACTTTCATTCTGCATTTCGCACTCCGCACTTGTCTTTCTCCGAATTCCGTAGGGGCAGGCTGCTGCGTGCCCTACATTACTCCGAACCCTTATTCCGCATTTCCAAAGCCTAGCCTCTTAGCGGCTCAATCCACTGCAAAATAATGAAAAATTGTAGAGGCAAACCCCTGGTTGCCCGCCTTGCGGGCGGCAACAAGGGTCCATCCCTGCAAAATCCTGTTAGGTTCCGGCTCACAAGCAAGGAGATGATCCTGAAATGAAAACCTAGAAATTACGAACACCGCGGAACCGGCTCACAAGGAGACCCGGAAGAGATATTACTCGTCCAAAAAATATTCTTGACACGGGTTTGAAAAGAGTTTAAAACTGGCATACTAGTATACAGGAGAACGCATGCGGGATAAAAACCTAGCCGATCACATCTACGAATCCCTGCGAAAGGATATCCTGGAGCTGCGGATCATCCCCGGGGAAAAATTGTCAGAGGTGCAGCTCGCCCAAAAATTCAGTGTCAGTCGCGCGCCCGTCCGCGACGCGATCAGCCGCCTCCATCAGGAAAATTTCTTGATCGTGAAGCCTCAAGTCGGCACCATGGTCATGCCCGTGTCCTTGCAAAAGGCGCGCGACATTCTCCAGGTGCGGATTCTGCTGGAGCCGTTCGCGGCCAGGCTGGCGGTTCCGAACCTCTTGAAAGAAGACCTGGAATCGCTTGACTTTCAATTTCTCCGGCTGGGGAAAGCCGAAGAGATCGGCGAAAAGAAGAAAAGACTCTATGAAGCGGATTCCGTTCTGCACAACCTCCTATGGGAACGTTGCGGGAACGCCGAAATCAAGAACATCCTGGACAAATACCGGGGAGAGATCCAGCGAATCCGGCTATCCAACGCGGAACTGGCCAACCGGCTCATGCCCAGTGAAAAAGAGATGAGGGAAATATACAAGGCCCTGGTTGCGAGAGATTCCGTCAGGGCCGGCAAGGCCGTCCTTCTTCATTTGAAGAATATTCAAAAGGCGGTGGAGAAGATTTTAAAAGAGGAAAAGAAGCGAAGCGTTTAGCCTGGGAGGATAGAATGCCTCGAATGAATACCCGGGACACCCTGGAAGAAGCCGGGAAACACAGATTTGCCGTATGTGCGTACAACGTGGATACCCTGGATTATATGCGGGCCATCGTTGCGGCAGCGGAAGAAGAGCGGGCCCCCATCATACTGGAAGCTGTGGAACCGGCCCTGGAAGGGATGGGTCTGAAATATTTCGCAAGACTCGCCGGGGAAATGGCAAAAGACGCAAAGATCCCGGTCGGAATTCATTTGGACCATGGGACCACGATTGACTGGGTAAAGGCATGCCTGGATGAGGGGTTTTCTTCGGTCATGATCGATGCCAGTCACAAACCGCTGAAGGAGAATATCCGGATCACCCAGGAGGTTGTCAGGCTGGCCGAAAAATATGGAGCCTTTTCGGAAGGCGAAATCGGCCACGTCCCGGGAATCGAAGAAAATTCGGAAGGTCTTCGTTCCGACTTGGTATATACCGATCCCGATCAGGCGGCCGAGTACTGCCGGGAATCCGGGGTGCATTCCCTCGCGGTTTCCATAGGGACCGTGCACTACATGAGACGAGAGCCGTTAAACCTTGATTTCCATCTCCTGGATCGAATTCGGGAAGCGGTGGAGGTCCCCCTCGTGCTCCACGGGGGGGCGGCGGTTACCGATCCCGATATGCGAGCCGCTGTCGACCGCGGAATCGCAAAATACAACATCGCCTACAAAGGTTACAAATCCTTTCTGGCCGGCCTGGAGGAAGGCTTCAGAAATATGAAAGAAGAAATTATGCCCGGCAAGCTCTTCGTATTCCCGTCGGAGGTGATGAAGGCCGGAGTGGAGAGCGCCAGGAAGGAAATTCGATCGAAAATCAGATTATTGGGCGGAAGCGGAAGAGCTTAACCGGCCTGACCAAAGGTCTTGGATTGTGGGGGCAATCACGCCGGTGGCGTGATGGTTGCCCATTTTCAGGCGGCCACAGAGGGCTGCCCCTACATTCAAAAAAATCTTCATAAGATTTATAGTGAACGGCTTAAGTAAGTCGACATCCAGTTGCCTCTTATTGACTTATGTCTCGCCGTAAAATCCCCCCTGCCCCCCTTTGGATAAAGGGGGGTTTGGGGGGATTTACCAGGGATTGCCCACGCAATGTCCACTTTTCTTTGGTCGGGCACTATAGACGGTCTGCACGACGTAGTACAGGAAGGAGAGCCGCATAAATGAGAGGGCATTTTCTCGTTCAAAAATATATCCAGGGGCCGGGGATCCTTTCGGAATGCGGACCTTTTCTCCAACACCTGGATGGAAGGTTGCTCCTGTTGGCGGACCCTGTCGTGATGCCCCTCGTTTTTGAAAAACTGGGGAAAAGCGCCGCGCAGGCCAAGCTGGAAATCCGGAAATGGAATTTCGGGGGCGAATGCAGCGAAGAAGAGATCGGCGAGGTTTGTAAATTTTGCGCTGAAAACCACATAACCGCCATCGGGGGAGCCGGCGGAGGAAAATCCCTGGATACCGCAAGAATGGTGTCCAACCAGATCAAAATTCCCATGATTTCCATTCCCACGATCGCTTCAACCAATGCCGCCACGAGCAGCCTGGCCGCGGTTTATTCCCGCGACCACGTCTATAAATATCCCGTGAAAATAGGAAAATGCCCGGATCTCGTCCTCGTGGACTCGGAAATCATCGCCCATGCTCCAGTCCGCTTCCTCGTAGCCGGGATGGGGGATGCCCTGTCTACAATTTACGAAGGCGAGGCCATGAAAGCGGCAAACCTGAAGACCGTTCACGGGACGGATTGTAATCCCACTTCATTAATTCTTTCCCAGTTGGCCCACGATACGATCCGTGAAAGGGGATATCTGGCGAAAGTCTCCGTCGAAAATCAGACCGTCACCCCGGCGCTGGAGGATGTGATCGAAGCGATCATCTTTCTGAGCGAAGCGGGGGCGGAAGGAGGGGGAGGCACGGCGGTCCCCCACGGTCTTCACGCGGCATTCACCATTCTCCCGGAGACGAAAGAAGTGTACCACGGGGAAAGAGTGGCTTTAGGGCTCCTCGTCCAATTGATACTGGAAAATCGACCGCCGGATGAAATCCTCGGGATCCAGCGATTCTACGCCAAGGTGGGTCTTCCGGTTACCTTGAAGGACATCCGGATTGTCGATCAGGTGGAAAGGAAATTGCGGGAGGTAGTGAAAAAGGCTTGTGAGCCGGGAAGGTATGTCCACAACATGCCCTTCCTTATTACCGAGCAATCCCTTTTCGATGCCATCCGGATGGCGGATGCTCTGGGACGGGAATTTCTTGCCACGACAAATTACGAAGGAGTCTGAATTTGAACATTCAAGTTATTCCAATAATTCCTCCTCACCCTGGCCATCTCCCCCGCTTTCGGGGGACAACGGGGAGATGAGGGACGAAAGGGCCTTTAGGGTGTCAACCAATTATGGACTGATTTATATATCAAAGGAGGTGGAAACGGGAAAGAGTAATCCAGTGAGTTCGTTGTGTGGGAAACAGCCGGGAAACAACATCGTTCCAATCTAAGGAGGATTGACAAATGAAAAAATTAGCTTTGGTCATTCTTTGCCTCTTCTTGGGCACCGTGCTGGTCGCGGGGTCTGCCTTTGGCCAGGCCCAAAAAGTCAAGACCTTGAAGATCGGGCCACCAGATGAACCCGGAACACCCCGATCATCTCGGGACCGTGAAATTCAAGGAGATCGTCGAATCAAAAACGGGGGGATCGGTAAAAGTGGAAGTCTATCCCTCGGACCAGTTGGGAAGCTTCTTTACCCAGATGCAGAATCTGAAGCAGGGCATCCAGCAGGGGCACGTGAACGGACTGGGCTTCCCCGGTCATTTTGTCCCCGAGTTCTTCCTGTTCAATACGGCCTTTGCTTTTAAAGGCTTTGATGGATATGCCAAAGCAATCAACGGCCCGGTGGGGAAGGAGATTCGAGACAAGCTGATCCAGCAAGCGGGTATTCGGCTCCTCAGCGTGGGAGATTGGCGGAGGGGGCCCAGAGACCTCCTCAGCCTTCAGCCGGTGAAGTCGGTGGACGATGTGAAAGGCCTGAAGATCACGGGTTCCGGAGACGCCTTCCTTCATCGCCGCCTGGGAGGCCCTCGGGGCGTCTCCCACCCCGATCGCCTTCGGGGAGTCCTATCTGGCGCTTCAGCAGGGGGTGGTGAAAGCCCTGGAATGCCCCCTGGACCTCATCTATTCCCAGAAGTTCTATGAAGTCGCCAAGTATATCTCCATCACCGAGCATCTTCCGGAGCTCATCGCCCTCGGGGTCACCGAGAAGTTCTGGCAAACCCTCACGGCCGATGAAAAGAAGATCCTGGAAGACGCAGCCGCGGAAGCGGGCAAGTACACCCGGAAGATCGTGGAAGAAAACGAAGGGGTCATAAAGGACAAGATGGGCAAGGCCGGCATAACCTACATTGAAGTGGATAAAGAGGCCTTTTATCAGAAAGGGAAGAATGCCGCTTTGAATCTGGAAAAGAAAGGCATCTGGCCCAAAGGCTTCTACGAGCGAATCGCCGCCACGGTGAAATAGTCAGCTAAAATCGGGCGGGGGTTTTACTGGCGGACCATAAAACCCCTGCCCCTTGCCTTAGCTTTTTCGACGGCAGAGGCGGACATGAAAACCTTCCTGGAAAAGCTCAACTGGTTCATGGATAAGGCCGCAAGCCTCATCATGATCAACATGGTCGTGGTGATCACTCTTCAGATTCTCATGCGTTACATCTTTAACCGGCCCCTGCAATGGAGCGAGGAATTGGCCCGTTTTTCCTACGGCTGGTATTGCCTCTTTGGGATTGCTCTCGTCACCAAAGATAAAAGCCACCTCGCGGTGTCGATCCTGACGGACCGGCTGTCTCCACGAATACGGTATTTCCTCCATCTCCTGGCGCTGGCCCTCATGCTGATTTTCTTTGTCGTCGTTTCCTGGAGCACATTAAATCTCCCCAAGGTCCAGGGAAATATCCGGGCCTACAGCCTGGGAATCCCTTTTTATGTTTTGCATATGTCCATCATACCCGGGTTCGTGGTCTCGGCGATTTACACCCTTTATCACCTCTACCTGGAGATTTGGCCCGAGAGGAAAAGAACATGAGTGGGTACACTCTCATCCTGGTTTTTTTCATTCTTCTCGTCTTGAGAATTCCCATCGGTTTTTCCATGGGAATCCCTTGCATCGCCTGGCTTTTCTTCAACGATATGTCTTTGAGCGTTGTTCCCCAGGTGATGATGAGTCTTTTTGAAAATTTCCCCTTTTTGGCGATCCCCTTCTTTGCCTTGGCCGGACAGCTCATGAATACCGGCGGAATCTCCGCGAGGCTCTTCGCCTTCGCCCAAAGCCTCGTCGGGCATATCCCCGGGGGACTGGGGCACGCCAATGTCGTGGCCAGCATGATCTTTGCAGGGATGAGCGGCTCGGCCGTAGCCGATGCGGCGGGGGTCGGAAGAATCGAGATTAAAGCCATGGTGGAAGACGGCTACGATGCCGATTTCTCCGCGGCGGTAACCGCAGCGTCATCGACCGATCGGTCCCATTATTCCGCCCAGCATTCCCTTCATTATCTACGGCGCCATGGCCAATGTCTCGGTAGGCGCTCTCTTCCTCGGGGGGGTGGTTCCGGGTGTCATTATGGGCCTTGCCCTGATGGTCGTTGTTTATTTCATCTCCGTGCGCCGGAATTACCGGCTTTACAAACGGGTAACGCTGAAGGAACTTTGGACGTCTTTTTCGGCGGCTTCCCTCCCTCTCCTGACCCCGGTGATTATCATGGGTGGAGTCATCTTGGGAATCGCCACCCCCACGGAATCCGCAGTCATGGCCGTTCTTTATGCCCTCCTTTTGGGGTTTGTCATCTATAAAGAAGCCACCCTCCGGACCTTCTTCGCGGATATCGCGCAAGTTTCCAGGTCCGTGGGCATGATCGCCTTTTTGAGCTGTACCGCCTTCCTTTTTGGCTGGATCCTCACCTATGAGAAGATCCCTCAGCAGTTCGGGGACCTTTTGGTCGCCATTACCGCTAATAAATTTATGGTGCTTTTGATCATCAATATCCTTCTTCTGATCGTCGGCTGTTTCATGGATACCATCGCCGCCATGGTGGTGCTCATTCCGATTTTCTTGCCGACCTTGACACTTTACCAAATCGACCGGGTCCATTTCGGGGTCATTCTAACCTTGAATCTGATGATCGGACTTCTGACTCCTCCGGTGGGGATGTGCTCTTTTCTCGTGGCAGATATCGCCAAAGTCCCTTTTGAGAAGGTCATCAGGGCGGAACTCCCGTTCATTTACATTTTGATTGCCGTCCTCATGGCCATTACCTATATTCCGGACACAGTCATGTTTCTCCCGAAATTATTCCTGAAATAGAGAAGCTCATGATTCTTTCGTTTAACACCATCGCTTTCAGCCCCCTGCCGATCTGGGGAAACTCGTATACCCTCCTGGAATGCGCCCGCCTCATTTCGGATCTGGGGTATTCCGGGATTGAAATCATTGCCGGCCGGCCGCATGCCTGGCCTTACGATTTGAGAGAGTCCGGAACGGGAGGCCATGCGGAAGGAATTAGCCGCCATGGGGTTGAAGATCACCGCGGTATGTCCCCTGATCGCCCCATCCCACAACCCGGCCAGCCTCTCCGAGGAGGAGTACAGCGAAGCTCAGGAATACATGATTCAATGCGTCGGGCTCGCGGCGGAACTGGGGAGCCCCTACGTGATTTACCCCGCGGGATGGGTCGTTCACGGCACTTCAGATCACTGAAGCCTGGAAGAGGTCCCGCGAGGCCCTTTACAGAGCCGCCGAGCACGGGAAAAACCTCGGAGTGACTCTGCTCATCGAAGCCATAAGAAAAGTTTCCTCCAACCTTCTTTGGACCTCGTCTCAGGCGGTGCAGATGATGGAGGAG
The DNA here is from genome assembly GCA_963712535.1 of uncultured delta proteobacterium. Taxonomy (GTDB): domain Bacteria; phylum Desulfobacterota; class SM23-61; order SM23-61; family SM23-61; genus CAVQIK01. The sequence goes on along the minus strand of CAVQIK010000012.1, from coordinate 44,076 downwards.
CTGGGCCATTCCAACGTGAAGCTGGTCATGGATACCTTTCACGTGTGGTCGGAAAATGAAGATGTGGATGAGGTCATCCGGTTGTACGGGCCGAATTTACGCCATGTCCATCTTGAGGACATTTCCCAATCCGGGCTGGACAGGAAGATCCCCGGCCAGGGCGTGAAGGACCTGGCCAAAGTGATTTCCGCGCTGAAGAACGCCGGATATGAGGAGGCGCTCTCGGTGGAGATTTGGGGGCTGAATCCGGAGGAAATCGCGGCCCAAAGCATTGGGTATCTCAGCCGAATGATACCGGGGGGCAGGCGATGACCGATCCGGGACCGATCCCCATCATCAAGAATCAGAGAGAAATTTTATCCTCGGGGGATCAAGAGCTGCGGCGGCATCTGATCGCTATCCTCGAAGCGGGAATTCGGGAAGGGGACCCGGGGAGAGGGACCCTGCGCCAGGTTCGGATCGACGAAGAGATCCTGTTCGTGGGGAATACCCCATACGACCTTCGGCAATTCGATCGCATCTTCGTGGTGGGGGCGGGAAAAGGCTCCTTTCCCATTGCCGAGGCCCTGGAAAAAATGTTGGGAAACCGGATCGCCGACGGAATTGTGGTCGTCAAGAAAGGGGAAAAGAGAAGGCTGAAAAGGATCGAGATTCTTGAGGCGGGCCACCCCATCCCCGATGAAGAGAGCCTGGCCGGCGGCTCGGAAGATTCTTGACATCGCTGAAAAAGCCGGGGAAAGAGATCTGGTGTTTGCCGCCGTCACCGGCGGATCCTCGGCTTTGGCCACTCTCCCCCAAGGAGACATCACCCTGGGAGAAATGCAGGTTCTGAACGAACTGCTGTTGAAATCCGGAGCCGTAATCCAGGAGATGAACGCCGTCCGCAAGCACCTCTGCCGGATGAAAGGGGGAGGCCTCCTTTCGGCTATACAACCTGCCCAATCCATCACTTTAACCCTGGACACGGCTCCCGAGGGGATGCCCTGGCCCGATATGTGCCTTCCGGACCCCACTACCTTTGAAGACGCCATCGCGGTTCTCCAATATTACGACCTGTGGGACGCCGTCCCCGCGTCCATCCGAAAGTACCTGAGTGAGGGAAAAAGCAGACCCGAGAGGGAAACATTAAAGAGTCTTGCCGGCATGAAGAACCAATGGATCAGCGTGGGGGATCCCCCGGGAATGTGCCGGGGGTCAGCCGACCAAGCGCAAGATTTAGGTTACGACCCGGTTATTCTTTCCACCAAGATCGAGGGCGAGGCCAGGGAAGCGGGGATCTTTTTTGCCGGGGTGGCCAGGGAGATCCTCGTTTACGGGAGGCCCTTTAAACCTCCCTGCGCCTTGATTTCGAGCGGAGAAACCACCGTCACCATAAAGGAGAACTGCGGCCAGGGCGGGCCCAATCAGGAGTTCGCGCTCGCCTTTTGCCAGAAGCTTAAAACCCCGGGAAGGTTTGCCTGCGCTTCGGTGGATTCCGACGGTACCGATGGGCCTACCGATTTTGCCGGAGGGGTTGTGGATCATACGACGTCGGGAGAAGCCCGGAGGCTCAACCTGAATATCGGGACGTACCTGAAGAGTCACGACAGCTCGAAAGCCCTTGCGGAGCTTGGGGGATTGATCGTCACCGGCCATACGGGAACGAACTTGCAGAACCTCCGGGTGATCCTCATCCCTTCACAGGATGGAGAGCCGTCATGCGCGACCTGATCGAAAGAATAGAGGGACGTGAAATCCTGGGGGGCACCGGCCGTCCCACGGTTGAAGCCAGCCTCATGACTCGCCAGGGGCTGGAGGTCGAAGCCTCTGTACCGAGCGGAACCTCAAAGGGGAAGCATGAAGCTTTCGAACTGTACGACGGCGGGAAACGGTACCGGGGATTCGGGGTTCGCCAGGCGGTCGAGAATATCAATAACATTATTGCCCCTGCATTGAAGGGAATGGACGTCACCCAACAGCGGTGGATCGATGAAAGGCTCATCCATCTGGATGGGACCGAGAACAAAGCGAAACTGGGCGCCAATGCCATCCTCGCGGTGTCGGTTGCCTGCGCCAAAGCAGGGGCCGCATCATGCAACCTCCCCCCGTACCGGTACCTGGGCGGATTAGGGGCTCTCCGAGTCCCCGCGCCCATGGTGACGGTCCTGGCCGGGGGAAATCACTCGCCCTCCCCCTTGCCCTTCGAGGATTATTTATTGATTTTTGACGGGTTCTCTTCCTTTCCGGAAGCAGTGGAAGCCGTGGTGGAGACGAGAACTTTTCTTGGAACTTTTTTTCGCGACAAGTTCGGGACGGTTCCCGAAGTGGGAGGCGCTCTCGCCCCTCCCATAAAAGACAGCCGCCAGGCTTTTGATCTCCTTTTGGCAGCGGTCGAACACTGCGGTTACTCCCGAAAAGTCACCTTGGGGCTGGATGTCGCCGCCAATGAATTTTTTCTCTCGGGGAAGAATGTGTACCGAATGGGCGAGGAAGAGTTGAACGCGGAGGATCTGCACAAAATTTATGTGAACCTGAAAACCGATTATCCGCTGACCTACATCGAAGACCCATTCCACGAAGATGACTATGCGCATTTCGCCGGCTTGACTCAGGACACGCCGGGAATTTCCATCGTGGGTGACGATCTCTACGCCAGCAACCCCCGGAGGATTGCCGAAGGGATCAGGATGAAAGCAGGGAACGGGGTGTTATTGAAAATCAATCAGATCGGTACCGTCAGCGAAGCGATGGACGCGGCCTATCTCGCCCTCAGAAATAATTTCCAGGTGCACGTTTCCTTGCGATCCAACGAGACGAACGATGACTTTGTCGCCGATTTTGCGGCGGCGATAGGCGCCAAGCAGGCAAAACTCGGGTCTCCGTTCAGGGGAGAAAAAACGGCGAAATACAATCGGCTGCTGAAAATTGAAAGCGAATTGACAGGCGGTGGATGTGATTGAATTCAATCACACCGTGACCATCTCGATTTAGAGCCTGTTACCAGAATCCCGGAACGTTTGAGGCGGACTTGTATTTCCAGGGGCGGGGTGACCCCGCCCCTCCGCCGTTGCGCCGAACAGAATATTCTTTGTTTCTGTCCCGCCGCAGTGTAGCATAAAAGATGAATCTGTCCTTCGCGTCAGGCTGAGGGCTGTGAGGTGATGAAATGGAACAAATGGTACTGGAGATGGCTCCTTTCCAGATTGACCGCGAGCAGTTGAAAAAGACGCTTCACATCAAGGAAGGGAGCGGGATGGGCGAGAAAGTGGAAGCCCTGGCCCGGGAAGCCGAGGCGGCGGGGAAGCCGAAAATCTGCTACGGCGTCGCCCACGTCGAATCACGGGGGGAGGATCACCTGGTCATCGAGGGAGTGACGTTCACCAGCCGTATCCTTCGGATAAATCTCGAAAAGGTCTTCAGGGTTTTTCCTTACGTGGGCACCTGCGGGCTGGAGCTGGAGGAGTGGTCGAAGTCGTTCGACGGGATCCTCGAAAAGTATTGGGCGGATACGATTAAGCAGATGGCCGTCCGTTCCACGGTCCGGTATTTACAGGATCACCTGACGGAGCGGTTCCGGCCCGGCCTCATGTCCCGGATGAACCCGGGCTCTCTCCCCGACTGGCCGCTTTCGGAGCAGAGGCCGCTCTTTAGCCTGCTGGGGGAAAATCCACGAAAGATGGGCGTGGAATTAATGGAGAGTTTCCTCATGACCCCGGTCAAATCCGTGTCCGGGATGTGGTTCTCGACCGAAGAAAGGTTCGAAAGCTGCCAGCTTTGCCAGCGGGAAAATTGTCCCGGCCGCCGCGCGCCTTACGATTCCAGCCTCTACGATCGGAAATACCGACAATCATAGAAACCACTTTCCCTTCGAACCTGTGAAATAAGCTCCAAATCATCTCCAACCTCGCCCTCCTCCGTCGAGGGGGAGGGAGTTTCTTATTTCAAAATATAGATCCTCTCCCATTTAGATGATTATTGAAAGCCTGGCAAGAGTCCGGAAGGAAAGGCAGATTGGGCCACAAGCATTGGCGGGATAAAGCTTCAGTCATGGGGACCGGATGGTCTTCCGTAAAGCGCCGCGTGGGCATGACTTGGGGTGGGAGGGCTTAAAGGTTCTTTTCCTGGGAAGACAAAGTGAAGTGCGCCCGGATCAGGTGAGTGGCTTTTTCCTTCGTGACCTCTTCTTTCAGGACCCGTTCTCCCAAATCCCCGATCCAGGCCTTCAGGGATGGGAATCCGGAGGGCGGGGTCAGTGCGGTTTTTTCCAGCCGGTAGGCTTCCTCGGTGGAAAGCTTTCCCCCCTCGTTCAAAAGGGCCAATTTCTTCTGATAGGCCTGGTATTCATTGGACGCGACAACCCAGAGATCATCGTATATGTACTTATAAAACTTTTCCCGCTCCTTGACCTTCTCCTCGAGATGAACCAGCTTGTCCTCCATGACGGCTCGAACGGTTTGGATAGGGAGTCCGACGCTGATTTCTTCCTGACCGGGTAAAGCGAGCCTCCCTTGCAGAATCCCGATCACTTCGCCCTTGAAGTTAAAAAGGGGAGCCCCCATGCCGGCCTGAGCCACTTCCGGGTCGAATTGAAAGTACCTGAGCCCCTGGTGAAGACGGTTGCAATTCCGGATGACTCCCGTCGTAGCGAGCGGCTCCGCCGCATTTCCCCCGGGCGGGAAACTCAGGGCCAGGATTTCTTCGCCTTCCTGGCAGAGGTCGGAATAGGGCGGCGGGCCGGGTTCAAACTCCCCCCCTTCAATCTTCAGGAAAGCGAGGTCCAAGGGGGCCGTGAGCTTCTTGAGCACCACTCCCTTTTTTTCCCCCTGGCTTGGAACAAGAACCTCTGCCTCTTGGTTTAACCCGATAATTCCCGTGTGGGCCACGACGATTCCGTCGGAAGAGAGCAGAAAGCCCGTTCCTTTTCCCTTTGAGGTCTTCAATAAGAAGACCGCCTTTTTCGCCCGGCCGACGATTTCATCCGGGGAGAGGGGGGTGAACTTCGCATGCTGACGAGCGGCTCTCGCGGGGGGAGTGAGACTCTCATTAGCCTGGGGGCCGGTCCTGGCGGGAAAGAATGATTGGCTGCCGCTGCTTGCCGAATGCTTCGACGGGATCCACCACAGGAGCAGAGCGCCGGCGGTCAGGCAGACGAAAAGGAACACCCAGAATCTGTTTTGCAGCACGCCGGCCAGGGCGTCCGGCCAGCCACATTTCCGCAGAGAAAGGCTTTTTTCCGCGTCGGATTTCGAACCGAACCGTTTTTTCTCTTTGATCCAAACTAAGTAGGATAGCCTGTCTTTCGAGAGCGGCATGGTTCCTTCCGGGCAAAAGCCTGAAGCCTGCTAAAGGTTGATTGTATGATTCCTCACGACCACGCTGCTGGAATAAATCATCCTACGCGGGGTTTGGGTGTTGGGATCGACTCTATCGGTTTCCACCCCGAGGGTCACATCGATTCGCTTGATGTTGAGGATCGCGTTGGGATCGACATCCGGGTAAAGCTCGTTCGCGCGCCCGTCGAAGTACCGGAATATGGCGGGCAGCCCCATCCCATTGGTGATCCCCAGGACGTTGTTTATCACCCTCACGCTTCTTGGATTGGCGTTGAGATTCCCGATGAAGGACCGATCCGCTTCCGGAAGGGCGAGGCAGTTTGTCTCCCGGGTTAACCGCTGATTCACCCCGTCATAGGCGTACCTCAAGATTTCGTTATTCTCGTCTCCAATCCCGCCGGTGGCGCCCACATCCATCTCTATGGTAATCGAGTTCGGAGTCGCTTCCTGGATCCCCTTGACCCTTTGATTGGCCGCCGGGCTGCCGCAAAAGAGCGTGGCCGGACCGTCGCGCCAGATCCCCGAGGCGAAACGTGGGATTAAAGGAAGCCATTCCGATCTCCATGGTCATGAGTTCGAGGGCCGACCGGACATCCTGCTGGGCGGCGATCTTCTGGTCGATGGCCACCGCCGATTTCTGTCCCGGATACCATGGAGACGTAAATGGCCGACAGCAGCAACATGCCTATGAAAATGGCAAACAAGACCTCAACCAGGGTGAACCCATCGGCGCCGTCGCGAACGTCTTCTGGTTTCTCATCAGCGGTAGTACTCCTGTTTGGAAACGATGAGACTTTCCGAAATTCCCGTCGGATTCGTGGGCCAGGTGACCCTGACCAGCAAGGTCCAGGTGTTGGCCCCGAGCGCGGTGCGGGTCGTCTGGACGGTGAAGGGCACGTCTCCCTCCCGGCTCGCGGCATCCCCGCTGGAATAACACGTCTTCCGTGATGGTCCCCGGGGTCACGGCGAGGACGGGGTTCATGATGGCCACCTCGGCTGCCTGGAGCTGCCGCTGCAGGATCCCGGCGGCGCGGCCCAGGTAATCGGACTGGCCGGAGAGCCTCCAGGCCGAGGGCATCAAGGACAGAAGGCCCAACACGCCGATCATGAGCATCAGCTCGGCGACGACGACCTCGATTAAAGTTATTCCTTTTTGATTGGCCATGAAGCGGATCATTTCCTCACCCAAGATTTCGTTATCTTCAATCCGCAAGAAATTATGCAACTACAGTGCCGTTCGATTTCCTCCTCCGGTTTGAAGGAATCGTTGCTGTCTAAAATGTAAGAATATTGTGAGGAAAGAGCGGGGCTAAAGAAAACCCGGAGAGAACGTTAGGGGGCTCTTGCCGATCCAAATTCGTAAATCCCCGCACAAATTTGTCTGCCCATCTTCTCCCGCCAAAGAGGTCGCCCCTGCCGAGTTCCTTCCGGGGCGACGATGGTCAGACCGCTCTCGAAAAAGAGTGAAGCCGTATCAAAGCTTGAAATAACAAAGACATCCCGTCGTTTGGGAGGGAATGCTTGTTCCTCCTCCGCCCGTTCGAGGCGTTCGCTGAAAAAATCTTCCGTTCGATCTCTGAGGGGCACTTCTTTTGCAGAAACGGGAAGGGTCCGCATTTTGAGGAATTGGAATATGAATAACAAACATCGAATGCGAAGAGGTCGGAAGCATGAATGAGCAGGATCATCCATTGGATATGAAGAGATCGGCCCCGCACCGCATCCTTTCAATAAACCCGCCATTCAACGCGGAGAAAACGAGCCCGCCGAACGGGTTTGCCCTCATCGCCGCGCTGCTGGCCATTCTGGTCCTCACGGCGGTGGGTTCCCTGGCCTTCGTGGTCTCCACCCAGGACGTGAGAAGCAGTTCCAGAAGCGTGGGAGAGAAGAAGGCCTTTTTTGCCGCCGAGGGCGGGATTCATTGGCTGCTGGGAAATTTCAACCCCGCCGATCTTCCCAGCCTCCTGGTCAGCAACGTCCCGGTCGACCCGACGAACGACCCCGCATCCGTTTATACGATCAACAACGTCGCCCTTCCGACGGATGAACCTGAAAGTTTACCCTTACCCGGTTTTTCCATGATGGGAATACAGCATTGGGGCCAGCAACGATATGTAGCCGCGGTAACCGGAAGAAACACCCGGTATGCCAGCAACGTACCGATCGATCTCAGCCTGGGCCACGGACCCGTCGAAGTCATGACCACTTACCGGTGAGAGAGGACTGCCCCATGAGGAAAAAAAATACCTTTTGTATCCTGGCTATTCTTTGGGTTTTATTTGTCGTTTCCGCCGTATATGCGGAGGAGGAAGACGAAAGCATCTTTTTTAGCACCCTGTCGCCCGACGCCTTGATTCTCCTGGATCTCTCGGGGAGCATGCGCTGGACGCCGGCGGGGAGCACCATGTACGTTTCGAGCAGCCTCTCCTGTGATGCGAGCGGCCCCTTCTATGGGGAGAGCGATGCATCGCATACCAAGGCATGCACGATCGACACCGGTTCCGTCCCCAAGTGGAGCAATACCGGCTGCACCGGCCCCTTTTACCGATCCTCGGGTTCCGGACACACCACCGATTGCAGCCGGCTGGAGATCGCCAAGCGGGCCCTTTTTGCGATCCTGGACGATACGGACAACAGCGTCATCGATTCGCAGGATGAAAAGAACCTGGGAATCAGGTTCGGGTACATGAGATATTACCAACTGCTCGGCGGACGACACCGGCGCGAAGCTACAGCTCGGGTTGCAATAAACTCATCCAGGGGATCGGAGCCAAATACAGCAAGATGTATTGCAACAGCGGCAACCGCCCGACAGGTGTTCCTCTTCCAGAGTTGCCTCCGGCGGCATCAGCAGGGGAAGCTGCATCCGGCGGTACCCCGCTGGTCGCAGCCTTGCAGGAAGCCAAGCTTTACCTCGATTACCACAAGTCCACGGACCCGGCCCGGGCCTGCCGGTCGAAATTTGTCCTCCTCATCACCGACGGGGCGGACACCTACACCTGCGGCGGGACCGGCAGCGAAGACCAGTCGGATCAGTATAAACGGCGGAGAGCGGTCGTGGCCAAGACCAAGGCCCTGGCGGACGCGGGATACAAGGTTTTCGTGGTGGGATTCGGGGCGAATATGCCCCATTTCCTGCGGAATACGCTGAACTGGATGGCTTTTCACGGGGGGACGGATAATTCCCTGGCGGCAAACTCGGGGGACACGGCGGCGTATGACCCCTCTTCCACCCTCCTGTGCCAGGACTCCACCACCGCTCACCACAATATTGAGGGGGACGGCGACCATCATTACGCAACAACAAACGATCCGGGCGAAATTCCTCTTTCAGGGTACGCTTTCCTCGCCTACGGCTCCGCCGACCTCACCACCGCTTTGAAGCAGGCCGTAAACGCCATCCGGGAGGCGCCCTATTGCTTCTCCACGGTTTCCGTCGCGTCTTCCCGGGCCAAGGACGAAAATTTCATTTACGAAGCCTCTTTCCAGCCCTTTACCAACGACCCCTTCTGGCGGGGCCACCTTAAGAAATACAATCTTAAAGCCGATGGAAATCTCGACACCGTAGCCTGGGATGCGGGAACCGTTCTCCAATCAACCGCGCCAGATAGCCGGAAAATTTTCACCCTGCTCTCCACCGGAGGGCTGGTTCCTTTTACGACGGCCAACATATCCTATGGACTGCTGGGAGTCGCCAACGATTCCGAACGGGACCGGGCCGTTGGATTTTTCCGCGGTGATCCCACATATAATCCGGACAGCTGGAAACTCGGCGACATATTCCATTCCAACCCGGTGACCGTGGGCAGCCCTTCCAGCGCTTTTAACGATATCCGGGACCACAACAATGCGTTTGTCGCCTTCAGAAACAGCCACCCCAGAACTTCGAGCAACGGCGCGCGGGTCATCCTGACGCCGGCCAACGACGGCCAGATCCATGCCTTCCGGTCGAGCGACGGCGCCGAGCTCTGGAGCTTCATTCCACCGAATCTGCTCCCGAAATTGAAAAATATCGTTCATGTGAGCCATCCCACAAGCCTGATCCATGATTATTATGTGGACGGCCCCGTCTCGGTTGCGGATGCCTGGCTCGGGAGCGGGGACGGCCGGGCCAAATCCGCGTCCGCCTGGAAGACCCTGGCGATCTTCGGCGAGGGAAAGGGGGCCGGCGCCTACCTGTGGAGTTCCTCCCCCTCGTGTGAGTCGGGGTTCGCCGCCCAGTACAATTCCAGTTATCCTTATTACTGCGGCTATTATGCCCTGGATGTCACCGATACCTCGAACCCCGTGTTTCACTGGAGGCTGACTCTCAATATGGGGGACGGCGCGTACTTGGCTGCACCCTGGAGCAGGGTGGCCATCGGCCGGGTCAAGATCAACGGGAATGAAAAATGGGTCGGGTTCTTCGGCGGGGGATATAACGCTTCCGATTGCGCGGGGGCGGATGACTGCGATCCCCGGGGCAAGGGTTTCTTCGTGGTGGATTTGAGCGACGGGACCGTCCTCTGGAGCTACACCCGGGCCACCGACACCACATTCAACTACAGCATGCCCGGCGCGCCGGGCGTGATCGACGCGGATTATGACGGCTTTATCGACACCGCCTACATAGGCGACATGGCCGGAAACCTGTGGAGATTCAAATTCTGCACGGCCAGCGATGGAGCCTCCTGCAACACCTCGGCCTGGTCCGGCGGACGCTTCTTTGAAAATACGGGCGCTACGCTCAACCCGATATTTACCTCCCCCACCATGTCCAAGGATCAGTTCGGGAATTCCTGGATTTTCTGGGGGACGGGGGACAAGACGGACCCCCTGGTACGCACCGTTCAGGAAAAATTTTTCGCGGTGAAGGATAATGCCCGGAGCGGAACCTACAATATCGGCCATCTGCAGAATATCACCTCGAGCATGTACGTGGATTCGGACACCCAAAGGGGCTGGTACATCAACATGGACGCCGGCGAGAAAATCTTAGCCGATCCCTCCATCTTCGCGGGAGTGGCCTATTTTACCTCCTATTTGCCTGACAGTACGGGAGACCCCTGTCTCCAGGCCGGAACGGCGAGGTTGTATGCCGTGGCCACCCTCCGCCTTTTCAACGCCGGCATCATCTATGATCCGGGAGCGGGCGTTCTAACCCCCCCGGCCGACCCCCACAGCACCTCGGGTGGAGCACGGCGCATCGCTATTGGAGTGGGGATCCCCACGGCGCCGATTCTTTCGTTCAAGCCCTCGGGAGCGCTGCCGCCGGACATGTATGTAACCATCAGCGGCGGGTCGGGGGTCGGGGGCTCCACGATGCGCGCTCCGATCGATCCCCCCTTCACTTCCAACCGGACCAATATCCTTTTCTGGAGGGACGGCCGGATAAGATAACCCGGAAGAGCGAATGCAGGGGCGCGGTCCCCGCGCCCTGCATCGCAGAGGGTGGCTGACGGCACGATGAAGAGACCTCCGGAAGCGGTTTTTTATCCAGGCGTTTGGGAGAAGGAGAGCAGGATCTGGCCTGCCGCGATTTTTTCCGCTCCGACGTAAGCCTCGGCGGCGAAGCGATAGATCGAGGCAAGGCTGTGGGAGAGAGCTACCCGCAGGATGATTTGTTCCCCCAGTACGGGAGAACGGTAAAACTGAAATTCCGAAACCCCGGCGAATAGCCCGCCGAAGCGACTGCCCGGGTCGTCTTGCCGGGCTTTGCTTCCCAGGACGATCCCGGCAACCTGGGCCAGGGACTCGAGGAGAAGGGAGGGGGGGTAGCAGGACTGCCCGTGTAAACACCATTCCCCCGCGGCCACATTCTTAACCCCGGTCCCTCTTTTCCCCGGATCTAGCTCTGTTATGCGGTCCACCAGGAGAAAGGGGTACCTGTGCGGAAGGATCTTTTGAATCTCTCTGCTTTCCATCATATCTCGAAACCCACTTCGCGGTAACTTACCCTCAGGATGAGATTGGCCTCCGCCGCGGTTTCCTCCCCGGCTTTCGCTTGGGCCTTGAATTTCCACCGTTCCCCTTCGCGGGCGGTCAGCTGAACCGAGAATTCCACCCGGTCTCCGGGGACGATAGCGCGTTTGAACCTTACCCGGTCCGCTTTTTCCAGGCCGCAGCTCAGCCTTCCGCGGCTGAAGGTTTCAGCAACCAGGAGAATGGCGCTTTGAACCATTCCCTCGAGCGTCAGGACCCCAGGCAGGATCGGCTCGCCGGGAAAATGGCCGGACAGGTAAAATTCATTCGCGGTGACCGATTTCCCGGTCCGGATCTTTTTCCCTTTCTCCAATTCCTCCACCCGTTCGATCATGAGGATGGGAAAAGGGTGAGAGACGCGGTGAAACAAATCTTCCCACTTTTTCCGGTCGGCGCCGGAAAAGTTGTCAACCTCGTTAATCTTGGCCTCCTGCAGCTGGAAAATTCAGGATGGGTCTTGATGTTTCCGACATTCGTTCAGGGGAGAGTCGAACGGGCAAAATCATATCATTTTTCCTCCCGGGGTACAAACCTGATTTTAATGCCCAAGAATGAAAGCTTATGTTTATCTTGACATGGGAGAAATGCGGCGGTATTATAACGCATAGGTTGCAAAGAGTTTGGTTTGGAACAAAAACAGGCCGCAAAGCTCTCTGAAGCTTATGCGGCTTTTTTATTGCCCCAACCTGGCCTGTTGCATCTTAGAGTTCAAAAGAAAGGAGGTGAAAAGCAGTGTCCAAAGGTACAGTGAAATGGTTCAACGAGAAGAAAGGTTTTGGGTTCATTTCCCAGGATGGCGGCGAAGATCTATTCGTGCACTTCTCATCCATTAAACAGGATGGATTCAAGGTTCTGAACGAGGGCGACGAAGTCGAATTCGAAATCGCCCCCGGTAAAAAAGGCCTTCAGGCGATCGACGTCGTGAAACGCTAAGGCTCAACATCACTCCAACCCCGGGAAGGTGTAAACTTGCCCGGGGGACCCTCCTTGCGCTGGCGTCGCTTCAGGGTGAGCGCTTTGGGGCAACCAGGACCCTGAGAAAGGGGTACTTTGATGGCCAGAACAAGGAAAAATTTCTACCGCAGGACTTCCAAGAGGAAGGCGCCCCCCAAGCCCTTCAAGGCGACCTGTTCCCGTTGTGGAAAAGAGCTGATGATGGAAGTCTGCCCTCCCGAGGGCAAATCTCTTCTCTGCCTGGACTGCTATCACAAGTAGCGCGGCTTCTCGCCCCCGCCAGGATTACCTCGCGAATCCCCCCCATATCTCCTTTCCGCCGGCAAACGTGGCGGTAAAGATTCTGGAAGCATCCGTGGTGACCTCCACGTTGGGCACTCTTGCGCCGGCGATTTGTTCGTACGCCGCAGGAATGTAGAATATAAAATCCAGCGGTTTCTGTCGCCCGCCGGAGATGGAGGAAAAATAGTTCTGGACCGCTTCGGGATTTGGGCGGGTCCGGATTTTTCCGGAATACCTCCCCTCATTCTGGGTCTTATCGGCATAGAGAAAGGCGGCGGCATACAGGCTTGGCAGGCCGATCTTCCAGGGAAACTGGTTTCCGTACAGATTAATCCCCAGGTACACGTGCCTGGCGAACTGGAAACTGGGCCACTTTCCTTTCCCCCAGGTGAGCTTGGGGCAAAACGGGTCCGGGGCTTCCAGCGGCAAAGACGACATCCGGTGAGCCGCCACGCACACATCGCCATAGAAACGTCCCCTCAAGAAATCCTGACCGTGCGGATTCCAGAGTGCCTCGGAGTACTTTAAGTAACTCACCCGAACGTTGAAAGGTCCCTTCAGATACCCGAACTCATCTGTTCCCATGGCGGAGACGCCCTCACCGCCCCAGTGAAGGATCGGTCCGAAGATGCCGTTTCTGCCAAACTCTTCATAGGTGACGATCCCGTCTCCGTCTTCGTCAAAAGCCTCGAGGAAATGCTTTTTGAGGGATGATCCGGTCAGCTGATCCACGGCAGCAAAGTAACTGAACGCGGTCTGCTGCAGATCCCAGGGGAGCTTAAAGACGTCAAAGTACAGGGTCCGGGTGACCAGATCGGAAAATTCTCCCCCGCTGACCGATCCCAGATGACCCTGAAGCGAGACCAGGGGTCGCTCGGCCACGGCATCTTTCCCCACCACGTAGTAGGTTCTTTTCCCGAGTCCCCTTTTTTCGGCGGCGCTAAAAGCAGATATCCCGGGAAAGGGGGCAGTCATACCCTGTCCGGGTAACGATCTGATCCCCCGCAACCGCGGGTATGGGCACCCGCTGGGGAAAGCGGCCCCCATTCCCGTCGTGCGATTGCCCCGCCGAGGCCTCCGCAAGAGGCACGTTGCTGAACAGGTACCGGGCGCACAGAAGGTCCGTTGCCACGGGGTCCAGCCCCGCGAAGACGAGTCCCTCTTTCTCTTTCGTGCCCGGGAACTGGCCCTGGTGATCCAGGTTGACCGCTTCGATGCCGTCAACCACGTGGAGCATGTAGATCCCCTCCCGGCGCACCGCTTGAATGATGTCGATCATGGTTGCGGTCATGCCGCCGGTTCTTTTGACAATGAAATGGCCTGCGGAATCCATCCTGGGCAGTTTTGTGGCGGGATCCATCTCCGGGACCCACACCTGGTGGGGGATTCCCGCCTTCATCCCGGGGACGGCGTTGTGGGGAACGCTGTAATCCCACCGGCAGGAGCCCTCTTTCGTCGACTGCATGGGATAAAGGCCGATGCCCAGGTTCTTGATGACATTCGTGAAGAGGGCGATGGCGTGGACCTTCAGCTTGGGCACATTGACCAGCACGCAACCCGGATAAGCCTCCAAGTCTTCCTTTTTTCCGGGCTCTCCGCCCACGATCGCCTTGTGGAGGGTGATGGATTTGAAATTGACTCCATCGGGGACAACCAGATCCCGCCCTTTCGCCGGATCGTCAAAGATCCGGCTCAAGTCATAAACCATCAAACGATCCCCGGCGTGCCCGGGAGCGACGTACGTCCCGGCCGCGCTCTCCTCGTAGCCTTTCATGGGATCGTCGTATCCTCCGGCGCCGAGCGATTCCCTCAAATACTGCCGGACGAAATAAAACCCCCAGCCCCCGTAGAAATCTCCGCACCTGCCTTCGATCGCCGCTTCGGTGGTCACCCGTTTGCCCTGAGGGTGCAGCATGGAATAGTAACCGGCGGCCCCGTGCATGAGTGTGGCCGCCTCCCCCAGGGCCATTTGATGGTAGCGAATGCCCAGACGGTCGTGAAACCACCTCATCAGGGCGGCTACGAAGGGCCATTCCGTGCAGGCGGTGCTCCCGCGGTCCGGGCCATGGGTCTCAGGGTCTATGTTCAGGATGTTGACCAGGTTGGGCTTGAAGAGCAGCTTTCGTCCTTCTTCGATCCTCCTCTTGATTTCGGCGCCGAAACGCGTTTCGGCTTCCAGCGCGGAGAGGGCGAATCCGAGGTTCTCGTACGTATAATCGATCTTCGCTCTGATCTTTTCCCAGGCCTCGCGGCTGGCCTCATTGATATATTCCCGGAGGAGTTCGCCGATGCCGCTGTAGGATCGGTCCGGGTCCACTCGAACGACTCCCACGGGAGAACCCGAACGGTCTGTCTCCCGCTTTCCCCACCGGTGAACCGACAAGAAAAGACCGCGAGCGCTCCATTTTGTCCTCCTTTAGGCCGAGCGGTCGGCTAAAAATCCAGTTTCATAAAGGCGAAGGGGGCGAAGGCGGCCGGGTCGGCTTCGGCGACGACTTTTCCCTTCCTCATCGTATTATTCCCGACCATATAGACCGCCCCCAGAATCCTCACGGCCTCCACTTCGGACCAGGGGTCGAAGGGCGAAGCCTCCATCACGACTTCCGCCTGCCCGACCTCGATGGAGCGGGGCCGGAACTCGACCTCTTCCCGGATCAAGCGCGGGGCATAATCGAACCCGTCCCCCCCGGGGGCCGGGAAATATTTGAAATTATAAGCGGTAACCACCGCGGTGGTTCCCAGGTTGAAGACCTCGGCCAGGATCGCCGCGGCGTCTTCGGAGTTGAGCTTCCCGGTCAGTTCGGCGCGCAACTGGAAAAAACGCCGCCCGTGGCGCTCGGTCAAGCCCTCCACGTCTTTTCCCCGGCGGTTGAATTGGATGGCGGCTATTTTTTTCGGATAGCCGAAGACCTCCCGGCCCAGGATGAGGGCGATGTCGTTGGTCACCGGCATGGCGAGACAATAATTCCCCTCCTTTCCGGCGAATTCGGCCCTCAGGAAGAGCGCGCTCTCGAGATAAGTCACGCCGAAATTCGTCCTGGGGTAATTGGCCACAAAGGCTAGGGCGATCGGCCTCTTTCCCGGTTTCAGGGGAGGGGGGAGCAGACGCCTGACGATTTCCGGTTTGGTCTCCCAAACGACCGTCAGCATTTCCGCGTCGTAGAAATCAATCGTCTCCGGGAAAATCCCGGCCAGCTCTTCCGAAGTTTTCACGAATCCCATGGGGGCGGTCCTCCTTATGGTTGCGAGATCTGAACCCATATTCTTTTCGTGCCCTCACCCCGGCCCTCTCGCCCTTTTGAGACTGTGTCGTAATTCCGTTCATGGTTCGATCCCGCGCTTCGCGGGACTCACCACGAACGGAAGCGGCACATTAGAAACCAATAACTTATCCGTTCGCCCTGAGCCTTCGGCGTGAGCTCAGTCGAACGCTTGTCGAAGGGCCAGAGGCGACTTACGACACAGTCTCCTTCGGAGGAGGGGGGGAATGTGAGGGGCGCATCCTTTTTTCCGTTTGCGGGTGATTCCGCAATTCTATTTCTGTCCCCGCACTTTCCCCCTCAACAGCCTTTCCGCCCCGCTGATCGCCAGCACTTCATTGGTCCCGTCTTCAATCATAGCCGCCCGGGCGTCCCGGAAAATTTTCTCGATATCATACTCCTTGCAGAGTCCCATACCCTCCGTGGATCTGCAAGGCCTCGCTGGCAGCCCGAAAAGCGGCTTCCGTCGAGAGGACCTTGGATGCCATGGCGTAGTGAACCGCCGGGGGCTGCAGCGACGTGAGGAGTTGGCCGTTATAAACGGCAACCCGGCGGGCGAGAGAGCGCGCGGCCTCAACGGATACGAAAACGTCAAAGAGCTTCAAAGAGAGGGCCAGAACCCTACGCCTGCTCACACGTCAATCCCGCTTTCCCGTAAGAAAGAAAAACCTCCCGCTCGGGCTGAGGGCGCCCATCGTTGTTGCGGCCCCAAACCATTTTGCTGGTAAGATATAGGAAGAGGGAAACTTCTCAGGCGCGATCCGCCGGGCCTTTTCTCTCCATTACTAGGCGGGCCTTGATTCCTTGTCAAGGTAAATTTGGGTGGGTTTTCCATGTTCGAGGGAAGAGATCCTAAACCCGGCCATTCTCACACCCATGGCGCCATTGACCCTGCCCTTTTCACCACGGAGCGCGGGATTTGGGCGGTTAAATGGTCTCTTGTCGCGCTTTTATCTACCGGGATTGTGCAACTCGTGATCACCCTTGCGACCGGCAGCATCGCGCTCCTGGCCGACACGATTCATAATTTCGGAGACGCCTCGACCGCCATTCCTCTCTGGTTTGCTTTCCGCCTGGCACTGCGGAAGCCCACCCCCCGTTTCACTTACGGGTACGGACGGGCCGAGGATTTGGCCGGCCTGGCAATCGTGGTGATCATCCTGTGCAGCGCGATTTTTGCCGGCTATGAATCCATTCGCCGTTTCATTCACCCGGCCGCTGTAGAGCACCTGCCGGCGGTAATCGGCGGAGCGGTCGTAGGATTCCTGGGAAACGAGGCTGTGGCCAGGTTTCGCATCAGAGTGGGCCAAGAGATCGGCAGCGCAGCCCTGATCGCCGACGGCCGACATGCGCGGGCGGATGGGCTGGTGAGCCTGGCGGTGCTAATCGGGGCAATCGGAGTGGGCCTGGGCTACCCTCTCGCGGACCCAGGAGTCGGCTTTCTCATCAGCTTGGCTATTCTTCGTATCGTGTGGGAATCGGGGAAGTCCGTTCTGAGCCGCCTGCTCGACGGGGTAGATCCGGAGATCATCCAGGAGATAAAACGCACGGTGAAGTCAATACCCGAGGTTCGGGAACTCTCGGAAGTTCGGGTGAGGTGGTTAGGACACCGGCTCCGCGCGGAGGTGAACGTTTCTATCGACGCCAAGCTCACCGTTGACGAGGGCCACCAAATCGCCGGGATGGTTCATCACGAGCTGATGCACCATTTGCCTTACCTGTCCCAGGCCACCATTCACGTTGACCCGGCCGGCGCCTCGGGAGAAAGGCACCACCGTTTCCAAGAACACACGCACGACGACCTGCCCGCCCATTCCCACTGACAGCAGCCCAGGCCATCGCCGACCGTTTCCCTTCCATTTTGCAGAATCCATTCTGATGATCTAACACATCAAATCAAAAGACATTAGGGTAAGAGGGAACATACCGTTCGAGGGTTAAGCCATGGCCTCACAGGAAACAGAAAAGCTCATCGAAGAAATGTTCCAAGCGGCACTGAAGGAAAAATTTTCCCAGTTTGCCCGGAAGTACGATCCCCAAATTGTTTTTGAGGTCTGGACGGAAATTATGGGCAAAGAGGGGAATTCGTTTTATTTTCAAAAATGCGGCTGGATAGCGGAGATGACCATCCAAAAAGCTCTGGATGGACTTGATGCCTGTTGCGATTCGATCGAGGCTTCAATTCGGGAGCGGCTTGGGAAGGGGAATGGAGAGAAAGAGAAAGTTTAGCCGCCTGAAATTCCTTTATTTCATCCCACTGAATGTCGGTTGGAAACAAGGGGCCGTCCCTCTGCTGAACTAACAGTTTGCGGAAAAAGTAACCTTGATGCCTGATAGGTCATTCCGGCGAAAACCGGAATCCAGGTTTTTAAAGGCATTCTGGACTCCCGCTTTCCCTGGAGTGACCGATTTTTGAGTTTTTCCACAAACGGCTAAAGATAATCGTAATAATTGCTCCGGATATAGGCGAAGTTGCGCTCGATGTTTTTCCTGCCCTTGATAACTTCTCCGTGGCCGGCCAGAAGCCACTCGGCATCGAGCCGGGCCAGTTTCTCAATGGAATCTCGGAGGAGCATTCCATCCCCCCCCGGAAAATCCGTGCGGCCGACGCCCATCGGAAAGACCACATCTCCGGTAAAGAGCGCTTTCTTCTCGGGCCAGTAAATGCTGATGGAACCCGGCGAATGGCCGGGGGTGTGGAGGATCTGGAACGTCTTCGAGCCGCATTTCAGCTCGCCTTCTTTCAGGTAAAAAGTAATGTTGAGCTTAGGCATCTCCCCGCCCATGGCGCTGTAAAACTGCCCCCCCACGTCCTTGAGGAATTTTTCTTCGTCCGGGTGAAGGGCCATCATCACCCCTTCCCTAGCGAAGGTCTGCGCCCCCTCGAAATGATCGGGGTGCCCGTGGGTGGCGATAATCAGGCGGACGTCTTCGAACCGGGTCCCGTCCTTTTCCATGGGCTTGATCAAGTTTTTGACAAGATGCTGATGGCCCGGGTCGATCAACAACGGCATCTCCCCGCCGATCACATAACTGTTGCTGTTGTTCTCCGCCGCGCTTTTCCAGGTGTAGGCGTAAAGATCCGTTTCCAGCTTCATAAAAACCCCGCTCGTGGAACAAATGTCAAATTCCAAAGCTCAAATTCCAAATCAATGCCGAAAATCAAAAGCACGGGTTTGGAAATTGTTCTCTTGGGTTTGATTTGCCATTTGCTTTTTGATATTTGGCATTCCTCCGGTTCATTCATCATATTATTTTTTTTGCCGCTTTTTCCAGGAGGTCCTCGATTGTCCGGGGCAGCAGCGGGAGGGGATCGAGGGCGCGGCCGGCCTGGCGAAGCTCGAAATGGAGGTGGGGGCCCGTCGAATTTCCGGTGCTTCCCACACCCCCGATCGCCTGCCCCTGCCGGACCGCTTCTCCTTCCCCGGCGATAATGACGCTGAGGTGACCGTAGACGGTCGAGAATGCCCCGCCGTGACGGAGAACTACGAGTCGGCCATACCCCGTGGTGGAATTCCGGGCCAGGATGACCTCGCCATCCATCGCCGCTTTGACCTCCTGGTAATGGGGCGAGGAGATGTCGATCCCGGAATGGAAGTTTTTGCCGCGCGGGCCGTACCTGGAATTGATCTTCCCCTGGATGGGCCAGATCATGTCCAGCTCCTTTCCTGCCCAGGGAGGTTTTTCACCTTCGCCTTCCCCTTTCGCTGACGCTTTCCCGGGGGATGGCGCGGGCGGGGGTTCCTCATGCTTTTCCAGCGAGCGCTCCAGGTTCTTTCTCTCCGCCGGTGAGAGGGGGACGTAAGGCTCCACCCTTAGGACGGTTTTGGCTCCGGGGATGAAAAGCTTTTGCCCCACTCGGATCGCGGAGGCGGACGAGAGTTTATTGGCTTCCATGAGCTTGGCAATCGAAACCTTGTAGGCCTGGCTGACCCGGTAGAGGGTCACGCCGGGAGTTACCGGGTGGTAAATTCCCCCCGTTGTCTTGGCCTGGGCCTGGGGATACAAAAGAAGCGCGGCCAGGGAAAAGGTCAGGAAGAGGAGGAAGAAACAAGCCGCGTTCAATCGTCTCCTGCAGAGATCCGCGATGAAAAGCCCTCTCTCCATGAATTAAAAAATAGCAGGGGGAGGGGTGGAATGCAACCTGAAAACAGGACGAGCAATCCCCAAGGTTCTTCCCCAATGCGCGAGGAGTGAAACTCGTGAACCGCTGCGGCCGCTCCGCAGAGTTGAATTGCCTTGACTTGGAAAAAGGATCTGGATACAAAAAGCTGGGGGGGGAAAAATCGTTGAACCTTTGCGGAGCCTGGGCCCAAGCGACTCATCGAGTTACGAAAGCGTGAGGAAGGTGCGGGGGGCAATTACCCGGACGGAAACAGATGCGGCTTTGTAAACATCAAAATTCATAGGAGGAGATTGTGGCCGGGAGATTCAACGACCTGATTGAGAGCACCTTTAAAATGAAAGAGAACGAGGGCCGCGACAAAGTTGTTAGTTTAAGAGAGGCCATCGCGAACAATATAAAGCCGGGCGCCAAAATACACATTGCCACGACCCACTGCTGCTCCGGCGCTGCCATCCTGGAGATTGCCCGGCAGTTTTACGGAAAGAAACCTGGCTTCACCCTGATCATGCGGGGGATTCGGGATACCGCTACAATTCTTCTCCATTTGGGATTGATCAAGAAGGTCATCACTTCCTTCTCGGGAAACGTTTATCCCTGGTACAGCCCCAATCCCGTATGCCAGAAGGCCTACGTCAATAAAGAAGTGGAGCTTGAAGACTGGTCGATCCTCACCTTTCCTCTTAGGCTCATGGGCGGAGCTTTGGGAGTTGAAGTTATGCCTACCATTTCTCTCGTCGGGAGCTCTATGGCCGAAAAGAACGAAGACTCCTTCCGAGTGATCGATGACCCATTTGGCAGCGGGAAAAAGATTGGTCTCCTGAAATCGTTGAACCCTGAAATTTCCATCATCCACGGGGTGGCGGCGGATCGGGAGGGGAATACGATTTTCACCGCTCCTTACAGCGAAAGCCTCTGGGGGGCGAAAGCGAGCACCGGGGGAGTCGTGGTGACCGTGGAGAAGCTCGTATCAACGGAGTTCATCAGGGAGCATTCTCACCTGGTGAAGCTCCCGGCTTACATGGTGAATTCCGTATCCGTTGCTCCCCTGGGGGCGCACCCGGGCGGCGTGTGGAACCAGGGGATCGAGAAATTCGAAGCCTACGCCGAGGACTACGAGTTCATGACCCATTTCAACAAGATCTGTAAGGACCCCAAAGCCCTAGACGCCTGGATCCAGGAATGGGTCTTTGATTCGCCTTCGTTCGAGGATTACAAATCCAAGCTCGGAGCCGACAGAATTCTGCACCTCAAGGGGAACGCCGATCGCGACGCCTGGCGGTACCAGCTGGAGGGTTTGGAAGATACGGTATCGGAAAAGGAAGAGTACAACGATATTGAAAGAATGGTGGTCATCGCTGCCCGGGAATTGAAGGGCCGGATCCTTCGCAACCAGTACAAAACCATGCTGGCCGGCGCCGGAACAGCGAACCTTGCAGCCTGGATGGCGAAATACCATCTCCAGAACGAAGGGTACGTCGTGGAACTCCTGGTGGAACTGGGGTACTTCGGGAACTCCCCGCGTCCCGGTGAACCATTCCTCCTCAACTTCAGCAATTTTGCAACCTGCAAAATGTTAACCGAAACGTTGGATACGCTGGGGGTGTTTACGTGCGGAGCCTCGAATCAGTGTATGGCGGTCCTGGGGGGAGGACAGGTCGATAAATTCGGCAATATCAACTCTCATTGGATTTCGGATGATTTGTACATCACCGGCTCCGGCGGCGCGAACGACGTAGCTACCGGGGCCAGGGAGACAACGGTCGTTATGCAGCAGTCCCGGCAGCGGTTCCCGGAGAAAGTTCCTTTTATCACCGCCCCGGGCACAAAAGTGAGGACATTGATCTCCACCCTGGGGGTGTTTGAAAAGCTGGATGGCGATGAAGAGTTCACCCTGACCAAGTACCTGGCCGACCGGCATTCTCTCCCGGAGGAGGAGACGATCAGAAAGATCAAAGCCGAGTGCGGGTGGAATTTGAAAGTCGCCCGAAACCCGCAGGAGGTGTCGCCCCCCACGTTGCAAGAGCTGAGGCTCCTCAGGGTTTTCGACCCAAAAAGATTTTATATCAAGTGATCGCAGGATTCATGCAACAGAGCGGAAGGGAGGGAGATTCATGACCGGAATCACAGGTTACGGGGGTTATGTCCCCGTCTTTGGGTTAAGCCGGGAGCTCATGGCGAAGGCTTGGGGCCGCAGCTCGATCGGGGGGGAGAGAAGCGTCGCCAACAACGACGAAGACAGCGCGACCATGGCCGTCGAGGCCGTCTTCGACTGCCTCCACGGCCGGGAGCGGAAGGACATCGGGGGTCTTTTCTTCGCCTCGACGACGGCCCCTTACCGAGAAAAAGAGATTTCCTCCCTTATCGCGGCGACGGCGGATTTCCCGGCCGAAATATTGACTGCTGATTTTGCCAACGGGCTCCGTTCGGGTTTGGCGGCGCTCCGGGCGGCCCTTGATGCCGTGGGGAACGGCTCGGCCAAAAGCGTCGTGGTCGCGGCCTCCGACTGCCGAATAGGGTACCCGCAGTCCGAATCGGAGCAGGCGTTCGGAGATGGGGCTGCCGCGCTCGAGGTGGGAAGCTCCGGGGTCATCGCCACCGTGGAAGGCCACTTCGCCCTCTCGAATGAAATGATGGACGTGTGGAGAAACGCGGACGACACCTTTGTCCGGTCCTGGGAGAGCCGCTGGGTGCTTGGCGAAGGGTATTCGGAATTCATGCGTCAGGCCCTTTCCGGAGTGATGAAGAAGAAAGGGCTCGACGCCAAAGGAGTCGCCCTGGCCGCATTTCCGGCGCCGGACCTCCGGACGCACCGTCGCCTGGCGCAGGTCCTGGGGTTCGACCCGAAAACCCAGGTGGTCGACCCCCTTCTTGGGCAAGTTGGGGACTGCGGCGCGGCGCACCCGCTGATGCTGCTGACCTCGGCCCTGGAAAACGCGAAGCCGGGGGATACTATCCTGCTCGGAGCCTACGGAAACGGGGCCGAAGCCTTTCTCTTCAAGGTAACCGCGGAGATCGGGAAACAAAAAACCAGGCGGGGGGTGAAGGGCTGGCTGCCTTCCAGGCTCTCATTGGCCACTTACGAAAAATACCTGAGTTACCGGGGCCTCCTGGAGACTCAGCCCGGCGATCCTTTCCGGCTCCTCCCCTCGGCCACTGCCTACTCCAGGGACACCAGCTCCATTCTCCGGTTCCACGGGAGCAAGTGCAAAAGCTGCGGCACGCTGGCTTTCCCGATACAACGGGTCTGCTACACCTGCCGGGCCAAGGACTCTTTCGAGGAGGTGCGCCTGTCCGACCGAAAGGGAAGGCTTTTCACTTTCTCGCTGGACAATCTTGCGGGGCGGGGCGACGACCCGGTGGTGGTCCAGGCCGTGGTCGAATCGGAATTGGACCAGGCGCGCATTTACTGCATGATGACCGATTTTCAGGCCAAGGATGTCCGGGTGGGGATGCCCGTGGAGTTTTCTTTCCGGAGGATCTACGAGGGGGCGGGCTTCCAGAATTATTTCTGGAAGTGCCGGCCGGTGAGGTAAAGACTGAATTTGACCACAGAGAGCACAGAGATCACCGAGTAAAAAAAGACAAAAACCCACCCTCGAGAGGAGAGGCCGTGTCGTAATGCGTCATTCCCGCGGGAAGCGGCCATACAAGGGCTCCATGAAACCGTTCAGAAATGCATTCTTTTTGATTTCGGTTCTGCGCTCTCTGCGTTCTCTGTGGTTCGGTTTTTCTAGGATAGGAGGAGACATGGAAAGCATCAAAGATAAAGTCGCCATCGTCGGGATGGGATGCACCCAGTTCGGGGAGAGGTGGGACGCGGGCCTGAACGACCTGGCGATCGAAGCGGCTTACGAGGCCTACCAGGACGCGGGGATCGGGCCGGAGGACATCCAGGCGTGTTACCTGGGAACCGTCACCGCGCCCATGATCGGCGTCGGCGGGACCGTCGTGGCCGACGCCCTGAAGCTCCGCGGGATCCCCATCATCCGGAATGAAAACTGGTGCGCCACCGGGCACATCGCCCTGGTCGAGGCATTCATGGCCGTGGCCAGCGGGATGTACGACGTCGTGCTGGCCCTCGGCGTGGAAAAGCTGAAAGACACGGGCTTCCCGGGGCTCGGCACCGGCCGGGGCATGCACCCGGTCTACGAGGCTCGCCGGACTTCCCCCGGGTCCTTCTCCCTCATCGCAACCCGCTACTTCCACCAGTATGAGATCGACCCTCAAAAAGGCAAAGAAATGATCGGCAAAATCGCGGTGAAGAACCATTTTAACGGGAGCCTCTGCCCGAAGGCCCACTTTCACAACCGGATCACCCTGGAAGACGTGATGAAAGCCCCGATCATCGCCTGGCCTCTGGGGCTATTCGATTGCTGCGGCAACAGCGACGGCTCCGCGGCAGCGATCATCACCCGGGCGGACATGGCCAAAAGCTTCCGCCCCGACCCGATCTACGTGAAAGGGTTCGGCGTGGCCATGGATTCCATGCTGCCCCATTTCCGGCCGGGGTTCAGCTGGACGAGTTTTGACGCCCTGGTCACGTCTTCGCAAAAAGCCTACGAGCAGGCCGGCATCAGGAACCCCCGGGAGGAACTCGACATCGCCGAGGTTCACGACTGTTTCACGATAACCGAGCTCGCCATCTACGAAGACTTCGGTTTCAGCCCGAGGGGGAGGGCCGCGGAGGATATTGACTCGGGGTTTTTCACTCTGCAGGGGGGGCTGCCGGTCAACACGGATGGGGGACTGAAGTGCTTCGGGCACCCCGTGGGGGCCAGCGGCATCCGGATGACCTACGAAGTGTACAAGCAGCTTCAGGGTAAGGCGGAAAAGCCGGAGAGGCAGATCAAGAACCCGAGACGGGGCCTCTCCCACACTTTCGGCGGGCCGCCGCAGCTCAGCGCAGTGGCGATTTTCGGGAATGAAAAAGGGTAGGCGGACAGAATTCGACGAATCTGAGCTCGGCGGGGCAGTATTGGCCCATCCGCCTGGAGGGGGCGCGTGGCAATCTTTTGGCCGTGGTTAGCGCGGGAGATAGAATCACAGCGCCGATGAAGACCAACCGGAATCAGTTCAGGATATATACCCGGGCGACGCGACGGGCCTCGTTCAGATCGTTGATGTGACCCAGGAATTGATGCCGGCTTCCGGGAGGCTCCTGAGTACTTTCCCGCTTCCAAACTTCAAATTTTGCGTCCCGTTCCCTGATTTCCCCTATGACCCGTCCCTGGTCATCGTAAATCAACTCTTGAATCATACCCAGCCCCCCTTCGAATAGCGTTACTTTCTGCTATAAAATAGCATATTCCTCCCCATCCCATCAAAAAAAAGGCAGAGCCATTTCTGACCCTGCCTTCAGCAAGGTCGTTTCGGAGATGAGTTTACGCGGTTATTTTCCGTCTCAAACCCGCCAGGGCGGGTATTCCGGAGCCGAGGAGAATAACAAATTTCGGAAGTTGTTAAGGAAATCGACATGGATGCACCAAAATTCCTTCCGGGAAGGGAGTCCACTTCGACCTCTAATTCTTTGGGGAGATCAGTGCGTTACCGCCCGGCTTTTTTGCCGGGATTTCCGCTTCGTTATCGTGGTCCGGATTTTCATCCTGAGGAACCTTCTGAAGATCGATCCCATCTCGCGGTGATTCAGCGGCCGGCTGATGACTTCGACTCTGTTCTGCCGGATGGCTTTGAAAACGGATTCGACATTTTTTTCCGCATGGATCAATGAATAGGTATTCCCGAATTGGGAGAGGAAATGGGCGTCCGAGCTTCCGATCAGGGGCAGTCCGTGGGCCTGGGATACTTCGACGGCCTTCAGGTTGAAGTTGATCTTCGATGAGTAGAAATGGCAGTATTCCAGGGCATCAAACAGGCTCAAGTTCTCCAACAGGTATTTGTTCAAGGAATAAGAACCGGGGAAATAGGGGTGCGGGGCAATGATCAGGGTTGCCGGGCGGCGGAGCCCGGCAAGGGAAGAAAAGTCCGCGCACTTCTTGAAGGGAGGAGGGTTCAGGACAAGGACATGGCGCCTTCGGATGGTCAACTCCAACCCCGGGATGAGCAGGATTCCGCTCCGCTGGGCGAGCAAGAAGAGGTCGGGGTCGAAAGTCACGCGGTGATGGTTGGTGATGGAAAGGATTTCAAATCCTTCATCGGCAGCCTTGGAAATAATCTCCTTCGCCGTGTATCTCACTTGGTCAAGAGGATCTTCGGCCGTGTGGAGATGCAGATCGGCCTTGAGCGGCCGCGCTTTTCCTTTTTTCAACTCGGTTGTTTCTCCTTCTCTCTCATTCTACCAGCAACCTCCGATATATCCATGAACTTCCTCGAAATATACGGCAGAAATCGGAAATTCCCAACTTGACGGACCTGCTATTTTTTTAAATAATAAGGATCATCTCCAATTTAGTTGATCGAATTTTGCGTGAAAGCCTCACAAGGGTCGGAAGGAAAGGCAGATTCCGCCGCAAGCATCGGCGGGATGTAGCTCGGCCAACAAGGAGCTACTGGCATTCCTTGATGCTCCGCGGGGGTCGAAAAAGCCGAGCTTCAAAGGGGAGAAGGACACCCCCGCCTGACCCGACAGGGAGACGGATGCATCATGATTGTGGCGGAATCTGCCTTTCCTTCCGGACCCCTGGAATCACAGCACAATTTGCCTATAAAGCACTTTTTCCTTCAACTAAATTGGAGATGATCCAATAATAGAAACTCCTGAAGTTCTTGTGTTCCATCTGAGTTCATCTTTGTAAATCTTATGCCGTCTGAACCATTGAAGGGTCATATTTATGGAAAAAAATGAAATCCGGCGCGTGCGATTTGAAGATCTGAAAAATTTCTGCAAGCAGGCCTACATAACACTTGGGGTCCCCGAAGAGGAGGCGGAGATCGTGGCCGATCTCCTGGTCCGGGCGGACCTGCGGGGCGTGGAAACCCACGGAGTGACTCGCCTGCCGGTCTACATCCAGAGGTTGCAGAAGGGTTATGTACGCAAAGTGTGCAAGATAAATGTGGTAAAGGAGAAGGGCCCCACCGCTTATTGGGACGCCCACGGTTCGATGGGCCACGTTGCGGCCTTCAGGGCGATGGAAAGGGCCATAGAGAAAGCGGAAGAGTTCGGCATGGGGTGGGTTTCGGTAAAGGACAGCGGGCATTTTGGCGTGGCTGGCCTCTTTCCCATGATGGCCTTGAAGAAAGACTTTATCGGCTACACTGTTTCCAACTCCGCTCCCATGATGTTTCCCTATGGGGGGAGAGAACGAATCATCGGGAACAATCCCCTGGCGTATGCTTTTCCCGCCGGCCGGTACCAGCCCGTAGTTTTGGATTTCTCCCTTGGCGTCGTCTCCGCGGGAAAACTTATTCTATCGCGCAAGAAGGGAGAGAAGATCCCCCTGGGATGGGCGGTTGACAAGAACGGCCTTCCCACCGAGGACCCGTATGAAGGTTGGGAAGGGGGCGGTTCGCTGGCGCTCGTGGGAGGACACAAGGGCTACGGGTTATCACTTGCCCATGAGATGCTCACGGCGGTTTTGACGGGCGGGAAATGGACCCGGAACATTAAGAGCCTCTACGAAGAGGACCAAAGCGGCATCCAGGGGACCTGCCATTCATTCATGGCTATGGACCCGGATTGTTTCGTCGGAAGGGAAGAGTTTAAGAAGAACATGGATGCCTACATAAAAGGCATCAAAGAAAGCCCCAAGGCCGCCGGAGTCGATGAGATCCTCGTCCCCGGAGAACCGGAATACCGGACCGAGACGCGTCTCCTCAAAGAGGGCATCCCGTTGCCGCCGAATACGGTAAAAGAATTAACCGCCCTGGGCGAATCCCTTGGGATTCCTTTTAAAATGATGAACAAAGCCCACCGCGCCTAAAAATCCGCTTAGCCATGCTGGGTCGCGTGTAGAATCCTTGCATATTGCTGGCTAACCAACCGTACAAGGAAGATCCCCTTCGGAAGACGCTTCTCCTTCCTCGTCTCTCGGAGCCATCAATGCTTTTTTAAACTGAAATGAGGTAAAATGGGTTTTCTACTTCACCATCGACGCGCGCCTACTGTAGGATTCAGGAGGCAAACCAGGAAATGGGGAGATTTATCCGGCCTCATGGGCGAGAGGTAAAAGGCTAAAGCCTCAACGGTTCCTATGAGAAGCCAACGAGAGGGAGCGAAATGACCCATCGAGAGAGAATGCGCCTGGCGATTCGAGGAGAACTCCCGGATCAGCTTGCCTATGTTCCCAGAATCGACTTGTGGTACAACGCCAATTCCCGGGCGGGAACCCTGCCGGAAAAACACAGGGGACGGACCCAGGACGAGATTTCCCGGGCCGAAGGGTGGGCTCTGCATAAGGTTTTGGCGGATCTCCTGGATCAACGGGGACCCGAAGATATGCTCCACCGCGATTTAGGGATCTATGCCACCCGGCAAGCAGCCTTCCGTTACCGATTTTCCCCCGCCGTGGATATTCGGGTCGCCCGGGAGGGATTTGAGACGCGGATTGAATACCATACTCCCGTGGGAACGGTGAGGACGCGGCAGGTTTACACGGAAGACCTCAAGAAGGCCGGATCGACCATTCCCTTCCTGGCCGAGCATGCCATAAAGGAAAAGGGGGACTACCGGGTTCTGGCTTACCTCTTTGAAAATCTGGAGCTGATCCCGGATTATGGGGATTGGGAAAAGTGGGCCGCCGGGGTGGGCGAAGACGGGATCTGTGCGGCTTGCGTCACGCCTGCGGCTTCCCCGATGCACCATATTCAACGGGAGTTCCTGGACCCAACGGCCTTTTACTTCCATTACCACGACAACTACAAAGAGATGACCCTGCTGGCCGAATCCATGAAAGCCTATTTTGAGCAGCTTCTAAAAATAGCTGCCGAGTGCCCGGCGGAATTGATTTTCTGGGGGGGCAACTTCGACGACATGATCACCTATCCTCCTTTCTTCGAGAAAGAGATTCTTCCGTGGTTGCAGAGGGTATCTCACGTCCTCCATGATCGGGGGAAGCTGGTGCATTCCCACTGCGACGGAGAAAATCAGGGGCTCTTGGACCTGATCCGCAACTCCGGGATCGACATGGCGGAGGCCATCTGTCCCTATCCCATGACCAAAGTCCCCATAGAGGAATACTACCGGAGGTGGGGAGACCGCTTGACCCTTTTCGGCGGCATCCCCTCCAATATGTTGCTGGCCGATATGACTCCGGAGGAGGAATTTGAGCGGTATCTGGACCATCTGTTCAAGGCGATAGCCCCCGGGCGGCGGTTCATCCTGGGAATCGCCGACACCACTCCTCCCCAGGCCGTTTTCCCCAGGCTCTCCAGGATTGCGGAACGGGTCGAAAGCGAGGGCCGGCTGCCCCTGCAGGCCGGGGCTTTCAGGCCCTTGGACCGAGGCGCCAAATGGCCACGGCGGCGGCAAGGCCGGAGGCAGCTCCGGGCCGGGGATGAAAGGTTTAAAAGCATACGGGAGGACGTGCGCCAGGGAGACGAGGAGGCCATCGGAGCGCACATCCTGGAATTGATCCACGGCGGAGTGGGGCCTCAGGATATTATCGACCAAGGTCTCATTGCCGCCATGGAAGAGATCGGCCGCAAGTTCAAAGCGGGGGATTTGTTCATCCCCGAGGTCCTGCTTTCCGCCCGGGCTTTAAACCGGGGACTCTCTTTCTTGGAGCCCTACCTCTCCGCGGGCGACCGAGCGTCGAAGGGGAAGGTTTTGATCGGGACCGTCAAAGGGGACCTGCACGACATCGGCAAGAATATCGTGACGACGATGCTGCGGGGCGTCGGGTATGAGGTAATGGACCTGGGGGTTGATGTGAAGATAGAAACCTTTCTGGAGGAAGTCCGCAAACACCAGCCTCAAGTCCTCGGGCTCTCCGCCTTATTAACGACGACCCTGCCGGAGATGAAGCGGGTGATCGACGAACTCGAACAAGGCCGGGATTCGAAAACGGGTTAAAGTAATCGTCGGCGGGGCGCCGGTCAACGCCAACTATGCTCGATCCATCGGGGCCGACGGCTATGCCGCGGACGCCTCCGAGGCGGTCGACACGCTTCAACGGCTATTAAGCTGAAAATTCCCCATCCGCGATCTTGCTGAGGTCCATAAATGATTTCTACCCAATAGGGAGGGAGGATCTCTGGCGATTTCAACTGCGCCCTCCGCCATTCGCTCTCCTCATGGCGATCCTCCTCACCGGATCAGCGTTGTCGAGCCCCTGGGTCTGCAGGAAGTGCGAGTCGCGAGCCCGACCGCCAGGACTCAGCCCTTGACCGAGCCCGCCACGAGGCCCTCGACCATCCAGCGGTGGATGAACATGTAGAGTACGACCACCGGGAGAGTGGTGATGACCGAGGCGGCCATGAGTTCGCCCCAGTGGAATACGTCGCCGTAGATGAGCAAGTTCAGACCGACCGGGACGGTGATCGACGTCTCGTCCTGGATGAACACGAGGGCGTAAAGGAATTCGTTCCAGGAGAGCGTGAAGGCGAAGATGGCCGACGCCACGATGCCCGGCGTGGCCAGCGGCAGAAGCACCTTGGCGAAGGCTTTCATCCGGTTGGCCCCGTCGATGAGCGCCGCCTCCTCCAGCTCCTTCGGCAGCGCCTTGAAGAACCCGATCAGGAGCCAGGTGCAGAAGGGAACCGTGAAGGTGGGATACGAGAGAAACAGCGACGTCAGGTGATTGGTGGTCCCGAGTTCGGCGAGCACGCGGTAGAGCGGAATGAAAAGGAGGGCAGGGGGGACAAGATAGAGGATCAGGATGAGACTGGCCACGGACCCGCGGCCCGGGAATTTGAGCCGAGCCACGGCGTATCCGGCCAGGGTGGCGATGACGATGGTGGTCGCGGTCACGACCAGCGCCGTGATCAAGCTGTTGCGGAGCCAGAGCGGAAAGCGGGTATCGGTCCACAGACCCGTGTAATTCTCCCAGGTGAACGGATTGGGGACGTAGATGCTGGTGGCGAACTGAATCTGCGCGTAGCTCTTAAAGGACATGTTGGCGATCCACCAGAAGGGAACCAGGATCACCAAGCAGAAAGAACACCAACCCAACAAGGGTGAGAGTCTTCCCGGATCCGATGCCGGCGAGAACGATCCCCACCCGGCCCATGGTTGAGCTGCCCTCATGACGCTTCATCTTAGTCACTTTCCCGCAGCAGATAGCGGCTGATGAGCACGATGCCCACAATGAACAGCGGCACCAGGAAGATCGAGATCGTCACGCCGCGTCCCCAGCGCAGCTGGTTGAAGGCCACCTCGTACGAATACGTGGCAAATACCTGGGTGGCCGTGCCGGGCCCCCCTCGCGTCATGACGTAGATGATGTTGAAGTCGTTGATCGTCCAGATGAAGCTCAGCAGGACCGTGACGATCCCGACGTGCTTGAGCCCCGGCAACGTGACATGCCAGAAGCGACGCCAGGCGCTGGCGCCGTCGACCGCCGCCGCCTCGTAAAGATCAACCGGGATGGCCTGCATAGCCGCCAGGTAGGAGACGCCGAAGAACGGGAAGCCGCGCCACCAATTGGCGACGATCACGGCCAGCATGGCGCCTTCCGGGGTGGCCATGAAAGCTATCGGGCGACTCAGCAGGCCGGCATCCATGAGAATGCTGTTGAAGAAGCCGCGGCCCGGGAAAGAATCGAACATCCATCGCCAGGTCAGCGCAATGATCACGGTGGAGGTGATCCAGGGAAGAAGGAACAGGCCCCGGAAGAGATTTCGCCAGCGCAAGATGCCGTTCAGCACCAAAGCCATGGCCAGGCCGGTCAAGATTTTCAAGGTTACCGAGCCGATGGTGAAAACCAGGCTGTTGCGAACCACCTCGCGGAAGGTGTCGTCGTGGAGCAGATACAGGTAGTTTTTCAGGCCGACGAAGCGCTCGGGGTAACCGACAAGCTTGTCGGTAAGGGAAAGCCAGATGGCCCGATAGAACGGGTAGATGATGAGGGAGACCACCAGCCCGAAAAGCGGCAGGAGGAAGAGGATCGCCGTGCCCGCGCCTCCGCGGGGGGCAAAGGACCACCTCCGTGGATGCAGCGGTGCTTCCGTCACCTCGACCCCCCTCCTCTAGAACGCGTGCCGTCTTCCAACGCCGGGTTGGGTTAGCGTGGCAGGGTCTCGTAAATATCCTTGATCTTCTTGTCTTCCCAATCGATGGCCTGATCCACGGACCACTTGTCGATGATCACCTTGGCCGGCGCGTCCGTGAGCACATTGCTCGCCTGCACCTCGGCCGCGGCCGCCGTGACCGGGCCGGGCCAGCCGGTCGCAGCGAACCATTCGGCGGCGCGCCCGAAGGTCCGGTAGTTGTCGTTCTTGTTGAAATAGTCTTTGGACGCCTGCCGGGCCTTGTCGAGCACGGGCCCGAACTGGCCGTAGGACTCCTTCATGACGCTGACCGTCTCTTCCGGCGACAAGAGATGGGCGATGAGGCTCATGGCGGCATCGGGATCCTTGGTGCTCTTGAAGATCCCGAAGCTCATGGCGATGGACCACATGCGCCGCCCGTCCGGCCCCGCCGGATGCGGCAGCGCCAGATGATTCGCAATCGCCTCTTCCCGCTGCTTTCGTTCCTTGGCGTCCCTCGCCTTGGCCAGCGCGTCCTCCAGGGCGAAGGTGATGCTGGGGCCGTTGGAGGTCTGCGCGATTTTCTTGGCGATAAAGTTCTCGTTATTCTGAGAGCCGGTCCAGGACAGGGTGTCTGCGGGCTGGATCCCCTCCTTGTAGATGTCCGTCGCCCATTTCATGGCCTGCTGCATGGCGGGCGTCTTGAGCGACCGATACTTGCCGTCCCGGCTCGCCCAACCGGCACCGTACGAGTACATGAGGCTCTGCATGACGCCGTAGCCGTCCGTGGTGCGGTTCCAGCTCTGGCCCATGCCGTAGAAATTGTCGCTCGGCCGGTTGACGGCGTGCGCGGCCTTCTTGGCGTCCTCATAGCTCTCCGGCAGCTTGACCTTGTTCTTCTCGAAGACGTCCCGCCAGACATACCAGAACGCCCCCATGATATACCAGGGCAGGGCGTAGATCTTGTCGCCGACCATGGTGACCGGGACCACGTTGGCGGGTGCCTTCCCGATCTCTCCCTCGACCTGCCTGGCAAACGTGGTGAGGTCTAACAGTTGGCCCATGCCGGCAAAGCGGGCAGGCGCCCCCGTCTCGAACTGGCCGACGTCCGGCGTGTTCTTGTTCTCGATGGCCGCCACGTACTTGGTCTGCATATCTTCAAAGGTGAAGTACTCCACGGAGACCTTGGCGCCGTTTTTCTGGGCCCACCGCTCCGCGCTCGCCTCGATCGCTTTGTTGGTCGGTGCGACGTAGGTCTTGAGAATCCACAGTCGGAGGTTGGCGCCCTTCTTCACGGCCGGCGCAGCTCGCGTGCTCAGGGCGAGTGTCGCAGAGGTCCCGATGATGCCTGCCAGGAAGTTCCGTCGGCTGATGAGTCGATGTCGCATGGCCTCCCTCCTTTGGGTATTTGATAACAACTCGCTTTTGGGGTAAGCATAATGAAAGAGCAAATTGGTGTCAAGGAGCTTTTACCACCAGTTATCGTGGGAGGACACAAGGGCTACGGGTTATCACTTGCCCATGAGATGCTCACGGCGGTTTTGACGGGCGGGAAATGGACCCGGAACATTAAGAGCCTCTACGAAGAGGACCAAAGCGGCATCCAGGGGACCTGCCATTCCTTTATGGCTATGGACCCGGATTGTTTCGTCGGAAGGGAAGAGTTTAAGAAGAACATGGATGCCTACATAAAAGGCATCAAAGAAAGCCCCAAGGCCCCCGGAGTCGATGAGATCCTCGTCCCCGGGGAACCAGAATACCGGACCGAGACGCGTCTCCTCAAAGAAGGCATCCCGTTGCCGTCGAATACAGTAAAAGAATTAACCACCCTGGGCGAATCCCTGGGGATTCCTTTTAAATGATGAATTAAGACCTACCGCGCCTAAAAAGCCGCTTAGCCATGCTGGGTCGCGCGTGAATCCTTGCAAAACGGAAAGCCGGTCCTCCGGACCCAAGCGATTTCATCGGCACTGCCGTGAGCCACGACCGTGGCTCAGGGGACGTCGCTCCTAAACAGCACACGCGCAGGGGGTTTTCCGTTCCGGAAGTCGATGACCATCATCCGGCTATTGTTGCCGAAATGCGCCCCCCTCCTGTTTTGCGCGGTCGAAAAGCATAGCTTGATCATAGCCGAGGTTGAGGAAATCACCGACGAGCAGGGTGGGAGCATAGCATTCCCAGAATTCGACCACCCGCTTCTGATGGGCAGGAAGGTTTCTACGGCAAGGCCAGGCTCCACTCATTTACTCTTCAGTAGGCGGGGAGCCTGCCGCCAATCGCCGACTTCCTGACGGCGGAAACCTCCTCGGCGGCCCGCGCGGCCATAAAGCGGCTGTCGCTGGCCAGCGTCACGAACTGATAGCCGGCCTCGATCATCTTGAGCGCGTACCCCGACGTCGCGTTGTGGATCCCTGCGATCACGCCGTGACGCTTGCACGCCGCCACGATCATCTGCTGGGCCTCCACCACCGGAGGATCCGTCTGGTCGAGACGGGGCTTGCAGTCCAGGGCCAGGCTGAGGTCGCTCGGCCCAACGTAAACCCCGTCCACGCCGGGCGTGCTGAGGATTTCGTCGAGGTTCTTCAGCGCCTCCTTCGTCTCGATCATGGGCAGGACGACAAGCTGGTCGTTGGCGTGGTCCGCATAATCTGCGCCGGCGTAGATGGACGCGCGCACG
This sequence comes from uncultured delta proteobacterium, assembly GCA_963712535.1. Taxonomy (GTDB): domain Bacteria; phylum Desulfobacterota; class SM23-61; order SM23-61; family SM23-61; genus CAVQIK01. Next base: position 9,423 of record CAVQIK010000012.1, on the reverse strand, counting down.
GGGCCGAAGCTCCGATGGCCGCGAGGCGGGTACTTGCAGGCGCGGACCAAGGCCTCGGCCTCCATCCGACTGTTGATCATCGGGCAGATGATGCCGTAGGCGCCGGCATCGAGGATCTTCATCACAGAGGCGGGATCGTTCCAGGGCACGCGCGCGAGCGGCACCACCGGTGTGGTCGAAATGGCCGCAAGCATGCCGGCGGCTGCCTGATAGTCGATCACTCCGTGCTGCATGTCGATGACGAGGGAGTCGAATCCCTGATGCGCCATCACCTCGGCGGAGAAGGCGCTCGGAATGGACAGCCAGCCGTTCACAGCGGCCCCCCCTCGAGCCCAGAGCTTTTTTAGTGTGTTCTCTCTCATGTTGCGCTCCTTTGCGCGTCAAAGTTAGACCGGCTGGTTTGTGGCCGGGAATTGATAAGAACTCGCTTTGAGGTGAGGTGAATATACAAAAGGGGGAATTGTGCGTCAAGGGAATTCTAGCACAACATCTTGGGTTCCGTTGGGGGCCTTTGCAGCGGCGGCGAGGGAATTTGGGGGTAGAGGTGAAGAGGGGCGGCTTTCAACGGCACCCTAAATCCTCGATCATCTTAACCTCTAACCGCCCCCCACAGGACTGGGTTCCTTTATTCCCAGACCCAGTGCTGGCCAACTCCGCCCTGGACCGCTTGGCCCATCATGCTCACCACATAATCATGGGAGGAGAGTCTTATCGGCGAAAACTAGTCCCAAATCTTTAAGCCCCTTTACCCCCAAGGGGGGGGAATTAAGATGATCTCGGGAAGGGGAATTATCGTGATCCTTGACAGAGGTGGACAGATTTCGCCGCAACACGTCAGAGCTGGAGGATGGGCCGAAAAAAAGGGGGCCTGGAGAAGGGAGCTAACGACTGGCGGCTAGGCCTTTTTACTTCAGAATCATGGATTTCTAATGAAAGCTCCCAACCACTCGTTTTCTCAGCTTGACTCGGCTATAATTTAAGGATCATCTCCAATTTACGTGAAGGAAAATAGGATGGCAAAGGTAACTTGTGCTGCTTCCAGCGGTCCGGCAGGAAAGGCAGATTCCGCCACAATCCTGAGGCACGAATTCCTTCTTGGTTCTGGCGGGGATGTTCTTCCATCCTCCGAATCAACCCTTTCCTGTCCCCGCAGCGCCTTTCGGAAAGTTCGCCAGCCCTTTGACCGAAGCTTTATCCCGCCAAGGCTTGCCCTGCACCAGCACGGTACAGGGCTTGCGGCGGAATCTGCCTTTCCTTCCGGACCCTTGTGAGGCTATAAGCAAATATTCGATCACGTAAATTGGAGATGATCCTAATTTAATTTTACGGAATTCTCCCTATCGCACCCAGGTACGCCGCCGAGCGGGAAAATCAGTGGCCGAGGAATCCCGGAAACGATAGAAAATGCTTGAACAAGTTAATTTATCACTTACCCTACCGAAAAATGAGTATAACCGGCTCGTGGAGCAGCTCGGGTATCGGCTTGGAGATCTCCAGAGGCGGTGCCGCGATGCCGGGATCCCCATCATCGTTGTTCTCGAGGGATGGGACTCCGCAGGCAAGGATGGGACGGTCAACCAGCTCACTCGGCTGATCGATCCTCGGGGCTTTAAGGTCTATGCCACGGGGGTGCCCACAGAGAATGAGCGGATGCGACCTTTCCTCTGGCGGTTCGCCATCCGCATGCCCCATCGCGGGTTTATGGTCATATTAATTCGCTCCTGGTACGGACGGGTGCTGGTGGAACGGGTTGAGAAGCTCTTGCCGGAGAGCGAATGGCGCCGGGCGTATGAAGAGATTAATGCCTTTGAGCGCCAACTCGTGGACGATGGGGCGGTTCTCGTCAAGTTCTGGCTGCATATCAGCAAGAAGGAACAGGCGCGGCGGCTGCGGCGTTTGGAGAAAGATCCCTTCGAGTCATGGAAGGTCAAACCAGAGAACTGGGAGAGCCACAATAAGTATCGGGCCTACGTCAAAGCGGTCGAGGAGATGCTTCAGCGGACCTCCAACCCGTTTGCCCCGTGGACCATCGTCGAGAGCGAAGATCGGTATTTTGGCCGGCTCAAAACCTACGAAACCCTGGCCGGGGCCATGGAGGGGGCGCTTGCTGAACGGGAGCGCCTCGCCAAGGTGGAAAAGTCCTACGGGTTTCACGTGGACCCGAGCGCCTACCGAGCGATCATCACGCGGAGCGAGCGTTTCCTGAAACGATACGACCTCTCGAAGAAGATCGAAAGCTTCAAGGAGTACAAGGAACGGCTGGGCCGGCTCCAGAGAGAGGCCCGGCAGGTGCAGAATCGGCTCTTTCTTGCGCAGAGGGCCGCGGTGGTGGTGTTCGACGGTTGGGACGCGGCCGGCAAAGGGGGCGCGATCAAGCGACTCGTGGCGCAGCTTGAAACACGGCGCTTCGAGGTCCTAACCCCCCACCCGCCCACGAGCGAGGAGCTTGCCCAGCACTACCTCCGGCGGTTCTGGAAGAACATTCCGCGGGCGGGGTTCCTGGCGATCTTTGACCGGAGCTGGTACGCCCGTGTTCTTTTGGAACGCGTCGAAGGGCTGTGCACGACCGAAGCCTGGCAGCGAGCCTACAAGGAAATTAACGAGTTCGAAAAGATGCTCGCCGATTATGGGACCGTGATCATCAAGTTTTGGCTGCATATCGACAAGGACGAACAGCTCCGCAGGTTCAAGGCCCGCGACGAAACCCCCCATAAGCGCTGGAAGCTCACCGACGAAGACTGGCGCAACCGGGGAAAATGGGAAGAATACGAGATGGCCATCGCCGACATGATCGAAAAGACCTCAACCACCTACGCCCCCTGGACGGTCGTGGCCTCCAACGACAAATACTATTCCCGCATCAAGGTTCTGGAAACCTTTATCGGAACGATTTCGGAGAAGCTTAATGAGCGCAGGGGCGGGAACGAGCCGCCCCGGAAATGAATTCATTCGAGGCGTGCACCATGACAACGGAAAAACCGGCAACGGATCTCTTGCTCCCGGCGGATTTCGATCTCGGCAATCCGTTTCTCTATATCAACCGGGAACTTTCCTGGCTCGATTTTAACCGGCGAGTGCTCGAAGAGGCCCAGGACCCTCTGACCCCATCCCTGGAAAAGCTAAAGTTTGCATCGATCTTCAGCTCGAACCTTGACGAATACTTCATGGTCCGGGTCGGCGGGCTCTCCCGCATCCTCGAAGCGAACGTCGATGAAGTTGACCCGAGTGGCAGGACGGTCCGACAGCAGCTCGACGAAATCGCGGAAAAAGTTCGCGGGCTCGTTGCCGAACAGTACCGGTGCATTAGGGGTGAGGTCCTACCCCGCCTCGAAAAAGCAGGCATCTTTATCCACCCGCTCGACGAACTGGACAAAAAAGAGACCAAGCGGCTCGATGAATACTTCGAAGTCCAGGTCTTCCCCATTCTGACGCCGCTAGCCGTCGATGCGGGACACCCGTTTCCTTTCCTCGGCAACCTTCGTCTTAACCTAATGGTCGTTTTCAAGGAGGCGAGCGGAATCAAGGTGCCGCAAGCCTACGCCTTCGTAGAGGTACCCTCCATCCTGCCGAGGCTTATTCCCGTGAATGCGGAAGCGCCGGGGCACCATTTTGTTCTTCTTGAAGAGCTCATCCGCCAGCATATCCATATGCTGTTCCCCGGGATGGAGATCAAAAACATCATTGCCTTCCGCATCACTCGAAACCATGATTACGAACTCCACGAAGATGAAGTATTGGACCTTCTGAAGTCGGTCGAGGCGGAGCTCAAGGATCGCTCCAACAAGATCGCCGTTCGGCTGGAGATCGAACCCGGCGCCCCCAAGCGGGTCGTCAACCTGATCGCCCGGCAGCTCGGAGTCGAAGAGCGGTTTGTCTTTGAAATTGACGGCCCGATCAACATCCGGGATTTCCTTTCTCTGTACGAACTCCCCGTCGACGGCTCCCACCGGGACCCCCCCTTCAATCCGCGTATCCCTTCCCAATTTGCTGCCGACAAAGATATCTTTACGATCATCCGCGAGGGGGATGTTCTCCTGCACCATCCCTACGACTCGTTCGCGGTGGTGATGGACTTCCTCAACACGGCGGCCGATGACCCGGACGTGCTGGCGATCAAGCAGACCCTTTACCGAATCGGGAAAGACTCCCCGGTGATTGGGGCGTTGCGGCGGGCTGCGGAGAACGGAAAACAGGTGACCGCCGTCGTCGAGCTGAAGGCCCGTTTCGACGAGGAGTTCAACATCGATTGGGCGCGCCAGATGGAGGATTCGGGGGTCAATGCCGTATTTGGATTCGTCCGCTGGAAGACCCATTGCAAGGCGACTCTCGTCGTTCGGCGGGAAGGCAAGCAATTGCGGCGGTACGTCCACCTTTCCAGCGGCAACTACAACACCGTAACCGCGAAGATATACACCGATGTGAGCCTTTTCACCTGCCATCCCGATTTCGGCAACGACGTCTCCGCGCTCTTCAATGTCCTCACGGGCTTCAACTCGTGGACCGGGGGCGACCTGTTGACGGCTGAAACCGTGGCCTCGATGTTCCGCAAATTCATGATCTCCCCGGTGACGACCCAGGAGACGATCCTTCGCCTCATCGACCGGGAAATCCAGAAGTCTTCCCCGAAGACGCCCGGACGCATCATCGCCAAGATGAACGCCCTCGTGGACACAAAGATCATCCGCAAACTCTATGAGGCCTCGCGCGCCGGGGTCCATATCGATCTCCTGGCGAGGGGCATTTGCTGCCTGCGCCCGGGGGTACCGGGGGTGAGCGAGAATATCCGGGTGATCAGTATCCTCGACCGGTTCCTTGAGCATTCGCGGATTTACTACTTTCACAACGGGGGAAATCCGGAAATCTATTCCGGGAGTGCCGACTGGATGCCGCGAAATTTTAAGAAGAGGGCTGAAATCCTTTTCCCCATAGAGAATACCGACCTGAAATCCCGTATCATCAACGAGATCCTTCTGACCTACCTGAATGACAACGTGAAAGCCCGTCTCATGCAGCCGGACGGGTCGTACGCTAGAGTCAAGCCGAAGGAGGGAGAGAAGTCGGTCCGGAGCCAGAGCGAGCTCATCGCCATCGCCCGGAAGGGTGGCGTGAAATCCCCGCCGTACGAGGAGCTGGTCAAGAAGATCGGTAAGAAGAAGGGTTTGAAGCGATAGGGGCCGAGAGGAGGGCGGAAACGTGGGCCGGCGAAACCAAGGACGCGACGATGTCCTTCATTACGGAAACGGCGCGGACCTACGACCCCGATCCGGCGCACAACGAACAGGTTACGACCCTCGCTCTCGCCCTTTTCGATGGGCTCCGCATCCTCCATGGATACGGCGCTCGCGAGCGGCGTCTGCTCGAAATCGCCGGCCGGCTGCATGATATCGGCTGGTCACGAGTGGTCTCGGGGAAGCACCACAAACTGAGCCGCGACATGATCCTGGAGCTCGACATCCCCGGGCTCTCTGGCCAGGATCAAATGATCTGCGCCCTCATGGCCCGATATCACACCAAGGCCCTGCCGGATGACTCCCGGCACCGGCGGTTCGCGTCGCTCGACCCGCGCAGGCGTGAGCTGGTCGAGTGGCTCGCGGGGATCCTGCGCGTCGCCGACGGCCTCGACTGCACCCACGCCAGCGCCGTCAGACGATTGTCTTGCCAGGTCGGCAGCCGGGCGATCACGATCCATCTCGAGGTTACCGGGGACTGCCGGACGGAGATCGAGCGGGCCACTCAGAAGCAAGACCTGCTCGTTCGGAAGGCTGGAAGGAAGATCCGATTCCGATGCTGATTGCGTTCATCTCCGATATACACGGCAATCTGCCGGCGCTCGAGGCAGCGGTCGCCGATGCGAAATCTCGCGGGGCTAGCCGGATCATCTGCGCCGGGGATTTGACCGGGTATGGGCCCTTCCCGGACGATGTCTGCCGCTTCCTCGAGGAACGTCACATCCCGGCGATCATCGGCAACTATGATCGGAAAGTGATCGAATGGGCAAAACGGGGGTCGTCCGGGGCGGCCGGTATGAAGGCGAAGAAACGGAAGATCCTGCTTTGGACGGTAAAGCATGTCGCCGACCGGGCCCGGCACTATCTCGCCGATCTGCCCGAGACTCTTTCCCTGCGGCTCCCCGGCGGGTATAAGCTCCTCGTTGTCCATGGAAGTCCCACCTCCCTGGAAGACACGATCTATCCGAGCCTTACCAACAGGGGCCTGGATGCAAAGCTCGGCGACCTGCGCCCGGACATTCTTGTATGTGGCCACACCCACATCCCGTTCGTGAAACGGATCGGCGGGATCCTCGTCGTGAACTGCAGTTCGACGGGGCACCCGGTCGACGGCGACGCTCGCCCGGCTTATGCCCTGGTTCACGTGGGCCAGGGTGCCGCGCCGCGCGGGCGCATCGTACGTTTCGAATACGACCGGGATCGGACCATCGCCGCCCTGGACAAGACCTCGCTGCCCCGGGGACTGCAAAAGGATTTTGCCGAGGGAAACAAGACGAGGTTCTTGCCGTGACCGATGGGACGAAACCAATGGAGATAGAACTTGAAGCTGGTACTCCCGGGGCCGGAGGCCGAGTCGGCGGTTGTCGCCCACATGCGCGAGCGCGGCTACCGGGTCGAGGAGCTCGACCCGGTGAGAAATGTCGACATCTATCTCGACACCTTTGACTGGTCCCTCATGAAGAATAAGCTATCGCTCCGGTACCGCATCTCGAACGGGCAAGCGATGTATACGCTGAAGAGTATGGGTGATATTGAAGAGGGGATCGCCAAGAGGATGGAAACCGAGGTTCCGCTCGACGGACCGGTTGATATTCCAGCGGAGGTTCCCGTAAAGCGGATCCGGAAGCATGATCGACGGCCTCATTTTTCCGCGCAAAGCTCCTCGAACACATCCAGGTCCGCACCGACCGTCGCCGCTACCGGAGTCTTCTCGCCGGAGGGAGCAGAAATCGAGCTCGCCTTCGACACTTCGAGCTTCTCCCTGCGGGGGCTTCACAAACCAAGGCGGCGGACGCAGAAACTGCACGAGCTGGAGGCGGAAATCCTCCATGGGCCGGCGACCGCGCTGGAGTCCCTCGCCTCGTCCCTATCGGCCACCTTCGGTTATTCGCCGTCGACCGCGTCGAAGTTCGAGGTGGCCATCGAGCGGTTCAAGGTGGCCCTGCCTTCCAAGAAGACCGCCGGAGAAACTCAAGGTGCGCCTCGAAGACCGCCTCGACCTCGCCGTTCGGAAAATCCTCACCTATCAGTTCCAGCGGTTTCGGGAGCAACTTCCCGGCGTGCTCCGCGACATCGATACGGAGTTCGTGCACCAGGCGCGGGTCGCCACCCGGCGGATGCGTTCCGCGCTGCGGCTATTTCGTGACGCGATCCCGGAGAGCACCGCCGCCTACCTCGGGGAAGAAGTTGAAGTGGCTCGGCGGCATGTTCGGAACGGTCCGGGACCTCGACGTTTTCCTTCTAAACCTATCCCGATTCAAACCGCAGATCAAACGTTTCCCATCGAAGAAGAAAAAGGCCTTCGAGAATTGGATTGAAAAACACCGCCGCGCCCCCCTCAAGGCCCTCCGGGAGGCTCTCGAATCGTCGCGTTACAAAACTTTTGAACGCCGCTTCACGCAGTTCCTCGAAAGGCCTCTCCCCGCGCGTCCGCGGGCGCCCCTGGCGGTGAAACCGGTCCGTGAGGTGGCACCGCTGGTCATCACCGAGAAATTCGAGGGCGTCATTCGAGCAGGGGCACAACGTGCTCGCCAAACCCAAACTCAAGCAGTTCCACCGCCTCCGGATCCAGATGAAAAAGCTCCGCTACGCCATCGAGTTCATGGCTCCCGCCTACGACGGCGCCCTCGATCCCTTTATCGAACGAACGGTCGAGATACAGGACTGCCTCGGGGAGCTCCAGGATACGGTTTTCACCGGGGAATTCGTCGAGTCCCTGCTCGACGACTGGAAGGGAAAACTCGTCGACCCCGATCTCGTGTTCATCCTCGGTGAGATCTACCAGCTGCAGGCGGAGATCGCACGGAAACGCCGGGAAAGGTTCGGCAAGATATGGGAGCGGTTTTCCTCTGAGGAAACCATCAACCTGCTCAACCAAGTCCTTCTGCCGCACCCAAAGCAGCTTACCATCCCTGATCGTCTCTCCAGTGGTTGAGGAAGATCAGGCTCAGCCCCCTTCATTGCCAGGCAAGATTATGGCGGTCAGCACGTTACGTGGAAAAGACCGATGACCACGCCTTTGGCCTTATTCCAGCTTTCTATCGCTTTCGGGGTGGGCTGCAGAGCCACCCCGCATTTCTTCTTCTTAAAGTACTCCGCCGCGTCTTCTGCGAGACTCACCCTTCCCTGACCCGAGCCGATGATCAATCGTTTTGCACCATCCTGATAGATATACTTCGCCTCCTCCAGGGAAAGAGTGTGAGACGTGCCGTAAATAGCTTTAGATAGCTTTTTCTTTCGCTTCTTTATCTTGCCGGAGAGCCGAATCACGATATCGTGCTCGATCTTCGAACCTTCAACGGTGATATAGCCGAAACCTGTGTCGCTGATGGCTGGTTTCATTTTTGTCACCTCCAAAGCCGTCCCTTCTCCAGGTCGTGGCTAAATTAGAAAGGACCTCATCGGTTTCTTTATATCGCACCCATTGCGCCAAGCTCAGTGTAGCGTTACAGTATCGCCTTTACAATCGCCAAAGATTGGCTTTCGATAGCCTTGGTAGATCAGGGCAAAAAATAAGGACTTTTCCGCTAAACGAATTTGGCCTTCCTAACTGGAAGGAGTCTGCATTTGTAAACCGTTTGCTGTAACACTACACTAGTAAATAAGGTGAATACTGTATTCTTAAGAGAAAAAAAATGTAGAGGAAGGTCGGGGAAGCGCTTTAGTAATTGCGGAAGCAGCTTTCGCTTCTCTTTTGATCGCGCACGTCTCTCACTCTAATATTGCCTGGGGTACTACCCATACTCCCCAGCCGGAAAAAAGGATTTAAGGGTTTCTCCGATAGGCAACCTCCCTTGTTCGGCGGCAAGAATGAAGAAATTCACCTTTGATGGGAATGAGATATACTGAAAGGTAATTGAAAATGTTGCCCACAACAGAAATTCGATGGTTCATCGCCGGAATCTTATCGGAGGAAATCCTAAACTGGTTCAGCGCCGGACATCGCCCGGAAATACCGGCCGTTCAGGTTCATGAATATTTGCTGTTCCCGGGGTGTGATACGAGTGGGGGTAAGATTCCGTGAGGAGAGGTTCGAAATCAAGGCCAAGCTTGGCGTCTCTCAGCTGCTCAGACTGGCGTTGGGCATTCAAGGCCGCAGGGAACAGTGGATCAAATGGTCTTTACCAACGAAAGGACTCCCGATGCTCGGTCAGGCGCTGCACCATTCGGGCCCATGGCTAAGAGTCCGCAAAGA
>CAVQIK010000011.1:0-263181 GCA_963712535.1 uncultured delta proteobacterium | reverse complement strand
CAGAGGTCACCGTAAGGGTGGTGCTTCCCGAGGCAGTCCCGGAGGTGGCCGTGATGGTTGCAGTACCCGTTCCGACGGCCGTGGCCAGGCCATTGCTGTTAACGGTGGCTACGAATGGATTAGACGAGGTCCAAGTGACCTGCGTACTTATATCACGGGTTGTGCCGTCAGGAAAGGTACCGGTGGCTGTAAACTGCTGGGTGGTTGCCACAGAAATGACCGGGTTGGCTGGTGTCAAAGATATGGAAGCTGGGCTTGCAGAGGTCACCGTAAGGGTGGTGCTCCCCGAGACAGTCCCTGAGGTGGCCGTGATGGTTACAGTACCTGTTGCAATGGCCGTGGCCAGGCCATTGCTGGCAACTGCCGCTACTGCTGTATTGGACGAGCTCCAGGTGACCTGTGCAGTTATATCATGGGTTGTCTCGTCAGAAAACGTGGCCGTGGCTGTAAACTGCTGGGTGGCCGCCACCGATATGACCGGGTTGGCTGGCGTTACAGCTATGGAAGACAGAGTTGCAGAGGTCACCACAAGGGTGGTGCTCCCCGAGACACTCCCTGAGGTGGCAGTGATGCTCGCAACACCTGCTGTAAGGGCCTTGGCCAGGCCATTGCTGTTAACTGTCGCTACGAACAGATTAGACGAATTCCAGGTGACCTGTGCAGTTATATCATGGGTTGTCCCGTCGGAAAACGTGGCGGTTGCTGTAAACTGCTGGGTGGTCTCTCCAGGTGTGCTCGGATTGGCTGGCGTTACTGCTATGGAAGATAGGGTTGCAGAGGTCACCGTAAGGGTGGTGCTTCCCGAGGCAGTCCCGGAGGTGGCCGTGATGGTTGTTGTACCTGCTGTCCGGGCCGTGACTACGCCATTGCTGTTAACTACCGCTACCGAAGTATCGGACGAGCTCCAGGTAACAAGCTTGGTTATATCGCCGCCTGGTGCGGCAGCAAATGTTCCACTGGCTGTAAACTGCTGGGTGATTCCCACGGCTATGATCGGATTGTCCGGGGTTACAGTTATGGAGGTTGGTTGTTCGATTCCATCTCCGCACGCATGTAAAAATACTGCTACGGATCCGAGGATCAATATTGTCAGAATAAATCTGAAATTTTTCACGAGGCACCCAACAGGAAAAAACCGGCCACGCTCTCTTGCGGGCTACCGCAGGATCAGATTTCACTCTATCTTCTTTGCCTTAAACTCTGAATCATCCCCCAAATGAAAATAAAACCTGCCCTCAATGTAATTGTTCTTTATGAAAGCCCATCCGCGACCCAGTCTTTCATCATTTTCATCTTGGCCTTCCCATGAAAATTCGAGCCTTTCAATTCCTCCTACTTTTTCAATTCTATAATCGATTTGGCCCTGAACCAAGCCGAATTGAAAATGCCCCATTTCATCCTTATCGAATTGGAAATAGCCTTCGGTTTCCATATCAATGAAATCCTGATCCCACAATTCCATTTCAATGATACGCCATTTACCAATATATGGATTTATTCTTCTCATTGGGTCTCGGTTATAACGGCGAGGCTCAGCGGCCCGAGCGCAAGCGAGGGTCCGGCTGGAACCTCTTGTCGGGCGTTCAGGTCAAGGCAGGTATCTATCGATGTCAAGAGCACCATGAAATACTCCCAAGATATCGATCCGCTCCTCCCCTCGTATCAAGTATGCAATACGGTAGTGGCCATATAGGAGAATGCGGATGTCACCCTCCGGCTCAGACGTGTATTTGTGACCAATCTCTGGGAAACTCACCAAGATCTGTGCCCTCTGGTATATACCCTCGATAACCGTGTTGGCGGCCTCTGGGTTGTCTTGGGCTATGTAGTCGTAAATGTCCTTGAGCCACCGCGCCGCTTCCGCGGTCCAGGTTATTTCTGCCATGTTCGGATCCGCCGCGCCATTTCATCGTTGGGGGTCACGCGGCCAGCACGTGAGTCCTCCAGACCCCGAGATATCATCCGGTGGAAAGCGAGCTCACGCATGATCTCTTCATACGTGGCGTCTTCGGGCTGCTCTTGAATCACTTCAGCCATTCGTTCTTTTATTGACGACATATTATCCTCCTTCTCACCCTCTTTCTTTCAGGCCCAACGCTCCCGCTGAGCTGCGGCCCACAGGAGAAAACGTCGGGAATAACCCAAAAAGCCTGCGCTGTGGGCCGTCAGCTCCAGTGGGTCGTTAGGCCCAGACTTGGCCAGCAGGACACAGGACTATCCGAGCCCGACCCCGGTTTTTGCTGCTCTCTCAGTTCCAAGGTCGCGGACCCCCCTTGGCCCGAACAGGCCGTACTTTTTTACGCGATGCCTACGGGGAAGCCGATTATGCAAAAACCCCAAGAAGAAGCCCCCCCTGGGAGGGCTTCTGGTCTGGCGCTCGATGTCGTACTGTTACTCGCCGTTACTTGCTCAGGATCGCCCGACCGTTGAGCGGCCTGACAGGCCGGTTGTTGTCAGGAAAGCCTTCATAATGCGGAAAGTGCGCTGATGGTCTCGTGCAGACGATGAATCGCATCCTGACTGACGAAGACCGGCTCTTTCAGCACGAACCAGCGGACACCTTCACTGCAAGGAGGCGTGGTCAGTGAGCCAGAATAGTTGTAATAGCTCTTGGATTGCGGAAGAACGTCTTGCGCGTTGACGGACCCGTCGAGCTCGATTTCTCCTTCCACTATGGGTGCGTTGCGCAGCATGTCATCGATCACGGCGTTCACAGGGGACCCGACATTGACCAGGACGCCGACGACGGCAAGATCAAGGAGGGCGTTTCGGTGCACGAGGTGGAGTTCAGCAGCGGCGAACTGACCGTTCACCGTGTGCTCACTGGGCGCATGCACATGGAACTGCAAGAGTTGGTAAGTATCCTGGCCGACGCGAATGGCGCTGCCAGGCGCATAGGGCACTTCAACAACATGGCCGGTGTTCTCCACCACGAAAGGGGTGGCGTGGTACTGGAACGCGAGCGCCGGCAGCCCCGCGGCGACTGTCTCCGCGGTGACAATGTTGACCGGTGACTGCTTCTTGCCGACCTCAAACGGATCTCCTGCACCGCAGGTGGCGAAGGGGAACGTCAGTTCTCCCCAGAAATTTGGACCTATGTCGCTCGCGGGGTTGTGGTTCCACTCCACTTGAGCCGACGCGAAGGTTGCGCTGAAGACCAATGCGACGGCAGTAAGCACGTAAATCACGCCTCTGGAAACTTTCATTGCTCATCTCCTATGGCTACTGTGTGGTCGATTCTCATCGTACATCTCGAAGATCCTCAGTTCTCACATCTGTCGCTTCGCGTTGTTCACCTCCTCTCCGCACGTATGCCACCGGGTTCAGCGTGTGCGCACTCGGCGCGAGGCGTTCCCGCTCAGCCCCCAGTACAGAACTGCGCGGGATTGCTTCCCCGGGCGCAGGGCCAAACCAACGAGTTCACCGGGAGCGTAAGCGATCCGGTGGAACGCTTAGTTCGGTGTCCTTTCGATAGAAACCGACAAAGAACGCCTTTCCCTTCTTGAGTGGTATCGAGTCTGTCTTGATTTGTTGAAGTCCAATGGTGCTACACATGCGAGAGAATTCAGAAGGCGATACCAGATTTAGAATCGGCGCAAGGAGTTCGAGGCTCTTATAACGCGTGGCAGTTACTGGTGCCGATTCGGGACTGGGCAGCTGGAGGACCACCACGAGAACTGCTCCGGGAGCCAGACACCGAGCGATGTTACCCAGCGCGACCTCCACATTCACATACTCAAACACGAGCGCGGCAAACACCATCGATACAGGGTTGAATTCGAAATCCGGGGCAGTGATATCAGCCTCGATCAACTCCAGACGTGGAATTTTGCCAGCAAACCGTTCCTTGAGGACCGCAAGGTAGGCGGCGTTGACGTCGACGCCTACGGCCCTGTGAGTGTGTGCGCGATCTATGTGCTCGAAGCCACTACCTGTGGTACACCCAATCACTGCCAGGGACTCAGGGGTATATTCTTTCAGCACGGACGCCATCAGTTTACTGAGCGCTTGGGTCTGAGCGACCTCGGGCAATGCCATGTGGGCTTCGTAATCGCACGCTGGTATTTGTAGCCACGGATTCTTCATACCATTTCACCGAACGCTCGGCATCAGCGGGAGCCGGTATTTTCGGCGATCCGCTGAATGCCGTTGTTCGCCAGCGCCTTCAATTGCGCGAAACGCCCTCTGTTACATCTTCACGAACCTGCATAATGAAATCTTCGGCGTAGTCGTCTGCAACCCAATCGACCGTCCATCGAAACTCCGCTGAACCGCCAAGCTGGCGTATCCAAGTTCTCCAATAACGCCATTCGTCTTTTGCTACCCAACCCTTCTCGGAAGCAAGCCACACGGTTTCGCATCGTGCAATGATCGAATCACAATAGTGTACTCGTGCTTTTTGTGCATCTGAGAGATCCTCATACGCTTGCATAATATCTTCAGTGGTGTAATTATACAAACCTTGCAATGCTGTGTTCTCTATCAGCAGCTTAGTATCGTTGACGAAGCCAGCGATTCCATCAAGGTAGTTGCGGAACTGCTGTTCTTTTCGCCGTGAGTGCATCTCGTACGCCGTGAATACCAAAGCTGTCATGACACCTATAGATTGAATCAAGCTCAAGATCATTGTCCAGTCTATCATTTTCTGCCTCCCCGATTGATTCAATTGAAAAAAGTTAGTCTCATAAATGGCTAACGGTGCCATTGAGGCGTTCGAGACCCGTGTCCGTGAGTTGAGAATCGCCTCGGATGGCTGGTTGGCCCGCTTACGTGCGCCTGATCTTGATTTGCCGCGAGAATTCCTTGAACACGGTCTTGTTCGCCCCCGAAGTCGCCTGCACAAGACTCTGAAAGGTGCGGATACTTCGCTTTACCAGGTCAACATTCTTCAATCCGTGAGTGAATGCCTCACCAAGTTGCTGGCAGAATGGTGTGACGGTGCTCACGATCGGCCTCCAGAGTCTTTCTGCCTTGTCTGGCGAGCGTTTCCCAAATGACAGCCGCGCAATGTTCGGAATACGTCGGCCGAGGATTGTCTCCAGTGAACTCGCCACAGCAGAGACAAGCAGAAATGTGGCCCCCCGATTTCGGAAAAAAGTCAATTCGCCTTGATCTACTTCTGTCAACGGCTCGTTGCGCTTAGACCTTGAAACGAGGTCAAGTTTGCGTGACTCCACGGCTCTCAGGAGCGAGTATGCGAAGATGATATGAACTGCACTCGTCTCATCATTGAAATACTTCGCGTAGTACCTGTCCGCCGCCCATATGTTCGACTTCTCGTTGGAGGCAACCACCGGATCCTGATTGATTGCGGCGAGGGCTTGGCCAACGGTATAAGATGGCAGAAGACACGGATTGCGCTTGATAGCGTCAGCATGTCCGCCTCTTCTTTTTCCCCCCTGGTATTCCGCATCGGGAATCCGCGTGAATTCGTCCCTCAACCGTTTTTGGATTCTGTCGCGACTACGGAAATCTGCGGCCGCGATTTTATTCTGACTGTTGTTGAACTCGATGATATTGAAGATCGTCTCTGAATCCGTAGTTGTCACTACTCTGACGGGTACCAGGGCGCTCCTGCAAGGTGGTTTGCTGAGCGACCCCAACGCCCCGGTGGTCTGTGCACCGTTGACAACAGAAAGACCCCGGAGAACGAGGAACTGTGGCGCCCATGGACCTCGGGCTTGTAGGAGTTGGCCAGAAGTGTAAGCCCGTTGTTGTACACCCAGAAATCATCGGGATTGTCCGCGGCGGTGCGCTTGATGCCATAGTTGATGTTGGCATCGGTTTTGCGCGAGCCAAGGTAGTCCCTGACATTTGCGGAGAAGAGGCGAGTCTTGTACTTCCTGTAGTTAGTGTACAAGAACTTTGCAGGTATCGCAGTGACGTATGCCTTCCACTTCACTCCCGACACCTCAAAACCATCGGGGATAGGAATGCGAAAACGTTCGGTCACAAGAATCGGAGACTGAGTATCGGCATACCACTCCTCAAGTTTGGTTTGACCAACTTCGAGAACCTGTGTGCTCAGATCCTTTCCGGGAAAAGCGCTCTTGAGTGCAGAGTTGAGTGTCCCGTCAACGGTTAGCAACTCGTCGTGTACGTTTGTGCTTTCAGGCAGGTTGTGAACATACCAGACGTGGATATTAGTGACAGAACCATCGCCTATGCACTCCCTCAATTCTGCGGCAGTGGACTGGAGTCTGGCAGGCAAGTCCTCCGTTGGTCGTTGCATCAGCCATGATACCGCAGTGTTCAGGTCACTTGCCTTGTTTGAAGGAGCTGACGCGACCGGCTTCGCCGACATGTAGCACTGGGCTATGACCGCTACGCCTTCATCCCGGTCAATGTGGACAAAGTTCGACCTTCTTGTCATCATTGCCGTCAGTCAGTGATTCACTCGCGACCGTGTCCAGGTCATCGAGCCCGAACCGAAGAGCAAGGGCAAACAGCCCAATGCCATTGTCCCCGTAACGTTCCAGGTCCGTTCGTGCGGAGAATGCGGCCTTCCACGTGCTCACGTCATTCCTCCTTCGCTCGCTGAATCATTCGACTGGGCCAACAATAATTGGGCCGGTCTGCCTTTGACCTTTAGCAAAGCTATTTTAAGTATATATATCCCCGCTGGCAAAATGCCAATTTGCGGGCTGAATCTTAAATATTTTCAATCACTAGACCAGGCTTCGGTGCTCGGACGGTTTTGTTGTTATCAAGACTTGATAAGACCAATGGATAGCCGAGCCACAGATGAGAAATAGCCCCAAATGGATAAAATTCCCCTCAAGTGTTCGTATGGGAACCTCCTAGAAAGTCCTCTTCATCCTCGACTCCAGAAGGCAAAAGAGCAGGTTGTTGGTTAACCAGGGAAAAGATAGGAATAATTGACCAAAAAATACCCTCCAATTCACTGACAGTCAAGGGGAAAATTGGCCTTGCCCCCCTTCACTTTCCGCGAAGCCGTTGGAATCCTTATTCAAAAGGGAAGATAAAAAATCTTATCAGGTATGTATTTTTTACTTGACATACATACTTCAATCTGATATCCTCTTTTAACCCTGCAAAAGGAGGATGCCATGGAAAACAAAATCCCAGATGGACTCTTAAATCTCTATGAATCAATGCTATCAGCCCAACTCCGCGTCGTTCGACAACTGAAAGCCCCAAAACCAGCGAAACCCAAACGGGAAACCAAAAAGGTATGTCTAATATTGATATGGCGTTAGACATACTCCGGAAGTCCCCCAACCCCTCCATGTCTCCGAAATCCTTGCCCAGGTCAAAACCAAATACAAAATTACCCTCGATCGCGAATCCCTGGTCAGCGCCCTGGTCAAGAAGATGCATCGCCAGCAGGGGCTTTCCCGTACGGCTCCCAATACCTTTCGGATCGAGGCCGATTGAAAAACAAAAAACTCCATTCCCCTCCGAATACCGAACGGATTGAGTATGATGATCTGCTCCGGAAGCTGATGGGGCTTTTGTTGGCTTATCGAGGCATGATCCGGGTGACGATCCTGAAAAATATCGCTTTGGTGACCTATGCGCTGATCACGTTGTTTCATGGGGCCCGGGGAGGGAATGGCTGGCTTTCGAAGGCGGCTCTGGCCCGATGCTTGCCGCTGGGAAGCGGGCCGAAAGAGAGAGAACAGCGGCTCTATCGGTTTTTGGACAACATCCGTTTGACCCCGGAGATCCTCATTCCCCTGCATGTGGCCTTGGCCTGCGGGACGAAGCTTCGGGAGCGTCTGCCGATGATTCTCGATCAGACCACCATCCGGGGGATTGAAACGCTCCTCATTGGGTTGGTCTTTGAAGGACGGGTGCTGCCGATTGCGTTTTCCTGTTTTATGAAAAAGTTGATCCATAAAAGCCAAAACATTCTGGAGCATAGTTTGATTCTGGCGGTGATGAGCTGTTTTCCGGTCGAGGTTCGTCCGCTTCCTGATCTTGGATCGAGGCTACGCCCGAGTGGCTTTGTTCATTCATCTGCGGAAAGAAGGCATTCCCTTTTTGTGCCGAGCGAAGAAAAGTGTCATGGTCTACCTTCCGGGGCAGACGAAAGGTCAAACCTTGGGTCGGTTTAAGATCAAACCCGGCCAGCTTCTTCGTTACTCCGTGCTCTATCACTCCCAGAAAAAAGAACCCCTCGATCTCATCATTTATTTTGGCAAAGGGTATCAGGAACCCTGGTATCTGCTGGTTCCTTCCGGAACCTCCCTGACGGCGGAGGAGATCGTTGAGCTTTACGCCAAGCGCATGTCGATTGAACAAGGGTTTCGAGATTGGAAGACTCATCTGGGGGTGCGGGGATTGGTCTTTTTCGGGGACAATCCCGCCCCTCGCCTGACCCGATTACTTCTGGCTTTCTCCTTAAGCTATTTGCTCTGTCTGGCCTTAGGATCCACGGAAGAGGCCCTGGTCGTAAGGAGCTTCGTAGAAATCGAAAGGCGCAAACCTCGCCACGGCACCACCCGAACGCTTTCCGTGCTCTCCATCGGGATCTTGCGACTCTCTTTGAAGAAGTTTTCCAAACAGGCGGATCAAGAACTTCTCAGGATGCTCCGTCGCTTATCTCGGGGCAAGGGGCGTTATTCAGTGGTGCCTCTTGCCGCCTAAGCCCGTTCGATTCTCTTCCCAGCGATGAACATGCTTTCCGTAGAAGGTATCTTCCCTTTCCCAAACCTCTTGCCCCGCCTATGCACAGGTTCATCGAGCCGTGAATTGCTTACGAAATTTGCCCCCACGCCCTCCCCATCCGCGATGAAACCATTTATCGATTGATTCTGCTCTCTCGAAAACCTACCCTCTTTGACCAATAACTCCTCCCCATGCGCGAATATCCTTCGTTCCCGCGCTCTCCCAGATTCAAAAGTGAAGGTGGGCAAGGAAAACCTTTAGCAAAGCTATTTTAAGTATATATATCCCCGCTGGCAAAATGCCAATTTGCGGGCTGAATCTTAAATATTTTCAATCACTAGACCAGGCTTCGGTGCTCGGACGGTTTTGTTGTTATCAAGACTTGATAAGACCAATGGATAGCCGAGCCACAGATGAGAAATAGCCCCAAATGGATAAAATTCCCCTCAAGTGTTCGTATGGGAACCTCCTAGAAAGTCCTCTTCATCCTCGACTCCAGAAGGCAAAAGAGCAGGTTGTTGGTTAACCAGGGAAAAGATAGGAATAATTGACCAAAAAATACCCTCCAATTCACTGACAGTCAAGGGGAAAATTGGCTTGAGAAATAGCCTCGGGTTCCAGGCGTAATTGATGACTTGCGTTTGAAATATTGCATTGTTGGGGGAAACTTGAAAATCAAGAGTTCAGGAAGTTCTTTTTAGGCGAAGGCTGATGACGAGTCGATGAGGGAAGTCGGGCAGGCTATTCCTCTCCGGAGAAACCCGGAACGTTGCCAGAAATTACCTCCTAAATTTTAATTGACAATCTTATTTCAGGGTGTGAATATAAAAAGCAATTGGGTAATACCGCAGGAATTTTACGGCCACTCATTAGCAAGATCTCTGAAGGAGATGGTCAACACTCTTTAAAATAGCGCGAGACGGTACGGGAAGGTGGCGCAAATCCACCGCTGCCCCGCAACTGTAAGCGGAACGAAACCCACGAGAATGAGTGTCAGTGTCAGTGGTTAGGGTCAGGTAAGGCAAGAACTTTTCGGGGACACTGCGCAGGTCGTTCAGCCACTGGACTTTGTCCGGGAAGGCGTGGGGAGTAGGGAGCCGCAAGCCAGGAAACCTGCCTTACTCGCGGTTACCTCTCAACCTTCCGCGGGGGAGGGCGGGTAGTTCGTTCATCGAAACCCCATTTTTCCCGCCGGGAAATTTGGGGTTTTTTTTACCGCAGAGGACGCGGAGAACGCAGAGATTGAAACTCGTGAAAAGGCTCAACAGATTGAATGTTGGCCGTAATCCTAAGGCAGGCATATTCTGCGTCAGTGCTTTCGCTGCGGATTTCGGGCTGGATATCATTTTCTCAGCGTCCTCTGCGTTCTCTGCGGTGAAAGCCTTTTATGAATAAAAAGATTATCTTCATCACCGGCGGGGCGCGGAGCGGGAAAAGCCGGTTCGCCGAGGAGCTGGCACGGAATTGTTCCGGGCCTAAAGCTTATTTGGCCACGGCCCAGGCTCTTGACGAGGAGATGGCCGAGCGCATTCGCAGGCACCGGGAGAGCCGGCCCCCGGATTGGGAGACCCTGGAGGAACCGGTTCGGGTCCCCGAGTGCATTGAAGGGCACGGTGATTTTTTCGAGCTGATCCTCCTCGACTGCCTGACCCTCTGGATCTCCAACCTCATGACGGCCGGGCAGGCGGAACAGAATATCCTGGAAGCCGGGGACCGTCTGGTCCAGGCATGCCGCAGGATAAACGGGTCGGTGATCCTGGTAGGCAACGAAGTGGGAATGGGCATCGTGCCCGAAAACGCACAGGCCAGGACCTTCCGGGACCTGAGCGGGCTGATCCAGCAGAAAATCGCCCTGGCTGCCGACGAGGTGTTCTTCATGGTTAGCGGGCTGCCGCAGAAGATAAAAGGATAATTTGAAAATCGGCAAAGCCGGAAAGCAAAGAGCCCTTCGGATGTAGATTCCATTGCCCGGAAATCCCCCCAGCCCCCCTTTTTCAAAGGGGGGATTTTTCTCAACCCACTGCCCGGATAGGCATGGGATCATCCCTGGCTAAACGGACTTTCTCGGAAGAATGCGGGTCGAAAAATGGAAAGACGATTGAAAGAAACGCTTGCTTCTATCCAACCGATCAAAAAAGAATTCCTTTCCCTGGCCCAGGGCCGGCTGGACCGGCTGACCAAGCCCGTGGGGAGCCTCGGGGAGCTCGAGGAGATCGCCAAGAGGTATGTCGGAATCGTGGAGGATCTTCATCGGCCGATTCGGCGGAAGGTGATCTTTACCTTCGCGGCCGATCATGGAGTCACGGCCGAGGGGGTGAGCGCGTACCCCCGGGAAGTCACCCCCCAGATGGTTTACAACTTCATCCGGAAAGGCGCGGCGATTAACGTTTTGGCCGGCCACGCGGGGGCCGAAGTGGTAGTGGTGGATATCGGCGTGGATCATGACTTCAAACCACTGGAGGGGTTATACATCCGGAAAATTGCACGGGGAACCGCGAATATGTGCCAGGGGCCGGCGATGTCCAGGGACCAGGCCATCCAAGCCCTTTCGGTGGGACTGGAAATGGCCGAGGTGGCCCGAAGCAGGGAGGCCGACCTTGTAGGGACCGGGGATATGGGGATCGGCAACACCACGCCCAGCAGCGCCATCCTGGCCTGCCTGGCGGGGCTCCCGGTAAGCCTTGTGACGCACCGGGGAACTGGAATCGATGACGCGACCCTGATGCGCAAGATCAAGACCATTGAGACTGCCATCGAGGTAAACCGGCCCGATCTCAAAGACCCTGTGGACGTCTTGGCGAAAGTGGGGGGCTTCGAGATCGCCGGAATCGCGGGGCTGATCATCGGGTGCGCCGCCCACCGGATCCCCGTGGTCGTGGACGGCTTCATATCCACCGCTGGAGCTATGATCGCGGTCGCGCTTAACAACCGTGTAAAAGACTACCTGTTTGCCTCCCATCAATCGGTCGAGGTGGGGCATCAATTCATGTGGGAGTACATCGGGCAGAAACCCATTTTGAATCTTTCCATGCGGCTGGGCGAGGGCACGGGCGCGGCCCTGGCCATGTCGGTAATCGAAGCCGCGGTGAAGGTCTTGAATGAAATGGCCACTTTCGATGAAGCGGGAGTTTCGGAAGCAAAAGAATGACGAGCTTCTTTTTGGCCTGGCAGTTCTTGACCATTCTCCCAGCGGGCAGAAGCGGAGGAGAAGCCAATCCTCACTCTCTCGGCCGGTCGATGGCTTTTTATCCTCTCATCGGGCTTCTCCTCGGACTTCTCCTCTGGGCGGCGCACTGGGCCTTCTCCCCGGTCTTTTCCCGGCCGCTGGGGGATGGCATGGTCCTCCTCCTCCTGGTGCTGCTCACAGGAGCGTTCCATCTGGATGGGCTGGCCGATACCCTCGATGGGATGGCGTACGGCAAGTCCGCCGCAGGACCGGCTGCTGATCATGAAAGATCACCGGGTGGGAACATTCGGGGTGGTCGGCCTGATCCTGGTTTTGGGAATCAAGTTTCTGGCCCTCAACTCCCTGCCGGAAGAGGTCGCGGGAAAATCATTGGCAGCGGCGTTGATCCTCGGCCGCTGGTCCATGGTGCAGCTCATCTACCGTTCTTCCTATGCCCGGCCGGAAGGGGGGTTGGGGAAAGTCTTCAAGGAGAATTTAGGGAAAAGAGAGATGATTGTCGCGACCGCTACCTCCCTTCTCTTCAGCGTTCTCCTTCTCCGCTCCTGGGGAGCCCTCCTGTGGTTGGCCATCGGTGTTTTTACCCTGGGAATTCAGGAATTTTTTCAGAGAAGGATCGGGGGAGTGACGGGGGACGTGCTCGGCGCGGCTAACGAGGTCAATGAAAGCCTGACGTTATTGATCATGGCGGGAATTTTCCAGACGTTTTATAAATAGCAGCATTTTATTATTTACGGGATGTAGGGCCTGATCCCCGATCAGGCCGGACGTCGGTGCGTTCGGGGAACGCACTCTACAGATTCAGAAGGAAAAAACTGATGGAAGAAGAGAAGACTCGATTATACCTGGCGCGTCACGGGGAAGTGGTCAACCACGGCGTTTACAATGGTCAGACGGACGTAGACATTACCCCCCTGGGCGTAAAACAGATGGAGCGCCTGCGCGAAGTCCTGAAAGAAAAAAAATTGCGGGCGATTTACTGCAGTGACCTCATGCGCACCCGGAAAGGGGCGGACATCATTGCCCAGCCTCACGGTTTGGAGCCTCAGCCTTTCCCCGAATTCCGGGAGTTCGATTTTGGCAGGTGGCGGGGTTTGACATACCCCCAGGTCCAGGAAAAGTATCCCTCCGACATTCCGACGTGGCTGAACAACCTGGAGACGTTCCGGATTCCTGACGGGGAGAGCCTGATGGACATGCACCGGCGGGCCATTCCCTTCTTGCATGAGTTAGTGGAAAAACACCGGGGGGAAGAGATGGTCCTGGTCTGCCACGGGGCTTTGAACCGTTTGATCCTGGCGGATGCTCTCCATCTGCCCATGGCCCACCTCCTGCGAATCGAGCAAGGGTACGGCTGCCTGAATATTGTCGAATACTCGTCCTCCTGGACGGTGGTGAAGCTGATCAACGGGTGAAACAAGCATGAAGATTGAATCGAAATGCAAAGTGGAGAATGCGGAATAGCAGGCTCGAAGTAACTAATACAGATGGGATAATAAACTGACATTATTGCGCCGGACAGAAAATCAATCCCCCCCACCCCGCCCTCCCCCTCGAGGGGGGAGGGTTCGGGTGGGGGTGAAATTGCCATTCTTTCGACATGATAATCTCTCATAAGATATTTATTACTCTTATTCCTTCGGAGTTTTGAGGCACAGGGGCCATTTTATGGCGACAAATCGGCACGGCGGGAATGTTAAGGGATTGGCGGCTTTGTCCGGAAGGCCAGGGGAGGAGATCCTTGATTTTTCGGCCAACATCAATCCTCTGGGCTTGCCGGAATGGTTTCGGCCCCTGATCAGCTCGAAAATCAGCTCGATCGTTCATTATCCGGACCCGGATTGCAGTTCTCTCGTTCAGGCCTTCTCGGCCCGCCATGGCGTCCGGCCCGAGGAAGTTCTCTTCGGCAACGGCTCTTCGGAGATCCTTTACCTGGTGCCGCGGGTCCTGCGAAGCCGAGCGCGCCGTGATCCCAGTCCCGGCCTATGTGGATTACGCCACGGCGTCGCAGGCAGCCGGCCTGAAAGTGGAGCAGGTAATTTTGCAGGAGAAGGACGGTTTTGTCCTCGATCTTCGCGCGCTTGAGACGGGGCTCCGGGGGCGGGAACTCGTTTTCCTCGGCCAGCCCAACAATCCGACGGGCCTGCTTTTTGACGCCGAGGACTTGCGCCGAACCGCGGGGAGACGGCCGCACTCCATTTTTGTCGTCGATGAGGCCTTTGCCGAATTCATCGAGGGAATGGACAGCCTGTCCCGCAACCGCCCTCCCAACGTGATTGTCCTCTGCTCTCTCACAAAATTCTTCGCCATCCCCGGGCTGAGGCTCGGCTGTGCCGTTATGAATCCTGAATGGGTCAACCGGCTCCGGGAAATCGCCCCCCCGTGGTCGGTGAACACATTCGCCCAGGCAGTGGGGGAGGCGGGGCTGGTTGACGACACCTATGCCGTTCGCACGCGGCAGTTCGTCCGGGAGCAGAGGGAAATTCTTGCCCAGGAATTGAAGGACCTGTCAGGGCTCACCGTCTATCCCGGCCGGGCGAATTTCCTGCTGGTGAGAATCGACCGCAAGGAACCTGACGCCAGGGAGCTTGCCCGCAAGCTCCTGGGGAGGGGAATCGCCATCCGGGTCTGCGACAACTTTCAGGGCCTCGATTCGAGGTTTTTCCGCGTCGCGGTACGGACGCAGGAGGAGAACGCAAGGCTTTGTTCGGCCCTGCGGGAAATCTTCAAAGTCGGGGGGAGGGCCGGAAGGAAGCGAACCCCCGCCGTCATGTTCCAGGGCACCACTTCCAACGCCGGCAAGAGCGTGCTCTCGTCGGCTTTCTGCAGGATCCTCCTGCAGGACGGCTACCGGGTTGCTCCCTTCAAGGCGCAGAATATGTCCCTGAACTCCTTCGTCACCCGCGACGGAGGAGAGATGGGGCGGGCGCAGGTCGTGCAGGCCCAGGCCTGCCCGGCTGGACCCGGACGTCCGCATGAACCCGGTCCTGCTCAAGCCCACGGGTGAAACCGGCGCGCAGGTCATCGTCTGGGGCAAGCCCGTGGGGAACATGAACGTGGAGGAGTACATCCGGTACAAGCCGGAAGCGTTCAAAGCCGTACGGGAGGCGTATCGAATCAATCGCCGGGGAGTCAGACGTCATCGTGCTGGAAGGCGCGGGCAGCCCCGCCGAAGTCAACCTCAAGCATCATGACATCGTGAACATGGCCATGGCGCGCCTCTCGGGCGCTCCGGTCCTGCTGGTTGGCGACATCGACCGGGGGGGAGTCTTTGCCTCTTTCGTCGGGACGATGGAGGTCCTTTCCGAGGCGGAAAGAGCGATGATGGCCGGGTTCGTGATCAATCGCTTCCGCGGGGAGAAGAGCGCTCCTCCAGGAGGCCGTCGATTACATCCGGCGCCACACCGGGCTCCCCACTTTCGGGGTTGTGCCTTATCTCCGCGACCTCGGGCTTGCCGGAAGAGGACTCGGTCAGCTTCAAAGCTCTGCCCAGGGAAGAAGTCGGTCCCCGGGGCGAGGGAGTTGAGATCGCCTTGATCGACCTGCCCCACATTTCCAATTTTACCGATTTTGACGCCCTGCGGGTTGAGCCCGATGTCCGAGTGCGGATCATCCGTCATGCGGGGGAACTGAATCGTCCCGACGCTGTCATTCTTCCGGGCAGCAAGAATGTGATCGGGGACCTGCAATTTTTGCGGGAAAACGGCCTGGACCGGAAGATTCTGGATTTGGGCCGGTCGAAAAGCGCGGAGATTGTGGGAATTTGCGGCGGACTGCAGATCCTGGGCCGGGAAGTGGCCGACCCTCACGGGATTGAATCGGAGGGGAGGACGCTGACGGGGCTGGGCCTGCTGGAAGTTTCCACCATCCTGGCAAAGGAAAAAACACTGAAACGAGTGGAGGCGAAGCATGTCGATTCCGGGTTCCCGGTAAGAGGCTACGAGATCCATCATGGGGAGACGGAAGGAAAAGACCTGTTCCCCAACCTCCTACGGGAAGACGGCAAAATGGCCGGGCTACAATCGGCGGACGGGCTATGCTGGGGGACCTACCTGCACGGCATCTTCGACGCCGATGAGTTTCGCCGCTGGTTCGTCGACCGGCTGCGCAGGCGGCGCGGCCTGGCTCCGATCGGGCGGATCGTGGCCGTCTATGACCTGGAGCCGGCCTTCGAGCGTCTGGCCTCCGTCGTCCGCCAGAGCCTGCGTGTGGATGAGATCTACAGGATTATGGGACTGGGGTAAATACAGGAGAGGAATTGAGAATCGCGGCCCGGACGGGGAAATCAAAAGGCAAAGGTCAAAGGGCAAAAATCAAAGCTAAAGGCCAAAAGGGCGAAAGGGCGAAAAGCTCGGTCACGAAATCTTTGGGACGAGTTCTTGTTTTTACCGGGGACGGTAAGGGAAAGACGACAGCGGCTTTGGGCATGGTACTGAGGGCCAGTGGCCATGGACATAAGACCCTTGTGGTTCAATTCATCAAGAACGATGCTTCCACGGGAGAGTTAGAGGGCTGCCGCCGACTGCCCGGCGTGGAAATCACCCAGGCAGGGCGGGGCTTCGTGCCCGACCCTTCCAGCGCTTCTTTCGCTGAGCACAAACTCGCGGCGGAAACGGGTTTGGATTTGGCTGCCGACGCCCTGAAGTCGGGAGACTATGATCTCGTGGTTCTCGACGAGGTTTGCCTGGCCGTCTCCAAAGGCTTGCTGGAAGAAGAGCGGGTGGTCGAATCGGTTCGGGAGCGAGACCCGGAGACCTGCGTGGTCCTCACGGGCCGGCATTGCCCGCCCGGCCTGACTTCGCTGGCCGATACTGTTACGGAGATGCGCTGCGTCAAGCACGGTTTGCAGGCAGGATTTAAGGCTCAAGAAGGAGTTGAGTTTTGACCCGCCGGGTCCCCAGAATTGTCATCGCCGGGACGAACAGCGGAGTAGGGAAAACATCCCTGTCCCTGGGGCTGGTCTGGGCCCTCAAGAGGCGTGGGCTGCGGGTGCAGACCTACAAGGTGGGGCCTGATTTCCTGGACCCTTCCTACCTGGCCGCGGCCTCCGGGAGGCCCTGCTACAACCTGGACGGTTGGATGATGGGCAGCAGGGATTACGTCAGCCGGCTCTTCTGCCGGGCTTCGGAAGATGCGGATGTCGCCGTCATCGAAGGGGTGATGGGGCTCTTTGACGGAGCCGACCCGGCGACCCTGGAAGGGAGCACGGCCGAGATTGCCACCTGGCTGGACGCCCCCGTTATCCTCGTCGCCAACGCCCACGGCCTAGGCCGGAGTTTTGCCGCCATGGTAAAGGGGTACGCGGATTTTGAGAAAAACGTGATTGTCGCCGGGGTGATCGCCAACCAGTGCGGGTCCCCCGGCCATTCCGGAGTTCTGGCAGAGTCGCTCCGGACCCCATCCCTGCCGCCGCTTGTGGGGTCGATTCCAAGAGACGGACTGCCGAAGCTCCCGAGCCGGCACCTTGGCCTGGTCAGCGCGGACTCCGCCAATCTGACCGGGTCCACTCTGGATGCCTTGGCCCAAACGGTGGAACAACACGCAGGGGTGGAAGAAATTCTTCGCCTGGCCCGGAGCGCGCCGCCCCTTGCGATTTCAGTTTCCCCGGGGGAAGCCCGGCCGAAGCGGATCCGGCTCGCGGTCGCCCGTGACAGGGCTTTTCATTTTTACTACCAGGACCTGTGCGACGAGCTGGAGAGGGGCGGGTGCGAGTTGATTCCTTTCTCGCCCTTGAGGGATCGAGACCTGCCGGCCTGCGACGCTTTGTATATCGGGGGGGGCTATCCCGAAGAGCACGCCCAGGGCCTTTCTGAAAACACCCGTATGCTCGCTTCCGTTCGTGAATTTGTCTCCATGAACCGGCCTGTTTACGCTGAATGCGGAGGATTGATGTATTTGGCGGGCAGCATCCGCGGCCAGGATGGGAAAGATTACCCGATGGCCGGGCTTCTGCCGGTCAACACGAGAATGCGAAAGAACAAAAAAGCGCTTGGATACGTGGAGGTCACTCTAAGGGAAGATTCTTTGTGGGGGCGCAAAGGTGGGAAATTCAGGGGCCACGAATTTCATTACTCCGAGCTGGACGGGGAGCCGGTGAAAACGAATGGATGGATAACTCCCTATGATCTGAAATATCGCCGGGAAGGGGGAGTCCGTCAGGAAGGATTCCAGCGGGGTCGGCGTGTTGGCGAGCTATGCGCATCTCCACCTTGCCTCCCGTCCGGAAGCGGTCCGGTTTTTTATCGAATTTCTGCGGAGAAAAAGAATGAGCTTAAAAAAGAATCCCTGCGGCGAAACAGCCCCTGGTCCGTTCCCTCTACGCATCGCCCTTGAGCGGGGCGGATATTGAGGCTCAGTCTCTGAAGATCATAGACCGGGAGGCTCCGCCGTCCAATTTCACGCCCGACGAGTGGCAGGTTGTACGCCGGATGATCCACACTACCGGAGACTTCAGCCTGGCAGAGTCCGTTCGCTTTTCGCCCACCGCCATCCCCCGGGCCGCAGCCGCCCTGCGGGAAGGGCGCCCGATTTATGTCGATTCCAACATGATCCGATCGGGCCTTTCTTTCTCGCGCTTGAAGTCGGTCAACGGGGAGTACGGGGCGGAACGGGTCATCTGCCACGTGGCAGACGAAGACATTGCCGAGGAAGCCCGGGCTGCCGGCCTGCCCCGTTCCCTGTTTGCGGTGCGGAAAGCGAAAAGAGCTTTGCAGGGGGGGATTGCCGTCTTCGGGAATGCCCCGGTGGCCCTTATGGAGCTGAACCGCATGATTATTGAGGAAGAAATCCGCCCCGCTTTCGTCGTGGCCATGCCCGTCGGCTTCGTGCACGTGACGGAAAGCAAGGAAGAGTTCATGTCCCTGGGTATTCCTTACATAGGGACAGCCGGGAGACGGGGAGGGAGCCCGCTGGCTGTCAGCGTTATTCATGCCCTTTGCCTTCTGGCCGGAGGCGAAAAGGTCATGACTGCCTGAGATTACCAGACGCAGGCATCCGACCCCAAACTTCAGACTTCAGACTAACAGGGAAAGCGGCTGGAGATCACACAAAGAAATTTAAAAAGTTTGTAGTCTGGCATCAATTCAGTGGTTTGAAAGGTGCTTGCAGAAAATCCCTCCCAACCTCCCTTTTCCAAAGGGAGGAGAAAGATAGTTTCCCCCTTTGAAAAGGGGGATTAAGGGGGATTTCTGAGGCTTCCTAGCAATTTCTGGAACTCTTTTCATAGGGCTAAACACTTGCGAAGTCTGGAATCTGGTGTCTGGCCTCTGGAGTTCATGTCTGAAATCTAAAGTCAATTCCTAAAAGGATCTGCCGTGAAAGAAGAGCCGAAAGAAGCCGTGATCCTCCTCGCTCATGGAAGCCGGGTGCCCGAGGCGGGGGAGGGGATGGAACGGGTGGCCGAACGGCTGCGGGAGGAGATGCCGGGCTGGGTCGTTGAAACCTGCTATATGTCCCGCTTAGGCCCTCATTTCCCCGAGGTTTTCGAAAAATGCGTGAAAAAAGGGGCCCGGAAAATCGTTCTAATCCCCTATTTCCTGCACAGCGGTCTGCACATGGTTTTGGACATTCCCAAGATGATGCAGGAAAAGGCGCGGCAGTTTCCGGGCGTGCGCCTGATTCTGGGGAAGAACCTGGGGTTCGACGAAAGCCTGGTTGACCTTGTGCGGCGGAGGGTCGAGGAATCCATGCACCTCTGCGACGTGGGCGACCTGAAATTGAAATCGAAGGCCTGCTTCCCCTTACCCCCCGGGCAGTACGAATTCGTCCCCCTTCCGCCCGAAGAGGCGGAGAAGTATGAGGGGGAGGCGTAGGGCCCTAACCCGGCTCTCCTGAAAGGGGAGGCTCGTTTTCTGTTATGAGATTCCAGGCAATGGGGTTTCGAGCGCTAACCACAACGGCAATCCCGGCAGTCCTGCTCTTCATCGCGGCTTTCCCCCGCCCTGCCTCGGCCATGCATATATCGGAGGGCATTTTGCCGCTGGGGTGGGCGGGATTGTGGTTCGCCGTTTCTTTGCCCTTCCTGGCGTGGGGGTTGCGTGAACTGAAAAGGCGCGCCAGCGAGGACCGGCACCTGAAGCCTCTGGTCGGGCTGGTGGGGGCAGCCGTCTTCATCATTTCCTGTCTGCCCATTCCCGTTCCCACGGCAGGAACTTGTTCCCACATGTGCGGAACCGGACTTGCCGCGATTTTCATCGGTCCGTTGCTGACCGTGGTGATCACGAGCGTCGCGCTCGTTCTGCAGGCCCTTTTCCTGGCCCATGGAGGCCTGACTACATTGGGGGCGGACATCGTCTCGATGGGCGTGGCCGGAGCCTTTTCCGGCTACGCCGTTTACCGGCTTTTGGGAAAGTTCGGCGCGCCGGAGTTTGTGAGCACGTTCGCCGCGGGGCTTACGGCCGACTGGTGTACCTACGCGGTCACCTCTTTCGAGCTGGCAAGCGCTCTCTCCGGCCCGGGGGCAATGACGACCCTGTTCGCCGCCATCGTTGTCGCCTTCCTGCCGACCCAGCTGCCCCTGGGAATTTTTGAAGGACTGATCAGCGCGGGGGCGTTCCGGTTTGTTCGCACCCGCCGCCCGGATCTGCTCGCGGCCTTGAAAAAACTTTAACCGCAGGAGAGCAGGGACGCAGAGATCACTGGGCGGCGCAGCCGTGAGAAAGATTAATTATATCGGACGCAGATGAACGCAGATGATGCGGACTCAATCAAGAAAAACAAAGTTTCTTTCACAGAGATTTTATCGTTTCGTAAGAAGTCAAAAGTCTTTTCCCGTCATTCCGGCGAAAGCCGGAATCCAGTTAAATCAAAACGTTCTGGACCCCGGCCTTCGCCGGGGTGACGACCCAAGAGGCTTTTTACGAGGCCATCAAGCTTGGATTCAAAGACTCTGAACATTGTATGACTTTCGGCCTTTGAAAGGTGGTTTCAGAAATCCCTCCCTCCTCCCTTTTTCAAAGGGAGGAGATATTCTTTCCCCCTTTGAAAAAGGGGGATCAAGGGGGATTTCTGACGCTTCATGGCAGTTAGAACTCTTTTTCATAGGGGCTAAACACTTACTGGACATTTAGTACTGCGTAGTACTATGGACCTAAAAACGCTCAGGATTTTTCCTATCCATTCGTAAAGGGAACGGCTCAATGAAAAAAGTGGCTGTCGGGGGAGCGATCATTTTTCTTCTCATCCTGGCCCTGTGGTTCGGGCTTACTCTCCTGAATTCCAAGTGGGCGGGAGTGGATGAAGCGGTGCTGGAGAGATTTGCCCGGGAGGCGAACCGGCCTCCTCGAGAACCCTTTATCAATACCGACCAGGGAGACCTCCTCCTTTTCGTCTTTCTTGCGGCGGGGGTGACGGCCGGTTTCGTGGGAGGATATTTCTACCGCGAACTCTTTCCCCCCAAATCGCAAGGAGCGACGGGTGCTTGACCTCCTTTCCGATATCTTCGCCTTTCGGGAAAACTTTCTGACGCGGATGGACCCTCGCCCAAAGTTGATTTTGTCGCTCGGCGCTATCATCATGGTCCTCCTTTGCAGGCAAATGGCTCTCCCTTTGACGGTATTCGCTTTTTCGGCTGCGGCATTGGCCGTTTTACGGTACCCGGCCAGGCTCATCCTCGCCCGCCTGGCGGGGCCGCTGGGTATCGTACTCCTGCTGATTCTCCTCCAAGCGGTATTGGCCGGACGGACCGAGATGTTTTCTCTTTCTCTGGGGGAAGGGCGGATTGTCTTCCACCGGGAAGGCTTTGTGCAGGGACTCCTCATCGGGTCGAAAGTCCTGGGGGCCGTATCCGTCATGCTTCTGCTGAGCATGGCCACTCCAGCCCACAGGATCTTCCATGCGCTGCTCTGGTTCCGCGTGCCGAAAGGTTGGGTGGAGATCGCCATGCTGATGTACCGGTACATCTTTTCCCTTCTGGACGACACGGCCGACGTCGCCGCCGCTCAGAGAGTGAGGCTCGGGTACAGGGGGATCAAACGATCCCTGGCTTCTTTCGGTTCCCTGGCCGGGGCGGTCCTCATCCGTTCCCTCGACCAGGCGGGCCATACCAGCGATGCCATGATGCTTCGGGGCTACAGGGGATTTATTCCCTTCGGGCCGCTACCCCCCATGGGCCGAAAGGGCGGGTGGACCTTGGCGGGAGGGATCGCCGTCCTCACGGCCGCTTATCTGGTTTTGGAATGGAGACTGGTTTGATGGACGGTAATATCGCCATGAGGGCCGCGGGGGTGTCGTTCACCTATCCGGAAGGGACAAAGGCCCTCCAGGGAGTCGATTTTTGGGCGGAGAGGGGGAAATTCGTCGCCCTCTTAGCCTCCAACGGCTCGGGGAAAACCACGCTGCTTAAAGTCCTCGTTCGTTTGCTAAAACCGCAGGAAGGAACTGTTGTTATCGGCGACAAAGACCTGGCAAACATGCCCGCCCAAGAGCTGTATCAGCGGGTGGGGATGGTTTTCCAGAATCCTAACGACCAGCTCTTCGGGGCCACAGTGGAGGAAGATGTCGCTTTCGGGGCTCGCAACCTGGGGCTCCCGGAAAGCGAGGTTCAAAGGAGGGTAACTCAATCCCTCGCTTCCGTCGACGCGGCCGAGTTCCGCGGCCGGGCGATTCACCACCTGAGTTTCGGAGAAAAGAAACGGGTGGCCCTGGCCGGGGTTCTGGCGATGGGCCCGGAGATTCTGATCCTGGACGAGCCCACGGCCGGGCTGGACCCTTCGGGCGAGTCCCTGATGCTCCACCTGCTGAACCGCCTCAACCGGGAGCAGGGCATTACCATTGTGCTCGCGACCCATTCGGTGGATATGCTTCCACTCTTTGCGGACCGGATTTTCGTGCTGAACAGGGGCAAGGTCCTCCGGGAGGGACCGACGGAGGAGGTTTTCTGCGACCACGAGTTGATCGACAGGGCCGGGCTGCGCCTGCCGTACATATCCAGCCTGCTTTACCAGATGAAACGTTACGACGGCGTTCCCATTAACGGCCTGCCGCTGACGATCGGCGAAGCCCGCAAGCGCCTCCTCGAGCTGATCCCGGAGGAACTCATTTGCGGCCCGTTCAAGGAAGAACCGAAGTGAGCAAGCTTCGCGGCGGATTCACCACCGGGTCCTGCGCCGCAGCCGCGGCCAAGGCCGCGGTCCTGGTTCTCCTCGGGAAGGAAGGCCCCGGGACCGTCGATATCGCGCTCCCCGACGGGACCCGGGCGGGCTTTCCCGTCCTCTACGCGCGAAGAATTCCAGGCGGGGCGGAAGCTGCGGTCCGCAAAGACGCCGGGGACGATCCGGACGTCACTCACAGGGCGCTGGTGATTGCCAGGGTGACGCCGGCGGACACGCCCGGGATCCGTTTCGCGGCGGGCGAGGGAGTGGGAACGGTCACGAAGCCGGGCCTCTCCGTACCTCCCGGCCATCCGGCGATCAACCCGGTGCCGCAGCGCATGATCCGGGAAGGGATCAGGGAAGTGACGGACCGGGGCATGGAGGTCTGCCTGTCCATTCCCGGCGGGGGAGATCTGGCTGCGAGGACTTTCAACCCCCGGCTGGGAATCGTGGGGGGGCTTTCGATCCTGGGGACCGCCGGGCGGGTCCGCCCCTTCAGCAGCCCGGCGCTGCGGACTTCCTTGAAATGCTCCCTGGATGTCGCGGCGGCCTGCGGGACCAAGGCGCCGGTCCTGGTCCCGGGCCGCATCGGGGCAAAGGCCGCCCGCAGGCACTTTCAACTGGCTGAGGAACAGGTCGTCGAAGTTGGGAACGAGTGGGGGTACATGCTGGATTGTGCGCGGGGTTATCCTTTTCGGGGGATCATGGTTCTGGGCCATCCCGGGAAACTGGGCAAGCTGGCCTTGGGCGAGAGGGATACCCATTCATCGAGGTCAAAGAGCGCCCTACCCTGGGTATCGGAGCTGGCCGCGGCTTTGGGAATTTCCGTTGGGGACTCGCCGACCGTGGAAGGGATTTTTTCTTCTCTTCCGGACGCGGGAAGGAAGCAGCTGGGAGAAGCGGCGGCGGCCAGGATAGGCAAGGCAGTCGCAGACCGCTTTCAGGGAAGCTTACCGGTAAGCGTTGTCCTGGTGGACATGCGCGGGGAATGGCTCGGATGCGCCGGGGAGACAGGTTTATGGAAGAAGAAAAGCCCATCGTAATCGTGGGCTGCGGGCCGGGATCGCCCGATTACCTGACCCCTGCGGCCCGGAGGGCGGTTGAAGGGGCGCAGGTTTTGGTCGGGGCAGGTCATCTGCTCGAACTTTTCCCCCGCCATCCGGTTCAACGGATCATGGTAAAGGCCGACATACGCGGAGTTCTCGAGGAGATGGAGGAGCATTTCCTGAGACAACGCAAAATCGCCGTACTGGTGTCCGGCGACCCGGGCCTCTGCAGCCTTGCCCAGCCCGTGCTGAAACGTTTCGGACCGGAATCCTGCAAGGTCATCCCGGGGATCAGCTCCCTCCAGGTGGCCTTCGCCCGACTCGGCCTGGATTGGCGGAATGCCCGGATCGTCGATGCCCACGGGGAAAATCCGGAGATGGACCCGGCCGCGCTTGCGGGTGCGGAGAAGATGGCCGTCTTTGCGGGAAGGGCAGGGGCGATGAAATGGATTGAAGATTTGGTGCAGGCCATCCCGGGACAGTATGACATCTACGTCTGTGAAAACCTTACCTTGGAAGGAGAGCAGATCAGGCAAGTTGAAGCCAGGGATCTGAGACATTTGGCTGTCTCCACCCGGACAATTGTATTAATGGTGAAAAAAACCTGATGTCCCCTTTCCTCCGGAAGCTATGTAAAGATTCAGGAGGCGGGAGATTGGGGAGCGTTCCCATGTCCAGGGGACGGCACAAATTTTCCGGCCAAAAGAGGCACTGATTCCGTCTTTGGCCGTGGTGTATTGAACTAATGCAATCCCAAATGGGAATCTTGTTCTACTTACCGAAGGTAGCTTGGGTTTGCCGGCGTTCCTTTGCGGAACCCAGGTAAACCCATTAGACATTGGAAAGTGTCCCGCCGATTTTGGCCGGAAAATTTCTGCCGTCCCCTGGACAACAAGAGAGGCCGTTTGTTACCTATCGAGGTTGAATTTTTTCATAGCTTCCCGGCCCGGGGGAGAGGGAAACGGTCAGGGACCAAGGGTGGTGAGTTTGGTATCGAAATTCCACCAGGGAATTCCTTCTATGCAAATCGGAACCTTATACGGCATCGGGGTGGGTCCCGGCGACCCTGAGTTGATCACGGTGAAAGGGGCCCGCCTGCTCGGCGAGTGCCGGCACGCTTTTGTGCCCAAAGCGCGGACGGCGGCGGAGAGCGTGGCCCTTTCGATTGCGGGGCGATACCTTCATTCCGGCTCCCGGGTCCATGAACTGATCTTCCCGATGACTTCGGAAGGGGAGGATCTGTCCCGCCGCTGGGCGGCTGCCGCCCAGGAGGTCGCGGCCGTTTTGAGGACCGGAGAAGACGCCTGTTTTCTCACCCTGGGCGACCCGCTCCTGTACTCGACCTACATTTATCTCCTCCGGGAGCTGAAAGCCGTCCTGCCCGGGGCAAGGGTGGTCACCGTTCCGGGGGTGACCGCCTTCAGCGCCGCCGCGGCGTTGACGGATTTCCCTGTGGGAGAAAAAAAAGAACCGGTGACGGTCATTCCTGCTGCCGACGACCCGGAGGACGTGCGGCGGGCCCTTGCGGGCCGGGGCACGGTGGTCCTGATGAAGGTGGGGAAAAGGCTGAAAGATATCTTGAGCATCCTGGAAGAATCGGGGTTGACCGACCGCAGCGTGTTTGTGTCCCATGCGGGAATGGAAAACGAGCGGATCGAGACTGACCTGCACCGGCTGCAGGCCGAAGACCCGGAGGCGGGATACCTTTCGATTATCCTGGTGCACGCGGGAGAAAAAGGAAAATGAAAGTTATTTTCGTGGGGGCCGGGCCCGGGGATCCGGGGCTGTTGACGGTAAAGGCCCGCGACCTCTTGAGCTCGGCGGAGATCTGCGTTTACGCGGGTTCACTGGTCAGCCCGGGAGTCCTGGGCCTGATCCCGCCGGATGCCGAAAAACATAATTCGGCGGGGATGTCTCTGGCCGAGATCGTGGGAGTTTTCCAGGACGCCCAGGCCCGGGGAATCGACGTGATCCGGCTGCACTCGGGAGACCCGTCGATCTATGGCGCCATTGCGGAACAGATGTCGGAGCTGGACCGGATCGGGATCGATTATGAGGTGGTGCCCGGCGTCAGCGCCTTCCAGGCTTCGGCCGCAGCCCTGCGCGCCGAGCTTACGGCCCCGGAAATTTCCCAGACGATTATTCTCACCCGCGCTTCGGGGCGCACCCCGGTCCCGCCGGAGCAGGACCTCGAGAAGCTGGCGCGAACCGGCGCTACCCTGTGTATTTTTTTGTCGGCCGACAGGCTGGAAGAATCGGCCGGGCGGCTGATCCAGGACTACGGAAGCGACTGCCCGGCCGCCGTGGTATATCACGCCTCCTGGCCGGACCAGAAGATCGTTCGGGGGGAGTTGGGGGAGATCGCCGCCAAAGCCCGGCAGGCCGGGATTGAGCGCACGGCCATGATCATCGTGGGCTGGGCTCTTTCCCGCAGCGCCGCCGCTTCCAAACTCTATGACCGCCGGTTCAGTCACGGTTTTCGCACGGGAAAGAGCGAATGAAAATCGCATGCGTAACGCTCTCGAGCCGGGGGGCCGAGGTGTTGAGCCGGGTAATCCCCTTCTTCCCGGAAGCTCGTCTCTTCCTCCACGAGACCGTGGGGGAAACGTACGAAGCCGATAGATTTCGGTCAATCGTCGAGCTCAGCCGGGAAGTCTTCGGACGCTACGAAGGCCTATTATTCGCGGTCCCAACCGGGGTGGTTGTCAGGGCCATCGCCCCGCTGGTGAGGGACAAGCGCATAGACCCCGCGGTGGTGGTAGTGGATGTCGGCGGCAGGTTCGCGATCAGCCTTCTGGGGGGCCATGAAAAGGGCGCGAATCGGTTGGCGGTTAAGGTGAGCAACATCCTGGGGGCGGAGCCGGTCATTACTACCACCACGGAGGCCGTCAAGCCCATTATCGTGGGGATCGGCTGCCGCAGGGGGACGGATGCCGGGAAGATCGTTTCCGCGGTAAAAGAAGGGCTGGGGGATGCCGGAGTGGAGCTTTCCCAGGTTCGGCTCCTGGCTTCCGCAGACGTGAAGGCCGACGAGGAGGGCTTGATCCAGGCTGCCGAAGACCTGGGGGTGCCGATCCGGTTTATCTCCTCGGACGAAATCCGGCTGTCCCGGAGAGACTTCGGCCGTTCGGACCTGGCCCAGGAAAAAGTAAATTTGCCCGCGGTGGCAGAGCCTGCGGCTCTGCTCGCGGGGAGGAGGACGAGATTAATCCTGCCAAGAATGACGCGGAACGGAGTGACGGTGGCCGTGGCCCGGGAAAGCTTTTTGTGGTCGGAATCGGTCCGGGAGGGGCGCTAGACCGCACCCGGCGGGCCGAAGCGGCCATTGCTCGATCCCGGGTGATCGTGGGCTATACCCGCTATCTGCAGTCGATTCGAGATCTGACTGCGGGGAAGGAAGTTCTCGCTTCGGGGATGACCCAGGAAGTAGACCGCTGCCGGGCCGCCCTGTCCCGGGCTGCCGGGGGGGAGACGACGGCGCTCATCTCTTCCGGGGACCCGGGGATTTACGGGATGGCCGGCCTCGCCCTGGAAATCGCTTCGGAAGAGAAGATCCGGGTGGCGATCGAAATCGTTCCGGGTGTCCCTGCGGCCAACGCGGCTGCCGCCAAAATGGGGGCTCCCCTCATGCTCGACTATGCCGCCATCAGCCTCAGCGACCTCCTGATCCCGTGGGAAAAAATCCGAATCCGCCTGGAAGCCGTGGCGGCGGCCGATCTCGTGACCGCTCTTTACAACCCCAGGAGCAAACAGCGCCGGCGGCAGCTGGAAGATGCCGC
This sequence comes from uncultured delta proteobacterium, assembly GCA_963712535.1. GTDB lineage: Bacteria > Desulfobacterota > SM23-61 > SM23-61 > SM23-61 > CAVQIK01. The sequence continues at coordinate 235,448 of CAVQIK010000011.1, read as the reverse complement.
AGCCATTTTCCGGCGCCACCGCCCGGGGGAAACCCCGGTGGGCATCGGAACGGCCATCGCTTCGGAAGAAGAAAAGATCGTCCTTACCGACCTGGATCATTTTTTGCATTTTGAAATCGGTATGAAGAGCGTGGTCATCATCGGCAACGGCTCTTCCAGGCGCTCCGGAGACTGGTTCATCACCCCCCGGGGGTACCCGTTATGATCCTTCTCCTGGGAGGAACGAAGGAGACGGCCTGCATCGCTCAAGGCATGGCGGAAGCCGGATACGAGGTGCTCGTCTCTCAAGCCTCGGATATTCCCCTGGACATTGGATTCCACCCGAGGGTTGAAAGGCGTCGGGGAGCATTGGACGAAGCTCGAATGGAGGCTCTGATACGGGAACGAAAAATCAAGGGGATCGTGGACTGCACCCACCCTTACGCTAAAATCATTCGGGCCGCAGCCCGGAGGGTCGCGGAACAGGCCTCCATCCCCTACCTGACGCTGATTCGTCCTTCCGGGATTCCGAACACCGGCGGAATCCTTTGGGCCGTCGATCATGAGGAAGCCGCCCGGATCGCCTTCTCCCTGGGAGCACCGGTTCTTTTGACGATCGGGTCCCGGAACCTATCCCCGTACGCGGAGGAATCGAGGAGAAGCGGGATCCCCGCGGCGGTTAGAGTCCTGCCCTACACCGATTCGTTAAAGGCTTGCCAAGCCGCGGGTTTTCCGCAGGAGCGGGTGATCCCGGGGCTGGGGCCCTTTTCCCTGGAGGAGAACAGGACTGTTCTCCGGAAATACCGGATCGGGGTGCTGGTGACCAAGGACAGCGGGCATGCCGGGGGCGCCCCTGAAAAGATAGAGGCAGCCCGCCTGGAAGGGTGCAGGGTGGTAGCGATTAGACGGCCGGATTACGGGTCAGGGAAAGTCTTCGACAACCCGGAGGATCTGGTCAAGGCCGTAAAATCGCGGATTCCCCTCCTTCGCCAGTCGTCCCGGGAATAGCCGCTTGAACCCGCTGGCGCTGATTTCCGCTTATATTCTTGACCTCCTCCTGGGCGATCCCCAGTGGTTTCCTCATCCAGTCCGGTTGATCGGCCGGCTCATCTCTTTTCTGGTACGGCTCTTTCGCCGGATGGGCTCCTCTCCTTTCAGGCTGCGGGCTGCGGGAGTTCTGCTGGCGCTTTCCGTCTGCGGAATCACCTTTGCGTCCACCCGCGGGGTGATCCACGCGGCCGGATCTCTCTCCCCTGTCTTAGGGGTATTCTGCTCCGCCGTCCTCGCCTATTTCACCCTGGCCACGAGGGATTTGCACGTCGAAACCCGAAAAGTTCTCCGATGCCTCGAAGAGGGAGACCTTCCGCGCGCCCGCCGGGAGCTCTCTTTTCTGGTTGGGCGGGATACGGCCCATCTGGACGAACCGGAAATTCTCAGGGCCCTCGTGGAAACCATCGCGGAAAACATATCGGACGGCGTCATGGCTCCCCTTTTCTATCTCGGGCTGGGGGGACCTGCCTGCGCCATGACTTATAAAGCCGTCAACACGCTGGATTCCATGGTGGGATACAAAAACGAACCTTTCCGCCATATCGGCTGGGCGTCGGCGAAGCTGGACGATGCCGTCAATTTCCTCCCCGCCCGGCTCGCGGGTTTTCTGATCGTCCTCGCTTCCTGGGCAGCCGGGGGCAGCTGGAGGGATTCTTTGCGCACCCTTTGGAAGGACCACGGGAAGCATGAAAGCCCAAACAGCGCCTGGCCGGAGGCGGCCATGGCGGGAGCCCTGGGGGTCCGGTTAGGGGGGATAAATTTCTATTTTGGCCAGCCGAGCCGAAAGCCCTATATCGGAGACGCCGCCAGGGCGATTGAAAGAAGAGATGTTCGGGAAGCCTGGAAGATCCTGTATCTCTCTTCATTCGGGATGTTCCTTCTGGCCATTTTGTTGAATTGGGCGATGGGAAAGGCATTCTAATGCGGAATGCGGATTTCGGATTCCGACAGCGATCCCGAAACCGAAGAAACTGTGGAGGATCATATGAAAGAGTGGTAAATAAGGGAATCATTATGGTTAAATACCGACACAGGCCCTTATTGAAACATGGAAAAAGAGTGGGTTTTTGAAGACATCAAGGTAGAATGCTACGCCGGGTACAAAGGGGAGGAGAGTCCCCGGGCTTTTGAATACGCCGGAAAGAGATTCGAAATTTCCGAAATCCTGGACCGGTGGTATGAGGGCGACCTGGACCCCACCGCCCTGCGCCACAACTACTTTAAAGTGAAAACGGTGGAAGGGGAAGTTTTCCTCATTCGCTACACCCCCAGGTACGAGTCCTGGACCCTTTGCCGCCATCTGCCCGTGGTTAGGGCGTCGAATAATTAAAGAAAATTTATGGGACGCAGATTAACGCAGATTTGCAGGATTAGGAAATAGAAAAATAAAACAAATAAAATAACCCGTCCGGTGGTGATCCGAGTTTTTGGATTTCACCATGATCTCATTTACAAATTCATATCTGCGAAATCTGCGTTGATCTGCGTCCAAATCTAATGTATATGCCCTCTGAACCTTTGATGATCCAGGCGTCGGGGGGGCGGGTCCCTAGAAAGACGCCGTTTGATTTTGCCGGGGCGACCCGCCGAGTCGTCCTATTGAGGTTCGCCTGTTGAAGGAAATCCACGGCGGCGACATTTATGAAATCGCCAGGCGGCACAACCTGGAGCCGGGCGCGGTTCTGGATTTCAGCGCCTCCATCAACCCCCTCGGGCCCTCCTCCAGGGCAAAGAAGAAACTTGGCAAAGAGGGGATCTCGGCCGTTATCCACTACCCCGACCCGGGATGTTTTGAGCTCCGGCGGGCCGTGGCCCAGTTCCACGGCATCGCGGAGGATTTGATCCTGCCGGGCGCCGGGTCCACCGAATTCATCTACTCCATCCCGAGGGCCCTGAAGATCCGAAAGGCCCTCATCGTGACACCGGCATTCAGCGAGTACGAAGCCGGCCTGGAGAGTTCCGGGGAGTCCTGCGAGATCCATTTTCTCGAAACCGCGGAAAGGGACGGCTTCGAACTGAACGTGGAGGGGCTCATCCTGGCTCTGACCCAGGGGTACGACGCCCTCTACCTCTGCAACCCTAACAGCCCGACGGGGATCCTGACCGAAAGGAAAGACCTCCTCAGAATTTTGGCCCGGACCGAACGGGAAAAGACCTGGTTCATCCTGGACGAAGCGTTCATCGACTTTTTGCCCGAAGAGTCACTGGTCGACGTGGCGAGCGCCTCCTCCAGGCTCATGATCCTGCGGACCCTGGCCAATTTTTTCGCCCTGCCCGGCCTCCGGGCCGGATACCTGGTTTCCAATCCGGAAATGGTCCAACATCTCTCCCGGATGCAACCCCCCTGGCCGGTAAATGCGATCGCCCAGGTCGCCGCGGCGGAAAGCTTACGGGACGAATCGTTCATATCCCGTTCGCAGGAAACGGTTCGCCTGCAGAGGGAGTTTCTGACCCAGGGCCTCCGGGCCATCCCCGGGTTTATTCCCTATCCCAGCGCCGCCAATTTTTTATTCGTCCAGCTGCACCCTTCCTTGAAGCTCACGGCCGGGGAGCTGCGGGAAAGGCTGATCTCCCGGGGGATCCTCATCCGCGACTGCAGCTCCTTCCACCACCTCGGACCTTATTTTTTCCGCATCGCCGTCCGGACCCGTAGAGAGAACCAGGCGCTGCTCAGGGCCTTGCGCCGGGTACACCGGGAGATCCTGGAAGAATAAAGTGTGGCTTCCTCCGCCGGAACAGGGGACGCCATTCAAACTTCCAGCTTCCGAACCGCTCAAAATCAAAAGAATTTTTTGCATATCCTCAAGTAATACTACCCATCAAAAACGGGGCTTGACAAGAGCTTGGCTCCTGATGTAAGAGTCTCATGTTCGCCTGATCATCATTCCTGAACCAAAATTGCTCAACCACCCTGCTCTAGAGATTGAAACCGGGAGAGATGTAAAATGTGGGAGACCCTGCAAGTCGTCCTCATTTACGCGCTAGTCCTCGGAGCCCTCTACCTGCTCATCGCCCTGGGGTTCTCCATCATCTGCGGAGTCCTCCGGATCTTTCACCTCGGCTACGCCTACCTGTTCACCCTGACCGTCTATTTAACATGGATGTTCATGAAGGAGCTTGGCTGGGGGCTCGCCCCGTCCATCCTGGGAATGGTCGTGGTTCAGTTCGGCATCTCTTACCTCATCTACAAAGGGATCATCATGAAATACATGGCCCAGGAGGAGATTATCCTGACCGGTCTCCTGCTGGTCTCCATCATCGTGGAGCAGGTCACAAATTACCGGTACCCCATCCAGGCAGGGGTCTTCATCAACACCACGCTCATCGATGGGAGCACCGAGATCGGAACGGCGGTCATCTCCAATCAGCTGCTGGTGGGTGCGGCCGCGGCCGTGATCCTGACCGTGCTCTTCATCCTGTTCTTTCTGAAGACCCGGATCGGTTTGGCGATCCGGGCGCTTTCCCAGGATATCTACAGCAGCCGCCTCATCGGAATCCCGGTGGAGGCTCTCTACACCCTCACCATGTTTCTCATTCTCATTCCCGTCATCCTCGGAACCCTCATCGTGGCCCCGGTCTGGGCCGTGGACCCGACCATGGGCTCCCTGTACATGACCACCGCCATCCTGGTCGCGATCCTGGGAGGGCTGGGGAACATCAAAGGTACGATCATTGCGAGCTTCCTCATCGGCTTTACCCATTCCTTCGTCTCTTTCGTCCTGGGAGAACCTCGGTTCATGAACTTCTCGGCCCTGCTCCTGGTCATCATCATTTTAATGGTGAGACCGCAAGGGATCGCCAAGAGTGAGGCTTTATGGTAGACGTCGAAATCCGGAGAGACCGGGTCATCATCCGCTACAAGGGGAAGAAGTGGGACTGGATCATCGAGCCGCGGTACTGGCGAAACACGCTCATCTGGTCGGGTTTCCTGATCCTCTTTCCCCTTGTTTCGTACTTCGTAAGCCCCATCCTCCTCAACACGATCATCACCGCGAACTTGTACGCGGCCATCGCCATCCCCCTCGCCTTGATGACCCTGGGGACGGGGCGGATGAACTTCGGCCCCAATTTTTTTATCGGCGTCGGCGGCTACACGGCGGCCCTGCTCTCCATCGCCTACGGCTGGGGGCCGCTGAAGACCCTGCCCATCGCGGTTCTCACGACCCTGATGTCGGCCCTGCTGTTTTCGCCGCTGGTGATCGTCGCCCGGGGCCTCTACTACGTTCTTCTGACCCTTCTTCTGCCGCTCGTATTTCTGGAGATCACCTTCATCTACACGGATATCTTCAAGGGCGACGTGGGCCTGGCCGGGATCAAGACGCTGGTGAGCACCGGCATGGTCAAGGTCAACTTCATCATCGCGGCCTACGTCTCCATGTTCCTGATGCTCCTCTATCTCTGGGTGGTGAACAAGGTCATCAAGTCGCGGTACGGCCTGATCATGGCCGCGATCAATGACGGCGAAGAAGTGGCCCACGGGATCGGGGTGAACATCAACAAAGTGAAGATCCTGGCCTTCGTCTTCGCCTCCGGGATGATCGGCGTCGTGGGATGGTTCTACGCGCATTATTTCGGGACCTTCGCGGGCATCACCTATCTCCCCTTGAGCTTCATGATCAAAATCCTGCTGGTGATCTTCATCGGGGGGCGGGCCCAGGTTTTCGGCTGCGTCGCCGGGGGCTATTTCATCGCCTTCCTGGAGATGATCCTCATCGTTTACCTGGGCCCCATCCAGCCCGTGGTCTTCGCAGTCATCCTGACGGTCCTCCTCTTCGCCCTGCCGGAGGGCCTCTTCGGCCTGTACCGGAAGCGGCGCTACCGCGAGTACATGCCCACCTTGCACGTACGGAGATAGAGGCAGATGGCTGAGATCCTGAAAGTCCGCAACGTGACCAAGAGCTTTGGAGGCCTGACCGCCGTTCGTGACCTCAGCTTCGACATCCGCCAGGGCGAAACGGTGGGCCTCATCGGGCCGAACGGGGCGGGCAAAACCACCCTCGTCAACCTCCTCTGCGGTTCCCTGTACGCCGATTCCGGGGAGATCGAAATGGAAGGGAAGGCGATCACCCGGACCCCTCCTCATAAGCGATGCCACCTCGGCCTCAGCCGCACCTACCAGATCCCCAGGCCGTTCCCCGAACTCACCGCCCTCATGAGCGTGGTCACCGGCGCCCTCTGTGGCAAAGACCGGATCAACCGCGGCCTGGATGACGCCGGCGCGGAAGCGACCCATTACCTCGAATTCGTGGGGCTGTTCAGCAAGCGAAACATCCTCGCCCGGGACCTCACCTTCTTCGAACTCCGCATGCTGGAGCTTGCCCGGGCACTCGCCACCTCCCCCAAAATCCTCTTCGTGGACGAAGTGATGGCCGGGCTCAATCCCGGGGAGGCCAGCAAGGCGGTCGGCCTGATCGCGCGGGCCAAAGAGGAGTTCGGCCTGACCATCTTCTGGATCGAGCATGTCATGGCGGTGCTCATGGAAGCGGCGGAGCGTATCATCGCCATCCAGTTTGGGGAGAAAATCGCAGAGGGCACCCCGGAGGAGATCGCCAATAACGACACGGTCATCGAAGCATACCTGGGAGCCGGGTGGAAAAAGGGATCGTGCCCGACATAGGCAATGGTCAATAGGCAATAGTGGCAATTGGCAAAGGGCGAAAAATAAAGGGTAAGAATTCCTTTCAATAAGTGCTCACATCTATTTAAGGCATTTTAGTGCATTTAAGGCATTTTTCTTGAGGTCCCCATGCTTGAGGTAAAGAATCTCAACGTCTCCTACGGGGTCATCCCGGTTCTCCATGACGTGAGCATTCACATCCGGGAGAACGAGCTCGTCGCGCTCCTTGGGTCGAACGGAGCCGGGAAAAGCACTCTTCTCAACACCATCCAGGGAATGATGAAACCGGTTTCCGGCTCCATCTCCTTTTTGGGAAAACCCATTACCGGATTACCCCCGCACAGGGTGATCGCCGAAGGGATTGTCCAGGTCCCGGAAGGAAGGCGCCTCTTCCCCTACATGACCGTGAGAGAAAATCTGCTCCTCGGCGCCTATCCGGGGAACGCCTGGAGCAGCAAAAAAGAGGGAATGGAATGGGTCATGACCCTGTTCCCCATCTTGAAGGAACGCTCCGGCATGCAGGCCCGGCTCCTCTCCGGGGGAGAGCAGCAGATGCTGACGATCGGCCGGGGGCTAATGGCCCGCCCGCGCCTGCTTATGGTGGATGAGCCGTCCCTGGGACTCGCTCCGGTGATTCTGGACCATCTCTACGATACGCTGGCGAAACTGCGGGAGAGCAGGATCACCATCCTCCTCCCCGAACAGAATGCCCTGCGGGCCCTGACCATCGGGAACCGGGGGTACGTGATGCAGGATGGAAGGGTTGTGCTTGAGGGGGACTGCAAGACCCTCATGGCGAGCGACCTCGTGAAAAAAGCTTACCTGGGACGGTAGGTATTAGCGCTATGACATGTGTTCTAGATCGCCAGGAAACCTCAGAAATCCCCCCTCAATCCCCCTTTTTCAAAGGGGGAAAAGAATCTCCTCCCTTTGGAAAAGGGAGGTTGGGAGGGATTTCGGGAAACGCCTTTCAAGCTGTGAGTTCATGCAAATCTTGTAAAACTCAGCCATTCGGATTCAGCCAGGGAACCCCAAAGGGCTAATCTATGGAAGACTACTTTTCCTACACGGCGAAACTCTTCGACCCCAAGAAAACCGCCGAAAAACCCGAAGTGCTGAAAGACATCCGAGTCCTGGACTTCTCTCACGTCATCTTCGGGCCCACCGCCACCCGGATCATGGCCAATTATGGGGCGGAGGTCATCAAGCTCGAGCTTCCCTTTCACGGGGACCTCTGGCGCCCGGCGACGTACTGGGGAAAGTACTGGAAGCATTCGAACCCGCTCTGGCATTTCGTCACTCAGAACAAGTATTTCGTGGGCCTCGACCTCAAGCACCCCGAAGCAAAGGAGATCATCTACCAGCTTGCAAAGCGGTGCGACGTCGTGGCCGAAAACTTTGCCCCGGGGACCGCTGAGGCTTGGGGGGTGGGGTACACCCAGATCAGCAAGATCAACCCCAAGGTCATCTACCTCAGCTGCTCCACTTACGGCCAGTATGGGCCGCTGCGTTTTTATCCCGGGTGGGACCTGCTGGCCCAGGCCGCCAGCGGCGTCCTGAGTTCCACAGGGTACCCGGACACGGAAAAATTTTACAAGCTGCCGGACTACCTTGGCGATTTCATCCCGGGGAATTTCGGCGCTCTCGCCATTCTCATGGCCCTGTACTTTCGCAATAAAACGGGAAAGGGACAGTACATCGACCTCGCCCAGTCGGAAGCCCTGATGCGCCTCCTTTTCCATTTCACCGCTTTCAAACTTTCCGGAATGGACATCGGGCGCACGGCCAACAGCGACCCGACGATGGTCCCGGCTTCCATCTTCAAGACCGCCGAGGGGAACTTCGTCGCCCTCGCCTGCGCCACGGATAAACAGTTCGAGGGCCTGTGCGGCGCCATGGCACGCGAGGACCTGCTGAAGGAGAAGGCCTACACCGACTCTTTCGAGAGACTCAAGCCGGCCAACGCGAAAGTCTTGACCTCCATCGTGAGGGACTGGCTGAAAGGCAAGAAATGCGGAGAGATCCTGGCCCTCGCCAACGAGAGGGGTTTCCCTGCGGCCGAAGTCCTGGATGACTACCAGATCTTCCAGGACCCCTGGCGACGCGAGCGGGGAAGCGTCATTCTCTTCCACGACGAGATGTACGGAGAGATCGCGCTGGCAGGGGCTTCGGCCCAGCTGAGCGGGACCCCCTACCGCACGAAATGGATCGCCCGCCCCGTGGGGTACCACAACCGCCTGGTCCTTAAAAAATTCCTCGAAATGTCCGAGGAGAAGATCGCCGAGCTGGAAAAGAAAAAGATCATCGGAAATTTCGACGACCGTCCCGGCCTAAAACCCCCCGTGTACTACAACCTGGCCGAAGACGCCATTTTTAACTACGGAAGAGAGGGGAAGAAGTGAGCGGCAAAGGGGAGAAGGAACAGGTTTACGCCCGATATGTGACCTCGGGGAAGACCCAGGAGCACCTCGCTTCGTGGGGGAAGACCCTGGCCGAGGTCATGAACCCGGAAGGCAAGCCCGAAGTGCTGGACGATGTCCTGGTCCTGGACGCGAGCCAGGCGAATTTTTCCGGAATCATCGCGGCCAGCTTCCTTGCAGAATTCGGGGCCGAGGTGATAAAAATCGAGCCTCCGGACGGGGACCCTATGCGGAAAGTCACTCCGTACGGAGCCCAGGTCAAAGGGGCGGGCATTCCGTTCCTGGTGGAAGGGCGCAACAAGAGGTACATGACGTTAGACCTCAAGAACTCGGAGCAGGACAGGAGGGATTTCACCCGGCTGGCCGAGAAAGCCGCGGTTGTTATCGAAACGTTTGCCCCCGGGGAGATGGATTCTTGGGGCATCGGGTACCGCCAGCTTAGCCAGAAAAACGGCGGCCTTATCTACATTGCCATCACGCCTTTCGGCCACTACACGGAGAAGGCGAGGCAGTTTGCCAACATGCCCGATTCGGACATCACCTGCCAAGCTGGGTCCGGTCTCCCGGCCCAGGTGGGAGACCCGGCGAGTTCCCCCGAGCCCTACAACTGGCCCTTGAGAGCCGGGATGTGGGCCGGCTGGTACATCTCGGGCCTGAGTGCGGCCCTGGGAGGGACGGTCGCCCTGGTCCGCCGGCAGATGACCGGAGAAGGTCAGATGGTGGACATCGCCTCCATGGACGCCTACTCCAACATGGTCGGGTTCCCGGCAACCATAGGCTACACCTGGCAGAAGGCGCGGCCGCGGATCGGGGTTCTGGATTTTATCCTCTACCCTTACGGGCTGTGGAAATGCAAGGATGGATACGTGGTCATCGCCGCTCCCCGGGATCACGACTTCCGGGCCCTCCTGAAGGTCCTAGGACTCTGGCACCTGGAGGATGACTGGAGGCACACCCCCGACCGGATCCCGGACGTGGTCGATCAGGCGATGGTTTTGTACAAGGCCATCGAAGAAAAAACCCTCCAGTACACCGCCGACGAGCTCGTGAAGAAAGCCCTGGGGTACAGCGCCAAAGCCGCCCGGTCGAAGTGGCGGGGCGGGGGGGTGCCTATCGTCATGAAGATGATGACTCCCCCGATGGCCCTGGAGAGCAAGCAGTTCGCCATCCGCAGGATCTTCCAGGAAGTGGAGGATGAGTCCGCGGGGAAATTCACCCTCAACACGAATTTCGTGAAAATGTCCGAGTCCCCGCCGCGGGTGAAGTGGGTGTCGTCGGCGATCGGGAAGGACAACGAGTACGTGCGCAAGAAGTACTTATGAAAGGGACCAAAGAATACCTGTTCGATTCCAGACTCCGTGCGTTGTAAAACCGGATCTGTAAAATAACCGGGCCCTGAAATCCCCCTTCATCCCCCTGAAGCTGTGAAAAAATACAGGGGATTCCGAAAATGGCAAGCGGTACCAAGTCCAGGAGACGGCAAAAATTTTCATGTCAAAAGAGGCGCTGATCTCTTCTTTGCCCACGGTGCCCCAAACTTTTTCCCGGGACCAGATGGAAACCATAATGTACTTGCCAGGATAGGGTTGAGTTTGGCGGCCATCCCTGGCGGATGCAAAGGTGAACCCATAGAAGTTAACCGATGTCCCGCCGATTTTGACATGAAAATTTTCGCCGTCTCCTGGACTGCAAGAAAGTCTTTTGGCCTCCCGATTTGAATTTTTTCACAGCTTCCCTTTTTCAAAGGGGGAGACGTTTCTTCTCCCTTTATTAAAGGGAGGCTGGGAGGGATTTCTGGGATTGGCAAAAGTTCTTCTTTCCGGGATGGCCGAGGCCGGCGGGCCTCAGGAAAATATGAAAAAAGGAGGGTGAGTCATGAAAAGGTGGCTAAGCTTAGGAGTGGTGGCTCTGGCAGCCGTTTCCTTGATGTGGCCGGGATTTACCCCTGCTGCGTTCGCCCAGGCCAAGGGAAAGCCCATCATCATAGGCTACGTCGGAAACGTCGCCTCCCCCGGAACCAAGCCCTGCATGGACATCCAGAGATACGCGGTAGAGGAGATCAACAAGGCCGGCGGGATCCTCGGCCGGCCCGTGGAGTACGTGGTGCTCGACGGCAAGGGAGACACGTCGCTCTCCGTCGAGGCGGCCCGGCGTCTCATCATGGAGAACAAGGCGAGCTTTGTCTCCGTCGAAGGCCGGTCCGAGATCTGCCTGGCGGCCCAGGAGAACTCCGCCGCGCTTTACAAGGAGTACCCCCACATCCTGGTCTTCAACGGCCCCATGGCCGAGGAGCTGACCGCGAAGATCGTGGACAACTATGACAAATATAAATTCTGCTTCCGCGACTGGGACCCGGAACCGGCCCATTATGCGTGGCTGGATAACTATTTCAACAACATCTTCAAAGGAATCCTAAAGGCCAACAAACTCGCTTTCCTGTGGGAAGACCTGGCCTGGACCCAGATGTGGCGCAAAGGCATTGATTATATGAAGCTGCCGACCTGGGAAGAGGCGGCCAAGCAGAGATACGGGATGGAAGTCGTGTACAGCAAGCCCGTGAAAGCGCGGGGGACCATGTACCTCCCCATCCTGCAGGAGGTCGCGACCAAGAAGGCGGATGTAATCTGGTTCATCAGCTCCTGGTTCACGGACACGGAGGTCTACGCCAAACAGTGGGCCGATTCGGCGGCCAAGAACATCCCCACCGTACTTTATGGCGGGGTCGCCCAGACGCATGATTTCTGGAGGATGACCGGCGGGAAAGGAATGGGAACGATCTCCATGTTCTGCGAAGGAGATATTCCCTTCACGGAAAAAACCCTTCCCTTCATTGCCCTGGGGAAGAAGCTCGGGATCCCGCTGCAGATCCACGTTCATATCGCCTACGCCGACATCTACCACTTCAAAGCCGCCATTGAAAAGGCCGGCGGAACGGACAACATGGACAACCTGATCAAGGCCATGGAAGACGTGGAAACCGTCTATTCCCTGGGGAAGATGAAGTATCAGACCAAGCGCATCAAGCCCTTCTTCCACTCCCGCATCATGTGCGACCCGGAGAATCCCTGGAAAATGATCCCGGGGTACTGGCCTCTCTTCCAGGCGCAGTACCAGAAAGACGGGAAGACGGCGTGGGTGGTGGACGCAAACGGGAAGACCCTGCCGCAGAATTACGTTACCCCCGCGAATTTGAGAAAGTAAGAAACCCACCCTCCAAGGAGGCGGCCGACTCCTCGATCCCAGGGGGGCCGCCTTTCATTCAGGCGCTGTAGGGGAGGGGCGGGGTGACCCCGCCCCTACGCACACTCCTCACAGCAGGTGGCACTTCTTTCTCAACCCAAAGAAAAAGAGAGATGATCCTTATTTTTTTTTGTCGGGAATAGACCAGAAACTGAGGCCGTCCAGGGATTGATTTTTCGCGGCCTGCAGGGTCTCTCGAATCCTGGAGACGGGTTCTATCATTGCGTAGTGCCGTCGGGGATTCGTTCCGATCAGCAGGCCGAGGACCTTGATGGTGGAATTATCAGCCGGGTGGAACTGATTTATAACCGGGCTTCCGCTGTTGCCGGGGAAAGCCTCTATGTCCACCAGGCAGGCCTTTTCATCGACGAATTTCCCCTCCATCTTGATGAATTTGGTGCCCGCGATCATCGAGACGATTCCCGCCCGGCCCAAAGGTCTTTGTTCCGTGAGCTCGAATCCGATCTCCGCAGGAAAACCAAAGACCAGGACCGGTTGCGGCGGCTCCGGGTCCTTTAATGGGAGCTGGTTATCCCGGCTCTCCTTCTCCCCGTCGGCCTGGTAGAGGAAGGTCATGACCTCGTACCCCTTAAACCAGGTAATCTTCATGGCCGCCACATCCACGCATCGCGTGTCCGGATCCGCCCGCTTCGGGTGATAAACCCAGCGGTCCTTCGGCAAATTCAGAAAGACCATTTCGATTGCCCCGGTCCGGGTATTTTTCACCCAAACTTTGGCGTAAAGGTCGTGGTCTTTTTCGACGACATGTCTCGCGGTAACAATATATAATTCATTTTTCCATTGGACCAGGAATGCAGTCCCGTCGGGTTTTCCCCGCTCTTTGGCTCCCGAAGAATTCCCAGGCACCTTTTCCGAGTGTTCGAGCCGGAGGATGAGCCTGTTCGACTTGGAATAGAAACTCTCTTTCTCTTCCTGGGACGCCGCGGGCGTGAAAAATCCGAATACGAACGAAGCTAGAAGAAGAGATATAAAGATTAGCCGATTCACGTTTCCGTTCCCGGGGTTAAAGGGGCCTCTGGATTTTGGTTCGATTAAAGCTTCCTCTGCGGCCCTGTTTAGCCAAAAAAGGCACACCCCTTTAGGTGTGCCTTTTTTGGGGGCTTAAATAAATCATCCAACGTTACGGGGAATAGATCTCAGAGCCTTGATCGGCCGAACTCCCCTGGTTCGAATACTCGTCAAAATCGGAACCAGAACCGGAGGGTGTAAGCTCTTCCTGATCCGTGTAGCCTTCCGGAGAAGAAGGGGTCATCTCGTCTCTCCATTCATCAAGGAGACCTCGTTCTCCTTGAAGCTCGAACCCTTCCGGAGAGGAAGAACCCATCTCATCTCTCCATTCATCGATTCCCGAAAAGGAACCCACGTCATCTCTCCACTCATCGGTTCCCGAAGGAAACATCTCGTCTCTTTGCTCGTCGGTCCCTTGGGAGGAGGAATTCAACTCATCCCTAGACTCATCTAACCCGGGAGAAGAAGGCGTCATTTCATCCATTCCCTTCTGTTCCTCGCCTTCCGGATATGCCGGAGCCATCTCTTCGGTCCCATACTCGGAACCCGAGGACGAAAGACCCATATCTTCGCTTTCATAATGTGCCGTATTCATCGCTTTTTGGCAAGCCAGAACCCCCATGGGCGAACCCAGGAAAACCAAAAAAGCGGCCATCATCAGTACAAGCCACCTGATCTTCATGTTCTTATCTCCTTTCGTCGCAAAGCCTTGATGCATAAATAAGGATTCGTACTAGCTTTGTCAAGAACATGCCGGCCGATTTTCGAGGATTGGCAGGTGAACCACCATTCACAGCAGGATCGGATGGCAAGGCTTTCTTCCTGCAACCCGCCCTCTCCCCTGCGCGGGACCGCGCCGAAATTCGCCGCCGGCCCATCGACCGGCGAGGGCGAATGGCTAGGGCGGGAATGTGAAGGGGTTTGCCGGGAAGATTTTCCTCAATGTAAAGGTCACTTCGGGGGGAGGATCTGGATCAGGACGGCTTTGAGCCCGTCCACCACGAACTGCACGGCGATCACCGCCAGGAGGAGTCCCATCAGGCGGCTGAGGACGTTGAGGCCGGTCTGCCGCAGGATCTTCAGGAGGCGTCCGGATCCCCTCAAAATCCAGTAACATGCGAAGCTGGTCAAAAGAATGGCGAGGAGGACCAGGGCCTTCTGGGCGTATGATTTGGAGATGCTGATCAGGACCATGACCGTGGTGATCGCGGCGGGTCCGCTCATCATGGGGATGGCCAGGGGGAATATGGAGACATCTTCTCCCTCCTGGCGGTCATGCTCCTCCTCGGGGGTGGACCTGGCCCTGGAGCGGCGGGCCTGGAGCATGCTGATCGCAATAATAAAGATGAGGATCCCGCCGGCGATTTGAAAAGAACTGATCGTAACCCGGAGAAGGCGCAGGATCCATTCTCCAACGAAGGCGAAAAAGAGGAGGATCAGAAACGTGGCCAGGCTGGCCCGGAAGGCGGTTCTTCTCCTTTCCTCGGGAGTCGCTCCCTGGGTCAATGCCAAAAAGAATGGAATGTTCCCCAGAGGGTCCACGATGAAAAAGATAAGCGACAGGCTTACGACGGCGAATTCGAGAGTCGGGTACATGGTCAATGGGCAAACGGGAGTAGGGCCTTCGGCCGAATCGTGCGGCTGGAGGCCATCGGCCCGTAGCAAGTTCCTGTTCTATTATGGCAGTTTTTTGGGAAGGAGGCAAAAAGGAGATATTTCCCGCCCTGGCGAGATTTCACAGGTGAATGACGGAGTCAAGCGGGTCTATTCTTGCGGATGATCGTTAGGCTGGAATTTTAGAAAACAGCAGGAGGCGGAATATAGGAATGGGCAGCCTTTCCCACCCTTCCTCTCCCAGATGAAAATGAAGAGGAGAAGGGTAGGGCACGCTACCTGCGGAGGGCTTTGTCCGAAGAAAAGTTATGGGGTATTTCATCGAATTCTAGGTTAAATCTAAAACCTCCCCGGCTTCCCCCCTCGAATTCGTACTTCTGGTCCCTGTACCCCATACCTTCGGCATTGAGGTCGAAATAATTCCTGCCCTGGTTGTAATGGAGATCTATATGGCCGCGAACTCCAGTCCGAAGATCGCGGTATTCGTTGAATTTGGCCCGGCTTCCCTGTACGTCCACTTGCGCGGGGGTCATCGAAACCTCTCCGGACAGGTTTTTTTCCTGGGGTATGGCGTTCCCCCAGGGGACCAGACTGAGAATGATGCCGATCAAGAAAACTTTGACTCTCACGTATTCTCCGGTTATCGGACGAAGGTCTTTCCCCTGGTGGAGGGGCCGTTGCTTCCGTGGATGTTGCTGTGGCAGTTTAGGCACGCCCTGGCAAACATCTTGTTCGACGGAGTTGGCCCCTGAAAAGTCTCAAAACGAGTGTAGGGCATGCTGGGGTGTCGGGAAGCGTTGTGGCAGCTCTGGCAAAGTTGGGGCGCCCGGCTGATCAAGAGTTTGTTGTGATTGCTGCCGTGAGGGGTATGGCAGCTCAAGCAATTCTCCTCTACCGGAGGATGGGGCCACATCCAGGGGCCTCGCTTGTCGGCATGGCACTTGTAACAAAGCTCGTTGACCGAATCCCCTTTCAACTGAGTCGGGCCAAAACCCCCGTGGTGTTCGTGGCAGTCCGTGCATTTGATTTTTCCTTCCCGGATGGGATGATGCGAGGTCCGGTTTTCCTGGGCGCGGATGCTCTTGTGGCAGAAATTGCAGAGGTCCGGCTGAGGGGCTTTTAAATTCTTCCGGGTCCCGGAGTGAACGGTGTGACAGTTGTCGCAGGAAACACTCTCGATATAATGTCTGGACAAATCCCAGAAAACCAGGTCCTTATGTTCCCGGTGGCAGGAAAGGCATTTGGCCGACTTTTGTTTGGCGTCGGCGAGCCTTTTGCTGAAGATGAAAATACCCACGCCTCCCTCCCCGCTCTTCTCCACGTGGGCGGCTCCCGGTCCGTGACAGGCCTCACAACCCTCGTGGTTGGCCGGGCTGTTGGGGATGGCTTTTCGGGAATGGGTGGAGATTATGTAGGTGTTGTACCGGTCTTCATGGCACCCTTTGCAGATTTCCGTGCCCACGGTGCCGTCGCTCGCCCCGGCTTCCCGTCCGGGCAAGCCTCCCCAGAGGAACAGCAATAAGATGGAAAGGGTAAATAAGAGTCTTCTCATCGTGACCCCTCTCTTGGAGTGCCTGGTCGGGTGAGTGAATTCGAATCTGGGTTTCCGGGCACGTTCGGCTGATTAAAATGTTTCATGTTTCCGCGCTGGGTATCCTCATCAGGAGACGAGTTTCAAGTCGGGTCCTTAGAAAGGAAAAGGATGGCAGGCTCCGCAACTGGGACCACTCAGGAAAACGCCTTTCAGATCCGGGCCATGGCACACGGCGGCTCTGCACGAAGTGCTTCCGTTCGAGGCGACGTAATCTCGATGAGCTAATATATTATTATTCCAATCAACCGGATGCTTGGAAAGTATCCCGCCCAGATGGCATTGCGTACACGACGGGCCACTCCCCGGTACCCCTTCAAGGGTCGCTCCATGACAGCTAACGTTGGCACAGGAAGCCGTGCCATTCAGGTTGACATAGGTCGCGTGCAGGGCGTAGGCGAAATTTCCCCACTGAAGAGGATGAACGGACGCCTGATTGCCGAGGTGACACTGCGTGCAGGCGACACTGGTAGTCCCGCCCTGAAAATCGTTCCCGTGGCAATCGGCGCAGGATAGGGTATTGGCCTCCGCATCCGCCACGTGTCCGGACGGCAGCCAACCGGGAGGGTGAATTCCGCTCAAGGCCCGGGGTGCCCCGGGCCCGGTGCCGAAGTCGGTCGAATTCGAATCCCCCCCGCATGCGGACAGCAATAAGAAGGAAAGCAACAACAACGGGAAAGGCTTCAGAGAAGTCTTTCTTACCTGGGACATGCGATGCACCTCTCGTTGTCTGAACGTCCGTGACACTTCAGACAGTAAACTGGAGCGATCCTTCCTTCGTTCTAAAATTTCTCAATATTGGCTTCCTTCTTCAGTTTTTCCACATACTGCCCGTACCCCTCCATAACCTTCTCATCCCGGAGGCGGTTCATGATGAGGCCCGACATGCTGGCAAAGTTCGCCTTCGGGTTCTTGCGGGCTCCGAGCAGTTTGAATACCTGGTACCCGGTCCGTTGGGAACTCACCACATCGCTAACTTCGCCGGGCTTTAATCTGTAAACTGCATCCACAAAGTCAATCGGAATCTGGTCCCAGGACAAGAACCCCAGATCCCAGGGCTCCCGTCCGCCTGACACCTGACTCCCCATCACGCTTCGGGCGATCGATTCGAAGGTGGCCCCACCGCGGATCTTCTCCAGGGCTTCTCCGGCCCCTTTTTTGTTGTTGAACGATAGGACTCCCAGGTGGAGTTCGGTTTCAATCTGATTTGCGTTCTTATCATAGTATTTTTTGGCATCCGCCTGGGTTATTTCAACCTTGGCCGCAACCTGGGTGTTGAAAACCCTCCGGGTCATCTCGGCCCGCTTGACATGGGCCAACTGACGCTCGAACCGGGCGATCTGGGCCTGATATTTCGGGTCTTTGTCGAGCCCGATTTTCAGGCCTTGCTGGTAGAGGAGCTCCTCGGTGATCACGTCATCAAGGGCTTTTTCCTGATTCGCAGGGGCTTTTCTTTCACCGTGAGCGCCAGGCAGCCGAAAGGTAAGATCTTCTTCGGTTATGGGCGTGCCATTAACCTTGGCTACCACCTTCCCTTCTGTTTCCGAACTTTTCGCCGATTCTTTCTTGGCCGTGCAGCCACCGAAAATGGGGGCGAGAATAAAACCCAAGAAAATGAACAAGTGCGGCTTTTTTCACCTATTCGAATCCTTCACAAAAAAATTTCAGCCGTCGTAGCATGAACCTGGATCCAGAAAAACCGGCGGGCCTGTAAAGGCCCGCCGGCTCTCATCCATTACAGAGTTTTCATCTTGGCGATCGTAGCATCCAGCACAGCAAAAGTGAAGGTCGGGTTGTGGATGCCTTTGCTCGCATCAAGCTGAACCAGCGAATAGTTCCAGTTTGCCTTGGCAATGTCGGGATGGTAGCCGGCGGTCGTCCCCGGTGCGCCGGTCAGATAGGTTTTGACCGGGACGGCGGCCGCACCGTTGATACTGATCGTCGGGGAACGCCCGTAGACAATGGCAATGGTGGTGCCGGCCGGAGGATTGGTCCCCCCATTCTTCAGGCGATACACGGCCTTTCCGATCTCCGTGTCCAGTTGGGCCAGGCTCGTGTCAAAGCTATTCTGGATCGTTCCGCCGGTGAAGCTGCCGTGACACTTGGTGCAGATGTCAAGGGAGGCCTCGAATCCATGGTTCGTGCCGAAGGCTCCGCCGCCGCTAAAAGCGGGCGGCGGGGTGGTCAGTTGCATGTGGCAGGCGGCGCAGGTGTCGGCCACGAAGGAGTGTTTGGAGCGTGCGCCGGTTACATAATAGGCGTTGCGGCCCATCAGGGCGTCGCCCTGAGCTGCCTCGTGAGGGGACGCATACCCGTCGGTCGTAGTCGAAACCTGCGTGCCCCAGTTAGCGTCGCCATCTTCATGCAGGGTGGGATTGCCACCGGAGGCCGGCTCGCCGTTTCTGCTGTTGTGGCAGGTGATGCACACGGCTCCGCGTCCGACGCCGTTGGCGATAAATCCTCCGGGAAGAAGGCTCGTATTGTCCGTTACGCGGACTTTCGCGTTGTTGATCCCCCCGGGCACGGCGGTGGTGACGGTGCCTTCGTCATGCGGGTCGTGACACACGGCGCAGGTCTGTGGTTGAACGTTAGCCTTCGTGACCACGTCTGGTACCGCGGCATCTTGAATGACTGTCGCCCCCGACAAGGTTTTCGTTCCTGTACTGTTCCATCCCATACCGGCAAGAGTCGTGGCATCGAGCGTTCTGCTGCCGACCCCCCGGCCGCCGCCGACGTTGGCCAACTGTTTGTACCACTGAATGAAACCCTGCCCCGTATGACAGCCCGCACAAGAGGTACGGACCGTCGTTACGCCCGTCGTGGCATTCGTCGAGAAGCCTTCATTAATTGCCGTCTCGAAGTCGCCGTGGGCACTCTCCGACCACTCCTGGAAGCGGCCGTGCCGGGCCGGTTCTCCGTGGCAGTAACCGCAGAGGCTCCCGGCGATGTCGACTCTCGGACTCACAGCCCTTCCAGGAACCGTCAGCTGATGGGCGCCGCCCCCGGACTGCGGACCGTGGCAGTTCTCGCACTGGATGTTGCTGAGCTTGGCAGTCTTCGGGAAATTGGCCAGGGTCTGCGTCCAGGCCAGCGGGCCCTGGGTGAATTTAAACCCTTCAACTTTCGAGACCTGGTCCCAGCCGCCGTTTTGAATGGTGGTGGCGAACTGGTTGTAGCCGACGGTGTGGCACGGGCCGCAGCTCGTCGCCGACCAGTGGCCGGCGGGGTCATTGATATTCTGCTTCATAATAAAGGCGTGACCGGAGTCTTTCCAGGTCGTGAACTTGTCGGGAGCGGTGGCGCCGTTGTGGCAACCCAGACAGGCGCTATCCGGAGTGACGCCAGGATTGCCGTCAGCCAGGACTACCCCAAGCCATGTGCCAGCGTATAGGTCAAGCGAAGTCGAACTGGTGGCTTCCGTAATCGTGTACTTGCCGGGCACGTCGGGAATAAAGTCGGGATTCTGCGAAGTGGCATCGGTGAGGGTCGCCGTTGAGCCGGCAGGCTTGCTGGGAATTGACCAGTTGTAGGCCGACTGGGTCTTGCCGTGGAGAAGGACCGGCTGGCCGATCGGCACGTTTCTCAGGCCGGTGGTCGGGACAAAAGACTGTCCCACGCTGACGTTGACCGTATCGGTAAAGGTCTGGCCATCGATGGTAACCTTAACCTCGAAGGTGGCTTTCGCCCCCTGCTCAAGGGAAAAGGGATTGATCGGCTGCACCATGAAGCGGTCAAGAATTTCCATGATTGGTTTTTCGTGCGTCGCTGGGCTCTCCCCCGGCACCTCGGGGGGAATTTCTTCCTCTACCACACCACTTCGGACGGCATTCGCCCGGACAAGGTTGTCCTTAAATGTGCCCCGGTTGGCCAGGGTCACGGTGGGAGTCGCGGTAGTAGCGCCGGTGATGGTAGCCAGGGGGAGAACGGGAGTCCCAGGGGGGGAGCAGTGGGAGGCAGGGTGGGATCGACGACCTGCGTCCAGAGGAACGTCGGCGTGCCCGTCAACCTGGGGTCGTAAACCTCGACGGTGGCGGAAAGAGGAACGACAGCACCGAAGGCCTGATCGGTCTTGTCAGCCCCGGCGTTCACCGTCGCACCGGCGTTCGGCACCAGGGTGATGTTAGAAGTAGTTGTCTTGCTGGCAACGACGGCGAGCGTACCCGTCGTCTGGGAAGCGAAACCGTTCTTCGCAAAGGTGACCGTGTAATTTCCATTGGGAAGATTCGCAGAATAATTCCCGCTGGCGTCGGTGGTAATCCCGCTCACCCCTTGCACGCTGGGAGAAACGATGACAGACGCACCGGCGACCCCAGTCCCCGACAAGGCGTTCTTAACGTTACCCGACAATGTCCCGGTTGAGGCGGTGGTGGCGGGTGGGCCGGGAGGGCCGGGGGGACCCTGGTTTCCGTCATCCCCGCTACAGCCAAAGAGAAGCAGGGCGATCAAGATGAGTGCGAAACTTAGGCAAAGATGCCTGGACGCCTCCGATGGAAGTAAACTCTTCATTCCTCTTGCCTCCTTTCTAGCAAATATCCATTCTAGCAAGTATTCATTATAGCAAATATTCATTCTAATAAATATCCATTTTTTTTTAGAGACCGCGTATGTATCTCCCCGTCTTATCGATGTACCCGGTGGCCCTCCCAATTTTGATCCTGCCCAGCCCTTCGCTAAAAGGATAAGCTCCATCGTACTTGGGCCAGATGGCATACTGCCCGGTGTTAAAAATGTAGCCCCACTTGTATTCATGTTTTACCGGGGCCAGGTCCTCGTGGAAGGAAAAAGCTGCTTCAAATTGAGGCTGAATGGCGATTTGCCCGGACTTGTCAATATAGCCCCACTGGATTCCAACCTTCACCGGCGCCAATCCTCCCCCGAAAGACAGGACGTTATCAAACTGCGGCTGGATGACGGTGTTGCCCGTCTTATCGATAAAACCGTGTTTTTTGCCGACCACTACGGCGGCTAATCCTTCCGAAAAGGGTAAGACCCCTTCGTAGCGGGCCGGGATGACCATTTGCCCGTTTTTGTCGACGAACCCCCATTTCCCGCCCGCTTTTACCTCCGCCAGGCCATCGCTAAAGCGCCCGGCGTACTCGAATTGGGGCTGGATGACAAAATTTCCCGTCTTGTCGATGAACCCCCACTTGTCTGCCTTCTCCGCCGGGGCGAGTCCCTCCTCAAAAGAACCGGATGATTCGAATTGCGGGGGGATGATAAATTTGCCGGTCTTGTCGATGAAGCCCCACTTGACGCCGCTCATAACAGAGGCGAGCCCCTCCCGAAAACTCCAGGCGCCGTCGAATTGGGGGGGAATCACTACTTTCCCGTCCTTGTCGATATATCCCCACTTCTCTCCGATTTTAACCCCGGCCAGCCCTTCGGTGAAAGGAGTAGCATCATCATAGTGAGGCGAAATAGCTATCTTGTCATTGGGATCCACATAGCCCCACTTCCCGGCCGCACAGCCGGTGATGAACCAAAACATTCCGGCCGCTACCCAAATCAGGTATTTAAATTTCCATGCGCTCCGGCATTTCATGCCTTTTCTCCTTTGCCCGATTTCCCCAGGGTGAAGACATCACTGCGGAGGCCACAGTGCGGCGGAGCCGACACCAAAGAAACTATTGAGATTCACCCTCCATGAAGTCTTTAGGTCTGTAGAGACCATGCCAAACACGTGATCGTTGCCGTCTGGACGGCCTTCGGGTGGCCTTTAGGTCAAAAATTTTTAAAAATAATATCAGCTATACCTCTCCCCGTGGGGAGAAAACTCTAGAAAAGATAGGATACGCTGGCGAACCACACATTCGCCTTATAGTTCGGGTTGGAGTAAGCCCCGCTGAGATAAGACAAAATGCTCCCCGTCGGCAAATTCGCAGCACGGGGGATGTACTGGTATCCGTTGTACTGGGCGTCATCATATATATACTTTTCATAAGCCCACCCTACGGAGAGAGAAAGAGGCTTTATGGGAGTATACGTTGCCTTAACCAGATAGTAGGTTAACCGGTAGCTATCGAGGTCGTTGATATCGATATTCTCCTGGTTTCGTGTCGGGGGAAGGGGGTTGGAGCCCAGAAGGTAGGTGTAATCGGCAGCGCCCCTGGACTTGACAAAGCTGTATTGAAACTTCAAAGTCAATTTCTTGGGTATGGCATAGATATCCGTGCCCGCTCCGTAGCCCCAGTTATAGTCCGTCTCCGTCACCGTCCAGTTGAAGGCGGTAGGGGTGGGGGAGAGGTTGGGATTGGCATTCGTGCCGGAGGTAAACGTCCTCTGGAATTGGTCCAGCTTGGCGTATTCATAGTCGAAATAGCCGTAAGACCTTCACTCGCTTGATAGATGAGATAATCGCCGTCGATGTGGTACTCATTTCCCCACCAGTTCCGCAATCCCAAAATCGTATCCGTGTAGCGGATTTGCCTCCACCTGTACCCCAGGCTGATATTGAGGTCCTCGATGGGAAAGAGATCGATACTGGCTTTCACGGTGTCCTGCTCTTTGTGGGCCGCGTCAAAACGGCGTATATAGGATTCGATCACCGCCGGGTCCGCGGGGCCGGTCACTTCCGGCTGGTGGAAATCCGCATGGCGGTGGAGGTACTCGTACCCCACGCGGGCAACCATGAAATCCAACCCGCTCCACCTTAGCTCCGTGCCGTAGATATCATCGTCATTCGTGGGAATGTCGGTCCTTTTTCGGGAGGTGTGAACGCGGGTATATTCACCGATCCAATAAAAACTGTAGGGCAGCCTGAGTCCGACCTGCCCTCCGAACCGGTAGGTGCGGTAATCAAACAAAGCGTCTTGGTTGCTCAGAAGGGCTGGAGTCACCCCGGCCGGAGTCGGGCTGGGATCGGTGGTGGTAATGGCGGTGGATTTATTGAAGGTCTCGTAATACTTGTAGAAAACCTTTCCATCCAAAAAGTAAACGGGATTGGTCGTGAGAACGAAGTTGTAATTCTGGATGTCCACTTTCCCGTCGAAGACGTTATTGGTGAGGGCGATACCCGTCCGCCCCTGGACGCCGATGTTGGAGGCGGCCGCGCTCGTATCGGTTACGTACGAATTAAAAAGAGTTTTGCTGCTTTCATTGCGGGCATAGGAGAGATCGGCGTTGAACTTGCTGTTCCACGGGAGCTTCACGGCTCCTTTGAAATCGAGTTTGTAATACTCGTTGTCCGCGGGAAGGGTGAAGGTGTCCGTCGTCGCCGCGGTGTTGGCGGTGGCGGGGTTCCGGAAGTTCAGATTGCCGTTGTCATTTTCAAACTGGCCGTAGGTATAACCGAAGGTTAATGAAAGAGGGTTCTTGATATAACCGGCCTCCAGTCTAATCGTATCGGTCGTGTAATTGATGGGCGCGGGAAGTTCGATGGAAATCCCCCCGGGGGAAGTCCCGGCTGCGCCCAGCGGGTATACCCCTTTCCTCTCCTCCCGGTTAAAAGAGACGCCCACAAAGAAAGGCTTCAGCATATCGAGTTTAAAGCCCGCGCCGTAATTTTTCCTTTCCACGGAATAATCGAAGGTGTCCCAGGTGGAAATATTCAGGTTGGGCGTAAAGCCCGTAGGGGGGACGGGCGTGTAGTTCAGGTTGGCGCCTCCCCGTCCGGTATAGAAAGTCTTCGCGTTCTCGGTGTAGTTGTGGGGGGTCTCGTCAAACCAAAAGTCATACTTGAAACTGCCCCATTTTCCGCCGGAGAGGTCGTAACTTTGGTCCTGGCGCAGTATTTCCCGGGCGTTAAAATCCAGGTAGTAGGCCCCTCTCTCATACTGAATGTTGCCCTCTCCCGTGAATCCGTCGCGGATATCCCGGTATTCGTTAAATTTCCCTTTGTTGCCTTTGAAATCGACGACTTCTCCGATGAGCGTAGCCTCTCCGGTCAATTTCACATCCTCGGCCGAGGCGTTCGAAAAAATCATGAAGGTAAACATCGCCGCCAGGATAAAGACTTTTGATCTCATTGATCAACCCCTCTATCGGACGAATGTTGTTCCGTCTCACCGATGGATGGTTGGGCCACAACCCAGATTATGGGGAATTTCAAGCCAGAGAAGAAAAGTGCTTGCCTTAGTATCACGATGTGATATAACGTGTCAAGAAAAATTTTCAAACCCCCTTACTCTTGGCCTTGCAGGAGGCGAGATGGAACCGCGGGAATTTCTCGCCGTTCGGCAGAAGCTCCAGAAAACTCAAAAGGAAGTGTCCCAGGTCCTGGGGACTT
This sequence comes from uncultured delta proteobacterium, assembly GCA_963712535.1. Lineage (GTDB taxonomy): Bacteria > Desulfobacterota > SM23-61 > SM23-61 > SM23-61 > CAVQIK01. Next base: position 210,684 of record CAVQIK010000011.1, on the reverse strand, counting down.
CTCTCCGGGGAGTGCAGAGTTTCGAACAGGGTTGGCGGAAAATACCGGCCCACGTCGAACGCCAGGTCCTTTTTCTTCTGGCGATGAAGAACAGGATCAGCCGAAAGGTCAGCCCCTGCTGGGTTATCCGGCGGTGCGCTCTTCCCCTCCGGAAGAATTGCCCGGCTTGGCAATTTCGAGTGGGAGACCTTTGCTGGTTCATCAACGGCACTCTGTGCCAGGGGAAGGTGCAACGTTGGAACAAGAAGATGAAGGTTTGCCGGAAATGCCCGGTGATGGGGGCTCATATGAAGTAGGGAAGGCTCTTGGCTTCGGAAGCAACGTGCATCCATACGTTCCCCGGGAGAAGGAATATACGCCAATAGAGCTATTTTTACGTTGATTCTTCGGGAGAAAAAATGGGGTGAAAACAGTATTTTTGGCGGACCAAGGATGTATTTTGGAGATATGGGACGGGCCGTTCGCCGGTTCGCCCGTCTTACAGCTGTTAGACCTCGCTCTCCAAAAAGCCAGCCGCCTGCCGGCGGACGGGCAAACTGGCTAATTCATCAATCTTTAAATGCCGTTAGCGGTTCATGGATCAGTTCGCCCTTGCGGAAGCGCTCGATCGAGAGGCTTGCGACGTCGAGGGAGGGTTTTTCTCCCAAAATCAATTCCGCCAGAATCTCTCCTACCGCCGGGCTGTGCTGGAAACCGTGGCCGCTGAAACCGTTGGCCAGGAAAAATCCCGAAAGCCCAGGAGCCTCGCCCAGAATGGCATGATTGTCCGGCGAAATCTCATAGGACCCGGCCCAGCCGCGGTTGATTTCGGCTTTTTCCAAAACCGGGACGCGGTAAATGGAATTCTCGGCTGCCTCCACCATGGCGTCGTAGTCCACATTCATGTTGAAAGAAGGCAGAGAATCTTTGGGGCCGGAGATGAGGAGGCCGGCTCCCTCGCGGCGGAAATACCAAGCCCGATGAAAATCGATAACCAGCGGGATCGGGTCCGGAATCCAGTGGAATGGGGCGGTGAAAAAAAGCTGGCGGCGGCAGGGTAAAACCGGCACTTCCAGGCCCGCCATCCTGCCCACCTCTCCCGCGTAAGGGCCGGCAGCGTTCACCACCACGGGAGCGGCGATGTCTCCCCGGGAAGTTCGAACTCCGGTGACTTTTTCCCGCGCTCGAAGGATCTGATTCACTTCAACGCCTTCGTAGATTTTCACCCCCCGCTGCCTGGCTCCTTTGACAAAGCCGGTCAGGGCTTCGTACGGGCCGGCGTAGCCCTCCTTTGAACAGAAGGTCCCCCCCCGCAGGTCGTCGACCCGGAGATAAGGCCATCGGTATTTGATTTCCTCCGGTGAAAGAAGTTCCACCGGGATCCCAAAACTCCTTTGGAGCCTGGCGTTGGACCGAAAAACCTCCCATTCTTCTTCTCCCGTGGCTAAGAAGAGGTAGCCCACTCTCCTAAATTCCGGGTTGATTCCGGTGATCTCTTCGAAATGGTCCCAGGTCTCGAAGCTCCGCAGCGAAAAACGAATGTTGACCTCCGTGGAGAATTGGGCCCGGATCCCACCGGCGCATTTGCCCGTAGACCCTTCCCCCAACATCCCTTTTTCCAGCAGAATTACATCTCTGGCTTTCTTCCGAGCGAGGTGGTAGGCGATGCTCGTGCCGATGATCCCCCCGCCGATGATGATGATTCCAGCTGTTTTTTCCACTTCGTTTCCCTGCCGGCTCGATTGCGTTTCACCTTCGAAAAGCAGATTGTACCAGATTTTTCGCCGGCATCAATTTTGAAACTCAACCAAGCCGGTGCCCACCCTTCTGGGGGAGAAGTCCTGAATGGGCTGGAAAGGGGAGAATGCGCTGTGGTATATTCATCCAGGCTTTCAGGCTTGGGAGAAAATTCCTCCAACAAGGCCACAGACAGACCACGAAAATTTTATTGGACACAGATGAGCACCGATAAAAACAGATACAGACTTCCCCCTGCCCGCGGATTTTTCAACTCCCCATGAATGGAATGAAACCTCGCCGGGGCGAAGGGGCGCCCCAGAGCGTCGCCACTCAACCCTCGGGTTACCTCCTGTACAAGAAATCCCTCCTCGTTTTCTGGGCGATCCTTCTCCTCGCCGCCTGGAAAAGTCAGGCAGGCATCGTCATCCTCATCGGCGTTGTCTTCAGCGCCGCCGGGCTGGCGGCCCTCTGGAGCCGGGCTTCGCTGGTCGGGGTGCGCTGCCGGCGCTCGGTCGCCGAATCCCGCCTTTTCCCGGGCGAATGCACCGAAATGACGCTGAAGGTTATCAACCGAAAGCTGCTGCCGCTTCCCTGGATTCGAATCGAGAATGAAATCCCTGCGGAGATCTCCGGCGGCCTGCCCGCCCTGCCCGGGAATCGCGCCGGGCTTTGCCTCTTGAGCCGGTCAGGATCCATACCGGGATACAGCCAAGCGAGTTGGAAATTCCGGCTGGAAGGGGGAAAGCGCGGGTTTTACCGTCTTGGCCCCGTGGGGGTCGCCTCCGGAGACATCTTCGGGTTTTATCCGCGGTGGGCATCGATTCCCCTATCGGATGCGGTAATCGTTTATCCCCGAATATTCCCCCTCGATCGGCTGGATGTGCCTTCCCTCCACCCCATGGGAGAAACGAGGACCGGCCGGCGCATTTTCCAGGACCCGACCCGAACCATCGGGATCCAGGACTACCGTCCCCAGGACAGCCCGAAGCATATTCACTGGAAGGCCAGCGCGCGGCGCCAACAGCTCCAGGTGAAAGTCTTTGAACCGACCACCATGCTGAAAGTCTCCCTGTTCCTCGACGCAAGCGGGTTCCAGCCGAATGACCCCGCCGCGGCCGAGGATTTCGAACTCGCGGTGAGCGCGGCCGCTTCGATCGCCTACCAACTCACCGAACAGGGCACGCCGGTGGGCCTCGTTTCGAACGCGCGCCTCGCCGATTCGGGTCTGTCGGTTCGCATTCCCGCCGGCGGGAGCCGCGAACAGCTGATAGAGATCCTGGAAGCGCTGGCGAAGGTCACGCTTGACAGCGCCGTATCTTCGGAATTCCTCCTGGAGGAGGCCGGTTCCTTGCCCTCGGGGACGAGCCTGATCGTCATCGCCGGCCGTCCGGCCGCGCCCCTGCTCTGGATGCTGAGCGAAATTCAGGAGAGGGGAACCCGGTTGCTTCTTCTCGCCGTCGGCAACGGAGAAGATGCCGGGCCCGCGTGCTCGATTCCCACCTGCCGGATCCACGATCCCGGAGGGCTCTCCGAGATTTCCTCCCGGGTGCTGCCATGAAGCTGAAGTGGCCCTCCATTTTGCTCTTCGGGACACTTGCGGGGATGGAGCTCTGCTGGCTCTGGGCGATCCTGGATTTGTTGGGCCGCAAGGCTGCATTGTCGTTGCCAGGCTTATTTTTCGTGGCCTTTTATCTCCTGCCTTTCGGGCTGAAACGGCTCTTTCTCGCCTTGCGGTGGAGGAGGCCCAACCTGCCCGGCTGCGTCGCTTGCGCCGCGGCGGTCCTTGCAGTCGCGAAAATACAGTTCTTCGGCGCGTTCGGCTGGTGGAACCCCGATTGGGTCGTTTCCCTGGTTCAGGCCGCCGCCGGGATATTTCATTCCCTCACCCCTGAATCCGTTTTCATCTTGAGCGCGGCCATTCTCTGGGGGTGCGGATGGCGCCTGGCAACCCTGCGGCCTAAATTCGCGACTTTGATCAGTGAGTTCCAGTTCGGCCTGGCGATCCTCTTTGCGGCCCACTTCGCGTATTCCCAGTTGGGATTGAAATTCGCCGGCCTCATTCCCGTAACCCTCGGGTTCTTCCTCTTCGGCCTCTCCGGGATTTCAGTAGCTCATGGATTGGAAGGAACCAGCTGGCTCTTCGGTCCTCGCAAAGGCCGCTGGTTCGGTGTCTTGTTTTTCAGCATTGGGCTGATCCTTGGAGCCGGTTTGCTGATCAGCTTCGCGATCGGGCCTTCGATCGTTGAATTCCTCTCCTCCCTCGTTGCGGCTGCGGGGCGGCTGATTTTGAAAGCGCTGGAAATTTTCTTCAGCTTCCTGAATCAGTTTTTTTCGCCCCCCAAACCCGGGGGTCTGCCTCCTTCCGTGCGGCTGCCTTCGAAGGGGCCGGCAGACGTCCCCTTCGTTTTATTCTCAGACTCCACCCGGGAGGTGATGAGGTTTCTCTGGACCGTCCTGGTCCTTTCTCTTGTTCTCGTCGCCTTGTGGAGGATTTCCTCCCAGATTTTTGAGTGGCTTCGGCGCAAGCTGGGCGAAATGGAAGACGCGGCAGTGGAACCCCTTTCGGGGGCGTTTCGGGAGGATTTGCTGAATTTTCTTAGAAGGCTGGTCCTCGCGGGTACTAAGTGGCCATTCCGCCGCAGGAAGAGATCGTCCCCCATCGCCCCCCAGGTAGAGTCGGCTCGGCGAATTTACCGCCGGCTCCTGGCCTGGGCGACGGCCAAGGGACATTCCAGGTTACCCTCGCAAACTCCCCATGAGTACCTGCAAACCCTGCTGGACTGGCTTCCGCAGAATGGGGGAGATTTGACCTTCATCACAGACGAGTACGTTCGGGCGCGTTACAGCCCTTTTATCCCGACGGAGAAAGGGTTGCAGGAATTGCGGCAGAGCTGGAGGAAGTTGAAGAAATCCGGCTCCAGGAAAGCCGCGAGGAAAAAGACTTAAAGAACAGGAGACAAGAAATGCTTGACGCTTTTGCCCCGCAGGACGACGGCTTCGGGCGGATTCGGGAAGCCGCCGAAAGGCTCTTCGAAAACGCGGGCCGGGTGATGGTGGGGAAGTTGGAAACGATTCAGCTCGTCTTCATCGCCCTCCTCTGCGAAGGGCACGTGCTGATCGACGATGTCCCGGGGGTGGGAAAGACCCTCCTGGCAAAGACCATGGCTAAATCGGTGGGCTGCCGTTTCAAGAGGATCCAGTGCACCCCCGACCTGCTCCCCTCCGACGTGACGGGAATCAACTACTTCAACCAGAAGACCTCGGCCTTTGAATTCCGTCCGGGTCCCATTCTGGCCAACATCGTGCTGGTGGACGAAATCAACCGCGCCATGCCGCGGACCCAGTCCTCGCTCCTCGAGTGCATGCAGGAACGGCAGATCACCGTTGACCTGGAGACTTTGCTCCTGCCTCGGCCTTTCCTCATCCTGGCGACTCAGAACCCAATTGAGCTCGAAGGAACCTTTCCCCTTCCGGAGGCCCAGCTCGATCGGTTTCTGCTTCGAGTCAGAATCGGGTACCCGGACGAGCAGGAGGAAGAGACGGTAGTCTCCCGGTTTCACCAGTCGAACCCGCTGGAGACGCTGGGGAGCGTGGTCGAAGCAGGAGAGGTGCTGGAACTTCAGAAAAAATGCCGGGAGGTTTACGTCGAGGATTCCCTGCGCCGGTACATGACCACGTTGGTCCGGGCGACAAGGGGGCATGAAAAAATCAAGCTGGGCGCGAGCCCCCGCGCCTCATTGGGGCTTTACCTCGCTTCCCAGGCCCGGGCGGCGATCCAGGGACGGAATTTTGTTATTCCCGACGACGTAAAGTCCCTGGCCGCCCCCGTCCTGGCCCATCGCTTCATGGTGAAGACGGAGACGAGAATGAAAGGCCAGTCAGCGGAGGATCTCGTAAAAGAAATCTTAACGGCCATTCCTGTTCCCCTGGAAGGGGGGACGGGAGCCCGTGTCTCCTCGTGACGTTTCCAGAAGCTGTGAAAAATTCATGGCCCGGAAAAATAGCATCACTTCAGGGAACAGCAAAAACTCTGGCAGAACGAAAAGAATGGAAGACGTAACTCCTATGTCCTCCCATTGCTAGCCTGACGTGATTTACGTTTAGCGGGACTTGGTCGAATATCCAGATCTTGCTCCGGTCTCTTTCCGCTTCCGGCTTGGTTCGGGTCGTGACCCCGGCTTTTCTCCCCTGGACTCACGCTCACTCCTCCGTTCCTTCGCACGGGCGCCACTAAACAGCTCGATCATCGCCCGGTTAAATGCCGGGATATCGTCGGGCTTGCGGCTTGAGACCAGATTCCCGTCGACCACAACCTCTTGATCGACCCATTCGGCGCCGGCGTTCCGGAGATCCGTCTTTATGGACGGCCACGAGGCGATCCGCCGACCCTCCGCCGCTCCTGCCTCTATGATCGTCCAGGGGCCATGGCAGATCGCGGCGACAGGCTTGCCGGCATCGAAGAAAGACTTTACGAAAGCGACCGCCCTCGGATTCATCCGGAGCCTGTCCGGATTCATAACCCCGCCCGGAAGCAGGAGCGCGTCAAAATCTTCCGGCTTTGCCCGGTCGAGCGCCAGATCCACCGGGAACGTGTCGCCCCATTCTTTCATTTTCCAGCCGCGGACTTCTTTTTCCGCCGGAGAAACGATAGTTGTCTTGGCGCCAGCCTCGTCGAGCGCCTTTCGGGGCTCGACCATCTCGGACTGCTCGAAACCATTCTCCACCAGAATCGCTACTTTCTTACCTTTGATGTTCTCCATAATTCTTCCCCTCCTTTATTAAGTTCAGATGCTACATTCACGACCAGGTTTCCAAGGAGAAACTGCAGGGGGGAGGCGTACTGCGGACCGAAAAGCAGGATTGCAGGGGCGGCCCTATGTGGCCGCCCGGAAAGTGATCGATCAACGATGAGCCTGGCGGAGGATTTCCATGGCCTGCTGGACGGTACGGGTTCTGCCGCTCACGAAAAGCGCCAGAACGAGGAGGCCGTTCAAAGTGTCCTCGGCGGAAAAGCCCAAACGGTAGGGGGACTGGAATTTTTCGGTGATCAAATGGCGAAGGAAATTTAGTTTCTGGGCCAATCCCCCGGAGAAGACCAAGCGGGTCCAGCTTTGTCCCGGAGATAGGCGAAGGGCGCAGGCGTAATAATTCTCGGCCATGTTGAGGAAGGCCGCATGGAAAACATCCCCAACGGTAAGGTTCTCCTCGCGAAGATTCGTAAGGCTGCCGGAGTCGCCGAGGGGCGTGGGGAAAAAAGCCAGGTTCGCCCGCACATTGCTCCCGGCCTTGGACTCGGCGGCTTTTGAAATGTACGCCCATGGTTCGCTCAGTTCAATTCCCTGGGACTGCGCCAATTCAGTGAACAACCGCAAAAGAGCGTCGAGGGCCCGCCCGGCAGGAAGGTTGGAAATCCGATGTATAAATTCGCCGTCGAAAAATGGAGTCGTCTGGTAATCTCCAGGATCTGCCATCTCGCTGCGCATGCTCACCTGCGAACCAGTCGAGACGTTCAGTGAAAGCTCTCCCTTGTCGAGCAACACTCCCGCAAGGGCGCAGGAGTGATCGCCCACCGCGGGAAAGCAAGGTAACGGGAGTCCGCGAATCACTCCCACGGGGTCATTGATTTCCCGGAGGACCGGCCAGTGCACACTGGCCGAAACCAAGACGTTCGAAGATTTTGAAATCCCATGAGCTCGTTAAGATGTTAATGGCGCCAACGGCATTGCTCGGATGGGTGGCCGGGGCTGTGCCGCAAAGCCTGGAGAGCACAAAATCGGGCAGCGTTGCCGCGAAACAACCGGCAGGGGGCATTCCCTTGTTTCCCGCCATCCAGAATAGAGTAGCTCAGCGGGGTGCCGGGACGGATTTCCCGGCCGAGATCTCGCCAATCATCCGGGCTGAGGCGGGCCGAGAAAGCGTCGTAGAAGGAGCCCAACTCCCGACGGATGAGGTTCGAGGAGGCGCCGGTCCTGCCAGGAGATATAGTTGGAGAGCGCCCCGCCCTCGGGCGAAACGAAGACCAAGCCGCCCATCTGGCCGCACGTGAGCAGGCCCCGGCAGTCGGGCGCTTCTGCGAGTAGCTCCTCAATCATTCGCCGGGCGGCGACGACAAAACCTTCCGGATGAAACTCCGTCCGCATCGGGGGCAGGCCGGAAAGAGGGGGAGGGCAGGCAACCCGCTGAACGGAACCGACTGAAAGCCGATCCAGGTCCAGAACCGCGCCTTTGAGGAAAGATGTTCCCAAGTCAATGCCGAGGTACCGCATAATTCCTCATAGGCAAAAAAGGGGAGCGGATGTGGCTCAAATGTATGACACTCAAACGTGAGAAGCCGACCTTACTCAGTGCTTCCAGGGGTCCGGAAGGAAAGGCAGATTCCGCCACAACCATGAAGCACATATCCCTTCTTGGTTCTGGCGGGGATGTTTTCCTATCTCCCGAATCATGCGTTTCCTGTCCCCGCTGCGCTTTACGGAAACTCATTGGCCCCTTTGACCAAAGCTTATCCCGCCAATGCCTGCGGCGGAATTACCTTTCCTTCCGGAATCTTGCGAGGCTTTCACCAAATATTCGACCACGTAAATTGGAGATGATCCTTATCGTTCAATACCCAAGATTTTCCCCAACAAGTTTTACGTGGATCCGGCCTTTGATTCTCTGGCCTTCGATTGTGCTCCAAATATTGCAGAACCGGGCAGGGGTCCTGCAATCCACGCAGATTCCGTTTTCGGCACAGGGAGTCTTGATGCCCATACGTATGGCGTTCACGGGAGCGGCGTAGTGTTTCGTCCTGGCGATGGCTGATTCCAAATCCGGTACGACTTTGTTCATGCCGACCACCAAAATAACTTTTTTAGGGCCAAAGATCATCGCCGCTACTCGGTTTCCCAATCCATCCAGGTTCACCAGCTTGCCGTCGAGCGTAATGGCATTTGTGCTGGTGATCATCACATCCGCAAGCAAACCTTTCCGCCTGGGTTCGAGGGAATCCTCGAAAGAGAGCCCGGGTTTAAAAGGATCGATTATTTCAACACCGGGGATTTTAGCGATTCCTTGCCAGAGGTCCATATGCACGGCGGTCATCGAACCGCAACGATAAACCGAGGCCCCTTGAGGGATCATGGCGATAACCTCATCCCTGGCTTGAGCGGCGGTGGCGGCGTAACTTCCCTCCATTCCCCTCTTTTCCAAGTGCTCGATAAGTTTTCTCCGCCACTTCCTCATTCCATTTAACCTGATGGGTATCCATTGATAACCTCCCAACATCTATTTGCGAATGCCGATTGTTTTTAAAAAAGGGATGTACAAGAACCATTTTCATCGCTCCGCGATTCTTCTCCGCGGGATGGCCTTCAGTTGCTTCTGGGTCCCGCCGAGCTTTGCCAGCCGCTTGGCACTCTCCTTGGCGATCAATGCCTCCAGGCCAAGTTTTACCAAGGTCGTTTTTCCCTGATTCCCGTCAATTCTGATGCCCTTTCCACCAATGTGTCTTCTATATTGAGCGGCGTTCTCATTCCCGCGCACCTCTCATCCAATTTATACGCATTAGTATGGATGAACGGTGTGCCTTGTATCAATAAGAATATTGTTCAGGAACCAAAAATAGAGGGAGTGATTGTTGAGGAGCTTCTGGCGCTTAGCGGGACCGCTCGGGTTCGGGCGGCTGACCGGAGAGCGGTGAAGAACTTCTCTCCGATACCCCAACCCAGCTTAGGAGGGAGCCGGCGACGAGCAAGAGACAGCCTAGCCAAAGGGTGAAGCCGGCCGAGACCCGGAGGTAAAGACAGCTCAGAAGGGTCGAAAGAAGAGGAGTGAAATACGAACAGGCGGCCACAAAGACCAGGTCCCCTTTTCTCATGGCGACATCCCAGAGAACATAGGAGAGGGCGGTGGCGCCTCCCAGGAACAGGATTTCAAGGACCGCCCGCGCCGGTCCACGAGCTTTCTTCCGGGGTTGCCAGGCTGAGGATGAGAAGGATCACGCCGGTGGCTGGGAGAAATAAAACCATCGCGCCGCTGTTCTCGGGCGCGGTCCACAGGCGAGTCAGGTTGGAAAAGAGAGCCCAGGAGACGGCGGCAACTACTCCAAGGAGGTAAGGCCATGGATTTGCGGCCGCGTTGCCCCCGAGGGAGGTGAAGGAAACCGAATGGCCGGAGGTCAAGACGAGAAAGACCCCTGCCAATGCCAGCAGAGTTCCGGGGATAAGGATTAGACCGGCTTTCTTTTTCAGCACGACAGGCGCCAACAACAGGGTAAAAGCCGGCCAGAGGTAATTCAGGAGTCCGATCTCAAGAACCTGGCGCCGGCCGGCGGCGAGGCCCAGGGCCAGGTACAGAGCCAGCATGTAAAGCACAAAAAGGGACCCGCAGCCGAAGAGAACCCTTGGGGCGGGCATCCGGATTCTATGTCCTCCAATGCGGGTGAAGAGGATCTGACCCGCCAGGCAGAAGAAACCGCCCGCCAAATAAACGGCCGCGGCCGCCGTTAGGGGACCCACCTGCTCGATGATGCTCCGGGCCAGGGCAATCGAGGTGCTCCAGATCAGGATGGCCCCCAGGCCGGAGAGCGTATTCCGGTCTAAATGAAAATTCCCCGTGCCTAATCCTCAGTTCATTTTGTCATTCCCGCGAAAGCGGGAATCTATAGTGAACGGCTTAAATAAAGTGACATTGGACGAGCGCTCATTGCGATTTAAAAATTTCCATACAAAATCCCCCCTTGCCCCCCTTTAATAAAGGGGGGATGGGGGGATTTCTCTTGAGAAAGCTGCACATGCAATGACTACTTTCTTTTGTCGTTCACTATAGTTTTCCTAAACCGGATAAGTTGGAACCAAACAGGATTTTGTAGGGGCGGCCCCCAGTGGCCGCCCGCAACATGGGCAATCCCGCCAAGGCGGGAGGGTTGCCCCTACAATTTTTGACCATTTTGCGGACGTTTGAATAAATACATCCTGATCCCGGGAATGACGAACGCAATGACATTTGAAAGACTCCCCATCTCGTGGCTAGTCCTGCCTTAAACCGAGTTGCTGAATCACTTTTCCCCACCGGTCGCTGATCTCTTTTATATCCTGAAGCAATCCTTCGGGGCCGCGGTAGACGATGGGCATGTCGAAGTTGCTCATGGCCTTCTTAAACTCGGGATTGTCCATCGATTGTTTGAAAGCGGCGTGAAGCTTATCGACGATCGGGGCCGGCATTCCCTTTGGGCCCATGACTCCGACGAGGGTGATGGCCCAGATCTGGTATCCCTGGTCGATGAGCGTGGGGACCTGGGGGTACTTGTCATACCGTTTCTCACCCGTCGTGGCGAGAAGCCTGAATGCGCCGCTGTCCACGTAGGGCTTCCACTCGGAGGCGCAGGTCTGAAAATCGACGTGCCCTCCCAAGAGGGCCGTCGTCGCTTCATGCCCGCTCTTGTACGGGATGTGGGTCCACTTGACCCCTTCCTGGGTCCCCAGGGCTTCCACCACCAGGTGGTGAGAAGACCCGGTGCCCGGGCTGCTGTATTTCAGCTTGCCGGGGTTCGCCCGGGCGTAGGCGACGAGCTCCTTTATGTTCTTCCAGGGGGCGTCGGCCTTGACCGTGATCCCGTGGATGTAGTCGCCGTAGCGGATGATCGGGGTGAAATCCTTCGTCGAGTCGTAGGGCACTTTTCGCAGGTGCTGCCCGGTGATCCCGGCGGAAGAAATATTCCCCAGCGTGTACCCGTCGGGCTTTTCATTCTTGAGGAGAGCCAATCCCACGGCCGAGCCGCCGCCGGGTTTATTCTGGACGATGATCGGCTGGCCCAGCACCTTTCCGGCTGCATCAGAAAGTGCCCGCAAGGTGACATCCGTCGATCCCCCCGCTCCCCAGCCGACGATCATGTTAACCGGTTTCGTCGGGTACTGCTGGGCCGAAGCGGCGGGAGATAAGGATAAAGAGAACGAAGCAGTAAACAGCGCGGCAAAAACCAATATCTTAACAAAATCTCTGCGCATAGGAAGTCTCCTTCTTCCGGTTTAGTGAAAGCTGCTGCGTGACCCTTGATTAACTGAAGATACATGGATTTGCGGAAAAAGAGAAGAGGGGCTTTCCGTGCCTACCTTTTAATATTGCCAAGATCGAGTTGTTGATTTTCCAAGTTGGAAGGCTCAGTAGTTTTCTCTAAGGAGACAAGCGCCGAGATGATTTGGAAATCCTGCAAGTTCAGCTTGAACATTTTGCATCTATTATGTATATTTCAGGCAGAAATCTGCCTAAGCCTGTCATTCCCGTGTTTCCGGAATTACAAACTAGAGACTATTCAATTAACCAAAGCAGTACAAGAAAAAAGGCATCGATTTGACCGATGAACAAGACCGAGCAGAACGGTAAATCGCTCGAATCCTGGATCTGGGACGCCGCCTGTTCCATCCGCGGCGCCAAGGACGCGCCGAAATACAAGGAGTTCATCCTTCCGCTCATCTTCACCAAGCGCCTCTGCGACGTGTTCGATGACGAGATCAACCGCATCGCCCAGGAAGTCGGCTCGCGGGCCAAGGCGTTCAAGCTCGTGAAGCACGACAAGAAGCTCGTCCGCTTCTTCCTCCCGCTGGCGCCGAAGAACCCCGACGACGCCGTCTGGTCCATCATCCGCACGCTCTCGGACAAGATCGGCGAGCAGCTTACCACCCACCTCCGCGCCATCGCCGACGCCAACCCGCTGCTCAAGGGCATCATCGACCGCATCGACTTCAACGCCACCACCCACGGCCAGCGCGACATCGACGACGCCCGCCTGAGCAACCTCATCGAGGCCATCAGCGCCAAGCGGCTCGGTCTCAATGACGTCGAACCCGACATCATCGGCCGCAGTTATGAGTATCTCATCCGCAAATTCGCCGAGGGCGGCGGTCAGAGCGCCGGCGAGTTCTACACCCCGACCGAAGTCGGCTTTGTCATGGCCCGAATCATGGACCCCGAGCCCGGCATGGACATTTACGACCCCTGCTGCGGTTCCGCCGGCCTGCTCATCAAATGCGAGCTGGCGCTGGACGGAGAAGATGAAGCGCCGCCGGCGAAGAAGACGCTACGCGCCCCTCAAGCTCTACGGCCAGGAAAACGAACCGCGGCACCTGGGCCATGGCGAACATGAACATGATCATCCACGACATGGAGGGCGAGATTCAGATCGGCGACACCTTCCGCAAGCCCAAGTTCCGCCAGGGCAACCGCCTCCAGACCTTCGACCGCGTCGTGGCCAATCCCATGTGGAACCAGACCGAGTTCAAGGAAAAGGACTACGACGCCGACGAACTCGACCGCTTCCCCAAGGGCGCGGGCTTCCCCGGCGGCAAGGCCGACTGGGGCTGGGTGCAGCACATCCTCGCCAGCCTCAAGCCGCAGGGCCGCGCCGCCGTGGTGCTCGACACCGGCGCCGCCTCGCGCGGCTCCGGCAATGCCAACACCAACAAGGAAAAAGACGTGCGCCGCTGGTTCGTGGAGCAGGACCTCATCGAGGGCGTCATCTACCTGCCGGAAAACCTCTTCTACAACACCACCGCCCCCGGCATCATCCTCGTGCTGAACCGGGCCAAGCCGAAGGAGCGAAAGGGAAAGCTCTTCCTGCTCAACGCCAGCCGCGAGTTCACCAAGGGCGACCCGAAGAACTACATCCCCGACGATGCCATCCGCCGCATCGCCGACACCTTCAGCGCGTGGAAGGAAGTGGAGAAATACTCGCGCATCGTCAGCCGCGAGGAGATTGCGAAGAACGACTTCAACATCTCCCCCAGCCGCTACATCCACACGGGCGAAGCGGACGAATACCGGCCGATTGCGGAGATTGTGGAGGAGTTGGAGACGCTTGAAGAGGAAGCGAGAAGACCGATGCGGCGCTTAAGGCCATTCTCAAAGCAAATGGTCTGACATTTGATGGGCACACTGTTGAAACTGAAATTCGGTACCATCGCATCGCGGATGGAAACGTAGCCCGCTCGAGACAGTTGCGAGCAACCACAATACGGATACGCAGCTTCGCGGACCGAATGGGCAACGTCCGATTCCTGTGAATCGCCGACATCACCGACTCCGGCGTCCAGTGGCCACTGGGCCATTTCGCGAATGCCCAGCAGACATTCTGGACAATATCGTCTCGCTGCCGGTGATATCGTTTTGCGCGGATCGGTGCAACGACGGAAAGAGCTACCTGAATATGCAGACTCCGCCACGCATCGGTTTTCGCATCTTACCTCATCCGTGTTCGCGCGAAGCGCGAGATTGATCCCTATTCACTCAGCCAGTTCTTCCGCTACAGATGCTTATGAGCGTCGGTGATGCCACGAAGGCTGCGAACATAACCGACAGCGTGTCAGCGGATCGTTACTGAGAGACATTGCCTCGTTCCGGTTCCACCGCTCCCCGAGCAGCGGAAGATCGCGGGGGTGTTGGGGGTGGTGCAGCGGGCGATGGAGCAGCAGGAGCGGCTGCTGGCGCTGACCGCCGAACTGAAAAAGGCGCTCCTGCACCAGCTCTTCACCGCCGGCCTCCGCGGCGAACCCCAAAAACAAACCGACATCGGCCCCGTGCCGGAGAGTTGGGAAGTCACGCCGCTTGACGATTCTGGCCGATGTTGATTATGGCATTCCGCAAGCGTGCGAGTCACTGCCAAGTTGAAGCCGATCGGTGCTACGAAGATTCTGACGAACAAGAACATAACGCTCGATGGACCAATCGTCCTCGATTCGATCTGAATTACTTCGGCCTGAATACGAAACGTCATCACGAAACGGTGGTGAATAACGGCGACCTGCTTTTCAACTGGCGCAGCGGCAGCATGGAGCTACGTCGGGAAAACCGCGTTCTTCGATCTCCGAAGGAGAGTTTACGCATTCGTCGTTCATTCTACTGAATCCGCCCACACGACGAGGTTCAACAGCGGCGTTATCTGTTCTATTATCTGAACTTCACTCCGAGGATCAGGATACTTCGTGAACAGCCAGACATTGCTCGGTGAACGCCAAGTTCAATATCGAGCGCGATGAAGCCGGGCTTCCGACTATTTGCCTGGCGAAGATGAGCAGGAAGAGATTGTCACTGCGCTCGATGCTGTCTTGAAGAAGATTGCCTACCGCTGCAAGCGAGGACAAGACTCTGCACCGCGCTCTTCCGCACCCTGCTGCACCAGTTGATGACGGCGCAGATTCGGGTCCACGACCTCGATCTGGACATTTTGGAGTCCGGCGACACAGTCGCGCATGTAACGATTCGTAAGGGCTAGATAATTATTTTTCTATTTTAAAACCTGAGCAACCCATATAAAATAAAAGCATGCTGAAAATCGATGTAACGGAATCTCTTCCAACATCTCGAACATGCCCCTATTGTCGAGGCGGTAATCGAAATTCGCACGCGCGTGGAATCTCCATGGGAGGAATCCACCATTCGGGAGCAGTTAAAAGCCAAATTGCCCGGCTATCCCAAAATTTTTTCGCAAAGCGAGTTCCGGCATGAGATGAAGGTGAAGGCTGGTCAGCCTCCGGAACAGCTTTTCCACGACTTGGGCTGGAGGGGGCTGCGACTTCAATCTGCGGACGGCCGTTACATTGCTCAGTTCAACCGCGACGGGTTTGTTTTTAGCAGACTGCAACCCTATGAAACCTGGGATCAATTCAAGGAAGAAGCAATGCGGTTGTGGAACGTTTATGCAGACTTGGCAAAGTCCCTTGAAGTCCAGCGACTTGGTGTCCGCTTCATCAACCGGATAACCTTGCCGGTAGGAGAGGTGCGTCTGGAAGACTATCTGCGGGTGCCTCCCCAACCGCCAGGAGAGCTGGATCTGCAAATAATGAGCTTTTTCCATCAAGACAATCTCTTAGTGGCTGGTCATCCTTATGCAGTTAATATTGTTAAGACTGTTCAGCCTCCCCAAAGACCGGGGTCCGATGGCGGCGGGTTGATTCTTGATATCGATGTTTTCACCACCGAGCCATTTCAAGCAGGCATGCTGACGCTATTGATAATCGGTCTGGCAGAGATGAGGTGGTTGAAAAACAAGATCTTTTATAGCAGTCTCACCACAGGGGCCGTGGAGGGCTTAAAATGAACCTCGCAATGACATCTGCTGAATTTTACAAATTGGGGTCCATGACAACTGGCGGTGCAAGTGACACAGCTTATTTCATCGCCGAACAAGCCCAAAAGGGACGCGGACATCTCCAAAGCTCTCATTCATTCGGCCTTGGCGCAAGAAGAGTTTTGGAAGATCTAATAAAGGTTGCAGAGGAATGTAGCTCTGCGAACTGGGACGGCTATGGAGCGGAACCCATAACCAATGAAACCTTCTGGCAAGCCTATCATTTTCTGAGTGCATTGCCTTTTGGTTTTCCAACCCCTTCCGTGGGCGCTGAGCCGGATGGACATTTGACTTTTGAATGGCACCGCTCTTCCCGACGCACTCTGTCCATAAGCGTGAGCCCGGAAGGCGACCTGCACTATGCTGCCTTGCTCGGCGCCAGCAAAGCTTATGGCACTGAGCCTTTTTCTGGGGTGGTGCCAAAGATAATATTGGACCTCATTAATCGAGTCTGTTCCCTATGACGGATATTCCCGCTCTTCCTCCTGTCTCAGAAGATGAATGGATGGCTCGGTTCATTCTATTCCGTCACTGGATTCGCAAAGGTGACCCGCGCGTTCGCCCAGATGCTTTTATCCCCCATCCTTATCCCGATCTTTCCGTGACTCGGCATATGGATTTGTCAGAAGCCGAATTGTGGCAAATTGGGCAAGCAATCGCCGATAAGCGTCCTGCCACTCTTTATGGACGTGCCGACCTGCAGGCCATAACCGTCATCAAGAAATCCCTCCGCATCGTACCAACCCCTGAGCCAAGAAACCATGCCAATATAACAGGCTGGCCCGCGGATAAGCCGAGCCAGAAAATCATAGCGCAGGAAATCGCGGCCGAAGCTCGATTTGTTCCTCATCGGATATTTTCCTCTGTCCGATAGCAGAGTAAATCAACGCTCGACGTTCACAATGGTTGTTTTCGAGTTGTGCGGTTAGTAGGTTTCAGGCATGGCGGCACCCACTGAACACAAAACCGTCCAAGCCCGCATCCTCGCCTACGCGCAGGAGATCGGCTGGACGTACGTGCCGCGCGCGAAGCCGAGGCGCGGCGGGGGTTTGATCCGGACGGCGCCACGCCCGAGGACCGGGCGCGGACGGCGTCGCTTTACTTCGGCGACCTGCTCCACGCCCAGGTGCGCGCCTTCAACCCGAAATACAAAGAAGCCGAGGGCGCGCTGGTGGGCGAGTTCCAGCGGCTCAACGCGGACATCGCCGGCAACCGCGACTTCCTCACCTACCTGCGCAACCAGGGAAAATTCTTCTGCGCCGAGGAGAGCCGGGAACTGGACCTGATGCTGATTGATTACGGCGACCTCGCCCGCCCGCGCGAGCAGTGGCGGAACGTGTATGAGGTGACGGAGGAGTTCTACGTCCACAACGGGCGCTACGGGACGCGGGAGGACGTGGTCTTCCTCATCAACGGCATCCCGGTGCTGGTGATCGAGTGCAAGAACGCGAGCAAGGACGAGGCGATCGCGCTCGCGGTGGACCAGCTCCGCCGTTACCACGCGGAGACGCCGGAGGTGATGGTGCCGGAGATGATCTTCTCCGCCACGGAGGCCATCGGCTTCGCCTACGGGGTGACCTGGAACACGGTGCGGCGAAACATTTTCAACTGGAAGCACGACGGAGGCGGGCAACCTCGAAGCCAAGGTGAAGAGCTTCTGCGCCGTGCCGCAGGTGCTGCGCTTGCTCAAGGATTTCATCCTCTTCGCGGAGAAAGAGGAGGAACTGCAAAAGTTCATCCTGCGGCAGCATCAGATGGGCGGGGTGGACAAGGTGGTGGCGCGTGCGCTCGACCCGCAGCGCTCGCGCGGGCTGGTCTGGCACACGCAGGGCAGCGGCAAGACCTACACGATGATCAAGGCGGCGGAGATGCTCTTCAAAGCGCCCGAGGCGGAGAAGCCGACCATCCTGCTGATGATCGACCGCAACGAGCTGGAAGATCAGATGCTCAAGAATCTCGCGTCGGTGGGCCTGGGCAACGTGGCGCACGCCGGCAGCATCGCGGCGCTGAACCGGCTGCTGCGGGAAGACTACCGGGGCATCATCGTGACGATGATCCACAAGTTCCGCGACATGCCGGCGAACCTGAACCTGCGGAAGAACATCTACGTGCTCATTGACGAAGCGCACCGGACGACGGGCGGCGACCTGGGCAACTTCCTGATGGCCGGCCTGCCCAACGCCACGTTCATCGGCTTCACCGGCACGCCGGTGGACAAGACGGCCTATGGCAAGGGGACGTTCAAGACCTTCGGCTGCGAGGACGACAAGGGCTACCTGCACAAGTATTCCATCGCCGAGAGCATCGAGGACGGCACGACGCTGCCGCTCTACTACCAGCTCGCGCCGAACGAAATGCTGGTGCCGCACGAGATCATGGAGAAGGAGTTCCTCGCGCTGGCCGAGACGGAGGGCATCGCGGACATCGAGGAGCTGAACAAGATTCTCGAACGGGCGGTGAACCTGAAGAATTTCCTCAAGGGCAAGGAGCGCGTGAAGAAAGTGGCGGGATTGGTGGCGGATCACTTTCGGGAGAACATCGAGCCGCTCGGCTACAAGGCGTTCCTCGTGGCCGTGGACCGCGAGGCGTGCGCCTTCTACAAGGAAGCGCTGGATGCGATTCTGCCGCCGGAGTATTCCGAGATCGTTTTCACCGGGAACAACAATGACCCGGCGCACCTGAAGAAGTGGCATCTCGACCCGAAGCGGGAGCGGCAGATCCGCAAGGACTTCATCAAGGTCGGGCGAGTGGCCGAAGATTCTCATCGTCACCGAGAAGCTGCTCACCGGCTTCGACGCGCCGATCCTCTACGCGATGTATCTGGACAAGCCGATGCGCGACCACACGCTGCTCCAGGCCATCGCGCGGGTGAACCGGCCCTACGAAAACGAGGCGGCGGAGATGGTGAAACCGCACGGCTTCGTCCTCGATTTCGTGGGCATCTTCGACAAGCTGGAAAAGGCGCTGGCCTTCGACAGCGACGAGATCAACGCCATCGTCAAGGACCTGGGCCTGCTCAAGCATCTCTTCAAGGCGAAGATGGAGACGAAGGCCCCGGCGTATCTCGCGCTGGTGACCCAGAATTTCAACGACAAGGACGTGGACAACCTGATCGAGCACTTCCGCGACAAGGAACGGCGGAAGGAGTTCTTCAAGGAATACAAAGAGATCGAGATGCTCTACGAGATCATCTCGCCCGATGCGTTCCTGCGGCCGTTCATCGAGAATTACGCCACGCTGTCCGGCATTTATGAGGTGGTGCGCAACGCGTATGCGCGCCGGGTGTATGTGGACCGCGCTTTCCAGAAGAAGACCAACGAGCTGGTGCAGCGGCACATCGGCGCGGTCATGGAGCGCCCGGAAACGGAATACCTGGGGATTGACCGGTCCACCATCGAGACGATCAAACAACGCGACGAGGGCAAAGCGACGAAGGTCATCAACCTCGTGAAGACCATCGAGAAGACGGCAGAGGAAAACAGCGATGACCCGTTCCTCGTGGCGCTCTCGGAACGCGCCAAGGCGGTGCAGGAGAGTTTCGAGGACCGGCAGACCAGCACCGAAGAGGCGCTGGCCGATCTGCTCAAGGAGATCGAGAAGAACGAGCAGCGGAAGAAGGAACAGGCCGCCAAAGGGCTGGATGGGCTGACCTACTTCGTGCTCTGCAAGCTCACCGACGACGGCATCCCGAACCCCGAGCCGGTGAGCAAGAAGGTGCGCGAAGCGTTCGCCAAGTTTCCGAACTGGCAGCGCAGCGAGGCGGAACTGCGCGAGGTGCGCAAACAGGTGACGTTCGCCGTCTTCGCCGAAGAGGATGACATGGCCAAGGTGACCGCGACGCGTCGATGCCCTCTTCATTCTGCTGCAGAAGAGCTTTCGCCCATGAGCGCCTGGCGCGGCAGAGAAGAGTTCAAAGCCCGCGTGCTGGAATGGGCCGCGAAGCTCGGCGTGAAGGCCAGCGCGTTGTATGTGCGCCCGATGCGCCGGAAGTGGGCGTCGTGTTCCACGGCGGGAACATTCAGCTTCAACGATGAACTGCTTGGCCTGGATCGCGAGCTTGGCGACTACGTGATCGTCCACGAGCTGCTGCACTTCTCCGTGCCGAACCACGGCAAGCTCTGGAAGAGCCTGATGCGAGCGCATCTTGGTGACTACGAGAAGCTTGAGGAGCGCTTGAACGAAATATCGGAGAGGGCCTAACCCGTCCCTCGTTCCTACCGGTCTTCGATGAAGCGGATGATCCGCATGGTTCTAAACTTTCGACCGCTTTCTCACACTTCTTGGGCGGGCCATGTGCCAGTCGAATTGCAAACCTTTATTGCTGCCCTGATGAAAGGTGCTTATTTGTCTCCTACGCCCCGCTTTACTCTATGTCCCCCTCTTTACATAAGCGAGGCTAGCCCGGCCCTATTTTTTTTGGCTCGGTGGTATAGTATCTTTTAATCTTAATGGGTGGGTTTTTGGGGGGGGAAGAAGCTCCGGAAATCAGTAGGGCATTGATCTGGGCATCAGCGATGATGGGTACGAATTGGATATTGAGAGTCCCGTGCGTAACGCTCACCGAAAAGGTTATATCCAGAGCGGTGTTTTTCCCCGACAAGGCGTAAATATCGAAATCCTTTAAAACTTTGGTTCCTCCTATGAGCACGTCAAAGACCCGCTGACCCGGCAAAGAATAAGTGAAATCGGCGAATTTGAGAGTGAGGTCATAATTTCCATCGGGCAGGGGGATGGCGTAAGAGAAATTTCCGCTCCTTCCCACCTGATAGAGCGGGCCATCCGCCGTTCCTTGGATCGCCGAGCCTGTTGTCACTGTTACTCCCCCAGAGAAATATTGATCCCCCAGATAATGAATCCCCTTACCCGAGGTATAATCAACTCCTCCGGCGTTTATGCCCAAGACCGGCTGCACTGCAGCCGACTGAGTTACGGTAAATATTTGCCCGGCCACAGTTATCGTTCCCGTTCGGGCCAAGGTGCTGGAATTTGCCGCTACTGAATAGACCGTCGTGCCACTTCCAGATCCAATCGCCCCGGCGGTGATGGTCAGCCAGCTGGCATTACTTTGGGTGGTCCAAGCACAGCCGCTTCCGGCGGTTACCCCTATACTTCCTGTCTCTCCAGCGCTGTCAAAACTCTGTTGGGTGGGATTAATGGAACAGGGGCAGGGGACTGCATCCTGGGTTACCGATAGGGTTTGTCCCGCGACCCTCAGGGTGCCCGTTCGAGAAGAGCCCGTATTGGTGGATACCGAAAAAGAAACTGTCCCATTTCCGATCCCACTTGCTCCCGAAGTGATCACCATCCAGGGGTCATTGCTGGTTGCAGTCCAGGGGCAATCACTCGGGGTGTTGACGGATACACTCCCATCTCCACCCGAAGCAGGAAAGGAAGCCGGGACTGGTTGGCTAACATTGTAAATACATTCCGGAGCTATTCCCTGATAGGCGATCGTCCATTCCCCAAAGCCCGCCGGACTGTGCAACTCAGAATAGGCAATGCGAAAATATCCGGATTCTCCCCAGTCGGTTCCCCAGCTGTTCTTGACGATAAAGTACTGCTCAATATCATCGTAGCCCACCAGCAAAACGGCATGAAAACCGGCAAAGGTTCCACTGGTATAATGATAGACACCACTCTGATAAGAGAAAAAGTCCTGATAGACGGACATCGTCGTGACCAGGGGTCCATGAGTATTTAGAGCAGTCGTGAGAGCATCCACCGTGGGAGAAGTCGTAGCTACGTAATGCCAGTTGGAAATACCGTAGGTGGAGGATTGCCAGTCGGCGCAGGCATTGGAACAGGCGGCGTCGGTACCGGTATAGGGATAACAACTCTCCACAGGAAGGCCGGTATTTTTAAAAAAGTTGGCAACGGAATCGATGGAACCTCCGCCGCAACTCCCTACCCCCCCACAGGAAACCAGCACCTGCTCGGATAAATCTAAATCTATGCCCGGGGCTAGATTGGAGATCAGGGTGGCAGATTCGAGGGCCCCCGTCGAGGCAAAGGCCCAACAGCTTCCGCATCCTCCCTGATTCCGGACGGGAGTGACGTAATTCCCGCCATTGTTACGCCAGTCTAAACTAGCAGGAAGGGTGAAAAGAGGAGCTGCCTCCAGAGAGAGCAAAGGCTCCTTACCCGTATGGACCGGCGGGACCAGACCCAGTCGGCTTTGGCGCTCCTCGGGAGATAGCCGGGTCATAGAGGTTTCCCCGGCTTCCCATCTCGCCCCCTCCAGCCTGAGGGCATGCTTAAGATCGCTTATTCCCTGAAACCCCTGGCCAAAGGCCAGCGTTGGCAAACAAAGAAAACAAAAGATCGAGAAGCCAATCCTAAATAAACTTTTCCTGGCCATTTCTCCTGCTATGATTCCCGCAAGTATTCAGCGAGGATTTCAGAGCAATTTTTTTGCCATCAAAAGGAAATCGCACCCCTGTTTAATTTGGTGAAATTATTGAATAAAAAAATTTCGTCAAGTTTTTGCCCTTTATTTTTGAACAAAAACGTTAATTTTATTTCACAGTTGAACATTTTTGTTATTTAGTAGATATGATTACTTGTGACCATTGAGGGTCCCCACAGAATACGAACAGTGTTTGGATTCCCCCCATATGTTGGGGATGATCGCCAGATGAGCCGACTGGAATGCGTGCGGGAGAGTATACGGTTGGCCTTAAAAAAAGGGAGCGGATCTTGGAGAAAGCCAGCGTCCTGAGTCTTGGGGCTTCGATGGGAACGGTAGGTGGAGAACAAGTTATAGTGCCCGACGAAAGAAAGTGGACATCGCATGTTAGGCAATCCCGGTAAATCCCCCCACCCCCCCTTTATCAAAGGGGGGCAAGGGGGGATTTTGCGGGTCAACCAGAGGCCAACAGCATGTCAACTTATTTAAGTCGTTCACTATAGATTGCGAGACTCCGGAAGTGGAGCTGCGGAAGAAGATGGAGCAAGCGGGAGAGGAAATTCAGCGGTTACGGAAATGGTTGGGAAATCAAAAAGAGAGACAAGCCGTCATCTATCAAGCCGAGCTGATGAGATGGTTGGATCTATTTTTGAGGAACAGTACGTCGTCCAAGCAGCCCAAAGGATTGAAGTCCGGAGAGAGGAACCGTGAAACCGGATTTCGGGGAAATGCCTCTTGATTGATTTCTGGATTCCCGCTTCCGCGGAAATGACGTGCGGGAATCCCCACCTAGCTGGGATTCCTTCCTTGCCATTCAGCGCAGAGGATTCCGTACAGCTCCAGGTCCTCGAAGACGCCCCACTTCTTTACATGCTCCCGGGCCTGCCCTTCATGCTTCATTCCGAGTTTCTGCAGGACTCTCATGGAAGCCGGGTTCCGTTTGAAAGGTGTCGCGTGGATCCGGTGCAGGCCCCGGGTTGTAAACCCGTAGGAAATGACCGCCTCGGCCGCCTCAGTCGCATAGCCCTTCCCCCAATCATCCTTCGCGATCCAGTAGCCGAGTTCGGCCCGATCGAAACGCGAGGTGAGTTCCAGCCCGACCGCGCCGGCCAGGCGGGCGGATTCTTGGATGGTGACGGCGAAGACAACCTCATCATTGGATTCATATTTTCCCGGGAGCGTTGAGATCCACCGCTGGGCCATTTCTATCTCATAGGGGTGAGGAATCTCCAGGGTCATCTCCGCAATGGCCCTGTCGCCCGCCAGGCGCTGGACGTCGGCGGCGTCGGATAACTGAAAGCGTCTGAGAATGAGGCGTCGGGTTCTTAAACTAGGCTGCTGATTCATAAGAGGCCTTTCCGGTACGATGAAGTTTTTCTGCCAAAACGGAAAATGTATGTTAAATTAGGCCATCGGAAATGTGCAACGGAAGGAGAGTAGGTTTAAGATGCGCAAGGAAGTTGTGAAAGCCGTATTGGTGGTCTTCATTGCCAGTTTCTGCACGATGGTCATCGAGCTCGTGGCGGGGCGAATCATGGCTCCCTACGTTGGGGTTTCGCTGTACACCTGGACGTCGATTATCGGCGTGGTGCTGGCCGGAATCAGCATCGGGGCTTTTCTCGGGGGGATGCTGGCCGATCGTTACCCCACTTCCAAAACGCTCGGGTGGCTCCTTTTCGTCTCCGGGCTGGCCGCCCTCTCGATCTCTCCCCTTACCGGCGTCGCCGCCCGCTTGCAGCTGCAGACGACTCTCATGCTCCGAATCCTATCCGTAACCGCGCTGATCTTCTTCCTCCCCTCATGCCTTCTCGGGATGATCTCGCCGGTTGTGGTCCGCCTCTCCCTGGACCGCCTGGAACGCTCCGGGAACGTGGTGGGCAAGATCTACGCCTTCTCGACGCTTGGCTCCATTTTGGGCACCTTTGCCACCGGGTTCTTTCTCATCTCCTGGATGGGAACGCGGAACATCCTCCTGCTCATGGCCCTGATCCTGATCGTCTCATCCCCTTTTTTCGGCGGAGCCTTTCTGAAGCGGCGGGTGCTCATGGCCCTCTTTCCGGTCCTGTTTGTTTCCCTCTGGGCCATTCACGGGACCGCCTTCACCAAGCACCGGGATGAAAATTCGTACTTTTTCAAGGAAACCGATTATTTCACCATCGAGATCAAAAAAGTCGAGAAGAACGGGAAAAAACTGGAAGCCGTGATCCTGGATAACCTGATCCATTCGTTCGTGGATTTGCAGGACCCTCTTCACCTCCAGTACGGGTACGAACGAACCTATGCTGACCTGGTGGCCTGGAAAATAAAATCCAACCCGAAGTTCCGGGCCCTGATCATTGGCGGGGGGGGATACACGTTTCCGCGCTATCTGGAAGCCAAATATCCCCAGGCGCAGATCGACGTCGTCGAGATCGACCCGCAGCTCACCGAGCTCGCGTACCAGCATCTCGGCCTTTCCCGCAATAGCCGGATCCGCACGATCAACGGCGACGCCCGCTGGTCGCTCATGAACTTTCCCGAGAAGGGGGTGTACGACTTTATCTTCGGGGACGCTTTCAACGACCTGACGATCCCTTATCACCTCACGACCAAAGAGTTTTCTTCGCTGATTTTTTCCGTTCTCAAGCCGGATGGGGTGCTGATCGCCAACGTGATCGATGATTTTTCCAAAGGCCTCTTCATGCCTTCCTACGTGCGCACTCTAGAAGAGGTCTTCGGGAAGGGGAAGATCGCGCTCGTCGCGGATTCCTCGTTCGATGATATGGGGATCAGCACGATGATCGTGGCGGCCAGCCCCGCCGATTACCCCTGGAAGGAAGTGGAAAAAACCAGCGGAGGGACCTGTTTTGTCATTCCCCCGCAAGAAGTCGACAGGAAGCTGCAAAACCGGTTCGCCCTGGTTCTCACCGACGACAAGGCCCCCGTGGATAACCTGACCGCCCCCATTTTTGAAGAACGGTTTGGGAAGAAGAGAAAAGGGTAGAGTGGGTTAAAACGAAAATTGGAGCACATCTCACAATCCAATTTTGATGCTCTTGCGAAAAACCGGAAGAGCCGTCACTCCTGCGAAAGCAGGAGTTCAGAATTTTTTGAATGAACTGGATTCCGGCCTTCGCCGGAATGGCGAGCAGGGATTTTAATTTCTTTAATTTTCCACTTCGCTCTTGAACGCACGGGTCAAGACCCTTCCTTATTTCCTTCCTTCTCTTCTCCCACCTTAATCCCGTATTTTCGAATTTTCTGCTGAAGGTTCTGGCGGAACATCTGGGCCTTTCGCGAAGCTTCGGAGATGTTCCAGTTGCTCTCTTTCAGGATTTGCTGGATGTAGATCTTTTCGAACTCCTCCTTGGCCTTGCCGAAGGGGGCGCTGGCCCAGCTCTCCGGGCAGACCGCCCGGTCAGCCGCCCGGTTCAGGAATTCTTCCGGAAGGTCGGTGATCTTCACCGTATTCCCCTCGCCCATGGAGAGGGCATACTCGATGACATGCTCCAGCTCGCGCACATTGCCCGGCCATTTGTACGCCTCGAAAGCCTTCAGGGCCTGGGGATCGATGCGCTCCACCTTCCGGTCTCCCCGGTACTTTCCCAAGAAATGGTAAGCAAGCAGGGGGATGTCCTCCAGTCGGTCTCGGAGCGGGGGAAGATGGATGGCAACTCCCTTGAGGCGGTAGAAGAGATCCTGGCGGAACTCCCGCCGCTCCACGGCCTTCTCCAGGTCCCGGTTCGTGGCGGCGATGACGCGCAGGTTCACCCGGAGGGGATGGGTATCGCCCACCCGCATGAACTCTCCTTCCTGGATGACCCGAAGCAGCTTGACCTGGAAGGAAGAGCTGGTTTCGGTGATCTCGTCGAAAAAGACCGTGCCCTCGTCAGCTACTTCCAGAAGGCCTTTCCGGGCGGACACGGCTCCGGTGAAGGCTCCTTTCACATGGCCGAAGAGCTCGCTCTCGAGGATCCCTTCTGCGAGCGACCCGCAGTTGATCGGCAGAAAGAGCTTCTCCCGCCGGCGGCTCCGGTCGTGAATGGCCTTGGCCACGAGCTCTTTTCCCGTGCCCGTCTCGCCGGTCAGGAGGATGTTGCTGTCCCCCTCCGCGACCTTCTCCACGATTTCGAAAACCCGCTGCAGGGCCGGGCTGGTGCCGATGATGTTTTCGAACCGCCGGTGCGCCTGAACCTGGTGGCGGAGGATGATGTTCTCGGCCTCCAGGCGGCTGCGCTCCGCCGCCCTTTCGATGACCACCCTGACTTCATCCGGGGTGAAGGGTTTGGGCAGGTAGTCGTAGGCCCCCTTCTGGATCGCTTCCACCGCGCTTTTGATCGTGGCATAGCCGGTGATCATGATCACGACGAGGGAAGGCTGAATTTTTTTCAGCTCCTCGAGGAGCTGGATCCCATCCATCCCGGGCATGCGGATGTCGCTGATGACAATATCGAAATGCGCTTCCCGCACGCGCCGGAGAGCCTCCCGGGCGGCGAGGGTGTATTCGGACGCATACCCGCTTTTCTTCAAGATGGCCTGAATGGATTTGCAGGTGTTGATCTGGTCGTCGACGATCAGTATTTTGGCTTGCGTTTCCATGGCTAGCTGTTCGACAAAGGAAAATCAATGGTGAACGTGGTCCCCCGGCCCACCTCACTCTCGAGGTCGTACCGGGCTCCATAATTCTTCAGGATCCCCGAGACGATGTACAGGCCCAGCCCCGTGCCCTCACCGGTACCCTTCGTCGTGAAGAACGGATCGAAGATCTTGTTCAGGACGTCGGGAGGGATCCCGGGTCCCGTGTCTTCGATAAAAATCCGGATAAAGGGGCCGCTGAGCGCGGGATGAAGGGGAAAAGATTCCTCCCGGCTCTCATAAAATCGGGTTCGCAGAGAGATCCTCTTTTCCAGGGGAGGGGAATCGTTACCCTTTCCGGATGGTTGCGAGCCCATCGCCTGGACAGCGTTGAGAAGGATGTTCGTAAACACCTGGTGCATCTGGCCGGCGTCGGCTCGAACCAGAGGGATCTCGGAGGCGAGATCCAAACGAACTGCGATCCCCTCCATGGCCCCCTGCTTCTCCAGGAGGAGAAGGCTCATGTTCAGTACGTCGTTCAGATCGATCCATTCAAGGGAGGGCTTTGCCTCACGCGAGAAAGAGAGCAGGTCGGAAACAATCCTCCTGGCGCGATTGGCCTCTTTGAGGATAATGTCCAGGCTCTCCCGGCTGGCATCCGCCTCCTTCGTGTCTTCCCGCAGGAGATTGCCGAACGTGAGGATTGAGGTCAGGGGGTCGTTCATCTCGTGGGCGACGCCCGAGGCCAGCCTGCCGACGGCCGCGAGCCTCTCCGTCTGGACCAGGTCCGCTTGGGCTTTCCTCAGGTCCTCTTCCAGCCTTTTTTTCTCTGTCAGGTCCTTGATAATCCCCAGGGTCCCGATCACGGCCCCCTTTTCATCCTTGAGCAGGGAAGCGGAGGTGAGGATCGGGATGGATCCTTCGTTGCTCACCATCGACGTTTCGTAATTGAGGAGCCTCCCCCGCTCGCGCAGCGTGGACATGATTTTTCTCGCTTCGGCCTGCCCGCCGGAGTAAAGGCGGGACATCGGCGTCCCTAAAAGTCTGTCCTCCTGGCCGGCCTTTCCCAACACCATTTCCTGCATGCTGCGGTTGGCGAAAGTAATCTGTCCCTTGGGATCGGTTGCGACGATGGCGTCCACGGAGCTCTGGACGATGTTTTCCAGCGTCTCCTTCGTCTTCCGCAGCTCCTGGCTGGACTGTTCCAGCTGGGATCGGCCCTGCTCCAGGGAGACGACCATCCGATTGAAGGATTCCGCGAGATCCCCGATTTCATCCCGGGACTTCAAGGCCACGACCTGGGAGAAATCTCCCTCGGATACCTTTTTCGTCACCCGGAGAAGCTGGCGTATGGGCCTCACCAGGAGGCGGGCGAAATAAAAGGCAAGAACCACCCCGATGAGCACCGCCTGGAAGGCAAATATCCAGGAGTAGGTCTGGGCCTTCTCGTTTGCCACCTGGATGGGAACCCAGGACAGGCTGACCATCTGCTCGGCCGACCTTTCCAGTTGGTGCCCGAGGGTCTCCAGCTCCGGGACGTATTTCTCCGCCTCCGGGGTGCCTTCCGATTCCAGAAGGAGGTCGGTTATGCGCTGATACTCCCTCAACAATTCCTCTGCCTTGGTGAAGTGGGAAGCAACCTCGTTCTTCCCGGCCAGCCGCTTCAACCGGGAGAAGGACTCGGCCGCCCGGCCGGAGGTATCTTTTATCCGGTAGAGGTAAAATTTCTCGCGGTAGAAGGAAAAATTCTTTTCATGGCGGCGCATCTCCAGGATATCGGCGTAGGTCCGGTAGCTCTCTTTCACGAGCAGGGAACTCTCGTTAATCCGTTTGGAGTTGATATACAATGCTTCGGCAACCATTCCCGTGAGAATGGCAAGGGGAATGAACCCGAGGAGGAGCTTGGTTCCGATGCGCATAATTGGCTAATGTCAAATGGTCCCATTGAGGGGAATGGGAGTGGAGAATACGGCTCCGCTCCCCCGCAAAAGGCCCATGAATTCGGGTTTACCTGGCATTCGGGAGTGAACTTGATTGAAATTATAGGGTAAACTTACGAACGGATGCAAGGAAAAAGGTCAGTGCCGCCGGAAAGCAGGTCTCAGACATCCTTAAGATTAAGATGGCCGCGCGAAAGATGTCCCAGGTTCCCGCGAGGTCTCCAGTCTTCTTTGACTTGAGTGTCTGTATTGGCTATAATCCCCTGTATGTCCAGCCAGGCACTGATTTCTCGACTGGAAAATTGGATGAAAAAGCGCGGCCTCCCGATGATGCCGGTGATCTGGGCGGCGACTTGCGTGATCATAGGGGGACTGGTAGGCATCGGGATCTACAGCTACCATTCGGCTGAAAAGACGATGGCCGAGCAGTTCAACCGGCAACAATTGACGCTCGCCCTGCAGGCAGCCCGGGGGATGGAAGGGGCTCTTGCGGACCTCAGGAGAGCGGCGGCCCTGCTCACCCGGGTGGAGGAGGCCCAAAGCCTCAAAGAAGCGGGTGGGCCGAAGAATCAAGTGGAGGTCCTGCAAAACCTCTTCCAGAAATTCGGCGGAGGAGTTGATTTTCTTTTCTGGGTGGACAGCCGAAATAACCTGAACTCAACCTATCCCCCCAACCGCCTGGGCGAGGCGCTCGGGGAAGGGTTCAATTTGCGGACCTACGCGGAAAAGGCCCGCCTGCGCCGCGAGGCGATTGTCGCCCACGTCGGCCCCCGGACGGCAGAGTCTCCCGGCGTGAAAACGCCCCATTTCGGCTCCATTCTGGTCGCGGCCCCCCTTTTTCGGGGGTCGGAGTTTGCTGGTCTTCTCGGCTGCGGCGTTGACTTCAGAAAGATCTATGAAAGATCCGTTCCCCTCATCCGCTTCGGAGTGCAGTCAGAGTCCTGGATGATCGACCAGGAGGGGACCTTCATGGCCCATAACGATCCGAGCCTGCCGGGGAAGAATGCTTTTACCGCCAGGAGAGAGCGGGATCCCAACCTCTCCTCCGAGCGGATCGACCGGATCATGCGGGAAGAGATGCTGGCGGGAAAATCCGGCATCGACGAGTACACAAGCGGCTGGCAAATGGGGGAACGCCGACAACTTCAAAAATTGATCGCCTTTGCCCCGGTTCGCCTGGAAGATGAGGTGTGGTCGCTTGCGATTGTGGTGCCCTACTCGGAAGTGACCAAAGTAGTCTGGGGAAGCTTTCAGAATTCGGCTGTTCTCATCCTGGTTATGGCGTTGACCCTCGTGGGGGGGACCTACGTAGGCCACAAGATCAACCAGGAGCGCATCCGCGCCGAAGAGAAGGTGAAATGGGGGGAAGAGATCCTGAGGACTCAGAACCGGCTGCAGGCGCTCTTCGACGGGGCCCCCGACGCGATCGCTATCGTGGACCGGAATTGCCGGATCCTGATGGTGAATAAGACCGCCCTAAACTGGTACCGGAAACCGGTGGAGGATTTTGTCGGGAAGCTCTGCCATCAGGAGTTCCAGGGCCGCCCCGGCCTCTGCCCCAACTGCCCTGCCGAGGAGTCCTTCCGGACGGGCCAGCCCGCGTTTCGCGAGAAGGCGAGCCTGGTGGCGGGGGGCAACAAGTATTACCTGCAGATCTTCACCTTTCCCCTCCGGGACAGCAACGGCGACGTGGTGGAAGTGGTCGAATACGTGAAGGACGTCACCGCGGAAAAAGAGCTGCAGCAGCAGATCATCCAGTCGGAGCGTTTAGCGGTCGTGGGGAAGATGTCGGCCAACGTCGCCCACGAGATCAAGAACCCCCTTGGGACCATCGTCCTCAACGCGGAGCTCTTGGAAGAGGAGCTGGATCGCCTGGGAGTCCGGGAAACGGGGGAGGCGCGGGAACTCTTGACCGTGATCAAGTCCGAACTCGACCGCCTGATCGAAGTGGTGGAAGAGTATCTGCAATTCGCCCGGCTTCCCAAGGTGAGGCTCGAACGGGGGGACATGAACGAAATCTTCTCCGACCTGCTCCAGTTCCTGAGGGAAGAGGCCGCCGACCGCAAGATCCTGGTCGTCGAAGAGCTGGACCCCTCCCTGCCTCCGATGGACCTCGACCCGAGGGCGCTGCGCCAGGCATTCCTCAACCTCATCAAGAACTCTTTTGACGCCATGCCGGACGGGGGGAAACTAACGGTCTCCACCGCGAAGAAAAACGGCAAGGCGGAGGTCGTCATTTCCGATACCGGGAAGGGCATATCGGAAGAAAACCAGGAGCTGATCTTCACTCCTTTTTTCAGCACCAAGCACGGGGGCACCGGGCTCGGGCTTTCCATCACTTCCCACATTGTGAAGGAACATCGGGGGACGATCGGGTTCAAGAGTTATCCTTCGCTGGGGACGTCGTTCATCATTCGCCTTCCCCTTCTTTCCTTCGACGGATCGGGGGGTGACGGAAGCGGGAAGCAGGCCCGGACCGTTAGGGTCTAGCGGAGATCCGCTCGGGCAACCTGGAGACAACAGTGGAAACGTCGGAACCTAAGAATATTCTTCTGGTGGATGATCACAAACCTTTCCGCGATTCACTGGCCAAGATTCTGGAAGGGGAGGGGTTTCGGGTTTTTCCGGCTAGCGACGGGGAAGAAGCGCTGGACGTTCTGCGTAAAGAATTCGTCCACCTGGTCCTGACGGATTTGAAGATGCCCAAGATGGACGGCGTGGAGCTGCTGAAAGTAGCCAAGACCATCCGGCCGGAAACGGAGGTCATCCTCATTACCGGCTACGGCACCGTGGACACGGCAGTGACGGCGATGAAGGACGGGGCTTTCGACTACATCCAGAAGCCTTTCAAGCCTCGGGAAATACTCAAGCTGGTCCGCAAGGCCATGGAGAAGCAGGCCCTGGTCCTCCAGAACCGCATGCTCCAGGAGCGGATCAAGGATTTCCAGAAGGTGGAAAAAATCGTCGGGCGCAGCCCGGCGATGAAGAAGGTCCTCGAGATCGTCGCCCAGGTCGCGCCAAGCTCGGCGACCGTCCTCATCCAGGGGGAGAGCGGGACGGGGAAGGAAGTCATCGCCCAGGCCATCCACGATTTAAGCCCCCGGGCGAACAGGCCGTTCATCAAGGTGAGCTGCGCGGCGTTGCCGGAGACCCTGCTGGAGGCCGAACTGTTTGGGTACGAGCGGGGAGCTTTCACCGGGGCCATCGCCCGGAAAGAAGGCCGTTTTGAGCTGGCGAACGGCGGAACCCTTTTTTTGGATGAGATCGGGGAGGTCAGCCCCACCGTGCAGGTAAAGCTGCTCCGGGTTCTTCAGGTGGGGGAATTTGAACGCCTGGGGGGGACGAAGACCATCCGCGCCGATGTGCGCATCGTCGCCGCGACCAACATGAATCTTCTCGAGGCTGTGGAGCGCAGGATATTCCGCGAGGATCTGTATTCCAGGCTGAACGTGATTACCCTCACCCTTCCCCCGCTTCGGGAGAGAGAGGGGGATATCCCTCTCCTGGCCCATCACTTCCTCGAGATCTTCAAAAAGAAGAACAATAAGGAGGTAAAGGGGTTTACCCAGGAGGCGCTGGAGGTCATGCTCCAGTATTCCTGGCCGCGAAACGTCCGTCAGATGGAGAACGCGATCGAGCGGGCCGTGGTTTTGACCAAAGGGGACATGATCGCTCCCGGCGACCTCCCCCCGGAAATCCTCAAGGCGGTGGAGCCCCGGGTCGAGCGGACTATTCTCATGGATGAGAAGACCATTTCGATCTCTCTGGGCACACCCCTGGAGACCATAGAAAAACGGGTCATCGAAGAAACGCTGCGGTATTCGCGGGGGGACAAGAACCTCGCCTCTAAGATCCTTGGAATCTCCGCCCGAACGATTTACCGCAAGATAGAAGAAGATAATGATGAAAGAAAGCGGGATCAGGAGAAGAAGGATAGCGTCCCCTCGGAAGAAGTGCCCGTCGTATCCGAAGGGGAGACAAAATGACAAAAATTTGCCCACATCCTAACTGAATTGCCATTTTTTCACCCCCAACTACCATGATTGACAATTTGGCGACAGGTTATTTAAACCGCCCCCAAAAGTTATCCACTCCTTCTCCCCAACCAAAAATAACGTTGTAATTCCGATAACTTGATTTTTTGTCCCGTTCCGCTAGGTCCTGCCGTTTTGGCACATGTCTTGCTTTTAAATAAAGCAAAATCCGAAGGGGCCCGATCTTCACAGGCTACGAACGAGCGAACTCCCCTGCTCATCTGTGACTGGCAACCGAAACAAAACCCTCCTCAATCAGATCGGGCCCCTTCGATTTTTTTTGGCAGGATCTGGCTGTAAAAAGCGGTTTTCTTCTCTGGTCTGTTTGCGGGAGGAAGTGTGGAAAAGAAGACGATCTTGGTAGTGGACAACGGGGAGACAATTCGCGAAACGCTGGTTAAAATACTGGAACGGGAAGGGTATAGCGTTCTCACTGCCGAAGATGGTGAGGCAGCCATGGAAGTGCTGAGAGAGCACAAAGTGAACCTCATCCTCTCCGACGTCTGCATGCCCAGGATGGATGGGAACAAGCTGCTGAAATCCGCCAAGGCAATCCTTCCGGATGTCGAAGTGATCCTGATGACAGGCCATGGGAAGACGGAGATGGGCCTCGAGGCCCTCCGCGCGGGTGCTTTCGATTTTATCCAGAAGCCTTTCACCAAATTGGCCCTGAACAAAGCGGTGAAGCAGGCCTTGGAAAAACAAGCCATGGCCGCGGAGTTGCGGTTCCTCAAGGAGCGGGTTCGCGAGCTTCTCGGGGAGATCATGGACATCGTGGACGAACCGGCGGTTCAAAGCAGAATCGCATATCCCCGGGCGCTCCGGGCCGATTCAACCCACTAGCCAAACCAGAACATTCGCCAGGGTTTAAATTTTACAATCCTTCCTTCATTGTCGGGAAACCGGGTGAAGGAATATTTTTATGGTTCGTGAAGCGGAAAGGTTTTGACGTGTGCTGGAAAGAGTAGCGGCAGGTTTTCGAACCTCTCCCCCCGAACAAAAATTCCCTACAATCCGGTTGGTCGCTACCTCAGACCTGAGACGAACGGCGAAGAAGGCCCGAGACTCGAGGAGAGAAACATCTGGAGGCGGGGATCTGAAATTTGACGTCGAAGGGTAATCTTCATTTAACTTGGGGCTTCACAAACGGAAACAATGAAGCTAATATAAGCCGTTTAAAACATTCTATCGGAGGTATTCTATGGCAGAAGAAAAGAAGACAATCACCAGCATGATGGAGGAAAAGCGCGTTTTCCCTCCCAGCAAGGAATTTAGCGCCAAGGCCCATATCAAGAGCCTGGACGAGTACAAGAAATTATACAAACGGTCCGTCGACGACCCCGACGGGTTTTTGGGGAGAACAGGCCCAGAACCTGGAATGGTTCAAGAAATGGGACAAGGTCCTGGACTACAGCTTCGGCGACAATATATATATCAAGTGGTTCCAGGGGGGAAGATCAACGTGACCGTCAACTGCCTGGACCGGCACCTGAAGACCTCCCGGAAAGACAAGGTTGCGATTGCCTGGGAAGGTGAGCCGGGGGACAGCCGGAAATACACCTATGCCCAGCTCCACGCGGAAGTCTGCAAGTTCGCCAACGTCCTGAAGAAAAAAGGGGTGAAGAAAGGGGACCGGGTCACGATCTACATGCCCATGATCCCCGAACTGCCGATCGCCCTGCTGGCCTGCGCCCGGATCGGGGCCATCCACAGCATCGTCTTCGGGGGCTTCAGCGCCGACGCCCTGAAGGACCGCATCCTGAACGCCAACGCCTCCACCCTGATCACCACCGACGCCAGCTACCGGAGCGGCAAAGTCATCGGCCTGAAAGTCAACGCCGATTCGGCCCTGGCAAGCTGCCCGGGGGTCAAAACGGTCATCGTTTACAACCGCACCAACACCAAGGTGGACATGAAGGCCGGGAGAGATGTCTGGTGGCATGAGGAAATGGCCGCCCCGGACATCAAACCGGAATGCCCGCCCGAGATCATGGACGCGGAAGATCCCCTCTTCATGCTTTATACCTCCGGTTCCACCGGGAAACCCAAAGGGGTGCTTCACACCCAGGCAGGTTACATCCTGTTTGTCATGACCACCTTCAAGTGGATCTTTGATTACCGGGATGAGGATATCTTCTGGTGCACCGCCGATATCGGCTGGGTCACCGGGCACAGCTACATCGTTTACGGTCCTCTCGCCGCAGGGGCCACCAGCCTGATGTTCGAGGGGGTTCCCAACTATCCCAAGCCCGACCGATTCTGGGAGATCGTGGAGAAGTACAAGGTCAACATCTTCTACACCGCCCCAACTGCCCTCCGGGCCATGATGCGGGACGGGGACAAGTGGCCCGAGGGCCGGAATCTCTCCTCTCTCCGCCTGCTGGGGACCGTGGGCGAACCCATCAACCCCGAGGCGTGGATGTGGTACTACAACGTCATCGGCAAGGAAAAATGCCCCATCGTCGACACCTGGTGGCAGACCGAGACCGGCGGAATCCTGATCACTCCCCTGCCCGGGGCAGTGCCCATCAAGCCGGGTTCGGCCACCAAGCCCTTCCCCGGCGTGGATGCGGCGGTGATCCGGGAAGACGGATCTCAGGCCAGCCCGAACGAAGGCGGCTACCTGGTCATCAAGAAACCCTGGCCGGGAATGATGAGGACGATTTTCGGCCAGCACGAGCGATTCAAAGAGACCTACTTCGTGCAGTTCCCGGGGATGTATTTCACCGGCGACGGCGCCCGGGTGGATGAAGACGGCGATTTCTGGCTGATGGGCCGGGTGGACGACGTCATCAACGTTTCCGGCCACCGGATCGGCACTGCCGAGGTGGAGAGCGCCCTGGTGAGCCATCCCTTTGTGGCCGAAGCCGCGGTGGTGGGTATGCCCCACGACATCAAGGGACAGGGGATCTACGCGTTTGTGACCCTGAAGGCCGGCCAGGCGAAATCCGATGATCTGAAGAAGACCCTGGTGGCCCACGTGCGAAAAGAGATCGGTCCCATTGCCACCCCGGACAAGATCCAGTTTACGGACTCGCTCCCGAAGACCCGGAGCGGAAAGATCATGCGCCGGATTCTGAAGAAGATCGCGGCCGGCGATGTAACCGACCTGGGGGACACGACCACCCTGGCTGATCCCACTGTGGTTCAGGCCCTGGTAACGGAAAGGCAGTAGCCGGGAGGCACTTTCGATACGGGGAGCAGGTTCAGAAAGAATCTGCTCCCTTGTTATAAGAAGAACAGAAATTTAGTTCCGAGAGTTTAGAAACAAACAAACGTCTGAAAATCAACCTTTCTCCGAATTCTGTAGGGGCACGCAGCAGCGTGCCCCTACGTTACTTTTTAATGCCAAGGAGGTTTCACTTCATGTCTGATCAACCAAAAGCCGCCGGCGTCCCGATAGCCAGCGATAACCGAGGGTGGATCGTCACCTTCGCCGGGACCGGAATCAACCTGGCCCTGGGGGTCCTTTACGCCTGGTCGGTGATCTCCAAGCAGATTACCAAGGAGTGGGGATGGAATGAAACCCAGGCTGCCCTTCCGTATTCCGTGGCGATCGCCGTCTTTGCCTTCATGATGGTTCCGGCCGGAAGACTGCAGGACAAATTCGGCCCCCGGCTGGTGGCCACCCTGGGCGGAATTTTCTGCGGCATCGGGTTCATTATCGCCAGCCTGGGTCAGTCCCTGGTGGGACTGGTGATCGGGTTTGGAATCCTGGCGGGCACCGGGATCGGGTTCGGCTATGCGTCCGCCACCCCTCCGGCGGTGAAATGGTTTCCCCCGGCGCGAACCGGCTTGATCGCCGGCCTGGTCGTCGCCGGGTTCGGCCTGGCCTCGGTTTACATCGCCCCGTTGGCCAATTACTTGCTGGGGACTTTCGGAATTCAGAAGCACCTTCCTGATCCTGGGAATCGCCTTCCTGATCATCGTGGTGCTGCTTTCCCAGTGGCTCAAGAACCCTCCGGCCGGGTATAAGCCCGCCGGGCAACCCGGTCAAAGCCAAAGCCGGAGCCCCGGCGAAAGCCGCCGCGGGAAGCGTGGATTACGAGTGGAGCGAGATGCTCCGGACACCCCAGTTCTATGCTCCTGTGGATCATGTATGTCTTTGCCGCCGGGGCCGGTTTGATGATCATCGGGAAACTGGCCAAGATCGTTGACCTTCAGGCCGGGATCAAGGCCGGGTTCATCTTCGTGGCCATGCTGGCCATCGGAAACGCGGCCGGCCGGGTGATCGCCGGGGTTCTATCCGACAAAATCGGGCGCACCTGGACGATGTTCGCCGTCTTTGTGTTTCAGGCGGTTCTCATGTTTGTGCTGCGCGGCCTGGACACCTACGGCAACTTTGTTCGTGGCGTCCGTCCTCATCGGCTTCAATTATGGGGCCAACCTCTCCGTTTTCCCTTCGGCCACGAAAGACTATTTCGGATTGAAGAACTTCGGGGTGAATTACGGATTTGTGTTCACCGCCTGGGGAGTCGGCGGGATTTTGGGACCGGTCCTCAGCGGACAGATTTTCGACGCCTACAAGAACTTCAACCAGGCCTACCTGATCGCGGCGGTCTGCCTCATCATCGCGGCCTGTTTGACTTTCGTGACCAAAGCACCTAAGGCCAAGACGGAGGAGAAAGTACTGGTCAAGGCTAAAGCGGCCTAGCCGATAGCCGCGGCTTAAATAGCCAGCGTAGAGGCCCGGGGATCTCGGCTGGGCGGAAAAATGAAACCCCTTCCTTTCGCCAAAAAGGAAGGGGTTTTTTATTTGGAAGAGCGGAAATTATTTCGCGGAGTGAGCGGAGGCAAACCTGCTGAAAGTTCCTCTCGCCGCGGGTTTAGCTGCCTCGTTCTTCTCTTCAACCGGCCGGGAACAGAGGCAGGACGCGGCGACAAGAACTACCGAAATGGCAATAAGGCCGATAATCAGCGAATAGAACCGAAGTTGCGTCTCCACCACGGGGTATCCAAGGAGATCGCCGGCCGAGGCATTGACTGCAAACCCTAAAAGAAATGTTGAGGCAGTGGCCAGAATGCTCTTTGTTTTCATTTGCCTCGCTCCTTCTGGCTTATCTGATGTTTCCTTCGTGTGCATACCCTACCTCAGCAAAGGCCGTGCCACCGTCGTAAAGTCATGTCCTAAGCCACATTTTATTGATTTTGTTGCGTATTTTTTTGTCCCTGCTTTTAATTATTAATCGGAGGCCGGGATAGCTTGTCAAATGAATGATTATTCATTCATTACGTACTGGTGTTTTTGACAAAAGTGCCAGTTTTGATAGTATTCTTTTGTCACAATGACAAATTGGTTCCCCGCCTAAATTGACTTTATTAATACCCGCTTGGGCCTAATTGCTAAAAGATCCCGGATGGGGCTTGCGGCCGCCTCGGGCGGCGGTTCTGTGTGGCCGGCCTGCCGGCGCACACGGAGACCGCGGGAGGAGCCCTAACTGAGTTATCTATTCGACCTTTAAGGGCCGTGATAAAAACTTTGGGTAGAGGACAGAAACCCACGCGCACTCAAGGAGCGGATGAGTGCCTGATCCTCGCAAAGCAAATGAAGTATTCGCAAGGCAAAGGCTAGGAAATTTTGGGAGCCTTTGGTATATTGGTGAAGAGGCCACCCGTGAAGCCCTTCAAAGATTGGAAAATCCGGACCAAGCTTATCACCTTTACCCTCCTCCTGGGTCTTGTACCCATGGGAATTGCGGCCATGCTTTCCCTTGGAAAATTCACGGAAGACCTGAAAGATGCCTATGAATCGGACCTCGAGCACATCGTGACGAACATTCACGCGATGTGCAAAGCCCAGCAGGAGCTGCTCCAAAACAAGCTTACTTCGGACCTGAGGGTAGCCCGCCAGGTTCTTCGCCAGTACGGCCAAAGAGTATCAGCCGCCCCGGGCCGAATGGAGGAATTTGCGGCTGAGGATCAGTTCACAAAGCAGATCGAACCGGTCCGCGTCCCTTTCTGGTCTATTGGCGGTCAGGCCATCACGAAGGATTACACGATCGTGGACCGCGTCCAGGAACTGGTCGGCGGCACCTGCACTATTTTTCAGCGAATCCAGGGAGACCGGCTCCTCCGCATTTCCACCAATGTTTTGCGGGCGGACGGGAGCAGGGCGGTGGGCACGTATCTGCCCGCGTCGAATGAGGTCACCGAGACAATTCTCCGGGGAGCGACGTACCGGGGACGAGCCTTTGTGGTGAACGACTGGTACATAACCGCCTACGAGCCCATTATGAAAGGGAGGGAGGTCATAGGTGCGCTGTACGTAGGGATCCCGGAGCACGGGGCGCTGGCGTTGCGGGCGGCCATCAAGTCCATCAAGATCGGCAAGACGGGCTACGCCTTCATCATGGACAGCTCGGGGAAACTCGTCGTACACCCGGCGAAAGAAGGGGAGAGCATCCTTGAGGCCCGGGACTCCTCGGGGTTCGAATACATCAAAGAAATCGTGAGCCGTGCGCCGCTCCTGAAAGAAGATGAAGTGGGGACCCTTCGGTACCCCTGGGCCAACATCGAGCTGGGGGAGACGCATCCCCGGATGAAGATCAACAAGTACCAGTATTTCCGGGATTGGGACTGGGTGATCGCCGCCGGAAGCTATGAAGCGGAAATTTTTGAAGGGGTGGCCAGCACGAAATTCTTTATCACCCTTCTGGCCGTGGGCACGGTGGGAGTGGCCATTCTTCTCACGGTCATGCTTTCCCGCGTGCTCACCCGCCCCCTCCAGGACCTGACCGCAGTCACTGCCCGGATGGCCGGCGGCGACCTGACCCAGAAAGTTAACCTCACCACGGGGGACGAGATCGGCACCCTCGCCAAGTCATTCAACCGGATGGCCGACCAGGTCTTGAGTTATACCCGCAACCTGGAGGACGTTGTCCAGGCCCGGACCGAGGAGATTCAGGAGAAGGAAGAAAAGTACCGTAACCTCTCGAACATGCTCAACAGCGTCCTCGAGAGCTCGACGGAATATTCCATCATCGCCACGAACCCCAAGGGGGTGATCCTGGAGTACAACAGCGGCTCGGTGAAGCTCTTCGGATGGACCAAGGAAGAAGTGGTGGGAAAGAAGCGGATCGGGATAACCTTCCGCAAAGAGGATTGGTCCCGGGGCATCATCCAGGAGATCTCCCGCAAGGTGGAAGCGGACGGGATGAATGAATATGAACTGGAGCGGGTCAGGAAAGACGGCACGCCGTTCACCGCTCACGGGATTGTCACCACGCTCAAAGACTCCACGGGAAAAACTCTCGGGTTCCTGGAGATCGCCCGGGATATCACCGAAAAGCTGGTCCTCGAAAGAGAGCTGTGGAAGACGAAGGATTACCTGGAGAACATCGTCGAGAGCTCGGTAGACGCGATCGTGACCACGGACCCCAAAGGGCGGATCACGTTCGTGAACCGCGCTATGGAAGAATTGGTGGGGAGGTCCCGGGAGGAGATGATGGGGGCCCCGATCTACCAGTATTACCAGGAGGGGATCGCGGAGGCCCGCAAGATCATGTCGATCCTCCGCGAGAAAGGGAGCCTGAAGAACCACGAGACCACCGCCCTCAAAGCGGACGGACTCGTTTCCATCCTCACCTCGGCCTCCCTCCTCCGGGATGAAACCGGGCAGATTATCGGCACCCTGGGCGTGTTCAAAGACCTGACGGAGAAGAAAAAACTGGAGGAGGAGCTGAAGAAGACGCAAGCCCACCTCATCCAGGCCGGGAAGATGCGCGCCCTGGGGGAGCTCGTGGCCGGCGTGGCCCACGAATTGAATAACCCGCTCATGGCCGCGGACACCTTCCTGCACGTCATCCGGGAGAACTTGTCCAAACAGGATGAAAACCAGAGGCGGCTCGAGCTGATTCAGCAATGCCACGAACGGATCGCCAAGATCATCAACCACCTTCGGGACTTCTCGCGCCAGTCGAAGTTCGACTTCCGGCCGATGAACGTCACCGAACCCATCGAAAATGCCCTGATGATCACCGGCCAGCAACTGCTCAACCACGGAATCCGCATCGTGAAAGATTTTCAATCCGACATCCCCCCGATCCGGGGGGATTCCAATCAGCTCGAACAGGTCTTCCTGAATCTTATCGCCAACGCCAAAGACGCGATGGAAAAAAGCGGGCGCAAGCGCGAGCTGTCCATCAGCACTTCTCTGCTCCGCCACAACGGCTGGAATGACGTCGAAGTAATGGTCCGGGACACGGGCGCGGGGATCCCCGAGGAAGCCCTGGACAAAATTTTCGAGCCTTTTTTCAGCACCAAGGAAGTGGGAAGGGGAACAGGCTTGGGTCTTTCCATCTGCTACGGCATCATCGAGGCCCACGGCGGACGGATCGAAGTGGAAAGCAAGGTGAGCGAGGGGACGACCTTCCGGGTGATCCTGCCCGTCCTCTCGTCGCACTTGCGAACCGCTCTGGAGTGGATGGTTGAAGCATAAGGGAAAGAATAGAAAAATCCCAACCAGTGGTCCTGGCCACAAATGAATGGAAATAGTCATCCCGGTTCACACCCCATTACCCAAGCCCTCTCCCCTGAAAACGGGGGAGAAAAGAGGGTGAGGGGACGAATTATAGTGCCCGACCAAAGAAAGTGGACATTGCATGGGCAATCCCTGGTAAATCCCCCCAAACCCCCCTTTATTAAAGGGGGGCAGGGGGGATTTTACGGCGAGACATAAGTCAATAAGAGGCAACTGGATGTCGACTTACTTAAGCCGTTCACTATAACAACTCAGGAATTTAACTTTCCGGAGACAGGGCGCAAAAAACCATGGCCAAAAAGATACTAGTCGTTGACGACGATGAGCTGGTCTTGATCGCCATTCAGGAGCTGCTCACTCCCATGGGGCTCTCCGTGACCACGCAGTCCAACGGATCGGCGGCCCTGGAGAAGGCCTCCCAGGAGCGATTTGACCTGGTGATCCTGGACGTGATCATGCCCGAGATGGACGGCTTCGAAGTCTGCCGCCGGATTCGCAGGATCGATTCTTACTCGGAGACCCCTATCCTCATGCTCACCGCCAAGAGCGGAGAAGAGGACCGGCAGCGGGGACTGGAAGCGGGGGCGAACCTGTACCTGCCCAAGCCGATCGCCCCCCGGCGCCTCATCGCGCTGGTGGAAGAAGCGCTGAAATAAAATAGGGAAGAGGGGAAAAGGCGAAAAATACAGGGCGAAGAGGCGAAAAGAGAAGGCAAAGGAAACCCAAATTGCTACCTTTCGCCTTTTCGCCATTTACCCTTTTCCCCCTATTCTTGACTGGGAGGAACGACATGGAAAAAGTTGTGGAGAAGGCCAAGAGTCTGCTCAAGAATTGGAAGGGGGATTCCTATTCCTTCGGGTTTGACGTTCTGGCCAAGGCGGGGGATTACGCGCGGGGGTACGGGAAGAGCGCCTTGCTGATCGTCGCCGACCTGGGAGAACCCTGGATGGCGGGGACTCTGCAGACCGTCGCTGATTCTCTGTCAAAGAACGGGATTAAATATGAGACGGTCGTGGGAGCGGGGCCCAACGCACCGCGGGAAGACGTGTACCGCCTGGCTTTGCAGGTGGCCCGCAGCCGGCCCCAGGTCCTGGTCGCCGTCGGAGGGGGCAGCACCATCGACGCTGCAAAGGCGGCCAACGTCCTCGCCGCTTACCCCCCGGCCCAGGTGAAGGAGGCTCTTCAGGCTTCTTCATCCGCGGCAGGGACCGTGGACCCGTATTTCGGGGTGGGGAACGTCACCAAAGTAAAGGCCGCCGCAGGGAAACCCCTCCTCCCCCTCATCGCGGTGCAGACCGCCGCCAGTTCCGGCGCGCACCTGACCAAGTATTCCAACATCACCGACCCGGCGACCGGACAGAAGAAGCTTATCGTTGATGAAGCCATCGTTCCCCAGTCATCCGTCTTCGATTACGGCGTGACCCTGGGAGCTCCCTTAAACCTCACCCTCGACGGGGGCCTGGACGGAATCGCCCATGCCTGGGAAGTTTTCATGGGGGCGACGGGGCAGTCCTACTATTCCCAAATGAGAGAGGTCGCCGACGCATGCCTGAGATTGATCGTGTACGGACTACCCAGGGTGAAGGAAAATCCCCGAGACCGGGAAGCCAGGCTCTGCCTCGGGCTGGCCACGGACCTTGGGGGCTATTCCATCATGATCGGCGGGACCAGCGGGCCCCATCTGGGCAGCTTTTCCCTGATAGACGTGTTGACTCACGGGCGGGCCTGCGCGATCCTCAACCCCTACTACACGGTCCTCTTTGCCCCGAAGATCGAGGATCAGCTGGCCCTCTTTGCCGAAATCCTGAAAGAGGGCGGGTTTGTCAAGACGGAAACGGCGGGAAAGAAAGGGAGAGACCTGGCGCTGCTGGTCGCGAAAGGCATGATCCAGTTCTCGAAGGCGCTGGGATTCCCTGCGACTCTCGCGGAAGCAGGGGTTTCAAAGGGACACCTGGAGAGGATGATCACGGCTGCGAAAGACCCCCAGCTGAAGATGAAGCTCCAGAACATGCCCACCCCGATGGAGTCGGAGCGGGGAGACGTGGACCGGCTGATGAAACCGACGTTGGAAGCGGCTTTCTTGGGGAACCTTGATTCGATTCCCTGAAGAATTGCGGAAAACAAACCCGTTTATCGGACAAGGTAGCGATGGGATGTCCTTCAAGTCGCGGATACTGTGCCTGCCAACCATGTAGGGGCGGGTTTGAAACCTGCCCCTACGTTCCTCTGGGCACTTGGAGAAGGGGATGAGACCTGATTTGAATTCCGTTTTAGAGAAGGTAAATACAAACGGGTGGAAAAAAGTGGAGGTCGAGTTCACCGGGGGGCCGCTGGTCGTATCCGTACCCCCGGATTGCGTGGAGCTGACGATGACGAAGGCCGAGGTCCTGAAAGACCCCGGCACGGAAATTCGGAGAGCGCTCGATCAGCCCTGCGCCGGGCCCACGCTGGAGGAGGTGGTCAGGAAGAAGGGAAAAGATGCTGGGCGATTGAAAGTTGCCGTCACGGTCTCTGACATCACCCGTCCGGTCCCTTACCGCGGGGAAGCGGGGGTCCTGCCGCCTCTCCTGGAAAAACTCGAGGCCCTGGGGGTCCGCCGGGAGAACATCCTCATCCTTGTGGGGACGGGAACGCACCGGGCCAGCACTCCGCAGGAAAAAATCGACATGCTCGGCCCGGAGATCGCCGGCTCCTATGCGGTCGAGGACCACGACTGCGAGAATCTTTCAATTCTAACTTCGGTCGGCAAGACCCCTTCGGGAACGGAAGTTTTCCTGAACAAGAAATTCCATGAAGCGGATGTAAAAATCGCGACCGGGCTGACCGAAAGCCATTTTATGGCCGGTGCCTCCGGCGGCCGGAAAGCCGTCTGTCCCGGCCTGGTGGACCTGAGGACCATTCAGAAATTTCACAGCCCCGAGTTTCTGGAATCCCCCTGCGCGACGAACCTGGTATTTGAGGGCAACCCCTGCCACGAGGAAGCGGTGGCCGTGGCCAAGGCCGTGGGGGTGGATTTCACCATCACGGTGACGCTCGACAAAGATATGAGGATCACCGGGGTCTTTGCCGGAGATTTGGAAAAGGTGTTGGAAGAGGCGGTTCGCAAGCTGAAGAGCTATGTAACCATACCGGTCACCCGGGAATTTGACGTGGTGCTGACCCACGCGGGGTATGTAGGCCGAAACCACTACCAGGCGGCCAAAGCCGCGGTAGGGGCTCTTCCGGCGGTCAAGGAGAATGGGGTGATTATCCTCGCGGCGGACAA
The DNA here is from genome assembly GCA_963712535.1 of uncultured delta proteobacterium. Classification (GTDB taxonomy): domain Bacteria; phylum Desulfobacterota; class SM23-61; order SM23-61; family SM23-61; genus CAVQIK01. The sequence goes on along the minus strand of CAVQIK010000011.1, from coordinate 166,186 downwards.
CCGGGACGAAGAGCCGATCGGGGGTCCCGAGTACAAAAGCCTCACTCACCTTTTAAAGTTGCAGGGACCCGACGGCTATGTCGCTCTGCTCAGGTGCCCATCCTGGAAGTTCACCAAGGACCAGTGGGAACCGGAAGTCTGGGGCAGGGTTCTTCGCAAGGTGGGTGATCAGGGACTCATCTACTGTTCGGCGGATATTCGGCAAGAGGATTTTTCCATGCTGCCCGGGTTGAGCGGGTATGAATTCCTGACGCCCGAAGGGAAGGCAAAGACCCGGGTGGAAAAAGTTCAAGAGATGGTGCAAAACGCGATTTTGTATACTTATGAAAGGTTGCAGGAGAAAAATCAATCCCGCCGAACGGCATTCATCTGCGAGGGCCCGTACGCCGTGCCCCTGAAGGAATGATTGCGAAAGGATCCCGCTGACGGGGGAGCTTACCTGAGAAAAATCGGATGCGGCAAAGATCAGAAAGCCGCGAAGTGGTTCCCATAAAAAAGACGTAAATGAGGATATTGGGGTTGGAGCCCATTTCCGTCATCTAAGCGGGTTATTTTTCCGTCGTCATTCGCCCACGGTTTGCGAGAACGTCCTCAGATTTCAGATCACCTTCTCTTCCTTCATCCTGCCCACTTCCTCGGCCGGATATCCCAGCAGGTCCTGGAGGACATAATCGTTGGCTCCGCCCATGGGCAGTCCGGGATACTGAATGCGGGGCGGCGCATGACGCAGCCGGATTGGGCTGGCGGGGAAAGAGAAGGTTTTCCCCGTGACCGGGTCTGATACTTCACACATCGTTCCCCGCTCCTTTACATGGCGGTCCTTCGAAATATCTTCCATGTTATATACGGGACCCATCGTCACGCCCGCCTCTTCGCACTCCTTGATCACCTCGTCCCGGCTTTTGCTCTGAATCCACTCGCCGATCACCTTATTTAAAACCTTACGGCTCTCCGGCAAAATCCGTTCGGCGTTGTTCCGGAAACCCGCCTGCGTTTTGAGCTCGGGATGGCGGACGAGGTCCATGATGCGCTCGAAAGGCGCCTGGGCGGTGCCCGACAGAGCCACCCACTTCCCATCCTTGGCCTGGAAGTTGTTTCGCGGTACGGCGAAGGGTTGTTCATTGCCGAAGGGCTGGGGGACTTCTCCCGATAAAAAGTAGACGAGATACTCGGGGGCGAGAAAGCTCAGCAGGGGTTCATAAAGCGAAAGGTCGATCTCCTCCCCGCCGCTCACGCCGCGCTTTTGTCCGCGAAGGGCGACCATCACCCCGAAAGCCAGATGAATTCCCGTCAGCATGTCGGCGAGGGGCATCGGCGGGAGCGTGGGGGGATGTCCAGGGTGAGTGTTCAGGTAGGCATAGCCGCTCATGGACTCGGCGAGCGTGCCAAATCCCGGCCGGGACGAGTAGGGACCGCTCTGCCCGTATCCCGAGATCCGTCCGATGACCAACCCCGGGTTGATGTTCCAGAGTTCCGCTGCGGGAAACCCCAAGCGGTCCAGCGTCCGGGGGCGCATATTCTCCAAAAGCACATCGGCGTTCTTAACGAGCTTTCGAAGAACCTCCTGGCCCTTCGGGTGCTTCAGGTTCAGCGTGATCGGAAGCTTGTTGCGGGCGTGGACGATCCAGTAGGGCTGAAATTTCTCGTCAACGATATTCCAGAAGCGGATGGCATCCGGGGTCTCCCGGGGCTCGATCTTGATCACCTCTGCCCCGAAGTCGCCGAGCATTGCGGCCGCAAAAGGCGCCGCGACGACTGCCCCGAGATCAAGCACCCGAATGTCCCTCAGTGGAAGGTTCGTACTCTGAACCCGATCTCTATGTTCCTTAATGAAAGCCCTCAATTCCGCGGCGTCCATTTTCATATCCTTTCGATCACGAAAAAGCCGGAGGCTGCCCATTTTCGCCTGGCATTCGAATCGGGGTTCCTGCCGCACGAATCCATTCGGGGGTGGGCGGAACCCGGAACGAAAATTGTCGTAAACCGCATCCGGCTCCAGTAGCTACGGGGATCCGAGATCTTAATACTTTATGACTCCCCGAGCGTTCCCCCCGGATTTCAGATCTTCGAACCCCTTGTTGATTTCTTTAAGAGAGTAATCCCTCGTAATCAGTTCCTTCACCTTAATCCGGCCTTTTTTGTATAGGTCGAGCAGTATTTTCGGATCCACCAACAAGTTTGCCGACCCGTAATAACACCCCAGGATCCGCTTCTCCATTCCGGACATCTGAGGCAGTGGGAGAGGGATCGTATCTTGAGCCCCTGCGATCCCCACCATCACCGCGGCCCCGCCGCGGCGGATAATGTCAAAAGCCATTTGGGAGGTTTTTGGGGTTCCGATCACTTCAAAGGAATAATCTACCCCAATTCCTCCAGTGATATCGTTGACCTTTTCCTGAAAATTCTCCTTCGCAGGGTTGATGGTGTGTGTTGCCCCAAATTTCCTGGCCAGCTCAAGTTTCATGTCGATCAAATCAATGGCGATAATGGTTGTCGCATTGGCCAGGACCGCCCCTTGGATTACATTCAGACCCACACCGCCGATTCCCACCACGGCTACGCTGCTGCCGGCCTCGACCTTGGCGCAATTCAGGACGGCGCCCACGCCGGTGACGACGGCACAGCCCGTAATCGCTGCCACCTCATAAGGAATATCGTCGTCGATGGGGAGGACGCTCTTTTCGCTGAGGACATTATAATGGCTGAACGTGCCCACTCCCATCATGCTCGCGATGGGTTGCTTCCCTTTTTTGATGCGGGCCGTCCCATCGATCATGACTCCCGTTCTCGCCCTGTCTCTTTGCGCGCATAGATAGGGCTGATTCCGCACGCAGTAGTAACAGTGCCCGCAGCTGGGAACCCATAGGGCCAGGACGTGATCTCCCGGCTTGACGCGAGTAACCCCGGCGCCTACTTCTTTCACCACTCCAGCGCCTTCATGGCCGGCAACGCAGGGGATGGGCGGCATGGCAAAGACCCCGGTCAGGATCGAAAGATCGGAATGGCAGAGGCCGGCCGCTTTATATTCGACAAGGACTTCACCCGCTTTAGGGGCTTCCAGATCCAATTCCTCAATCACCAATGGTTTGTTGTATTCATACAAAACCGCAGCGTTTGTCTTCATTTTCTTCTCCTTTGCCTTTCAGGTTTCGACAGATTTGAGTATTAACACGTTTTAAAGAAGACTCCGAGGAGCTTCCGGGCCTCCTTCCAAGAAGCAATCTCAAATCCAGTTCTCTCGTGGAACACACAGTGATCGAGCCACAACTTGCGCGTTACTTTGGACTTAGGAGCTTTGCTTGGTAAATATTATCTCTCGATTCCCACGAGAATATTCCTTCCCACAACATGCCCATCGTACTGATTTGCCCCTGAAGCCCCGGGTTTGATGTTTCCAGCATGGTCTCTGCAAATCTCTCAATCCAGGGCGGATTGTAATCCATGGTTCCCCTGTCCATCATGGAGACGAATCATCGTTCCCATATTCAGGGAAACCATTTCCGGATCAGCCTCCAGAAAAGTCACTCTCTGGACCAAGTCGGGTTCTGCCCGGTCCTATTCGAGAATCAATTCGCCCTAATCTTTTTATCAAGCGAACAGCAGATCGTAGGATCAGAGCTCAAGTCCCCTGAGGTCTCGGGCATACAGGTGGATGACCGCCGTTCACCTCATTATAAGCTTCCTAGCTATCCCGTCGGGCTCCTCCGGAATTTTCGGATGGGCTGGTTTTGTGCAGTCCTCCCGTTAACACGGGCAGTAATGAAAATCTTTGGCATTGATCCTCCGTTCTTTCGGGAGAAGAGTGGGATCAGCGCACCACAGTTCCCCCTCGACGGATGACGGGGCTACCGCTTATCCCATGGCGGCAATGGGACCATAATCATGTCCTTTTCGGTATACTTCTTAGGCCAGACGCAGTAATTCATCCCTTGTTGCCACTGCATCATTACGTTGAATGCCCGTAGATTCGTTCCCATCATCGAGTGACCTTCCCCGGCATATTTAACGCCCCAACCCATGTGGGTACTGCCATTCGGGATATCCACCTGAAGAGCGGCTTTTCGGATATCGTTTGGTTCCAAAGAAAGAGCTTTCGGAAGGACGTGTTGATAAAAAATCATGGCCGCGGTGAACCCTGACATAGCATGTAGATCAGGAGTTTCGCCGTATTTGGCCTTATATCTTTCGAGCACGGTCCTGAGGGGAGGATCCAGTTTAGGATCCAACACCGCCGGCTCCTTAATCAGAGGAAAATCAGAGCTGAAGATCCCATTCGAATCATTTCCCAAGGCTTTGGCAAAATCGAGGATCCCATGTCCGCCTCCGGATCCCACCATGGCCTTAACATACAACTTCATTTCCTTCATTTGTTTCTGGAATAGAATGGCGTCATTCAGGTACGAACACGCAACGATGATATCGGGATTCAAAGACTTGAATTTCATCACCAAGGATGACAGGTCTGTCACCCGGCTGCTGTAACTGTCCGTGGCCACTAGATTGAAGCCGAGCTCTTTGAGGCGCTTCTGCTCCGTTTCCCCTACTGTTGTCCCGAAGAGCGAATCCTCAAACATTAGAGCAACCCGCATGTTACCGGGCTTTATGCCAAGCCTGGGGGAGAGGATCTCATTGCAAAAATTGGCCGCCGTATTTCCAAATTCGCTCCCGGTCGGAGATGTTCGGAAGAGATATTTGAAACCGCGTTGGGTGATGGGATCGGATATGGCCTCGGTTTCCCAATACGTTATATTGTGTTTCGCAGCTACCGCGGTAGCGACATAGGATAAGCTACTGGAATACGTTCCCATAAGCACTTTCAGTTTCTCGACGCTGATCAGTCTTTCCGTCTCGCTTCTCGCCGCTTCGGCCGTCGGGACATCTCCCTTGACAAAGACTATCTTCTTCCCTTGAATGCCGCCCTTTTCATTTACGATCGTGGTGGCCAATTCCACCCCGTTGAAATTGTGCGTTCCAAGCAAGGCCATGGCTCCACTGAACGGATACAAGGCACCAATTCTTATGGTCTCCTGGCCTAAAGCCGTAACGGGAATGGCAATGAAAACCCAACTGACCACGATAAAACGAAACAATCTGAACTTCTTTCTTTCCATTTCAAATCCTCCTTTTGGATGTAAATTATTTAACCTCGGAAAGCTTCTACCCGCCTCCCATTGGGCTCAAACACTTTGCCGCGAGGCGACTTTGCCAATGCTCGCGTGTTCCCTCCGTGCCATGCTCTGGAATTGATCATACTCCTATATAGGCTTCTTTCACCTGAGGATTATTGAGGAGTTCTTCAGGCTTTCCATCCATGATAATAGCGCCATTTTCCAATACATATCCCCAGTCGGCCAAGGCAAGAGCTTCGAAGACATCTTGCTCCACTAAGAGGATCGTGATCTTCTGAAGGTTAATCTTTTTTACCGCGTCGAATACTTGTTCCACGAGCAGAGGCGCCAAACCCAAAGAAGGCTCGTCTAGCATTAACAACTTAGGCCTTGCCATCAATCCCCGTCCGATGGCCAACATCTGCTGTTCCCCCCCACTCAAAGTCCCGGCGAATTGATTCTTCCGTTCCGACAAGATCGGGAAAAAAGTAAACACCTCCGCAAGCGATTCCTTTAAGGCCGCCCTTGCGCGAGAAGTAAAAGAACCCAGCTTGAGATTTTCGTATACTGACATATACGGGAAAAGCCTTCTTCCTTCAGGCACCTGAACGATGCCGGCCTCTACGATTTTGTGCGGGGAGCTTTTGCTGATCGACTGGTCATCAAAGAGAATGGTCCCCGAGGAACAACGAAGGACCCCAGAGATGGTATTCAGCGTCGTGCTCTTTCCAGACCCATTTGACCCGATGATCGAGACCACCTGTCCGTCGTCCACCTTAAACGAAATGTCATGCAATGCCTGCACATCCCCATAATGGGCGGCTACCCGTTCCAAGGTGAGCAATTTATTTCCCTCTTCGAAAACCTTTCCCAAGGTACGCATCTATTACGGCCTTGTTCGCGCCAATTTCCGCTGGGGTGCCCTCGGCTATTTCCTCTCCATGATGAATGACGATAATCCGATTGGACAGGCTCATCACCGCTTTCATCACATGTTCAATCATCAGGATGGTCACTCCCCCGGCAGAGATGGCTTGAATAATGGACATCAATTCCTTCGTCTCTTTCGGAGTTAAGCCAGCGATGACCTCATCCAGCAAAAGCAAGTCCGGTTTCGTGGCGAGAGCTCTGGCGAGCTCAAGTCTTTTTCGGTCTGCTATGGTGAGACCGGAAGCCTTCGAAAAGCAACGTTTTGACAATCCCACGAAGTCGAGGATGTTTAGAGCCTCCTTCCTGCTTTCTTCGACATCTTTCCTCCGGCAAAATGCCCCAACCATAGTATTGTCCAAAACCGACATGTTTTGAAAAGGTTTGACGATCTGAAACGTCCTTCCAATCCCTTTCCGGCACACTCGATAAGGAGGCGAGAGGCCTGTGATTTCCTGGCCGTGGAATTCCATATCGCCGCTATCCGCCGGGAAGAAGCCGCTGATGAGATTAAAAACGGTTGTTTTGCCCGCGCCGTTCGGCCCGATTAATCCGAGGATCTCCCCCCGATAAATCTGAAATGACAAATTGCGGACCGCATAAACCCCGCCGAAGTGCTTATGAAGAGAACGAACCCTAAATAAGATTTCGCTGGTTGAAGGATGCGGATCCTCGCTTGCGGCAATCTGTGGAATTAAAGGAGCCGCTTTCACGGCCGGATGAGCGGAGATCCAGTTCTTTTCCAATCGTTCCCATTTCATTCTGAACCAACCGCCTACCCCGATCGGAAAATACATGACCGAGACAATCAGAATCGCGCCATACACGATCAGGTTCAAACCCGCAAACACCCCGCCCAACCACCCCCGGAGAAGCACATCGATTGGGGTAAGCAGGAATGCGCCCAGAATGGGGCCCAATACGGTCCCGAGCCCTCCGATAATGGATAAAAGAGGTAGCTGAATAGACAGGGAAAGAGAGAAAGAGATCTCCGGATCGATGAATTGAAAATATTGGGCGTAAAAGGTCCCCATTATCGAAGTGAAGAAAACGCTGATGATCAGGACGACCATCTTGCAACCATGGGTATTTACGCCTAGGCTCTCGGCACCATCCGGGTCCTCCCGAAGGCTTATCAGATAAAACCCGAAACGCGATCTCTTGAGTAACCAGGAAACATAAAGCATGAAGAGCATTAGACCTAGAGCGATATAGGCATACACCAATTTGTTATCGAACATGAAATACGCGATGCCCGGCTTGAAGGGAATCAAGAGGCCCAACCCGCCCTTCGTCAATCCGCGCCAGTAGGATGCGACGAGGCGTAACACCTCCGCAAAGGCGATGGTCGCGAGGGCGAAGAAATGGCTGCTTAAGCGGAAACATGGGTACCCCATAATTATCGCCGCAATAATGGAAAGGGCAGTACCGGCAAACATCCCAATCCAGGGAGAAACCCCAAAATTCAAATATAAGAGGGTTGAGGTATAAGCCCCGATCCCAAAATAAGCCGTATGCCCCAAAGAGATCTGCCCCGCAAAGCCTCCCAGCAGATTCCAGGCCCCTGCCAAAGTGGCCCAAAAGAAAATCATGACCAGCAGATCCAAATAGAACTCATTACGAATAAAAAGCGGGAGCACAACGATCGCCAGAAGGGCTATGACCCCTGTTCCCCGGAGGGCGCTCCACGATCTCTTCCTTTCCTCTTCTATGCCACCCATTCCTCAATGTATCCTTTACCAGTATTCAACAGCTGCCCCGCCGCTCACTTACGGCCCAGGAGACCCGTGGGTTTAAAAATCAAGATGAATATGAAAATGATAAAATAAACGACTTCTTTGAGATGCGGTGAAATAAAAAATCCGCTGAAACCTTCGATGACTCCGATGATCAGCCCTCCAAGAAGAGAGCCGATCAAACTGTTATAACCGCCCAATATCACAACGACGAAAGCGATCAACACGAATAATGAACCGACAGTCGGAAAAACAAAATAAATAGGCATGAGAATGGAGCCCGCAGCCCCGACGCACGCGATGCCGATTCCAAAGGCAAGACGGTAGGTTTTATAGACATCGATTCCCATCAACATGGCAGCCCTTCTCTCCTGGGCGAGGGCCCGGATCGCCATGCCTGTGTACGTCCTTTTAAGATAAATTAGTAGGACAGCTATGATGCCCATAGCCAACAGAAATGCGATTAGGCGTGGAAAGCTTACGATTAAGCCGGCAATATTTAGACCCAGGTCGGAATAGGAAGTCTTGATGGTACGATAATCTGCCTTAAAGAAAAAAAGGGCGACATTCTGAAGGATGAGCGACAGACCGATGGTGGTGAAAATCTGATTCAAAGGAGGAGAGTTCAAGATCGGCTGAATGGTCACTCTTTGAACCGCTAACCCGATCACAAAAAAAACCGGGAGGATGATCAAAATACTGAGATAGGGATCGATGCCATAAAGCTGAAATAACCAGAAAGCAGCATACATGCTGAGCATCAGGAACTCGCCATGGGCGAAGTTGACGATTTCCAAAACTCCGAAGATCAAGGTAAGGCCGATACTGATCAGGGCGTACACACCTCCGAGCAAAAGGCCGTTCAAGACTAATTGAAACATATAAATGACCATAGGACCATTCTCTTATGGCGTTAAATATAAATAATTTCCAGAACACGTCTAATAGGGTTAAGGGCGCTGCACTTGCCCACATCCGGCACTCAATCTAGAACATGGGGCAGAATCAAGATGCAGAGTCAGGGCACATATGAAACGTTCATCTCCTCAACCCCACCTAGGGGGATAAATTGTGCCTTGCTTAATTTTTTCCAGAACTACCTTTGCGGCCTTCGCGCCTTGGCGTAAGCCTTCGAATAAGACCTTCCTCATTTAATGATCCCGAAATCCTTCAGCAGCCCGGAGTAAAGTTGATACTCTTTGGGGAGCTCGGTTTCGAGCTGACTTCTATCCCTGAACATATAAGGAACGCTGAGGTTCTCCAGGATCTTGCGAAATTCCGGGGAGACCGCAACCCGCTGAAACGCAGACTCTATTTTTTTGAAGACCGGGTCGGGGAGGCCGCGGGGACCCATCAGGATAAAGTAGCTGTGGGGAAGGTCCTTGTAACCCAGGTCTTTCAGGGTGGGGACCTGAGGGAAAGCCGGGTCCCGCTCCTCGGCCGTGACCAGGGCCAGCATCCGGAAGGTCCCTTGCTTCACGTAATGCAGATGGATCCCGGCCCCGGCGGTGAAGTCCACGTGCCCGCCGATCAGGGCGGTGCAGGCCGGAGCGCCTCCTTTGAAAGGGACGTGCTTGAACTTCACCCCGGTCTGCTTCGCCAGGAACTCCACGGCCAGCTGATTGGACGACCCCGTCCCCGACGAGCTGTACGACAGAGACCCGGGGTTCTTCCGGGAATGTTCGATCAGATCATGAACGGTTTTGAAGGGGGAATCCGCGCGGACACAGATCCCCCCGGGGTAGACGGCGTAGGCCAGGATGTACGTGAAATCCTTGAAAGGGTCGTAGGCCAGTTTCAGCATGAGATGGCGGGTGGTCATGGCGGAGGAAGAAATAACCCCCAGGGTGTACCCGTCCGCCTTCTTGTTGGCGAGAAGCGTCGCGGCCACGGTGAAGCCGCCCCCGGGCTTGTTGTCGACCACGATCGGGACGCCGAGCTCCTTCTGGGCTCCATCCGCAAGGGCCCGGGCGGAGAGATCGGTGGTGGCCCCGGCCTCCTGGCCGCAGTAGACGGTGATCGGTTTATTGGGATAATCCTCGGGGAAACCGCTGCCGGGCAGGAGAAATAGGAACCCCGCCATGAGGGCCGGTACGATTGTTTCAGAGCAAATTTCTCGGCACGTCATGGACCCCCTCTCCTTTCTTTTCCCCTACAAAGCTGTAAACGCACCCGGCCTTTTAGAACCAAAGATACGAATCCTTTCTCCCCAGTCCGGGCTCGTGCTTGCGGTACTTTTCGGATGACAGGTACAGCTCATGGTACTTGGCGACTTTTTCCTCGTCCAGCTCAACTCCCAACCCGGGACCCTCGGGCGCGCGCAGAGTTCCGTTCACGACTCGGAACTCGTTCTTGATGATGTCTCCGGACGGGGGCTCCAGGAAATGGGTGGAGTTGTCATTTGTCCCCTTGAAGGTCCGCTCGGCCGTGTAGAGGTGGAGGAGCAGGGCGTTTCGGGGGCCCAGTTCCGAAGCGGTGCTCTGGCCGGTGACGGTAAGACCGCCCGCTTCGGCGATGGCGCACAGCCGCCGGCACTCAAGGATCGTGCCGACGAAGGAGACGTTGAGATGCAGGGTGTCCGCCGCCCGTTTGTTCACCAGGGCCATGACGAATTCCTCGCAGTTCGGCCCGTGGCTGTGGGCTTCGATGGGAATGCCGGTCATCTTCCGGATGTCCGCCATGTTCTCGAGAGAGCCGGCATCGTAGGGCCAGATGCAGGGAACGGGGTCTTCCACCGCGGCGGGGTTGTACCTGGCCATCTTCTTCAGCGTATTGATGGCCACGTTCAGGGGATACCCGCCGTTGATGTCGAAACAGAGCTCGATATTATCTCCCAGGGCCTCTCTCAAAGCCTTCATTCTTTCGATGTCCGTGCCGGGATCCGTCCCTAGTTTTATCTTGAGCGCTTTCCATCCCCGCGCGACGGCTTTCCTCGCCTCCTCGACCTGTTTTTCGGGGGACTGGCAGTCCAGCCAGTAGCGGACGTGAATCGGGTCGTTCACTTTTCCGCCCCACAGTTTGTACAGGGGCTTGTTGCAGGCCTTGCCGACGATGTCCCAGAGAGCCCCGTCGATGGCCGCCAGGGTGTCGGTCGAGATCAGGCGCCATCTTCCCCCAAGCCCCGGCCCGCCCAGCTCGTCCTCGATCTTTTCGATGTCGAAAGGGTCCTTCCCGATCAGCTGCGGCCGGATGAGGTTCATGATGGTGTGCTGGTCGCCCTGCGTGCCGATCCCGGTGATCCCCTCATCCGTGTCGATGTACGTGATGCAGTGGATGCTGGCATGCCGAGTCATGTACCACATGGTCACCGGCCTGAATTCCCCGAACCTTGCGAAGGGCACGGCGATCATGGTCGTTCGGACATCGGTAATTTTCATTATTCACCTCGGTCTGGAAATCCGGGTTCTTTACTTTTCCCCGACAACAGGGAGGAGGAGGCCCGGGGAGATCAGGGATTTTTCAGGAGGAATGATAGCAGAAGGAGAACGGCTGTCAATGCGAAAAGAGGCGATTCGTCTTGGGGACGGGAAGGGATGAACTCCGTGACAGCCCCTGAGTTCCTGAATTTATCCCGGATGGGCAGCGGATTCCGGATGGGGGGGCGGGATTCGGGCGAGGGCCTTTCCAATCATGCTCACGGCTGCAACGCCGAGATAGGCGGAGATTCCCAGGGCGGCGACGAAGAACATCCCGTAATCCCGAGCCAGGATCGAAGCGAGCACAGTCCCGAATACCGAACCCGTGACCGTGATCGCCCAACACCAGGGCAGCAGATTCGCCTGCCCCCGAGAATAGCGGTCTATGGAGAGAGGGACCACGTGGCCCAGGAGAAACCCCAGGGCGGCGAAGGCGATGAATACCAAAGGGAGTAAGACCGGAATGGGCAGCCAGAGAAGAAATCCGTGGCCCCAAAGCGGGACGGTCACAAAAAGGGCGATGCTGGCAAGCACGGCGCTGCCCGAACAAAGGGCGATGGCATTTTCTTTCCCGGCCGTGCGAATAGTCCCCGAATGCAGGCTCCCCAGGCCGGCCCCCAGGATCATGCTGGACAACACCACGATCATGGCCAGGGTCGGATGGTGCAGGTAAAGCTGGTACTTGTAAATCCCCGCCATCTCGAGAAACATGAACCCCACGCCGGTGAGCGCGAGGATCAGGACAAGCCTTACGTCGATCTTCACCCTTTCTCCGCCGCCTGGGCGGCGCACGACGAAAGGGAGCAGGAGGAAAACAAAAGCCAGAATCCCCATGACCTTCAAGAGGGGGGTATAGAGGCCGCTGATCAGAGATTCGAAGCGGCTCCCTTTTGACATCAAACCCGAACCGACGAGGTAAGGCCGGTCGTCGCTGAGCGGAACGCCCCGTTTGTTTGGCACGGTCAGGGCTCCTGCCACTCCGTACACAGGGTTTGTCTGCCGGCAGATCTCTTTCACCGCCACCAGGTATCCCCCCGTCCCCGTGAGTCCGCCCCTTTGCAGTGATTGGACCCCCTCCCGTCCTACGACATCTTCCACATCCGGGAACAGGATTTTGATATCCTCGCCTCGGGCCTCCGCGATCCTGGCGATCGCGGACAACTCGTCCGAATTGAACGGGGTCTTCTTCACCATATATAGCGTCTGGTATCCATACGGCAACGCCCGGGAGAGGATGACGAGGTGGTCGTCGGGCCGGACGATTCCGGCCAACTTCATGCCGGCGATGAGACTCACCAGCCTCCGCCCCTTCTCGCCGGCGATGGGGCTGCGGATGGTTGAGAACAGGGTGTAGCAGAGGAACCCGTCCTCCTTCAAGTGATTCAGGTACTCGGAGAAGGCCTCCTGGGTGGACACGAAATTGGGGGACCAGGCGAGGGAAATCTGCCCGGCCACGGTGGCGAAGTTGACGTCGAGCATCTCGATCAGGTCGTACCGGTCTTTGCTCCGCATGACCACGGAACGGCCGTCGGCGATGTGGGAACGCACGTTCGGGAGAAGATAGGGGTTGCCGGCCTCGTGTTTTCTGTTTTCGAGGATATCCGTCACGATGGGGCGGGCGATCTCCACCGCGTCGATCCGTTTCATGCCGAAGTGGCTGGCCATGGTGAGTTCCTGGCCGCCTCCGGAGGCGATGACCAGCAGGTCTCCACCCTGTTTCATCTCGAAAGGGATGGTGTAAAGAGAACGCATGTAGCCCTTCACGGTGCGTTCGTTCTTAGGGACGTAGAAGGTTCGGGAGCCGTTGTCGATGACGTACATCTGCTGATTCCGGTAATTCAACAGGGCGACCCGGGACATAGGGGACCAGTGCTCGCGGATCAGGTCTTTTTCGGAGAACCCGGCGGCATACCGGATCTGAAAAGATCCGCTGGCCCAGAGGACTGCCATGATCAGAACTGGTGCCAGGCAGGCCGAGGCCATCCGAACGGTCCTCTCCCGCGACACGAGCTCCCAAAAGACCGGCACGAGGGCCACGGCCGCCGTGATGAAGACTGTTGCCCTCAGCCCGAAAGGATAGAGGAGCAGCGGAATGGTTATCGATCCGAAGGTCGCGCCAATCAGGTCGATTCCGTACATCCGGCCGAACTTCGCGGGTGCGCTCCGGAAAATGATCGCCTGGAGATAGCCGGCGAAGAAAAAAGGGAGGAAGGCGAGGGGGATTGCGCCGTACAGCTTCCAGGTATTGAAAAGCCCCGGATTCCTTTCCAGCGCGGAGACCCGTTCCACGAAAGAAAGGTTCTCCCGGACCAGACGCGTGTTCGGGTCCTCAATCCTCTGGGGGACGAATTCGATCTGCAGAAGACCCCAGAGGGAGACGATGACGGTCACGGAAAACAGCGCGAGGAGCAAGGTCCGGCGGCGGCGGAGCCCCTCTTCATCCAGAGGTTTGGCAAAATACACCATTAGCGCTCCGGACCCGGTGCCGAGCAGGGCTAAAGAGATGGCCAGAAAAGAGTGGCTGGCGAAGAGGACGACCGAGAAGACCCGGGTGAGAAGGACCTCAAGCCCCAGGGTCACGGCGGAGACGACAAAAAGGACCAACAGGTTCATGACCCCTCTCCGGTTTGGGCTACCGGACGATCCAGAAAATGCATTTGGCGAGGCCCCGAAAGATATAACCGGTATGGCTCAATAAACGCGATAGCCTTTCATCCGTTGACACGCTTCACTGCCCATTTCCATCGCATTCCTGAGAAACGGAATGACGCAAGAAAATAGTATAAACGAATAACAGCGGAAGGAAGAAGAGAATAAAAGAGGATTTACTCGATTTCTCCTGAGCTCTGTCCGGGTTCTTTTTTCACCGGCGGAGGGCGTGATAGAATAAGTTCGGAACCGTGAAATCGAGGAGCACATGATTAAGGGCGCGGGAAAATCTAATCCTTTTCATTCCCTGGTAAGCCGGTGGTTTCGCGACCGGCTGGGCAGGCCCACTGACGTGCAGGAGGAGGCGTGGCCCAGAATCGCGGCGGGGGAGCATGTGCTCATTTCGGCCCCGACGGGCACCGGGAAGACCCTGGCGGCCTTTCTGTGGGCCCTCAACCAACTGATCACCGGGGTATGGCCTCCTGGGGAGACCCGCGTCCTGTACATCTCCCCGCTTAGGGCTCTCAATTATGATATTCAGCGGAATTTGCTTCAACCCCTCGCCGAGCTACGGGAGCTGTTTGAATCCAAAAGGGAGACGTTTCCGGAAATCCGGGTGCTGACCCGGAGCGGCGACACCCCCCAGGACGAGAGGCGCCGGATGCTGCGCCACCCGCCCGAAATCCTGATTACCACACCTGAAAGCCTGAACCTCCTCTTGAGCTCCCGCGGGGGCAGATCGATTCTCACCGGGGTTTCTACGGTCATTCTGGATGAGATTCACGCGGTGGTGGGCAACAAGCGAGGGGTCCATCTCATCACCGCCGTGGAACGCCTGACGGCATTATCCGGAGAATTTCAGCGGATAGCGCTGTCGGCAACCATTCGTCCCCTGGAAACAGTCGCGGAGTTTGTCGGCGGGTTCCGGATGCAGGGCGCGCAAGAAAACCCCAGTTATGTGCCGCGGCCGGTCGCCATCGTGGTCTCCGCGGCAAAAAAAAAGTACGATCTCCATCTCCGTTTTCCGGGGGGCGGCGAACCGGGGAACTTCTGGGCGCCAGTTGCCGCAGAGCTGAAGCAGATCATCCTCCGGAATCGATCGACTTTGATCTTCGTCAACAGCCGCCGTCTCTGCGAGACGCTGACCTTGAGGATCAACGAAGGGGAGAAGGAGCCGATCGCCTACGCCCACCACGGTTCGCTGTCCCTCGAAATCCGGGGGGAGGTTGAACGGAGGCTCAAGGCCGGGGAACTGCGGGCCATCGTGGCGACCCATTCGCTGGAGCTCGGCATCGACATCGGGGCGCTCGACGAAGTCGTGCTGGTCCAGTCTCCCTTTTCCATCTCGTCGGCCATTCAACGGGTGGGGCGCGCCGGACACCAGGTAGGCGAGGTCAGCCGCGGAACGTTGTTCCCCACTCACCCCGCGGATCTTCTCGAGGCCGCCGTCCTGGTCCCGGAAATCGCCGCCCAGGACATCGAAGAGGCCCGGCCGGTGCTTACCCCCCTCGACGTGCTCGCCCAGGTGATCGTCTCCATGGTAGGGGTCGAGACCTGGAAGATAGACGCCCTGTATTCCGCGGTGAAGGCGAGCTACCCTTACCGGCACCTCAGCCGTCGGCACTTTGATCTCGTTTTGAACATGCTTGCCGGAAGGTACGCCCATTCCCGGATCCGGGAGCTCTCTCCCCGGATTTCCATCGACGGCCTCGACGGCACGGTGGCCGCGCGGAAAGGAGCCCTTCAAGCCCTTTATTCCTCGGGGGGAGTTATCCCCGACCGGGGCTATTTTCACCTGCGCCACGCGGAAAACCGGGCCCGGATCGGCGAGCTCGACGAGGAGTTTGTCTGGGAAGCGGACGTGGGCGACATCTTTGCCCTGGGGACCCAGCATTGGCAGGTCAGGCAGATCACCCACAACGAGGTGCTGGTCCTGCCGGCCCGGCCCAGGGAAGCAGCGGCCCCCTTCTGGAAAGCGGAGGAGAACGGCCGGGACTTTCATTTTTCGGAGAGGATCGCAAGCTTCCTGGAGGATGCGGATGGACGCCTGGAGGACCCGGATTTCCCGAACGCCCTTCAGAAAGTGAATCGAATGGAACCTTCTGCGGCGCAGGAACTGGTCGATTTTTTGACGAAGCAAAAGGCCGAGACCGGATGCGGCTTGCCCCACCGCCACCGGCTGGTCGTCGAAGAGGTGAGCAGCGCCCCCGGGGGGGCTCCGGGAAACATGGTCGTGATCCACACCTTGTGGGGCGGGCGGGTGAACCGCCCCTGGGCCATGGCGCTGGACGCGGCCTGGGAGGCGAAGTTCGGCCACCGCCTGGAGTTTTATATCGGTAACGACAGCATCGTCCTCCTGGTCCCCCACAAGATTCGGGCGGAAGAACTGCTCTTCCTTGTAGGCAGAGCCGAGGTGGAGCCGCTTCTTCGCAAGCGGCTCGAGGGTTCGGGTTTTTTCGGGGCACGGTTCCGGGAATGTGCCGGCCGGGCCTTGCTCCTGGCCAAGAGCAAATGGGGGGAGCGGATGCCCCTTTGGCTCAGCAGGCTCCAATCCCAGAAGCTTCTCGACGCCGTCCGGCGATTTGAAGATTTTCCCATCCTCCTGGAGGCCTGGCGGACCTGCCTGCGGGAAGAGTTCGACCTGGAAAGCCTTGAGAGCCTTTTGACCGAACTGGAATCTGGAGCCCTTTCCTGGACCGAGGCGCACACGAGCCATCCCAGCCCCTTCGCCCGGAGCGACTGGTGGGGCCAGGTCAACCAGTACATGTACATGGGGGATGAGCTCAAGGGGGATGAAAGCTCCAGAATTCGGGGCGATCTCATCCGGGAACTGGTGTTGCAGCCGGGTTTGAGGCCCACCATCTCCCGGGACCAGGTTCTCCGGTTCGAGAAGAAACGGCAGAGGCTTATCCCCGGCTATTCGCCCCAGGACGGCCGGGATCTCCTCGACTGGGTTCAGGAGCGGGTCATGATTCCCTTTCCGGAGTGGGAGGAACTGCTCGAGGCCATGGCCCGGGACCACGGAACCAGTCCGGAAAGCCTGCTTAACGAACTGAAGGAGAAACTGGTGAAAGTTTATCCCCCCGGTTCCGCGAAACCGCTGGTTTCCGGCCTCGAGTCTCTTCACCGGACGATTGCCCAATTCTATGGGGCTGAGGAAGATGTGGGGGTTGCCTCGATTACGGGCGACCCCATTCCCCAGGAGAAGCTGGGCCCGCCTCAGCTCGAAGCGGAGGGGGAAGACTGGCCTTTGCTCCTGGGAGAGTGGCTGCGGTTTTACGGCCCGACAACACCGGGGTTTCTGCTGAAGACCCTGGGGATGAAGGGAGACCGTCTGCACCCGGCCCTGGAGGATCTGAGTGACGCCCAGAAGATTGTCCGGGGCCAGCTGGTGACCGGCGGGGAGCCCGATGAAATCTGCGACCGGGAAAACTTTGAAATGTTGCTGCGCCTGGCCAGGTCGGAAGCCCGGCCCGCGTTCGAGCCTCTCGGGATCGAATTCCTGCCCCTTTTCCTGGCCTCTTTTCAGGGGATCACGGACCCGCAGACCGGCCTGGAGGCCCTGCGGGAAATCGTGGAACAATTGCTCGGCTACCCGGCTGAAGCAGGAATGTGGGAATCCGATATCTTCCCGGCCCGGCTGCAGCCCTACGACCCTTCCTGGCTCGACAGCCTCATGCAGGAAGAAGACCTGAAGTGGGTCGGGGCCGAAGGCCATCGGATTGCCTTCTGCTTCGAGTCAGACCTGGACCTGCTGAGGGAAGATTTTCCCGGAGAGACCGAGGGGAAAGCCCGAGGAGGGTCCAACGCCCGACCGACTCCAGGAAGAGGTGCAATTTTCGGGGATCTTCCCCGACCCGAACGGGCGTTACGATTTTTTGACCCTTCTCCGGCATTCCCGGATGGACCCGCCAACGCTGGCGGAAAAGCTCTGGAGTGGAGTATGGCAGGGAAGGGTGACGAATGACGCGTTTGTTTCCCTCCGGCGGGCGGTCCTCCAGAAGTACAAGGTCCCTGACGTCCAACCCCCGGAGGGAAGATCGTCCCGGCGATGGTCCCGCCGCCGGCCGGGTTTGCCGGGGGGAAAAGAGCGGCGTTTCCATGCCGGAAACTGGCACCTTCTTTTCCGCCCTGAGAACAGCGAGGATCTTTTGGAAGCGGAAGAGCGCAGGAAGGACCGGGCGAGACTGCTGCTGGACCGCTACGGCATCCTCTTCCGGGAAATCCTCCAGCGGGAGCTGCCGCCCCTGAGCTGGCCGGGCGTTTTCCGGTCCCTGCGGATCATGGAGCTTTCCGGCGAAGTTTTCGCGGGATATTTTTTCAGCGGGATTCCCGGGCCCCAGTTTATCTCCCCCCGCGCTCTCCGCATCCTGCAGCGCAGGCTTCCGGAGGACTCGATCTACTGGATCAATGCCGCGGACCCGGCTTCCCTCTGCGGAGTTCCGCTGGAAGCCCTTCGCGGGCTGCTTCCTTCGCGCCTCCCGGGCACGCACCTCGTATTCCGCGGGACCCGCCTGATGATGATTTCGAAACGGAACGGAAAAGACCTGACCTTCAACGTCCCGCCCGATGACCCGGATTTTCCCGGGTACATAGGCGCTTTCGAACCACCTTCTCACCCGCAAGTTCCAGCCGGTCAGACGGATCGCGGTCGAAATGATAAACGGAGAAGATGGGCCGCAGAGCCCGTACATTCCCTCCCTGCGCGCCTGTTTTGAAGTGCTCGTGGATTATAAATACGTCAACCTGTACCGCAAAGTGGGTTGAGAGATATGGAAGAGGCCGCATTGCGGCGGCAATTTAGCCCCTCACGCTCCTTTTCCTGAAGATGTGAAAGAATCGTTCCCATCACCCTCACCCCGGCCCTCCCCCGTGAAGGGCATAAGCGCTAACTTAGGATTTTTTTCTTCAATTCCCCCCTTTGCAAAGGGGGGCCAGGGGGGATTTCTGCTGATAGGTTCTCTTTAAGGGTACGGTAGATAACCTCCGCCACAGCCTCCCTTTCCTTCAGAACTTCTCTGCTGGTAAATCGCAAGACTTTGAACCCAAGAGAGGCCAAATAGTCATCGCGATTTTTATCTTTCTTGGCTTGTTTTTCGGTAAGCTGGATGTAAGTGTTCCAGAGCGTTTTGGCATCGGTTTCGCCCCAGTTGGTGCGCAAGATGTAGCTACCGCCAGTCTCCAGCACGCGCCGGTAGCGATCTTCGTTCTTGGTGATCTCAATGGATAGCCGAGCCTCTTTCCCTTTACCCGTTTCCCGAACCTCTATGCTGAACAGCGAGGCGGCCCGACTGTTACGCTCCAGGAGTCTGCCAATCCGGCGTTCGACTTTCTGCCGGTCTCTGGCCTTACCCGCCTGC
The DNA here is from genome assembly GCA_963712535.1 of uncultured delta proteobacterium. Classification (GTDB taxonomy): domain Bacteria; phylum Desulfobacterota; class SM23-61; order SM23-61; family SM23-61; genus CAVQIK01. The sequence goes on along the minus strand of CAVQIK010000011.1, from coordinate 146,990 downwards.
GCCTGCTCCCCAAGCTTGGATAGCCTGTCTTCCAGGCGGTGGACGAAGCGCTCCAGAATGGCGTTCTCTTTTTCTTTCCGGGCGGCCGAGCGGCACAAGAGAAACGTCTCGTCCGTTCCTTCCGGGGAGCGGCAGAGCTTGATCTCGACGCCGGCTTGGACTTTTTCCCAGCTCTGCTCCAGGAGCTGATGCTCGAACTTCTTCAGCAGGGATTTGGGGGTGCCGACCAGATATCGGGCTCCGGCGGAGCGCAGGGAGGTGAGGTTGGCCTCGCTCACCATGCCGCGGTCCATGACCCAAACCCGGTTGGCTTTGCCGTATTTGGCCTCCAGGATGCCCACCATCTCCTGCGGGGTCGTCACATCGGGCCGGTTGCCGTCAAAGATCTCATAGGCAACCGGCAAACCTTCCCGGGTCGCCACCAGGCCGATGCACACCTGGGGGCAATCGGGACGGCCATCACGGCTGTAACCTCTTTTGGCCTGGCCGTTCGCTTTGGCACTCCCCTCGAAATAGGTGGAGGTGATATCGTAAAATAGAAAATCGAAGGTACTGCCGAACAGATCGCCGTAACGCTTCTGCAGATGACGGCACAGCTCTTCCTTGTGGGGCAGCAGAGCATCCAGAGCCCGGTAGAGACGATCCTCGCCGATCTTCTCCCCCGTCACCCCCAGCAGATCGTCCAGGGCCGTCTTGCCATACCAGGACTCAGCAATCTGCAACTCGGATGACGGGGCACAAAAGCGAGCCAGCACGAGAATGGCGGCCATGATTGACCAGGGGATCTCTTCGCGGCCAGACGGCATCTGTTCTCTGCAAAACTCCGCGAACCCGAGCCGATTCCATAACCGTAGCCCCAGGTACACATCGCCGAAATGTCGCAGGCGCTCCACGCTTACGCCGTTTAGGTTGACCGTGGCCCAGGAAGGAGGATCCTCAGACGGATGGAACAGTTCCGGCGCAGGCCGCGGTTGGTCGGAGAGGATCCGGCCCATTTCCTCCCAACCGATCCGCTCCTCCTTGTCAAGGCCCGGGAGCTTGCCAATCGTGGCCACAACCCGCTGGCGGGGGCCCTGCGCAGTGCGAACCGACTCCACGAGCGTCCAACATTCGTACTCTGCTCCGCACTTCTTTTTCGTGTTGCGCCGTAGAAACATGATGATCAATATTCATCATCTTGCCATCTCGAATCAAGAGGGTGGTCTCCACTACATTCAATTTTCAAAGAACGGCTGCCGATATCGTATGACTTTCTGAAAAACACCAACCGAATTTTGCCATTTATGGAATACTAACTGCGGAAAATGGGCTATTCCTCCCGCCGGAAGAGCTTGGCAAAGGGGTTGTTGAAGGGCTCGTTTCGCTTCTTCGGCCCGCCTGCGGCATTCTTCTCCCGGGACTGATTTTCTTGCGGTTTTGGTCTTCTCTCGGTTTTATCCGGCTCTTTTTTCAGCGAAAGGGCTATGCGTTTCCGCTCCAGGTCGACGGAGAGAATGGTGACCTTTACCTGCTGGTGGACTTTCACGACCTGGTGCGGGTCTTTCACGAACCGGTCCGAGAGATGGCTCACATGAACGAGGCCATCCTGGTGCACGCCCACGTCCACAAACGCGCCGAAGGCGGTCACGTTGGTGACGATGCCATCGAGCTTCATGCCGGGCCTGAGGTCCTCGATTTTTTCGATCCCCTCGGCGAAGCGGAAATTTTCGAACTCCCGCCGCGGATCGCGCCCCGGCTTGGCCAGTTCCTTGAGGATGTCGTTCAGCGTCGGCAGACCGGTCTTCTCGCTTACATACCTGGAAAGATCGATGGAATCGCGGGCCTTCTCATCGGTCATCAAATCTTCGACGGTTCGCCCCAGATCGGCGGCCATGGCTTCCACAACAGGATAGCTCTCCGGGTGGACGGCGCTCCCGTCCAGCGGATTTTTTCCTGCCCGGATTCGCAGGAACCCGGCGGCTTGCTCAAAGGCTTTAGGGCCGAGGCGGGGGACCTTTCTCAATTCTTCCCGGGAGGGGAAAGGACCCTTCTCATTCCGGTGGGCGAGGATATTGGCCGCAAGCTGGGGGCCGAGCCCGGAGACATAGGTGAGGAGCTGGGCGCTGGCCGTATTCACTTCCACCCCAACGGCGTTGACGCAGCTCACGACCACGTCATCCAGGCTGCGCTTCAGGGCCGATGGGTCCACGTCGTGCTGGTACTGGCCGACCCCGATGGATTTGGGATCGATCTTCACGAGCTCGGAGAGCGGGTCCATGAGCCTCCGGCCGATCGAGACGGCGCCCCGGACGGTGACGTCATGGTCCGGGAACTCTTCCCGGGCAGCCTTTGAGGCGGAATACACCGAAGCCCCGCTCTCGTTCACCAGGACCACCGGGATGTGGCCGGGGAGCGGGATACCCCGGAGGAACGCTTCCGTCTCCCGTCCGCCCGTGCCGTTCCCCACCGCGACGGCCTCCACCTGGAACTCCGAGCAGAGTTCCAGCACCCTGCGGGCGGATTCCTCTCTCCCTTTTTCGCTGAGCAGCGGGAAAAGGGTCTCATGATGCAGGAGCTTGCCCTGCCGGTCGAGGCACACGGTTTTGCACCCCGTCCGCAGGCCCGGGTCGATGGCCAGGATGCTCTTCTGGCCGAGGGGAGGCGCCATCAAGAGCTGGCGGAGGTTGTCCGCGAATATGCGGATCGCTTCCTCATCGGCGCGCTTTTTCGTCGCCAGGCGGATCTCCGTCTCCATGGAAGGCGCGAGGAGGCGCCCGTAGCCGTCCTCAACGGCCAGGCGGACCTGAACGGAGCAGGCGTTCTCCCCTTTCACGAAGAGGCGCTCAAGGATGGCGAGGGCTTCGGCCTCCGGCGGCAGCACGGTCAGGTTCAGGAAGCCTTCCTTTTCCCCGCGGCGCATGGCCAGAATCCGGTGGGACGGAGCTTTGGGCACCGCCTCTTCCCATTCAAAGTAATCCCGGTACTTGCTTCCTTCGCTTTCTTTCCCGGTGATCGCCCGCGTGCGAAAGACTCCCCGCGAAGCAAAGAGCCCCCGCATCGCGGCCCGGGCTTTCCCGTCTTCACTGATCCACTCGGCGATAATATCGCGGGCGCCGGCGAGCGCCTCCTCCGCGGAGGAAACGGACTTCTCAGGATCGATAAAGGGTGCCGCCTCCGCCGGGGGATCTTTCTCTTCCTGGGAGAAAAGGATATGGGCCAGGGGCTCCAGGCCCCGTTCCCGCGCCACGGTGGCCCGGGTGCGGCGCTTCGGCCGGAAAGGGAGGTAAATGTCCTCCAGGACGGAGAGGGTCTCCGCCCCCAGGATTTGTTCTTTTAAAGCTTCGGTCAGGAGCTGCCGTTCCTCGAGCGAATTGAGGATGGCTTCTCGCCGCTTGTCCAGCTCGGCCAGCTGCTCCAGACGATCGCGGATCGCGGTGATCTGCACTTCATCCAGAGAGCCCGTGACTTCTTTCCGATATCGGGCGATGAACGGGACGGTCGCTCCTTCCGCGATCAGACCTCCCGTCGCTTCGATCTGCCGCGCCGGGAGGCCGAGCTCCGCGGCGATTTTCCGCACGTGTGATTCATTCATGCCTGCCATTCCGTTTCTCTTTCGGTCTGTGGAAATGGTTCTCCCCTATTATACCCGCGGGAGATCTCCGGCCAAGGATATTCGGGAAGGCAGAGAATTTTCCCGGCCCCACGGAATTAGGGGGGTTCCCGGGTGTTTAAATAGGGGATTCACCTTATTTTTCAGGGCAAGACGGGTTGATACAATAACTCCAGGTGAATCGGGGTTGGGCAGGCGGCGGGTTGGGGTGTTCATCCCCGGGGTCCGATCCATTGATCAAAAGGCGAAAAGATGGCCAAAGCCAAAGATCCGAAATTCGATCCCATCGAGCTCGACGTGGTGCGCCACTGGTTTGAGATCCTGAATGGAACTGGGATCCCCTACCTTGTCGGCGGCGCCCTTGCTGTCTACCTTCACACCGGTACCTGGCGGGACACGAAAGGCCTGGACGTCTTTCTTAGGCGAAGGATTTAAAAAAAGCCCTGGACGCGTTCGCCCGGGAGGGCTATGAAACCAGGATCCATTCCCCCCACTGGCTGGCGAAGATCACCGGAGGGCCCTTTCTCCTGGACCTGATCTTCGGCTTCTGGAAAGGGAGGGTGAAGATTAACGAAGAGTGGATGGCGGGGGGCCGGGGGTCAGAATTTGCCGAAGTGCCCGTCCTGCTGATCTCGCTGGAGGACCTTATCGCCTCCAAGGTTTACGTCGCCAGCCGGGACCGGTTCGACGGGGCGGACATCGTCCACCTGATCCGGGGGACGGAAGGGGACATCGACTGGTCCCGGGTCCTCGCCCTCCTGGGGGAGGATTACCCCCTGCTCTTCTGGCACTTCATCTTCTTCGATTACGTGTACCCCGGGCATTGCCCGGAGCTGCGGGGGTTGAAGACTCAGCTCTTTTAGAGAATCCGGCAAAGCTGGCCTGGCGCCCGGCCTTCCTCGTACTTCCGCGGCCCCATCGTGGACCCTTTTTCTTTCGCGGCGGACATGGAAGAGATGGGGTATGAGGACCCAAGGGATATGACCCCGCGGGTCGATGGCGAAGGGAACTTATTGTGAGAATCGCAGCCGTCGGGGACCTGCATTTCAAGAAAGAAGGGAACGGGGAACAAGAGGCCATCTATGACGGGATCGAGAGGGAAGCCGACCTGCTCATCCTTGCAGGGGACCTGACCGATACCGGGCTGCCGCAGGAGATGGAAGCGGTCCTGAACAGGCTCCTGAGAATCCCTCTGCCCATCCTTGCGGTGCTGGGGAACCACGATCACGAGCATGACTGCGCGGGGGACCTGGTCCGCATGATGGAGGAAGCGGGCATCCGGGTTTTGGATGGAAGCTCCTTTCAAATAAACGGAGTCGGGTTTGCGGGGGTGAAAGGCTTCTGCGGGGGATTCGGCGAGCGTGTCGTCCAGCCTTTCGGGGAGCGCCTGATCAAGGACTTCGTCGAGTCGGGAATGGAAGAGGCGTCGCGGCTCGGGAAAAGCCTGGGCGACCTCCACACGGCCCACAAGGTCGCCGTCCTGCACTACTCTCCCGTGGAAGAAACCCTGTCCGGTGAGCCGAGGGAAATCTACGCTTTTCTCGGGGCTTGCTGGCTCGGGGATGAAATCGACCGCCACGGGGCGGACCTCGCGGTCCACGGGCATGCCCATGGGGGATCCCCCGTGGGAAGAACGCGCCAGAATATCCCGGTGTACAAAGTCAGCCGATTCGTCCAGAGCCGGACGGCCTCGCGGCCCTACCGCCTTTTCGAATTGTAGGCCGAACCGGCGGAATTCAAGGGTAACGCGGCCGGTTCATCCAGCCTGGCCGGGAAGAGGGCCGCGATTTTCCGCATGAGTGTAGACACCGGATACCGGGCCAAACCGCGGACTGTGACCCAGCGAATGGGCTCCGGGGAGTTTGCGCGAATGGGCCCACCGGTAATAGAACATCTGTAAGGCCTTACCCGGGCCCGGATATGCGTGAAAGCGTAATCCAGTTCCGGAAGGGCGGCCTCTATTTTCGCGCTGATCCCAAATTCCTTTGAGAGAAAGCTTAGAAGAGCTTTCTTCCCGCCCTTGTTCCTTCCAGCCCCCGAAACGATCGCAGGGAACTGCCAAAGACCGCCCAATAGCTTCCGCCTCTCGTTGCGGTGAATGAGGAGACGAGCATCTTTCTCAACCAGGGCCACGGCCCATTCTTCTTCCCTGACCTTTCGGGGTGCCTCTCTTTTCCTGGGAGAGGTCCCCTCCGATCGGCAGGCTCCTTGAACCGGGCATTCGAAGCACCGGGGCCGGACGGGGACACAGATACCCGCCCCGAGGTCCATCATGGCCTGGTTAAAATCGGAAGCCCGCCGGGAAGGGATCCAGCCCTCCCAGAATTTTTCCAGGTCCGGCTTGGAAGAAATCCGGGACGGACCCGCGGAAAAGAGGCGGCCGATCACCCGCTTCACGTTTCCGTCCATCGCGGGAACGGGCCGGTGAAAGGCGATGCTGGCCACTGCGCCGGCAGTGTAGGCGCCCACCCCGGGGAGCTTCAGGAGATCTTGCCGCGAGGAGGGGATCTTTCCGCCGAGGTCGCGGCAGATGATCCCCGCCGCCGCGTGGAGGTTCCGGGCGCGGGCATAATACCCCAACCCGGACCAGATCTTGAGCACTCTTTCCAGGGGGGCCGCAGCTAAAGACTCAAGAGCGGGAAAGAGCTCGAGGAACCGGTGAAAATAGGGAACGACCGTCTCCACCCTCGTTTGCTGGAGCATGAATTCCGCGACCAGGATCCGGTAAGGGTCGTGATTTTTCCGCCAGGGGAGATCTCTTCGGTGGGTTTTATACCACCGGAGAAGAGAACGCTGAAAAGCCCTCTTCTCCGGTGAATGGCTGGGAGATGGTTTGGGCAAGACCCTCAGGAGACTCTCACGAATTTGGAAGCCGGAACCCCGCAGATGGGGCATTTGTCCGGCGCTTTCCCCTCGACCGTGTTCCCGCAAACCAAGCACACGTAGTAATCCACTTCCTCGTTTTTCCCCAGGTTGGCCATGGCCTTTTCATACAGCTGGGCGTGGATCTTTTCCACTTGATTGGCGTAGTCGAAGCTGATCTCCGCCGGCTTGATCGCCTCCTCCTTCGCTTTGGCTAACATCCCGGGGTACATTTTTTTAAATTCATGGGTTTCCCCGGCGATGGACTCCTGGATGTTTTCCCTTGTGGATTTCACGCCCGCCAGGGCGCGCAAATGGCTGTGGGCATGAATCGTCTCGGCTTCGGCCGCGGCCCGAAACAACTTGGCGACCTGCTTGTAACCTTCGTCTTCAGCCTTTTTGGCAAAGGCCAAATAGCGGCGGTTCGCCTGGGATTCCCCGGCGAAGGCCTCTTTCAGATTCTTCTCGGTCTGAGAACCCGGCAAAGGCATGACGGAAACCTCCTGGGTAGAAATTGGTCGGGGAGGAAAAATTCTCCCCCGCTCCTTCAGCCGAAGTTCCGGCTGGAGAGTTCTTGAACTGTTCACCTGGAGAGGATCGAAGGGTTTTCCCCGGGATTGCGGGCCTGATCCGCCCCGGGGATATTTACGATCTTCCCCTTACTTCCTTTCGGGCTGGATGGGGGGGATATCAACCGTGATGGGGTCAATTTCCCTGTCCGTGAACCGGTACCTGTCAACCTGGTTGTTCTTCAGGAAGACTTCGAGTCTTTGTTGATCCGCGGTTTCGGAGGGTCTCGGAAAAAACAACAAATTTGTCCAGTATCTGTAATAATATACGTATTTGGTCTCGCCCGATGCCAGGTTCTCTTTCTGCTGCGGCTCTCCGAACATCTTAACGACGTCGGCGGAAGAGGTCTCGTCCGCTAACAAGTTCTTCGTTTTGGAACCATCTATCTTTTTCCCCTCGGTAATCGTGGCGCAACCCATCGCCAAAGCCAGGAGCAGAACCAGACCAACAATCGCGTATCGCATTTTTCTTTCTCCTTTCGTTTTTATTTTATTATTCCACGTATTTTCAGTCCTGTGCTGTAATTATGCCCTCGCCCGAAGGGTAAAAGGAATAGGGTGAATCATGTATTTTCCGCGGCGAAACACCCTATTTCCAATGAAGCGAGCGGCCGCCCCCGGGGAAGTTTTTGTGGGATTCGCTGGTCACTTCTTAAGCAACTTCTTGACTTTATCCAGCAGAACCTGGGGACGGATGGGCTTCTCCACGAAATCGTCCACCGGCAGGAAATCGCCGTCTTTATCGGTGGAGAACTTCATGTGTTTCTTCTCCACGATCGCGGTCAGCATCAGGATGGGGACCTTTGAATAAGGCGCGTATTCCGATTTGGGGTCAGGATTCCTCAGTTGATAGCTCACCTGGAACCCTTCGGTGATGCTGTCCATCATCACGTCCAGGATGATCAGGTCGGGTTTGACGGACTTCACCTGTTTGAGTCCTTCGGTGCCGTTGGCGGCCGTGAAAACTTTGTACTGGTTAGCCTCGAGGGTCATCTTCAGGGCTTCCACGATATCGGGGTCATCGTCGACAATCAAGACTTTCGCTTCTTCCATGAGCATCCCTCCCTTGAAAGTATTTTTTCCATATCATACCCGGTGAAATAAAGCAAACAGTTGTAGGGGTACGCCTGTAGGGGAACGCTGCAGCGCGCCCCTACTTCTAGCAAATCCGCGGCAATGCCTCTCCCACCAGCATATCCAGGATCCGGGTGGAGCCGATGGACGTGCGCATCAGGACCTTGCCCGGCTGCTCATCGCGTACTTCGCCGATCCTGACGGCATCCCGCCCCAGGGGGTGGGCCCGCATCGCCCGCAAAACCGTTTCGGCCGAGGCGGCGGACACAATCGCCACCAGTTTGCCTTCGTTCGCGAGGTGCCAGGGTTCGAATCCAAGAAGCTCACAGGCGCCCCGGACCTCTTCTTTCACGGGAATCCGGGTTTCCTCCACCCAGATTCCCACGCCGGACTGCCGGGCCAGCTCGTTGAGAGTGCTGGCCAGCCCTCCCCGGGTGGGGTCCCGCAGGCAGCGGATCTCCGGGGAGGCGGAAATCATCCCCGCGACAAGATGGTTGAGCGGCGCGCAGTCGCTCTCCAGGGCGGTGGAAAATTGCAGGCCTTCCCGGGCGCTGAGAATGGCAACCCCGTGATCCCCGACGGTCCCGCTGACGAGGACCTGATCGCCCGGGCGGGCATGGCTCCCGGAAATGCTGATCCCCGGAGGAATGAGGCCGATCCCGGCCGTGTTGATGAAAATCCCGTCCGCCGCTCCGCGGTTGACCACCTTGGTGTCCCCGGTGACGACCTTCACTCCGGCCTCTTCCGCCGTCTTCTGCATGGATTCGACGATCCTGTTGAGGTCGGAAAGAAGAAAGCCTTCTTCGATGATAAATCCCGCGCTCAGGAAGAGAGGCCTGGCCCCGCTCATGGAGAGATCGTTCACGGTCCCGCAAACCGCCAGCTTCCCGATATCTCCCCCCTGGAAAAAAAGGGGGGTTACCACGTAGCTGTCGGTGGTGAAAGCCAGCCTGGCCCCCTCAATCGAAATCACCGCCGAATCGTCAAGCGGCCGGAGAACAGGGTTGTCAAATTTTCCGGCAAATACCGAAGAGACCAACTCATGGCTGAGCTCGCCGCCGCTGCCGTGGGCCAGAAGAATTCTCTCGGCGGAAAATCGACCCATGTTCGCCCTCATGGCCTGTACTTGTAGGCAGCGGCGCAGCATCCCTCGAAAGACACCATACAAGGTCCGGTCGGGTTCTGAGGAGTGCAGATTTTCCCGAACAGGCTGCATTCCCGGGGCGGGATCAGCCCCCGGAGCACGTCGCCGCAGCGGCAGCCGGGGATTTCCCTGGCGGGAGGGACCTTCAGATCGAAGACGCGGGAGGCATCGATGCCGGCAAATTCGTCCCGGAGCGCCAGGCCGGTGCCGGGAATCAGCCCGAGGCCCCGCCATTCCACGTCGGAAGGCCGGAATGCCTGATCCATGATTTCCTTGGCCCGCGGATTTCCTTCGGGGTGAACCCCGCGCCGGTACTGGATTTCCACCCGGGGAGAACGGGATTTCACCTGCCGCACCAGCAGGAGAACGGATTGGAGGATGTCCAGGGGTTCGAATCCGGAGATCACGCAGGCCAGCCCGTAATCCCGGGCCATAAACTCGTAAGGCTCGCTTCCGATGATGGCGCTTACGTGGCCGGGCAGGAGGAACCCGCTCAGCTTCACCTCCCCCAGGTCGAGAAGGGCCTTGAGGGCCCGCGGAACGGTCTTGTGAGCGGAGAAGATGAAGAAGTTTTTCAAGCCCCGGGCGGCGGCTTCCAAGGCCGTGGCCGCAACCGTCGGGGCAGTGGTCTCGAACCCGACGCCCAGAAAGATGACCTTCTTATCGGGTTCATCGGCCGCCATTTTCAGGCCGTCCAGGGGAGAGTAGACCACCCGCACGTCGCGACCGCCGGCCCTCTCCTGGGCCAGGGTGGAATCGGAGCCGGGGACGCGGACCATGTCCCCGAAGGTGGCGACAGCTGCCCCGGGGATGCGGGCCAGGGCAATCGCCCGGTCCAGGTCGCCGTTCGAAGTCACGCAAACCGGGCACCCCGGGCCGGAGATGAGCTCGATGGACTCGGGTAAAATCTCCCGCAGGCCATACCGGGCGATGGATACCGTGTGAGTCCCGCAGACCTCCATCAGCCGGATCGGCTCATCCGCCAGGCGCTGAATCTGTTCCAGGATGGGCCGGGCCTTCTCCGCGTCCCGGTATTCGTCGATGAATTTCACCGTTAAACCTCATTGGAGGGACGACCCGCCGGGTCGCCCCTACCCATTAAGGATCCTCTTAAGTCCCCTGGTCCCCTGGCTCTTCCAAGGCGCCCAGCTCCTTGAACAGCCGCAGGGTTTCCCGGGCCTCCTGCTCGTCGATGACGTGGATGGCAAACCCGGCGTGAACCAGGACATAGTCATCCTTCCGTGCTTCCGGTGTCAGTTGCAAGCTGACGGTTCGGGAGATCCCTCCGACTTCCACCTCTGCCATGTGGCCTTCGATAGACTTAATCTTCGCTGGAATGGCTACGCACATTGTTTTTATTCCTTAACCACAGAGATCACAGAGGCCACAGAGTGCGAAAAAATAAAGACCTGAGACCCGTCAAGATGAAACCGATCATCCGGCCACGCATGCTTGCTGGGTCTTTTTTTTATCTCGGTGATCTCTGTGCCCTCTGTGGTTCATTCTTTTAATCGACAAAATTCGCGATCACCGCCTGGCCCAGGGAGAGGCCTCCGTCATTGCAGGGCACCTGGCTGTGGACCAGAACCGTGAACCCGGCTTCCTCCAGGGCGGATTTCATTTTCTCGGAAAGAAGGCGGTTCTGGAAGACTCCGCCGCTCAACGCCACCTTCGCCGGGCCTCCCCCCTCGCGGATCTTTTTGCAGAGAGTGACCCCCATTTCCACCAGGCTATTGTGAAACTTTCCCGAAATCGCCGAGCGAGGGACCCCCTTTTCCATGTCCCGGAGGATGGCTTCAAATGGCGGGCGAAGACGGATAATCTCTCTTCCGTCCTCCTCCTCGTTGGGAAAGGGATAGCTGCCCTCCTCTTCCGGGTCGGCGATCATCTCCAGCTCCACGGCGGCCTGGCCCTCGTAAGAGACAGAAGTCCGCAGGCCCAGCAGCGCCGAAACCCCGTCGAAGAGTCTTCCGCAAGAGGACGTAAGGGGGGAATTCATCCCACGGTCGATCTGCTGGAGAATCACTCGGATCTTCTCCTCCCCGGATTCACTCCCCAGAGCCGATGTGAAGACGGGGAGGTGCTTCATTACGGCTTCTTTTCCCAGGAGGCGGTAAACATAGCTCAGGGCCATCCTCCAGGGGTGGCGAATCGCGGCAGCTCCCCCGGGCATGGGCAGGTATTCGAAATGCGCCTTCCGCACGAAAGAGCGGTAATCCCCGACCAGAATTCTCCTCCCCAGAGGGCACCGTCCGTCCCGTAGCCAAGGCCGTCGAACGTCAGGCCGATCGCCGGACCGGACTCCCCGTTCTCCGCCAGGCAGCAGACCATATGGGCGAAGTGGTGCTGAACCCCGATTTTTTTCCCGGGCAGCCGCAGGGCATATTTGGTCGAGAGATATTCGGGATGAAGGTCGTAGGCCACCGCTCTCCGGCTTGATTCGGAAGAGCTTCTGGTACAGCTCGATCGTTCGTTCGAAATGGTTCAGGGTCTCCAGGTTCTCCAGGTCCCCGATATGCTGGCTCACAAAGGCATATTCATCCCGGGTCAGGCAAAAAGTGTTCTTTAAGCTCGGCCCCGCAGGCGAGGATCGGCTTGGAGGAGAAGGGGAGACGGATGGGAAAAGGGGCATAGCCCCGGGCCCGGCGGAGGATCGTCGGCCGCCCGCTGACCACGCGCCACAACGCTGTCATCGTACTGCACGTAGATGTCCCGGTCGTGGAGGAGGAAGGCATCGGCAATGCCGCCCAGGCGCCGAAGGGCCTCTTCATTGTCTTTGGCGATGGGCTCCTCGCTCAGGTTCCCGCTGGTCATGACCAGGGGCCATTTCCGATTCGTTTCATTAAGAGATGATGAAGGGGCGTGTAGGGGAGCATGACCCCCAGGTACTTCTGTCCCGGGGCGACGGCCCGGGCGATCGACGAGCCTTTCTTCCAGGGCAGAAGAACGATGGGGCTTTCCGGGGAGAGGAGAAGGTCTTCTTCTTCCCGGCTTGACCAGGCAATGTTCTTTCACTGCAGCCAGATCCGCGAAGCATGACCGCGAAAGGCTTGTCCGGGCCGGCGCTTTCCTCTGGCGGAGGATTTCGACGGCGGCGGAATTCCCGGCGTCACAAGCCAGGAGGAAACCGCCCGACCCCTTTGATGGCCAGATCTTCCCCTCCCGGAGAAGACGGACGGCCAGGAAACGGGTTCCTCCTCGGCGAGGAGCTTCCCCTCGCTGTCGCAGAGCTGAAGAGCTGGGGCCGCAGGTCGGGCAGGCGTTGGGCTGGGCGTGGAACCGCCGGTTCGAGGGATCGTCGTACTCCCGCCGGCATTCCGGGCACATGGCGAACTTGGCCATGGTCGTCTTGGGGCGGTCGTAGGGGATATCCTCGATGATGGTGAAACGAGGACCGCAGTTCGTGCAGTTGGTGAAAGGATAACCGAAGCGGCGGTCGGCCGGATCGAAAATCTCCGTCCGGCAGGCCTGGCAAGTGGCGATGTCGGGGGAGATGAGCTGATATTTGCCGGTTTCTTCCACGCTTTGCCGGATCTCGAAACCCCGGAATCCGGCCTTCTCCAGGTCCTGAAAACTGAATCGATTCAACCCTGGCGCGAGGGGGGGCGGAGCGGGACACTTCGAGAGTGAACTGTTCCACGGAGCCGGGTTCCCCCTCGACTTCGACGTGTACCCCCTCCGAAGAATTATTTACCCACCCCTTCAAGCCGTGGCGCAGGGCGAGACCGTACACGAACGGCCGAAAGCCCACCCCCTGGACAACGCCCCGGAGGAAGATGTGCCTCCGAACGAGTTTGGGGGTGCATTTTCTGCCCGTCTTGGTGATCTCGGCCGATTTTTCCATCTTTCAATTCGTATTAATAGACCCTCTCCCCTTGCGGGAGAGGGCGGGGGTGAGGGGATCAAAAATTGTTGCTTCAAATCTATCACCCCCACCCTCGCCCTCCCCCGTCAAGGGGGAGGGAATTTTAATGGGAATTAATTTCGATCCGGTGCAGGGGCGACAGACGGGTTCACTTCTTTCAAAACCATTTCCACGACCAGGGGAAGCGAACTTCGAACCTCCGGGGTCAGGTCGGTTCCCCAGGAAATTTCCCCCGGTTGAACGCCGATAATGACGACCTCCGGAGGGGATTGCCCGAGTGCGCTGGCCAGTTCCAGGACTTCAAGCAAACCCACGTCGTGCGCTGAAAACTTCGGCCCTCCCGGCTGGGAACGGATCTCTTCCGGGGTGAAACGGACGACAGTGCCCGGCGCGAGGTTCATATCCGCGGCATCGATCAAGACCAGTTTTTGCGCCCCTGGAAAGAAGTCGAGGAGTCCGATGCCGGCCACGCCTCCGTCCAGAACCTCGACGCCGGCGGGAAGCGCCTTTTGCTGGAGCTCCCGGACAGCGTGAACGCCAACCCCTTCATCTTTGAGAAGAAGGTTTCCTACCCCGATGATCACGGTTTTCCCGGCCACGTCTAATTTTAGCCACAGAGGACACAGAGACCACAGAGATAAACAACTTCGGGCATGTGACTTCTCGGCAATATTCCCCCGGCCTGCGCCGTACGACTGAAATGTAGGAGCGGCCCTCCGTGGCCGCCCGCAAGATGGGCAATCACAGGGGGTTGCCGCTACATTTCAAACGGCCTTGCCGAATGCTTCATCCTGCTCTGTGTTCTCTGTGCCCTCGGTGGCAGAAAAAATGCCTGCTTAAACGAACTCCACCTTCAGCAGGTGGGTGGAGCAGGAGATGCATGGGTCGTAAGCCCGGACCAGCATCTCAAAGGCCAGACGGATCTCTTCCTCAGGTTTGTCCAGGATCTGGGGAAGCAGGGCTTCCATGTCCTTCTGGATGTTGGCATGGTTCTGGTTGGTGGGGATGATGCAGTTGGCCTCCACGCAGATCCCGTTCTTGTCGTACGTGTAATCGTGGAAGAGAATGCCCCGGGGCACGTCCACGGAGCCCACGCCTTTCCCGGCTTTCAGCAGAATCCGCCGGTCCTCTTCCTTCAGCCCCTTGTCCAGGACCTCATCGATCAGGCGAATGGACTCGTCCACCGCGTGAACCGCTTCCACCACCTGGGCCACCGTGTTCATGAAGGGATTGTAGCAGGGCGCTTTCAGCCCCAGCTCGGCCGCCGCCTTCTTGGCCCCGGGAGAGAGCTGTTCGTGGTTGTTGTTGAACCGGGCCAGCGCTCCCGACCATGTAGGAGTCCCGCACGTGTTTGGCGTACTTGGCCGTGGAGTGGGGGACCAGGTATTCATTGGTCCAGTTGCGGTAGTTCTCCACGGGGTCGTGCCCGCGTCGGTGGAGGCGATGACCCCGTCGTACAGGGCGTACTCATCCTTCGACTTCAGGGAGATGTATTCGGTCTCCCGCTCGAAGGCGGGGATCTTCAGGGTCTTGAAGAGCTCCAGGGTGGCTTCCAGGTCCGGGCGTGGCGTCCACCAGGCGCTGGCGGATTTCCTTGATCGCTTTGACCTCGGGCAGCTTGGTGAAACCGTTCACGGTAGGGGTAATGGGGTGAACGGTGCGGCCGCCGAAGACGTCGCAGAGATCGTTGGCCAGCTTCTTCATGCGCAGGGCCCGCAGGACCACGTCCGGATGGGTCTTGACCAGGGGAACGACGCTGGGAGCGCCGACGAAATCCGGCGCGGCCAGGAAGTAGGTGTGCAGCACGTGGCTCTGCAGGTTCTCCCCCTGGATGAGGATGCGGCGCAAGAGCCGGGTCTGCTCGGAGATCTTCACCCCCAGGGCGGCTTCCGTGGCCTGCAGGGAGCAGAGGGTGTGGCCGATGGAGCAGATGCCGCAGATGCGGGAGGTGATATGGGCGACCTCCGGTATAATTGCGGCCCCGGACGAAGGCTTCGAAGAAGCGCGGGGCCTCCACCACTTCCCACTTGCACTCCTCGATCTTCCCTTCCTTTACGTTGACGACGATGTTGCCGTGGCCTTCGACGCGGGTGACGTGATCGACCTGGACGTTGATGTTTCTCTCATTTGGCCACCTCCGAGTATCCCAGGAACATGCGGAATTGCCCGATGGCCTGTTCCACGCGTCAGGCCGTACTTCTTCAGGACTTCCTTCTCGGCATTGGTGTTCGGGTCGGGAACCAGCCCGCGGCACCCCACGCAGTTATCCCGGTAGGTGGGACACCAGGCGCCGCATCCGGCGCGGGTCACCGGGCCCAGGCAGGTCAGCCCCAGCTCGAAGACGCAGACGTTGCCCGGCCCGCTTGCACTCCACGCAGACCGGGTAAGTGGGGATCTCCGGCTTCTTGCCCAGAAGCAGAGCCTTGACCACCTTCAGAAATTCGTCCTTATGGATCGGGCAGCCGTGGATGTAGTAGTCCACCGGGACCACGGCGTCGATGGGCCGGGCGGCAAAGGTCTCATACCAACTCGGCCTTGTCCCCGTAGACATATCTTCTGACCTCGTCGGGAGGCTGGAAATTCTTCAGGCAGTTCACCCCGCCGATCGTGGCGCAGGCCCCCAGGGCCACCAGGACGGCCGCCTGCTCGCGGATCTTCTTCAGGCGGGGGATGTCCTTCTCCCGGGTGATGCTCCCTTCCACGAAGGCGATGGCGTAGTCGTCGCTCTTCTCGGTCATGGCCTCGCGGAACTGCACGATATCCACGGCGCCGAGCAGGTCGAGCATCTCCGCTTCCAGGTTGACCACCTGGAGCTGGCAGCCTTCGCAGCAGGCGAAATCGAAAAAGGCGATCTTCGGTTTCATCAAATGGCCTCCTTTACATTCTTGATCCGGGCGTAGTTGAAAACCGGGCCCTCCTGGCAGACGTAGATGTCGTTGATCTGGCAGTGGCCGCACTTGCCCACGCCGCACTTCATCCGCCGCTCCAGGGAGACGATGATCTGGTCGTCGGGGATCCCCTTGACCTGGGCTTCCAGGATGGCGAACCGGTACATGATCGGCGGGCCCACGATGACGGCCATGGTCTTCTTCGGGGTCGATGGTGATCTTGGGGAAGAGGGTCGTGATGACCCCCACGTTTCCTTTCCAGTTCGCGTCGGCCCGGTCCACGGTCTCCAAATACTCCATCTCTTTGCTGCTCCGCCACTTGGCCAGCTCATCCAGGAAGAGCTGCTCGGCCGGCGTCTTGGCGCCGAAGAGGATGATGACCCGGCCGAAATCGGAGCGGTTGTCCAGACATAGTTGATCAAGGAGCGCAGGGGAACCAGGCCGATGCCCCCGGCGACGAAGAGGATGTCTTTGCCCTTCATCTCCTCCACGGGGAAACCCTTCGCCGAAGGGGCCGCGGATCCCCAGGGCTGGCTCCCGGGTTCAGTCCGGTGCAGGGCCTTGGTCACGTTTCCCACGGCCCGCACGGCCAGCTCGAAAGAGCCTTTCTTCGTCGGGGAAGAGGAGACCGAGATGGGGGCTTCGCCGATGCCGAAGAGAGAGACTTCCACGAACTGGCCGGGCTGATGGCCCAGCTCCTGGCCGTTCTTCGAGTTTGATCTCGAAGAGCTTCTCCATCTTGGTCAACTGGTCCGTCCTGGCGATCTCCGCCAGCGTTGGGCAGATAAATCGAGATTGACTCGCCGATGAGCCGGTCTGAACCTGTGCTGCAGTCGTCATCATTTGCCCTCCTTTAACCGGTTGAAGATCTCCACGGGGTTGGCGATGTCCGGCAGGCAAGCGGAGGCGCACCTCCCGCAGCCCACGCAGCCGTGCTCCCCGTATTTTTCGTAGATGTATTTCCCCTTGCGGAAGATCCGGTGGCGGATCCGCTCGGCGCGGTCTTCCCGGAAATTCTCGCCCGAGGCCACCCTGGCGAACCCGTCCAGCAGGCAGCCGTCCCAGAAGCGGACCCGTTCCCCCTCGGACAAGTTCAGGGCCATGTCGTCCTGCACGTCGAAGCAGTAGCAGGTGGGGCAGACCAGGTTGCAGGAGCCGCAGCTGAAGCATTTCTCGGCCAGCTCCTCGAAGAGCTTGCTTTCGGCGTGATCCGCCAGAAGCTGGGGAAGCTCGCTGTAAGGGGTGGTCACGGTGTTCAGGGAAAAGAGGTAGGGGATCTTTTCCTGGATCTCCGCCCGCTTGGCGATCTCCTCCTGGGTCGAGGGCTTCGGAGGCGGCGTACTTGTCCAGGAGATCCTCTCCCTTTTTCGTCCCCACGGCGACCACGTAACTCGGCGCCGATGTCCGTGAGGAAAAGGTCAAACCCCTCCTGCACCGTGGCCGAGTTCATGGATTTGCAGAAAGCGTGGGGGGAGGCCCGCTTGATGTCCACGCCGATGAGCACGGTGTCCTGCCGCTTCTCCGGCGGTAATGCTCGTCCTGGTTGGTGTCGGCAAAGATCCGGTCGAGCTGGGCGATGGCCTTGAGATCGTAGGGATGAATCCCCACGATCGCCAGGGGCCGGCTCTCCAGAACCGGCTCACAGCTCACGGCTGGCCCGGTCTTGAAGCTCAGCAGGGTCTCCCGGAGGGGAGGAAGTATTTCTTGGGGGAGAGGAGGGTCACATCGTAATCCAGGCAGAGCTGGGACGCTGAGTCCAGCGGAGCGAACTCATACTTCCCCTCCACTTTCTCCCGAACCCCCACCACCTCCATGGCCTTGATCAGGCGGTCGATGAAAGGCGGCAAGTTCTTCTTCTCGATGGTTCGAAAGGTCATCTTTTCCTCCTTTTGATAGAACGTGGACAAATTAAAAATATGCAAAATCCAAATGGCAAATCAAACCCAAAACGAAAAAAGCCCAATTTCAAAGCACTGCTGTCGGATTGGCCATTCGCAATTTGGATTTCATTTGGCATTTGGGTTTTGAATTTAGCAGGCGACTGAAAAACTCAAAATCCGTCACTCCCGCAAAAGCGGAGTCCAGAATGTCTTAAATCCGACTTGGCGACTGGATTCCGGCTTTCGCCGGAATGACGCTGCGTTATGAGGCGACTTTTCCGCAACCTGTCGGTCTTCTTCCAAAGGACTGCCTCACAGTATGCTTACTCCCCTATCGATCCTCTCCACGATCCTTCTGCCTTCCTGCCCCCGGAAGGCCAGGCGCAGCTCTTCCAGGGTGGGCTCGGCCAGGAGAAAGACGGTGTAGGCGCTTCCGATGTCCGTCAGGAAATGAGCATCGGAGGAGACGATCCGGGGAATGGCCAGAACGCCAATACCGGCGGAGATCCTGTCCGCGGCTCATCTCCACGGCCTCCAGGTCCAGGTCGGGCGGAATCAATCCCAGCTGGCTGATCAGGCTGAAGGAGCCCTTGTCAAAATGAGAAGGAATGATAAGGCCGCCCAACTCCTCGACCCGACGTTTTACCTCCTCCAGGGAAAGATCCAGGGAGTTCATAAGTAGCCGTTCCTCGAACTCGAGGATGTTCCCCTCGTCGTCCACAATGGGTTGATCCCCGAAGAGCCTCCGGATCATTCTTCACGTCGGGAAGATGACGGAAGACCTCCTCATCCCATGGGGCGATGGAAGTCCCCTCGGGAAAGAGGGCCAGAAGATGGATCTCTTCCCGGGTCTGCACTTCCATGCCCGGCATGACCTTCAACCCCGGCTTGCTCCCCCAGTTGCATGACCACCCGGACGTTTTTGGCGGTGTTGTGGTCGGTGACCGCGATGATGTCCAGCCGCTCCATTTGGGCCCGCTCGACGATCTTTCGCGGGGAGAGATCCAAGCTGGCGCAAGGAGAAAGGCAAGTGTGGATGTGAAGGTCCGCGCGATATTCTCTTAACATCTCGCCTGGAGCCCGGCCGGAACCCGCCGTGGAAATCGCTCGGGCCCTAGCTCGCGCCCCCGGATCCCCCGTTTTCCCCCGGTTGCCTGCGAATGGCGATCTCCAGGACCGTGCCCTGGCCGACCACCGAAGAGATATGAAATTCATCGGAATTCTTCCTGATGTTCGGGCAGCCCCATCCCGGCGCCAAAGCCCATCTCCCGAATCTCCTCCGAGGCCGTGGAATATCCCTCCTGCATGGCCAAATCAATATCCTCGATCCCTTTCCCCTCGTCGGTCACCTGGATGCGCAGGTCCTCGGGGGTCACCGAAAGGGTCAGCGTTCCCTGCCGGGCATAACAGACGACGTTCATTTCCGCTTCATACGTGCTGATGGTGGCCCGCCGGATGACTTTGGGATGGACCCCGGCTTCCTGGAGGATTTTCTTGACCTTGCTGGACACCTCTCCCGCATTGGTAAAATCTCCCCCGATGATGGTGAAGGATCTTTCCAGGAAAGCCTCAGCGGCCATGGGGCGCGCAGCTCCCTTCCTCCACTTCCGAGCAGCCCGGCAGACCGCGCCTGATAAAGACGGCCGCAGGCTTCATACATGGGCAGATCGGTAAGCAGAATGGGAATATTCTTGGCCATGGCCAGGGCGATCGTTTCCCGGTCCGGCTCCTTCCCCCGGACGAAGACCAGGGCCTTGATGTTGGCCATCTCCGCCGTCCGGATCGACCTGCAGGTTGGTCAGGCCGGTCAAGAGCAGAGAATCCTCCTTGGTGAAGGCCAGGACATCGCTCATCAGGTCGCATCCGCAGGCCATCTTGAATTCCATCTGGGATCCTGGGGAGCAACGATCACCTGGGCGTTGAGAATTTCTTTGATTTCCTGCAGAGTCATTCCCTCACTCCTCCTGACGGGTTCCCGAGTCTTCAATTTCTTTGAGTTGGAAAGATACGAGTGAACTCCGGGTAGAACATTAGCACAAAATGGGTTCTCCCCTGTCAAATCCAGCGGATTTGTGCCCCGATTAACGATAAAAATATAACAGATCGGCCAGCGTCCGGGGGAATGACTCACATCAGGGCCAGGATCGATTGCCTGGCCAGATTCAGATAGTGGGAGGGGGTAATGCCCATCTGCAGGGTGCCGAAGACGGCAATGATCAGGGCGATGACCATGGCCGGGGACATGTCCAAGCCGGCCTGCTCCTTCTCGGGGTTGCGCATGTACATCATGACCGTCACCCGCAGGTAGAAATAAACCGAGAGGGCGCTGTTCAGGACGCCGATGACGGCCAGGCCGATGTACCCGGCCTTCACGGCGGCGCTGAAGATATAGAATTTCCCCACGAACCCGGCGGTGGGAGGAATGCCGGCCAGGGAGAACATAAAGATGGCCATGGCCGCCGCCAGAAGCGGATACTTGGAGGCCATGCCGCTGTAGTCGCTGATGAGGATGTTTTCTTCCCCCTTCCGGCCGTAGAGGATGACCACGCCGAAGGCCCCCAGGTTCATGAAGGCGTAGGCCAGGAGGTAATAGAGAATGCTGGCCGTGCCCAGTTCGCTGGCCGCCACCATGGCGACCAGGATGTACCCGGCATGGGCGATGCTCGAATAGGCCAGCATGCGCTTGATATTCTTCTGGGCGATGGCCACGATGTTTCCCAGGGTCATGGTCAGGACGGCCAGAACCCAGAGGATCCAGATCCAGTCGGTCTGCAGGGAGGAGAGGGAATAGAGGAAAACCCGCAGAAAGGCGGCGAATCCCGCGGCCTTGGGCCCGACGGACATGAAAGCGGTGACCGAAGTCGGAGCCCCTTCGTACACGTCCGGGGTCCACATGTGAAAGGGCACGGAGGCCACCTTGAACCCGAACCCGACGATCAGGAGTCCCATGCCGATGAGCAGCAGGGGATCGGTGAGCAGGTGGATCTTGCGGACGAATTCATAGATCCCCTTCAGATTGGTCGTCCCCGTGGCGCCGTAGATCAGGGCGATGCCGTAAAGCAGGAACCCGGTGGAGAAGGCGCCCAGGAGGAAATACTTCAGGGAGGATTCGTTGGATTTGGCCTGGGTGCGGAAGAAGCCGGCCAGGACGTAGATGGCCAGGGAAAAGGTCTCCAGTCCCAAGAAGATGATGATCAGGTCGGCGGCCGAAGCCATGAACATCATGCCCACGGCGGCGAACAGAACCAGGACATAATACTCGCCGTGGTCGAACCCCTCCTGCTGCAGAAAGCGGATGGACATGAGAATGGTGAGGCCGGCGGTAATCAGGAAGATGATCTTGAAGAAGAGGGAATAGTTATCCAGGACCACCATGCGGTTGAAGGCATACTCCGCCTTGTCCCCAGAGGCTGAACGCAGAAGAGCAGGGCGATGAGGACTCCCGCCAGGCTCAGGTAGGGGATCGACTCCGTTGGCTGCCTTTCTTCGCCAGGACGCTGATGAGCAGAAGCACCATGGCCGTGAGGCTCAAGATCAGCTCCGGCCCGATGGCGCTCCAGTTAATTGCGGGAATGACGACGTTCATGAAATCCTCCGAATGAAAATGCCACTTGAGGCGTAAATATCAAATGCTCAAAAACAAAGTTCTAATCAATTTCCAAATACCCACTTCGCTCACCTTCCCCTCTCCCGAAACGGGGAGATGGCCGGAGGATGGGAATTTTCGGAAGAACTTATCTGCCTAATCATGGAGTAATGGTCATCTGGATTTTGAAATTTGAACTTCCTGCGCCAGTTGAATTCCGCCCTTCTCCTGAAGCTTCAACCCCGCCTGGTACTTGGTGTGGACCTGGGCGAGGTAGCCTTTCACCGTCGGCTCCATCCGGCTGAGGAAGGTCTGGGGGTAGATCCCGATCCAGAAGATAAACAGGGTGACCGCAGGAGAGAACCAGAATTTCCCGGCCGGAGAGATCCTTCAGGACCTTGTTCTCCGGTTTGGTCAGCTCTCCGAACATGACCCGCTGGTACATCCAGAGCATGTAGGCCGCGGCCAGGATGATCCCGGTGGCGGCGATCACGGCGTAGATCCCTGTTGGCCTTGAAGATTCCCACCAGAATCAGAAATTCCCCCACGAACCCGTTGAGCCCGGGCAGGCCGATGGAGGAAAGGGTGACGACCATGAAAAAGGCGGCGAAGATCGGCATCTGCTTCCAGAGCCCGCCGAAATCCTCGATCATCCGGGTGTGCCGCCGCTCGTAGATCATGCCCACCAGGAGGAAGAGGGCCCCCGTGGAGAAGCCGTGGTTGAGCATCTGCAGGATGCCGCCCTGAATCCCCTGCAGGTTCAGGGCGAAGAGGCCGAGCATCACGAACCCCAGGTGGGAGACGGAGGAAAAAGCGATCAGCCGCTTCAGGTCCTTCTGCACCAGGCAGACCAGGGCCCCGTAGATGATCCCGATGAGGGCCAGGATGGAGATCAGGGGAACGAGCTGGAACGAGGCCTGGGGGAAGAGGGGGATGCTGAACCGCAGGAATCCGTAGGTCCCCATCTTCAGCAGAACGGCGGCCAGGAGAACGGAGCCCACCGTGGGGGCCTCGGTGTGGGCGTCGGGCAGCCAGGTGTGGAAGGGGAACATGGGGACCTTGATGGCAAAGGCCAGGCCGAAGGCCAGGAAGAGCCAGATCTGCAGTGCTCAGCGGGACCTGGAACTTGTAGAGCTCCAGGAGGTCGAAGGTGTACTTTCCCGGTGGCGGCCCCGTTTTGGAAGTAGAGGACCAGGATGGCGACCAGCATCAGGACGCTTCCCACCATGGTGTAGATGAAGAACTTGACGGCGGCGTAGATGCGGCGCTTGGGGTTTCCCCAGACCCCGATCAGGAGGTACATGGGGATCAGCATCACTTCCCAGAAAACGTAGAAGAGGAAAAGGTCCAGGGAGACGAAGACCCCGATCATCCCGGTCTCCAGGAAGAGGAGGCAGATCATGAACTCTTTGACCTTGTCCTGGATATCCTTCCAGCAGGCGATGACCGAGACGAAGGTGAGAAAAGTGGTCAGCAGAACCAGGAAGAGGCTGATCCCGTCGATTCCCAGGAAATAGGTGATCCCGTAATCCGGGATCCAGGGGACCTTTTCCACGAACTGCATGGCCGCCGTATCCAGCCGGAAATTGAAGAAGAGGGGAAGGGAGAAGAGAAACTCCAGGAGGGTCACGACGAGGGTGACCCAGCGGATCGTTTCTTTCTTCTCCCGGTCCAGGAAAAGGAGGACCGCGGCCCCGAGCAGGGGGAAGAAAGTAATCAGGGTCAGCAGGGGAAATTCCTGTCTGGTTCATTAACCCAAGACTCCTTCCGAAAAGCGATCAGCGGTCAGTGATCAGCGATGTCGAGCTACGTCAGAAAGCCGAGAATGATTCTTAGCTGGATCGGCTGACGGCTGACGGGCTGATCACGCTTATTTACTGATTAACCAAAAAATACCCGATCATGAAAACGATGCCCACCAGGATGGAGAGGGCGTAACTCTGCACGTTGCCGGTCTGCAGACGCTTGAAGACCTCGCTCCCGCCCCGGGCGAGGGCGCGCCACGCCGTTGACGATGCCGTCCACCAGGAGGTCGTCGACGATCCTCCAGAGGAAAACGGAGAACCGGATCAGGGGGCCGACGAAGACCCAGTGGTAGATTTCGTCCACCCAGTATTTGTTGGCGATCATTGGATAGGGGGCTCTGATACCGCTCGGCCAGCCGGTCCGGGCAGATCCGGGTTCTTGATGTACATCCTGATAGGCCAGGAGGATTCCCAAGCCGGCGATGACCATGGAG
The DNA here is from genome assembly GCA_963712535.1 of uncultured delta proteobacterium. Classification (GTDB taxonomy): domain Bacteria; phylum Desulfobacterota; class SM23-61; order SM23-61; family SM23-61; genus CAVQIK01. Next base: position 123,294 of record CAVQIK010000011.1, on the reverse strand, counting down.
ACGATCATCATGGTGACCTCGAAGCCCACGGCGTGATGGGCGGCCTCCGCCGCCTTGGGAACCCCGCGGGAGGGCAAAGACCGGGGCGAGAAATTCGTCGAACTTGTTCCAGCCCTCGATGATCGGGGAAGCCGATGAACCCGCCGATGACGGAGAGGACGGCCAGGATCATCAGGGGAACGGTCATCATCCCCGGGGATTCGTGGAGATGGTGGGCCACCTCGTGGTCCACCCGCGATTTTCCGTGGAAGGTCATGAAGACGGCCCGGAACATGTAGGTGGCGGTCATGAAGGCGGCGACGGCGCCCGATCAGCCAGAAGACGAATCCCCCCTGGGTCAGGGCCTTCCAGAGGATCTCATCCTTGGAGAAAAAGCCGGCAAAGGGAAAGATCCCGGCAGATGGCCAGGGTGGCGATGAGAAACGTCCAGTAGGTGCGGGGCATGTGGGGCTTGAGCGCGCCCATCTTGCGCATGTCCAGCTCCCCGGCCATGGCGTGCATCACGCTGCCGGCGCCCAGAAAGAGCAGGGCCTTGAAGAAGGCGTGGGTCATCAGGTGGAAGATCCCGGCGGTGAAGGCGCCGACGCCGCAGGCCAGGAACATGTACCCGAGCTGGCTGATCGTGGAGTAGGCCAGGACCCGTTTGATGTCGTTCTGGGCCAGGCCGATGGAGGCGGCAAAGATGGCCGTGGCCGCCCCGATGACGGCCACCACCAGGAGGGAGGTCGGGGCCAGGAGGAAGAGAACGTTGCACCGGGCCACCATGTAAACGCCGGCGGTCACCATGGTGGCGGCGTGGATCAGGGCGCTGACCGGCGTCGGGCCTTCCATGGCGTCGGGCAGCCAGGTGTAGAGGGGGATCTGGGCCGATTTGCCCGTGGCCCCCATGAAGAGAAGGAGGGTGATCAGGGTGACCATCCCGCTGCCCGATGGCGAATTTCCCCGGGGCGGCGGCAAAGACCGCTTTGAAATCGATGGTTCCGAAGGTCACAAAGATCAGGAAGATGGCCAGCAGGAAGCCGTAGTCCCCGATCCGGTTGACGATGAAAGCCTTCTTGCCCGGCGTCCGAGGCGGATTTCTTCTCGTACCAGAAGCCGATCAGGAAGTAGGAGCAGAGCCCCACCCCTTCCCAGCCCACGAACATGAGCAGGAAATTGTTGGCGGAGACCAGGATGAGCATGAAGAAGACGAAGAGGTTCAGATAGGTGAAGTAACGGGGATAATCCGGGTCGTCGTGCATGTACCCATGGGAGTAAATGTGGATGATGAAGGAGACCCCGGAGACGACCATCATCATGACGATGGAGAGGGGATCGACCAGGAAACCGATGTTGGCCTGAAATTCGCCGGAAAGGATCCAGGTGTAAAGGATCTTTTCCACCGAACGGCTGGCCGGCGGGAGCTTGAGCAGGTCGATGAAGACCAGGAGGCGAAACGAGGAAAGACAGCCCGATGGCCGCGCAGGCGATGAACCCCACCGCCCCTTTGGCCATTCGCCTGCCGAAGAAAAGATTGATGGCAAACCCGATGGCCGGGAATAAAGGAATCAAAGCCACATAGTCCAGCATTCTGAATCTCCTTACAAGTTACGGTTGCGTAGTTGTCGTGCTGGTTACCGTTGCAGTTACTGGCGCTTCGTCGGGTTCGTCGAAATGCAGGGCTCGAAACCGCGAGAACCCGCAACCAGCAACCGGAACGCGTAACCTTCACTTACCATTTCATCAAATTCATCTCGTCCGCATTCACCGTCTCTTTGGTGCGGTAGATGGCCAGGATGATGGCCAGGCCCACGGCGGCCTCGGCGGCGGCCACGGACATGACGAAGAAGACGAAGACTCTGGCCGTCCATGGAGTTCAGGAACCGGGAGAAGGCCACGAAGGCCAGGTTGGCGGCGTTGAGCATGAGCTCGATGGACATGAAGATGACGATCGTATTCCGCCGGATCAGGAAACCGACGACCCCGATGGTGAAGAGGATGGCGCTCAAAATCAGATAGCTGGAAAGAGAAACCATTGTTCACTGCCTTCAAGTCGCCAGAAGAGAGTCCAGAATTGCCGGATGCCCGATCCTTCCCTTTTCGGATCCGTCTCCTGCCTTGTTTCTAAATCTCCCGCTTGGCCAGAACGATGGCCCCGATGATGGCCACCAGCAGCAGAACCGAGGTAATCTCAAAAGGCAGCAGGAAGTCGGTGAACAGAAGCCGGGCGACGACCTCGGTGTTGCCCAGCGGCCGCGACTTTCTCCGGCGGGAAATTCCCCTTAGTCCCCTTCCAGGAGGACCGAATTGAAAGATCGATCCCGATCTGAAACAGCAGAATCGCCCCGAGGAGAACGCCCGACGATCTTCTGCAGCCGGTGCCGGGTCATGATCTTCTGTTCTTTTTCCAGGTTGAAAAGCATGATCACGAAGAGGAAGAGGACCATGATGGCGCCGGCGTAGACCAGGACCTGGATGATGGCGATGAACTGGGCGTTGAGCAGGAGGTAAATTCCCGCCAGGCAGAAGAAGGTGAGGATCAGAAAAATGGCGCTGGTCACCGGATTGCGCTGGAGGATGACCAGAAGGGCCGTGATCACGGTCGCCACGGCCAGGATGACGAAAAGTGCGGTTTCCATCATGAAAGCGGCCTCCCTATTTCTCGTAGGCGTGAAAGAGCTGATCCCGGTTGTAAATCAGGTCTTTCCGGGTGTAATTGGCGGTCTCGTAGTTCTCCCGGAGGATGACCGCCCCGTAAGGGCAGGCTTCCTGGCAGAACCCGCAAAAGATGCAGCGCAGCAGGTCGATCTCGTAAACCTTGGGAAAACGCTTGTGGGTCGGGCCCTCGGCCGGCTCCACCCGGATGCACTGGGCCGGGCAGACGGCGGCGCAAAGCTCGCAGGCCACGCAGAGGATCTTCCCCTCCGAATCCCGGGTCAGTTCATGGAGGCCCCGGAAGCGGGGGTACATGGCCATCTTCTGCTCCGGGTACTGGATGGTGATCGGACGGGTGAAAAAGGTCCGCAAGGTTAAGGCCAATCCTTTCAGACAATCGGTTTGCAGCAAATCGATTCATGAATCGCCTCGGTTGAAATATCGTCGTTGCCTCAGGCCTTATCCGTCCTCCGGCACTGATCCTAGGTGAACAGAACCACTCCCACGGCGGTGAGCATGATGTTCAACAGAGACAAGGGGAAAGAGAACTTTCCAGCCGAATTTCATCAGCTGGTCGTACCGGAACCGGGGGAACGTCGCCCGGACCCAGATGAAAAAGAAAATAAAGATAGAAAATCTTGATCAAGAACCAGAGGACCGGAGGCAAAAACGGCCCGTGCCAGCCTCCGAAGAAGAGGGTCACGGCCAGCGAGCTCACCACCAGGATGTGGGCGTACTCCGCCAGGTAATACAGGGCGAACTTCATGGAGCTGTACTCGGTCTGATACCCGGCCACCAGCTCGTTCTCGCATTCCGTCAGGTCAAAGGGGGTCCGGCTGCACTCGGCCACGGCGGAGATCAGGTAAATGATGAAGCCCAGGGGCTGGTAAACGATGAACCACACGGGAGACTGGGCTTCCACGATCTTGGCGAGTGGAGAGAGACCCGGTGATCATGAGCACCCCGATGACGCGAGAGGCCCAGGGAGAGCTCGTAGCTGATCATCTGGGCCGAGGAGCGGATGGCGCCCAGGAGGGAGTATTTGTTGTTCGAGGCCCAGCCGCCCATGACCACCCCGTACACGCCCAGGGAGGAGATGGCGAAGAGGTAGAGAAGCCCCACGTTCACATCGGCGACGACCAGGTCGATGCTTTTCCCCAGGATGGTGATCGCTGTCCCCGAAGGGAATGACGGCAAAGCTCACCAGGGCGGTGATGACGATGACCGTCGGGGCGAAGATGTAGATCACCTTGTTCGCGTGGGGAACGATGATGTCTTCTTTGAAGAAGAGTTTGATGCCGTCGGCGATGGGCTGGAAGAGGCCGAAAGGGCCGACCCGGTTCGGGCCGAAGCGAACCTGCATGTGCCCCAGGACTTTTCTCTCCATGAGGGTCATGTAGGCCACGATGAGCATCATGGCCGAAAAAACGATCAGCACCTTCACCAGGGCGATGAGAAGATAAGCGAGCATACCTTGCATAGGAAATCCTCTTTCTAACAGTTTTCACCGCAGAGGGCGCAGAGAACGCAGAGGAAATTCATGAGAACCTAAATCTTTATCGCTCTCTTGGCCGTTGACATTCTTTATGAATTGCCTCTGCGCCCTCCGCGTCCTCTGCGGTGAAAAATAAATGAACTACGCCTTTTCGAGTTTCACCCGGGTCAGCCGCAAATCCCACCCGGTCAGCTGATTTCCGCCGTTCTCCCCGAATGTGGCAGGGGATGAAGAGAACTCCCGGGGCGGTCTGCGTGGAGAGGGATACTTTGGCCGAGATCTTCCCGTTCCCGGATTCGAGATGCACCCTCTGATCCTTTGCCAATCCAAGAGCGCGGGCATCTGCCGGATGGACCTGCACGACCGTCTCGCCCTGCAGTCGGGCGAGCCCGGGGCTCCGGGCGGACAGCGAGCCCGAATGGAACTTCGTGGGTCCGGTTATCAGGGTAAACGCAGGTTCTGCTTCGCCGCCGATTTCTTCGTATCCGGCCGGGAGCAGTTTTCCCTTCCCGTCCGGGAAACCGTCGGAGTAGAGGAAGGGGGTTCCCGGATGATCCGTCGAAGGGCAGGGCCACTGCAATCCCGCGGGAGTGGCGGGGGAGTCGAGCCGGGCGTAGCTGATCCCGCCATAGAGGGGAACCAGGGTCCGGATTTCTTCCTTCACCGCCTGGGCTGAGGCGCCTCCAAGCTTGGCACCCATCTCCGTGGCCAAAGCCTGGAAGATCCAGAGGTCGGACTTGGCCTCTCCGGGTGCCGGAACCGCCGGGCGCACCCGCTGAACCCTCCGGTCCACGTTCGTAAAGGTCCCTTCCTTCTCCGCAAAGGTAACCGCCGGGCAGGACCACGTGGGCCAGCGAAGCGGTCTCGGTCAGGAAACAGTCCTGGACCACCAGAAAATCGAGCGAGGCCAGAGCGCCTTTTTCGTCCGGGACGGATCGGGGTAAGTGACCAGGGGGTTTTCCCCGGCGAGGTAAAGCGCCTTGATCTTTCCTTCCTCTATCCGCCTGCAGAATAGCCAGGGCTCCCATGCCCCGGCTCTCCGGGAGGGACATCTTCCACGTCTTCTCGAACCGGGACCGTTCGGCGGGGTCCTTCAGGTCTGCATATCCGGGAAGGAACCCGGGGGTCACGCCCATGTCCAGGGCTCCCTGGGCGTTGTTCTTTTCGCCCAGGACGAAAATCCCGCAGCTTTCCTTCCCGATCTGCCCGGTGAGGAGGGCCAGGTTCGACGCGGCCCGCGCCAGGGCAGGGTCCTGACTTCCCGAATTCTGCCCGGTGGAGATCAGGATGACGCCCTTCTTGGCGCCTGGCCGACAGACGGGCGGCTTCTTCCAGAGCTTCGCGGCTGCAACTCCCGGTCTGGGCCTCCACCTTCTCCGGGGAGAAGGGCTCCAGCGACCGCTTTCAGGGCCTCGATCCCCTCGGTGCGGGACTGGATGAAATCCTCTTCGGCCAGCCCTTCCCGGAGGATCACCTGGGCCATCCCGTTGACCAGGGCGACCTCGCTCCCGGGTTTCACCTGGAGGTTGAGGGCGGAAAATTTATTCAAATAGATGTTCCGGCTGTTCACCACGATCAGCTTGGCTTTCCGCCGTTTCACCGCCAGGACCACCTCGGACTTGATCACCGGATGGGTTTCCGAAAGGTCGGAGCGCAGGGCGAGGATCACGTCGGCCTTGCGGATCTCGTTGATGGAGTTGGTGGAGGCGGCATACCCCAGGGAATCCCGCAGGGCCAGGTGGGCGGCGTAGCTGTACCCGCCGGCATGATCGATATGGTTGGTTCCCAGAACCCCGCGCAGGAACTTCTGGAACAGGTAGAGCTCTTCGTTGGTCAGGCGCGAGGAGGCCAGCCCGGCCAAGCTGTCCGCGCCGGTTTGGGCTTTGATCTCCTGGAAGCGCCGGGCCACCAGGCCCAGGGCCTCTTCCCAGGAGGCTTTGACCAGGGTCCCGTTTTTCCGGATCAGGGGAGACGTCAGCCGCTCCGGGGCTGTGGACATACTCCCAGCCGAAACGTCCCTTCACGCAGAGGTTCCCCTGGTTGACTCCCAGGTCTTCGTCGGCCCGGACGCGGAGGATCCGGTCGCTTTTTCACCCCGGGCACAAGCGTGCAGCCCACCCCGCAGTAGCCGCAGGTGGTGTGGGTTTCCTTGATGTCCCAGACCCGGGCCTTGTGCAGGAAGATCCGGTCGTTCAGGGCGCCCACCGGGCAGACGGAGACGCACTGGCCGCAGAACTCGCAGTTCATGGGGCGGTCGAAATCCGTCCCGATCTTCGTCTTGATGCCCCGGTTCACGAAGGAGAGCTCGTTGGCGCCCACCACTTCGTCGTCGATGCGCACGCACATGCCGCAGAGGATGCACCGGTTCAGGTTCCGCTCGATGAAGGGGGAGACATGATCCGTGGGCAAGTCGGCCTTCTCGCCCGTGGAAAGGGTTATCGGCCACGCCGTATTCGTAGACCAGGTCCTGGAGCTGGCATTGCCCGCCCGCGTCGCAGACCGGGCATTCCAGCGGATGGGAGATCAGGATGAGCTGGAGCTGGGTCCGGCGGGCTTTGATCACCTCGGGGTCTGGGTCAGGATCTCCATCCCGTTTCGCACCGGGTTGAAGCAGGACGGAATCAGGCCCCTGCGCCCCTTCTGCTGGACGACGCAGATGCGGCAGGCCCCGAAGGGCATGAGGCGTTTGTTGTTGCAGAGCGTGGGAATCTTGATCCCCGCTTTGGCGGCAGCGTCCACGATCATCGTCCCGGAGGGGACGGAGACCTGGACGCCGTCGATTGTCAAAGTCACCATTCGTTCTTCTTTAGCCATCACTGACCTACTTTTTTAAATTTTTCACCGCAGAGGACGCAGAGGGCGCAGAGATCAAAGTCATTCAAAAGCAAATTCATAAATTTGGGTCTTTATTCTCAGGATTTTAAATTCTCTGCGTTCTCTGCGTCCTCTGTGGTGAATATTATTCAATCGCCCAGAATTTACACGCCCGGATGCACGACTTGCACTTGGTGCAGAGGTCCTGGTTGATCTTGGCCGGCTTTTTCTTTTCCCAGGTGACCGCGCTTGCTCGGGCAGGCCTTCATGCAGAGGCCGCACATCTTGCACTTCTCCTGGTTCACTTCGAACCGGATCGAGCGGCGTGCAGACCAGGGAGCGGCAGTGCTTGTCCCGGATGTGCTCATCATACTCATGCCGGAAATGGCGGATGGTGGAAAGCACCGGGTTGGGGGCCGACTGCCCCAGCCCGCAGTGGGACATCCGGACGATGTGGCGGCCCAGCTCCTCCAGGAACTCCACGTCCCCTTCCTTCCCTCTCCCTCCCACGATGTCTTCGAGCTTCCGGAGCATGACCGTGAGTCCGATCCGGCAGGGGACGCATTTCCCGCAGGATTCGTCCACGCAGAAATTGGTGAAGAAGCGGGCCGAGTCCACCATGCAGGTGGATTCGTCGCAGATTACGATCCCGCCCGAACCCATGATGGCCCCCGTGGCCTCCAGGGATTCGTAATCCACGGGCGTGTCCAGAAGGTGTCTCCGGCACGAACCCGCCCGAGGGGCCGCCCAGCTGGGCGGCTTTGAACTTCTTTCCGCCCTTGATCCCTTCCCCGATGTCAAAGACGATCGACCGCAGGGTGATTCCCATCGGGACTTCCACCAGCCCGATGTTGTTCACCGACCCGGCCAGGGAGAAGACCTTCGTTCCTTTGCTCTTCTCCGTGCCCAGGCTGTTGAACCATTTGGCGCCGTTGAGGATGATCTGGGGGACGTTGGCGAAGGTCTCCACGTTGTTCAAGACCGTGGGCATGCCCCACAGTCCGGCTTCGGCCGACCGCGGCGGCTTGGCCCGGGGCATCCCCCTCTTCCCTTCGAGGGAGTACATGAGGGCCGTTGACTCGCCGCAGACGAAGGCTCCGGCCCCGGGATAGACGTAGGCGTCGAAGTCGAACCCCGTCCCGAAGATGTCTTTGCCCAGAACTCCCAGGTTTTTGGCCTGCTCGATGGCCATGGTTCAAACGCTTGATGGCCAGGGGATACTCCGCCCGGACGTAGAGGTACCCTTCGTGGGAATCGATGGCTCTGGCGCAGATGGCCATTCCCTCCAGCACCGCGTGGGGGTCCGCTTCCAGCACGCTCCGGTCCATGAAAGCCCCGGGGTCGCCTTCATCGCCGTTGCAGATCACGTACTTGGGAAAGCGGTTGTATTTTCGGGCTTCCTCCCATTTATCCCCGGTGGGGAACCCTGCGCCGCCCCGGCCCCGAAGGCCCGATTCCTTCATCTCGGCGATGATCTGCTCGGGGGTCATCTGGGTGAGGGCCTTGTGCAGGGCCACATAGCCGTCCTTGGCGATGTATTCCTCGATATTCTCCGGATCGATGAGGCCCCGGTTGCGCAGGACCCGCAGGACCTGCAGGCCGAAGAAGGGGATGTCTCTCAACATGGGGATCGCTTCCTTCTTCACCGGCTCCTTGTAAAAGAACTTGGGGACCGGCCGGCCCTTGAGAATATGCTCCTCCACAATCAGGGGCATATCCTCGGGTTTCAGATGGCCGTAAAAAATCCCCTCCGGATAAACCACCATGATCGGGCCTTCGGCGCAGAACCCGTTGCAGCCCGTGATCACGACCTTCACCTCTTCCTCGAGGCCCCGGTCCTTCAGCTCTTTCTCCAGCCGCTCCCGCACCTTGAAGGTCCCGCAGGAGACGCAGGCCGTACCGGCGCACATGAATATATGGGAACGGAATACTTTTGCTGCCATCTAAAACCTCCACAAAAAAACAAATGCCTTGAATGCCTTAAATGCTTTAAATCGAAGTGCTTTCATTTAAGGCATTTAAGCGCATTCCGAATTTAAGGCATTCAAAAGGTCGTCTCACTCCCCACGGCCAGGGCGTATTTTTCCACGGCCTTCCCGCCCAAGACATGCTCGGCTGAAGATTTCCCGCATCTTTTCCGGGTTCAGGTCCACGTACTTGACAGGCGCTTCCCCCAGCCGTTCCACCGTGACCATGGGCTCCCGGCTGCATAGACCGGCGCATCCCGAGGTGGTCACGATGACATCCTTGAGGTCCCGCTTCTGAATCTCGTCCAGGACCGCGGTCATGAGCTCCCGGGCTCCGGAGGCGATGCCGCAGGTTCCCATGTGGATGTTCACCTTGGCCCGGTACCCCCTTCCCGGAGGGTAACCGCTGGCCTGGACCGATTCCTTTATTTTTTTCAAATCTTCGATGGATATTTTGGCCATGTATCCATTCCTCCACGAGGGCAGACTTCAGATAATGACTGAAAGAAGACGGCCGAAGATGACGACGAAGAGCTTGAGTCTGGTTCTGCTGTCTGCCTTCCGTTCACGCATACTCTTTCAGAATCTCCACTGCTTTGACCGGCTCGGGGATCCCGTACACATCTTCATCCACGCACAGGCACGGCGCCAGGCCGCAGGTTCCCGGGCAGTTGATCACTTCCAGCGTGTAGCGGAGGTCCGGGGTCGTCTCGTTCACGTCGACATTAAATTCCTTCTTCATCAGATCCAGAATGGCCTGCCCGCCGCGCACGTAGCAGGCGGTTCCCAGGCAGACGCGGACGGTGTGGCGACCGCGGGGGGTCATGGTGAAGAGAGAATAAAAGGTGACCACCCCGTAGATCTGGCTGGGGGGGAGCTTCAAACCGTCGGCGATGTAATGCTGGACCTCCAGGGGAAGATACCCGATCACTTCCTGGGTTTCCTTGAGGACCGGGATCAGGGTTCCTTCCTTGTGTTTGTACCTCTCGATGATCTCGTCGATCTTCTTCCACTGCTCCGGAGGAATCTCGCCGGGCGGTGGCTTGGCTCTTTTCCTCGGTCATAGTCTGTGCCTTTCCTCGGTCGAGATTCGTCGTCTCAAACCCCGAGCTCTTCCAGACCGGAATGAATGCTGGTTCCGCAGGGCGGAGACGACCTGGGGCGCGTTCAGGGGCACATCCCCCAGGTCGGATTTGATCTCCCGGGTATCCAGGGAAAAACTTCTTCCATCTTTGCGGTGTTCGTAGAGGAGGTCCACTTCCGGGTGGCCGACGATCAGAGTCATCAGCGTGTCGCCCGATCTTGCCCAGCGGTTTGCGGTCGATGTGGCTGTGTCTGGAATGTGGCCCTCACCGTCGTGTCCCCTTCCCGGGCAGGATTGCAGGCAGAGTTCCCCGTTGCTCATCCGGCAGGCTTCCGCCAGAGAGCGGCAGGCCCAGCCCCACCCGGCGGGTGGTCTTGGTGGTGAAGAAAGGGTCCATGGCCTGTCTCACCATTCTCCTCATCCATCCCGCAACCGTCATCCATGATCTCCAGTATCATCCGGTCGGCGCCGAAGATCCTCTTCAATCCGGATCTCCACTCTTCCGGCGCCGGCGGCCAGGGAGTTTTCCACGATGTCCAAGATATGTAGCGAGAGATCCTGCACGAAGCCGAACCGGCTCATCGTCTTCCGGAAATTCCCATCTGGTAAAGTCGTCCAACCACCTCGAAGGCCGGCAGCTCGGTCAGGAGGAGCGGGATCTTCTCCTCTTCCGCCTTGGCCAGGGTCTGCTTTTCCGGCTGCCTTCCCCCGATGATGATGATCGCCGAGCAGTCTCCTTGAGCGTCGCCACCGCCACGATGTTCTGGTGAACCTGGAGCGTGACCCACAGGTCCCCGGCCTTGGCATTGGCCATCACGTCGCTCAAGAGATCGCTCACGTACCCGCCGGTACATTCCCGGGAAAGCGCGGATGAGACCGGTGACCGGCTTCATTCCCAGTTTCTCCGCAATCTCCCGCAGAATCATGGACGGACCTTCCTGTGGCTTAGCGGTCGATCTCCGCCAGAACGATGTCGATGGACCCGATGATGGCCACCACGTCCGAAATCAGCCTTCCCTGCACCATCGTGCGACAGGGCGCTCAGGTTGACGAAAGAGGGCGGCCGCACCCGGAACCGCCAGGGCTTGTTCGTCCCGTCGCTGACCAGGTAAAAACCCAGCTCTCCCTTGGGCGATTCGATGCTGGCGTACACTTCTCCCTTGGGAGCCGGGAACCCCTCGCTGGCCAGGTGGAAATGATGGATCAGCGACTCGATGCTTTCCTGAAGCTTTTCCTTGGGCGGATAGACCACCTTGGGATCGTCCGCCAGGATCGCCCCGCCCGGCATTTTATCCAGAACCTGGCGGACGATTTCGTTGGACTGGCGCATCTCCATCATCCGTCACCAGGTACCGGTCGTAGACGTCCCCGTTCTTTCCCCGTGGGGACGATGAAATTCGTAATTTTCGTACCCGCTGTAGGGCATGATCTTTGCGCAGGTCCCAGTCAACGTTCGGAGGCCCGCAGGATCGGGCCGCTCAGCCCCCAGTTGATGGCTTCTTCGGCCGAGATGGCCCCAACCCCCTGGGTCCGGCGCATCCAGATCCTGTTCTTGGTCAAGAGGGTTTCGTACTCATCCACGTGCGGGCCGGGAACGTCCGGGTGAACTCCCGGCATTTCTCCGTCGAAACCGTCGGGCAGATCCTGGGCCAGCCCGCCGACCCGAAATAAGAAGGCGTCAGCCGGGAGCCGCAGACCATCTCGAACATGAAGAGGATCTCATCCCGCTCCCGCAGGGCGTAGAAGAGAGGGGTCATGGCCCCGATGTCATGGGCGTGGGTCCCCAGCCACAGGAGATGGCTGGCGATCCGCTGCAGCTCGCAGAGCAAGACCCGAACGGCCTGGGCCCGGGGGGGAACTCCCAGGCCCAGGAGCTTCTCCACCGTGCCAGCACGTAGGCCAGGTTGTTGGACATGCCGGCCACGTAATCGAGCCGGTCGGTGAACGTGATGCACTGGTGGTAGGTCTTGCTCTCGGCCAGCTTCTCCAGGCCGCGGTGGAGGAACCCGATATCCGGGGTCGCCTTGACGACCACCTCGCCGTCCAGCTCCAGGATTATCCGCAGAACCCCGTGGGTGCTGGGATGCTGGGGGCCCATGTTCAGGATCATCGTATCGTTTTGGCCATCTCGTCCTTCTTCCGCCGCCCGCGGGCCTCATTCAGCCCCGGAGCGGATAATCTTTGCGCAGTGGGATGTCCTTCCCATTCCGGGGTGAGGAGGATCCGCCGCAGGTCCGGGTGCCCGTCAAAAGTGATCCCGTACATATCGAAGGCCTCCCGCTCCAGCCAGTTGGCCGCTTTCCAGACCGGACACCACCGAGGAGACCCGGGGAGACTCGCCCGGCAGACGGACCTTCAGCCGCAGCCGGAGCTTGGTCTTCAGCGAGGCCAGGTGATAGACGACCAGAAAGCGGGGTTCGGCGGGGTAATCGTCCATCCCGCAAAGGTCGACCAAGTAGTCGAAAGCGAACTCGGGGATCGTCGTGCAAAAAACGGCAGACCGGCAGAATATCGTCCGCCCGGAGTTCCGCGGTCGTTTCCCCCCGGAAAGAGGAAACGCGGAGGATCGACTCCGGGATATTTCTGCTTCGTGCGCTCTACAATTTCTTCCAGGTCCATGGCCTTTTACCTTTCCGATGAGCTTCTCTTTGCCGATCTTCTCGTGGAGCTTGATGATCCCGTAGATCAGGGCTTCGGGACGGGGAGGGCATCCGGGGATGTACACGTCCACCGGGAAGGTATTGATCGATCCCCTGGACGGTGGCGTAGGTGTCGAAGACCCCGCCGGTGGAAGCGCAAGCTCCCATGGCGATCACCCACTTGGGCTCGGCCATCTGCTCGTAAATCCGAACCACCGCCGGCAGCATCTTCTTGGTCACGGTCCCGGCGACGATCATCAGGTCCGCCTGGCGGGGAGAAGGCCGGAAGACCTCCATCCCGAAGCGGGCCATATCGTACCGGGCGGAGGCGGCAACGATCATCTCCAGGGCGCAGCAGGCCAGTCCGAACCCCGCCGGCCACAGGGAGGAGCGGCGGGCCCAGTTCACCAGCTTTTCGAGGGAGGTGGTCAGAACGTTGTTGCCCAGTTGTGTTTCTATTCCCATTCCAAGGCTCCTTTTTTCCAGACATAGATGAAGCCCACCAGGAGGATCGCGACGAACACGGCCATCTCCACCAGGCCGAAGACCCTGAGGTCCTTGAAAATGACCGCCCAGGGGTAGAGAAAGACCGCCTCGATATCGAAGATGATGAAGAGCATGGCGACGATGTAGAACTTCACCGAAAAAGGCTTCCGAGCCTCGCCGATCGGGTCCATTCCGCACTCGTACGGGATCATCTTCTGGGGCGTGACTTTGCGCTTCCCGATCAGGGCGGAAGCGACAAGCACGAAGAGAGCGAACCCCACGGCCACGATAAAAAAGATAAAGATCGGCAGATAATCGGTCAGCATGGATCATCTCCCAGAAGCGAGGTGAAATCAGAAAACCATCCGGGCGGGAATAAAATTACCCATCCCTCGAATGGAATAAAGTTTCTTATAATATTTTGGGGAAAAAGGCAACCTTGAGTTTGCAATTGGAAATAACAATTTCGAAGTTCCCTGTCAAGCAATTTCTTGCTTCCATCTCGGTCCCCACCGCCGGAAGGAGCGCATTCGAAGAGCGCGGATCACAGCCCTTCCCGGTCCGGAACGATAGAAATGCAGGAAAATTTCCAAGTGAGGAACGAGCTCATCGGGGAGAAGGGGCGACAGCTTTCCTGGTGAGCCTCCTAAATATTCCGGATGAGACAACCAAAATCGGAGTTTCAGGCCCGATTCACCGTCTGCGAACAACCTTTATCCCGATCCTAGACCCGAAGGCCTGAAGTCTGGTCTGTTCTCTAAGGATCCGACGATTCATGATAGATTGACCGCCGCCGTTCTTCTATGTTATAAATCATGCACATTTCCGCCGGGGCTCCATACAATACGATGGATGGGGATATCCGCCAAAGACAAGCGCCTTCTGGCCCAAATTCAGGGAGACATCCCTATCTGCGCGTCCCCCTTCGGCGCCGTCGCGCGAAAAGCGGGTTGGAACGAGGAAGAGGTTCTGCGCCGGGTCCGTTTCTTCATCCGGCGGGGAACGATCCGCCGGTTCGGGGCCATTTTGCGCCACCAGAGGGCCGGCTACCTGGGCAACGCAATGGCGGTCTGGAGGGTTCCCGAGGGAAGGGTCACGAAGGTAAGCCGGGCGATGGTCGCCTGCAAGTCCGTGAGTCACTGCTACCTTCGCCCCGCCCATCCCGGATGGCCTTACAACCTGTACACGATGCTGCATGGTGAAAACGAGCGGGACTGCCGGAAAATCGCCCGGAGCATATCCAGGCAGACAGGGGTAAGTGATTTCCGGCTTCTGTTTTCCCGGCGAGAACACAAAAAATCGAGTATGGATTACTTTGGGTAGATGGGTCCCAAAAAATACCTTGACAATTTTTTTTGGGATGTGCTAACACAACTTGAATGAATATTCATTCATTTAACAGGATCGCTTCACCCGGAAAGGCTTAGACGGCGCCCGGGAACTTGTTTTTTTCGAGCTTATCGCCGCGGACTCCTGGGCATGGAAGAAGATAAGAGCAAGTTTTACCGGCAGTTCGCGCGCATAAGCGCGATAGGCCTCGAGATGGGCCTGTCGGTGGCGGTCGGGCTGGCCATAGGATACCTTCTAGACCGCTATCTCGATACGAAACCATGGTTGACAATCATATTCTTGATACTGGGGGTCATCGCCGGGTTCCGCAGCCTTTTTTCCCTGGCGAGAGAGATTGGGAAATCTGGACGGAAAAAATAGCCTTCCCGTCGTCGAAGAGAAGCAATTAATCCTGAAGCTGCTCTCGATCGAAAAGCGAAGCGCTCAAATCCTGGTTCTCTTCCTCCTGGCAAGCCTGTGGTTCCAAAGCTGGCCCATATCTCTGGGATTGATTCTTGGGGGCGCGGTGGCCCTGCTCAACTTCCGCTGGCTCTGGCGGATCATGGAACGATACCTCTTCGAAAATAAGAAGCACTATGCCGCGCAGATCCTGCTGAAGTTCCTGGCCGTTCTGGGCGGACTCTTCCTCATCATTCGGTACGGCAAGATCGACCCGCCGGCATTTCTGGTGGGGCTTTCCACGCTGGTCCTGGGTATCTTCTATGAAGCAATCCTGGGATCGCTGAAAGCCCACAGAAAGGGAGTGTTGTAATGGCTGGACACGTCCCCTTTACCTGGTTTTCCCACATCCCGATCCTGGGGAGTCTTCCCCACCAGGTTTCCATGGGCCTTTTTGTGCTGGTCATGCTGTGTCTTCTCTCCTACCTGGGGTTCAAGAAGCGGGTCCTGGCATCGGGAGAAGCCGCCCTCGTTCCGCCCGAGCGCCTGACCGTTCGAAACATATTCGAGATATTCACCGAGATGATGCTGAAGTTCCTGGACGACATCATCGGGCACCGCGGGCGGCAGTTTCTGCCCCTCATCGGGACCCTCGGGTTTTTCATCCTGTTTTCCAACCTCCTCGGCCTCGTCCCGGGTTTCCTTCCGCCCACCGACAACTTGAACACGACGGTGGCCTGCGCCCTGGTGGTCTTCGTCGCGACGCACTATTACGGGTTCAAGACGCATGGGCTCAAGTACCTCCGCCAGTTTCTGGGGCCCGTGCTCCCGCTGGCTCCGCTGTTTGCTCATCATCGAGCTCATCAGCCATTTGGCCCGGGTCCTTTCCCTTTCCATGCGTCTTTTCGGTAACATCATGGCCGACCACATGCTCCTTTCCCTCACCCTGGCGGCCCCGTTGATTCTGCCCCTTTTCCTTTCCCCCCTGTCCATGTTCCTGGGGGTCTTCGTTTCCCTGATCCAGACCTTCATCTTTATCCTGCTTTCCATGATTTACATTTCCCTGGCCATCGAGGAGGGGGAACATTGAACGGCAATTTAGCAATGTAGCGATTTGCAATTTAGCAACTTAGGAATCAGCAATCATGCCACATGACAAACAGATACGGACATACGGAAGCTGAAAGACTACTTTATAAGAAAATGGGAGGTAGCGGAGAATGAGAAAAAAATTGATCTGGATCCTGGCCCTGACCTTGGTGTTGAGCTGTCTTTTTGTTTCCGGGGCTGCCGCGCAGGAAGCCCTGGGCCAGCAGGCCAAGAGCTATATCGGGCTGGCCTGCGGCCTGGCGATCGCGATCGCCGCTCTGGGCGGGGGCCTGGGGCAGGGGATCGCCATATCCAAAGGCCTGGAGGGGATCGCCCGGAACCCGGAGGCGCAGCCGAAAATCTTCATCCCCATGATCGTCGGGCTCGCGCTGATCGAATCCCTGGTCATTTATGCATTGGTCATCTCTATTTTGCTTTACGCCAAACTCTGAGACACGCGGCCCCTCGAACTCTTGAACCCCCAGCCCGGCACGGCGCGCAGGCCCTTTTCCTCCACCGCCCGGGCAAACCCACTCCCTCTCCTCCGGGAGAGCTTATGATTAAAGGATGAAATACCGTGGCTGACGTTCGCTATGGAATGGTGATCGATTTACGAAAGTGCCTCGGGTGCCACACGTGTTCCGTGGCCTGCAAGCAGGAGAACGCGGTTCCCCTGGGCGTGTGGCGCTCGTGGGTCAAACAGGTGGAAAAAGGCCGTTACCCGTACGTCCGGAAATCCTTTCTCCCCCTGCTCTGCAACAACTGCGAGAACCCGATCTGCGTCACCGTCTGCCCGGTGAAGGCCTCGTACCGGCGGAAGGACGGGATCGTCCTGGTGGACCCCCACCGCTGCATCGGCTGCCGATACTGCATGGCCGTTTGCCCCTATGACGCAAGGTACGTAAACCCCCGGGTGAACATCGTGGAGAAGTGCTTCTGGTGCGAGCACCGGATCGACCAGGGGCTCAAGCCCGCCTGCGTCCAGGCCTGCCCGACGGGGGCCCGGATCTTCGGGAACCTGAACGACCACGGAAGCGAGATCGCGAGGCTTCTGGCCAGCAGCCCGATCCAGGTGATCAAGCCCGAGATGGGCACCTACCCCAGGGTCTTCTACATCGAGGCGGATCTGGACGCCCTCAAGACCGAGAGGAGGGAGTAAGATGGACACCACCGTCCTCTACAACGTCTTCCCCCAGGAGACCTTCGGGGTCCTGATCGCGATCTATTTTTACCTGACCGGCATGAGCGCCGGGTCTTTTGTGCTGTCCACCCTGGCCTTTGTCTTCGGGATGGAACGGTTCAAGCCCATCGGGAAGATCGGGGTGATCCTGGCGACCCTTTTCCTGGTCATGGCCCCCCTGGCCCTGCTCGTCCATGTGGGACAGCCTTTCAAGGCCTGGCACCTCTTCGTCCACCTGAACGTCACCTCGCCCATCACCTGGGGGTCTTTTCTCCTGACCCTTTACCCGATCAACTGCATCATTTACGGTTTCTTCATGTTCAAGGGGAACAAACCCATGACCCGCCTCTTCGGGACCATCGGCATCCCGCTGGCCATCTTTGTCCACGGGTACACCGGCTTCATCCTGGCCCTGGGGAAAGCGCGGGCCCTCTGGAACACGGCGCTGATGCCCTTCCTCTTCCTCATCTCCGCCATGGTCTCGGGCATCGCCCTCATGATCCTCATATCGATCGTGAAGGACAAGTTCTTCTCCAAGGAAAAGACGGTCAACCGGGAACTGGTCTTCGGCCTGGGGAACCTGCTGGTGGCCATGATCCTGGTCGATCTCTTCCTGGTGCTCAGCGATGTGCTGGTCCTGCTGGTCTCCCATGCGGAAGCCCAGGAAGTAGCCCATCTGCTCCTCCGGGGGGAGTTCAGTTTCTATTACATCGTGGTGGAAAACCTGATGGGAAAGATCATCCCGGCCATCATCCTTCTCGTGCCCCGGTTCCGGAACTTAGGCACGGTAACCGTCGCTTCGGTCATGGTGGTTGTGGGTATTTTCTTCATGCGGTATGTCGTGGTGGTAGGCGGTGAGTTCCTGCCCCTGCTTTGAGACCAAGGAGTTTTTCATGGCCCGAATGACTCGACGCGATTTCTTGAAAATTGGTTTTGCCGGCGCTGCCGCTGCCGGTCTGGGCGGCTCGCTGTCAGGTTGTTTCAGCCCGCCGCCGGAGTTCCCTCGAAAAGTGCTCCGGACGGCGGGAAAGCCGGTCCCGATCGCCAGCACCTGCTCCCTGTGCCCGGCCGGCTGTGGAATCGTGGGCGAGGTCCTGGACGGCAGGGTGATGAGGATCGCCGGGAACCCGAAACATCCCAACAACCGTGGAAAGATCTGTTCCCGCGGGTATGCCGGGCTTAACCTCCTTTACGACCCCGACCGTCTGCTCTACCCCTTGAAACGCTCCGGGGCGCGGGGCAGCGGGCGGTGGGCCCGGATCTCCTGGGAACAGGCCTGGGAGGAGATGGCCAAACGGCTTGTCCCTCTCCGGCAAAACGGAAAGACGGACGGGCTCTGGGTGGAGATGGAGACCCCGGGTTCGAAAGAACTCGCGGCCCTTGAATTTTTGAAAGCCTTTGGCTCTCCCATCGTCTTTGGCGAAAGCGAGTCTCTTTACGAGAACGGAAGAATCGGGCGCATGTTGACCTGGGGAGCGGAATTCCCGGTCAGCGACGCGGCCCGGTCCCGTTACATCCTGAACTTCGGGGCCAACCCGTACGAGAACCACCAGGAATACATCTTTCTCGCCCAGAGAATCATCGAGGGGCGGATGACCAACGCCGCCAAATTGGTGACCTTCGACCCGCGCCTTTCCAACACCGCGGGAAAGAGCCAGGAATGGATCCCTCTTAAGCCCGGGACCGACGGGATCGTCGCCCTCGCCATGGCCCAACACATTGTCGAGCAGGGCCTTCACGACAAGGAATTTCTCTCCCGTTGGACCAATTACCCGCTGCCGAAGCTGGCGGAGCACCTCTCCCCGTTTACTCCCGAGGAGGCCGAGAAGGCCAGCGGGGTGAAGGCCGCGGATATCCGGCGCCTGGCCGTTGAATTCGCCAAAGCGAAGCCGGCGACGATCATTACCGGCCGGGGAGTGAGCGGTCACCAGAACGGGGCGATGAACGAGCGCTGCGTCGCCCTCCTTTCCGCCGTGGTGGGCAACATCGATGTCCCGGGGGGGTGCTGCCTCCCCCGAACGATGGACCTCGGCGAACCGGGGGGAAAGAGCCCGTTCCGCTCTTCCGCCGGTGCATTCGCCGCGCTGAAGGAAGGAAAAGTCCAGCCGGAGGTCTACTTCTGCTACGAGGCCAACCCGGCCTATGCCCAGCCCAACACGGCCGAAGTCGCCGGGGTTCTGAAGGATGAAAAACAGGTCCCGTTCCTCGTCGTGGCCGACACGCACCTCACCGAGACCGGCGCGCTGGCCGACCTCATCCTGCCCATGGCCACGTACCTCGAGAGCTGGAACCTGGAGTCCCGCCCGGCGATGGAACTCGTGCCCTTCGTCAGCATCCGGCAGCCCCTCGCGGCCCCCTTGGGGCAATCGCTTTCCCTCGGGGACGCCTTCGCCGGCCTGGCCAGGCGGATGGGGGAAGACGTGCAGAAGGGTTTCCCGTATGCCGGGAGCGAGGAGTGCATCGTCCGGGCGGCCGGCAGGATTGACGGGCTCGCCAGGAACGGGGGGATAGACCTTCTGAAAAAAGAAGGGGTATGGTTCGACCCGGCTGCGAAGCCCGAGTACCGTTCATACGAAAAGAAGGGCTTTCCCACCCCTTCCGGGAAATATGAGATCTTCTCCTCGAAGCTCCAGGATAGGGGGATTTCACCCCTCCCCGTCTATGTACCCATCCAGGCTCACGAGTGGAGGAAGGAGAAAGAGCTGATCCTGACCGTGCACCGGGCCAACGTCATGACCCTGCGGCTGGGCAACGCCAAGTGGGTGGCGGAGATCCTTCACGCGAACCCTCTATGGATCAACGTCCGGACGGCCCAGGAACTGGGCCTTCGCACCGGCGATCGGGTCAAGGTCGCCTCGAAAACCGGGAGTGTCGTCGTCCCCGTGCGCCTCACCCAGGGGCTTCACCCGCACGTCGTCGCCCTGACCGAAGGGCTCGGCCACTGGGAGATGGGGAAGATCGCCAAGGGGAAGAAGGCCAAGAGCAGCGACTTCGATACGGACTTGCTGTGGTGGGAGGGCGACGGGAACGGAGTGAACAGCAACGCGGTGGTTTCAGCGACCCTTGACCCTGTGGCCGGCGGCGTTGCCTGGAACGACACGGTGGTCACCTTAACCAAAGCATGAGGCAAGAAAAGCCTGGAAAGATTGCCGAGGGCGGATTATGAAGATGCCGAAGATCCCGAGAATTCCCAAGCTGCCCAAACGCACTTGGGCCTTGATCGTTGCGGTGCTGCTCATCGTTGCCGCCGTCCCTGCTTTGGGGGTGGTCCGATTCACCACGAGCCATCCTTTTTTCTGCCTGAGCTGCCACCGGAACCAGGAAGCCGCCGAGATGTGGCTCCCATCCCGTGTTCATCCCGCGTCTGCGACCTGCACGGATTGCCACACCTCGCCGGGGGACCTCATTCCGCGCAAGTTTTCGGCCAGCGATGAACTGATGAACCAGAACTGCACCCGGTGCCATTCCACTGTCCCCCGAGGGGAACAGACCGACCTCGCAGAAGGTGCGGATCGTCAAGATCTCGCACAAGCTGCACGCGGAAAAAAAGGTCTTGTGCATCGATTGCCACCGGAACATCGAGCACGACACAGGTTCGCCCAGAACGAACCGTCCAAGGATGGAGAGCTGTTATAACTGCCACCAGGCCCATCCCCGCACCCAGGCCTGCGATACCTGCCATCCGATTAACCTGGTGTACTCGACGAAGAAGTAGGGTGCGTTCCCCGAACGCACCGATTCAAGGTTGCGTTCCCCGAACGCATCTCGATTTCGGCCTGATCGGGGATCAGGCCCTACATTTTGTCCTTTCCCCCTTTCATTTACATTCAATCCCTCATTTGTTATCATTCAACGCGTAGGGGCGCGGTCACCGCGCCCGTGCATCTGGAGGTCCTTCATGCGTTCCATATTCATCGGGTCGACGGGGGGCGGCCCCGGCCAGACCCTGGCCACCTGGGCTTTAGCCCTCCGGCTCCGGGAGAAAGGGCTGCGGGTGGGTTTCTTCAAGCCCTACGGACAAGCCCCGCAGGCGGAGAACTTCGATCGAGGCGGGCCTTGCGACGCGGACGTTCTTCTCCTCAAAAAAATCCTGGTCCTCTCCGACTCGGAAGAGATCTTGTGCCCGTTCAGCATTCCGGGGAACGCTTCCCCCGACACCGCCCCGGCAGAGGACCCGATGGAAAAAATCGGGAAAACCTTCCGGGAAGTCTCCCGCGACAAGGATGTGGTCCTGATCATGGGGGCCAAAGAGATTTTTTTCGGGAGCGGAGGGGCGGGAATCTCCGACAGCCAGATCGTCAAGCTCTTCGACAGCTCGGTCCTTCTCGTGGACCGCTATCAACGCGACAACCTGACGTTTTACTCCCTTCTGTCCCTGAACTCCTTCCTGGACGGCCGGGTGAAAGCGGCCATCCTGAACCATGTGCCTCCGGACCGGATTGAACACGTCAAGGAGAAGGTCATTCCATTCCTGAAGGAGAAGGGGCTGAACTCCGTGATGGCCATACCGGAAGACCCGGTCCTGGCCGCCCTTACGGTTTCGGCCGTCGCCGACCTGGTGGGTGGGGAAGTCCTGTGCTGCCCCGAGCTTCGGGACAACCTGGTCCAAACCTCGACCATCGGTTCCAACTGCCTGGCGGGCCCTCTGGCGCTCTTCAGGCAGGTGTACAACAAGGTCATCCTTGTCGGTTTGGGGACGGCGGAGCCGGGACGAAAAACCGTCGTCGGTATCATCCTGACGGGCGGGAAAAACCCCGGTGAAATGGTTCTCAAAACAGCGCGGGACCGCTCTATCCCCCTGTTCCTGACCCGCGCCGACACTTTTCAGGTCATGGAGCTGCTGGAAAAAGCGAAGCCCGCTTTGACCGAAGGCGATGAATTCAAAGTCCGCCGCTTCCTTGAGCTCATAGAGCAGGAAATGGGGCCTAGCCGGTGGGTGGAACATCTCATTGAATGAGTAGGGGCACGCTGCCAGCGTGCCCCTACGTTGCTCTTATGCCCTGGATTAAACGCATCAACACCCTTTCTCAAAGCGAAAAGGAGGGTCTTTACCGTCTGCTCATCCCCCCCTCGCTCTACAAACGGTTTCAGATCAATCCGCTGACTTTTACCGATTACGATGGAACCCGCCTGGTTCGGTTCTATTGCCCGGAACGGGAGGACACCGTCATGATCGAAGTGAAGCGCAGGCTTGCGGATCAGGACCCCGTCTTCTCCATCCAGGTCTCCGACGGGATTGACTTCACCCAGGTGAGCTGGGACTTCTTGCTCGCCAATGACCCGGAGAGTGAACGGTTCCATATCGACCTCGATGAAAACGGCCGGGACACGCTTTGGGGGCGCGCTTCCCGTAATCTTGCCGAGGAGAAGAAGGCGCTTGAGGCCGGGCTGGCGCCAGGCCAGGTCCGGAAAGGCCTGGGGCTGACCGGGGAGGTCGTCGCCGGGCTGGAGTATTTTGGCAGGATCGTGGACATCAAGGCGATCGCCCTTGAGGCCCTCTTCTACCATAACGCGATTGTCTACGAGCGCCGCGGCTTCACCTATTTCGAAGGATTCCGGCGGATGCAGCGAATTCACCAGGCTTTCCAGCCGGGAGGGAAGCTGTTCCGGAAGCTCGATTCCTCGTCTCCTTTCCGCCAGCCGGGGTTCGAGAAAACCATCCGGGGCCGCTCCTGGGCGATTCATGACGGGGTGGTCAGCGAGATCGACGATGAGGTCCTGGATGAGGGTTGGTACTCGCCGAAAATGTACCTGATGATCGATCGGCCCCGCCCGCCCGTTTCGACCTTCCCAAACGCCGTTTATTGATCCTCTCTCCAATGAGAAATTGAGCGCACTCGGGCAAGGAAGAGAACAGCCGCTCTTTTCGGAAGAGAATTTTTCCCTGTCCTCGAGGCGGTATTCCTTTCCATTTAACGATCCAGTGAATTTTTCCCAGTTTCGGGGAGAGGGGAAGGTGAGGAGATTCCTGCAAGAGGTTCTCGGGTGGGCTTTCTACTGCGCGATGGCCTCGATCATTTTCAGGCTGGCCTTGGGCACTCTCGTGAATTGAACGCCCGCGGTCACCGATCCATTCGACTGCAGGCGCACTACTTTACAGTGAGCCCGCCAACTTGTCAGGGGCTCCTGATCGGCGGATAAAAGGAGCCGGAAAGGCTCGCAGGGGATCATTCCTCCCTCCAGCTGCAGGCCCGAGAGGTAAGCCCCGCCCATGCTGATGTTCTCCATCACGGCTGATCCCGAGCTTCGCCGATAGGGGGTTCGAAGAGGGTAAACGCCCAGCTGCAGGGGAACATGGATCGCCAGGCGCGGCCACCGCCTCTGATGGTTGAAGTTCTGGTCTTCTTCCGGAGCTTCCTCCTGGAGGCCAAGAAACGAATAAAGGGTCCCGGCAATCCCCTCCTTGTTTCAAGTCTTCCTTGGAAAAGGCTTCATCGGCCCCCCACTCCACGCACTTGCGGGTGTTCCGCCCGTTCGCGAAGCAGATGATCTTCAGTCCTTGAAGGTCCTCCATCCGGCGAAGGGACCGGATCACCTCTGCGCTCGGGATATCCGACAGCTCTTCGTCCAGGATGAGCAGATCCGGATGTTTCCTGGAGAACCCGACCAGCACATCTCCCCCGAACAGGGCCCGCTCAATTTCCACGCGGTCATCATCCGAGAGAATCATCTGGAGAAAAGAGAAGAGGTGGTCGTCGGCCGTTCCCACGACAATCCTTTTCTTTTCCTGCACCAGAGCTTCGAAGGGAAGGTTGTATTGCTTCAGGAAGGAGATCAGGCTCTCGCGGCTGATGAAACGTTCACCGGTGATCGGGTTTTTCTTTCCCTGAAAAATCCCCTTGTCAAAATTCCGGGATATCGTCGATCGGGAAATCTCAACCAGTTTTGCAGCTTCTCCCGTGGTAAGAAAATCCTTTGGGGTCATACCCATTCCTTTGGCGAAATTATTATTATGTGAGACCCGGCCCGGGGGACCCCCCGTTCATCTGCCGGGTTAATTTCCGGGCTTCCGCCGAGAAAAGATGTTCCGGGGAACCGGAATCATCCTACTAAGTTAGAGTTAGCAATAAAAGAAAGTTTTGTCAAATCCTTTCTGGCCGCGGAAAAGAGATTTCAAAATAGTCTGCCCGGGGGATGCAATCCGGAAACGGGGCATCCGCAAAGGAACCGTAAAAAAAAATAATATCATAAAAAAGATTATATGGAATATAAATGGTAAAAATAAAATTTGTTTTATTTTATGTTAAATGGGAAGACATGGAACATCAACTGCGCCGCGGCCCGGGTCCCGATTTGCCAAAACGAAGAATTTCATTCCGGCTGCAAAGAACCGTCGGGGTTCAGGGGGTCGTATTCGCGCAGGATGAACTCGTTGGTCATGGCCAGGAAACGAGCCTGGGCTTCAGCCTTGAGAACCGGACTGTCCGTCCCGGTGACCCGGAAGGAGCCGAAGAATTTAGCCATGCTCCCCACGGCTTCAGGATCCTCAAAGGTCTTGAACGTAAGCAGGCCGCACCCGAGTTCCTTCCCGGACGAAGTCTCCGATACGTGGCAGTACAAAGTGGTGTAGTCGTGAAGAATTTCCCGGATTCCCGCGGCGCCCCCGCGGAGGTCTTTTTGCATGTATTTGCGGCCTTCCAGGAAAAACTCTTTCTCCCCCAAGCAGCAGAAATAGACATGGTAAACCATCTCGGCTTCCCGGGTGGCCGGGTTCACGCGGAGATAATTAAAATAGCTTTTTTGGGGGTCCACCTGGAAGGTCGCGGGTCCTTTCCCGGCAAAATCCCCGAAGTGGATCGTGCCCTCGAGACGGGCTTCATGCTCGCTTCCCTCGATGAACTCGTTGAGGTCGCGGATGGTCATGCGCACCCGGAACCCGCATTCTACGCTCTTCTCAGGGCGGCCGGTCTCCATTTGCAGGTCCCCGTCGCGCCCCGCGGGGACCGAAAGGCCGGGGAGATACCAGCCGGTCATCTCTTCTTCAAAGGACATCCCCAGGCCGTCCGGCAGACGAATGTCCAGGAGGGGCTGGAGAAAAGCCGTAGGGGGGAGCTGGCCGGATCGGCTCCGGCGCAGGGTGTAATAAAAGGAGAACTGGGGGGCCGCTCCGGGAACGATCTCCTGCTGGAATAATCCCAGGGAACCCGGGCCGAAAATTTTCCAAAGACCCGGCGGTGAGGAAGTGGTGTACTTCCCGACCAGGAAATCTTTGTCCACCAGCCGGATCTCATCGTGAAAAGGAGTGAAGTCGTTCATCTGGAAATGGTCGCGGGCGAAGACCGGTTCCACCATCCCCTCCAGCAGGCCGAGGAAGCGATAGCGGGCTTCGAGCCGCCCGTCGGGCTTCAGGTCGAAATTCAGGTAGGCGACGACGCCGGTATCCCGGGCGTTGGCGACCGCGCGCATCTCCCACAGCCCGGCGAGCTGCTCTTTGGTGGGCGCCGCTCCGACCTGGTAAAGGGTCTGATGGTCATCCACGGTCAGGCTGCTCAGGCTGTAAACCCGGGTCATGGGGAAGGTGAAGAGCCGTTTTCCGTTCGGGAACCGGCCGAGGTAAACCCTTCCGATGAGCAGGTCCTCGCCGATCACCTTGAAGATGTCGTAAAAGGCCGACCAGGGCGGGTCGGTGTAGCGCAGGAGGATGTATCTTCCGGGGAGGAGGGTCCCCCGCTCCTTCACGACGATCTCTTCCAGGGTGTTGCGAACGTTGATCCGCCCGTCGTAATCGCTGGTCACGCCGGCGATGCCCTTGTCCGTCCGGGTGAACTTCTTCTTGAACCCGGTGTAAAAGGAGGTGGAAAGCTGGTTCAGGATGTGGCCGCGGGGGAAGAAGCCTTTCCACACCGTATCGTTGCGGACGAGGCCTTTTTCCATGTTGAAGCTCCGCTGCCCGGTGTTTACCATGACTTCCATCCCTTTCGTCTCGGTCCGGGCGAAGATCCTCTCCAGCTCGGACTCGCGGTATTTCACCGCCTCCAGGCTGTCCAGATCGGGCGCGGCCGTCCGGACCGGCGGCGCCGGGTATGCCTCTCCTTTCTCATTTCGAACCAGGCGTTCCGCTATTCTTTCGGAGAGCGCGCAGATGGTGAGAAAAGGGTTCACTCCCAGCGACGTGGGGATGAGCGATCCGTCGGCCACGAAGAGCCCCTGGTGGGTGCTCCCGTCGCCCGCGAAGACCCGTCCGAACTCGTCCACCGCGCCCTGGTGGTAGTCCTCTCCTACCGGGCATCCGCCCAGCGGATGGGCGGTGACGAGCTTGCGGAGATTCATGAGATTCCAGAGCGGGGCGGCGATGAAGCGGGCGCCCAGCGCCCGGGCGTGGCGGTAAAGCTCTTCGTTGATCCGGGTGAACACCGGCTGCCTTCCCACATCGTCCCAGTCAATCTCCAGCATTCCGTTGGGGTCCAGAAAGTTCGTCTTGAGGTATAGCGTGCCCTGCGCGTCGTCGTGGCCCATGACCAGGTAGACCATGGTGTGGTTCAGGGCATTGTCTTCCCGGTAGGGCGCAAGGGGATTGTCCCGGAGGCGGCGCGCCAATTCTTCCCTTTCGTCCCCCGCGTCGGTGTCGATGCCGCCCATCGCCCCGGAAGCCACCATGACCGCCCCGACATAGGCTTTGGGAAAGGTAAGGTCCTCGACGGTAATCCTCTTGTCGTAAGGAAGAGAGGGGTCGTATCGAATGCCGCCGACGATGGTGGGGCCGGGGGCGTTCGGCCGCCACTTGGCATTAGGGTCATTGCCGAACCCGAGGACGTTCGTGCGGTAATCGGAGTTGTAAGCGAGGCCGAAGAAGTCCCCGTTTCCCGAAAACGCGCTTCCCACCCGCGGGGAAATGGAAAGCCCGTGGAGTTCCGAGCGCAGGAGGATTTCAGGGGAGCCGATCGCCCCGCCCGAGAGAATCACCGCGCCGGCCTCGAGGGTGAATTTCTCGGGGAACGCAGGGAAGGAGTACCTTCGACCATGGATCTTCCACCCTCCCGCAGGCATCTTCTCCAGCCAGTCGACCTGCGTCTGGCAGAAGATGTCCGCCCCGTTGTTCCTGGCGGAAGGAAGATAGTTCATGTAGAGCGTGTTTTTCGCGCTCACGTTGCAGCCGGTTACGCAATCGCCGCAATCGATGCACGGCTTTTGTTCGACCCCTTGCGCATTTTGACCTTGAACGTCGAAGTTCACGGCGATGTTCAGGCCGAAAGCCTGGTTTCCGATTTCCGTGGCCCGGCGCTGCAGGGCTTGGACCTTGAGCAGGTCGAGGGCCCGGGGGTGCGGCCGGGCGGCCAGCATGCGGGCGGCCCTGTCGTAGTAAGGGCGGAGCGCTTCCAGGTTCAGGGAACGCGGCCAGGCCGGCGGGTTCAGCACTTCCGCGTCCGGGACGATGGCCACGTTGGCGTTGATCAGCGAAGTCCCGCCCAGGCCCGAACCTTTGATGACCGCGATGTCCGAGAAGTCCAGGTATTCGTAAAGCCCCAGGGAATTGATCAGCGGATTGCGCACGGCCGCGGAGATCTCGGGAAGGCTGTCCGCAAAACTCCCCACCGGCCATTCCTTTCCCCTTTCAAGGATGCAGACCGTTTTGCGGGGACTGTTCAAGGCGCCGGAAATTCTGGACGCCAGGATGGCTCCCCCGTACCCCGAGCCGACGACCACGAAATCATACCTGGGCTTCCGTTCGCTCCAATCCCTGGACAGCATAGGTCACCCTCCTTGTGGATGAGACGGATGATTGCGGCGGCTTTATTTTATTCCCAAGAGTAAGGCAATAAATGGGGTAAATGCGGTATTTTTGAATTAAATTTTACTTATTTTAAAAATGTGATATATGGAAAATGATTTCGCTCGCAGGTTGCTGAAAAAAATTCCGCTCACCCTTCGATCCCGCGCTGCGCGGGACTCAGGGCGAAGAAGACAGCCTAAAATGGTTGCTGGATTTCCGTTCATGCTGAGCTTGTCGAAGCATGGAATTTATTTTTCTGCATCCCAGAGAAATGCATTGTTCCATTCCTGTTCCGCCGAAAATCGTCTTGAGGAGGACTCGAATGCACAGAGAGTTGCCCCGCATCCTCAGCCCGAACCTCGGCTGCCCTTTGATCCTCTCCCCGGAGGACTTGCCCGGAACGGGGCTGCCGGTCATCGTGGCCGAAGAGGCCGGCTCAGCCGCGGGTCAATACTCGCTGGTGGCCCGTCCCTCCTTTCCCGGCGAAGGGAAGGAATTCGCCCTGAAGATGGAAGAGCGCGAAGAGCTTACCGATGGCATTCTTCCTTCCGTTCTGGAAAGCGTGGAAGAGACTCGTTTCCTGATCAGCACCGCGCTCCATTCCAGCGTCTTGGGGGGAAAGGCCCGGTTCTTTCGCTACCGGGCCCGGCCGGCCGAGGCGATCCTTTCGGAGATGGTCCGGAGGGCCGAGGGGCAGCCCAGGGCAACGCTTTATGACCTCGTCCTGAAACAAGGCGGGAAGGAAAAAGGGGAGGTCTTTCACTCCCTGGCCTTGCGGCCGAAGAATGACCGGCTCCGTTTCATCCACCTGACCGATCTCCACATCTCCCTCCGCAACGACCTCCACGAGGAAAACCTGAAAGAGAATGTCTCGTACTCTCCCGGCCAGGACCCTTCGCAAATCCGATTCAACAACTTCAATGAGAACCTGCGGCGGTTCATCGCCTATGCCAACGGGCTCGCCGATAAAGGCGAGCTGGATTTCGTCCTCGTCCTGGGGGACCTGATCGACTTCCTCCGGCACGGTTTCCATGGCGGAGACGACCTGGGGGAAAACAATTTTCGCGTGTTCCGGGATGTGATTCTGGGAAACGGCAAGGAAAAAGGCCGGGAATTTCCCAACCCGGGCCTCAAGGTGCCTATTTTCACCAGCACGGGGAATCACGACTGGAGGTTTTACCCTTACGACATCGAGGTGAGTCATTCCGTTTACGGCATCGGGAAGAAACTCGCCTGCCAGCTCGACCTGTTCTGGGCGGATGAACAGGAGGAGATCACCCGGAAGGTAGAAGAAGGGTACAACAACCTGCTGCGGGAAGGGTCCCCCATATCCAACCGGACGTGGATGGGCAAGCTGATCAACGGGGTCCTGCTCCGCCTCCAAAGATGGCAGGTGCAGGTTTTGACTCCTCTGAGCGCGTCCGCTCTCCTTGCCCTCCTGCCCAGCATACCGCTGGTGGGGGAAAATCTGCACAGGGCGTTAGGGTCCTACAACCCCCTCCTGCTGAGCCTCATCGCGCTCGTCGTCGTGCCGGTGGTCATGGGCATTGTGACCGGGGTGATCAAAAAATATGTAAGGAGCCGGGTGATAGACCTGCTGGCGATCGAGGCCGGATGGCAGGCGCTGGGGGATTATTTCCTCACGGTGAATCCTTACTTCAACTACGCCTTCCGGGTGGGCGGTAATTATTTTCTCATCCTGGACACGGGCCATGACTGTTTACGCGCCCAGTACCTCTGGGACGACGGCGACAAGAAGTTGGGCCCCCTTTCCACGCGAGACAACACCATAGGCGCGTCGCCGGACTCGATGGCCTTTTACGACATCAATGAATATTATCCCTACAGCCAGATCGGCTGGATCGAGCGGATCATGAAACAGATCGCCCGGGAACGGAAAGAAGGAGGCGAGCCGGTGAGGGTGTTCATCGGCCTGCACGCCCCGCCCGCCAGCCTGTCCAAAAAAGAACGGAGGAGGGCCGAGAAAGAGACCCAGGATCCCCGCCGGGGGCTGCTCATGGGCGAGGGGGATTATGACATCCATTTTGGGACCATCAATCATTACCTCAGCCAATTCTTCCACCTCTGCCTGGGGCGAGCCGAGCGGGACCCGGGTTCGGAACCCTACCCCCGGGTGGACATCGTTTTGGCGGGACACGCCCACTGGAAGCTGGAGTTCCGCCTGGCCTGGGACACGGGGAAGAACGGGCCGGCGATCTACTTCGGGGATTTCACCGGTCAACGGGATGCTTTCCGCGAAGACTTCGATCAGCTCCGCCCCTTTCTGCTGCAAACCCCGGCATGCGGGCCCAGGGAAAATTTTTCCCCCGATCCGCCGTATTTCCGCAGGATAGAGCTGGACGCGCGGGGGAAGGTCCTTTCGGCCGAGGTCCTGGCACTCCGGCCTGATGGAACCGCCGCTCCCGCCCTTCTTCCGCCGGCATAGCTCCGGGGAGGCCGCGGCTTTTTTTTAGAATTTAAACCACAGAGGACGCAGAGGATCGCGCAGGGCCGCAACAAAATTCCTCGTTCAGATCAGGTCCGGTTTTTGCATATTCTTCTTTCGTAATAATAAACCCGCTGCGAAACAGGAGTTCCCTTGACTTTGCGACAGGAGGCAAAAAGATGATCAAGCCGGTTAGGAGATGGATCACATGGTATCTCGTCTTGGCATTTCTGGTGATCGGCATGACCCCGCGGGCGTACGCGGGCTTCTCTCCTTCCGAAGTTCTCGCCCTTTCCCCGGAGAACCGAGCCGCGGACCTGAAGCAGGTCCAGAGATTCCTGGAGACGAAGATCGTCGTCGAGAGGCTGAGGGAGTTGGGCCTGAGCCCGGGAGAGATTCAATCCAGGCTGGATCAGATCCACCCCGACCAGCTCCACCAGATCGCGCTGAAGGTCGATGAGCTCACGGTTGGAGGCGACGGGCTGGGGATCATCATCGCCCTCCTGGTGATTGCCATCCTGGTGGTCGTCATCATTCAATTGACCGGGCACAGGGTCGTCGTTAAATAGTTTCCATCGGGAACCCTAAAGTCTCCCCTCCGCAGGGGGAAAGGAAGTTCCCGGACCGAACTATAGTGA
Organism: uncultured delta proteobacterium; assembly: GCA_963712535.1. Taxonomy (GTDB): domain Bacteria; phylum Desulfobacterota; class SM23-61; order SM23-61; family SM23-61; genus CAVQIK01. The sequence goes on along the minus strand of CAVQIK010000011.1, from coordinate 92,383 downwards.
ACGACTTAAATAAGTTGACATGCTGTTGGCCTCTGGTTGACCCGCAAAATCCCCCCTTGCCCCCCTTTGATAAAGGGGGGGTGGGGGGATTTACCGGGATTGCCTAACATGCAATGTCCACTTTCTTTCGTCGGGCACTATAAATTCGAAAAGGAGGAAAAGAGCTGGATGGCAATTCGGTTCCGAACATGCCTGACGTGGTATCTCGTAGCGGCGATGCTGGTAATCGGCGTCACACCCCGAGCCTTCGCCGGGTTTTCCCTCTCCGAGCCTGTCGGACTCTCGCCGGCCGAGCGCGATTCCGATCTGCACAAGCTCCGGCAGTTCCTGGAAATGAAAATGGTGCGGGAAAGGCTCAAAGACTACGGGTTCACCGGGGAGGAGATTCAGTCCCGTCTGGACCGGCTGAGCGACATCCAACTGCATGAGCTGGCCCTGAAGCTGGATGACCTGCAGCTAGGTGGGGACGGCGGCCTGGGGGTGCTGGTCGCCCTCGTCGCCATCGCGCTCCTGGTATTTGTCCTTGTCTTGCTCCTCCAGCATAGAGTGGTCGTTAAATAGGGCCGATTTGATTTCATTCGGCTGACCCGGAATCGGAAGACTTGCCGACGAAAATAATAACGGACGCGCGTGCGTTGCGGCGTCCCTTGCTTTTCTTGTTGCTCCTCCTTCTCGTTTCCTGCGCGGGCTCTCCCTTCCTTGGGAAACGCGAAAACGCCCGGATCATAGCCGGCGTGCCATTCCACCCCCAGGAAAAATACCAGTGCGGGCCCGCGTCCCTTGCCGGCGTCTTAAACTTCTGGGGCCTGAAAGATTCCCCGGAAGAAATTGCCGCCCGGATCTTCAGCCCGACAGCCGGGGGGACGCTGGACCTGGACATGGTTCTGTACGCCCGCAGCAAAGGATTGAAAGCCGCCCGCTACGCGGGGAGCTGGGAAGATCTTCGAAACAATATCGATTCCGGGGTCCCTCTCATCCTCCTCGTGGACGAAGGATTCTGGGTTTACCAAAAGGGCCATTTCCTTGTCGTGGTGGGATATGATGAAGGAGGGCCGATCGTCAACTCGGGAAGAGACCGGCATGTGCCTATCCCCCTGGGTGTTTTTCTAAAAAAATGGGAGAAGACGAAATTCTGGACCCTGAGGATTACCCCAAAATAACGCGAAGGATAGCTGGTTTGCTCTTTGCCGTCAGCTTTCTTTTGATATTCTCCGGCTGCTCTTTGCCTAAAATCATTATCATTAAAGATCCTCTGACCCCCGAGGAGCATATAAACCTCGGCGTCGCCTACGAGAAGCAGGGGGATTTCGAAAACGCCGCCAAGGAATACGAGGCCGCATCCAAGAATCTTCCCCGGGCTTACTATTACCTTGGAAATGTGTATTTCCACAAGAAGGATTGGGGAAAGGCGGAGAAATACTACCGGGAGTCGATCCGTAAAGACCCGCAAAACGCGGACGCTTACAACAATCTCGCCTGGCTTTATTATACCCGGCAAGAAAACCTGAGCCGGGCGGAAGAGCTTGCCCGGAGAGCCATCGAGCTCAATCCCGCGAATGATAAGCTCTACCGCGACACGCTGGAAAAGATCCTTGAGGCCAAAAGAGCCGGGGATTAGACTCTCCCAATTCTCCCCCGGCGGGCGGGAAGGGACCCGCGTTTGTCGATCGCTCCCCGGGAAGGGACCCCCGCCATGTTTCAAGACATCGGCAATTAATTGACGTGCTGCCCGGCGGACCCGCTCCGTGTTCCGGCCATCCCAACGATCCCCGGCACCCACCAGCAAGCAAATACAACCACTTAGCTTCCCCGACGCTCTGGCATGTAAATTGCTCAAATAGGACCGGCGGTCCCGGCAGACTCTTTCCGGCGGCCTTGGGGCGAAACCTGAATCGTTCCTCCTAATTTCTCTGCATCCTGTCGGAAGACCCGGCGCGGATGGACGCTGCGTCTCCTCTTCGCCTCGCCTGCAAACGCCTCTGGCCGCACCCGGCTGCCCGGGCTGAAAAAAAGGGAGGTGGGTTCATGCTCTCCGAAACCGATGTCCTATCCTGGATCGAACAGTACAGTCAGGACAGCGCCTACCAGGCTCTCCACTGGGAGGGCACCATCGCCGATTACCTGAAAATCGTCAAGGAGAACCCCGGCGTCCTTCGGAATGCCTTCCAGCGGATCTACGACCTCATCACCTCCTACGGGACCGAAGATTTTGTGGAGAACAAGGATAAGCTGGCGCGTTTCCGGTTCTTCTCGGACCCGGACAACGGGGGGGCCGACGCAGTCTTCGGGCTGGAGAGGCCGCTGATGCATCTCGTGAATGTGTTTAAGTCGGCCTCCCGCCATTACGGCACCGAGCGGCGGATCCTGCTCCTGCACGGACCGGTGGGTTCGGCCAAGAGCACCATCGTCCGGCTCCTCAAGAACGGGCTCCAATCCTACTCGCGGACGCCGGAGGGGGCGCTGTACACCTTTTCCTGGCGCCTCGCCGACCCCGAGAAGGGCGAGATCACGGAGCCGTGCCCGATGCACGAGGAGCCGCTGAACCTCCTCCCCGGGAAAGTCCGGGAGGCCTTCGTGAATGACCTCAACCTGAAGCTGAACGGCCGGCCGAAGATCGCGGTCGAGGGGGAACTCTGCCCTTCCTGCCGTTTCTACTTCCGGACTCTGATGCAGAAGTACTCGGGGGACCTGAAAAAGGTCCTCGACCACGTCCGGGTTTACCGCCTCATCGTTTCCGAGCAGGACCGCGTCGGCGTCGGGACGTTTCAACCCAAGGACGAAAAAAACCAGGACTCCACCGAGCTCACGGGGGACATCAATTACCGGAAGATCGCCCTTTACGGTTCCGACTCCGACCCCCGGGCCTTCAACTTCGACGGAGAGTTCAACGTGGCCAACCGGGGCCTGATCGAGTTCGTCGAGGTCCTGAAACTGGACGTGGCCTTCCTCTACGACCTCCTCTGCGCCTCCCAGGAGCACGTGATCAAGCCCAAGAAGTTCCCCCAGACCCATATCGACGAAGTGATCATCGGCCACACCAACGAGCCGGAGTACAAGAAGCTCCAGAACAACGAGTTCATGGAGGCGCTGCGGGACCGGACGGTGAAGGTGGACGTCCCCTACATCACCCGCCTTTCGGATGAGGTGAAGATTTACCAGAAGGACTACGGCCCCAGCCGGGTGCAGGGAAAACACATCGCCCCCCACACCGTCGAGATGGCCGCCATGTGGGCGGTGCTGACCCGGCTGAAAGAGCCCAAGAAAGCCAACCTGAGCCTGCTCCAGAAGCTGAAGCTCTACAACGGGAAGACCCTCGCCGGTTTCACCGAGGAGAACATCAAGGAACTCAAGGACGAGGCCGAGCGGGAGGGGATGGAGGGCATCTCCCCCCGGTACATCCAGGACAAGATCTCCAACGCCCTGGTTTCCGAAGAGGCCGACGGGTGCGTGAACCCGTTCATGGTCCTGAACGAGCTGGAATCCGGGCTGGACCACCACAGCCTGATCACCTCCGAGGAGCAGAAAAAACGCTACCGCGAGCTGATGACCGTGGTCAAGGACGAATACGCGGATATCTCCAAGAACGAAGTCCAGCGGGCCATCTGCGCGGACGAGGAAGCGATCAAGAGGCTGTGCGCCAACTACATCGACAACGTCAAGGCCTACACCCAGAAGGAAAAGGTGAAGAACAAGTACACGGGGGAAAACGAAGAACCCAACGAACAGCTCATGCGCTCCATCGAGGAGAAGATCGAAATCCCCGAGAGCCGGAAGGATGATTTTCGGCGGGAGATCATGAATTACATCGGGGCGCTGGCCGTCGAAGGGAAGACCTTCGATTTCAAAGCCAACGAGCGCCTCCACCGGGCGCTGGAACTCAAGCTCTTTGAGGACCAGAAGGACACCATCAAGCTGACCAGCCTGGTGTCCAACGTGGTGGACAAGGAAACCCAGGAGAAGATCGACGTGGTGAAGAGCCGGCTCATCAAGAATTACGGATATTGCGACGTCTGCGCCACGGACGTTCTCCACTTCGTGGCTTCTATCTTCGCCCGGGGGGACTCTGAAGGATACCAAATAAATGAACGCCAGGCCAAGGCTACAGCGCAAGGGAAAGAGAATATTCTAGGGAACACTTTTCAACCTTCGGGTGATTGACACAAAGGAACTTAGGGACAAAGCCTTGTACTTCGCCAGGCGCATCGAACGCGATCGGGCCCGATTCAAGAAAATCATCCGCGGGGCGATCCGTTCGGGAATCCGCAAATACATTTCCCACGGCGAGCTGATCGGGCGCAAGGGGAAAGACCTGGTCTCCATCCCCTTGCCCCAGCTGGAGATTCCCCGGTTCCGCTTCGGGGCGGCGAATAAAGGGGTCGGGCAGGGCGAGGGGGAGCCCGGGGACCCGATCGCCGCGGACCCGGACGGCCCGGGACAAAAACAGGCCGGGTCCGACCCGGGGGAGCACATCCTCGAGGTGGAACTGACCCTGGAGGAACTGGCGGAGATCATGGGCGAGGAGCTGGCCCTCCCCAGGATCGAGCCCCGTGGCAAGAAGAACATCGTAACCGAAAGGGACAAATACAAGTCCATCGCCCGCACCGGGCCCGAGGCGCTCCGGCACTTTAAACGAACCTTCCGGCAGGCGCTGCGACGACAGGTGATCTCCGGGACCTACGATCCCGCCGAACCCAGGGTCTGGCCGGTGAAAGAAGATAAGCTCTACCGGTCCTGGAAGACCATCGCCGAGCAGGAGTCCAACGCGGTCGTCATTTACATGATGGATGTCTCCGGGTCCATGGGCGACGAACAGAAAGAAATGGTCCGGCTGACCTCCTTCTGGATCGACACCTGGCTGACCTCCCAGTACACGGGGGTGGAGCGGCGGTTCATCATTCACGACGCGGCCGCCCGGGAGGTGGACCAGGAAACTTTCTTCCACACCCGGGAGAGCGGCGGGACCCGGATCTCTTCGGCCTACGAGCTCTGCCTGAAACTGATCCGCGACTCCTTCCCGCCGCAGGACTACAACCTTTATCCTTTCCATTTCACCGACGGAGACAACTTCAGCGACGACGACGAGAAGGCCCTGAAGTTCCTCGCCGAGCTCGTGCCCCTGGCCAACCTCTTCTGCTACGGCCAGGTGGAGACGGCCTACGGTTCCGGCCAATTCCTTCACCTGCTGAAAGACAAAGCCTACGGAGAAGAAAAGGTCCGCACCGCGCCATTTAAAGGACCGGGAGAGCATCTTCGACGCCCTGAAATCTTTTCTCGGAACGGGCCGGTAAGGAATTTTTTTGCCACAGAGGGCACAGAGAGCACAGAGGTAAACGAATCAACGAAATCGCAACCCTTTGGCTATTGGAACAGGATTCCGAAATGGCAGGGAGATTCCAGAAATCCCCCTTGATCCCCCTTTTTCAAAGGGGGAGATATATTTCTCTCTTTTCTATGACAATGAAATCAAAAGAGCTCTCCTCCCTTTGAAAAGGGAGGACGGGAGGGATTTCCGGGAAAGCTTTTCACCTGTTAAAAGTTGGCGCAAATCGAACCCGGTTTCCTGGGGGTATCCAAATTTCCTCTGTGTTCTCTGTGCCCTCTGTGGCTAAAAGATAAAAATGCTCAAACACTCCCCATCCCATAAATTTCCCACCGAACTGAAAAAGATGAAATACGAGATCCAGGACCACGCCCTGGGTTTCGGGCTGGATTTCTTCCCGGTCATCTTTGAAGTCCTCGACTACCACGAGATCAATGAGATCGCCGCTTACAGCGGCTTCCCCCAGCGCTACCCCCACTGGTCGTTCGGGATGCAGTTCGAGGAGGTTTCCAAGAGCTACGCCTACGGGCTGTCCAAAATCTACGAGATGGTGATCAACAACGACCCGTGCTACGCCTACCTGCTCAAATGCAACAACCTCATCGATCAAAAGCTGGTCATGGCCCATGTCTTCGGCCACTGCGATTTCTTCAAGAACAACCTCTATTTCTCCCACACCAGCCGGAAGATGATGGACGAGATGGCCAACCACGCCACCCGCATCCAGCGGTACGCGGACCGCTACGGCACCCAGGCGGTGGAGGCGTTCATCGACTGCTGTCTTTCCCTCGAAAACCTGATCGATCCCCACGCGCCTTTTATGAAGAGACGCGATCACGAAGGGCGGGGGGACTGGGCTTATGCCTCCCATCCAGCCGGCACGCACGAGCAGGAGGGCTCGCCGTGCGGCCGGGGATGGGGGCTCGCGCTTCGGCTGGTTGCACCTGCGGCTCCGCGGCCTGCGGTGGAGCAAAGGAGGGAGTTCAGGAAGCCGATCTCTTCGCGGACGGGGAAGACGAGGATCGAGTCCTGCCGCGCCGCCTCCACAGCAAGGGGTACATGGACCCTTACATCAACCCTCCCGAGTTTCTCAAGGCCCGGGCCGAAGAATTCAAGACCAAGCAGAGAGAAAAAAAGCATTTCCCCGAGGACCCGGAGGCCGATGTCCTTCTCTTCCTCATCGAAAATGCCCCCTTGAAGAACTGGCAGAGAGACGTCCTTTCCATTCTCCGGGAGGAAAGCTATTACTTTCTTCCCCAGGGCCAAACGAAGATCATGAACGAAGGTTGGGCCACTTACTGGCACTCCCGGATCATGACCGAAAAAGTCCTGAAAGACGCGGAGGTGGTCGATTACGCGGACCACCACTCGGGGACCCTTGGCGGTTCGAGGCTGCGCATCAACCCCTACAAACTGGGCGTCGAGCTGTTCCGGGACATCGAGGACCGGTGGAACAAAGGGCGATTCGGCAAAGAATATGAGGAATGCGACGATATTAAGGTACGGGAGAGCTGGGATAGGAAATCAGGCCTGGGGAGGGAAAAGATCTTTGAGGTCCGGCGGCTCTACAGCGACCTCACCTTCCTCGACACTTTCCTGACCGAGGATTTCTGCCGGACGCAGAAGCTCTTCGTTTTTGCCAAGGAGGAGAGCAAAAAGGCGTGGGTGATCCAAAGCCGGGAATTCGCCCAGGTTAAGGCGATGATCCTCGACAGCCTCACCAACATCGGCCATCCTCTGATCCGGGTCGTGAACGGAAATTTTGAAAACCGGGGTGAGCTCCTGCTTCTCCATCAGCACGAAGGGCGGGACCTCAAACTCGATTTTTCCAGGGACACGCTGGTGAACCTCCAACGGCTGTGGAAAAGGCCGGTCCATGTGGATACTCAAAAAGAGGGGAAAAAAGTTCGGCTGACCTACAACGGGTGGGAACACCGGGAAAAAACGTTGGCCTAAAGAAAATGACCGAGATGCCGAAGAGATGACTGAATCTGCCCGCCCCCTCCGCCAAGAATGGGAGGGTAGCCGGTATGAGAGAAGGGCAAAAGGAGGAAACATGGCCAGAGCCGAACATATCATCCACCAGATGCAAAAAGAATCGGCGGGACAGGCGAAAGAGCTCCTTGCGGCCGATGGAGATCTTCAGGTCCGGGTGAAGCTTGCCGATTCGGACCGCCTGGGCTTTCTTCTGGAGAAGCTGGAGATGAAGGGCAGGAACGGCCATGAGCTGAAATTGGACCCCGTCCGCATCGAGAAAGAAGTGACCTATCTCGGGGAACCGCTTCGTATCGTAGAGCTGGAAAAATTCATTGGCCGGGCCATCATCCGCAGCTATCCTCCCCGGATGGAGAACGGGACCGTATCCTTCTTCGAAATGACGATCGACCGCTCCGAGGGGCTGTCCTTTACCCGGCTGTGCTATGACCGCAGCCAAAGCAAGCGCTCCCCCGTTCCCGCCTCCTTTTCGCGTGAAACGCTGGAGAGACTCTTATCGGATTTGGTTTCTCTTGTTAGGGAAAACTGAATCCGGTCGGCTTTCTCTTACGGGAGAAATAAAACCCGTCTTGTTCATGCCAAAAAGGGTTGCCCACATCCACAGCAACTACTCTTCGCCGGATTAAATCAATTCCCCGAAAACCCAAGCGTTGGGCGAGATGGCAATTCCCCCTTGGCTCTTCCAGGTCTAAGCCCGACCTGTGTGCTCCGGTCCGGCAATTGGGTCGGTTTGACCCCTTCGAGCTTTTCCGGTACATTGAAAATCTTTAGAGCTGATTTGGGAAATAATTTCTAAAATTTATAGCGCCACGTGACCGATTATTCCGCTCCATCCCGCAAACCCGAAGGGCTCGTATTCATCGTTGGAGTTGCCATAGGGCTTTGCATCCTTGGGGACTCCTTCCTCTATGGAAACCTGCCGATCGAGGCGGAAAACCTTGGGATCGCCCTCCCTCTGGTAGGGGTCTTGCTCAGCGCGAACCGGCTCGTGAGGCTCGTTTCCAACACCTGGGCCAGCTCGATCTTCGAAAAATTCGGACCCCGAAAGCCCTTTGTCTTCGCCGCCGTCCTGGGTGTAATTACAACCGGCTTGTACGGCGCTGGGTGGGGATTTTGGGTTTTCCTCGCGGCCCGGATGGGCTGGGGAATTGCCTGGTCCGCTTTGCGCCAAGGAGGTTACCAGGCGATTTGGGCCAGCGGGGAGTCGGGGAAGGGCAAACTCATGGGCCTGCTCTGGGGTCTGATCCGCCTGGGGAGCGCCTTTAGTGTATTGCTGGGAGGGTTTCTCCGCGACCTGTGGGGATACCGGGCGGGTCTTTTCGGCATCATGGGAATTTCGGCGCTGGCAATTCCCGTCGCTCTTTCGATCCGGTGGCCTGCCGAATCGCAGCGGCTTATCTCTTCCAAACAGTCCTTCTGGCAAGGGTGGCAGGAAGCTTTAAATGCCCCACAGGGGAGAAGGCTCCTCTTTGCCGGGTCCGTTCACAGCGGGTTCGAAGGCATTCTGATCGCCACCGCCTCGCTCTTCCTGGCCCGGCGGCTCGGCACGGTTGAATTTCTTTCCGGCCTGGGCATCAAAGTTGGAACGATCGCCGGCATGCTACTGGCCCTCCGTTGGACCTCGGATATCGTCTTTGGACCGGGCATCGGCTGGTTATCCGACCGGCTTGGGCAGCGGATCTCCCTGGGTCTTCTCGTTTCAATCCTGCTGGTCAGCCTGATCGGGGTTGTCAACGTTGGCGGGCCGCTTCTGGTCCTTTGTCTGGGCGTTCTGTTTCTCTGCAGCGCCGGTCTGCATGTGGTCCTGAGCGCTCTGGCCAACAACCTGGCCATGGACACGGAGCGGCCGCATATCTACGTGGGGGCATATGCGACGGCGATCGATGCCGGTAGCGCCCTCGGTCCGCTCCTGGCTTATTTCGCAGGCGCCCTTTTGAGCTTCGCGTCTCTTTACCTGATTGCCGGCGCCGTGCTCGCCCTGGCGGTGCTGCGTTATGTTTTGCAGAGGAGGAAGGGGGCCGTTCCCGGACATCGCGCCTGACAGGAATGAAATTCCGGTTCAGGCTTCGATCACCAGGTCCGTCTGCGGGGTGGCGACGCAGGGGAGGATCATTTGATTGGATTTATCCTCTTCGTCCAGCCCGTCCTCCGACTCCATGAAGACTTCCCCTGATACCAGCTTCACTTTGCAGGTGCCGCAGACTCCGACACGGCACGTGCTTTCCATGGAAATACCCTTCTCCTCGGCAAAATCGAGGAGATTTTCGAAACGATCGTCCCATTCGAAGGTCTTGCCCGATTTTTTGAACTCAATTTTGAGAGACATTCCTGAAACCTCCTTCTTCCGCCTCAGACTTTTCCGCTAAGAATAGCGTATCACGCTCCCGGCTCAGCCGGTCCTCCTTCCTTGGCGGCAAGCGTGTTTCGCAAAACCGATACCGTCTCACGACCCCATCCCTGAGGCGCCCGGGAGGAGTTAAACCGCGATCGAAGCATGGGCGAAGTAAACAACGGGCAGGCGAACCAGGCGACTAGGGCAGGACCTGTGAGGATAAAAGAGAAGGATTTTTGCGGCACTGATCCACGATTTTGTCGAGGTCGGTCAGTTTCATCAGGCGATCATTATCCGCCAATCTCTTGGGTACGATCACGGTGACCCCAAACTGCTCCTGGCCGAGGATCAGGTCGGCCGAGTAGTCCTCGCACTTCGCGGAATTGAGGACCGGGCCGTGAATCTCGATCCGGTTTCGCTCCAGGTACCGGATGATCTTGGAAATGTGGCTGATCCCGATGGTGAAAAGGGCCCGTTTGTTCCGGATGTGGCTCTCCCGATATTCTTCACCCACGACCCCGGGGATGTTCTGCAGCATGGCGGCGACTCTTTTTTCCTGAAGATAATCCATTTCGGACTTGAGGAGGAGGAGGCTCGAGGAATCGCCGGCTCCGACCAGCTTGCGAAGGCGTTCGCTTGCCACATCGTACATCCGATTGTCTTCAATCTGCCGGGTCGAGAGTCCGAAGTGCCCCTTCAGGAGCATTTCCGCGTTCACGTACGCGGTGTTGTCCGCCAGCCTTTCCTCCAGATCTCTCACATCCATGATCTTCGGAACGCCGGTTGTTTTTCCCGCCGCGGGCCTGTTCCTCACGCCTTTTCCCGGTTTCCCAAAAAAACCTTCCGGCAGCAGGAGATCGATGTCTCGATTTACGATCAGCCACTCGCCGATCTTATACACTTCGGCCTGGACCTTAGAGGTATGCGCGCCGTTCGCCCGGGTGATGGAATCCCGGTGCTCGAGCCCGATAATATACAGTTGCTTGGGGCTTTCCCCCCTTGAGCGGTAAATGACTTCCCCATACTCCTTCGGCACTGTCGGAAAATCCAGGACCGCGGGGACCGTTTTGGGGAGTGCGGAATTCGTCTCCGCCGGAGAAGGGGAGGAGGTGAAAAAAAGAAAGAGAAACGCAAGAGGAAACCAGGCGGGGTTCGCGACCGGAGATCCTCGAAACGTGGGTGAAATCCTCCGGCCTAAAAACCCCCCCCTGTTTTCTCCTGGTTCTTTCATCAGTTCACCCGTGGAAGAAACGCGAACGGTGAGATCGAAATTGTCGGACCCAGCCCTGAGGTTGCTCTCCGCGGCCTTTGGTCATTGTTTTTTTCCTGCGCGGAAGAGCAGAGGCGCGGCCACAAATTTCGGCGAAAAATCTACCACGAATAGCATTTCAGAAGCAAGAAAAATCTCGAGCTGGATGAAAGAGGGCATAAACTGGCCGGCGGCAAGGCCGACGAGGCCAAGCTGGGCGGAATTTCGAATGAAGACGCGCCCCTTTTCCGTTGACCCGGGAATTTCTTTTCCCCTATACTCTCGGTAAACTCACACTGAATTTGGTTTTGTATGGGCAAAACTCGGATCGTGATCACCTGTGCCAAGGGCGTACCCCCTTTCCTGAAGGAGGAAGTCCTTTCCCTCGGCCTGCCGGTCCTTTCGGAGAGCGTCGCCGGGGTGGAGACCGAGGGGACGATGGATGATGCGATGAGGCTGAACCTGTTCCTCCGGACCGGGCAGCGCGTGCTTTTCCTCGTCGCGAAGCTGAGGGCGCGGAACCCGGAAGAGCTCTATACCGGCGTTTCCCGGATCGCCTGGGAAGAGATGATTTCCCCCGAGGAGTACCTATGCGTGACTTCGGCCGTTGACAACCCCACGGTCCGGGACTCCCGGTTCGCGAACCAGAAGTGCAAGGACGCGATCGTTGACCGGATCAAGAGTAAATTGGGACGCCGCCCGGACTCCGGGCCTGAGAGGGGCGGGGCGGTGATCGACCTTTACTGGAAGGGGGATCTCTGCCTGGTTTACCTCGACACTTCGGGGGAGCCCCTCTACCGGCGAGGTTACCGGAAAATTCCCCTCCAGGCCCCCATGCAGGAGACGTTGGCCGCGGCGGTGATCCTGGCGACCGGCTGGAAAGGCGGCGGGAACTTTGTCAATCCCATGTGCGGCAGCGGTACGCTGGCGATCGAGGCGGCCCTCATCGCCCTTTCACGAGCGCCCGGCCTGCTCCGGGGGAATTTCGGGTTCATGCATCTTAAGGGATTTAACGAGAGCTCCTGGAAATCGATTGTCCGCAAAGCGCGGCCCCCGGCCGGAAAATCGTTGGGGGGCAAGCTGGTGGCGACCGATGTAAATCCGGACGCGGTCCGGGCTTCCCGGCAGAATGCCGCTGCCGCGGGAGTCGAATCCCTGATGGACTTCGCCGTTGGGGATTTCTCCGAGACGGCGATTCCGGAGGGCGGAGGCGTGGTCATTCTCAACCCGGAGTACGGGGAGAGGATGGGGAAGATCGATGAACTCGCGGGGACCTACGAGAGAATCGGGGATTTCTTCAAGAAAAAATGCCAGGGTTACACGGGCTACATCTTCACCGGCAACCCCGACTTGGCCAAAAAAGTCGGACTCAAAGTCAGGAGAAGGGTTCCATTTTTCAACGGGGCCATCGAGTGCCGGCTTCTCGAGTATGATCTTTACGAAGGGAGCCGGAGAGGCATGAAGGCGAACGCCTGACAAGGGAAAACCGTTATGACGTTCGGCAAAATTCCGGAGTCTGAGGTCTCTATTCTGAATTGCACGGGTGAATCCCCGAATCCATGATCCCGGCAACCGGGTCAGGAGTAAAAACGTGCACGTACTCGACAAGCGACAGGAAGAACTGCTCAAAAATGAGCGCAAGCTCCTGAACGATCTGCGCACCGTCCTCCTTCAGTTCGGCACAACGGATGAAGACCGGGAAGCCCTGGGCCGATCCATCGAGCAGCTGGATGAACTCTTTCTCCTGGTCGTCGTGGGTGAATTCAACTCCGGAAAGAGCGCTCTCATCAACGCCCTCCTCGGGGAGACGCTCCTGAAAGAGGGGGTCACCCCCACCACGACCCAGATCAACATCCTGCGTTACGGAAAGACCCAGGACCGTACGGCTCTCGACGAAAACCAGGTGGTTTACACTTTTCCGGTGGAATTCCTGACGGACATCAGCATTGTCGATACTCCCGGGACCAACGCCGTCATCCGACAGCACGAAGTGATCACTTCCCAATTCGTACCGCGCTCCGACCTGGTGCTGTTCGTCACCTCCGCCGACCGGCCCTTCACGGAAAGCGAGAGGGTTTTCCTGGAAAGGATCCGCGACTGGGGCAAGAAGGTCGTCATCCTGGTGAATAAGATCGATATTCTGCAAAACCAGGCGGAACGGGACCAGGTCGAGGCGTTTGTGAGGGAAAACGCGCCCGTTCTGCTGAAGACGACTCCGGAAATCTTTCCGGTGAGCGCCCGCGCCGCTCTGCGCGCCAAGCAGGGCGAGCCGGCCCTGTGGAAAGAGAGCGGCTTCGAAGCCCTGGAAAGGTACATCCACGACACCCTGGACGAGCGCGGGCGGGTGCGGCTCAAGTTCCTTAATCCCCTGGGGGTCGCGACGCATTTGGCGGAGCGGTACCTGGAGGTGATTCAATCCCGGCTGAAGCTGCTCCAGACCGACTTCGAAATGATCACCGACGTCGATGCCCAGCTTGCGACCTTCAAGGGCGACATGGAGCACGACTTCAAATTTCGCATGGCGGACATCGAAAACACCCTCCTGGAAATGGAACAGAGGGGGCAGGAATTTTTTGACGATACCTTCCGCCTGGCCCGGGTCTTTGACCTCCTGAGTAAAAGTCACGTCCAGCAGGAGTTTGAGCGCAAGGTCGTGGGCGACGCGCCCCAGCGGATCGAGCGCAAGGTCAGCGAGCTCATCGACTGGCTGGTGGACTCCGACCTGCGCCAATGGCAGACGGTCATGGAACACCTGGCCGACCGGCGGCGCCAGCACCAGGACCGGATCGTCGGGCGACCTGGGGGCGGGCACCTTCCGGTACGACCGGGAGAGGCTGGTGGAGGCATTGGCGCGGGAATCCCGCCGCATCGTGGACACCTACGATAAGAACCGCGAGGCCGGCATGATTGCCGAAGGGGCCCGGAACACCGTCGCGGCTTCCGCCGCTGTGGAAGCCGGGGCCCTGGGGCTGGGCGCGGTGGTGACCGCCGTGGCCACGACCGTCGCCGCGGATGTGACCGGAGTGTTGATGGCCGGGGTCGTTGCGGCCCTGGGACTGGTTATCATTCCGGCCAAGCGGCGGCAGGGCAAGACAAAACTGCGCGAGAAGATCGCCGCCCTCAGGGCTCAGCTGGTTCAATCCCTGGGTTCCCAGTTCGGAAGGGAGATCGACCGCAGCCTCCAGCACATAAACGAGGCGATCGCCCCTTACACGCGGTTCGTGCGCGCCGAGAGGGGAAAATTGGACGAGACAAAAGCCAGACTGGAAAGTCTGAGGGGAGAATTCGAAAGATTGAAGATGAAGGTGGAAGAAATCTGAACCCGGCCGGCCTTTCCAACAGTTTCCGGGAAAACCCAATTCAGGAGGTCATTGCGAGGAGCGCAAGCGACGCGGCAATCTGTTTTTCTTTGATTTATTATGAATCGGATTGCTTCGCTCCGCTCGCAATGACACTTAAATGAGTTTTTCAGCAAACTGTTAAAGCCTCACAAGGGTCCGGAAGGAAAGGCAGATTCCGCCGCAAGCCCTGTACCGTGCTGGTGCAGGGCAAGCCTTGGCGGGATAAAGCTTCGGTCAAAGGGCTGGCGAACTTTCCGAAAGGCGCTGCGGGGACAGGAAAGGGTTGATTCGGAGGATAGAAGAACATCCCCGCCAGAACCAAGAAGGAATACGTGTCCCGCCCGGGGCGGGATTGTGGCGGAATCTGCCTTTCATTCCGGGCCCCTGGAAGCAGCACAAGTTCCCTTTGCCACCCTATTTTTCCTTCACGTAAATTGGAGATGATCCTAATTTTACAGCTTCTCGGCAAGCGGGCGGATCAAAACCTCTCCTAAACCCTTGAAGCTCTTCAGGCTGCTCGCCGGCAGAAAATGATCGATGTGGGGCAGGGCGGCTTTCATTCCCCGGCAGATCGGTTGATACCCGGGGGTTTCGAGAAGAGGATTCATCCAGATAACCCGGCGGGCCCTTCGCTTCAGACGCTTCATCTCCGTTTCCAGAAGGGCCGCGTCGCCCCGGTCCCAGCCGTCGCTGATGAAGATGACGACCATGGACCCCGCTGACAGGCCCCTCGCGTACCGTTCATTAAAAACCCGAAGACACTCCCCGATGCGGGTCCCTCCCGACCAGTCCTGGGCGCGCTCACCGATTTTTTTGAGGGCGCCGGGCCAACCGGTCCGCTTCAAGAGCTCGGTGATGCGGGTCAGCCGGGTGCTGAAAACAAAGGTTTCATTCCGGGGAAAAGATCGCTGCATTCCGTGGAAAAATTGAAGGCTGAAGCGAGTGGCGGCCTCCATGGACCCGCTTACGTCGCACAGGATGATCACTTTCAGGGGCTTTACTTTCGAATCTTTTCGCACGAGCTCAATGGCTTCTCCCCCGTGACGCACGATTTTTCGGAACGAGCGCCGAAAATCCACTGCCCGCCCCCTCGGAGCAGGTTTCTTCCTGCGGCTGGTCTTCATTAACCACAACGATAGGAAACGCCGGATCTCCCGGCTCAGCAAGGGCGCATCTTCCAAGGAGATCTGAGAGAAATTCTTGACCGACAGCCGTTCCCGGGCGCTGTAGCGGAGGCCTTGCCCTTCTTTTTCCGAACTTCCCGGTTCTCCGGAAGAGAATTCGTCTTCCAGAAGAAGAGGCAGATTCTCTTCCTCCGCGCCTTCCGCTTCTTTCCCTTCGCCGGAAGGCAGAGCTCGCTTTCGGGGCTTCGTTTCAAGCCCCTTCCAGAATTCCTGAAAAAGTCCGTCAAACAGGCGAATTTCTTCCGGGGAAGAGGTAAGATTCGCCCGCAGGACTCCGGCGAAATCCACTCGGGTCGAGAGATCGATGAAGGAGAGGCTTCGGACGGCATCGATGATCCGCCCCGGGGTTATCCTGAACCCTTTTTCTTTCAGGCCGCGGGCAAAAAGCAGGAGGTTTTGAAAAAGCTCTCCGCTTTTGGCTCCGGGGAGGGCGGGATTCTCAAATTTGGTCATGCGCAGGGAACCTGGGCCCCGGTAAGATCCTCTTTCCGGGGAAGCAGGCCAAGGAAGCTGTGGATTCCCATCTCTTCCACTTGCCTCAGATCCTCATAATATTTGAAGATGCAGCCCAGGGTCTCCCGCACCGATTCCGCGTCCAGGTCTTCCTTTCCCAGGGCGATCAGCGCCTGCACCCAGTCGAGGGTTTCGGAGATCCCGGGCTTCTTGAAGAAATCTTTCTCCCGCACGCGCTGGATGAAGAGGCATGCCTGGTGGGCGAGCTGGGAGGTGGCCGTGGGGACTTTGGCGAGGACGATCCGCCGTTCTTTTTCCAGGGAGGGATAATCGATCCAATGGTAGAGGCACCGCCTTTTCAAGGCGTCGTGGAGCTCCCGGGTGCGGTTGGAAGTGAGAACGACGTGGGGGCGCATCTTCGCCCGGAGGGTCCCGATCTCGGGGATGGAGATTTGAAAATCCGACAGGACCTCCAGGAGAAACGCCTCGAACTCCTCGTCGGCCCGGTCGATTTCATCGATGAGCAGGACGGGCGGCCTGTCGGAATCGGCCTGGATGGCTTCGAGGAGAGGCCGGCGAATCAGGAATTCAGGGCTGAAAATCTCCTTCCCTATCTCTTCGCGCGGAGTGGCGCAGATTTCCGCCTGCTTCATCCACAGGAGCTGCTTGGGGTAATTCCACTCATAAAGAGCGGTCGCCGAATCGAGGCCCTCATAGCACTGGAGCCGAATGAGGCGGGTATCAAGGATTTGGGCGAGGACCTTCGCGATCTCCGTCTTGCCGACCCCGGCTTCCCCTTCAACGAGAATCGGTTTCCCCAGTTTCATGGATAAGAAGAGGACGGTCGCGGTTTCACGGTCCGTAATGTAGCTGGCACCTTCCATCGCCTGCTGAATATCTTCAATCTTGGCAAACATTTCGATCCCTCAGTTCTTGCCTCTTTCCGGTATGACTCGGCTCATGATTCGTAAGGGCGATTCACGAATCACCCCCGGCTTTCCTTCATCCGAAATTCCCCCTCACCCCGGCCCTCTCCCCCGTTTTTCGGGGGAGAGGGGAGGGTGAGGGGGCGAAGCGATATCATTTGGAGTGTCTGAGCAATGATCACACGACTACCAAAGCGCTCTATTCTCATCCGGAATGCAGGGTCAGCCCCCTGCCTGCCCGATATGGACACCTCTCGAAGGGCGGCCCTAATAGGGGCACGTCACCCGGTTTTTCCGAAGGGGCAGACCGGGTATCGGCAAACGGAACATTTCAAGCAAATGCCCCCGTGGCCGAGGAGGGCAGCTTCTCGTCGCGTCGGGGGATCTCCGGCCAGCACCCTGGGAAGGAACAAGTCCAGGGCGGTGACGGGGTCGTGGACGACGCAGGCGGGGGCCCCCAGGATGGCAGTCTCCCCGAGCCGCGCGTAAACCGACATCGAGCCCGGCAGGACGGGCACTCCGTAAAAGATGACCTCCGCTCCCGACTTCCGAATTCCCGCCAGGGTCACATCGTCAGGGTCCACCGAAAGCCCGCCGGTTGCCACGATGACCCCGCAACCCTGGGCCTTCATCCTTTGAATCTCCTCGGCGATTCGCCCGGGGTCATCCGGCACGGTTGCGGATTTCACCACGCGGGAACCAAACCCCTCGATCTTTTTCCTCACGATCTCCGCGGAACGGTCTTCGATCCTCTTCTCGTAAATTTCCGTGCCCGTGACCAGGATGCCCGCTTTTTTCCTCCGAAAAGGCAGGATTTGGATGACCGGCGATCCTCTTCTTCCGATCGCCTCCGCCCTCTTGACCTTTCCTTCTCGGATAGTAAGCGGGATCGTGCGCGTCCCCGCGACGACCTCTCCCGGCTGGACGGCGGAATGGTTGTGGCGCGTTGAGAGGATCAGGCCTCCCACGGAATTGATCCGGGCGAGCGCTTTTGTGTTTATCTTCAGGAGCCCCGAATACCTGGCGATAAAATCGATTTTTCCTTCCCGGGGGCCGCGGAGCCTTAAGCTTTTCCCCGACACCGCACGGGCGACCCGCCGGGCGGCTTCATTCTCGTGCAGCTCTCCGGGGTTTAGTTTCAAGACGTAAACTTGCCTCTTCCCCATGTCGAGAAGCCGCGGAATATCCTTCTTCTGGATTACCTGCCCCTTGCGGAAGGCGGCGCCCTTGAACTTGCCCGGAACGATCTGGGTTAAATCATGGGCCAACCTCATGCCGACGGCGTCTTCAATTTTGACTTTCTTGAGCATCCTAAGTTCCTAGCTTTTTGCGGGACCCTGCAGGAAAACTGGCCCTGCGGGGCAGCCTTCTGCAAACTTGTAGGGGCACGATGTCCCGCCCAGGCGGGATGCCCCTACAGCTTCGCATGAAACATTAGCGACATATCGGTAAGAAGAAAATCGCTTCTTCCAAGATTTTTCATCTTATCGCATGTTGCTTTTCAAGTCCATGTTGGGGCGGGGGTTCCTGGAGGGGGAGAGAGACTTACTCATCAGGGCAACATTGTTCAGACACTCCATTTATCGTGCGATCGCCCCCTCACCCTTCCCCTCTCCCCCGAGAGCGGGGGAGAGGGCGGGGTGAGGGGGAATTTTCCGAACAACATGTCTGTTCAATTCTAGACGCGTAGATATGCTTTCCTGGCATTTACTTTTTTTCGGCCAGCGCCCTCAGGATGCGTTCCGGGGTGGCCGGATAGTCCGTGATCCACACCCCGATGGCGTTGTGGATCGCCGAAAGAATGGCCGGCGGGGCGGCGCTGGCGGTCATCTCCGAAAATCCCTTCGCGCCCCGGGGGCCGTTCGGATGGGGGACTTCGACGATGTCCCACACCATCTCCTTGGGCATATCGGCGGCCGTCGTGATGATGTAATCAGCCAGGTTCCCCGTAGTGTTAGCCATGCTCGGGTAATAAGGGGCAAAGTCTTCGGTCAGGGCAAACCCGATCCCCATCATGGCCCCGCCGTTGATCTGGCCCGCGGCAAAGGAGCGGGTTGATCGCTTTCCCGATCTCGTAAACCTGGATCAGCTTGAGAACGTCCACCACGCCGGTCTCCGTGTCCACCTCCACCTCGGCCACGCAGGCGCCGAAGGCCAGGGAGGCGATGGCGGTCATCTTGCCGGTGGCCGGGTCGAAGGCCTGCCCGGCCCCGGGCATGAAGGCTCCCGTTCCCACGATGAACTGGCCTCCCCAGTTGACCCCGGCTCCCACTTCGGCCATCGTCTTCCCCTTGGCCGGCGCTCCCTTGACGAACACCTTGTTGTCGGCCATCTCGATATCGTCGGGATTTGCCTCCAGGGCCTCGGCGGCCCATTCCCGGATCTTCTTCTTAAAGTCAGCCGCCGCCCGGATCACGGCGTTTCCGTCCATGAAAGTCACCCGGCTGGCAAAGGTGCCGGTGCACATGGGGCCGATGTCGGTGTCGAAATTGTTCACCGTGATCGCTTCCAGGGGAACGCCCAGTTCGTCGGCGGCAATCTGCCGCAGGATCGTTTTGGAGCCCTGGCCGATGTCCACCGCCCCCACCAGAAGGTCGAGGGTCCCGTCGGGCTTCAGGCGGATCTGCGCCTGGCTGGGGTCGCCGCCGCCCTTCAACCCCGCCGGATGCGTATTGCAGGAAATTCCGATTCCTCTTTTTTTCATCGCGTCTCACCTCCCCCGCGAGCTCATGGCCTGGAGATGGGCCGGCAGTTTCACCCCGGCCAGTTCCGCGGCTCGTTTCATCGCTTCAATCAGCCCGGCGGCTTCAACCTTGAACTGGGTCGCGCCCAGGTCGCCGTCGCGCCAGGCGTTGATGAAACGGATCTCCCACGGGTCCATTCCGATCGTCTCGGCGATCCGGTCCATCTGGAGCTGCTCGGCCGAGGTCCCGTTGATGATTCCGAACCCGCGCATGGAGCTGGCCGGCGGCTTGTTCGTGTAAACGCAGGCTCCCGTCGATCCAGATGTTCGGAATGAAAAAAGGTCCCGCGATCAGAATGGAATTCTTGTCCACCACGTACGGTCCCATGCCGGAGTAGGCGCCCGTGTCGTGAATCGTGCGTGATCTTGCGGGCGACGATCCGTCCGTCTTTCTTCACCCCGTCCTTGAACTCGAAGTACCAGGCGCCCCGCTTGGTGGTGTACAGCGTCTCTTCCGCCCGGGTGAGGCGGTACTTGACCGGCTTGCGGATCTTGAGGGCCATGATCCCGGCCACGTGGTCGCAGTGAATGTCGTTCTTGGCCCCGAACCCGCCGCCGACGGTCCCGCCGATGTAGCGGATCTTGTTCATGGGCAGGTTGAAGACCGCCGCACAGCATCCCCAGGTGAAAGTAGAGGTCCTGGCTGACCGTGTGAATGGCCAGCCGGTCGGTTTCGTCGATGTAAGCCACCGAAACCTGCGGCTCCATCGGGGCGTGTTCGTTCATCCCGTTGGTGTACTTCCCCTCGACGATCTAGTCCGCCTCTTTGAACCCCTTCTCCACGTCTCCCAGGCGAATCTTGCGCGTGGGGCCGCTGTCGAACTGGAAGACGTTCCCTTCCGGGCGCACCAGCGGCGCTCCTGGCTTCATGGCCTCGTAGGGATCGAAGACCGGCGTCTGCTCTTCGATGTCGAGCTTGATCTTTTCGAGGGCCTCCATGGCCGTGTCTTCATCCACCGCCGCCACGGCGGCGATTCGTTCGCCCTTGAAGCGGATGTTCTCCGGAGTGAAAACGGGCTGATCGGGGATCAGGCCGTAGGCATTCAGTCCCGGGAACGTCCTTGGCGGTGATGACCCCGGCGACTCCGGGCATCTTTTCCGCCGCGGAAAGATCCAGGCGGCGGATGATTCCCTTGTGGACCGGGCTGGTCAGGACCTTGATGTAGAGCATTCCCGGCTTCTGGATATCATCCACATAGGTGGTCCGGGCCGTCACATGCCCGATTCCGTCGTATCGCGGAACAGGTTTTCCCACATAATCGGTCATGGTCTTCACCTCCTTCCTGCGGCCGTCGGCCACGGCTTCAATGGCCTCGACGATTTCGTTGTAGCATCCGCAGCGGCAGAGATTGCCGGAGATGGCCTCCACGATCTCTTGCCTGGATGGGCTTCGGCTTCTTGTCCGTCAAGCACTTTGGCGGACATCAGCATCCCCGGCGTGCAGAACCCGCACTGGGCGGCGTAATGCTCCTGGAAAGCTTCCTGCAGGGGATGCAGTTTTCCATTTTTGCATCAGGCCCTCCACCGTCTCCACCTTTCGGCCCGCCGCGGTCAGGGCGATGGTCAGGCAGGAGCGGATCGGCTCGCCGTCCAGCAGAACCGTGCAGGTTCCGCACTCTCCCGTGTCGCACCCTCGCTTCGGGCTCATGACACCCAGTTTTTCCCGGAGAACATCCAGGAGGGTATCGGTTGGCTTGACCAGCACATCTACCGGCAAGCCGTTCAAATCGAAAGACAGGGCGTATTTCATGAGGCGCTCCCTCCTTCCTTCGCCTGGAGGCCGGCGGCTTCGGCCAGGGCCCGGGCTACGAGCGCGGTCCCGGCCTGCTTCCGGTACCAGGCGGACGCCCGGTGATCGTCGATCGGGCTGGCTGGCGGCGATGGCTTCGGCCGCGCAATGGGCGATAAGCTTGGAATCCATTCCCTTGCCCTGCAGCATTCCTTCGGCCTTGGCGCACCGCAGAGGGAGGGGCGCCACCGACCCGAGGGCGATCCGGGCTTCCTGGCACTTCTTTCCTTTCATCTCCAGCCGCACGGCGGCATTGACCACGGAAAGGGTCAACGCCTTTCGCCGTCCGAGCTTGACGAATACCGTCTTTCCTTTGGGAACGGGAACCGTAATTTCGGCGATCATCTCCCCGGCCTGCAGAACGGTCTTTCCCGGGCCGGTGAAGAAATCCTTGAGGGGAACGACCCTCTTTTTCTTCGGGCCGACCAAAGAAAGTTCCGCGTCCATGGCCAGAAGCGGGGTAGCGAGATCGGCGGCCGGGGAAGCATTGGCCAGGTTCCCGCCGATCGTCGCGGCGGTGCGGACGGCCTGGGTACCCGCCTGCGCGGCGGCTTCAACCAGGGCGCCGGCCTTCCTGGCGAGCAGCTTGCTCCCGGCGATCTTGGCCATGGGAGTGGCCGCCCCGATCACGAATTTTCCTTTTTCCTCCTTGATGTAATCCAGACCGGCTTTCCCGATGTACACCAGGACTTCCGGCCTGAGATGGTAGGTATTGATCCGGGGAACCAGGTCCGTTCCCCCGGCGAGGATCACCGCCCTCTCCTTGTAGTTCCCTAGCAGCTTTACCGCTTCTTTCAGGTCTTTTGGAGCAAAATACAGGGATTCTTTCATGTCCAGCCCCCTTTCCATTCAGAGAAACACTTCTGCGTCAACACGGATCGATACGGGGTTTCATCTCCTTTCTTCATTGGATTGGGTTGCGGAAACAAGAATGACAGGACGAATTCTTGAACCCCCTGCCTGGGGTGTTCAAATAACAAAAGAGTCAAGGCTCTTCCCCTTCCAGTCCCGGGGCGGATTCTATCAAAGCTCAACACAAAATTGAAGATGATAATGGGAAACAGTTCGGTTCGAATGAAGGGGAGGGTGGTTGATTATTTAGGCGTCCAGAAGTTTCGTGAGGGATTTCCTTTCCACCTGTTCGAATTTACACTGGATCGCGGCCTTGTCGGGCCTCCAGCGCATGAACTTGGTCCCGTGCCTGAAACGGCCGCCGGTGAAATGGTCGTAGGCCACCTCGACCACCAGCTCCGGCTTCAGCGGCTCCCATTCGCCGGAGCGCTCGGAGGACCAGCGGCTTGGGCCTCCCGGCGCACGGCCCGTAAACCCCGGAGGCTGACGCAAGTCCTCGAGCCGTTTCGTGAGGGCCTTGCGGTCCGCGTCTTTAATCGAGGATGTGTACCCCACATGATGCAGCAGGCCGTCCTCGCCGTAGAGGCCCAGCAGGAGGGAGCCGACCAGCTTCTTTCCGGTGAGGTACCGGAATCCGCCCACGACGCAATCCGCGCTGCGGATCGTTTTGTATTTCACCATGCCGGTCCGGTCGCCCGAACGGTACCCGAAGTCCAGCCGTTTGGCGACGATCCCGTCTAGCGCCGAGCCCGCCCGCCGGAACCATTCACGGGCCTGTTTCAGCTCGGTTGTGGCCGGCGAGAGCCTGAGCCTATCAACATCCTTGGCGAACGTGTAGAAAAAAACCTCGAGAGCTTTCCGTCGTTCCTTCAGCGGAATTTCCGCGAGCAACCGGCCCTTTTCGTCCACCAGCAGGTCGAAGGCGACCATTGTGGCCGGGTGTGCCGCCGAGAGCTTCCGGACGCGGCTTTCAGCGGGGTGGAGCCTCAACTGGAGCTCCTCGAAGGAGAGGTCCTCCTCCACGGGAATCACCAGTTCGGAGTCGATCACGAATGTAGGAGCGCGGACGGATTTCAACATGGAGACCACATCGGGAAAATAACGGGCCAGGGGCTTGCCCGACTTGGCCTGCAGCTCGACGTCGTCGCCGTCGCGAAAAGCGAGGCATCGGAACCCGTCCCACTTCGGCTCGTACTGCCATTCCGGGCCCCGGGGGAGCTGTCGGACGAGCTCCGCGTCCATCACCGGGTAGGGCGGCTGAATGGGGAGACGGGAGGCTTTCATTTCCGGCGGACCTCTTTTGAACGCCAGCACCGAGCTCAGGTCAAACCGGTTCTGCGGCGAAAGGAGAGTCTCCCAGAGATCGCCGCGCCGCCCCACCCGCTCGGGCATATTGTCGATCCGAAAATCCTCCATGCGGATCCCTTTGTCCACTTCGGCCCAGGTCACCGGCGCGGAGACCGTCGCCCGGGGCTTCGGGCGGACCGAGTACACGGACGCCAGCGTGCGGCCCCACGCGTTCTGATTGTAGTCGACCAGCACGCGGTCCGGCGGCCTCTTCTCGATCCGGTACTCGGCGGTGATCGTCATCGGGATAAAGCTGCTCGAGGCTTTTGGCCATCCTCTTGGCGAAGGTCCAGACCTGCTTCTGGAGCGGTCCGCGCACGATGGGCACGTAGACGTGCATGCCCGTCGACCCGGTCGTCTTGGCCACGTTCGGCATGCCGAGCGCGTCCAGGGCCCGGTGCAAGATCTTCGCCGTCTGCAAGAACCTTCCCGAAGCCGCTCGGGGGCACCGGGTCGAGGTCGAAATGAAGGTAGTCGGGACGGTCGATGTCGTCGCAACGGGCGTACCAGGGGTTCAGGTCGATGCAGCCCAGGTTGACGACCCACAAAAGGGAGGCGAGGTCGCGGATGACGGGGAAATCGATGATGTTGCCGGAGGCGTGCTCGATCGAGCAGATCTCGATCCAATCCGGCCGGGGTTTCGGCGCCCTTTTCTGGAAGAAGAACTTTCCGGCGGCGCCGTTGGGGTAGCGCTTCATCACCATCGCCCGGTCGACGAGGTGCGGCAGGAGCGCCGGCGAGATCCGGAGGTAATAGCGGAGAAGATCGCCTTTCGTGACCCCCAGCTCCGGCCAGAACGGCTTGCGGAGGTTCGTCAGCTTCACCTTGCGGCCGCCGAAGTCCAGGACCGTCTCATTCCGGTCCTCGGGTATGGAGACCGGCGGGGTGCCCATTTTCCCGGGGGCGCGGGCAATAACGGTTGCTTGCGGCCGATCTCCTCGCGCCTGGGGCGTCACGTCGCCTCCTTATCTTCCCGCACCGGAGGGCGGGGGTATCGGCGAGGCGTCAGCTTCGGCGGCTTCTTCCCGTGCAGAACGGCCCCCTGCACCGGGATGTACTCCAGCTCCTCCCGGTCCACCGCCCGGCGGAGCAGCAGCCCTCCCCGGCTCATGTCCCCCCGGGCGACAAAGTCCCGGGGAAACTGGAGGCGCGGGCCGAACCATTTGAGCAGCACGTTCAGGTATTTGTCCGGTGGCGATGCTGCCCAGGAGGACGACCTCCGTATCCGGACCGGAACATCGCGCGAGCCGGCGGGCGTCGCGCGAGAGAGGCCGGATGTAGGCGGCGACGTCTTTCCCGATTTCCGTTGCGGCGAAGAGGCGAAGGTCGTCGGCCGAAACCCGGGTCTCCGGCGGCACGAGTCCGCGGCAAGGAGTGATGACGAAGACGCCGGGGCAGGAGGGCGGCGGGGCCGCGAAAACCGAGGCGTAGGCCAGCTTGCCGCGGAAATAAAGGCCGCTAAGGAAAGTGAATAACTCTCCCAAAGGGATGCCTTCAGCCTGGAGCCGCCGTGCGACGTCAAAACGGGCTTCAGGACGAAGGGTCATCCGCGCCCGCAGCCCGCCGCACTGGGCGGGAGAAAGGAGAAAAATCCTGCTCATAAAGGCTTTTTAACCGCAGAGCGCGCAGAGGACGCAGAAAAAAAATAATTCGTTGCGGCAAAAAGACCTTTTCGCCACAACTTTAGACCATCGGCGCCGTCCGTCCTTGATCCTGGAACAAAGCGTTTAAAACACTTGACGTAAAACTTTTAATTGGAACCCACGGCGATGGCCGTGTCGTTTTTTCCCCGGGGGATTTCTGCGTTCTCCGCGTTCTCTGCGGTTCATTCGTGTCGTTAATGCCATTTTACCACAACCAGGCGATTCCCCTTCCCGAGCTTGTAGGTCTGTTTTTCATTCTCGTCCTGCACCTCGGGCATGAGGGTCCTGCCTTTCACTCTGCACTTCTCAACCAAAAAAACCCCCGGCATTATGGGCTTGAAACAATCGATCAGGGCGTCCTTCTCCCGTGGGGATTTGTGAATCTCGCTTATCAAGAGTTGTTTGATTTCATGTTTTTCCATTTCCTATCCTCATGGCGGGGCGGGGCCCCAGCGACAAAATGTTCATCCTTCCGAAAATTTTAGATGCGGGGATTCCAATTCGGTTACTCGCAAGCGCCCAACCACATTCTCTTGACACCCGTCCGCCCTGCCAGTACACTCACACTACTCGGAAGCAAGGAATTTAAAGTTGAGGGAAAGGAGCAAGGAAAATGATCTACGAGATCCGCACGTACGGCATCGCTCCGGGGAGCCTGGCCGAGGTGGAAAAGCGTTTCGCCGAAGGATATGAAATCCGCAAGAAACACTCGGAGCTGGCCGCCTTCTGGCACACGGAAATAGGCCCGCTGAACGAGATCATCCACGTCTGGCCTTACCAGGATTTGGCCGAGCGCGCCCGGATACGCGCCGAATCCGTGAAGGATCCGGGATGGCCGCCGAAAATCGGCGACTTCATCCGCACCATGCACTCGGAAATTTTAGTCCCTCTCCCCTTCCTGCCGCCGCTCAAACCGGGAAAACTCGGACCTTTCTTTGAAATGCGCATCTACACGATCAAGCCGGGAACGGCGTCCGAAATCGTGAAAGGCTGGGAGGCCAAGGTGCCCGAGCGCATCAAACTTTCTCCTCTGGTAATTGCCGGGATGGTTGACGTTGGCGAGGTGAACCGCTTTATCCAGATCTGGGGTTACAGCACCCTCAATCAGCGGGCGGAGGTTCGAGCCAAGGCGGCCCAGATGGGCATCTGGCCTCCGAAAGGAGCGCCCGGGTCCATGCTTACGCAGGCGAACAAGATCGTGGTGCCGGCCGCATTTTCACCCATGCAGTAGAGCAGGGGTCGGAATGCCTATAGCAGGGAAGAAATGGATCTTTCCGCGTATTTCCCTCATCTAACGAAATGGGGCGTGGACCCCAAAGTGATTTGTGAATTCAAGCCCGTACAGGGGCGAGGAGGAAATATGCCGGATGATCCAAAGAAAAGGGGCGCAAAAGACAGGAAGAGAGTGAGCAAGCAGGAGCATGAGCAGAGATACAAATCCAAGAGGAAAACGCCTGGAACGGTAAACAGATCACGAGGGAAATAAGGCCTGATCCTTCTATGGTCCGATGTTCCCCGAGAGTAGGGGCGACCCGGTGGGTCGCCCCTCTTTTATTTCTTACCCCCTTCTGTCCCGCCGGACAGGCCGCCGATCTTACCCAAGTCCACGAAAGGAACGGCCCCGCCGGAGACCTGCGGCAAAATGCCGTTCCATTTCTCAATGCTCTTGTACTGGACCAGGATCGGGCTGATGGAACGAGAGAGGACCTCGTTCGCCTTGGCCTGCCCCTGGGCTACCACCTGGATGGATTCAGCCTCGCCTTTGGCGGTTGCCACTTTCTGCTGGGCCTCGATTTCCCGCTGGGCAAGAACCTGTTTTTGCGTCTCCACCTGCTGCTGGGCCACTTGCTTGGCCTCGATCGCCCCTTCATACCCTGAAGAGAATCGGATGTTGGCAAAGTAGATGTCATCGACGATGATGTGATACCTCGACAGATTGTCGCCGAGCTTAGTCATTGCCCGCTTCCGGATCTCCTCCCTCTTCGGAAGAATCTCGCCGATCGGGTACGTCGGCACAACCTCCTTGACAAAGTCATTGAAAGCCGGGTCGATCACCTTGTCGGCGAAGTCGAGCCCCACCTTCTGGTAAAGGTCGTTTACATAAGCCGGATCGATGTGGAAGTTCATCATTCCGGTCATTTTCACCATCTGGTACTCTTTCGAGGAGGCGTCGATCTCCTTGAAAGGGTGGGGTTGAACTTTGACGTCCACCTTGATGACTTTCTCGGCAATCGGGACTTTAAAATTGAGGCCTTCCCCCATGATCCTCTTCTCCACGCTCCCCCACCAGAGGCATACGCCCCTGTGGCCGGCCGGAACGATGACGAAAGTGCCCCACAGGACGATGATGATGACCAAGAGCAAAATAAGCATTCCAACGTTCCGGGGACTGGGTGTTTTGTATTGCAACGGCCCCATCGACCTCTCTGCCATATCATTTCCCTCCTTTTTTAGTCTGACAACGCTTCTAGGGTCTCCGGTTGAAAACCAAGGGAAATCTACACTTGCCGGCGCCGCCTGTCAATCATTCCTTTACGGGCTGTCAAGCCAAATTAGAAATGTCCTATTGTTACCAAAGTAGAAATGTCCTGTTCTGGCCTGGGTCTTATCGGGCGGGGGGAAATGGAAGGAGCCCGTAGGGCGACTGGAATTTCCCCCCGCCGGCGGCGCTGCCTCCCCGGGGATTTTGGGTTTGCCATAAGATCCATTCCTTCCCTATTAACGACGAGCCCTCGCCTTAACTGGACCATTCCTTCACGGTCCGGGTTTGGCATGGCTTTCGCTTCTCGTATCTATGGCGACCAAATTTGAAGTCCTCTCCAAGGATGATCAGCAGAAGGCGGATGAGACGTTGTTTTCTTCACCCGCACTACGGGGCCTCTCTTCTTGACAGGCCTGGTCGTGATCTCGCTAAATCTCAAGGCCCTGATCCTGATAGATCGATCTTCATTGAGCCATCGATCTGCTCATGGACCATCATCCTTGGAGGCCCTCGTCCTGTCCTCGATCTGATAAAGCTTCCTGTTATGGGCTACCGTAAAGTCATTTCGAAGCGTCCTTTCTGTTTTGATGCATAAGATCGCATCCAGGTTGAATCCCTTTGGGTAACGGCCGATGAAGGTTATTCCCGTTCCTGAGGACGAACCGAAAACCGTCGGTTGTAGACAGGAAGGTATTGCTTTAAAAACCCATTGCCCTCTTCGATCGTCCGGATCCCTCTCAGACGCATCTCTTTGACCAGTCGATCTTGAAGGGTCCCAAAAAGCCGCTCCACCCTGCCTTTGGCCTGGGCGGAATGCGCATGGATCACCTCCACCCCCAGTTCCTTTAACGCCCTCTCAAATTCACTTAAAGGCATCTCGATCCTTGAGCTCGTCCTCAATCGAGGCTTTGGCAGTGGACTTATAGGTCGTATGCCGATCCAGATAGACGCTCATCGGTAAGCCGTGCTTCTGAACATACCGCTTGAAACTGTCCATGGCCGGAATCGTTCCTTCATACTCATAGAACCTTCCAAACACCTTGCCCGTCGCATCGTCAATATAGCCCATCAGCACACACCAGGGGCCTCTGCCCTCAAACCAATCGTGATGAGAACCATCCATCTGCACCATCTCCCCAAACGATGCTTCCGTTCTCTCCACTCGACGATGCCCTCTCCTCTTTCGCCTCTTCTTCCAGTCCCCTGACTCCAGCAGCCAGAGCCGTAAGGTCTCATCATTGACCTTAACCTGGTCCCTTTCCTGAAGCTTCTCCGAGGCCAGCGTCGGGCCAAAATCCCAATACTGCGGACCGATACAGTTCGATGACTCTTGTCCCTGATCTTATCCGAGATCCGCCGGTTCGACGGTCTACCTCTCGATTTGTGGATGACCCCCTTGTCCCCTTCGAGCCTTACTCGCTTCACAATCCTTCGGATCTGCCTCGAGCTCAGGCGATAGAATCTCTGCGGCCTCAACCTGCCTGATCTCCTTCTCCAGACACTTTCCTGATCACGTGTAGCCGCCTTAATTCCTTCGACGTACCATGATAATGTCCTCTCCTGCCATAATGCCCCCTTTCCAAAAGAGCATTATGGCACTTCTAAAAGAGGACATTTCTATTTTGGCTAAATAGGACATTATCATTTGATTCATTCCTTTACGGCACCGTACCGCCCGAGGATTCTAAATGTGGGAATGGAGAGTTTTTAGGCGTCTTCCTTCCTCTTCCGCGCTCGATGGCTGCTGAATTTGTTAAGGGGATTTCCATTCCTGCCAGGGGGGATACCAGGAACGGGCAATTTCCGCACGAACGTTTGCCCCTCCCCGTGAAGAGCAAATTTAGAAAAGCTGGAGAAGGTAGATCTGATAAGACACAATGGAGATATACACCGCGTTGAGGAAAACCATCGCTCTTTTGACCAGGCGATATCTGCTGTGGAGACATAAGAGGATTAAACAGGAAGAGACCAGCCCAAATTTCCAGATCCAAAAATTTTCCCCGTGGATTTCCATGACCGCTTGGACGATGGGGTTGGCTTCCCATCCCCCTCCGTCCAGGATCATCATCGTGAATAATGAATCGAGGATGTTCAGCCCGGAGATGGAAACCAGCGTGAAAAACAATGGCGCGCTGTAACGGTCATTCTTTCGGCGGCCAAAAAAGCTGTAGTAGCTCAGCCTCGGCGTGGGCTTTTTCCTGCGCTCGGCAAAATTTTGCCGGATAAATTCTGCCGATGCTTCTCCTCTCTGAAGGGTGAGCATGTCAGGTTTATCGTCCGTGCGGGTGAGAACTTAAAATATGGATCATCTTCAATTTACGTGATCGAATATTTGGTGAAAGTCTCGCAAGGGGTCCGGAAGGAAAGGCAGATTCCGCCGCAAGCATTGGCGGGATTGTGGCGGAATCTGCCTTTCCTTCCGGACCCCTGGAAGCACAGCACAATTTACCTATTCCACCCTAATTTCCCTCACGTAAATGGAGATGATCCTAAAATACAGGCTTTACCTTCTCCTTTTAAGTACCTAACGAGGTTGAAGGGAGGCGTCATGAAGGGCTTTCGCAAGGAATGTGGTTCAAATATCTCTGGGGAAAAGGCTCTTGTGAATACTACCTATGAAAAGATGTTGTCTTTATCGCCTTCACGTAAGCTTCAATGTGTTCAAAAGGCGTGCCCGCCAGAACCGAAGTGTAAAAGGCCTGTCCTCCTCCCGAAGCTGCCTTCTCAGCAATTTCTTCGACCAGATCCTCGATCTTGCCGGCCGGGCCGTTCAGCAGATTATCGGGATGGATTGCCGTATTCAGGAAGACATTCTTCTTGGTGCACATTTCCTTCAACTCCTTCAAGTCAACGCTTCTCCCACCCCGGATTCCGGTAATATTTTCCTCGAAAAGGTTAAAGCTCTTGACGCCGCTGGACAATAATTTTAGCAGCGACCTTCTCCAGTCGATTCCAAACTGATGCCCTCCGCCGAAAGACCAGCCGGCGTGCTCGAAAACTTCCACGCATCTTGTCCCGTACGGAAAGGAGAACTCGAAAAACATTTCGGGGGAGAGATTCGGAATGCTGGACCAGGCGTCTGATATTGAAGGATAAACCCCGCAAGAATTCTTAATGGCCTTGCCAAATGCAATAATGACTTGGGTGCAGAATTCAAGAAGCTCATGAACAAAATCCGGATCGTCGGTCATGTCCCAGATAAGAGCTTCATATCCCCTCATTCCCACGGCCATGGAAAAAGGGGCATTAATGGAAGGGAGGGTTGGAAAATACTTTCCTAAAATTTCCTGGTGAATTCGGCAGATGGTGATTCGGTAGGGAAGCCTTCCGTCTTTGTATGGGTCCGGAATCTTCAGCTCCCTCAAACCTTCTTTTTGCTTTAAAGCGGGCTCAACGATGAAAGGGGCGTCATCGCCGGCAAAGCCGATGTTAGCCCCGAGCGCCTCCGGCTCGGTGTTGTAATTATCGGCGATGAGGATCGGGAAATCATGGCCGAAACGGTCCAATGCCAGTAGCTGACAATAGTACATTTTTTCAGGATCAGTGTAATATTCCCGGGCGGTTAAATCCTGAATCCCGACAGCCGCAGGGCTCCAGAAGGCAAAGCTCCCGGTGACCCGGTCCGCCTCCTCAAAACCGCGGATCTTCCTCCACCTTTCCAGAGGGGTCATCGGCTCATTCTCTAGCTTGTCAATAACTCTCTTTCCCAGCTTCTCGATTCGGCTCTGGAGGCCCATATTCTAACCGTTAAAGGATTTGAAGGATCCCGCAAATATTGGGACAGGAAACGCGGAGAGATAAATAAATCCTGAGTTCAGTGGAAGGAGAAGCGCACCCATTCCATTGCATCGTGGGTTCCGACTGGTGAGGTCAAATTCCCAGCAAAGCTCTTGGATTCTTGATAGCCATCGTTTCGATTTCCTTTTCGCTGAAGCCGGCCTGGCGAAGCTCCTGCAAGTATTTTTCCATGCCCAGGACCGGGTGAATATTGCCGGCTTGCCCAAAATCCGTTCCCAACACGGTCGTCTCCACCCCGATAGCCCGTATGTTTTTGGCGATGACCTCGAAGGGCATAAACCCTCCTACGGCCTTTGTTGCCGGGGTGGTTAAGACAAAGCACCTTTCGAAGAAGACTCCTTTTTGAGCCAGGATGCGCTGGTCTTCCACACTCAAGGGGGCCATGTACTCGGGATGGGTCGCGAGAATCCGCTTGACCCCCATTTTGTTGGCTGCATCCACGAGGGCGTGAGTCTCGGGGACGGAGAGGTGGGCCGTCCCGAGGATTACCTCCTTCGGGGCCAGGATTTCCAGGATGGTCCACACCTCCGGCACAAGTTTCCCGCCTTCATCCAGGATGGAAATCCCCCGTCCGTTCTTTGACCACGGCCAGGGATCGCCGGGTTCAAACTTCAAGCTGGGGGGAATGGAGTCTCCTCCGTGGGCGCGGTTGAAAGCGATCCGGTCGGCAAGAGGCACATGGGCCTTCTGATAACTGAGGGTATACTCCGCCGACAAGGAAGGCATCCAGACTTCCTTGGCCCCCAGGCGCACGTAGGAATCGACGGCAAAGGGGTTCAACCCGCCGACGGGAAAATTTAAAACCAGCCCTCCAAAAACCCGGATCCCCGGCACCATCTGGTTGACCAGGTAGGCGCGCTCCACCGTCGAGCCGAGATGAGACTTGAGCATCAAACCGCCCATTCCGGCCTCGGCCGCCGCTCTTGGCCAGCTCCAGATCATCTGTTTTGCGGGGAGCGATATCCGGAGCGGTGTGAACATGCAGGTCAAAGACGCCGGGCATTTTTTCCATTCTAACCTCCTCCGTTACGCACTTCTGAAACGAGATTATTTGACAAGCCCTGCGCCCCGGGGAAGCCAGAGGGTGAGTTCGGGAACCAGGACCACCACGAGGAGGCCCACCGCCAGCGCTAAGGCGTAGGGCCAGTAGTAGGGCATATGCTGGGTAATGCTTAGCCGGCCGAACCTCAGCGCGATCAGCAGGCCTACGCCGATGGGGGGCATAAACAGCCCCACCCCCACGGCCGCGGTGAGCACGATGTTGAAATGGATGGGTTGGACGCCCATCGCCTTGGCGGCCGGAAACAGCACCGGGACGAGGATTACCGCGGCGGGCAGGCCTTCCATGACCATCCCGAAAAAACCCACGATCAGGGCCACCACGCAGAGGAAAGCCCAGGGGCTTCCCTGGAGCGGGGTGAGCATATGCCCGATCCACTGGGGGACCTGGGCCATACCCATCAAAAATTGATAGACCGTCGCCACTCCCATCAACAGCACGACGGCCGCGCTGACCAGGGCGCTTTCCTCGGCGACCTTCAGCATCTCCTTGACGGTTACGTTGCGGTAAACCAGCAGGGCGATGATTACCGCATAAAAGGCGATGATGGCCCCCGCCTCCGTGGCGGTGAAAATGCCGAAGCGGAATCCCACCAGCATGACGAACGGCACGAAGAGCGGGAGGAGAGCGCCTTTCAAGGCCTTCAGGAACCCCCGCCAGCTGGGGCGCGCGTCGGTAGGCCAGTTGAAACGGCGGGCCTGCCAGTAGATCACCGCCATGAGAATGGCCGACATGGCCAGCGCGGGGATGAAGCCGCCCAGGAATATGCCCACGATGGAGGTATTCGTCATGGTCCCGATGACGATCATGAAGATGGCCGGGGGCACCAGGATCCCCATGCCGGTGGCGGCTGCCACAATGGAGACGGCGTGCTCCGGTTTATATCCTGCTTTAATCATGGGGGGGGTCAGCATCGCTCCGATGGCGGAGACGTCCGCGATGCTGGATCCGGAAATCCCGGAAAACAGGTACTCCGCCGCTACCGTGGTCATGCCCAATCCGCCCTTACTCCAGCCGACCACCGAGCGGGCCAAATCGATCAACTGGTAGGACATCCCGCAACGCTCCATCAATGCTCCCGCAAAGATGAAGCTGGGGATGGCCAGCAGGACAAAGCTGTCGGCCCCGCCGACGATGCTGGTGGGCAGTTTGCCCAGTTCAAAGTTGCCCAGGAGCAACCCTACGATTCCGGACAGCCCCATGGCAAAAACCACGGGAGCCCCGATGGCGATGAGCAAAACGAAGATTATGGCAGCCAAGGATAGCATTCGCACCCCGAAATTCTACAGTGACAAAGATCCAACGAGAGCAGGTTAAGGACATTCGATAAATTGCCTCTGATAAATTGGCTCACCGTCCACCTAAACCGGATTCTCTCAAGGAATCTTGATGCAGACGGAAAGGACCTCCCTTCGAATGGAGGCCCATCCGTTCCCGTTTCACGCCTGACGGGGTTTTCGATCCCGGAAAGCTTCCAGCCCGAGGGTAAGGGCGTAACAAATGGTCAGCACCCCGCCCACGAAGGAAGAGGCGTATTGCACGCCAAGGTTGAGTCCCAGGCCTGGAGTAATGGAAGTGGAGTTGCGGAGGGTCACCTCCAGCCCATAGGGAGCGAGGACCGAGCCGAAAATCACGATCAGCAGGGCGATGGCCATCCGGAGCGTCCGCTGCCGGCGGGCTCCCAGCCGTTCCTGCAGGAGATGGATGGAGAAATGGGAGCCTCGAGTGATGCCGATTGCCCCGCCGACAAAGGTGAGCCAGATGAGGCTGAGGGTTCCCACCTCTTCGCTCCACGCCAGCGCCTGGCCGACGACGTAACGGAAGAAAACCCCGAGCATCATGTCGATCAGCATGATGATCATTAACGCCACGAGCACGGCGCGGGGAATCATGCTGACTACGCGTGCGGCACGGCTCAATGCAAAACCTCCGATTATGCACAAGCGCAGGGAGGCACAAGCGTCGTGCTCCTGGCTTGCGGGAGAACACCTGATTGTGCTTTCCCGCGTTCCTTATTTGGTGGCGACGATCTTATCCCACATCTCGGGATACTGTTTCTTATACTGCGGCCATATGTTTTTTTCCGCCACCTTTCGGAAGGCGACGACATCGGCCTGGTTAACGACCATCCCCACCGGTTCAAGAAGCTTCTTTGCGCCCGCCAGGGAGTCCACGCTCTCGATATCGCTGCGCATCCTTTTCTGGGCCTGCATGGAGATCTCCTGCAATAGCTTCTGCTGGTCAGACGACAGTCCTTTCCATATGCCTGGGTTGATGACGGTCACCGTGGGGCTGTAATTGTGGAAGGTCAGAGAGGCATACTTGGAGACTTCGTAGGCCTTCAGGTTGAAGATGTTGGCAACCGGAAGATCGGCGCCGTCAACCACCCCCTGCTGGACCGCGGGGATCACCTCGGTCCAGCCCATCGGCACCGCGCTGGCCCCGAGCCCATTCACTGTGTCTGCAAACACTTTGCCCTGCTGGACCCGCAGCTTCAGGCCTTTCAGGTCTTCCGGCGTATTGATGGGGCGCTTGGTGTTCCAGAAATGGCGGAAGCCCATATCCATGTAGATTAAAACCCGCAGCTTGTATTTCCGCTCAATCAGATCGGCCATCTGTTTGCCGATCTCGCCGTTGAACATGGTGTAAGCCTGGTTGTAGTTTTGAACCAGGTACGGAACCATGAAGACCCCCATCTCGGGGATCAAAGAGGAAGCCGCCCCGACGGGCGTGCCCATGGCGATGTTTCCCGATTTCACGGCGTCCACGATTTCCGCTTCTTTGGTGAGAAGAGTCCCGGGATGATAACGGATCTGGAGCGTGCCGTTGGAACGCTGGGCTATCTCCTTCGACATCCACTCGTACGCTTTGTGGGTGAGGTCGGAGTTGTTAACGTAGGCGAGATCGAGAATTTTTGCCGCTGGCTTGGATTGCGCTGCCGCTGGATTCCAGCTTCCAACGACCAGCACAAAAGCGAGGGAAAAGAACAAGATGCTTAGACCCCAGGTGTACCGACGCATGGATTGGTTCCTCCTTCTTAAGTCAAGTCGCTAATTTTCTTGGGGAGTATAGGAAACAGGAATCGGAAAGTCAAGGAGATATTCCCGCCCCTGACCCCGGATCCACTACTTCATGACCGTCCCCAACCACTGCTGTTCGAGCTTCTGCACTTCTCCCTGAAGGAACATCTGCTCCAGCCATAGATTGAGCCAATTCAGGAAAACCTGATCTCCCTGTCGGATCATGTATCCTTTGGTCCCTACCGTGAACGTTTTGGACGGGTTAACGGCGACGAGGCCGGGAATCTGCTTGGCCCAGAACAAGGCTTCCACATTGTCCGTGATCCAGACATCGGCCGTGCCGTCTTTTACTCTTCCTGCAATCTCTTCATTCTTATTGTGGCGGAGGATGGTTGCTTGATTGAGAAGGGGTGTGAAGTGCCGGTCGTTGAGACCTCCCTGGTTGAGGATAACCTTCACTCCGGGGCGATTAATGGAGGCAAAGTCCGGAAACCTGGCCTCCTCGCCCAGCCGCACGAGAGGGCAAGTCCCGAAAGTCATGTATGAGTTGGTGTAGGCAAAGATCTTACCCCGTTCGACATTTCGCCCGATGCCGCCCATGGCGATGTCAAATTTATCCGCCAGAAGATCCGGAGCCAGTTCAGGCCATTTGAAGCGGGTGAACACCAGCTTGGCTTGGAGAGCTTGCCCCAACTTTTTAGCCATCTCGATGTCCATGCCTTCATAATCATTACTCTTCGAGTTCCAATTGGAGAAAGGCTGATAATCCCCCGAGGTGCCGATTCGGATTTCTTTGTTTTGTATGATCTGTTTTAATTTCGATTCTTGGGCGCCGGCGGGGAAAGCTGCGCCAATTGAGAGAAGAAGGGCCATTCCTAATATGATAAACACTCTTTGATTGGCTTTAATGTCGGAACGACGCAACGAAGTTGAAGTATTTGGGTTCAACATAATTTTTCCTCCGTGTTTTTTGATCTTCTCAATCAAAAGTGGTTCCACTGTCACGCTATGACTCGAGACGGGTTGAAACCCGCTAACAAGCCTTGTGAAGGGAACATTTTACCCGGAAGCCAAAAAAAGAACAAAGCCAAAAGAAGGAAGGGGGCGTAGTTGACAGGTCGTCCCAAAATATCCTCTTGCGTTCGATTCCTCGGATCATGAAGTTTTGAATCGTACCCGGCAAATCAATGCGGGCTTTTCGAGGCATGCTGACTGAATATCGGAGACCTCTTCCTCTGTCAATTTATAATTTTATGGACGTCCCCAAGTCTCCCACTGATGGGCAGGGGGGTCATCGGCGGTCCGGTCCCCGCCCCTCGGGAAACCGAGCCTGTTCATCCCCGGACTGTTGGCCTGGAGCACTAACCTCCTTGTGCCGGGCCTCATCACGGAGTGGGCGGCCAATCACGCCCATTCCATGATTGTTGGGACCTATCCAATTCGGGGGAGGATAAGGCATCGGTAAAGGATCCACACTGAATTACTAATTGACACCTCCTTCGTAATTCCGTATATTCCAGGCACAAGTAAGCTCCAATCCCGCCAGCATCAGGTGATGCATGCCTGCGGGGATCACTCACCCCATTTCTTGAAAGACGAACGCGGGTTTCTTCGAAAATGGAGGCCACAACAATGGAAAAGCTTTATCGGTTTGATTAGTTATCGAATCGTCCTTTTCATGGCGACGTGCCCCGCGAATTTTAGGAACAATTCCACTATTTATAGAATTTGCAGGTCAGGGGCAAATCGCCAGGCATTAGCCATGCTTCCTATGGAGGGATAACACATGGATGACGGAATACCTAAAGTTAATCCCTATGATTGGATAAATGCAATTGAAGACCCAAGACTTTTCGCGGGTCGCAAAGAAGAGCTTTCGAGAATAATGGATGAACTTCTCAGAATTAACCAAATGGCAGTTACCCCCATAGTTGTTATAAGCGGAGAAAGAAGGGTTGGTAAGACTAGTATTTTGTTGAGAGTAAAGGAAAAATGCCAAGAGAATCATTTGAAAGCCGTAATCATTCCAATTGAGAAAATAAGGGTGAGGCAAACATGGGAATTTTGGAATGAGATCTTCTCATCATTGCTCCTGACAGTCATGAAAGAAGGACTTAAAATAACAGGCAAGGATAAACCGCTGGGATTCCTCACAGATGGGCCAAAAAGTAGTTCAAGTACAAGTATCATTTCTGATGATTTATTATTCCCCAAGGCTTATGAATTATTTTCTGCAGGAGCGCGAATAGGCGTCTCAACATCTACGATTCAAAATGATTTAGGTGTCATCATTAAGGCATTAAATCACTTGGGCTACTCTGGATTGATCCTTCTTCTCGACGAAGCGCACTACCTACTAGATGCAGAAGAACTAAGACAGCAATTAAGAATTGTAATTCAATCGGTACCAAATTGTGGAATTGTATTCTCGGGGGAGCCAATCTTACCGCGGATGTTTACTGATGTGTCAGAACCATTCTATGGCCAAGGAAAGGTTGTCACCGTCGGAAACTTCCTAGAAATCGATGACGTTGCGGAATGTGTATTGACACCTCTGAACAATAACGAAATAGAACTCATGAGCCCGACGACGATTCATTACATCGCAAGGCTTAGTAGGGGAAAACCGAATCAGATCCGGTTGATTTGTAGCGCTATATATACGAGATATATTAAAGGTCAGCAAAAGGATTTGAGGGTCACGATTGACGTATTAGACGACATTATTGACAGTATTGCTCAGTCCCACGAAGAGCCAGCTCTGATGAATGAAGTAAAAGCGATTCAAAAGTTAAACAGTCTCGAATTGGAGTTGTTGCACGATATGACTAGGTTTCCAAATTGGACCATTGAGGACATAGCAGAATTGGATGAATCTTTTAGGGGAGATGTTAAATCTAAAGAAGCAACCGAAAGGCGGAGACAATCTTTAATATCTAAACAAAAGCACTTCAGTAAATTAGGTCTTATGACTGTTGACGAGAAAAGGTTGCGCCTTGTAGGTGGGGAATTTCTGGCTTTATATTTACGATTTATTTACGAGACACGAAAGTTCGGAGAACTTTCGCAGCAATTGATCTTGGGCAAAGGACCGGTTAGCCCCTTTGGGGAAACGACTGATAAATTAGTTAAATCCTTTGCCTTCCATTTTGGGCAAGCTCCTGAATTGCAACGGCTACTCTTTCACAATTACCATAGAGATTTTGGTGATATCCTGGAACGGATTAAAGGGAGATTTTCCCTTCTCCAGCAGCTCATGCAGGGCGTTAAACTTGATACCGAGAAGCTTGCTGAAATACTTTCTGAATGTTTTTCCGTATGTGAGTTGATTGGTCGAACGGCGGAATATTTTCTCTTGTGCCTTTCTGTAAGAAACCGGGATAACCCTCGGCAAGTAATTCAGGTTGAGCTATATTTTGATGTGTCTCAAACGTATGAATTTGATTTGGCTTCTCTGTTTAATCTGTTAACCAAACAAGCAGAGGAAGGCAGAGTACTGATAGAAGGTTACAATGGATTTTGGGTTGAACTGCCTGATTTGGATGGATTGCTAAAGAAAATCGGGCTTGGGCTCGAAGATGTTTTAAGAGACGCGCCATTGCTCGTAAAATGGCACTTCCTGTCTGTAGGGCACTATATTAGAGAAAGGGAAAGGGATAGGGATAGGAATAACAAGGAAAGCCCTCCCAAGCCCGAAGGCTCATACAGTTGGGTGGAGTTATATGGAAAGGGCAAGGACGGGGACGCAGAGAAGGTAATTTTAAATGAGTTAACCTTAACAGAGGAAAGAAGTAAACGTGCAACACTCTATAATGACCTCGGATACATCAGAAGTGGAATCAAGAAGAGAGATGCATATGAATTAGCGCGCAAGGATCTGGAAACAGCTTTTGATCTGCACTATTCGCACCTACCGCTTACGCTGTTGAATTTAGGGTTTTTAGACTTAGAAGAAGGTGATTACCTGAAGGCGATCGGAAAAATTGAAGATGCCCTTCTATTAACTACGAGTCCAATCGAGGCCAAGGCAGCTTACCTTAGATTTAAGCTGGCGGAAAGTACATTGGGATTTAAGGCCACATGTGAAGAAACCCCTGCAAATATTATTGAGATCGCTTATATGGATCTAAGTTACTGCTTTCTTAAAGCCAAAGGGTATGATGAGGCTGTCGCAGTGATTCGTGAGGGAATACAACTATTCCCATCATCAATTCGCCTGAAACATTGTTTGGCTCGTCTATTTATTCATAAGAAACGACTTGATTTGGCTCTTCCTATTTACTGGGAAATAAGTGAATCTAGGTACCCTCGAAAAGACATCCAATTTGAGCTGAGACATTTTGCAAGACAAATTGCAAAATATAAAAAGGAAAATAGATAAGGGAACGGCGATAGACCGCCATCGTTCGGATATTAATTGTGGGTATAAGTTGGAATAGGAGGTAAAAAAGAGGCTAATCAAGGGCTGGCCTTAACTGTGGCCTTAAGAAATGGGCCGATATGATCTGGTGAATTAATTTGAATAGACGGGGTTT
This sequence comes from uncultured delta proteobacterium, assembly GCA_963712535.1. Classification (GTDB taxonomy): domain Bacteria; phylum Desulfobacterota; class SM23-61; order SM23-61; family SM23-61; genus CAVQIK01. The sequence goes on along the minus strand of CAVQIK010000011.1, from coordinate 52,314 downwards.
TTGTCCCGCTCAGCCCAACTGAGAAGCACAATGCGGTGCAACGGCTTGGGTTCTATCCAGAAATAAGCTTGGGCCGGTTGTTAGGGACATTTAATCCTCGCGGCCTTGGTTATACCGCAGGACATAGCAAAGGGAAGGCTGAACAGGCGTGGTTTTATTTCCGGGGTGGATTATGAGGCCGGGTTACTGGTTGTGGCATGTCGCTGAGATACTTCTCTGTTAACAGATTATTTTGAATCCAGGCTATCGTCAGCCTAATCAAAAGTTTCAGGTCGCCAATATCTTTCTCCTCCCACCGTCTGACATAATGGGTTTCGTCATTACCGAGCCAGACGGCCCGTTCTGCGCAGAGTTTTGTATTGGCGTCATCCACGTAGGTTGCAATGCAGGTCGTAATCCATGCGGCTTTTATTTCTTGTGCCTTATCCGGGTGCTTGGTTATGCAATAATCCTTTATCAAAAACTCGAGGGCCTTGCGGTAGCCGACTCCGGCAATCTGGTTTAGCCTGTAATGTTCAGCGGCAGCAGCCTGCCCGTAAATCTCCGCAAAATTCGGAGATAGCAGATTGATCTCCTCGGCCAGATCCGGGATCGTAAACGTTATGGGTAGCGCCTCATAAAATTCGAACGATTCTATCTCATCCTCCTCCATCCAACCATGGCTGGCATAGCGGCCAATGAAAATTCTGCTGCAATCGCTTCGGACACATTGAAAAGCCACATCCATGTAGGCGTTAACTCCTGATTCCCGATCAGGATTTCCCGAAAGGACGGCAATAAGGGTTTTTGGGACTACAGCAAAGTGGCAGATAGGACATTGCTCTGGATTAATATCCAGGTGATATTTGTCACCGTTTATTTCGATATAGGGCATTTTATTAGCTCCCCTCGGTTTAAAATCTCAATGGGCGGATTATATCAGTTTTCCAGACAATAGAAAAGTTGTAGCTTGCCAGTAGCGACCTCGTATGGCGTACGGTGCGTTGGAGTAGAAGGTAATTTTTGCTAACACTATCTTCCAATCTTCGCGACTGCACGTGGTCCCCGTGGCAGCGTCTTTTTTTCGGAGCAAGTCGACTGGTTATCGTTCTTCCCTTCCTACTTTGCGGGCTCTCCGCCCTTCCAGTAGTGCTTTTAAACCAATAAGGCAATCAAGGATAAGAGTGAGCTGAAAGAGGGCATCTCATCTCGTCTAATGTGGCCACTGTGGCTTGCCTTTTTAGACCCCACCCCAATACCCCTTACCTTGCCCCCGATCCAACCGAAAATTATTATGAAAAACAAAAAAAAGATGTAGCCACAACTTGTTTGAAAGGGGTAAATTTAGTATAGAACGTGAACAAAAGCAACAAGTTACCGGGAGCCGACCCCCCGAGGGGAGGAAGGGACGCCCTTAAATAATTCAAAAACTTCTTAAGGAATTAGATATGCCCTTCCCGGATGCAGGGAAATAAATCGGAGGAGGAGTAAAGTATGCCTCTTCAAATCTATAAAAGGGGGACATCCTTTCTGAATAAACCCAACAAGTGCAAAAATATTCCCTACAAGTGCTTCCGCAGCCCCGGTTTCATTGGGTGAAAAGGCGTTCCAGACATTGTTGCAGGAATTCACCGCTGGTGACTTTTGGCCCCCCCTTTATTAAAGGGGGGCGGGGGGGATTTCTGACCCGGGCTTTCCAAGAAAATCCCCCCTTTCCCCCCTTTTCCAAAGGGGGGAATTTTTGCATCCTTTAGGTAAAGTATGCCTCTTCAAATCTATAAAAGGGGGACGTCTTTCTGAATAAACTTACTGGTCTTTTCAGGACCTAACGAAAAAAAAACGGCATTGCTTTATAATTTTTCCGGTTCACAGAGGTTTACCGAGTAGGCGGCTGCCCGTCCACATTTCCTGCAAAAGAACTTGGGCTTCCGAACAAGCGTTTTGAACTCTTCCTTTCGATCAACCCCCATCTCTAAAAGTTCCTGCGACTTCAAAAAACCAATGTTCTCCAAATAACACAAATGTTCCTCATGTCCTGGGTGAGGCATTTTTACCTTTTTTGCCATGGTCGCGCTCCTTTCCCCGTTTTTATTGAAACGTAAAGATTTTATCGGAACGATGAGTAAAAGTAAGCCTCTTCGAATTTATCAAGGGATTATCTTTTCTCCCTCCCGCCGGGAGATCTCGACAATCGGGTTGGCGTGGTCTGCTTCCCATTGAAGTTTTCCGCAGGGAATGGGTTCGATGCGGCTGTCGACACGGGCAGCCAGGTGCCAGAGCATATCGACGTCCTTGCGGTCGCTCATGTGATCAAAGCGCGAATTGGGGTCAGGTCTATTTTGTTAGCATTTTGCTTCTCTTATTCATGATCCTACTTATCGAAGTAAAATGGAGCCCCAAGAAATCCGCTACCTCCCGCTGAGTATATCCATAACCTTCCACCGCTTCTACAACTTTCTCATTCCTCCTACCCATGTCCCGGTTGATGTCCTGACTGAATATCTCATCCATCGCTGGCCGATCCGCAAAACGCTGGCTTCTGGGAATCTCGGGGATGTCCTTATGCCTCTGGAAATGATCCCGAAACCTCTCCACAAATGCAGCCCCTCCGAGTAGGACCTGCCCCTTCACCCCCGCCCAAATCGATTCCCTCCCCAGCCCCTCCGACACAAAGCGCCGGTATCCCCTCTCGGCCTTCCCCTTCTCCCCGCTGATTTGACTGAGTATCCATTCCCTATGAAGACTGCAATGTCAGTGGGGTCAGGCATTAGCAATAAGATATTTCGCTCGCAGGTCTTAGAAGGTGTCAGGAATCTATGGAACCGTTTTCTTCTATCACCCTGGCTAAAGGAGAGAAAGAAAATGGGTAGCGGGGGTAAATATTATCCCCCTGGAAATAAACGGCTTCTTAAATTTTCCAGGCTCCCGTGTGACCTGGACCGCATATTTGGGTTTTAGCCGGTCGGCGAAATATCTTAGGCTCGGATCGACATCGCTCGCGGTTAGCTTGGTTTCCACTAAAGCATGAGGTTTCTGGCGGTCCGTGATCAGGAAATCCACTTCCCTTTTTTCCCGGTCGCGCACGTAGTTCAACGCAAAATCCCCAAACCCCCAATCCGTCCAGGCATCGCAGAGCTTCTGCAAATGGAGGGCCACCAGGTTTTCGAATTTCGCCCCCGGATTCTCAATGCCAGAAAAATCGAATAGATAAACTTTCTCTTCCCTCCGGAGTGTCCGGGTTAGGGTGCCGGCATAGGGGCGAATTTTAAAAAGATAATAAAGCCGGGCCAGCGCCTCCAGCCACCCCTGGACAGTCATGAAGTTAACCCCTAAATCTTCCCTGAGGGCGTTCACTGACAAGGGCGAACCGACACGGTCGGGGAGAAGCGCGACCAGCGTTTCCAGGAGGCCAATCTCGCGGATCCGGGTAAGGTCCCTCAAGTCCTCCCGAATGACCAAAGTCTGGCGGGAATGGCGCCATCGCCTAAGGCGGGTTTCACTCCCGGAAAATAGGGGTTCAGGGAACCCGGTTAGAGTCTCCAGGTCGCGAAGACCATCGGTAGCGCCCGATGGGGTTTTCCCTTCCTGAAGGTTCTTCCAGAACAAGTCCGGTGGGAAAACGGTTTGGCGGTCCTCATGCAACATCTCCCCCAAGGTAAACGGGTGCAAGTGGTAGAGATGATACCGTCCCAAGAGGGAGTCCCCTCCGCGCTGATAGATGTCGAGCCGCCCGCTCCCGGTCACCAGTATTTCCAGGTCTTTTCCCCGGGCATCGTAGAAACCTTTAAGAAAGCGCTTCCATCTCGGGTATTTGTGGATTTCATCCAAAGATATACGAGCCTTGCGGCGGGAGGGGATGGGGGTGCCTCTTTCCCAGAAATCTTCAGGGTTCTTGATGATCGCCTTCCGGTGGCTCTCTATATCCCAATTAAAATAGAGAGTCTCCATCCCTACCTGGGCAAGAAGATACTTGGCCAGGGTCGTTTTCCCCACCTGCCTCGGACCTGCAACGAATGCCATTTTCTCTTCTTCGGCTAAGAACCTTACAATTTCGTCGGTTAGATAGCGCATCCCTTATTTCTATATGGCTATAATTTTGTCATGACAATTTTATAGGATTATATAGCCTACAGCCATGTTCTTCAACAAGGTTTTTTCTCCTCAGATAACGGTCGATGTTTCGCAGCGGGCAGGGCCGGGGTGAAGGATGGTTTGGGGGTTCATGTGATTGTTAGAAGCTTACGTTAGCCCTTTGCCACGCTAGTCCGTCTTACGCCTCAATTGGTGATTGATCCCGCTTGACGGAGAGGGGTGGAAGGCAGAAAATGACCGAATGGGATTTGCGGCAGAAAGTCTAAAGCAGCGCCGGCGAAAAAGGAAAGGGATCCATGAAAAGCTTTCGGAAGGAATTGTGGTTCAATATTCCCACGAGAAGGGCTTTTGTCAATATTACCCCGAAGGTTGAAGAATGTCTGAAGGAGAGCGGGGTGAGAGAAGGGCTGGTACTGGTGAATGCGATGCACATCACCGCGTCCGTGTTCATCAATGACGATGAGCCGGGGCTTCATCAGGATTATGACGAGTGGCTGGAGAAGCTGGCTCCGCATGAACCGGTTTCGAAGTACCGGCACAATCGCACCGGCGAGGACAACGGGGATGCCCATTTGAAGAGGCAGATTATGGGGCGGGAGGTCGTGGTGGCCGTCACCGGAGGGAAGCTGGATTTCGGGCCGTGGGAACAGATTTTTTATGGGGAATTTGACGGGGGGAGGAAGAAAAGGGTTTTGGTGAAGATTATCGGGGAATGAAGCTTTTTCCGGATAAGCCAAACCGAACAGGATTTGTAGGGGCGGCCCCCTGCGGCCGCCCGCAAGACGGGCAACCATCACGCCGTGGCGTGATTGCCCCTACAATTTGAGGGGTTTCCGCAAATTTCATTCGTAAGCGGAAAAAATTCCAGCTGCGTGGAATACGCGATCGAGGGCGAACCGGCAGGCGCCCCTACGACAGTCGCGCAGGAACTATACCGGTTAACTTTTAGGTTTCTTTTCCTTCAGGTTCAAAGTCCGCTTGACCAATTCCTTTTCGTGCTCGTAGTTGGCGATCCGCTGGAGCATGATCTTCTGGGCCATGACCGGGCCGGCGCCGTGCCACGTCCCGACGCCGTGCAGGCCGGCGGTCCAGTGCTGCAAGGCCTTGTGGACCTTCATGATGTTTTCGGTCGGTTCGTCGGAGCCGAAGCTGTAAAACTCCTCCACGTAATTTTTGACCTCGGGGTTCTTGAGCTCTTTCAGAGAAGGCATGGTGACCACCAGGCCGCCCCCGATGTCCCCCGCCAGGGCCATGACTCTCCAGAATGAGTTGCAGATATTCAGCTTGGCCACGTTCCCCATCAATTCGTCGGGGAGGAAAACGCCCGACCCGGGGGGTTCCTCCACCCCCTTCATGGCCGCGGCCAGGCCGCAGGCGCGGCCGGTCTCTCTCAGGACGACCATTTCGGCCAGCTCCTCGTTTATGTGAGGGACCTTCTCCAGGCCCTTGTACTCCTGGATCAATTTGGCCGCCCCGATGATCTGGTTCATGAAACCCACTTTGCAGGTTCCGCCGCAGGTCATCCGGTGAGTCCGGGCAAATCGGGTCACCAGCTTGGCCGAGTACGGCGTTTCGCCGCAGTGAAAGACCCTTTCCCAGGGGACGAAAACGTCTTCAAATATCACCATCGACGTCTCGCGCTGGCCGAAAAGCGGGTTCCCCAGCTCTTCCATGTCATCGGCCAGCTCTCTTTCCGCGGAAAACGGGGTGTACTGGCAGACAAAGGTAATCCCTTTTGTGTCCGGCGGAATGGCGAAGGCGACCGCGTAATCTCCTTCTTCTTTTGAATGGGCGGACTGGGGAAGGACGACGAGTTCGTGGCTGGCATAGGCGCCGCTGATGTTGATCTTCGCCCCCCGCACCACGATGCCGTCCTTCTTCTTCTCGACGACTTTCAAGGACAGGTGGGGGTCCGGCCACTCCAGCGTCTTCTGATTCCTCCTCCCCCGGGGCTCCGTCAGGGCGCCGGACGCGGAGAGGTCTTTCTTCTGAACGGTTTTCAGGAAATCCAGGAACCTTGGATGGTATGTCGTTCCCAGGTCCCGGTCCATCTCCCAGGTGGTGCTGGCCAGGGAGTGAAAGGCGTCGTACCCGACGCACCGGTAGGTGCACGTCCCGAGCATCTCGGAGGTGAAGGTCCCGGCCTGCGCCTTTTTCACCAGGTCGTCGATGCTGGCGCTGAGGTAGGTGTACCGGTTGACGACCTCCCCGACGAGGGGAGAATAGGCGGTCATGATATCCCGATATTTCGGGTCCAGCGCCCACGCGTAGCTGGCCTTGTTAGACTCGACCACCGTGCGGGTGTTCTTGTTCTCGAGGATGCCGGCCACCTTTTTCCCGTTCATGAAGACCCGGGGCTTCATCTTCTTTATGCTGTCCACGTATTGTTCCGGGGTCATCAGAGACATGTTTACCTCCCGAGAATGTCAAACCTCAAAATTCAAATGCCGAATAAATCCGAATGCAACCCCATGAAGGGATGAAGTAGCCAAACGGAAAGTTTTCGCGGAATCTCGGGTTCGGATTTTGAGCTTTGTTATTAGAATTCTTTTCTGAATACCACGGAGAGGGACGAGTGTCAAATTCAGGGATCGCCTGGTTGACATCAGCCAGACTCTGTAATAACTTGCAGGGAATCTTATGAACTTCAAACGGCTATTACCCATCTACCTCGGAGCGATCATCGGTCCGATGGGCGGAATAGGGATCATCACGCTGCTCCCCGTGCTTTCCAAGTCCTGGGACACCAGCATCCAGTGGATATCCCTTTCGGTCACGCTGTACATGGTCCCCTATGTCGTCTTCCAGCTATTTTCGGGGGCCATCGCCCAGGTCTTTGACACCCGCCGGACCCTCCTGTTCGGGTTCGGGACGTACGCCCTGGGCGGCCTCCTCTCGGGGCTGTCTCCGAATTTGCCGACCCTGGTCTGCGCCCGATTCGTCCAGGGCTTGGGGGCGGCGTTCATCGCGCCCATCGTTCTTGCCCTGATCGGGGACATAGTCGAACCGAGGCACCTTGGGAAAGCCATGGGCATCCTCGGGGTCATGTACACCGCCGGCGTCACCATGGGCCCTCTCATTTCAGGGGTCCTGGAGGTCTCCCTCGGCTGGCCGTGGTTCTTCTTTTTTCTGGCTGGCTTTGGGGTCGCCATCGGAACTTTGTACTGGGCCACGAGCAGGAGCATGGAAAAGCCCGCCGAGGAGGCCGGCAGGTTTTCCGATGCCCTGGTCTTGATCAAGCGCTCCTATTCTTATCGTGATGTGAAGTTTCTAAGCCTGGCTGCCTTCTCCCTGTTTATGGGGTATATCGGACTGATGACCTTTGTCGCCGATTTTCTCAAAGCCTCCTTAGCGCTCCCCTCCGACAAAACGGGCTTGATCCTTTCCATGACCGGGTTTTCCGGCATCGTCGCCGCACCCGTCGCCGGTTTTCTCGGGGACCGCGTTGGGAGGGCCCGGATCGCCTACTGCGGGGGAATGATCATGATCGGGGCGGTGCTGGCCCTTGGGGCGGTGGAGTATGCCTACGAAAGGTATCTTTTTCTCTTCGCTCTATTTGGGGCCGGATCATCTACGGCGTGGACGTCCCTGAACACCCTGGCGGTGGAAGTCGTACCCGACCTGCGCAAGCCGGTGGCCTCTCTTTACAACAGCTTTAAGTTTACCGGGTACGCCCTTTCTCCGCCGGTTCTTTCTCTCCTGTATGCCCCTTTTTCCATCTCGGGCGTGCGCTGGGGCTGTATTTTCTGCATTGCCCTCAGCCTGTATTTTGCGTCCCGGGTAAAGATCCGCACGGCAAAGTACACCCGAATATAGATTTTTATTGACACCCAAATCGGGTTGGGTAAAATATTCTCTACTCACCGAGATTAAGAACCCACAGGTTGCGATGGAAAGACGCAAGAAAGAAGGAAAGAAGCCGGAGTTTAAGAAGATGGGTCCGCCCGTCGCTTTCGGGATGCCTTAACCGACTCTTCTCCGGCCATCCTGAAAGCCATGGGTAAAGTCCCATGGCTTTTTTGTTTCAAGACTTTTGAACCACAGAGAGCACAGAGTAAATCCCTTTTCAGACACAGAAAAGGCTTATTGTCGGGTTCCGGCAGGTCGCAACGGCCATTATTGGATAGGCGATCGGGAAATTCTCAATTCTCCTTATTGCGAAAAGAATAAATTTTCTGGCCATCTCTGTGTTCTCTGTGGTTCAATAAAATAAAGAAAGAGGAGGAGTTATGCAGCCGAAAACTTGGGCCGGGTGTCACATTCCCCTGATCACGCCTTTCAAAGACAACTATTCCCTCGACGAGGCGGGGCTCAGGAAGCTCGTCAATTACTTCATCGAGGAGGAGAAATGCGACGGCCTGGTGCCCTGCGGGACAACCGGGGAGTCGCCCACCCTGACCAACGAAGAGCACGACAAGGTGATCGAGATCGTGGTCCAGGAAGCCCGGGGCCGTGTGCCGGTGATGGCCGGGACCGGTTCCAACAGCACCCAGGAAGCGATTGAGAGGACGAAACACGCGGAACACGCGGGAGCCGCCGCCAGCCTGCAGGTCTGCCCCTATTACAACCGGCCCACCCAGGACGGCATCCTGGCCCACTTCGAGGCGATCGCGAAATCCACCAAGCTCCCTCTCTTCATCTACAACATTCCTTCCCGCACCGGGAGGCTGATCGAAGCCAAGACCATGATCGAGCTTTCCAAGATCGACAACATCATCGGGCATGAAGGATGCCTGCGGGGACATGATGATCACGATGGACATCATGCGGGGGACGAGGGTCGGAAAAAAGAAATTCTACACCCTCTGCGGCGAGGACGCCCTGACTTTCTCCATGATGGGCCTGGGTGGGGACGGGGGAATCATGGCCGTGGCGAACGTGATCGGCAAGGAATACCACCAGATGATTCACCTCATGCTGGACGGCCACGTCGAGGAGGCCCGGGAGATTCACTTCAAGACCCTTCCGGTGGTGCGCGCGCTCTTCATCGAGTCCAACCCGGCCCCGGCCAAGGAGGCCATGAACATGATGGGGGTCCCCGCGGGAAAGCTGCGTTTGCCCATGGTCCCGCTCAGGCCCGAGAACCGGGAAGTCTTGCGGAAGGCCCTGGTTCAACTCGGGAGGCTGAAGGGTTGAAGGCCCAAGTGAAGGACTACCGGGTTCAAGTCAGGTCGAAGGTTTGGCTGGAGGTTCACGGGCGGCCGGTGTTAGGTCCCGGCCGCCGGGAGATCCTCCGGGCGGTGGATGAAGAGGGGTCCATCTCGCAGGCCGCCCGCCGGCTGAAGATCACCTTTCGAAAGGCCTGGGCGCAAATCAAAGCCATGGAAGAGCAGCTCGGCCTTTCCGTTCTGGAGAAGCAAACCGGGGGCAAAGGGGGAGGCGGGGCCCGCCTCACCCCCGAAGCCAAGGACCTCCTTTCCAAGTACGACCGCCTGGCCCACGGCTTCGAGGAGGAGGTCAATGAGAAGTTCAGGGTGATTTTTTTATGACCAGCGTTAGGCAAGTTGTGCATAGCGCTTTGAGCCCGTGGGGAGAAATGGCAGCCGCTGTTCTCCTGGTTTCCGTACTTTTCATCTCTTCTCCGCTCTTCGCCTCATCCGAATCCCTGCTCGTCTTCGCCGGCGCCGCGAGCAAACCGCCCGCCGAAGAGGCGGCCAGGATTTTTACCCTGAAGAGGGGAGTGGAGGTCAATATCACCTTCGGCGGTTCGGGTTTCGTTCTTTCCCAGATGAAGCTCGCCCGAAGAGGTGACGTTTACTTTCCAGGCTCGTCCGACTTCATGGAAAAGGCCAGGCAGGAGAAGCTCGTTTTTCCGGAAACCGAAAAGATCGTCGCCTACCTTGTCCCGGCGATCAATGTCCAGAAGGGGAATCCCCGCGGGATCCGTTCCTTCAGGGACCTGCTCCGGCCCGGGCTGCGCCTGGCCATCGCCGACCCCGAAAGGGTGTGCGTGGGGACGTACGCGGTGGAAGTCGTTGAAAAGAACTTGAGCCCCGAAGAACGGCGGCAGTTTCGAAAGAACCTGGTGACCACGGTGGAAAGCTGCGAGAAGACCGCCAACCTCATCTCTCTCAAAAGTGTCGACGCGGTGCTGGGGTGGGAGGTCTTCCGGCACTGGGACCCGGAGCGGATCGAGACGATCTTCCTGAAACCGGAAGAAGTTCCGCGCATCGGCTATCTTCCTGCCGCCGTGTCGACATTCACCAGGAACCGCGGCCTGGCGGAAGATTTTGTCCGATTCCTGGCCTCACCCGATTCCAGGTCCGTATTCAAGAAGCACGGTTACCTGATGACATTGGGGGAAGCCAGGGCTTACACTCTCCCCGGCACGCCTGTGGGAGGGGAGTACTCTCTGCCGGCAGGCGTGGAGGAGATAGCATGTGGGGCGGTTCGCGAACCGCCCCTGCCGCATGCATACGCGACTTGCGCAGTCCATTTGGAGTCGGCAGTTGCACGCGATAAACGCAAGCGATGGCTTGCGCACTCCAAAAGGAGAGATATGAATTTCGGGAAAGCAACCCTGGTCGCGGCGCTGCTCCTCTTTCATTTCTACATCCTTCTCATCCTTTCGTTGCTGCACTTTTTCGAGGGCGGAAAGTTTCTGCGGGTTCTCCTCGCCCCCGACGTCCTTTTTTCCATCCGCCTCAGCCTGATCACCGCCACCCTGGCCATGCTTCTGGCGGTGGCCATAGGACTCCCGGCGGCTTACGCTCTCTCGCGATTGAACTTCCCCGGCAAGAAGATCGTGGACACGTTTCTGGAGCTGCCCATCATCATGTCCCCCGTGGCCCTTGGAGCGGCATTGCTCATTTTCTTTAACAGCAGGGCGGGGATGGCCATTCAGGAGAAAGGGCTTCTCTTCGTCTTCGAGTTTCCCGGGATCGTCCTGGCCCAGTTTGCCTCCATCGCCGGACTGGCCACCCGGCTGATGAAAATCTCCCTGGATGAGATATCCCCCCGGTACGAGGCGGTGGCCCGTTCCCTGGGTTCGAGCGCCTGGGGAGCGTTCGTGAAGGTCACCCTGCCGCTTTCGTTCCGCGGACTGCTCGGCGCGATGATCCTCTGCTGGGCGAAGGCGGTGGGGGAATTCGGCGCCACTGTTACCCTTGCGGGAACGATGGCTTTCAAGACGGAAACCATGCCCACGGCCATTTTCATGTCCCTGGCTTCGGCTGATATTCAGAAGACGATTATCCTCATCCTGATCCTGGTAGCGATCGGACTTTCGGCGCTCTACGCCGTGCGCCTGGTGGAAAAGAGGCCGCAGGTCCTATGATCGAGGTCCGGGGGCTGAACCTCAAACTGGGTACTTTCCGCATCGAGGACCTGAGCCTGTCCCTGCAAGAAGGGTCCTTCAACGTCCTCCTCGGCCCCACGGGAAGCGGGAAGACCTTGATCCTGGAGTCCATGATCGGCCTGCGGAAGTTCCAGAGCGGCAGGATCATGATGGGAGGAAAGGAGATCCAGGGCCTTCCTCCCGAGAAAAGGGGGATCTCTTACCTCCCGCAGGACCTCGCCCTGTTCCCTCATCTCACGGTAAAAGACAACCTTCTCTTCGGGCTCAAGGCGCAGAAGAAATTTTCCGGGATGGAGGAAGAACACCTGAGCCATCTGATCGAGGCTTTGAGGATCGGCCACCTCCTGGAGCGTCAAACCCACGGCCTGAGCGGAGGGGAAAAACAGCGCACCGCCCTGGGCCGGGCCCTGGCGCCTTCCCCCGGCTCCTTCTTCTGGACGAACCCCTGACCGCCCTCGACCCTGGCCTGAAGGCCGAAATTCAACAACTTCTCATTTCCCTTCATCGATCGATGGGGTTCACGGCCCTGCACGTCACCCACGATCTGGAAGAGGCTTACCTCCTGGGGGAGAAGATCCACGTGGTGATCGGCGGCAGGCTGGAGCAGAGCGGCAGCCGGGAAGAAATTTTTCTCCGTCCACGGACCCCCGGCATCGCCAGGTTCCTGGGCCTTCGGAACCTTTTCCCCGGCAAACTGGTTGAGTTTGAGGAAAAAAAGAATTCGATCACCGTGAACCTCTGGGGAAAGGAGATCCAGCTTCCCGGCGAACTTGCGGCCGGGATTCCGGCCGGGGGAGACGAGGTGTTCCTCTATCTCCGGCCCGAAGAAGTCATGATCCTGCGGCCTGGAAAGCCGGTGAAAGAATCGCTGAGAAACAACATCCTCGGTGGGGAGGTCGAAAGGATTTTAGACCGGGGGACGCACCGATGGGTGCTCTTCCGCCCGGCGGGGCTGGACGTGCGCCTGGAAATAAACCTCCCCAATTACGTTTTTCGAAACTTGGGAATTCAAGAGGGGCAGGAAATCCAGGTGGCCATGCGGCGGGAATCTTTCTGGGTAATTCCGTTCGCGGGAGGAGCAGAACGACAGAACGGCACAGCTGGAAGAAAATTGTAGGGGCAATCACGCCCTGGCGTGATGGTTGCCCCATCTTGCGGGCGGCCACAGAGGGCCGCCCCTACATTCTATCCGAGACACCAAAATTCCCTTCCCTCGAAGGGTGGTGTCTTCTTTATTTTCCGAATCCTCAAGGGTGAAGTAGGTCAGGTACACGCCGAGGACGCCCTCGATCGCCTGCAGGCTATCCATCCTCTCCTTCAGCTCCGCGGCGTTCCTCCCTTCGGCGAGAAAGACGATCTTTTCATCTTTCACCCCGTGCAGTTCAACACCCCGGGCCTCCAGCTCCTTCAGGATCTGGTCCTTACAAGAAACATCCATGACCAGAAACCCGCTGCCTACAATTGTATTCATATTCCAAACCCCAGTGAAACGGCCTTGGTTCGAGCCCGGCAGGCCTCCACGCAGCGGCCGCAGAGGATGCAGGAGGAGTCCCGAACCTTCTCCCGGCTCGGGGGCGACAAGATCTCCACCCGCTGATAGCATGCATCCTCGCAAGCCCGACATGAAGTGCATTCCACGGGATTCAACTTAACGTGGATAAGGCTGACGCCGTTAAAAAGGCCGTAGGTTTTTCCAACCGGGCAGAGATGGCGGCACCACACCCGGGGGCGGGAAAACTCCAGCAACGTAACTCCGAAAAGGAGCGCGACCGAAATGGCCAAGACTTCGGCTCCTGCGGGGAAGCCGGCCAGCCAGTAAAATCCGGCATATATCGTGCGAAAGAAGTTGGTAATGGGTGAAATGTACAACGTGAATAAGGGAAATTGTACCAGGGCAGCCAATAGCAGGAGGGCGGCAGGAGGAAGGTACATTTTTATCAGGGTCACCCCCACCCTCGCCCTCCCCCGTCGAGAGGGAGGGAAGTTCTTGGTGGCTTTCAGGAGGCTTACCCTCTTCCCTAATATTTCCATACCCTCCCCCCAGAGGGGGAGGGCAAGGGTGGGGGGGATTCTTGATGGGCGGGCGGGCCAATCCTATTCTTTATCCCATGGATGATTCGGAAGCAAAGATCCAGCGGGCACACCCAGCCACAAAAGGCCCTTCCCAGCACCAGGTAAAGAATTAGGATGGGAGCGGCAGAATACAAAATATCTTTAGTGAGAGCACGAGAGGAAATCGCGCTTTCGGCAAAGGCGAACAGGTCCAGCAGTCTTATCCACTCGTAGACTGACGATCCGGAGAGGCTTCCGGTCACTCCGCGTACTCGGGCGAGCTGGAGGAGAAACACCGTCAGAATCGAGAGGCTGACCAGTGTCCGAGCCAGGGTGAACCTACCGCATTTCACGTTCTAAAATCCTCCCGGCCTCCAGGATCCGCGGTAGGTTCTGACCGTAAACCCAGGCGTACCTTTCATCCGCGTTCATCCGCAGAACGGTGTCCATGTAAGAATTATACGCGTTCTTCTGCCGGCCGTAAGTCCTCCAGGTCACCACGCGTATGGCCGAAGTCCCCACCGGGCAGTGTTTCACGCAGAGGCCGCACCCCTTGCACTGCTCATTGATCATCGGCTGGTTCCCCCAGTCTCCGGGGGAAAAATCAAATATGAAGGACCCCAGAGGGCAGGCTTTGCTGCAGGAGAGGCAAACGTCCCCATTCCAGCCAAGGCAGAGGCCCAGGTCGATGACGGCCATGCCCATCCGGGCCTCCTCGACGGGGATTCGGCGGAGCGCCCCGGTTGGGCAGAACTTGGGACATTCCATGCAGAGGGTGCAGGGGTAATCCCGCATGTCCTTCACCCAGGGCGTTCCGAAATTGCGCCAGTCTCCGGCGATGGCGAGGGAGTTGTACTTCAGCACGTGGCAAAGGTTCACGCAGGCGTTGCAGCCGATGCACGCGGCGCGGAAACGGTCTTCAGGGAGGGCGCCGGGGGGACGGATCAGGTCGGTTTCCGCGTCAATACGGAGGCGGCATCCGGCGGTAAATGAAATGCCGGCTACGATGGCGGTCTTCAAAATATCCCTTCTTCTGAAATTCATGCTGAGCGTCTTTGAAAAGGTCTTTTGAATTGTAGGGGCAGCCCTCTGTGGCTGTCCATCACGCGGGCGGCCACGGGGGGCCGCCCCTACATTTTTCCTAAAATCAAACAAATATTGAAAGAGCAACAGGGAAAAGGGAAAAGGGAAGGAGGGAAAGAAGTTTCGCCCGCCTTTTTAAGCAATCACCGGCGTCGGTTCCGCCTGGGGCGTCCTCGTCTTCCCTTTGTAGACTTTGACCGCGAACATCTTGTAATCGGCCTGGAAACTGAAGGGGTCAAAGTTGTCCCGCATGATCATGTTGATCAGTTTCCCTTCATCGAACCAGGGGACGAAGACGTAATCCTCACGCGGCCCTCCCGTGGCTTTCCGGATGTCGAGAACCTTCGCCGGGAGCTCGATTCGTCCCCGGGGAGATTCCACGATCAGGGGGTCGCCGTCTTTCACGCCCAGCTTTTCAGCGAGCCTGGTGCTGACCTCGACGTACGCCTTGGCCGCGGCTCTCTTGAGTTCGCTCACCCGTGTGGTCATGCTTCCCGTGTGCCAGTGTTCGATGAGCCTCCCGGTGCAGGCCCCGTACTTATAATCTCTGGCATCGATGATCACGACCTCCTTTCCATCGGCGAGGTAAGACATCTTGTGTCCCGGGAATTCAGGCGGGCTCAGGCAGATGGAGAGCAGGGCGGATGGGTCCTGGTCCGGGTTGCCGATGACCTTCGCGGCAACGGTGCGCATCCCTTCATAGGGAGCCAGGGACTCTCCGGCGTAGGCTTTCTGAGGGCTGAATTTTCTCTCGCTGATTTTGACCTCGGCCGCTTTTTTGAATTCCTTCCCGTCGAAGGCGCAGGCCCACCAGGGGTTGGCCCAGACCAGGGCCCGGCCGTCGATCCGGGGCAGCTTCTTCGCGATTTTCCCGTCCGGGCCGGGGATCTCGGCAAACCCGTGGATCGCCGCGTTGGCCCCGTAAAAGCTTGCGTAGTACCCCTCCGGCAACTTCTCTTCGCGGTGATATTCCTTGTCGGCCCTCATCTCCTCGATTCTTTTCCCCACCCACTCTCCATAAACCGGGTTCCATTCTTTCATCGCCGCGAGGTACTTTCGGGTCCGGTCCGCCACGATGGGGTCGTAGGGGAAGGCGTACTGGATCCTGGACTGGTATTTGTCGTATCGGGCTTTCACATCGGGGTCCTTGTCGTACTCTTCCGGGAACGGAATGCGCCAGCCGTGGTTCACCGCCCGCATGCGCTGCCGTTTCATCCCCGCGAAGTCGTAGCCCGTCCCCTTGGAAAGGAGGAGGATCTCCTCCCAGATGTTTTCCGTGAATTTAGCGATCCAGGGCTTGCTGTTGGCCTGCTCCACCGTCCGTTTAAGCCAATCCTCCCCGTAATCCTCCGGCCAGAACTGGGAGATGAATCCCCTGGGGATGAGCCCCTTATCCTCCATCTTCCTCCAGATCAGGGCGAAGATCACCGAGTCGGGAAGCATTTGGCCGCTCGGCGGGTCCACCACTTTCTTGATGAGCTGGTAGCGCCTCTCAAGGTTGCCGAAGGTGAATTCCTTTTCGTACCAGCTGGCCGCCGGCAAGACCACGTCCGCAACCTGCGTCGTAGCGTTGGGGAAGGCTTCCAGGACCACGGTCAGGGGCCAGGGGGTCCCTTTCTCCGCGGCGGCGCAGGCCTGCCGGTAGGGCCAGGCATAGGGGAGGCTCTGGCCCGGGTTGACCGTCGAAGTGAGCATCACCTTGATCTGACCCGACCCGTACCTCCGGAACATCTCTACCGTGTGCGGCCCGGGCTGGGGGTGGATTTTGATTTTTTCCACTTCCTTGTCGATTTCGGAGCCGGCGAAGCCCTTCTTCTGGAGAAAGACGCGGCTCCGGTCTTTCCAGATCTTCTCGACCTGGGCCCGGTGGAGGTCGACCCCCACCAGCCGGCCGTAGGGAAGCGCGTGGCAGAGCGCACCCGGGGCCCGGATGCCCCCGCAGGCGTTGGGCTGCCCCGTGAGGCTGTAGGAATGCCTGCCTGGCTTCACCGCCTTCCCGGTGATGAGGTGGAGCATGTGGAGGCTGGCGTTCACCCAGGTCCCCTGGAGCTTCTGGTTCACCCCCATGCACCACAGGGTTGTGGTCATTCCCTCGGCGATCCACCGGGCGGCCATTCGGAGGGATTCTTCCGGCTGGATCTCTTTCCAGGCGCGGGTCTTCCGGTCGTAGACCAGCGGGGCTTCCCCTTCAAAGATGACTTTGGCCACTTTCTCCGGCTTGTAATCCTCCAGGAACTTTAGGAATACGGCGAAGCCTTTCCACCAGTCCTTCTCGATCTCCTCGGCGGAGGAGTACTTTTTCTTCGGGTCGGGGTAGATTTTGGCTGCCCGATCGTAGGTCAGGTCCCATACCTTGCCCCTCGTCCCGGCGTAGTCGGTGAGGATCCAGTGTTTCTCCGTTTTTTCGTTGATGGCGAAGTTGCAGGCGCGGAGGAGGAATCTTTTGTCCAGGTATTTCCACTTGGCGTCCACCGTGCCCTTCTCCACGTCCACCTTGGCGCCATCCAGCTCGAATGCGATGATGTACGCCAGGGAGTTGATGAGCGCCAGGTCCCGGCCGCTGGCAAAGGGGAGCCAGAGGTCGGCGATCGTCCCGGAGCGGGTCTTGCGGGGGTCCGCCAGGATGACTTTGATTTTGTCCGGTTGTTTCCCCTTTACCGCCGCCATGCGGTTGAAGAGGATGGGATGGGCTTCCGCGGTGTTGTTCCCGATGAGGAAGAAAGTGTCCGCGTGCACGCCGAAGTCGGGGTCGGGCACATCCAGGTCATCGAGGGACCCGTACGGCTCGTCTTTGCCGAACGTGTGGAGGTATCCGACCACCGCGCTGGCCATGCACATGCGGGGCTGCCCCTCGATGTGGTTGTTGGCGTACCCGCCTTTTAAGACCTTGTTCATGATGTGGGTCTCTTCAGTCCCGGCTTGGCCGCTGCCGTAGTACCCGATGGCAAAGCGCCCGAAGTCCCGGTGGCACTTTTCCATTCCGGCGGTCACGAAGTTGACCGCCTCCTCCCAGGAGACGGGGACAAAATTTTCCCGCAAGTCTTTCTCGGAGGCGGTGAGCCCGCGGGGGTCTTTGCTCGTCTTCCCCTCCAGCACCCGGGGGGAACGGGAAAGGTCCGGCTTGCCCGTGGCCGGGTTGATCCACTCTTTGCGGATGAGCGGGGTCTGCGGCCTCTCGGGGTAGAGGAGGGTCTTGTGGAGGTAAAAGGCCTTGGTGCACAAAACGCCCCGGTTCACCGGGCTCTTGAGGTCCCCCTTGATCGCCAGGATCTTTAGCACCTTTCCGGAGGCGTCCACCTCGGCGTCGGCCAGGGTGGTGCACCCGATCGCGCAATAGCGGCATTGCCCGATCGGGATTGTGAGCGTGTTGGCGGCGGCTTCAACCCTGCCGGGCGCGGAGATTCCGGCTGCGGCCATAGCAGTCGATACGGCGCTCAACCTTAGGAAATCCCGTCTATTCAAATCCATACTTCACCCCCGCTAAAAAAATGAGAAATACCATAACCGGTAAATGGTTACCCATATGATATGTTTTCAAAATTGCCAAGAAGCTCCAGAAATCCCCCTTTATCCCCCTTTTTCAAAGGGGGAAACAGGTCTCCTCCCTTTGGAAAAGGGAGGTTGGGAGGGATTTCCGGAAGCACCTTCAAGCCGCTAAATATATTCGGCAATAGAAGAATTCACTTTGCCTGAATGATGAACTCCCTCCTGGAAAACGCGTCATTGGCCGGGGCAAAGTCCCCGTTGGCCGCGACCGCCGAAATAGTGAGGGTGACATTCTTCTTCTCCGGCGGAGCCTTCCATTTGAAATTCCAGGAACGGAGGAGGGTCCCTTCCGCGGTATGGGTGATGTAGTCGCCGGATTTCTGCGTCGTCTTTTGGTCTGAGACGATCAGTTCCCCATCCGACGCGGTGACGGCAAACCCGCCCTGGGTATCGCTTTCACTCTTAACTCCGCTGACCACCCGGAGAGAGATCTCGTAAACGGACCCGGGCAGGTATGCCCGGGGGAGTTTTTCGACCCGGATCTCAGCTCCCTTGGGCATGCCGTGGCAATCCATGCACATGGTCATGGGCGCGCCGCCCGTGCTGTTCGCGCCGGTGGTGGCCCCCAGGGCCAGAATCAAGAGAAAAAGGGCCATGGCCCCGATTATGAAAGGATTGAACATTCGGCTCATACGATTTCCTCCCGATTAGGAGCATTAAAAACATGTGGAATGTAGGGGCGGTTCGCGAACCGCCCCTACTTGGTTCTTTGGCCTATGGCCTTGGTCAGAATCTCGATCCCTTTCTGCGAAGCGTTCATCGATTCCGCCAGGGATTGCCGTGCCAAATCGGGATTATGGAACCCGTCGCTGTTCTCCGCCGTCCACCATTCCCACATCAGGTGGGCCCGGTCGTGCTCTTTGCGGGCCTGCTGGAGGGCCTCTTCGCCGACGCCCAAATCCTTGGCCCGGGTGAAGGTGTCGATCAACATGGCCAGCCAGAACTCCGCCTTCCGCATCTTCCCCCGGATGTAGTTCTGCACCGCGTCCACCTGGTACTCGGCCGCCTCCGTCGTCCACTCGGGATGGCACCTCAGGCAGGTGTCTTTCAACATGTACCGGGCGCTGCGCTGGCCGTGGAAGGTGAACTCCTTTCCCTTCCTCTTCACCTTGGGCATGTGGCAGTCCTTGCATTCCACGCCGGCCCGCTCATGCTTGCTTCCCCACTGGGTTTCCAGTCTCGGGGTGCTGGAGCTTGGTCAAAGCAGCCCCGGTGAGGGTGTGTTTGAAGTCTTTGAAGTTTATGCTCTCGTACTTCTTCCCCAAATCGAGGACATTCACCCAGGGAAAATAGTTGGAGCGGCGGTCGTCCATGGTCGTGGGCTTCCCGGTCTGGGTGTCGATCCCGGGATTGCAGTTGTATTCCACGTGGCACTGGGCGCACATGACGTTGGAATCCGGTTTGCTGAGGATGCCGATCGCCCGGAACTCCTGACCGCCTCTCTTGAAGACGATCTTTTCCATGGTGATCTCTTTGCTCTTTTCCTTATCGTACGGGTAGGTGCCCTCGCCCCGGTCCACGACCGCCTCGATGAGGGCGTCGCGGATCACCCGGGGTTTGGCTGCGTGAGGGTCATGGCATTGGATGCAGCCTACGGGATTCTGGATGGTTCTTGGCCATCTCTATGGCCGCCGCATTCGGACCGCGCTTCAAAGGCGTGTTGGGGTTGGAATCGCCCATGTACGGCCACTTCAGCACCGTGTCCGAGGTCTTGCAGGCAAGACAGACCGTGTTCGCCGCCTTGACGGTCCGGGGAAGCTCTTTTCCCGTGTCGACGATGACGTCCCAAAGCTTGCCGGGGTTTTCGACGTAAGTCCAATCTTTGAATTGGAACCTTCCTCCATAAGCCCGGTCGACGGTCATGTGATCGGGAAGCATGAATACGTGAGAGCGGGGTTCATCGTGCTCCCAGGTGAAGCCGTGGGGCATCAGCAATTTATCGGAAAGGGGAGACCGGCTCGTGGTGGTGGATTTTTCCACTTTCGCCTTGGATTTCAGGTTCACTTCCATGAGAGTCTGGAACTGTTCCTTGTGGCAGGCCCCGCAACTCGCCGGGTCCAGGAGGGTGACCGGCTTCGTGGCGCTGTCGGCAAGATGGCCCGCGGTGTCCGGGTGGCAGACGGCGCAGTTCAAACGTTTGGCGTGCTTCCCTCTTCCCTTCAGCTCCTGGATCTCCGTGTGGCACCCGAAACAGGTCGCCTCATCAACGGACTTTACCGCCTGGGTTTTCGGTTTCGCCGCCGGTTTTTTTTCTTTCTGAGCGTAGGTAAAAGAAAAGGGGATAGCGAGCGTAAGGAAAACGGCAACGAAAAAAAGCCCTACTTTCTTTGTCATCTCCTGCCTCCTTTCGAGAAGTCCGGGCTTGAGGTGAACGGAAAGCAATTCCCGGATGAAAGACCACCGAGTGTTCATATTTAATTTTAAATAAAGCCTGGAGTCAAGGGAACAAAAATTTATTCTGCCGGACGCCGGAAAAAAAGGTGGAAAATTGAAAGGGCGGTCATCAGTCAAAAAACCTGTCGTGAACACCCGGGCAAGCTCAATTGAATGACTTCGAAGAAAAAGGAAAATCCTCGGGGTCATTTCCTCCGCTGCCGGGTTAACCCACGTGGCGATTCCGAAAATACCTGATTTCTTCTATACATAGCTCCACGGATCGGCTGGTACCGCACAACCCCATGGCGGAGAAAAAGCCTTTCTTAAGGTAAGAAATTTACGGGCAGGAATTTTGCATCGACCCCATTCAGATCGTCTATCTAAATCACCCATCACCGGCCTCGCGCTGTAATACGGGCCCCTTTTTCATTCGATCCTGACGAAACCAACAACTTTAGGCCTGATTCACGACAGGGCTTAAAGAAATCAGGAACCGACAGGGCGGGCTTTTCTCAGATTTAAAAAAGGCTATAGGCATAGGCTAGAGGCGGACGACAGGCGATAGTCAATGGGCAGTAGGATGTGGTCAAGAAAGGGTTTAAAGAATTATCGTTTGGCAAAGATCCGAGGCTTTAGCTTTGCTCTTATACAGGGAATCTGAAAGGGCCTCCTTCAAGCAAAGATTTTGGCGTGCGGGACCAAATGAGGGGATAGCCTTCCAGTGATCCGCCGGATCTTAAATTCTTATGAGCTGATTCGTTCCTTCGGGTTCCTTTGGTTGAAGGAAAGACTCCGGTATGAATTTCGTCTGCGCTCAGGCCTCCTGCGCCTGCAAACGCAGGTTATGAGATGGAGACAAAAACCTCTGGAGTGGTTTCTCAAAGACACGAAACCGGTCGACGCGGAAACTTATCTAGAATACCGCCGCAAAGGCTCTCCCCATTTTTTCTTCGATCCGAATGACCGAATCCGGTTCTCAACCCTGTTCTCCGATTGGGATGAGGGGCCTTCAAATCCCAAGCTGCAGGCTGACGGGATGAAGAAAGGAAAATTCATTTATTTCGGACGAACCCCCGTATCCTTGCCCCTTCCGCTCGATTGGCATCGAAACCCTTTCACCGGCCACAAGGCCCCCGCAGACTGCCACTGGACCCGGATTGACGATTTCGGTTCCGGGGATATCAAAGTGATCTGGGAAATGAGCCGATTCGGGTTTGCCTTTACCCTGGTCCGGGCGTACTGGCGCACAGGCAATGAGGAATATCCGGAGCTCTTCTGGCAATTAGTGGAAGATTGGCGCAGGAATAATCCACCCAACACTGGCGCCAACTGGAAGTGCGGGCAGGAGATCAGCCTTCGCCTGATGGCCTGGGTCTTCGGATTGTACGGATTCCTAAATAGCCCGGCCACCACCCCCCGAAGAGTGTGGGAAATGGCTCAGATGCTTGCGGTTTCTGCTGAGCGCGTCGCCGCAAACCTCGGTTATGCCGTGAGCCAGCGCAATAATCACGGGATCAGCGAAGGAGTCGGGCTTTGGACCGCAGGGGTTCTTTTCCCGGAGTTTACCTATGCAGAAGGCTGGCGAGACACGGGGCGGAGAATCCTCGAGAAGTTGGGGAAGGAACTAATCTATGACGACGGCTCCTTCGCCCAGCATTCCGTCAATTACCATCGGTTAATGCTGCAGGATTACCTTTGGGCCCTGCGCCTGGCAGAAATCCATGGCCAAACCTTCAGCGATGAACTGAAAAACCGGGTGAGCAGGGCGGCCGATTTTCTATACCAGCTTCAGGATAGTTCCACGGGTTTGGCCCCCTGCTACGGGGCCAACGACGGGGCCCTCATCCTTCCGCTCAACAACTGCGATTACCGGGACATGCGCCCGGTTACTATAGCCGTCCATTACCTCCAAACCGGAAAACGATGCTGTGATAATGGGCCCTGGGATGAAGATCTGCTCTGGCTCTTCGGCCCGGCGGCTGTACGAGCTCCGTTGGCACCCAATCCCTGCATCAATCTGCAGGCTTATCAGGGAGGGTACTTTACCCTGCGTACCCCCACCAGCCATGTTTTCACTCGCTGCGGTGCTTTCCGTCATCGACCATCCCAGGCCGACCTTCTCCACGTGGACCTCTGGTGGCGCGGACAGAACATCGCCTTGGACCCGGGCACCTATTCCTATAACGGCCCGCACCCGTGGTCCAACGCTCTGGCGGGGACCCTCTATCACAACACCGTCTCAGTTGACGGGCGAGACCAGATGGAACGGGTGAGCAGGTTCTTGTGGCTGCCCTGGCTCCGGGGCCGTTTGCGATTCTTCCAGGCCATCTCTCACGGGTCCTTGACTTATCTGGAAGGGGAGCATCCCGGTTACCAGCGTCTGAACCCGCCGGTGCGCCATCGCCGGGGGATCGTGCGCTTGGAAGAGGAGTGGTGGCTGGTTATCGATTTCCTATCAAGCCGAAGAGATCATGACTATCGTTTGCATTGGCTTTTCCAGAATGCGCCCTATTCTTGGGAAGAGAATGCTGGCTTATTGCTTTTGAGAACACCCGCCGGGCCCTATTGGATAAGGATGGGCGGTTCGGCCGGCTATGGGGCCTGGTCCCTGATGCACGGGGATGAAAAGACGCCCCGCGGCTGGAGCGCTCCTTATTATTGGTATCGACAGCCCGCCCTGTCCGTTTCCTTGACCGTCCGAGCCCGATGGGCCTGCTTCTGGACTCTCTTTGGCCCGGAGCCGGGAGAGTTAGCTTGGAATGGGGATCATCTCGGGGTAAAAGCCCGAGAATGGGATGCTTCCATAGCCCTGCAAACTAATGGATCCTCGTGGTTGATCCGGTCTGCGACCTTGCAGATGTCGAATGAGAAAATTGGGAGTTCTGAATAATCCATTCCTCCTGATTTGCCTGGTGAGCGGGAATGGACAAGGCGGAAGGATCCTCTTTGCTTTACGACATAAAGCTCATTCTGCGGTCGGTTTTCAAAAAGGTATATCCTTCCCGTCGGATTCAGGTGCTGGCCCAGGATCTTGCCCCCTTCAGAAGACCCCTGGTCGTGGCGGTACAGACCGGGATATTCGCCCTTTCCAATAACCTTGCATTTTACATCCGCTTTGAGGGAAACGTCCCTGAAAGGTACTTTTATTCTTTTTTCCTGTATTATCTCCCCCTGCTGCTCTCGATCCGCGTCCTTTTTCTATTCGCTTTCTCCCTCGATAAAGGGGTATGGAGATACGCCAGCATCCGGGACCTGATCAGTATCGTCTCCGCCACGACTTTCGGCTCCTTCCTATTCTTCGGGGCCGTTTCCTATTTTATGGAGGAGATCTACCCCCGGTCGGTGATAGTTACCGACTGGTTTTTGAACATTTTCATGCTGGGCGGAATCCGGATGCTCTGGCGGCTGCATCAGAACGAGTTGAAGGCCCAGCTCGGAAGGAAACGGACCTTGATTATCGGCGCAGGGGATGCGGCCGATTTGCTGATCCGGGACATAAGCAGGAACTTCTTCTATCCTCACGAAATCATCGGCCTCATTGACGACAACCCAAAAAGGAAAGGATTAAGAATTCGGGACATCCCCGTTCTTGGAGACCGGCGGGAGCTCGGGAGGATCGTGGAGAAAGTGAAGCCGGAGGAATTCATCATCGCCATCCCTTCCGCTACGCCCGAACAATTCAAGGAAATCGTGAAGGACCTCCGGCAATACGGCCTTCCCATCCTCGCCCTCCCGAGTTTCTGGTCCATTCTCAACGGCAATGGACACTCGAGCTCTCTCAACGTGATTGACGCGGAGGATATTCTGTTCCGGCCGCCTGTATCCGAGGCGGTGCCCGGGGTGAAAGAATTAGTCGGGGGAAAAACGGTGATGGTGACCGGAGCCGGAGGGTCCATCGGCTCCGAGCTCTGCCGGCAAATCCTTTCTTTTGGACCCGCCTGCCTGCTTCTTCTGGAACGCCACGAGGAGAGCCTCTTCAAAATTGAACGGGAGCTGGGGGCAAAAAAAGACGGCCCTCTGTCGGTGGTCCCGGTCATTGGAGACATCCTGGATATGAAAAGGGTGGAAGGGGTGTTCGAGGAGTTTCGCCCTCAAATCGTGTTCCATGCCGCCGCCTATAAGCATGTTCCCCTCATGGAAAGCAACCCCTACGAAGCCTTCCGCACGAATGCAGGAGGCACGCGGATCATGGCGGAGGCGGCAAAGAAATACGGCGCCCACCGTTTCGTCCTTATCTCCACAGACAAGGCGGTAAACCCGATCAGCGTCATGGGGATGACTAAGAAGATCGCCGAAGAAATCGTGAAAAGCCTCGGCAGCGGTTTGTCTCCTTCCAAGTCGAATACCAAGTTTGTCACCGTCCGGTTCGGCAATGTCCTGGGGAGCAGCGGAAGTGTTGTCCCCCTCTTCACCGAACAAATTGAGAAAGGGGGGCCGGTCACCGTAACCCACCCGGAAATGGTAAGGTACTTCATGACGATTCCCGAGGCGGTCAACCTGGTGCTTCAGGCGGCCACCCTGGGGGAGAACGGGGACATTTTCGTGCTGGACATGGGGAAACCCATAAAAATTCTGGACCTGGCCAAGAGAATGATCGGGCTTCACGGGTACCGGCCGGGAACGGATATGGAGATCCGCTTTGTAGGATTGAGGCCCGGAGAAAAGTTGCAGGAGGAGCTTTTCAATTCGTACGAAATCGTGGAGAAGACACCTCACCCCAAGCTTCTGAAAGCCATTTCCAACGGGAGGAATGGGGAATCGGCGAAGTCGCTGGAAAACCTGGCGGAACTCACCACCGAAGAGGTCGCAAGAATTTTGCCGCAATTGGTTTCCCATTCCCGCCCGCCATTCCTTTCTCCTGCGAACGATCCATCCTTTCTGAATCCCCCTGTTTCCAACAGGACCCACTCCCTCTCTCCTTGAATGCATCGAACCTGGCTCAAACTTAAAGCCTTCGAAGCAGTGAAAATAATCGGATTCCAGGCGCCTCGGCCTGCTTTGGGTAACTATTTATTGAATTGCGTGAGAAGATGACGATATAATGGCTCCAGGGTTCCCGGGCATGCGGAACTCATTTTGGGAGGGGAATCATGAATTTGGCAATGATCGGAACCGGGTATGTGGGACTCGTCACCGGGACGTGTTTGGCGGAAACGGGGAATCACGTCATCTGTGTCGACAACGACCCCAAGAAGCTGGAAAAGTTGAACCAGGCCGAGTTGCCCATTTATGAACCCGGACTGGACATCCTTTTCTACCGGAACATTGCGAAGAAAAGGCTCGCCTTCACGGGGGACTTGAAAAACGCCGTTCTGAGCTCGGAGATCATCTTTCTTTGCCTGCCTACCCCGCAGGACAGCAACGGCGCGGCCGATTTGCGGTATGTTTTTGGCGTCGCCAACGACGTGGGAAAGATCCTCCGGGAAGCGGGAAACAAAAGCTATAAAGTGATCGTGAACAAGAGCACGGTCCCGGTGGGCACCGCGGAAAAGGTCGCGAAGGCCATGCGGGAGCAGGGGGCATCCAACTTCGATGTGGTCTCCAACCCTGAATTCCTGCGGGAGGGGTTTGCCGTCGAGGATTTCATGAGGCCGGACCGGATCGTCATCGGGTCGAGCCATAAGGCGGCGTTGGAAAAAATGAAAACTCTCTACGAACCGTTTGTCCGGCAGGGAAATCCCATTATCGAGATGGACCCGGCGAGCGCCGAGCTGACCAAGTATGCCTCCAACTGTTACCTGGCCATGAGGATCACCTACATGAACGAACTGGCCAACCTCTGCGAAAAGGCCGGCGCCAACATCGACCTCGTGCGGATCGGGATGGGGACGGACAGCCGGATCGGGAAGCGCTTCCTGTTTGCCGGGATCGGGTACGGCGGCTCCTGCTTCCCGAAGGACGTGAACGCCCTGATCCAGACCTCCCGCGAGCATAACGCCGGGCTGAATATTCTGACTGTGGTCGACCAGGTCAACCGGCAGCGGAAAACGATCCTCATCGAAAGGATCGTCAATCATTTTCAAGGGAATATCAAAGGGAAACAGTTTACCGTCTGGGGCTTGGCCTTTAAACCCAACACCGACGACATGCGCGAGGCCCCCTCCGTTTCCATCATCAAGAAACTCCTGGAGCTGGGCGGGAGCGTGATCGCTTACGACCCGGTGGCGATGCCCAATGCGAGAATGTATTTCCAGGACACCATCACTTACGGCGAAGACGAGTACTCTGTCCTTAAAAACAGCGACGCCCTCGTTATCGTGACGGAATGGAATGAATTCCGGAACCCGGATTTCGAGTTGTTGAAGGCAAATTTGAAGCAACCGGTGATTTTTGACGGCAGAAATATCTTTGAGCCCGAGAAGATGAGGGAACTCAACTTCACCTATTACAGCATCGGGAGAAAACCCGTTTTCACCCAGGAGTAGCCGCTCCCTCAAAAAGCCCCGCTTTTTTCCTCCGTGGTCTTTTCCGCCCTTCTTTTCCTTCCCGCGTGATTTTCGCTTTCCTGTTAACCTAGTCCAGACAAGCCGGAACCAAAAATGATTTTGTAGGGGCGGCCCCCCGTGGCGTCCGCAAAATGCGCAACCCCAGGGGCTTGCCCTTACAATTCTTGACCATTTCCAGCGAATATTATATTACTTGAGATGGAAAGACAAGCATCAAACTTTGCCAAAAAATCCAGGCGGTAAGATTGTCTGCATTCCGTGCCAGCGGGGGAGGGCGATTTCTATTTTCCCAAAAGATATTGTATGATTCACGCGACGGCGTTATAATCGGCTAAATTTTTTTTTCGGGGGTGTTAGGTGGATCTATCTGGGAAAGTTGCGATCGTAACGGGAGCAGGAAGAGGGCTCGGCTGGGCCATTGCGGAAAGGCTGGTCCGAGAGGGAGCCAGGCTGGTGATTGCCGAAATCGATTGGCCGAGTGCGGAAGAGAAGGCCCGCGCCATCGTCAGCGCCCAAGGAGAGGTTCTACCGGTTCGGACGGATGTCAGCCGGTGGGATGAGGTGAGAGAGATGGTCCGGCAGGTGATGGTTAAGTTTGGCCGGATTGACATCCTGGTTAACAACGCCGGAATCCTGGGGCCCTATTTTCCGGTTGAAGATTACCCGGAAGAGATCTGGGACGAAGTGATCGCGGTGAATTTGAAGGGGACCTTTCTCTGCTGCAAAGCGGTCCTCCCGGTGATGCGAAAACAGGGAAGCGGCAGCATCATCAATATCGCTTCGGTCGCCGGAAAAGAAGGAAACGCCAGGATGGCACCTTACTCGGCATCCAAGGGAGCGATTATCACTCTCACAAAAACTTTGGGGAAGGAATTGGCCGACAGCGGCGTCCGGGTGAACTGCGTCTCCCCGGCCCTGCTGGAAACCGATATGGCCAAAGCCATGACTCCCGAGCAAAGAGCTCTGCTGACCACCAAAATCCCCATGGGAAGATTAGGGAAGCCCGAGGAGGTGGCGGCGGTGATCAAATTCCTGGCGTCGGACGAGTCGTCTTTCGTAACGGGTCAGTGTTACGACGTTTCCGGCGGTCGATCTGTTTATTAACTTAACCACAGAGGACACAGAGCCAACAGAGGAAAAAACGAATCAAAAGACAATTAAGCAAAGGGTTTTTCTTCATTCATTAAGTAAACTCCGTGGTCTCTGGGGTTACGATTTTTTTGAAAGGGGTTGAACATGAACGAATTTCGGCAGTGGTATGGTGAGCGTCAGGCGGAGCGGACGATAAAGGCGCTGAAAAAGAACAATTTTGAGGCCCGGTATTTTGCCAAAGCCGCGGAGGCGCTGGAAGAGCTCTGGAAGATAATTCCCGAAGGGGCGACCGTGGGGGTGGGAGGGTCTTTAACTCTGAACCAGGTCGATTTGGCAAACGAGATTCGGAAGCGGCCGGTGAAATTTCTGAACCCCTTTGCCAAAGGGCTCTCCATGGAAGAGGGGGACAAAATTCGGCGGGAGATCTTTTCTGCGGATATTTTTCTCAGCAGCAGCAACGCGATCACGGAAGATGGGAAGCTATTTAACATCGATGCCACCGGGAACCGGGTGGCGCCGATGATTTACGGCCCCCGGAAGGTGGTTTTAATCTGCGGGGTGAACAAGATCGTCAAAGACATCGCCGAGGCCCAGACCAGAGCCCAGGAGTGGGCGGCCCCGATGAATGTAAAACGCCTGGGATATAAACCCCCCTGCGGGGTGACGGGCCAGTGCTCGGACTGCAGTTCGCCGGAACGGATCTGCAATGCCTATGTGATCCTCGCCAAGAAACCCCGAAGGACGGATTATATGATCTTTCTAGTCGGCGAGGAGCTGGGGCTGTAAAAAAAAAGGGCTATGGGCAATAGGAAATGGGCTACAGGGTTCTTTTCTTGCCCCATGCCTAATCGCTCTCGCCCATTACCTGCTGTTCAGGATAGACTACGCTAAGGAAACATTTATGGCCGAAAATACCGTGACCGGGTCCGATTTTATAAGAGAGATTATCGAGGACCACAACAAGACGGGCAGGTTTGGGGGGCGGGTCGCGACCCGCTTTCCGCCGGAGCCTAACGGGTATCTCCATGTGGGACACGCCAAATCCGTCTGCCTCAATTTCGGAATCGCGGCCCAGTACGAAGGGACTTGCAACCTCCGGATGGACGACACGGACCCGGCCGGGGAAACCGTGGAATTTGTGGAATCGATCATAAAAGACGTCCGCTGGCTGGGGTTTGACTGGAGGGATCGGTTGTTCCACGCTTCCGATTATTATGAACAGCTCTATGGGTACGCCATACAGCTCATCAAGATGGGCAAGGCCTACGTGTGCAGTCTGAGCGCGGAGGAGATCCGCGAGTACCGGGGAACCCTGACCAAGCCCGGCAAAGACAGCCCGTATCGCAATCGTTCGGTGGAAGAAAACCTGGATCTGTTCGCGCGGATGAAGGCGGGCGAATTCGAGGACGGGGCCTATGTGCTTCGGGCCAAAATCGACATGGCCTCCCCCAATGTGGTTATGCGGGATCCGGTCATCTACCGCATTAAACGGGAGCCCCATTACCGAACCGGCAACCGTTGGGTAATCTACCCCATGTACGATTTCGCCCATTGTCTTTCCGATTCCATCGAAGGGATCACCCACTCCATCTGCACCCTGGAATTCGAGAACAACCGCCCCCTCTATGACTGGTTTCTGGATGAATTGAAAGTGGAGCACCATCCTCAGCAGATCGAGTTTGCCCGGCTCAACCTCACCTACACCGTCTTGAGCAAACGGAAGCTGATCGAGCTGGTAGGACAGGGAAAGGTGGCCGGATGGGACGACCCCCGCATGCCCACCATCGCGGGGATGAGGAGGAGGGGCTACACTCCCGAGGGGATCCGGACTTTCTGCGAGCGCATCGGGGTGGCCAAGAACGACAGCGTCGTCGATGTGGCCCTGCTGGAGCACTGTATCCGGGAAGATCTGAACGAGCGCGCCCCACGGGTCTTGGGTGTCCTGCATCCGCTCCGGTTGGTCATCGATAACTACCCGGAGAACCAGGTGGAGGAGTTCGATTGTCCGTACCATCCTCAAAAACCGGAGATGGGATCAAGGAAGGTGCCATTCTCCCGCGAGCTGTACATGGAGCGGGAGGACTTCATGGAGAACCCGCAGAAAAAGTTCTACCGGCTCGCGCCGGGGCGGGAAGTCCGGCTGAGATACGGTTACTTTGTCAAATGCGTGAGCGTTGTTAAGGACGCCAAGACGGGCGCACCATCCGAAGTGCACTGCACCTATGACCCCGAGACCCGCGGCGGGTTTGCCCCGGACGGCCGGAAAGTGGAGGCGACGATCCACTGGGTCCCGGCCGCCCAGTCCCTCCCCGCGGAAGTGCGATTGTACGACCGCCTCTTCCGGGTTCCCAACCCCATGGCTGAAAAAGAAGGCTCTTTTCTGACCGATTTCCTGAACCCAAAATCGCTGGAAGTTCTGAAGTCCTGCCGGGTGGAACCAAGCTTGGGGAAGGCAGCCCCGGGGGCCCGGTACCAGTTCGAAAGGCTCGGGTATTTCTGCGCCGACCCGGTGGACTCCTCGAGTGGCACCCCCGTTTTTAACAGGACAGTAAGCCTTCGGGATGCATCGGGAAAGACCGCAAAGCCGGAAAAAAAGTGATCATGGCACGAGTTTTATTTTCGGGGGGACCCATCGAAACCAAGTGCTCAAGTCGGCCAGTATGCTCGTAAGAAATAAAAATTCGCGAATGGCAATAAAATTGTTGACAGGCAATTCGTGTTTCAGTTATCCTCGCCCAAAATCAGAAAATCCCTTATATGGGGTATGGGTGGTCAATCCTATAGGAAGGGGGATTGCATGGGCGATGGTTATTCAGCCTTTGGAACTGGCGATAAGGGGGGAAGGCGGTCAGGGATAGACAGGCGGAAGCTAGTCAACCCCGAGCACATGATCAATAGGAGATCCGGCCAGGATCGCAGGACCAATCTGGACAGGAGAACCGGACACCACTGGGAAAATCTCCTGCACTTAAGAAGGAGTACTGACCGGTACATGGAATTTGCCAAAACTCAGAAAGGCCTGATGTTAGGGGTCCTATTGAGCGTCCCGGTGTGGGCGCTGATCATCGCCAAAGTATTTAAGTTAGTCTGATTTTTTCTTATTGTAATGAAAAAGGGTTTATCCTGGGAAACGGGATAAACCCTTTTTTTGTCCTCCCCGGGGTACAAGGATTTGGACCTCTTCGAGGCCTTCCTAAGTGGGCATTTCCATAAATATCGTATCGTATTTTTTCGCTTAAAAGGGTTCACAGTACGGCAGAGTCAGAGACAAGCAAATGGAGTTCCTTGATACGTCCCTTCCAGAAATCCCCCCCGCCCCCCTTTATCAAAGGGGGGAAGGGGGGATTTCTGAGGCTTGTTCTCATGGCCAGGGTTTCCTTTTTCCAAACTCAAGAGCCTGCAACATAGTACAGAAGCAGGCCGCTGCGTAACCTGAATACGTTAGTGAATTTATGAACTACTGTACTAAGTCTCAGAATTACATTCTTTCAGCCATGATCGCTGTCCAGGACGGTTTAGACAGGCCGGGGAGGTATTCGAAACTTCCTCTGAAATCCAATAATCCCTATGAAGCCGGAGCCAACCAGGAGCATCATGGAGGGTCCGGGGACGGGTGCAGACGCGGCAAACTGAGCCAGGGTCCAGTTCTCGCCGTGAAAAATATCCGTCTTATAGTGAACGGCTTAAGTGAGTCGACGTCCAGTTGCCTCTTATTAACTTATGTCTCGCCGTAAAATCCCCCCTGCCCCCCTTTGATAAAGGGGGGTTGGGGGGATTTACCAGGGATTGCCCATGCAATGTCCACTTTCTTTGGTCGGGCACTATAGTAGTAAACGTGCAAGTGGAACCCTTGGCTCCCCCGTCGATGTAGTAATAGGATCCTGCGATATCGTTTGAGTCAGTGGGTCCCTTTGTGAGCGTCAACGAAATTTGCTCATGGCCGGTTCGAGCGGTTTTTGTTCAAGGATCGTCAGCGTGTGCGCCTCGAAATCAGCACGTAACATTTCTACAATCGGGATATTGGCCCCGTCATTCCTGACTACCAAATGGACATATCATTGGCCACCTTGGTCGGTAACCCGTCACCGAGCCCGATAAGCGCCTTTCCCAAGATACACTCGGCGGAAGTGGCGGAAGCGAGTAGTTAATGATCCTTATTGGTGTTCCGCAAGTGACAAGTATCCGCGCTTCAGGGGTGAATGAAAAGAAAGATTGGAGGGTTGAGGGGGAACAATCAGGAAAAGGCAGCCCGCCGGTCCTGCTAAAGTGTCGGCGATGCTGAAAGAGGATTGCGATGGAGTCTAAAATCTGAAGCTCAGGTTTAAAGTAGTTTGGAGCCCCTGAAGGTCTGCGTCCACCTCGAACTTTGTACCGTTTACTGTCTTCTCGAACTTTTTTTCCGCCCAGATGTACTTCAATTCCAAACCGACTCGCCACGCGTGGGGAAATATTCCAGGTGAGTCCCCCGCCCACATGGGCTCCAAATACACTATCGCTGTCCGAAAAGGAAAATGAACCCGTTCGCCCCGAATATTCCCTTGTCTCAACATTGATAATGTATAACCCGCCGCCGACGAGGCCATATAACTCGAAAGGGGCAAACTGAAGGGCAGGTTTCAACGACAGCGTGATGGGCACCACCCAAATCCTGTCATCATCATGATGGCCTCGATAATAATAATTGTAGTGGCTCCTATTCTCCGATTCTATTTCAAAGTACCCTACTCCCAGCTCCAGGGCGAAGTTCGGGTGAAAATAATGCCCGAAGGCAATCTCCCCGGTGAATCCGGAATCGAAATTGTCAAGTTCATCTGAAAAAGGCGAATAAACCCCGACTTTCAGGGCAAAGTAATTTTCAGGGGCCCGGGAATAAGTGGCGCGGGCTCTTTGCACGGGCGCCGGAGGCGGGGGCACTGCATATGGTGGGGGCGGCGCTGCATATGGCGGCTGCACATTCGGCTGGGGCGCTGCCGGAGGCCGGGTCGCCGGCTGCTCGCCGGTGTAAGGCCCTTCTATGAAGGAGGCCACGTCTTGATAATTTCGAGTTTCGATGTTCCCGTCGGGCTTTAGAATCCTTATCGTAGTGGGATTCATCTCGATAATTTTGCCCCGGACGACCGACCCGTCTTTAAATTTGACCGCCGTGATGGATTGGTAATCCTGGGCCAGGCAGACGGATACGGAAAGGAGGAAAAGAACCGAAATCATAACCGTGCTGACGATTATTTTCATGGCGTTCTGCTTTCGGGTATGTGGAAGAGCAACCTGACAATCCATAAAATTTTCTTACTGCCAT
Source organism: uncultured delta proteobacterium (assembly GCA_963712535.1). Classification (GTDB taxonomy): domain Bacteria; phylum Desulfobacterota; class SM23-61; order SM23-61; family SM23-61; genus CAVQIK01. Next base: position 19,055 of record CAVQIK010000011.1, on the reverse strand, counting down.
TTCCAAAATCGAAAAGTCTCTTCTCGCTATTATTGAAACTCCGCGGTGCACGTTGTCAAGCGAAAAGACTCTGAAAGGTCCAGAGCGGAATATGCATTCGAGGGATTTGTTTGAGTCAATCTATCCTGCTGCAAGAGCGCGATTTTTTTCCAGGGGTAAGTATGATGCGGAGGACGCGAATTTGGTCCGTCCCCGTTGTTCTTGGGCGTACGCGTTCATCGAACTTTGCCTTTAATGGACATTGCGCCTAAGGCCACCGATACGAGCGCCAAAACCAGGAAAGCCGCGGCGAGAGGTTTCTGCACAAAGATGAGCGGACTCCCCTGCGAAATTACCAAGCTCTGCCGCAGGCTCTGCTCGGCCATCTGTCCGAGAAGCATGCCCAGGATGACCGGGGCGGCGGGAAACTCCATCTTCTTCAAAAGATATCCCAAGACTCCGGAGGATACCATAATCAGGATGTCGACAGGGGAATTTTGGAAACTGTACACGCCGCAAACCGCCAGCAGTAAAATGGTCATCGACAGGTAGGGTTTGATCTTGTCCATCATGTAAACGATGGCGGGGATTTTTGAGGCGCCGGAGGCAAGTGAAGTCTATCTCGCACGGGAATTTAACGGGTGGCATACGCAAACGCTCCCCAGAGCGATAACTTCTTTTCCTGTACCCATCTTACCTAGCAATATCACCGGGCTGTCGAGCGGCGCTACCTAATCAACCATTTTCATGACGGTCTTCAGGCCAAAATCGGAGCCGACGATTCCTCGCCTAAGACTGAACGCAGTTCGGCAAACAAATATCGGTTGTCGTCGGCCAACAAATCCTTCAATTGAATGGCCTCCCGATGCTCGAATTCTCCAGGCATTCAACTTTTTAACGTGCCTCGGGTTTTTCCTCTTTTTTCATTTCTTGGAATTTTCTTCCTTTTATCCCAAAGGGAATATGTAGCTTCCTCATTTTTTGCCTGAAAGTTGATGGATTCAATTGCAAGAGCTTTGCGGCACCGTTGCGCCCGCTTACCTGCCCGCCCGTCATTTCAAGAACCCGCATAATGTGTCGCGATATCACATGGTCTAGCGCTAAGGAATCCTCATCAGGGAGATCAGGCTTTGCGGTCATTTTTTTCTGAATTCCTCCAAGGTCATCAAAGATCAAAGGGTTTCCTTTGCTCAGGATAAGGGCGCGTTCCACCGCATTCTGTAGCTCCCGTACGTTCCCCGGCCATTGATAATTCATCAGCCGATCAATCGCCTTTGGCGCCAAGGTGGGAATTTGCATGAGGCCCATCTCCCGGGCCTTCCTTTGCATAAAATACTGAACCAAGATGGGGATATCTGCAAGCCGATCTCTTAAGGGAGGAATAACGATGGGAAAGACCTTGAGGCGGAAATAAAGATCTTCTCGAAACTTTCCCTCGGCCAACATGGTTTCCAGGTTGCGGTGGGTCGCAGCAATGACCCGGATGTCAACGTGGATAGGTCCCGAGCCTCCCACGCGTTCGATCTCCCTTTCCTGCAAAACCCTGAGGAGACGAACCTGCACGCCGGCCGTCAGCTCGCCGATTTCATCCAGGAAGATTGTCCCCGCATTGGCCCTCTCAAAACGCCCGCGCTTCTGTGATAGTGCCCCCGTGAATGCCCCTTTTTCATGCCCAAAAAGCTCGCTGTCCATGAGGGTTTCAGGAATCGCGCCGCAATTTACTTTGATAAGAGGCGCGTTCTTTCGGGGCGAGAGATTATGAATGGCCGTGGCGATGACTTCTTTTCCGGTACCGGTTTCTCCCAGGAGGAGGACCGGGCTGGAGAGGGGTGCTACTTGCCGGACCATATCCATCACCTGCTTTAGACCAAAGCTCGCCCCCACGATCTCTTCACCTACCCGCCCCTTAATCTCCTCATGGAGGTACTGGTTCTCCTCCGCGATCAGGTCCTTGAGCTGCAAAATCTCCCGGTGCTGCAGATAATTGCTCAATGCGATGGCAAAAGGTTCATTCAGAAGGGCCATTAGGTCGCCCTGAGCTGGAGTGAATTTGTCCCCAGCCAGGTTCAACACCACCAGGAAACCTAAAGATCTTTCATCCAGCTGAAGCAGCAAAACCAGAGCAGAAGCATCCGGGGCATTGAAAAATCGGGCGACCGGTTTGGACAATTCGTAATCGGCAAGCCGATCAACCGCTCGGACCTGCGGAATTTTACCGGGCCGAGCCATTTCGTCATCGATTATTTTCTTGGCGGCCTGCGACATGGGTATTCGAAAAGGGAATGAGAATTTTCTCAAAAATTCCCCAGCCCCCGTGATGGATTCAATTACCCCCAGGCCAGGATCATAGAAATTCAAAAAGAGGGCGTCTGCCGGAATAAATTGACGGATGTATAGAAGAACCTCGCCTAGAGCCTTTTCGATTTCCAGGCTGCCGCAAATTTTCAGTGTCGCCTCCCGAAAGAACCTGTTCTCATTCACGATTTGGTCTTCCGGCATATTTTTTCCCCCCCGTTCATCGTCCCAAAGATCCTTGGCCGTCTAATATGGCATAAATGTCACATATGACACCCGCTTTATGTCACATAAAACATTTTCTGTCAACAGTCTTTTAGAGCCATTGACTTCATTAATGTTTTCCTCTGGCACGCTTTGCGCAAAGCTAAAGGGCAGATGGAGTGATAAAAGGACCTCCATCAGATTAGATTAGAAAGGAGAAAAAAAATGAAAAGACTCATTACTGTCGGGATGGCGTTCGGGATTGTGTGCTTCGTTGTTTCTTTGGCGTGCGCTCAATCAACGGAGTGGAAGTATGGGGAGTGCCCTCCGGGGGTGAATAAAATTTCTCAGCCGACTTGTAGCGATGTTAAGGATACCTTCCGGCATACCTGGTCGGCGGACGTAAGTCCCATCGAAGATCTTAGTTCGGCTTTTGGCCAAGCTCCGGCATGGAACGCCGATGGAGGTTTTCCTGGCAGCGGAAAAACAGTATGCCCGAAATGCGGGACGGATTACTCCGTCAATTCACGTCTTAAAAGGCTTGAACATCAACCTTAGGTAGATTAAGCCGCGAGGTCCAAATGGGGTGAGGTCCGCCGAATGGCCTCACCCCGCCTGGAAGAACGTTACTTATGCATGGCGAAATATCGGCAATTGATTATGAGCGGGAGAGTAAGGCAATGAAAACGCTTATTTCCTCCATTGCTGTTTTAGGCTTTTCTTTCTATCTCCTTGCCGGTTGTGCTCCAGTGAATACAGGACAAAAAGCGCCCGATTTTCTCACCTCTACGGTTAATGCGGAGAAATTCGCATTGAAGGACCACGTGAGGCAGCAAGGAGGCAATAAGGTATTGATCCTGGCTTTTTTTAATACCGGGTGCAAGGCCTGTGAGGAAGACCTCCGGTACCTTCAAAGTGTTTACGATCTATATAAAGACAACGGCCTTGATGTAATCTGCGTATTCACCGGGCATTCGGCCAACAACCGAGATCGAGCAAAGAAATTCGTCCAGAATCTCGATTTGAAATTACCCGTTGTTTTGGATGAACATGGGACAATCAGCAAACGCTACAACGTTACCGGCCTTCCCTGCCAATGTGTGATCGACAAAGAAGGATTCGTGAAGTTCAGATACCTGGGTTGCAGTGAAGGGGTGAAAGCAAAACTTGAAGAACATTTGAGAGCGCTTCTGTCATAACGAAGAGTTGGATTTTTGAATTGGGGCTGCCCAGATTCCCCTAGTCTTAGCCTCTCCGAGAGAGCTGCCAGCTTTTCCTTCCGTATGGAATCCCGAGTCGGTTCATCCGGGCCCTGAGTGTATTTGGATGAAGCCCCAGGATTTGGGCAGCTCCTCCCGGCCCGTTGATCTTGCCGCCGGCGACCTTCAAAGCTTGCCTTATGTGCCCGGCAGTGATCTCGTCCAGTGGAACCAGATCTCTATTCCGCCCTGAGTCCTGAGCCACATCGCGGTCTCCGGGATGCGATATGGGCAAAAGTGTTTCAAATGAAAGAGCACCAGCTCCCCTGTGCTGAATCAGAGACCGTTCGATCATGTTTTCCAGCTCCCGTACATTGCCCGGCCAGTCATAAGCCCTAAGCCTGTCAATGGCACCGGCCGCCAGCACAGGGGTCTCCGCAAGTTTAAGTTCCTTGGACTTGCGCTCTATGAAGTGATGCACCAGAGCCGGAATATCTTCTCTTCTCTGCCTCAGCGGCGGGATCGTAATGGGAAAAACATTGAGCCGAAACCAGAGGTCTTCGCGAAATCGTCCGGAGGCGATCATCTCCTGGAGGTTTCTATTTGTGGCCGATATAATCCGAACGTTCACCGGAATGAAAGTTGTTCCTCCCACGCGTTCGATTTCTTTGGTTTGAAGGACACGCAACAGCCTCACCTGGGCCTGGGCTGGGAGCTCTCCTATTTCGTCCAGGAAGATCGTGCCCTTGTTGGCCCGTTCGAATCGCCCTCTCTTTTGACTGATCGCGCCGGTGAAAGCTCCCTTCTCGTGACCGAAGAGCTCGCTGTCGAGGAGAGTATCAGGGATGGCGCCGCAATTCACCTTGATAAACGGTCCGTTCTTGCGGGGTGAAGAATAGTGAATCGCATTGGCGATGATCTCTTTTCCTGTACCCGTCTCCCCCAGCAACAGGACGGCGCTGTCGAGGGGCGCTACCTGCTGGACCATTTCCATCACGGCTTTCAGACCAAAATCCGAACCTATGATCTCGTCGCCCGAGACGGACCGCAGTTCGCTAAAGAGATACCGGTTGTCGTCGGCCAGAATGTCTTTCAATCGGCTGACTTCCTGATGTCGGAGTTCCAGTTCATCATGGGCCTTGCGGAGTTCCTCGGTCCGCTCGCGCACCAGTTCCTCCAAATGCTCACGGTAGAGCCGATTCTCTTTCAGAAGCCGGGCTTTCTCAAGTGTCCGTTCGATGACGATCTCAAGCCCTCTTGCATCCTCGACCGGCTTTATGACGTAGTCCCATGCGCCGAGGCGAAGCGAATCGACGGCGTGCTGCACGGTACCGGTGCCGGAGACCACGATAACGGGTGTCTCCGTGCTCTTTCCCCGAATTCCGGCAATCATTGAAAGCCCATCCATCACGGGCATCCTCAGATCGGCCAGGATCAGGTCGGGCCCTTCCCGGTCAAAGGCATCGAGCCCCTCCCTTCCGTCGGCGGCCTCGACGACACAATAGCCGAGATCCTCCAACAGCATCCGCAGGTTCAGGCGGATCAATTCTTCATCGTCCACAATCAATACTTTTGCCGACTGGCTCATGTTTGCTCCCCCCCTATCGGCAGTCTCACCGTGAAAACTGTCCCCCTGCCCGGTGTCGATTGCACCTCCATGATCCCCTTGTGGTTCTGGGTGACGATCATGTAGGAGACGGAGAGGCCGAGGCCTGTGCCCGCCCCGGGCTCCTTGGTGGTGAAGAAAGGCTCGAATACTCGGCGGCGGATATTCTCCGTCATGCCGGGTCCGTTGTCCTCCACATCGAGCACGGCATACCTGCCCTCGCATCGTAGCCTGAAGGTGATGCTGGGCCTCCTGTCCGGGGGGTTTGCGATCATCGCCTGGGCGGCGTTCCTGAGCAGGTTCAATATGACCTGCTCTATCTCCACAGAGACGATGGGGACTTGGGGCGTGTCCTGATAGTCTTTGATGATTTCGATGCTCCTGAAGTCGTACTTCTTCTTGAGGTCGTAGTCGCTTGCCGCAAGCTCCAATGCCTGATCTACGATTTGAGCAAGCGAGGTGAACTCCAGGGTTGTATCGGCGCGGCGGCTGAACTGGAGCATGTTGGCAACGATCTTTGCCGCCCGGGACGATGCCGTGCGAATGCTTGCGATGGCATCAGATATTTGTCGCTTGTCGAAATAGGCGCGAATCCCTTCGAGGTTCAGGCCCAGTTCTTCAGATACCTTCCGGTTTGCGGGCAACTCAAGCGAGATGCGCCGCTCGATGTTCTGGGCTGCCTGGGTGATGATCCCGAGAGGGTTATTGATCTCATGGGACATGCCTGCGGCGAGGCCGCCGATGGACATCATCTTCTCGGTCTGGACCATCAACTCCTGGATGCGGGCCGTTTCGGTGACATCCTCGATACGCAACACCGCTCCTTCGACAGAGTCTACGAGAAGCGGGTAGAGCATGAGGTCATAGAAGCGGCGCTCGCCCTCCTTCGCGATGAGGAGCTTTTCCATGGATGAGGGGCGATGCTCGTCCATATCGGTTCCCATCGTCATGATCCAGGGGGCGAAGTCGGGGAGAAGATCGACTAACGGTTTCCCTATAGCCTCTCCTGCAGGTATGCCGGTAAATGCCTCCGCCTGACGGTTCCACTGGGTGACGGTGCGGGCATTGTCCATTCCTACCAACATGGAAGGCATAGAGTCGATGATGTTGGAGAGGTAAACGCCTGACAGCCGCAGGGCCTCTTCGGCGCGCTTGCGTTCCGTGATATCGATCGTGGTGCCCACCAATTCAACGACATCTCCAGCCTCATTCAGGACAGGGTGCCGGATCGTCTGGACATGTTTGACCGTTCCGCTGGGCAGCACGAGCCTGAACTCACTCGAGGTATCTACTTTTTCGCGGAGCGACTTCTCAAAGCCTCCCTGCACGCTGTCCCGATCCTCCGGGTGGATAAGTCGGGAAATCGTTTCCCTGGTCGGTAGACCCTCTTGTGCATCATGTTCATACATTCGGATGCATTCCTCCGAGGCGTAGACAAACTTGCCGCTGGCCAAATCGAAAGCCCAGCTACCTGTATGGCTCAGCCTTTGCGCTTCCGCCAGATATGCCTCACTCTGCCGCAGGGCTTCCTCGGCCTTTTTGCGTTCCGTGATATCGGCCGTCGTGCCCAGAACTTCAACAAGCTCTCCATTGGCATTCAAAACGGGATGGGCTAGGGCATGGCATGTATTTGACTGTTCCATCGGGCAGCACGGTTCTGAACTCAAAATCGGAATCTACTTTCTCATGGATCGCCCGATGAAAGGCCTGCATGAACCCGTCAAGGTCTTCCGGGTGTACTCGCTGCAGCGGTTGGTCCCGCGTCGGTATTCCCTGTTGCGGATCAAGTCCAAACATCCGGAAGACTTCCTCCGACCAGTACACCGGCTGCATCGTGCCATCGTCGGCCCAAGTGCCCATATGAGTCAGCCTCTGCGCTTCCGCCAGGTAAGCTTCACTGCGCCGCAGAGCTTCTTCGGTCCTTTTTCGCTCCGTGATGTCCCGTACAAAAATGACGATTTCACCGCCGGCAACGGACTGGTACTGACCACTGATTTCGACGTCAAACAGGCTGCCGTCTTTCCGGCGGTGGTGGGATTCAAAACGCTTCGGGCCCAGTTCTGCGAACCTTCTGATATTCGCGGCGATCATCTCGGCGGTATGCACAGCCTCTATATCCACAACGTTCATGGTCAGGAGTTCCTGCTCGCTATAGCCGCTCATCCGGCAATAAGTCTCGTTGACCTCAAGGATTCGTCCTTGCATGTCGGTCCGAAAGAAGCCGTCCATGGCGGTCTGGAGCGTGACCCGGTGGCGTTCTTCGCTTTCACGCAGTCTAGGCATTGACATGGCAATAGCAAAGGTTCATGGAGCAGTTGAAGCAGGCGAGCGTGCTCAGTTATTGTATTGATTCAGGCCATCTGCCGCCAGCCCGAGCATACCAATCAAATTGCTTTCAAGTTTCAAATACATCATCATTACCGATACATCGGATTTAGCCCAAATCGTTCTAGAATCTCGGGGAGCCCTGCCTCCTGGTCGGGCTGGTTCACAATTATGATCATACTTCATTCTTCACCAAGGCCGCCTGTAAATCGGCTGCCCTTTTATTTCGGCCCTTCTCGGGTAAGGGCAGGACTCGTTCATCCCTTCTAGTTGTTGCCACCGACTGATGCCACGAGTTGCAGCAGATCCAAATCATAATCCACTGTATGCAGGGTGCTCTAGTCACGGGAATGAAAGCTCCTATGTATTCAAAACAGCGCTTCAAGCCGTTTCGATGTCGAGGCTGCTGCAAATACGCAGTCGCCTCGCGGAAAAAAACATTTTCATCCACGTCCATCGTTTTTTCCTCGTTTCGTTTGTCTTTCTGGGTACGAAGCCTTGGTCGTAAGTCAAGTCAACTTACATTTTATGGGAAAATTACCGAATATGGTAACACACTTTACCATATTTAGTAAATCATATTTGGAAATATATGTAAGTTATTGATTTAAAATGTATTCCTATTTTGGCACGAATCTGGCTGATGAAGAAGAAAAATACATGATGGATTCAAAGAGGACCTGCCATGAAATGGGTTGAGATTATCTCATTACGTTGTTCTGCAAAGATCGATAAACGATTCGTGGACGAACTTCTCAAGGGGATCAGCGAGTCTGATTCGGCGACGGATACGCCAGAGCATCTGGTAGAAATAAGGGTATATCATCATTCCATCGTGGAGACCGATTTGAGCATCCATATCTATTGGGAATCTGAACCGGGGAGCCAGGACAAGAGTCCTCTCGGGCTAAGGTTTTCTTCTGCTTTAAGAGATCTGGGACTGCTGAATCATTCCGTATGGGTTGAGAAATCGGCGCAGGGTGACGCAAGGAGGAGCTTTGACATCACCACATAATAGAGACATAGGATCAAAATGGGGCGTACGATTATTGGAATTCCTTGTAAATGCGACCGCCGAAACGTACCGCCTCGCCGACCTTCGATATACGAAAGGCATCGATGGGATGTATTGATGGATATTAAAAAGGATCATCCGAGACTTCCTGTTATTATCGTCACTGATTGGGTTAATTGCAGCAACGATCCCCACCATTATTGGTGGATGGGTATTGGATCAAAAGCTATTGCTTTGATGATCTGAAACAAAAGATAGGAGAGGTTCTGCAAAGGAAACAGAAAATCCTATTTCAGCCCCAAAAAGGAGGCAAAGGAAATGGGAAAGCGGAATAAAAGGAAAGAGGAAGATCTTCCTTGGGGCGGCAAGAATGAGAGCCTCCATAAGCCAAAAGTTCATTTCATTTTTCAGGCGCCGGAGGCAAACGAAGTCTATCTCGCAGGGGAATTTAACGGGTGGCATACGCAGACGCTGCCCATGATCAGGGGAGAAAAGGGGATCTGGAATGCGACCACGGAGTTACCCCCCGGGCGGCATGAATACAAATTGTTTGTGGACGGTGCCTGGATGGAGGACCGGTCATGCGAGGTAGAAGTGGAAATAGGCCCGGTTCGGGTCCTTTCGGAGTCCGAGCCGGTCATCAATTCCTATGGCACGGTAAATTATGTTTTATATCTTTGATGGCCCGGTCGCCAGCGGGCAATAAGAGCTCCGGTATATCTCACTCCTGCCGGAAGGCCGAGCGGTGGTTCGGCATGAATTATTAAGGGTCTCAAAATTGAATTGACACAGACAACGAAAAATCTCCCCTCGCCCCTCTTTGCCAAAGAGGGGAAATTCCTCCCTTTGTAAAGGGAGGCTGGGAGGGATTTTACGAATCGATGTCGTCTTTATAATGAGACTGTTAATATCTCTTCAAAGCATCGGGAGGGTAGCAAAAAAATGAAATCTCCGAAGGTGAAGTTTCATCTCGCCGGTCTCAAGAAAATTTTGATGCCGCGCCCCAAGGACGCGGATTTAAGCGAACCCTCGGGTCCGGCGCAGGCGCTGTTCGGTCCACCTCCGGAGAGGGCAGCTGACGGGAAAAGCCGGGACCTCGTGGACTTCCTCAAAAAAGTGGACATCTTCAAGGATTTCCAGCAGGGGGACCTGAAACGGCTGGCGCGAATCGTCCATGAACGGGATTACCGGGACGGGGAGGTCATCTATGAACAGGGTCAACCCGGTGCGGCGCTGTACCTCGTGCGAGACGGCGTCGTCGAGATCGTGAGGCGCAAACGGAACGGCGAGGAAGTGCCCCTGGTCCTGCTGGAGCCGCCCGCCTCCCTTGAGGAGTGGGCGGCCGTGGGGGCAGAGGTGGTTCGCTTGACCTCGGCCCGGGCCCGCGGTCCGGTTTCCCTGGTGGCCATCGGACATTCCGACCTGGAGGCCCTCAGCCGCAACTTCCCGACTCTGGCGAGCAAGATCGTGATGAAGCTGGCCCAGGCCATGGCCATGAGGATTCAGACGTTTTTAGAGGCTGAGTATTTCAATGAGGAGAGTGAACAGTGACTTCCCGCAATGACTTCAGCTCTGCCAGGATGCTCTTCAAGGTTGTCGTGGCTGCCGCCGCCGTGCTCCTTTCCGCATACCTGCTTTGGAAGCTGCGCAGGCTCATCGTTCCCGTTACGGTCGGTGGCCTGATGGCCTACATCTGTCGCCCCCTCATTGCTCATTTGGAGCGTTGCCGGATGCCGCGGAGTTTGGCGATCGGAGTGCTATTGGTCGGGTTCGTGCTCGCGGTTCTTTTCATCGCGAATCGGGTAGGCTCCATCATGCCCAGCGAAATCGAGGTCCATCGAGCTCAGGGTTCGCGCGATCTACAAGATCAACGAAGGGTACAAGAACCTGATGGGGCTTGACCCATCGCTGACCAGAGGCAATTGGGTCTACCGATTGGCGCACGACGAGCTGGACCCTATCGTGGATCGGACCAACCGGATTCTGGCTCTTACGCCGGAAGAGCGCACCCAGTTCCTAGCCTCGCACCTTCGTGGCCGCGAGGCGGCGGCCGGGTCCGACCGTTTGCTCGATTACTACCGCGCAAACCTCCAGGCGCTCAAGGTGCGCCGAGCCGGCAGCACTCCCCCAAACCGGGGCGGCTGGAGCAGCGCCTCCGGCTGTTGCCCAGAAGCCGACGCCGGCCTTGAAGACGCCTATCGCAACGCTGGGCCACATCCTTTCCACCTGGATCATCGCACCCCTGATCTTCCTATTCCTGCTGCGGGATACCGGCGAGATCAAGCGCGGCCTCCTCAACGCGGTCCCCAACCGCCTGTTCGAACCGGCCTTAAGGGTCCTGGAGGATCTCGACCGTGCGCTGGGTAGCTACCTGCGCGGCATCTTCCTGGAGTGCGCCCTGCTAGGCATGAGTGTGACGGTGCTTCTCGCTATCGTGGGCGTTGCCCCCCCTTGGGCAATCGCTATCGGGATCTTCACCGGGGCGACAAATGTAGTTCCGTACCTGGGCTCCGCGGTCGCCTTGCTGGGCGGGCTGGCCTATGCGCTCCTGGCGGAGGAAATTCATCCGCTGCTGCCGATGGTGAACCCAGGGAATTTCGCCATCTGGGTGATTGCCGCGGTGGCGCTGGCCGAAGTGCTCAAGAACGTTTTTTACGAACCGCTTGTCCTGGGCGGAGCGGTCAAGCTTCACCCGCTCGCGGTGGTGATCGGGGTCGTGGGCGGCGGCATCCTGTTCGATGTTCCAGGGGTTTTGCTGGCCATACCCACTATGGTCGTTTTCAAAGTATTCGTATCGAGCACCGCCAGGCAACTCAAAGCCTACGGGCTGATTTGAAGGGCGGCTGATGTCGAGCGGTTATCTCAGGCATCGTGGTTAACGACGCTTTTCTATTTGCGGATTACGGCTGCCCCACAACCGATACCTGGGGAAGTCATGAAATGTCCGCTATCATGGGAGTTTCAATCTTATGAAAGAGCAGACCATGGAAAAAGTCCTTTGCGTTGATGATGACCCATCCCTTTTGAACCTCTACGAGATCGAGCTATCCGAAGAGGGGTACAAGGTGATTTTGGCCCGCGATGGCAAAGAAGCGCTGTTGAAATTCGAGAAAGAAAAACCCCAAGTGGTGGTCCTGGATATCCGTATGCCCAAAATGGATGGGATCGATACACTGAACGCCCTGCTGGGCAAGGACCGACAGTGCCGGGTGATCTTCAACACGGCTTTCCCTCAGTATAAGGGGAATTTCATGACCTGGGGGGCTGAGCAGTACGTGCTCAAATCTTCCGATCTGACCGAGCTCAAGCAAAAGATCCGGGAAGTCGTGGATAGGCGGAAGAAATCTTCATGATCTTGCCCGGCAAGATGGTCCGGCTTGAATTCAAGAGGGAAGAGCATGTTGGTAAATGATGGATCACAGCATTTTAGGGAGCTTGCCAGGCAACACCAAGTCTGTTGGGAAGTCTGGCCTGAATATCTTATAAACCGGTTAGGGAAGCAAGTGCAGATCGGTTTCGAATTAGAGCTTACCGGAGCCCAGCCGGAGCACGCCCCCGACCCTGACAGGAGGGTTTCATGAAATCTGCTCCTAGACTTTTGGCATCTTTCATTTCACTCATCTCAGTCCTTGTCCTGGTCGCTTCCTGTTCGCCGGAAAAGAAGACGGAATCAACGACCGAACGCAGGGCGGAATCGCTGCCGGACCCAATCCCCATCGTTACAGGGAAAATACATCATGTGGCCGATTACCAGACGATTATGGTAAGCGGATCTGTCGTGTCGCCCGATGCGCCTTCCACTCTGACTTTCCTTGTTTCCGGCAAAGTGATCTTTGTCGGGCCGCGAGAAGGTGACTACGTGAGAAAGGGCCAGGTCCTTGCCCAGATCGATCCTACGGATTTCCGGCTTTCATTAAAAGTTGCCGAAGCGCAAAAGGAAAACGCACGCGCAGCGCTGGAGAAGGCCATGAATTCTGTCCGGCCTGAGTCGCTGGAGCAGGCCCGCATTTCGTATGAGCGAGCCGAAGACGAATACCGGCGTATGAAGATGATGTATGACTCCAATAGCCTGGCGCCAAATGATTTTGAGAAATTCAAGGCCACCTACGAAACGGCGAAACAGCAATTACGAGCAGGCCAAAGCAGGCGCCCAGAAAGAAGATAAAGAGCTCTCCAGGGCGGCGTACAATGAAGCGGACGCACAGCCTGCAGGTCGCTGCGAAATCACTTTCCGATGCAACCCTGGTTGCCCCCATCAGCGGCTATATCGCCAAAAAGTCGATAGAGATCGGCGATAAGGCCTCTACCGACCGGCCGGTCTTTGAAATCGTCCAACTGGACCCGGTGGAGGTGAACGTCGGCGTACCGGAAACGGATGTACACCTTGTGAAAATAGGGCAAAAGGCGTCTATCACGATTCCTGCTCTGCCGAATCAATCTTTCCAGGGCACCGTTCGCATCATCAATGTCTCCGCCGACCCGGGCACGAGGACCTATATGACCCGCATCAGGGTGCCCAACCCTGGGCACGTCCTGAAGAATCGGGATGGTGGCGGAGGCCAAGATCGTAGGCGACCGGAAGATATCCATGATGACCGTGCCGGGTGAAGCAATCGTCCGCGACGATCAGGGAGCGACGATGGTTTTCGTTTACTTCCCCGAGCAGCGGCGCGTATACAGTAAGCGGGTGAAGATAGGCGCATTTCGCGGCACCGAAGTGGAGATTCAAGAAGGTCTTTCAGGAGACGAGTCGATCGTTATTGCGGGTCAGGATCATCTCCGTGACGGCATGTCTGTTACCATAGCAACCCCGCCGTCCGAAGACGCGTCTGACAAGAAAGGGGGATCACGCAAGAAAGCAGTCACGATGAATCCCATCAAGAGTTCCCTCCGTTATCCATCCGTAGTCCTCGTTCTCACCGCAATGATCGTCGCTGTCGGGGTTCACGCCCTTATGAGAATGCAGAGGACGGAAGATCCCACGGTCACCATCCGAACAGGCCTGGTGATTGCTCAGTATCCCGGTGCTACCTCCGAGCAGGTCGAGAAGCAGGTCACCAAAACGGTTGAAAAACATATTTTCAAGTTTCCTGAGGTCAGGAAGGAGCTGACCTATTCCACAAGCCGCCCGGGTCTCGTCATTATCAATGTGGAACTCGAGGACTACGTCAAGAATTCGGATCTTTTCTGGGCCAAGCTCCGCCATGAAATGATTGAAACCGCCCAGACGGAACTGCCCTCCGGTGTACGCGGCCCCATTGTCAACTCTGATTTCGGCGACACCGTCGCCCTGCTCCTGGCCGTCCACGGGGAGCGTTACGGGTACAGAGAACTGCGCGATTATGTTGACACGATACAGGACCGGTTCCGGACCGTGCGTGATTGTGGGCAAGATGATGCGTTACGGCGACCAGAGCGAGCAGGTGTGGATCACCGGAAGCCTTGCCCGCCTTGCCCAGTATTTTGCGGATCCGATCCGCATCATGCAGGCACTGGAGCAAAGGAACATTATTACGGGAACGGGAAGGGCCGAGACCGGCCGTTCCAAAGATCCCGATGAAGACAACGGGACCGTTCACCACGGAAGACCAGATCGCAAATGTTATGGTCGATGTTTCAAGAACAGGCGAGCCTGTCTATATCAAGGACTTCGCCAAGGTCGAGCGGCGCTACGAGGACCCGCGTCTTCCTTGTCCGCTTCGACGGAAAGCCGAGTGTGTTGCTCTCGGTCGAAATGCAGAAGGGCAAAAATGTCACCGAGTTGGGTGATCGCCTCGACGAAGTCATGACCGAGCTTCGATCCCTGCTGCCTCCCGACATACACGTCGATCTCATCGCGGATCAGCCGCACGATGGTCAAGGAGCGCATCTCCCACCTCGGCCGTGAATTCATGCTGGCCATTGGCGTCGGTCATCCTGGTCACCATCATCCTTCTGCCGTTCCATGTCGCCCTGATTGCGGCAGTGGCCATCCCGGTGACACTCTGTACAACGATAGGGATCATGAACGCCGTCGGAATTCCCTTACACCAGGTATCGATTGCAGCGCTGATCGTCGTCCTCGGTATCGTGGTCGACGACGCCATCGTCATCGCCGACAACTATGTGGAACTCCTCGATCATAAGGTGCCGATAGCGGAGGCGGCGTGGCGCTCGGCGACGGAAGTTTTTGTCCCGGTTCTTACGGCGACGGTGACCATCATCTGTTCGTTTTTGCCTCTGGTCATCCTCACGGGTACCGCCGGTGAGTTCATCATCGCCCTGCCGCTCACCGTGACCATCGCTCTTAGCGTCTCCTTTATTGTAGCCTGCATGCTCACGCCTTTTCTTTGCAGATCTTTCATCAAGAAGGGACTCCACGACGACGAAGGCCCGGCCAAGAAGAAATCGTTCAATCCCCTCGACAGCCTGCAGAACGTATACGGAAAGGCGATCGTCCTCTTTATGCGAAGAAAAGGGCTGGCCATGGCCGTCGGACTCGGAGCCATCTGTGCCGGCGCTTTTCTTTTCAAAATGGTACCGCAGCAATTCTTCCCTTCTGCCGAACGCAACCAGTTTGTGATTGATGTCTGGATGCGCCAGGGTACGCGCATCGAGGCAACGGATGCCGCCATGGGCCGGATCGAAAAGTATCTGGCCGCTCGTCCTGAAGTGGTCCATTACGCGACCTCTGTCGGGCAGAGCTTCCCGAGGTTCTACTACAATGTCAACCCCCAACAGCCCGATGGCGCCTACGGCCAGTTCATTGTCAACACCCGAGCAGTCAAAGAGACGCCTGTCTTTGTGGACGACCTGCGGGTGAAGTTGGCCGCCGTCGTTCCCGAAGCCATGGTTATCGTAAAGGAATTGAAGCAGGGGTCGGTAGAGGAGGCCCCCATAGAAATTCGGATTTCGGGCGACGACATTGCCACGTTGAAACAGATCGGAACGGAAGTGGAAAATATCGTTCGGGCAGTGCCTTTTTCCCGGTATGTGCATCGTGACTATTTTAACGACTCCTACATGGTTGACGTGGATCTGAATAATGAATTGGCCAATCGTCTCGGCCTGACCCATGCCGCGGTCTCTCAGGTCCTATCAGGCGGCTTTGACGGGCAAGCCGGTCGGGACTTTCTGGGAAGGCGATCGAGCGGTTACCCTGCTCCTTCGGCTCGATAAGAACGAGCGCTCTTCCTTTGACGATGTCCGTGATGCGTACATGGAATCCCAGCTCACCCATGCAAGGGTGCCATTACGATCGATTGCCTCTATCCAACCTGAGTGGCAGACCAGCCGCATCGTGCGCCGGAACGGCGTCAGGACGCTTACGCTGCGCAGTTTCGTCAAGAAGGGGTTTTACGCTTCTGCCCTGCTTAACGCCGTTACCCCCAAGATTACGGCGCTCAAGCTGCCTCCCGGGTACCGCATCTACTACGGAGGAGAAAAATTCAATCAGGATGACAATATGCCTCAGCTGCTCGGCGCCCTTGGCATCAGCCTTGTCGCTATCTTTCTCGTGCTTCTCATCCAGTTCCGGAACGTGTCGGAGCCCCTCGTCGTCATGTCATCGATACCGTTGGCCCTTTTCGGTGCAGCGGTCGGATTGCTTGTTACCCGTAACCCCTTCGGTTTCATGGCATTTATCGGCCTGATCAGCGTATGCGGTATCGTGGTGCGAAATGCAATCATCCTCATCGATTATATTAAAGAGAAGATTGCCGAGGGGCACTCCCTCGAGGAAGCAGCTACAGAGGCCGGGCAGCGTCGTCTGCGGCCCATATTTCTGACGACCATGGCTGCAGCGGTAGGGGTGACTCCAATGATTCTTTCTCGATCGGCGCTTTGGAGTCCCCTTGCCTCGGTCATTGCCGTGGGACTCATCTTCTCCATGTTCTTCACGCTCCTCGTCGTACCGGTGCTCTATGTTGTCGTAAGATCGCGGTTCAAGAAGGCTCCCGCGGCCGCTGCTCATTCTTGCCGTGGCGTTCCTCCTCGGATCGGGGCAAGCCCTCGCCGAAACACGCACATTGACCCTCGATGAAGCGGTTACCCTTGCAGTGGCGCAAAACTCATCCGTTAAAATCGGCAGCGCAAAGGTCCGGGAAAGCCGCGAGAAAAGGAAGAGTGTCCGGTCGGACTACTTCCCCCATCTAAAGAACGAGTCGAACGCCTTCGATATTACCAAGAATCAAAACGTTACCATTCCCGCCGGCAGCCTGGGGACAGTACCTGGTAACGGCGGTTTCCCCACTCAGGATGTTTCGATCAATCAGGGCTCCGATTCCGCATTCGTTACCCATACCACTCTCGAGCAGCCTCTGACCCAATTGCCGAAGATATACCAGGCGGACAAAATGGCCCTTGCAGAGCAGCAGATTGCAGCGGCCGACTTGGGTAAGACGAAGACGGATGTTGTCTATGACACCCATAGGCTCTTCTATAGCCTGGTCATCGCCCGGAAACAGAAGGACGCCGCTTCTGCCGCCGTTGCCGCCGGTGAACAATCCCTCCGGGAAGCCAAAGACGCTGTGGCTGCGGGAAATCAGCTCGAGGTCGCCGCGATCAGCAGCAACGCGGCGCTCCTCCAGAACAAACACTCCCTGCTTTCCGCGGAGATTCAGATCGCCGATCTCAACTCGGAACTGAATGACCTTCTGGGCTTGCCCCTCGATACGGATATAGACCCTGTCGATCCCCCCCCGCCGGAACCTACCGCAAATACCCGTGAAACATACGTGCAGGAGGCCCTTGAAAGGAACCCGGAAATAAAAGCCGCACGGGAAAGCGTAAATAAGGCCCAAAGCGGTGTAGAGGCTGCAAAACTTGACTATATCCCTGATATAAGCATGTTCGCCCGCCATACCTATCAGGACGGCGTCCCCTTTCTCACGCACAATATCGGTACCTTCGGTGTGAAGATGACCTGGGATATCTTCGAATGGGGTAAACGGGGGCATGTTGTAGCTCAACGCAAGGAACAACTCACCCAGGCGAACGAGAACCTTGACCGCATAAAAAAACGGATCGAGGTGGAAGTTGACAAGGCATACCGGAAGCTGGAGCAGACCAAGCGCCTGATCGATGTCGCCCGCGAAGCCCTGGTCCTGCAAAAGGAGAACTTGCGCCTCAGTGGCAATGCGCTGAGGGCCGGCACCGCAACCGAGGCTCAATACGCCACCGCGGTTGCTTCGGTGAAGAACGCTGAGTATCAAGAACTGCAGGCTCTTCTGGGTTACTATCTCGCCGTAGCGGATCTTAAGCGTATAATCGCTTCGTACCCCGGTCCTTGACTCGAAATCGGGCCAAAGAAGTCGAGGGCGAAAGAAGAACTGAGATTGGGAGAAAAAGAGGCCCGACCTCACGGATTGGAAGTGGCCGTTTTAGAAGCGCAACCCGGCCGGAGAAAGGAGGAAGGAATGAAGACGCCCACGCAGGAGAAGCCCGCACTTGCCAGCCCTAAAGGATCGGCGGATCTGACCAAGATCATTGAGCAGTACGGTTGCGGCCCCGTCCGGTTCACCGGAACGCCCGATGCCCTGTACGAACGGCACCTCCTCTTCGACAACGTCAGGGAACTGACGGCCGTCGGCGCTCGCGAGCGTTTCGAGGCCGCAGCCCGCTCCGTGCGCGACGTCCTCTCGCAGCGATGGCTGCGTACGGAGGAGACCTATCAACGCCGGAATTGCAAGCGCGTCTATTATCTCTCGATGGAGTTTCTCATGGGCCGATCGTTGGCCAACAACATTACCAACCTTCTGCTCGACCCGGGCGTGAACGAGGCGGTCAAGCGAGAGAAGCTCGATTGGTACGAACTCCTGGAGCAGGAACCCGACGCGGGTCTCGGCAACGGGGGGTTGGGGCGTCTGGCCGCTTGCTTTCTCGACTCGATGGCCACGATGCAAATCCCGGCCATGGGGTATGGCCTGCGCTATGAGTACGGGATCTTCAAGCAGACCATAAAAGACGGCTGGCAGCGTGAACTCGCGGACAACTGGCTCCGGCGCCCAGACCCATGGGAAGTGAAGCGCCAGGACGAGACCGTCGAAGTAAAGCTCAACTGCTCAATCGAGCTCGCCGCAGGGGTATTGCGCCCGGTGGTCGGCCGGCCGGCCAGCCTGATCGGCGTCCCCTTCGATCGTCCCGTGGTGGGCTACGGCGGCAGGACCATCAATACGCTGCGCTTGTGGGCGGCGGAGGCCCATGATTTCTTCAACTTTCAGGAATTCAGCGGCGGCGATTTCGTCGGCGCCCTGGCGGAGACGCTCGGGGCCGAATCGCTCACCCGGGTATTGTATCCCGACGACCACACGAGCATGGGTCAAGGACTGCGCTTTGTGCAGGAGTACTTTCTCATCGCCTGCTCTCTGGCCGATCTCGTGCGCCGCTTCCGGAAGACCAATGCCGACTGGAGCGCGCTTCCCGAGAAGGTCGCCATTCAGCTCAACGATACCCA